>NZ_JBVJGU010000002.1:504155-1155254 GCF_055587165.1 Streptomyces sp. NPDC048353 | reverse complement strand
AAGGGATACGGGGGGGCCGCAACACGACTGCCATACGCCGTTCACGGTCCCGGGGGGGGGGGGGGGGGGGGGGGGGGGGGGCGGGGGGGGGGGGGCCCCCCCCCCCCCGGCGGCTCGTCAGCGCAGCAGCACCCCGGCCCCCTCCGCCACGGCGTCGGCCGGCCAGACCACCAGGCCGGGCTCGGCCGGCGAGGCGAGACGGGCGTGGGCCGGCAGGACCCGGACCGTGCAGCCGAAGGGCCCGGTGCGGTCCAGGACCAGGGAGCCCTCGTAGATCCGCCGGCCGTCGAGGTCGGAGCCCCCGCCGGCCGGCTTCAGGGCGCAGACGCGGGGGTCGGCGAGGGTGTCGTCGGGGGTGACGCGCCCGGTGACCGCCTGCACCTCCACGTCCTCCGGCCGCAGCTCCCCGAGCGACACGGCGACCCGTACCGCGAGCGTCGCGCCCAGCTCGGCGTCGCCGAGGTCCTCGCCGAGTTCGCCGACCTCCACGTGGTGGACGGCGACCTTCGGCCATGCGGTCCGGACCCGGGACTTCCAGTCGGCCAGTTCCCGCGCCGCGTCCGGGTCGAGCTCGCGGCGCGCCGCCGCGGCGGGGGCGTACAGCCGCTCCACGTACTCCCGGACCATCCGGTCGGCGAGCACCTTGGGCCCGAGGTCGCCGAGGGTCCGGCGGACCATCGCGGTCCAGCGGGCGGGGACGCCGTCCTCCCCCCGGTCGTAGAAGCGGGGGGCGACCCGGCGCTCGACGAGTTCGTAGAGCGCGGCCGCCTCCAGGTCGTCCCGGCGCTCCTGGTCGGCGGCGGCCGCCCCGTCCGCGGTCGGGATGGCCCAGCCGAAGTCCGGCTCGAACCACTCGTCCCACCAGCCGTCGAGGACCGAGAGGTTGAGGCAGCCGTTGAGCGCGGCCTTCATCCCGCTGGTGCCGCACGCCTCCAGCGGCCGCAGCGGGTTGTTCAACCAGACGTCGCAGCCGGGGTACAGCTTGCGCGCCATGGCCATGCCGTAGTCGGGCAGGAACACGATCCGGTGCCGGACCCGGGGGTCGTCGGCGAACCGCACCAGCTCCTGCACGAGCCGCTTCCCGCCGTCGTCGGCCGGGTGGGCCTTGCCGGCCACCACGAGCTGGACGGGCCGCTCGGGGTGGAGCAGCAGCGCCCGCAGCCGGTCCGGGTCGCGGAGCATCAGGGTGAGGCGCTTGTACGACGGGACCCGGCGGGCGAAGCCGATGGTGAGGACGTCGGGGTCGAGGACGGAGTCGGTCCAGCCGAGTTCGGCGGCCGCGGCGCCACGCTGCCGCCAGGAGGCCCGCAGCCGCTCCCGTACCTCGGTGACGAGCTGTTCGCGCAGGGTGCGGCGCAGCTCCCACAGCGCGCGGTCGTCGGCGTCCGGGCCGAGCCGGCCGACCTCGGGGGCGGTCCAGGTCGGCGCGTGGACGCCGTTGGTGATGGAGCCGATGGGCACCTCGCCGGAGTCGAAGCCCGGCCACAGTCCGGCGAACATCTGGCGGCTGACTCCCCCGTGCAGGGTGGAGACGCCGTTGGCGCGCTGGGCCAGGCGCAGCCCCATGGCGGCCATGTTGAAGAGTCCGGGCTCGCCGCCGAGCGGGGTCTCGTCGCCGAGGGCGAGGATCCGTCCGACGTCGACGCCGGGCAGCTCGCCGTCGTCACCGAGGTGGCGGGCGACGAGACCGCGGTCGAATCGGTCGATGCCCGCGGGGACGGGCGTGTGGGTGGTGAAGACGGTCCCGGCGCGGACGGTCTCCAGGGCCGCGTCGAAGCCGATGCCGTCGCCGGCCAGTTCGCGGATGCGTTCGAGGCCGAGGAAGCCGGCGTGGCCCTCGTTGGTGTGGAAGACCTCGGGCGCCGGGGTGCCGGTGAGCCGGCAGTACGTACGGACGGCCCGGACGCCGCCGATGCCGAGGAGCATCTCCTGGAGGAGCCGGTGCTCGCTGCCGCCGCCGTAGAGGCGGTCGGTGACATTGCGTTCGCCGGGCGCGTTCTCCTCGACGTCGCTGTCGAGCATCAGCAGGGGGACGCGGCCGACCTGCGCGGTCCAGATGTGGGCGTGCAGGCTGCGGCCGCCGGGCAGGGCGAGGGTGACCTTGGCGGGGGCGCCGTCGGTGTCGCGGAGCAGGCAGAGCGGCAGCTCGCCGGGGTCGAGGACGGGGTAGTGCTCCAGCTGCCAGCCCTCGCGGGAGAGGGACTGGCGGAAGTAGCCGTGGCGGTAGAGGAGTCCGACGCCGATCAGCGGGACGCCGAGGTCGCTGGCGGCCTTGAGGTGGTCGCCGGCGAGGATGCCGAGGCCGCCGGAGTACTGGGGCAGGGCGGCGGTGACGCCGAACTCGGGGGAGAAGTACGCGATCGCGGCGGGCAGCCCGCCGTGGTGTTCCTGGTGTTCCTGATACCAGCGGGGGGCGTGCAGATAGTGGTCGAGGTCCTCGGCGGCGGCGTGCAGCCGGTCCAGGAACTCCTGGTCGGCGGCGAGGGCCGCGAGGCGGGCGGCGGAGACGGAGCCGAGCAGCCGGACGGGGTCGCCGTCGTCGGTGCGGCGGTCCCCGGCGGGGACGGTGGCCACGGAGTCGAAGAGTTCACGGGTCGGCTCGTGCCAGGACCAGCGCAGGTTCCGCGCCAGGTCGGTGAGCGGTCGAAGGGTGTCGGGGAGGACGGGGCGCACGGTGAATCGACGGATTGCCTTCACGTGTTCCACCTTCGCAGGGGAGAGCGGAGCGGAGCGGACGCACCACGCTGTGCGTCCGCTGTGCGTCCCCTCGAAGGTAGGCCACTGCCTCCGTCCGGACCACGGCGCGCGGGGGTGGTGCCGTGGCCCGGACGGGGCGTCAGAGCGGCGCGCCCACCCGTACGGGGGGTGGGGCGGGGGCACCCGGACGGCGTGTGCCGTAGGGGGACCCCTGGTTGACGGCGGTCGGGTCGAAGGCTCCGGTGGCGGCGTAGCGGGCGGCGATGGCGGCCAGTTCGTGGGCGGGGATCACCTCGTGGATGTCGGTGAAGCCGTGCGGCGCCCGCTGGTGGGCCAGGTTGATGACGACCTCGGGGCCGAGCCGGCGATTGGCCTGCTGCAGGGCCGTCATGGCGGGCCGGCGCTCCTCCTCGTAGGCGGCGAGGGCGACCGCCGGGTCACGGTGGCGGGCCAGCGCGTGGGCGAGGGCGCGGGCGTCGACGACGGACTGGGTGGCGCCGTTGGAGCCGATCGGGTACATCGCGTGGGCGGCGTCGCCCACGAGGGTGGTGCGGCCGTGGGTCCAGCGCTCCAGGGGCTCGCGGTCGACCATGGGGTACGCGTGCGCGGCGTCGGCGGCCCGCAGGATGCCGGGCACGCTGACGCCGTCGAACTCCCACCCCTCGAAGTGGTGCAGGAACGTTTCTACAGCGACGGCGCGGTTCCAGTCGCCCCGGTACTCCGCGCGCCGCTCCTCCCCCGCCGTGTCGTCGGCGGGGCGGGCGAGGGCCCAGTTGACCAGGACGGTGCCGTCCGGGTCCGAGGGCTCGGTCAGGGGGTAGACGACGGCCTTCTGGCGGTCGTCCCCGGCGATGAACATGGAGTCGCCGACGGCCCGGGCGGGCATCCGGGAGACCCCCCGCCACACCGTCATCCCGTTCCAGGGCGGGGCGCCCTCGCCCGGGTTGAGCGCGGCCCGGACGGCCGAGCGGATGCCGTCGGCGCCGATCAGGACGTCCGGTTCGAGGGAGGCCCGGCCCCGGGTGGTGCCGTCGCGGTGCTCCAGCTGGATGCGCGGGCGGCCGTCGGGCAGCGTCTCCGCGTGGGTGACGCGGACCCCCCTGATCAGGGCGGCGGGGCCGAGCCGTTCGCGTACCGCCTCGGCCAGGACCCGCTGGAGGTGGGCGCGGTGGACGGAGAGCTGGGGCCAGCGGTAGCCGGCGCCGAGCCCGCGCGGCTCGCGGGAGATCAGGCCGCCCGAGCGGTGGTAGTAGCGCAGTTCGCGGGTGCGTACGGCGCCGGCCTCCAGGCGGTCGAGCAGGCCGAGCGCGTCGAGCTCGCGGACGGCGTTGGGCATCAGGTTGAGCCCGGCGCCGACCGGACGGCCGGTCCTGGCCGCCTCCACGACGGTGACGCGCTGGAATCCGGCGGCGTGCAGGGCGAGGGCGGTGGTGAGGCCCGCGATGCCGCCGCCGGCGACGACCACGTGCAGCAGTCCGCAGCCGGGCAGGTCGCACTCGTCGGACAGGACGTCCGACAGGGCGTCCGGCAGCGCGCCCGAGGAAGGTGTGTCGGTGTTCATCGGTCTCTCCTCACGCCGCCGACGTGCGGGCGCCCGCGACCGGCCGGGGGCTGCCCGTCGCCTGGCGCACCATGGTCTCGTTGTCCCGGGTCAGGTCGAGGATCGAGCGCAGCAGGACGATCGGGGCGCCGCCGCTGCCCTCGTCGTACAGCCGCAGGTCGTCGCGGTAGGCCTTGCGGGCGATCCCGATGTGGCGGGCGCGGAAGGTCTTGAGGATCTTCAGGACGCGGGCGAGGGCCTGCGCGGACGCCTCCAGCTGCGGGGGCAGCCGCTCGACGTTCTCCCAGCTGACGGCGGCGGACAGCTTGCTGACGGCGGAGACGCCGCCGATGTGCCGGGTATGGAAGTCCCGCCAGGACGGCAGGCTGTACTGCACGGAGTCGTCGAGGAAGGCGTCATAGTCGGGGTGGGAGCGGTCGCACTGCCAGAGCGTCAGGTCGACCAGCCAGAGCGGGACCTGGGCGGCGGCGGGGCCGAGGTAGTCGCGCCCGGCGACCTCGACCTCCTCGAAGTAGGGGCGCAGGGTGAGCGCGAAGAACTCCGGGGTGACGTGGGCGACGGTGAAGTCGATGGAGTCGACCATCGACTGGACGTGGTGGGCGAGGCGGTCGAGGGCGACCGCGAAGCCGGGGTCGTACGGTTCCAGCCGGGCGAGGCGCGCGCAGGTGTCGAGCGCGGCCACCAGACCGGGGAAGGTCATCCGGACGGCCTCCTGGAGGTGTCCCTCCATGGGGTGCCCGGTGTACATCCGCTGGCGTGGGCCGAGCGGGTTCCAGGTGGTGTAGTGGTGCACGGTGTCCCGGGGCACCATGTCGGTGCGCCGGCCCAGGAGTTCGAGGATGGGCAGCACCTCGGGGACGGCGGCGACCGGCTGGACGCCGTGGCGTTTCAGCGAGCCGAGCAGGATGCCCAGGTCGCGCATGGCGGCCAGGGCGGCCTCCACGTTCCACTCGGCCGCCCGGTCCGGGTCGGGGACGAGGGTGCGCAGGGACACGACGAGCGCGGCGACGTCGGCGTCGGCGTTCATCGCGGGCAGCGCGGCGAGCAGGGCGTCGGCGCCGAGTGGATCGGCGGCGCGTATGTCGGAGATGCGGTAACGCGGATCGCCGCGTTCGTCGAGACCGGGCGCGACAAGGTCGTACAGGGTCAACGGAATGCCCCTCTTCGTGGTTTCGGTGTGCCTCGGGGGCGGTCGGTGCGGCTGCCGACGGTCGATGGTGCCCGGCTCCCCCCTGGACATCGTCCGAGGGTCCCCCGTGGTCGGGGAGCCGAGCGCGTATCTCCCTGTCGGCAGACGCGCCCCTCCGGCGGGTCGCCGAGATCAGGTGTGGTCACCCACGTGGTCACCGTGGGTCGGCTCGGCCGCCCGGTCCCGGCGCGGTGGCGCCGGGGCGGGGGCGGGGAGGCGCAGGCGTACCGAGAGCGTCGCGGCGACGGCGGCGAAGGCCGCGCCGACGAGGAGCGCGGCTCTGAAACCGGTGGTCTGGGCCGCTGCGGTGGCAGCGTCGGTACGGGTGGTGGCGATGGCCACCAGAACGGCAAGACCGAGCACCGACCCGAACTGCTGGGCGGTGTTGACGAGTCCGGATGCCAGGCCGGTCTCCTCGGGGGCTGCCTCGGCCGTGGCGGCCACATTGGTGGTGACCATGACCAGCGGCAGGGCGACGCCCAGCACCAGGCTGGGCGCGAGGACGGTGGTGAGGAAGGTGCCGTCGGCGGTGAGCGCGAGCGCCAGCCACAGGGTGCCGGCGCAGAGCAGCACGAAGCCGAGGGTCATGGTCCGGGTCAGCCCGATCCGCAGGATGAGCCGGCCGGTCCGCGGGGCGACCGCGACGACGACCAGCGAGAGCGGCAGCAGCCCCAGGCCGCCGCCGAGCGGGGAGTGGCCGATGACGCTCTGCAGATAGAGGCTGACCAGGAAGAACATCGGGAAGAGCGTCATCTGGGCGAGGGCGCCGAGGATGTTGGCGAGCCGGAGCGCCGGACGGGCGAGCACGGCGGGCGGCACGAGGGGAGCGGCGGCCCGGGTCTCGATCACCGCGAACGCGGCGAGGAGGGCCAGCCCCGCGCCGCCGGCGCCGAGGGTACGGGGGGAGAGCCAGCCGGACTCGCCGCCTCCGACGAGGGCGTACGCGACGAGCCCGAGCCCGCCGGTGGCGGCGAAGGCTCCGGCGAGGTCGAAGTCCCGGGCGGCCCGGCGCCCGCCCGGTGCGAGGACGCGCGGGGCGAGGGCGGCCAGGGCGGCGGCGACCAGGACGTTGAGCCAGAACGTGGAGCGCCAGCCGAGGAGGTCGGTGAGGACGCCGCCGACCACGGTGCCGAGGACGCCGCCGAGGCCGCCCATGGCGGCGAAGGCGCCGAGCGCCTTGTGGCGGGCGGGGCCGTCCGGGAACAGGCCGAGGAGGAGCGCGAACGCGGCGGCCGCGGCGACGGCGGCGCCGACGCCCTGGGCGGCGCGGGCGGCGACGAGGGTGGACGCGCCCGGGGCGAGCGCGCCGGCGGCCGAGGCGGCGGCCAGCACGCCGAGACCGGCGAGGAAGAGCCGGCGGTGGCCGAGGAGGTCGGCGGCGCGGCCGCCGAGCAGCAGCAGACCGCCGAAGGTGATCAGGTAGGCGTTGGCCACCCAGGAGAGGCCGGCCGAGCCCGACCCGAGGTCCTCGCCGATCGAGGGGAGGGCGACGTTGACGACCGCGGTGTCCAGGATGAGCAGCAGCTGCGTGGACGCGAGCAGCGCGAGGGCGCCGCGCGGGGAAGGAGAGGCACTCACCGCCGGACCTCCCGGCGCCGGACCGCCCGACCTGCCGACGGCGACGACGGCCGGGCCCGGGAGCCCCCGGTGTCGCCGTGCGTCTCCCGACCTGCCGACGGCGACGAGGGCCGGGCCCCGAATCCTCCGGTGTCGCCGTGCGTCTCCCGACCTGCCAACGGGGACGACGGCCGGGCCCCGAATCCTCCGGTGTCGCCGTGGGTCGCTCGGTGCGGGGTCACCGGCCGGTCCCGGGCGTCGTCCCCGTCGCCGGCCCGGCGGCCGGCCCCGGCGCGCCCGCCGCCGGCCCCGTCGTCGTCCCGAGGTCGTACCCGTCCAGGCAGGCCTGTGCCAGGCCCACGCAGTCGTCGGCGCCGCCCGCCCAGGTCTGCATCGTCAGATAGACGTGCGGGGCTCCCTGGTAGAAGCGCTCGTACTGCTCGTGGCGGCCGGCGAACTCCGAACCGAGGGCGTCCCAGGCGAGCTTCAGGAGCTTGAGCCGGTCCTCGGCCGGGTGGCCGGGGGCGCGGAAGTATTGGCGTACGAGCGGGCCCAGCTCCGGGTGGAGCAGGTCCCGTCCGCTCGCCGGGGTCTGGACGAGCGCCCCGCCGGCGAGCAGCTTGATGTCCTGGACGGCCCTCGGGTACAGCTCTCCGGCCATGATCCGCTGGGCGAAGGAGATCTCCTGGCCCGGGCGCACCCCGCCCCGGCCCCCGTCGACCGGCTCCCACGACGCCTCCGCGGCGAGGACGAACGCCTTGGCCTGCGCGACCATGCCGAGGAGCCGTCCGATGGCCTGGGTGACCGGCGGCAGCGCGTCCGTGCCGTTGGACCGGGCGATGAGGATCGCGAGGCCGGTGAGGAACTCCAGCTTGGTCCAGAACCGGGTCGCCGACTGGTGGGTGAAGTTCAGATAGGCCGGGGTCTGCCACCACATCGCGGCGGTCGCGTCCACGTCCCGGTAGGTCAGCACCCGCTCCCAGGGGACGAACACGTCGTCGCAGACGAGCAGCGCGTCGTTCTCGTCGTACCGCGAGGAGAGCGGATGGTCGAAGACGGACCGGGCCCGCCCCTCGTACGAGGTCCGCGATATGAGCTTCAGGCCGGGGGTGTCCACGGGGACGGAGAAGGTGAGCGCCCGCTCGATGTCCTCCCGCGCCAGCGGCTCGATCGTCCCGACGAGGATCTCGTCGGCGAAGACGGCCCCGGTGCCGATGGTCTTGGCGCCGCGGACCACGATCCCGTCGGCGCGGTCCTGGACGACCCGGACCGTCAGGTCGTCCTCGCCGCGCCCGGAGGCCGGGTTGGTGATGGTGAAGGCGGAGTACAGCCCGCCCTCGGCGAGCCGGCGGTGGTAGGCCAGGGCGTTGTCGGCGCCGTCGAAGCACTCGGTGTCGAAGACGTGCGGGGCGGCGGCGAACCCGGCCGCGCCGGAGGCCATGTAGTCGGGGGTGCGGCCGAGGAAGCCGTAACTGGCCTCCGCCCAAGCCTTGTACGCCCGGCGGCGGGCGACCAGGTCCTCGTACGACCGGGGCACGGCGTAGGCGCGGTGCACCCCGCCCTGGACCAGGACGGGGGTCTGCGGGGAGTCGTGGGCGAGGTCGTAGAGCCCGGCGAAGGAGGCCGCGGTGGCCCGGAAGGCGGGGTGAGCGGTGACGTCCTTGATCCGCTCTCCGTCGAGCCAGATCTCGCGCCCGTCGCGCAGCGCCTCCAGATAATCCTGCCCGGACCTCGTCACCGCTTATCGCCTCTCCTCGTCTGTCATGGCTCTGCCGCCTTGAGCCTCCATGGCTCGGGGGGCGAGGGCAATGAACGTCCGTCCAGCGGTCCTTAAGAACCGGCCAGTCGTCTTCCGGTCATGCGGCTTTTGCCCGGATCATGGACGCGGTCCACCCGGGGCCGCGTCCCGCGCGGGCCGCCGGAGGGGTTCGCGCCAGGTCAGGGCGCCTGCGGTCAGGCCGCGTTGTCGACGCCGGAGCGGTACTCCCCCGGCGTCATGCCGAACCATTTCCGGAAGGCGAGGTGGAAGCCGACGGCGCTCTGGTAGCCGACCCGGGGCGGGACCGCGGACTGCGGGATCGAGGTCTCCGTGAGGAGCCGGGCCGCCTCCTGCATCCGCCGGCCCGTGAGGTGGCGGGCGGGCGCCTCGCCGACCAGTTCGCGGAAGGCGGCGGTGAACGCGGAGCGGGACATGCCGACCTCGCGGGCGAGGGACTCGATGGTCCAGGGTTCGGCGAACCGGGTGGCGATCATGACCAGGGCCCGGCTGATGCCGGGGTGGCGGAGCACCGGCAGCGCGTCCGGGTTGTCGGTCAGCTCGCGCAGCAGCGGGCGCAGGGCGAGCACGAGGGCCATCTCGAAGGCGCGCAGGGTGATCAGCCGGTCCCCCGGGCCGAGGGGCCGGGCGGGGTCGGCGAGCAGCCGGAGCGTGTCGCGGAGCAGCGGTTCCCGTTCGACCTGTGTGCCGTCGAGGACCAGCGCCCAGGGCAGCGAGGTGTAGAGGCCGGTGGCGGCGCTGGCGTCGTAGTGGAGCCCGGCGCACAGCAGCCGGCTCTCGGTGCCGGTGCCGTCGATGACGATCTCGCCGGAGGTGCCGGGCTGGCGCTCGGGCAGGACCGCCTTGAGCGGCAGGCCCTGCCGGTCGGGGCGGTCGGAGAGCCGGTGGGCGGTGCCGGTGGGGAAGACGATGAGATCGCCGGCGCGCAGCTCCAGGGGGGTCTGGCCCTCGCCGGTGATCCAGCAGCCGCCCTCGACGAGGTAGTGCAGCACGGCACAGCTCTGCTCCGCGTCGCCCTCGATGGCCCAGGGCGCGCGGACGTGCCAGCGGCTGTCGAAGACGCCGGTGAGCCGGAGCGGTTTCAGCAGTTCGCTCAGGAGATCGTCGCGCTGGTCGTCGCGCTCCTCCCCATGCCGGTCGTGACAGTCGGTTCCCACGGTGTCCATGGACGATCCTTCAACTTCCGCCCCGGTTTGTTAATTGAACGGCCGAAGCCGCCGCCGCCAGCCTGAGAGAGCCGTCACGGCAGCAGTCACAGCCTATCGAAGGGCCTCAACGACACATGTCCAGTCAGATTCCGATGCGGGTGGCGGTCGTGGGAGCGACCGGCTTCCAGGGGGGCGCGGTGGCGCGCCTGCTGGCCGAGCGGCACCACCGGGTCCGTACGCTCACGCGCCGTCCGGAGGGCGATCGCCCGCCCCTGCCGGGCGCCTCCTATGTCGCGGGCGACCTGGCGAGCGCCGCGGACGTGCGGCGGCTGTTCGAGGGCATGACCCATGCCTCGGTGGTGATGCCGCTGGTGTACGAGCCGGAGCGGGTCCGGCTGTACGCGCGGAACATCGCGCTCGCCGCCCTGGAGGCCGGGATCGTCCGCCTGGTCTACAACGCGAACACCCGCGTGCCGCAGGGCCCGACCTCGGTGGCCGCGTTCGAGACCCGGCGGATCGCCGAGGCGGTCTTCCGGGACTGCGGCGTCCCGCTGGTGGTCGTCAGACCGCCGGTCTACCTGGACAACCTCTTCTCGCCGTGGAACGGTCCGGCGCTGGTCAACGACGGTGTCCTGGCCTATCCGCTGCCCGAGCACACCCCGGCGGCCTGGATCTCGCACCGGGACCTGGCGGAGGCGGTGCTCGCGGCGCTGACCGGGGAGGGCCTGGACGGACGTACGTTCGACATCGGCGGGGCCCGGTCGATGACGGGAGCCGAGCTGGCGGCGGCGTTCGGCCGGGGCCTGGGGCGGGCGGTGCACTATCTGCCGCTGCCGCCCGAGGCCTTCGAGCGCGGGCTCGCGCAGCTGCTCGGGCCGAAGGCGGCGGCCGGGGTCGCGGGGATCTACCACTACATGGCGACGGGAGCCGATCCGCTGCTCCTCGCGGCCGACGACGGGGTCGCCGCCGAGGTGCTCCGGGTGAACCCGGCGCCGGTGGAGGAGTGGGTGACGCGTCAGCCGTGGCAGGTGTGGTCCACGGACGCGGAGGAGCCCTCGGCGTCGCCCCAGGGCTGACCCGATCGGCCCTGTGCGGGCTTTTTCTCCCGGCCGGCCCCGTCCTCGCAGGACGGGGCCGGTTTCTTGTGGCCGGGGAGTGCTTGTCCCCGCGGCTACGTCCGAGTAGTTAACAAAGCGCCGGATTGCCCGCCCGGAAACCGAGGAAGGCTCCTCCGGTACACCCCGTAGACCCGCCATCCGAGTGAACGCGGACAGGAGCGGCCATGCCCGCAACCCGCCAGCCGTCGACGGAGCTACAAAGAGCGCACCACCACCCGCACCCCCGCAAACCCTCAGGTGATGCTGTGAATCCGCTCATGGGACGTATTCCCGTACTGGACGTCCGCCCGCTGGTCGACTGTGGCCGCCGGCCCGCGAAGGCGGTGGCCGGGGAGACCTTCGAGGTCACGGCGACCGTCTTCCGCGAAGGCCACGACGCGGTCGCCGCCAATGTCGTGCTGCGCGGTCCGTCCGGCCGCCCCGGGCCGTGGACCCCGATGCGCGAACTCGCACCCGGCACGGACCGCTGGGGCGCCGAGGTCACCCCGGACGCCGAGGGCCTGTGGACCTACACGGTCGAGGCCTGGAGCGACCCGGTGGCCACCTGGCGCCACCACGCCACGATCAAGATCCCGGCCGGGATGGACACGGAGCTGGTGCTCGCCGAGGGCGCCGAGCTGCACGAGCGCGCCGCGAAGGGGGTGCCGAAGAAGGGCGGGGGACGCGAGGCCGTCCTCGCGGCCGTGGACGCGCTGCGCGACGAGTCCCGTTCGGCGTCCGCGCGGCTCGCGGCAGCGCTGGCGCCGCAGGTGACCGAGGCCCTGGACCGCCATCCGCTGCGCGAACTGGTCAGCGCCTCCCCCGCGTTGCCGCTCCAGGTGGAGCGGGAGCGGGCGCTGTACGGCTCGTGGTACGAGTTCTTCCCGCGTTCGGAGGGCGTGCGGAAGGTCCGCGGCCGGACCGTCCCGGGGACGTTCCGTACGGCGGCGGACCGGCTGCCGGCGATCGCGGCGATGGGCTTCGACGTCGTCTACCTCCCGCCCATCCACCCCATCGGCACCACCCACCGCAAGGGCCCCAACAACTCGCTTTCGGCGAGCCCGGGCGACGTGGGCGTGCCGTGGGCGATCGGCTCGCCGGAGGGCGGCCACGACGCGGTCCACCCGGATCTGGGGACGATCGAGGACTTCGACGCCTTCGTGACCCGGGCCCGGGAGCTGCGTCTGGAGATCGCGCTGGACTTCGCCCTGCAGTGCTCCCCCGACCACCCGTGGGTGGAGAAGCACCCGGAGTGGTTCCACCACCGGCCGGACGGTTCGATCGCGTACGCCGAGAACCCGCCGAAGAAGTACCAGGACATCTATCCGATCGCCTTCGACCGGGACATGGACGGCATCGTCGCGGAGACGGTGCGGGTGCTGCGGCACTGGATGGACCACGGGGTGCGGATCTTCCGCGTCGACAACCCGCACACCAAGCCGGTCGTCTTCTGGGAGCGGGTGATCGGCGAGATCAACCGGGCCGACCCGGACGTGATCTTCCTGGCGGAGGCGTTCACCCGGCCCGCGATGATGCGCACGCTGGGCGCTGTCGGCTTCCAGCAGTCGTACACGTACTTCACCTGGCGCAACACCAAGCAGGAGCTGACGGAGTACCTCACCGAGCTGTCCGGCGACGTGGCCGCCTCCATGCGGCCGAACTTCTTCGTCAACACCCCCGACATCCTGCACGCCTACCTCCAGACGGGGGGCCGGCCGGCCTTCGAGGTGCGCGCGGTGCTCGCGGCGACCCTGTCGCCCTCCTGGGGCATGTACGCCGGGTACGAGCTGTGCGAGGGCACCGCCCTGCGCGACGGCAGCGAGGAGTACCTCGACTCGGAGAAGTACCAACTCCGGCCGCGCGACTGGGAGTCGGCGGAGCGCGCGGGAGCGTCGATCGCTCCGCTGATCACCACGCTCAACCGGATCAGGCGCCGCCACCCGGCTCTGCGCCGCCTGCGGAACCTCACCTTCCACACGACGGACAACGACCGGGTGATCGCCTACAGCAAGCGGTCGGGTTCGAACACCGTTCTGGTGGTCGCCAACCTCGACCCGCACCACACCCAGGAGGCCACGGTCTCGTTGAACATGCCGGAACTCGGCCTCGACTGGCACGAGACCGTACCGGTGCGCGACGAGCTCACCGGCGAGACCTATCACTGGGGCAGAGCCAACTATGTGCGCCTCGAGCCGGGCGTCAGGCCCGCGCACGTCCTCGCTCTGCGACCGTCCCCGTCGATCGGAGGGTCACCCACCTCATGACTGTCAACGAACCCGTCCCCGACACCTTCGAGGACACGCCCGCAAAGGACCGTGACCCGGACTGGTTCAAAAGGGCCGTCTTCTACGAAGTGCTCGTGCGGTCCTTCCAGGACAGCAACGGCGACGGCGTAGGCGACCTCAAGGGCATCACCAGCAGGCTGGACTATCTGCAGTGGCTGGGCGTCGACTGCCTCTGGCTGCCGCCGTTCTTCAAGTCGCCGCTGCGGGACGGCGGCTACGACGTCGCCGACTACACCTCCGTGCTCCCGGAGTTCGGCGACCTCGCGGACTTCGTGGAGTTCGTGGACGCGGCGCACCAGCGCGGGATGCGGGTGATCATCGACTTCGTCATGAACCACACGAGCGACCAGCACCCGTGGTTCCAGGAGTCCCGCACCGATCCCGACGGGCCGTACGGCGACTACTACGTCTGGGCCGACGACGACAAGCAGTACCCGGACGCCCGGATCATCTTCGTCGACACCGAGACGTCCAACTGGACCTTCGACCCGGTCCGCAAGCAGTACTACTGGCATCGGTTCTTCTCGCACCAGCCGGACCTCAACTACGAGAACCCGGCGGTCCAGGAGGAGATCCTCTCCGCGCTGAAGTTCTGGCTCGACCTGGGCATCGACGGCTTCCGCCTCGACGCCGTGCCGTACCTGTACCAGCAGGAGGGCACGAACTGCGAGAACCTCCCCGCGACGCACACCTTCCTGAAGCGGGTCCGCAAGGAGATCGACGACCACTACCCCGACACGGTGCTGCTCGCCGAGGCGAACCAGTGGCCGGAGGACGTGGTCGACTACTTCGGCGACTTCCCCTCGGGCGGCGACGAGTGCCACATGGCGTTCCACTTCCCGGTGATGCCGCGGATCTTCATGGCGGTACGGCGCGAGTCGCGCACCCCGGTGTCGGAGATCCTGGCCAAGACCCCGGCGATCCCGGACGGCTGCCAGTGGGGCATCTTCCTGCGCAACCACGACGAGCTGACGCTCGAGATGGTCACCGACGAAGAGCGCGACTACATGTACGCGGAGTACGCCAAGGATCCCCGGATGCGGGCCAACATCGGCATCCGGCGGCGGCTCGCCCCGCTCCTCGAGAACGACCGCAACCAGATGGAGCTGTTCACCGCCCTGCTCTTCTCGCTGCCCGGTTCGCCGGTGCTGTACTACGGCGACGAGATCGGGATGGGCGACAACATCTGGCTCGGCGACCGGGACGGGGTCCGCACCCCGATGCAGTGGACGCCCGACCGGAACGCGGGATTCTCCTCCTGCGACCCCGGCCGGCTGTCACTTCCGGCCATCATGGACCCGGTCTACGGCTATCAGGTCACCAATGTCGAGGCGGGCATGGCCTCCCCGTCCTCGCTGCTCCACTGGACGAAGCGGATGATCGAGATCCGTAAGCAGAACCGGGCGTTCGGACTCGGCTCGTACACCGAACTCCCCTCGTCCAACCCGGCCGTGCTCGCCTTCCTGCGGGAGTCCGCCCCCGAGGAGGGGATGGACGCCGACCTCGTGCTCTGCGTGAACAACTTCTCGCGGTTCGCGCAGCCGACCGAACTGGACCTGCGCCGGTTCGCCGGGATGAGCCCGGTGGAGCTGATCGGCCAGGTGCGGTTCCCGGCGATCGGCCAGTGGCCGTACCTGCTGACCCTCGCGGGGCACGGCTTCTACTGGTTCCGGCTGAAGAAGGCGCGTTCTCCGCGCGATTGACGGAAATCCGGTCAAGTGCCCCGGGTAAAGCGGGTTTCCGCCGCGCCTCCCGGGGCACTGTGACCCACACACCCCTCAGCCCCTCGGGGGGGATTCAGGTCCATACGGGCCTTCTTGTCGGGCCCATACGGATCTTCCCTCCCGACACGTCCCGCACATCCGGACAGCCGAAGCCGCCATCCGGGACACTCTGCGCATTTGAACTCGATTCTGCGCCCCCCGGGGAAAGGACGCGATGCCATGCCGGAGACCGCATCCACCACCCGGGCCCCGGCCGCCCTCCTCCCGTCACTCGCTCCCCTGCTCCATGAATGGCTGCCCCGGCAGCGCTGGTTCGCGGGCAAGGGAAGGCGGGTCACCGGATTCACGCTGGAAGCGGCCACCGAGCTGCTGCCGCTGGACGGCACGGGACCCGGGCTGCTGCATCTGCTGGTACGGGTCGAACAACCGGCCCGCCCGGCGGGTTCACCCGCCGACTGCTACCAACTGCTCCTCGGCGTCAGGTCACAACTGCCGCCGCGCCTCGCCCCCGCCCTGATCGGGCGGATCCGCCAGGGACCCCTGGCCGGGCGGGCCGTCTACGAAGGGCTGCGCGACCCGCGGCTCGCCGGGCTGCTCTACGAACGCCTGCGCACCCCGGGCCGGATCGGGCCGCTCCGGTTCCACCGGACCACCGAGCTGCCCCCCTCGCTCGCCCCCCGCGTCCTCGACGCCGAGCAGTCCAACTCCTCGCTCGTGTACGGCGAAACGTACATCCTGAAGATCTTCCGCCGGGTCAGCCCCGGCACCAATCCGGATCTGGAGCTGCCCCTGGCACTGGCCAGGGAGGGCTGTGCGCGGGTGCCCGCGCCGGTCGCCTGGTTCGAGTCGGGGGCCGGCACCCTCGGCGTACTCCAGCCGTTCCTGCGGGACTCGCGGGACGGCTGGCGGCTCGCGCTCGACGCGCTGGCGCTGGGGCGGGAGTTCACCACCGAGGCGCACGCGCTCGGCCGCGCCACGGCGGAGGTGCACCTGGCACTGGCGACGGCGCTGCCGACCGAGCGGCTGCGGAAGTCCGAGACGGATGACCTGACCGCGGCGATGGACCAGCGCCTGCACGCGGCGGCGCAGGCCGTCCCGGCGCTGCTGCCGTACGTCCCCGGTCTGCGGGCCGTCTTCGCGGCCGCGGGCGACACGGCGGCGGAGGGCCGGCTGCAGCGGATCCACGGCGACCTGCACCTGGGGCAGACCCTCCGGGCCGCGGACGACGGCTGGGCGGTGATCGACTTCGAGGGGGAGCCCGCGAAGCCGCTCGCCGAGCGGTGCCGTCCGCAGCCGGCCGTACGGGACGTGGCGGGCATGCTCCGCTCCTTCGACTACGCGGCCCGGACCCACCGCCCCTGGAACGCCGCGTGGGCGGCCCGCTGCCGCGACGCCTACTGCGCGGGCTACGCCGAGGTCTCCGGCACGGACCCCCGTTCCGACCCGGCGCTGCTGCGCGCCTACGAGACCGACAAGGCCGTCTACGAAGTCGTCTACGAGGCCCGCCACCGCCCGGACTGGCTCCCGGTCCCGATGGCGGCGATCCACCGCCTGGCGGGAGCGGAGTGACGGCCCGGCCCGCTCCGTGCCCCGGGGGCCCACCGGCCCCCGGGCCGGGGCGGACACGGACGGCGGCCTTCCGGGCGCGGTCGTCCCCCGACGCGCCGCACCATGAGGACAGGCGTCCGACCGGGCCGCGCACCCCGGCGGCCATGCCCGCGCGCCCGCTACCCGTTCGGCCGAGTGTCCTGCGCGGGACGGGCCGCGTTGCGGTTGCGTGGGCGTCGCCGTCCCCCCGTGGCCCCCGCACGTCCCCGCTCCCCTCCCCTTCCGACTCGCCCCAGGAGGCAACCCCGTGACCGCCCGATCCGCACGCAAGACGGCCCGCACCACGACCGACGAAGTGCCCTCGGCGAAGACCACCACCAAGGTCGCGCCGAAGGTCACGCCGCCGGCCGCGGCCAAGACGCCGGCGCCCCGCGCGGAGGCCGGAGGAGACCGCGGCGTGCGCAAGGCGCCGCCGCTCGGCGCGGAGGACCGGGCCCGGCTGCTCGCCGGGGAGCACCACGACCCGCACGCCCTGCTCGGCGCCCACCCCGTGCGCGGCGGCGTGGCGATCCGGGTGCTGCGCCCGTACGCCCGTGAGGTCACGGTGGTCGCCAAGGGGAAGCGGGTCGCGCTGCACGACGACGGCGACGGGCTCTTCTCGGGGCTGCTGCCGCTGCTGCGCAAAATCCCGGAGTACGAGCTGCGGGTGCGGTACGACGGCGACGAGCTGGTCGTGCAGGATCCCTACCGCTTCCTGCCGTCCCTCGGGGACCTCGATCTGCACCTGATCGGCGAGGGACGGCACGAGGAGCTGTGGAAGGCGCTCGGCGCCCGCCCCCTGACCCACCAGGGCGTGTCCGGGACCCGGTTCACGGTCTGGGCGCCGAACGCGCGCGGGGTGCGGGTCACCGGCGACTTCACCCACTGGGACGGGACGGCGCTGCCGATGCGCTCCCTCGGCGCGACCGGTGTCTGGGAGCTGTTCGTGCCCGGCGTCGGCGAGGGCGCGGTGTACAAGTTCGACATCGCCCGGCCCGACGGCTCCCACACCCTGCGGGCCGACCCGATGGCCCGCCGCACCGAGTGCCCGCCGAACACCGCCTCCGTCGTGACGGACTCGCACCACACCTGGGACGACGCGGAGTGGATGGCGAGCCGCGGCGCCCGGCCGCACCACGAGGCGCCCTTCTCGGTCTACGAACTGCACCTGCCGTCCTGGCGTCCCGGGCTCACCTACCGGCAGCTGGCCGAGCAGCTCCCCGCGTACGTCCGCGACCTCGGCTTCACGCACGTGGAGTTCATGGCCGTCGCCGAGCACCCCTTCAGCGGCTCGTGGGGCTACCAGGTCACCGGCTTCTACGCCCCGACGGCCCGGATGGGCACCCCCGACGACTTCAAGTACCTCGTGGAGTCCCTGCACCGGGCCGGGATCGGCGTCCTGATGGACTGGGTCCCGGCGCACTTCCCGCGCGACGACTGGGCGCTCGCGGAGTTCGACGGCCGGCCGCTGTACGAGCACGAGGACCCGCGGCGCTCGGCGCACCCGGACTGGGGGACGCTGGAGTTCGACTACGGCCGCAAGGAGGTGCGGAACTTCCTGGTGGCCAACGCGGTGTACTGGTGCGAGGAGTACCACATCGACGGCCTGCGGGTGGACGCGGTGGCCTCGATGCTCTACCTCGACTACTCCCGTGAGCACGGCGAGTGGCTGCCGAACGAGTTCGGCGGGCGGGAGAACCTGGACGCGGTCGCCTTCCTCCAGGAGATGAACGCGACGGTGTACCGGCGGTGCCCGGGGGTCATCACCCTCGCCGAGGAGTCCACCGCCTGGGACGGCGTGACCCGGGCGACGGACCAGGTCGGCCCCGGCGGCTTCGGCGGTCTGGGCTTCGGCATGAAGTGGAACATGGGCTGGATGCACGACTCGCTCGGCTACGTGTCGAAGGAGCCGGTGCACCGCAAGTACCACCACAACGAGATGACCTTCTCGATGGTGTACGCGTACAGCGAGAACTACATCCTGCCGATCTCGCACGACGAGGTGGTGCACGGCAAGCAGGCGCTGGTCTCCAAGATGCCCGGCGACTGGTGGCAGCAGCGCGCCAACCACCGTGCCTACCTCGGCTTCATGTGGTCCCACCCGGGCAAGCAACTCCTGTTCATGGGGCAGGAGTTCGCCCAGGGCGCGGAGTGGTCGGCGGAGCACGGGCCGGACTGGTGGCTGCTCGACCCGTCGTACGGCGCGGAGGCGGACCACCGTGGCGTGCGGGACCTGGTGCGCGATCTGAACACGGTGTACGGCCGGACGCCGGCGCTGTGGGAGCGGGACACCTCCCCGGAGGGCTTCCAGTGGGTGGTGGGGGACGCGGCCGAGGACAACGTCTTCGCCTTCCTCCGCTACGACGCCGAGGGCTCGCCGCTGCTGGCGGTCTGCAACTTCTCGCCGGTGGTACGGCAGGACTTCCGGCTCGGTGTCCCCGAGTCGGTGGCGGCCTGGTCGGAGGTGCTCAACACGGACGCGACGCGGTACGGCGGCAGCGGCGTGGAGTGCACCGACCCGGTGAAGACCGAGTCGGTGCCGTCCCACGGCCGTCCGGCGAGCGTGCGGATGACGCTGCCGCCGCTGGCGACGGTGTGGCTGCGTCCGGCGTGACGGTTCACTCCGCCCGGATCACGCCCAGTCGCTGAGTGGCCCGGGTCAGCGCCACGTACAGGTCGTTGGTGCCGTGCGTGGCGCCGGCCCGGATGGCGTCCGGGTCGACGACGAGGACCGTGTCGAACTCCAGACCCTTGGCCTGCCGGGGGTCGAGCAGGACCACGGGCCGGGTCAGGTCGGGGGCCGGGCCGTGCGAGGCCTCGGGGAGCGCGTCCGTGAGCGCCGGGTGCAGCTCCGGCGGGGCGATCACCGCGAGGCGGCCCTCGGTGCGCAGCTCGGCGGCGACCGCGTCGGCGGTCTCCTTCACCGGGTCGGACACCGTCCGCTCCCAGGGTTCGACGCCCGTGGAGCGGACCGAGCGGGGCGGTTCGAAGCCGGGGTCGGCCTCGCGCCGGACCTCGGCGGCGACCGCCATGATCTCCGCGGGGGTGCGGTAGTTGACCCCCAGCCGGACGAGGTCCCAGCGGTCCTCGACGTAGGGCGCGAGGATCCTCTCCCACGAGCCGACGCCGGCCGCGTCGCCGGTCTGCGCCGGGTCGCCGACCAGGGTCATGGAGCGGGTGGGGGTGCGGCGCATCAGCAGCCGCCAGGTCATGGCGGACAGTTCCTGCGCCTCGTCGACGATGATGTGGCCGAAGGTCCAGGTGCGGTCGGCGGCGGCGCGCTCGGCGGCGCTGCGGTGGTCGGCCTCCTCGTGGCGTTCGGCGAACCGCTCGGCGTCGATGATGTCGTGCGCGGAGAGGACCTCGGAGGCGTCCTTGTCCTGCTCCTCCTTGTCCTCGAACTCGTAGGTGCGCGAGGCGAACGAGACGTCGAGGACGCCCTGGGCGTACTGGATCTGCTTCTGCCGTTCGGCCTCCTCGGCGGCGCGGGCGGCCGCGTCGTCGTGGCCCAGGAGTTCGGCGGCCTCGTCGAGCAGGGGCACGTCGCCCGCGGTCCACGGTCCGCCGTCGCGGCGGATGGCGTCGGCGTCTGCGTCGGACAGGTGCGTGGGCTCGGCGAGGTAGTCGGCGAGGAAGCCTTCCGGGGTGAGCGGCGGCCAGAGGGTGTCGATGGCGGCATGGACCTCGGGGTTGGCGGCGACGCCCTTGGCGAGCAGGGCGAGGTCGTCGGCGCCAAGGAAGTTGGGGCCGCCGTAGGGGTCGGCGCCGATGTGGTCGGCGAGCTGCGCGGCGAGCGCGTCGAGGAGGTGGAAGACGAAGTACGGCCGGGCGAGGTTGTGGGGCAGGCGGGTCTCGCGGGCCTTGTGGCGGGCTTCGAGGGCCATGTCCCAGTCGATGGCCAGGTCTCCGTCGTCGTGCGGCACGACGAGGGGCGTCCCCCGGTCGGGGACCTGCTGACGGTCCCGTACCGCGGCGGCGAGCGCCTCGGCCATGGCGGCGTCGCCCTTGACCGCGGCGGCGCGCGGGGTGTCCGTGCCGGTGGCGCGGACGCCGGGGTAGAGCTCGCCGGGCGTGGCGAGGAGGACGCCGGTCTCGCCGAGCGAGGGCAGGACGTTGCCGATGTAGCCGAGGAAGGCGGGGTTGGGGCCGACGATCAGGACGGCCCGCTTGGCGAGCTGCTCGCGGTGCGCGTAGAGGAGGTACGCGGCGCGGTGCAGGGCGACGGCGGTCTTGCCGGTGCCGGGGCCGCCCTCGACGACGAGGACGCCCCGGTGCGGGGAGCGGATGATGCGGTCCTGCTCGGCCTGGATCGTCTGCACGATGTCGTGCATGCGTCCGGTGCGCGCGGCGTCGAGCGCGGCGAGCAGGACCTCGTCGGCGTCGCGGTTCTCGTGGCCGGTGCGGGTGGCGTCGGCGAGGTCGAGGACCTCGTCGTGCAGAGCGGTCACCCGGCGGCCCTGGGTGGTGATGTGCCGGCGGCGGCTGAGCCCCATCGGGGTGTGGCCGGTGGCGAGGTAGAAGGGGCGGGCGGCCTCGGCGCGCCAGTCGACGACGAGCGGGGTGCGGTGCGGGTCGTCCCGGCGGATGCCGATCCGGCCGATGTGGTGGTCGCGCCCGTCCTGGAAGACGAGCCGGCCGAAACAAAGGCCCCTCTCCCCGGCGTTGAAGGCCGCGAGCAGCCCGGACTGTTCGGCGACCCTCACGTCCCGCTCCAGGCGGCCCTGGCTGCTGCCCACCCCGGGGGTGCGCAGCGCCTGGTCGACGGCGGCCTCGGCCTGGTCCCTCAGGTCGTCGAGTCGCGCGTAGAGCTCCGTGATGAATTGCTGTTCATTCCGCATTTGCTCGGTTGACAATTCGACTCCTGGCGCGATACAGTGCGTTTATTGAACTTCTCCGTGGCCTTATCCGCAGACGATATGCGGACGCCAATGACGGACACGGAATCCATGAATATACGCGAAAGTGAACCCCGACTTCCATTCTAGTCGGGGTCTTTTTGTGCGCCAGGGAGAGAAGCTCAGGCCAGAACGCCCTCCAGCTCCTGGAGGAGCCGGCGCTTCGGGCGGGCCCCCACCATCGACATCAGCGGCGCGCCGTCCCGGAAGACCAGCAGGGTCGGCGTCGCCAGCACGCCGTACCGCAGGGTGGTCTCCGGATTCCGGTCCACGTCCAGCGTGACGATCCGCAGCCGGTCCGCCTCCTCCTCGGCCAGGGCTGCGAGCACCGGCGCCAGCTGACGGCACGGACCGCACCAGTCGGCCGTGAACTGCACCAGGACCGGCGGCCCCGACCCCAGCACCTCCGCGTCGAAGTCCGCGTCCGTGACCGCGTCGACTCCCCGTACGTGCACCATGTCGTCATCCTCCGAGTTCGCAGGTGGGTTCCGGACCGGCGGGCAGCTCCGCCTCGGCCCGCAGCAGCTGGGCGGCGACCTGTGCCCGCGCCGCTCGCAACTGGGCGACGAGCGCGTCCAGCTCGGCGAGCTTGCGCCGGTACACGTCGAGCGAGGCCGGGCACGCGTCGCCCGCCGGATGCCCCGCCCGCAGGCACTCCACGAACGGCCGCGTCTCCTCCAGCTCGAACCCGACGTCCTGCAGGGTCCGGATCTGCCGGAGCAGACGGAGGTCGTCCTCGTCGTAGGTGCGGTAGCCGTTCTCCGTACGCCGGGCGGCCAGGAGGCCACGGGACTCGTAGTACCGCAGAGTCCGCGTGGTCGTCCCGGCCCGCTCGGCCAGCTCGCCGATTCGCATGTCCCCGAACGTAGGCCTTGACGCCCGCGTCAAGGCAAGGGGGCGGGGGCGGCCGGCGTCAGACGCTCGCGGGGACGGGGAGTGCCACGGGACGCCGCCCGGAGGGGCGCCGTCGTCGGCGAGGCGGAGGCGCGCGGAGGGGAGCCGGCCGGGCGTGTTCAGGGGCCGAACGCACCCGACCCATTGACGGGGCCGTTGTCTCCAACTACAAAAGCTGTCTGAGAGCGCTCTCAACCCCCGCACACCCCGCGCACCATCGCCCCGGAGGTGTTCCCTTTGAGCCGCGTCAGACGCACTCCCCTGCTCGCCTCACTCCTCGCCGCCGCCCTCGCCGCGGGGGCCCTGCTCGGCCTCGGCGGGGCCGGCGCCGCCAGTGGCGCCGTGCCCCCGGCGCCGGGCTGGTCGCTCCAGTGGAGCGACGACTTCAACGGCCCCGACCGCGCGCTGCCCAACGGCGCCGACTGGCAGATCGACACCGGTCACGGCTATCCCGGCGGCCCCGGCAACTGGGGCACCGGAGAGATCCAGAACTACACCGCGAGCCCGGACAACCTGCGGCTCGACGGCACCGGCAACCTCCGGATCACCCCGCTCAAGGACGGCGCGGGGAACTGGACCTCCGCCCGCATCGAGACCAAGCGGGCCGACTTCAAGGCGCCCGCCGGCGGCACCCTGCGCATCGAGGGCCGGATCCAGATGCCGAACGTCACCGGGGACGCGGCGCTCGGCTACTGGCCGGCGTTCTGGGCGCTCGGCGCCCCCTACCGGGGCAACTACTGGAACTGGCCGGCCATCGGCGAGTTCGACATCATGGAGAACGTCAACGGCGTCAACTCCGTCTGGGGCGTGCTGCACTGCGGGGTGAACCCGGGCGGCCCGTGCGGCGAGACGACCGGCATCGGGGCCAGCCGGGTCTGCCCCGGCGCGAGCTGCCAGTCCGCGTTCCACACGTACCGCTTCGAGTGGGACCGCTCCGTCACCCCCAACGAGCTGCGCTGGTACGTCGACGACCAGCTCTTCCACAGCGTGAACGAGACCCGGGTGGGCGCCCAGGCATGGGCGGACATGACCAGCCACGCCGGGTACTTCATCCTGCTGAACGTGGCCATGGGCGGGGCGTTCCCGGACGCGCTGGCCGGGAAGACGCCGACGGCCGCGACCGTCCCCGGCCGGCCCATGCTGGTCGACTACGTCGCCGTGTGGACGCGGGGCGGCTCGACCACTCCCCCGCCCACCACCCCGCCGCCGACGACCCCGCCGCCCTCCGGCTCCTCGCAGCTCTACCTGCGGACGGGCGGGGGCGCCGGTGACGCTGCGGCCGCGTCGACGGTCTCCCTGGCCTCGGCGGGCGGCGGCAACCACGACGGGGCCCCGCACAGCCCCCAGGTCTTCACCTCGGGCCCGCTGACCCGGGCGTACAACGGCGGCTCCACCCAGTTCGACCTGTTCGTCGACGCCGGATCGGTGATCGCCAACGGGCAGCAGGTGCGGGTGAGTTACGACCGGACCGGCGACGGCAGCTGGGAGCGGACCGAGACGTACCAGTACTTCGCCACCGATCCCGTGCCGGGCTTCGAGCACTACACCCAGGCGCGGGGCCTGAAGACGGCGACCGGCAGTCACGGGGACCTGGTCGGCGGCCGGGTCAGGGTCGAGGTCTGGAACGCGATCGGGAACGGCCCGAGCACCCTCGGCACCGGCGACCGCTCGGTGGTCCGCATCCCCTTCGGCTGACGCCGGGCGCGGGGCCGCCCGGCGGCCTCCTCTCGGCCCCGCACAGGGGGCGGGGCCGAGAAGGCGGGACCGTGGAGCGGGACCGTACGCGGAGGGACGACCCCGGCCGGGAGGGCGGCCGGGGTCGTCCCGTTCGTGTCCGCGCCCGACCGGGAGAGCGGCCGGGGGCGGCCGGGCGGGGCAGCGCGGCGGCGGTTTGCGCCGCCGCCGGACACGGTCAGACGCCCGCGCGGACCTTCTCCCCGCCTCCCTCGGCGCGCTGGTCCGGCATCTCCGAGGAGGCGGGCGCGTGGTCGTCGACCAGGGTCTTCTCGTCGAAGGGGACCCGCCCCGCCAGGACCTCGGTGACCCGCTCGCGGTCGATCTCCTTGGTCCAGGTGCCGACCAGCACCGTCGCGACCGCGTTGCCGGCGAAGTTCGTCAGCGCGCGGGCCTCACTCATGAAGCGGTCGATGCCGACGATCAGGCCGACGCCGTCGACCAGGTCGGGGCGGTGCGACTGCAGTCCGCCCGCGAGGGTGGCGAGGCCGGCGCCGGTCACGCCCGCCGCGCCCTTCGAGGCGATGACCATGAAGACGAGGAGGGAGATCTGCTCGGCGACCGAGAGGGGGTTGCCCATGGCCTCGGCGACGAAGAGGGAGGCCATCGTCAGATAGATCGCGGTGCCGTCCAGGTTGAAGGAGTAGCCGGTGGGCACGGTGATGCCGACGACCGGCTTGCTGACGCCCAGGTGCTCCATCTTCGCGATGAGCCGCGGCAGCGCCGACTCGGACGACGAGGTGGAGAGGATCAGCAGGAACTCCCGGCCGAGGTACTTCAGGAGCGACAGGATGTTGACCCCGGCGACGAGCCGCAGGATCGCGCCGAGCACCACGAAGACGAAGAGGGCGCAGGTCACGTAGAAGCCGATCATGATGACGGCGAGCGACTTCAGGGCGTCGACGCCGGTCGCGCCGACCACGGCCGCGATCGCGCCGAACGCGCCGATCGGCGCGACCCACATGATCATGGCGAGGATGCGGAAGACCAGCCGCTGGATGTGCCCGATGCCGCGCAGCACCGGCTCCCCGGCCCTGCCCATCGCCTGGAGCGCGAAGCCCGCGAGGAGGGCGACGAGGAGGGTCTGGAGGACCTCGCCCTCGGTGAAGGCGGAGACCAGCGTCGTGGGGATGATGCCGAGCAGGAAGTCCACCGTGGACTCGTGCGCCCCGTCCGCCTGCTTGGCGCCCGCCTCGGCGACCTCCTTGGTGAGGTGCAGCCCCGAGCCGGGCTCCAGGAGGTTGCCGACGACCAGGCCGATGGCGAGGGCGACGGTCGACATCACGACGAAGTACCCGAGCGCGAGGCCGCCGACGGCGCCGACCTTCGCCGCCTTCCTGACCGAGCCGACGCCGAGGACGATCGTGCAGAAGATGATCGGCGAGATCATCATCTTGATCAGGTTCACGAAGCCGGTGCCGAGCGGCTTCAGCTCGACGGCGACTCCCGGGGCCAGGAAGCCGACGGCGATGCCGAGCACCACTGCCGCGATGACTGCGAGATACAGGTAATGGGTACGGTCCCGTCGTGCGGCCACGGGGTCCTCCTCGTGCTGGGGGTGTGTCCACGTCCCGGTGGATCCCCGCGACTATCCATCAGCCTGTGACCGGGGTCACCCTTGCGTTCCTTTCGTTCACGCCCGGCGCCCGCGGGCCGACCGCGCGGGTCGGGTCCGGGTCCGCGTCGGCGCCCGCCCGCGCCGGAGAACGATTCGGGAACGGGATTCCGCCGCACCCCCCGCGCCCAGGCACACTGGCCCGCATGCGCCTCCGTCTCCCCCGGCCCCGCAGCCTCGCCGGCCAGCTCTTCGCGATGCAGGTCGTGCTGGTGGCGGCGATCGTGGCCGGGTGCGCCGTCTTCGCGTACGTCACCGACCGCGCCCAGGCCGAGGAGACCGCGCGCCGGCAGTCCGCGGCGACCGCGTTGTCGGTCGCCGAGTCCCCCACGGTGGCGGCGGCGGCCCGGTCGGCGGCCCCGACGGCGCTGCTCCAGCCGTACGCGGAATCGGTACGGCACCGCACCGGCGTCGCCTTCGTGGTGATCATGGCCCCCGACGGGACCCGCTGGACCCACCCCGAGCCGGGCCAGATCGGCCACACCTACCTCGGTCACATCGAGGAGGCCGCCCGGGGCGGGACCCTCTCGGAGACGCACCAGGGCGTCCTCGGCCCCTCGGTCCGCACGATCACGCCGGTGCGCGACCACGGCCGGGTGGTGGCGCTGGTCAGCGCGGGCATCACCATCGACACGATCAGCGAGCAGGTACGGGAGCAGGTCACGGCCCTGCTGGGCATGGCCGGCGCGGCGCTGGCCCTGGGCGGCGCGGGTACGTACGTGATCAACGCCCGGCTGCGGCGGCACACGCACGGGATGAACGCGGCCGAGCTGAGCCGGATGCACGACTACCACGAGGCCGCGCTGCACGCGGTGAGCGAGGGTCTCGTGATGCTGGACGGGCAGCGGCGGATCGCTCTGATCAACGACGGCGCCCGGCAGCTGCTGTCCCTCGACGCCGAGGTGGTGGGCACCCCGGCGACGGAGCTGGGGCTGCCGCTGCCGCTCACCGGTGCGCTGCTCGCCTCGGAGCCCCGGGTCGACGAGCCGCACCTCACGGCGGACCGGGTCCTCGTCGTGAACACCCGGCCGGTGGTGGGCGGGGAGCGGCGCGGCACGGTCGTCACGCTCCGGGACCGTACGGAACTACAGGCGCTGTCGGGCGAGTTGTCCTCCGAGCGGGGCTTCACCCAGGCGCTGCGCGCCCAGGCCCACGAGGCGGCGAACCGGCTCCACACGGTCGTCTCGCTGATCGAACTCGGCCGGGTCGACGAGGCCGTCGACTTCGCGACGGCCGAGCTGGAGCTGGCGCAGGCGCTGACCGACCGGGTGGTCGACGCGGTCGGCGAACCGGTCCTGGCGGCCCTGCTCCTCGGCAAGGCGGCCCAGGCCAACGAGCGGGGGGTGGAGCTGGTGCTGACCGAGGACAGCCGCATCGACGACGGGCTGCTGCCCCCGGAGATCCCGTCCCGGGACCTGGTCACGATCCTCGGCAACCTGATCGACAACGCGGTCGAGGCGGCGAGCGCGGCCCCGGGCGGGGCGGGGGGCGCGGGCGGCCAGGGCGGCGGCGGTGAGCAGGGCGAGCCGCGGGATGCCGCTGGTGCGGGAGTGCGGGGCGGGCTCGGTGACACCGGTGCGCAGGGTGACGCGCAGGCGCAGGGCGGGTCCGATGACACCGGCGCGCAGGGCGGTTCGGGTGGCCGGCCGCGGGTCACCGTGACCGCCCGGGCGTGCGGCGGGGAGCTGCTGATCCGGGTCGGCGACTCCGGGCGCGGGATCCCGGAGGAGGACCGGGACGCGGTCTTCGAGCGGGGCTGGTCCACCCAGGGCTCCGGCCGGGGTCTCGGCCTCGCCCTGGTCCGGCAGGCCGCGGCCCGCGCGTCCGGGACGGTGCGCCTGGGCGGCTCCCCGGACGGCGGGGCGGAGTTCACCGTACGGCTGCCGCTGGACCGGCGGACGCGGACCGCCGCCACGGAGGTGACCGCGTGAGCAAGCCCGAGCCGCCCATCCGGGTGCTGGTCGTCGAGGACGACCCCGTCGCCGCGGACGCGCACGCCCTCTACGCCGGGCGCGTGCCGGGGTTCGTCGTCACCGGGGTCGCGCACTCCCGGGCCGCCGCCGTGCGGCTGCTGGAGCGGACACCGGTCGATCTGCTGCTGCTCGACCTCTACCTCCCCGACGGCCACGGCCTCCAGCTCCTGCGCGCGCTGCGCGCCGGCGGGCACTCTGCCGACGTCATCGCCGTGACCTCCGCACGCGATCTCGCGATCGTGCGCGAAGGGGTGTCGCTGGGCGTCGTGCAGTACGTGCTGAAACCGTTCACCTTCGCGACCCTGCGGGACCGGCTCACGCGGTACGCCGAGTTCCGGGCCGCGGCCGGGGAGGCGTCGGGGCAGGACGAGGTGGACCGGGCGCTCGCCACCCTCCGCACCCCGCGGCCCGCCGCGCTCCCCAAGGGGCTCAGCGCCCCGACCCTGGAGTCCGTCACCCGCGCCCTGCGGGACGCCCCGGAGGGGCTGACCGCCGCGGAGGCGGGGGCCGCCGTCGGGATCTCGCGGATCACCGCGCGGCGCTATCTGGAACACCTGGTGACCGAGGGGCGGGCGGCGCGGGCCCCGCAGTACGGGCAGATCGGCAGGCCGGAGCTGCAGTACCGCTGGATCACCACGACCCGACGGGGACCGTGAGGCACCCTTGCGGTCCGCGGGCGCGATGATCTACGGTCCTGGGGTCGGCGGCCGCGCCACGCGCGTGGAACCGCCTCCCGAGCCGGGGCGCGCCCCGCATGCCCGGTCCGGGCGGTTACCCGCGGGTTCCCACGTTTCTACGACTTCTGGCCTTGGGTGAACGCACCGTAGCCACTGCTCACGTTCCGCATCTACGGTGTCGGCGTGCAAGCCTCCCCGCCTCCTCCTCCGTTCAACGCCGCCGCGGCCCGCCGCCTGCGCGAGGGTCTCGGCATGGCGCCCGGCCATGTCGCCTACGGTCTGAGCGCCCAGTACGGCCTCGCCGTCTCCCCCGAGACCGTCGTCGCCTGGGAACGCGGCCGCCTCGCCCCGACCTCGCACGAGCTGACCGCGCTGGCCGGGGTCCTCTGGTGCGCCCCCGTCGAACTCCTCGCCGCCGCCACCACCCTTCGCGAGCACCGGATGGCCCGCGGCCTCGCCGCCGACGAGCTGGCCCGGCGCGTCGGCCTGGAGGCCCAGGCGTACCTCCGGATGGAGGAGTCGGGCCGCTGGCGCGGCAACGAACGGCAGACCGCCGCCCTCGCCGAGACCCTCGGCCTCGGGCCGCGCGCGCTGCTGACCGCGACCGGCCGGGACTCCGACCTCGCCGAGCTGCTGCGGGACGCGGCGACGACCCGCTGGCAGGCGTACGTCCGCCCGGCCGTGAAGATGCTGCCGCTGCCCAAGCGGGTCCTGGAGTCCGCCCTCCAGCGGCTGCACACCGACTACCACGCCAGGATGGCGGCGACGAGCAGCTGGGGCGCCTCGGGCGACAGCGGCGCCTCGGGCCGGGAGTTCCTCGACGGGATCGTGGACCACTTCTGGGCGGCGGCCGGCGTCTCGTAGCGTGAGGGTGCGCACGGCACGATTTACGTCGTGTCCGCGCGGCGGTCGAAGCTGAAGAGCTGGCCCGCCGCGTCCGGCCGGCAGGGTGCCTGGGCCAGGCGGGCCCAGGCGGCCGTGCGGTCGCCGACGACCGTCACGCAGACGTCGCGGGTCGCGGAGCCCTCGGGGCGGATGCGGTAGCCGGTGACCGGAGTGCCGAAGGGTTCCACGGCGAAGGACTCCAGACGGGCCGGATCGCCGCACTCCGAGTCCTCCAGGGGCGCGTCCGGGATGCGCCCGCCGGACGGGATGCCCGAGCAGCCGGGGCCGTAGTCCGGGTGGTCCGAGAGGATCTGCCAGTGGCCGCCCCGGTTCTTCAGGGAGTAGAGGGGGACGACCGCGTCCTCGCAGGGGACCTGGTGGACCTGTCCGTTCCTGCTGCCCCGCCGCTCGTTCAGGCACAGGTCCGAGCCGATCACCCGTATCCGTATCTCCCCCTCCGCCGGGGCCGTCAGCCGCCGCGGGCCCGTCCCGCCGTCGTCCCGGACGACGGTGAGCACCAGGCTGAGGGCGGCGAGGACGAGCCCCGCGACGGCCACGACCGTGACGAGGGTCCGCCCTATGCGCCACCGGGGCGGCTCAGGGGCGGACGGCTCGGGTGCGGGGGCGGGGCCCGAGGGCCAGGTGGTGTCCACCGCCTCCGCCGAGCCGGGCCCCCGCTCGCCGGCTTCCTCGTCGGCGTCGGGTTCGTCGTCGGCGTCGGCTTCCTCGTCGGCGTCGGGTTCCTCGTTCGCCTCGGGTTCCTCGTTCGCCTCGGCCGAGGTACCGGACGGGGTCGCGGGTCCGGTGTCGTACGCCCCCCGTGCCGCCAGTTCCGTGCGGACGGCCTGCCAGCCCTCCAGCTCCCCCGCTCCGACTCCGCAGGCGCGGACGAAGGAGGTGAGCAGCTCCTCGCGGGGGAGCGTCGTACGGGCCAGCATGTTCGCCACCGTCGAGCGAGGCAGCACGTCGCCCTGTGCCTCCGCGCGGGACGACAGCTCGCGGTACGTGAGTCCGGACCGGTCCTTGAGCTCCTGGAGCAGGGCGATGAAGGCGGCGGGGTCGCCGGCCGTCCGCGGGTCGGGCGCTCTCCGCCCGCCGGTGTCCCCCTCGGTCATGCGACGTACCCCGCCCCTCCCCGGAACCGGCCATCGGACGTGCCCGGACGGAGTTGGGACATGTCCGGGACAGGCGCAAGCCTTGTTGATGATGGTGTTCGACTCAAGAGTGGAAATCAGCAATTCCGTTCGAAGGCCGAAACGTCTCGGTCACGTACCGAACGGCCCCGATCGCCCGCGGGGGTGGCGATCGGGGCCGTACCCCCGTGGCCGGATCACGGCCGTCGGGGTCAGAAGACCGACTCGGCCTCCGACATCCGGCTCTCCGGCACCGTCTTCAGCCGGGTCACGGCCTCGGCGAGCGGCACCATGTGGATGTCCGTGCCGCGCAGCGCCGTCATCCGCCCGAACTCGCCGCGGTGCGCCGCCTCCACCGCGTGCCAGCCGAAGCGGGTGGCGAGGACGCGGTCGTACGCGGTCGGCGTGCCACCGCGCTGGACGTGACCGAGGATGACCGGCCGGGCCTCCTTGCCGAGGCGCCGCTCCAGCTCGACCGCGAGACGGTTGCCGATGCCCTGGAAACGCTCGTGGCCGTACTGGTCGATCTCGCCCTTCTGGTACTCCATGGAGCCCTCGGCGGGGTGCGCGCCCTCGGCGACGCAGACGACCGCGAACTTCTTGCCGCGCGCGAAGCGCTCCTCGACCATCTTGACCAAGTCGTCGATCTGGAAGGGGCGCTCGGGCAGGCAGATGCCGTGGGCGCCGCCCGCCATACCGGACTCCAGCGCGATCCAGCCGGCGTGACGGCCCATCACCTCGACGACCATGACCCGCTGGTGGGACTCGGCGGTGGTCTTCAGACGGTCTATGGCCTCCGTCGCGACGCCCACGGCGGTGTCGAAACCGAAGGTCCGGTCGGTGGAGGAGATGTCGTTGTCGATCGTCTTCGGGACGCCGACGACGGGCATGCCCGCCTCGGAGAGCAGCCGGGCGGCGGTGAGCGTCCCCTCGCCGCCGATCGGGATGAGCACGTCGATGCCGTACTCCTTGGCCAACTCGGGCGCGGAGGCGGCGGCTTCCGCCAGCCGGGCGCGCTCCAGGCGTGCCGAGCCGAGGATCGTGCCGCCCCGGGCCAGGATGCCGCTGACCGCGTTGAGGTCGAGGGGGCGGAAGTGACCGTCGAGGAGACCCTTGAACCCGTCCTCGAAACCGATGACTTCGGCGTGGTGACCGGTGAGCGCGCGGTGCACGACCGACCGGATCACTGCGTTCAGGCCAGGGCAGTCGCCGCCTGCGGTGAGAACTCCGATGCGCATCGTGCTGTGTCTCCTGCTCGGGTAGCGGTACGTGTGAGCGCCTTCGATTGTCCCACGCCGGGCCCCGCGGCGACGCTCGCGACTGCTCCGCGCGTCCCCGGGGCAGACGGTCGGGAGGGCCTTTCGTCCCCTCTTACAGGCCTTTCGTCCGGCGGGCGCCCTACCCACCCGCGGAGGTATTGTCAAGAGGGCATTGCCGCCCTATCGGATGTTCCGAGCACACTCGGTTGACAGGACTGGACAGGAGACCACGGCGTGACGCGGAGCGTGTACGTGACCGGGATCGACCGCGGCGACGGTCGGCAGGTCGTCGAGCTGGGAGTCATGGAGCTCCTGACCCGCCAGGTGGACCGGGTGGGGGTGTTCCGACCCCTGGTGCACGACGGTCCCGATCGCCTGTTCGATCTGCTGCGGGCGCGCTACCGCCTCTCCCAGGACGCCGCGACCGTCTACGGCATGGACTACCACGAGGCGGCCGCGCTCCAGGCGGAGCGCGGCACCGACGAGCTGGTCGCCGTCCTCGTCGACCGCTTCCACGCGGTCGCGCGCGAGTACGAGGTCGTGCTCGTCCTCGGCACCGACTACGCCGCCACCCAGCTCCCCGACGAGCTGTCGCTCAACGCGCGCCTGGCCAACGAGTTCGGCGCCGCCGTGATCCCGGTCGTCGGCGGCAAGGGCCAGCCCCCCGAGTCCGTACGGGCCGAGGCCCGCAACGCCTTCCGGGCCTACGAGGTGCTCGGCTGCGACGTCCTCGCGATGGTCGTCAACCGGGTGGCCGCGGACGACCGGGCGGTCATCGCCGAGCGGCTCGCCGCCCGGCTGCCCGTGCCCTGTTACGTCCTGCCCGACGAGCCGGCCCTCGCCGCCCCCACCGTCTCCCAGATCACCCACGCCCTCGGCGCCTCGGTCGTGCTCGGCGACGACGCGGGCCTGGCCCGGGACGCCCTCGACTTCGTCTTCGGCGGCGCCATGCTGCCGAACTTCCTCAACGCGCTGACTCCGGGCTGCCTGGTGGTCACCCCCGGGGACCGCGCCGACCTCGTGGTCGGGGCGCTCGCCGCCCACTCGGCCGGCACCCCGCCCATCGCCGGCGTGCTCCTCACCCTCGACGAGCGGCCCACCGAAGCCGTACTGACCCTGGCCGCCCGGCTCGCCCCCGGCACCCCGGTCGTCTCGGTGCCGGGCAACAGCTTCCCCACCGCCGCCGAACTCTTCTCCCTGGAAGGGAAGTTGAACGCGGCGACGCCCCGCAAGGCGGAGACCGCGCTCGGTCTCTTCGAGCGGCACGTGGACACCGCCGACCTGGTGAAGCGGATCTCGGTCGCCCGCAGCGGCCGCGTGACCCCGATGATGTTCGAGCACGACCTGCTCGAACAGGCCCGGGCCGACCGCCGCCGGGTGGTACTGCCCGAGGGCACCGAGGAGCGGGTGCTGCGCGCCGCCGACGTACTGCTGCGCCGGGACGTCTGCGACCTGACGCTCCTCGGCGACATCGAGGTCATCCGCAAGAAGGCCGCCGACCTCGGCATCGACCTCTCCTCGCCGTCGACGCAGCTCATCGACCCGCACACCTCCGAGCTGCGCGACACCTTCGCCGCGAAGTACGCCGAACTGCGCGCCCACAAGGGCGTGACGGCGGAACTCGCCTACGACGTGGTGTCGGACGTGAACTACTTCGGCACGCTCATGGTCCAGGAGGGGCTGGCCGACGGCATGGTCTCCGGCTCGGTCCACTCCACCGCGGCGACCATCCGCCCCGCCTTCGAGATCATCAAGACCAAGCCGGAAGCCTCGATCGTCTCCTCCGTCTTCTTCATGTGCCTCGCCGACAAGGTCCTGGTCTACGGCGACTGCGCGGTCAACCCGGACCCGAACGCGGAGCAGCTCGCGGACATCGCCGTCCAGTCGGCGGCGACCGCGGCCCGCTTCGGCGTCGAACCCCGCATCGCGATGCTGTCGTACTCCACCGGCACCTCGGGCACCGGCGCCGACGTCGACAAGGTCCGGGAGGCGACGAAGCTCGTCCGGCAGACCCACCCCGGACTGCGGATCGAGGGCCCCATCCAGTACGACGCCGCCGTCGAACCGTCCGTCGCCGCCACCAAGCTGCCCGGCTCGGAGGTCGCCGGGCAGGCGACCGTGCTGATCTTCCCGGACCTCAACACCGGCAACAACACCTACAAGGCCGTGCAGCGTTCGGCCGGCGCCGTGGCCGTCGGACCGGTCCTGCAGGGCCTGCGCAAGCCCGTGAACGACCTCTCGCGCGGCGCGCTCGTCAGCGACATCGTCAACACGGTCGCCATCACGGCCATCCAGTCCCAGGTACAGGAGCCCTCCGCATGACCGCCCGCCCGTCACCCATCCCCCCGCACCTGGACGAGACCCGCCCGGAACCTCACGCCACCCGGGTCCTCGTCCTCAACTCCGGCTCCTCGTCGGTGAAGTACCAGCTCCTGGAGATGCGCGACGGCGGGCGGCTCGCGGTGGGCCTGGTGGAGCGGATCGGCGAGGAGACCTCCCGGCTCCTGCACACCCCCCTCCAGGGTGGCGGCGGCGTACGGCGGGAGAGGACCGGCCCCATCGCCGACCACGCGGCCGCGCTGCGGGCGGTGGCCGAGGAGCTGGCGGCCGACGGCCTGGGCCTCGACTCCCCGGAACTGGCCGCGATCGGCCACCGGGTGGTGCACGGCGGGCTGCGCTTCAGCGCGCCGACCGTGATCACGGACGAGGTGCTGGCGGAGATCGAACGGCTGGTCCCCGTGGCGCCGCTGCACAACCCGGCCAACCTCACCGGCATCCGTACGGCGAGGGCGCTGCGCCCCGACCTGCCGCAGGTCGCGGTCTTCGACACCGCCTTCCACACGACGATGCCGGAGTACGCCGCCCGGTACGCCATCGACGTGGAGACCGCGGACGCGCACCGCATCCGCCGCTACGGCTTCCACGGCACCTCGCACGCCTACGTCTCCCGCGAGACCGCCCGGCTGCTGGGCAAGACGCCGGAGGAGGTGAACGTGATCGTGCTCCACCTGGGCAACGGAGCCTCGGCCTCCGCCGTCCGGGGCGGCCGGTGCGTGGACACCTCGATGGGCCTCACCCCGCTGGAGGGCCTGGTCATGGGCACCCGCTCGGGCGATGTCGACCCGGCGGTCACCTTCCACCTCAAGCGGGTGGCGGGGATGTCCGACGACGACGTGGACGCGCTCCTCAACAAGCGGAGCGGTCTCGTCGGCCTGTGCGGCGACAACGACATGCGGGAGATCCGCCGGCGGATCGACGAGGGCGACGAGCGGGCGACGCTGGCCTTCGACGTCTACATCCACCGGCTGAAGAAGTACATCGGGGCGTATTACGCGGTACTCGGGCGGGTGGACGCGGTGGTCTTCACGGCGGGTGTCGGCGAGAACGCGGCCCCCGTACGGGAAGCTGCCATCGCCGGCCTGGAAGAGCTGGGCCTGGCGGTGGACGCCGGCCTGAACGCCGCCCGGTCCGACGAGGCCCGGCTGATCTCGCCGGAGTACGCGCGGGTCGCGGTCGCCGTGGTGCCGACCGACGAGGAGCTGGAGATCGCCCGGCAGAGCTACGCACTGGTGCGCGGGGAAGTGAACGCCTGAGCGGCCCCCCGCCCATTTGTACTTTCCACCAGCCGGAATATTCCGCAGCGAAACAAACCGATAGGATCCGCCTCATGCGCCGTTCCAAAATCGTCTGCACGCTGGGCCCCGCCGTCGACTCGTATGAGCAGCTGAAGGCTCTCATCGAGGCCGGCATGAACGTGGCCCGATTCAACATGAGCCACGGAACCCAGTCCGAGCACCAGGAGCGGTACGACCGTCTCCGCAGGGCGGTGGCGGACACCGGCCGCGCCGTGGGCGTGCTCGCCGACCTCCAGGGCCCCAAGATCCGGCTGGAGACCTTCGCGGAGGGCCCGGTCGAGCTGGTGCGCGGTGACGAGTTCACCATCACCACCGAGGACGTCCCGGGTGACAAGTCCATCTGCGGGACCACGTACAAGGGTCTGCCGGGCGACGTGTCCAAGGGCGACCAGGTCCTGATCAACGACGGCAACGTCGAGCTGCGGGTCGTCGAGGTCGAGGGCCCCCGGGTCAAGACGATCGTCGTCGAGGGCGGTGTCATCTCCGACCACAAGGGCATCAACCTGCCCGGCGCGGCGGTGAACGTCCCGGCTCTGTCCGAGAAGGACGTCGAGGACCTCCGCTTCGCGCTCCGCATGGGCTGCGACATGGTCGCGCTCTCCTTCGTCCGCAACGCCGACGACGTCAAGGACGTCCACAAGGTGATGGACGAGGAGGGCCGCCGGGTCCCGGTCATCGCCAAGGTCGAGAAGCCGCAGGCCGTGGACAACATGGAGGGCGTCGTCGCCGCCTTCGACGCGGTCATGGTGGCCCGTGGCGACCTCGCCGTGGAGTACCCGCTGGAGAAGGTCCCGATGGTGCAGAAGCGCCTCGTGGAGCTGTGCCGCCGGAACGCCAAGCCGGTCATCGTCGCGACCCAGATGATGGAGTCGATGATCACCAACTCGCGCCCCACGCGCGCGGAGGCCTCCGACGTGGCCAACGCGATCCTGGACGGCGCGGACGCGGTCATGCTGTCGGCGGAGTCCTCGGTCGGCGCCTATCCGATCGAGACCGTGAAGACGATGTCGAAGATCGTCGTCGCGGCCGAGGAGGAGCTGCTCTCCAAGGGCCTGCAGCCCCTCGTACCGGGCAAGAAGCCCCGGACGCAGGGCGGCTCGGTAGCCCGCGCGGCCTGCGAGATCGCGGACTTCCTCGGCGGCAAGGCCCTCATCGCCTTCACCCAGTCCGGCGACACCGCCCGTCGGCTGTGCCGCTACCGCGTGGCCCAGCCGATCCTGGCCTTCACGACGGACGAGAGCACCCGCAACCAGCTCACGCTGAGCTGGGGCGTCGAGTCCTTCGTCGTCCCGCACGTGGACAACACCGACGCGATGGTCGACCTGGTCGACGCGGAGCTGCTGAAGCTCCAGCGCTACAACGAGGGCGACACCATGGTCATCACCGCCGGTTCGCCCCCCGGCGTCCCCGGCACCACCAACATGGTCCGGGTGCACCACCTCGGCGGCCGGCAGCGCGACTGACGCGCGGCCCGTCCGCGCCCATGACGAGGGCCCCCGTCCGGAGTCGGACGGGGGCCTCGTCGCGTGCGGCCGCGGGTGGTACGGGCGGTCAGCTCGCCTCGATCGTGTTACGCAGGCCGGGCACCTTGAGCGTGCCGCCGAACTGGCCCGCCTGGATGACCTCGACGCCGGTGAAGAAGGCGAAGGGCACATCGAGCGGCGGCGGACTCTGCGGGTTGAAGGTGATCGGGATCAGACCGAAGAGGTTGCCCTTCAGCTGCTCCGTGTACATGGTCACCGTGCCGTTGCGGATGGTCGACGTCGAGCCCTTGTCCGAGCGGACGTGGCCGGTGTGACCCTCGGAGTGCACCGTGCGCTGGTGCAGGTCCTTGATGTCGACACCGTCGCTCGCGGTGAACTTCAGCACCTTCTTGATCTTGCCGCTGCCGGTCTTCACCTCGACGATGCCGTGGTACTTCAGGCCCTTGAGCGTCAGCATCGTGCTGTTCAGCTTCCAGGGCTCGTCCGGGAGCAGCGGGATGCCGGGCTCCAGCTCCGCCGCCGCCAGCGCCTCGGGGTCGGCCTCCGGGCACGGGAAGCGCGGCTTGGCGCCGTCGGGTATGTCCTCGTCCTTCTTGGCGTCGAGGCCCTTGGCGTCCTCCGGCAGCTCCTTGACCTCGGCGCCCGCCTTGTCGGCGGCCTCCTTGATCGCGTCCTTGGTCTTGTCGACCGGCGCGTCGGGCGCGTCCGGGGCGTCGGGCTCGGGCGCCGTGTCCTTCTTCGGCGGGGTGGCGGGAGCGGTGGTCGGAGCCGTCGTGGGCTTCTCGGCCGGGGTGGTGGCCGTCGGCGACGGGGTGCCGGTGGGCGTGGCGTCCGGACCGTCGAAGAAGTCCTTGATCTTGTCCCCGAGGCCCAGCGGGTCGAGCGGGTTGACGCTCTTCGTCGGGGTGGGGGTGGGGGCCGGGGCCGGCTGCTGCGGGGCGGCGTCCTGCTCGGCCCCGGTCTTCGCGGGCCCGGTGCCGGCGGTCCCGGTCTTCGGGGCGTCGTCGGCCGGGGTGCCGGTGTCCGGTGCGGGCTTCTCCTGCTCCTCGCCGGTCTCCGGGCCGGACGTCGCGTCGGGCGCCGGTGTCCGGCTCGCGCTCGCGCTCGGCGTGGGCTCGGGCTTCTCGGACGGCTTCTTCGACTCCTCGTCCACCGGCTCGTCCGAGCGGGTCACGCACGGACCGGGGGCGAAGGGGATGTCCTTCTCGTCGGCGAGGGCGAGCTTGGGCGCCATGCCCATGCCCATGAGGACCGCCGTCGGCATGGCCGCCAGGGCCATCGCCTTGCCCGCGGGTCCCTGGATCTTGTTCAGCAGCGACTTGCGCGGAGCCGCGTGCCGCGGACCCCTCCTCGCCAGAGTGGCGTCGCCGGCAGCCGTCGCCGACTGCGCCGACCCTGTTTCGTCACCCCGCACTGTTCCTCCCGCCGTTGGCGTCGATCGTCGATTCGGTCGCCTGCGCACCGGGGCCCGGCAGCGGGTCCGGCTCCTGACCGGCGCGCTGCTCCGGGACCGTGACGGTGCCGAAGGCGTAGCGGCCCTCGTCCCCCTCGGCGCCCAGCGGCGGACCGTCGTACTCGTGCTGGTGCGTGGCGGCTTCGGCCTCGGTCTGTCCGGCGGACTGCTCCACCGGTACGCCCGGGGCCCAGGAGACGGAGAGTCCGCCGCCGATGAGCGAGCACAGGAACCCGACGACGAGGCCGCCGAAGTTCGAGACCGGGATGGAGACGAGCCCCAGGACGATCGCCGCGACGCCCGCGAACACCCGGACGACGGGCTGGAACCACATCGTCAGGCCGAGCGTGATCAGCAGAACGCCGATGATCAGTGCTCCGGCGCCGGCCGTGGTCGCCATGGCGAGCGTCATGTTGCCGAGTCGCATGTCGCCGTAGGGCAGATACGCGATCGGAACACCGCCGATCATGGTGAACAGGCCGCCCCAGAACGGGCGGTTGCCCCGCCAGGCGCGGAAACGCAGCCGCCAGTAGTGGAATCCGCGGGAACCAGTGGACTCGGCGCTCATGGAAAACAGCTCCCTGGAAGCGGTGTTGCTGAGAAGAGTGGTGAAAGGGAGAGCGAATCCCCCGGAACGGACGGGGCCGCACGGAACGGCCCCGTCCATCGAGGAGGACTACTCCTAGAAGCACTCCTTGGTGCCCTTGTGCAGCTTCAGCTTCAGGTCGGGAAGCTTGAAGGTCGCGGCGGTGGTCGCCCACGCCGTCTGCTCCACGCCCGTCAGCGTCGCGTCTTCGGCGCGCTGGGAGAAGCCGTACGGGTTCGCCTGGGTGTTCGGCTGAATACCCGGCTTGCCGTCCTTCTTCGGAAGCTGGCCCGCCGCGACGCCGATGTCGATGTTGCCGAACTCGGCGTCCGCCTTCAGCGAGGAGACATCGAGGTAGATGCCCTTCGCGTAGACCGGCTTCTTGTCCTCCGTGCCGGCGCGCAGCTCCAGCGAGACGTTGCCGATGAACGGCACGTCCGGAGTGACGACGGACTGGCACATGTTGGTGATCCAGGCCTCGGAGAAGCCCGAGACGGCGACCGGAGCCGCGAACGGCTTGCCGTGCAGGTCCTTGCCGGACGCCACGCTGCCGTACTGGACGAAGTCCTTGCCGACAAGACTGTCGGCCTTAACCTTGAACTCCTGGCCGGAGATGCTGAAGGACGCGGCCAGCGCGCCCTGGGCCAGGCCGACACCGATGGCGGCCGTCGCGGCCACACTCGGCACCATGACGACGGCGAACCGCTTCCATCTGGTCCCGCCACGAACCTGGGACTTCATGAGAATTCCTCCTTCTCGGACGTACATCTCCGGAAGGGCCGGGGCCCGTCCTGGGATGGGAGAAGTGCTACGTCCTCGGGAAGGTAGGCGCCGGCCCATCGGGCACGATGCGCGTCCGAATCACCGGCGATCACCCCCGAGCGACAACCACTGGCCACGCCTTGCGCGCAACCGCTTGGACAGGCCCTGCCGGTGAGGGCAGGAACCCCCCTGTCCACGGCCGGCGCCACTGCCGCCGGCCGACTCGGTGGGGACCCTCGCCGCGGACCCGGGTGGTTGCCGGGCTGGTGCGGTATCGGACCGAGCGTCGCCGATCGTGGTCCATTACGGGCCGGGGCACAAGGGGGCTCGTTACTCGCTAGTAACGGCCTGATAACCCGCCCACGACAGGGCGATGTCGGCCGGGCACACAGGGTGTGGTTGACAGGCTCAGTACATCAGGAGGATGAGGTTGAAACCCGGACAGACCGTCGGGTTCGATTTACTGCAAGTAACAGCGGCCGCGTTTACCAAGTTTTGGTAAAGCGCGGCCGCGTTATGTCACTGTGTCGCCAAATCGGCCCGGCCCTCAGGGCCGGACGGAGGTCAGAAGAGCACCCGCGCGAGGGCCTGCCGGCCCGCGGTCACCCGCGGGTCCTCGGGGCCGATCACCTCGAAGAGCTCCAGGAGCCGCAGCCGCGCCGCGTCCCGCTGCTCGCCCGCGGTCTGCCGCACCGCGTCGACCAGCCGGCTGAAGGCGTCCTCGACGTGACCGCCCACCAGGTCCAGGTCGGCGGCGGCGATCTGCGCGTCCACGTCGGCCGGGTTGTCGGCCGCGTTCTTCCGGACCTGCTGGGGGTCCATGTCCTGCACCCGCGCCAGCAGCTCGGCCTGGGCCAGGCCCAGCTTGGCCTCCGGGTGGGCCGGATCGTCGCTCAGCACGTTCTTGTACGCCTGGACCGCGCCGGACAGGTCGCCCGCGTCCAGCGCGGACATGGCCGCTTCGAGGAGGGCGTCGTACGGACCGGCCGGCACCGGGGCCGACTCGGCGGCCGCGCCGGCCTCGGGGTCCACGGCGATGCCGGTGAGACCGAAGCGCTCCTCGCCGACCTGGATCAGCTGGTCGAGCGTCTGCCGGATCTGTGCCTCGGGGGCCGCACCCTGGAAGAGCGGCAGCGCCTGACCGGCGACCACCGCGAAAACGGCCGGAATTCCCTGGATGCCGAACTGCTGCATCAGCATCTGGTTGGCGTCGACGTCCACCTTGGCCAGGAGGAACCGGCCGTTGTACTCGACGGCCAGCCGCTCCAGCAGGGGGCCGAGCTGCTTGCACGGCTCGCACCACTCGGCCCAGAAGTCGATGACGACCGGGACCTCGGCGGAGCGCTGCAGGACATCGCGTTCAAAGCCGGCCTCGTCGACGTCGATCACCAGGGCGGAAGGGGTGACGGCCGTCGGGCCACCCTGCCGGGCGGCATCGGCGCGAGCCTGCTCCGCCTTGGCCTTGGCCTCTCCGGCCGCCTTCACCGCGGCGAGGTCGACGACGCCGCTCATGGACATGTTTCGGGGCTGCATGGGTACATCCTCCCCCTTCCGCGCGCGTAACCGGTAAGCCATGGCTGAACCGTGCCGTCCGCAGGTCTCCCGCCGGTGTGCGAGACGTACGGACGACACGGTTCTTCGTTGTGTCTGCGGTGTACATCGCACCGGGTCCCCACCCGGCGCTCGTGGTTGTCGCTGGGGCCGCTCAAAGCCTTTCGCTACAGGTCGTAGCGTAACTGCACAACGGCGGCCGAGGGAAGACGGCCTCGGTGAACTGGCTCACATCACCACCCTCTGGCGCAAGACCTACCGGCGGGTATGGTCCATGCCCATGTGCAGCCGTACCAGCCCCCGACCCCGCGCCGCGGGACGTCCCGGCCGTCCGCGCTCCCCCGAGGCCGACACGGCCATCCTGGAGGCGACGCGCGCCGCTCTGGTCGAGCTGGGCTGGTCCAAGCTCACGATGGGGGACGTGGCGACGAGGGCGGGGGTCGCCAAGACCACGCTGTACCGCCGGTGGGCCAACAAGAACGAACTGGTCGTCGACGCCGTCGCCGTCCTCTTCGACGAGCTCGAACTCCCGGACCTGGGCAGCCTGCGGGCCGACATCGAGAACGTGGTGCTGCAGTTCGCGGCGCTCCTGGAGCGGCCGGAGACGAAGACGGCCCTCATGGCGGTGGTGGCCGAGTCCACCCGCGACGCGCCGCTGCGCGAGCGCATCCGGGCGTCGATCGTGGACCGGCAGAAGCGCCTGGTCCTGGAGGGCCGCCAGCGCGCCCAGGAGCGGGGCGAACTGCCCGCCGACCGCGACCCCGTGGCGATGGACGCGACCGACGACCTGATCTTCGACGTGATCGCCGGGGCGGTGGTGCACCGGGCCCTGGTGAGCGCGGAGCCGGTCGACGGGGAGTGGGTGCGGCGCCTGTCCGCGCTCCTGATCGGCGGCCTCGGCGAGGCCGCCGCCTCCGCCTGACCCACCGTCACCCCACCGACCGCCACCACCCGGGCCGGCGGCGGCGGGACGTCCGGTGACCAGTCCCGGCGTACGGCAGATGCGGCGGATCCGGGCGGAGAGCCGCTTAACTGACCCCATGACAGGCCGTGACAGCCCGCGCGGACACGGGCCGCGCAGGGAAGCCCTGGACGAGCGACGGCGGGCCGCCACCCGGCGCTTCCGGGAGAGCCAGGCGAACGAGATGTGGAGCCGGCTCTCCGCGCTCGACTTCCTCGGCAACTGCTTCCAGCTCGCCGCGCTCGCGATGCTGTGCTTCTTCCCCTTCCTCATCGTCGTCACGGCCGCCGCCGGGCGGGACGCGGCCGCCTCGATCGCGGTCTGGCTGGGGCTCGACCACGAGGCGGCCCAGGCCGTGGCATCGCTCTTCGTGGACGGCGAGGACCCGGGCTCCCTCACGGTGGCGAGCGCCGCCATGCTGCTCATCGGCGCCGAGGCCGTCGCCGGCACCCTGCAGGGCTGGTACAAGAGGCTCTTCGACGTCCCGCGCCGGGGCTGGCGTGACCTCACGGCGCAGCTGTGCTGGATCGGGCTGCTGATCGGCTACGCCGCCACGCAGACCGTCGTCGGCCGCGCCCTCGGCCAACCGCTGCTCCAGGGCACGTTCGGCATCGCCGCGGCGACCTGCTTCTGGTGGGCGACCATGTACATCCTGCTCGCGCGCGCCGTGCGGTGGCGGGCCCTGCTGCCCGCCGCCGTGGTCACGGCCCTGTGCTGGACCGGGCTCGGGCTCTTCTCCTCCCTCTTCTTCTCGTCGGCGATCGTGGAGAACAGCGAGAAGTACGGCCCGATCGGCGTCGTCATGATCATCATGTCGTGGCTGGTGGCGGTGGGCGTGGTCATCCACCTCGGAGCGGTCGTCGGCCGCCTCTACGAGGAGCGCCGCGCCGCCCGACGGGCGTAGGGGTCTCCCTCGGCGGGCACGGCCTCGCACCGGACCGGCGGGCTGGCCGCGCGGGCGGCCGGGCGGGAAGGTGGGCGGGCGACCGGCCTGGCGGAGGGCCGGCCGCGCGGGCGGCCCGGCGGGAAGGCTGGGATGCTGAGGGAAGGAAGCCCCCTGCCCCTGGACGCGGGACCTGGACGGACGGTGGTGAGCGCCGTGGCACGGACCGGGGAGACCGCTCCAGGACGGCCCGGCCCGGCCAGTCCCCCCACCGGCGCCTCGGCCGGCCCCGCGGAAGGCGGTGCCTCCACCGGGCCCTCGGGCAGCGCGTCCACCGATCCCCTGGGCGATCCGTTCCTGCGTACCCGCACGGCGCTGCCGGCCAGGCCGGCCGCCTTTCTGCGGCGGGAGCGGCTCGTCCGCCACCTCGACCGGGCCCTGGAGACCCCGCTGACCCTGGTCAACGGCTCCGCCGGGGCGGGCAAGACCCTGCTGGCCGCCGACTGGGCCGCCGGACTGCGGCAGCCGGTCGCCTGGCTCACCGCCGAGGCGGGGGAACACCGCCCGGGCGTGTTCTGGGCGTACGTCCTCCAGGCCCTGCGCGCCTGCGGTACGCCGGTCTCCGACGCGGTGGGGGCCCCGGCCGAGGCGTCCCGGGTGGACCACACGCTGCTGGCGAGGCTCGCCGCCGAGCTGGAGGCGCGCGATCGGCCGGTGGTCGTGGTGCTCGACGAGTTCGACCGGGTGACGGCGCCCGAGGTCGCGGAGCAGCTGGAGTTCGTCCTGCACCACGCCGGGCGGGGCATGCGCCTGGTCCTGGTGACCCGTACCGAACCGCTGCTGCCGCTGCACCGCTACCGGGCGGCGGGCGAGCTGACGGAGATCCGCGCGGCGGAGCTGGCCTTCACCCCGGAGGAGGCCGTCGTCCTGCTGGAGCGGCACGGTCTGAGCCTGCCGGTCGCCGCCGGACGCGCCCTCGTGGACCGTACGCGGGGCTGGGCGGCCGGCCTGCGCCTGTGTGCCCTGGCCGCCCGCGAGAGCGCCGATCCGGAGGCGTACCTCAAGGAGTTCGAGGCGGGTCACAGCACGGTCGCGGACTTCCTGCTGGCCGAGGTGCTCAAGCGGCAGCCGCCGCAGACGCAGGACCTGCTGCTGCGCGTCAGCGTCCTGGACCGGTTCTGCCCCGGTCTGGCGAATGTTCTGACCCGGCGGGACGACGCCGAGCCGATCCTCGTCGGGCTGCACCGCGAGAACGCGTTCGTCGAGGACCTCGGGCACGCGTGGTACCGGCTCCATCCGCTCTTCGGGGAGATCCTCCGGGCCCATCTGCGGGTCAGCCTCCCCGGGCTCGAACCCGAGCTGCACCGGCGGGCCGCGCGGTGGCTACACCGGCGCGGGCCGCTCACGGACACGCTGACCCACGCCGCCGCCTCGGGTGACTGGGCCTTCGCGGCCGGGGCCCTCGTCGGCGACCTGGCGATCGGGCAGCTCTTCACCGGTCTGCGCTCGGGCGATCTCGACCGGCTGTTCTCCGGGATGGGCCCCGAGGCCGCGGGGCCGGCGACGGAGCTGGTCCGGTCGGCGCGGGACCTGGCCCGGTGGGACGTCGAGCGCGGTCTGCTCCACCTGCGCCGCGCCCAGGAGCGGCCGGCCGCCGCCGATCGACCCGCCGAGCCCGCCGAGCTGCTGTCCCGTGCGCTGCTCGAGACCCTGGCCGGGCGGCTGACCGGCTCCCTCGAACGGGCCGAGCGCGCCGCCGAGGCCGCGGACCGGCTCCGGCGCGAGGTCCCGCCCGACCTGCTGGACGCGCACCCGGAACTCACCGCGCTCCTGCTGACCCACCTGGGCGCCACGCGCCTGTGGGCCGGGCGCTTCGAGGACGCGCGGGCCGTCCTGACGGCGGTGACCGGCGGGCAGGGCACCTCGGCCACCGCGCTCCCCCGCCACGACGCGATGGGGCACCTGGCCCTGATCGACTATCTGGACGGCTGGACCGGCCGGGCCGAGCGCAAGGCGCTCGCCGGGGCCGCCGAGGCGGAACGGTTCGGGCTGTCGCGTCCCGGCGCCTCCGGCCTCGGGCTGCTGGTGCTGGCCGCCGTCGCCGTCGACCGCGACGAACCGGGCCGGGCCCGGGCGCTCCTCGACGAGACGGCCCTGCTGCCCTCGGCGGCCCGCGATCCGGTGACGGCGGCGGCGCGGGCCCTGGTCGGGGGCCGTCTCCTGTCGGCGCGCGGCGAGGCGCGGGCCGCCGCCGAGCAGGCGGTCCCGGCCGTCTCCGCCGTCGTCGCCTCGCCCTGGGCGACCGGCCACGAGGCCCTGGCCACCGCCGCCGCTCACCTGGCCGAGGGGCGGCCGGAGAGGGTCGCCGAGGCGCTCGAAAGTGTGTCCGGCGGCCAGCCGGCGTCGGCGGTGGAGGCCGCGCGGATGCTGTTGGCCGCGGGCCGGCCCGAGACGGCGCTCGGGCTGCTCGACGGCGTCCGCAGCGGGGCCAGGACCGGCCCGGCGGTGACCGTGCGGATGACGTTGGTCCGCGCCCACGCCGCGTACCGGACCGGGGACGTCGCCACCGCGCGCCGGCTCGTCGCGCAGGCACTGCTCGACGCGCGGCGCGACCGGCTGCGCGGGCCGTTCCGTGACGCCCGGTCGTGGATCCGGCCGCTGCTGTCGACCGCGCCGTTGGACGGGCTGGCCGCGGATTGGCTGACGCCGGGCCGGCCCCGGGGCGGTGCGCCGGCGGCCCTCGTCGCCGAGGAGCTGAGCGGGCGCGAGCGGGACGTCCTGGAGCGGCTGGCCCGGATGATGTCGACCGAGGAGATCGCCGCCGACCTCTACGTCTCGGTGAACACGGTGAAGACGCACCTCAAGAGCGTCTACCGGAAGCTAGCGGTGAACCGGCGCAACGAAGCGGTGCGCCGCGCGCGCGAGCTGGGCCTGGTGTGAGCCTCCGCCCTCCCCCGCGACGGGTGAGCCGCGGGCGGCCGGGGGCCGACATCCTGAGCCGGAGGAGGCACCGATGTCCCGGTTGATCCACCACGACCCGGCCCGGGCCGGGCGAGCCGCAGAGCGCCGGGCCCACGCGGACTACTCGGGCGGCGTCTACGGGTCGATGCTCGCGGCCTCGGTGGTGATCGGCGCCGGCACCCTGGGCTCCTTCCCGCGCGCGGAGCTGGTGATGCTGCTGGTGCTCACCGGCGCGGTGTTCTGGGCCGCGCACGTGCACGCACACCTCTTCGGAGCGCGTCTGACGCAGGGGTCCCTGGACCGGCGGACGGTGCTGGGCGTGTGCCGGGAGGAGTGGCCGATCGTCAAGGCGGCCCTTCCGCCGGCGATCGCGGTGGCCGTCAGCCCGCTCCTGGGCCTCGACGTGGAGGGCGCCCTCTGGCTGGCGGTCTCCGTCGCCGTGGCGGGCCAGGTGGGCTGGTCGGTGGCGGCGGCCCGGCGGGCCGGTGCCTCCCGACGGCTCATGGCGGTCAGCGCCTCGGTCAATCTGCTGCTCGGCCTGCTGATCATCGGCTTCAAGCTCGTGCTGACGCACTGACCCCGGTCGGCCGGGATGGGACGGGTCGCGGGCTCGGCAGGTCAGGTCACCTGTGCCGGGTGAGGCCGGGCCCGCGCCCGCGGAGGGACGATCGCGGGGTAGGGCGCCGTCCGTCTGCCACCACGCAGCCCCGCGGGAGAACAGCCCATGCGCTACGAGATCCGCGTCGAGGGACACATGTCGGAGACGCTGACCCAGGCCTTCCCGGAGCTGGGCCACGTCACGATGTCCGGCCAGACGGTGCTGTTCGGCCCCGTCGTGGACGAGGCGCATCTCTACGGGCTGCTGGCCCGCTTCCAGTCGCTCGGCCTGCGCGTCCTGGAGATGCGGCAGCTGCCGGAGTGACCGGCCGGGTGCCCGGCCCGTGCAGGGGCGTCCCGGGCGCGGGCCCGCGGTGACGCCCCGGACGGCCTGCGGCGGTGTCCCGGCCGCCGTCAGAGACTCCCCGCGGTGACCCTTCCCGAGCGGACCGCGGCCTGCAGCGCCTCGAAGTCCCGCTCGTTCCGGTCGGCGTAGGACTGGGCGAACTCGGTGAGCGCGCGCTCGAAGCGGTCGCTCTTCCCGAGGTACGCGGCGATGGCGACGGGGTCGCCGGAACGGGCGTGGGCCCGCGCCAGGGACGCTCCGCAGAGCCGGCCGAAGAGGCGGAAGAGACCCGGCCCCATGGTCTCCGGCCGGGCGATGCCCTTCCAGTCCCAGAGCTGGCGTACGTAGAAGTCCCGGTGCCGGCCGTCGAGACCCACGACGTGCGTCCAGCCGAGGAGGATGTCGCTGGTGGTCTGGATCAGCCGCTGGCCGGTGACGACCCGGCGGCCCTGGTTGTCGAAGTCGTCGCCGCCGACGTGGGCGGAGAGCACCGATTCCTGCGCCTCCTTGGCCTGCAGCAGCAGGGGGTCCTCGTCGTCCCTGCCGAGCAGGAGCACGATCCAGCAGCGGGTCCCCACGCTGCCCACGCCCACCACCTTCCGGGCCATGTCCACCAGGCGGTAGTGCCGCAGCAGGTGCCGGCGCTCGGCCGGCAGGGTCCGGGCGTACCCCTCCAGGACGCCGGTGAGCTCCTCCGCCCGCCCGGCCTCCGGCGCCTCGGCGAGCAGCCGGTCGAGGGGGGTGATCAGCGGCGGGTCCGGGGCGATGCGCCGTCCCTCGTCCGTGAGCCGGGTGAGCTTCGCGAAGGCCTCCAGATGGGTCCGGGTGCGGGCTTTCGCCGTCGCCCGGTCGGTGCGGCGCCGGGCGTCCTCGTCCAGCGAGGAGGCCATCAGCTCCCGCATCCGGTCGGCGTCGTCCTGGGCGTACCAGATGTCCAGGGTCCGCATGCCGGCGAAGGCGCGCATCCGCTCCCGGTACGCCCCGACGCAGGTGCGGACAGCGGCGTTCTGTTCCTTCGGCGAGAAGCCGTTCGCCCGGCCGGCCGTCACGAAGCTCGCCGCCAGCCGCTTGACGTCCCATTCGAAGGGCCCGGGCAGGGTCTCGTCGAAGTCGTTGAGGTCGAAGACCAGATGACGCTCGGGAGAGGCAAGCAGCCGGAAGTTCAGCAGGTGGGCGTCCCCGCACAGCTGCACCGTCAGCCCCGTGTGGGGCAGGGTCCCGAGGTCCGCCGCCATGATCGCCGCGGCGCCGCGGTAGAAGCGGAAGGGTGACTCGATCATGCGGCCGTAGCGGATCGGCACCAGTTCGGGCAGGCGCGTCGCCGACTGGCCCACGATCACGTCGACCGGGTCGGGCCGGTTCGGGTCCGGCTCGAACCGCCCGTGGCTCGTCCGCGGTACGCGCTCGCGCGCCTTTCTGCCGAGTTCCGCCCGCTCGGCCGGTGTCGGTACGGCGGTGAAGTCGCGCGGTACGGTCATGATGATCCGGCCTCCCGGTCCGTCGGGGTGTCCGTTGCGCCGTCCGTCCGGGTATCACCCGTGGCGTCCGTCGTGGTGTTCCTCCCGGTGTCCGCCGTGGGGCCTGCCGGGGGCTCCGTCCCGGGGCCCCGCGCCGCGTCCGGCTCCGTCGGCTGCTCGCGGCCCTGCCGGCGCAGCCCGGCCTGGACCGCGCCCGCCAGCACCCGGGCGGCGACGCCGACGAGGAGCAGTCCTCCCGCCATCTGCATCATCGTGAGGATCCGGCCCGCCTGCGAGCGGGCGGTGATGTCGCCGTAGCCGACGGTGCTGAACGTCGTCAGCGTGAAGTAGAGGGAGTCCGTCCTGGTCAGCGGCTCGCTGAAGGAGCCGGGGGCGGAGTCGTCCAGCAGGTAGTAGGCGCCGGCGAACAGGACGAGGAACAGCGCCAGCGTGGCCGCCAGGGCCTCGACGGCCTTCAGACGCGGATGGGCCGAGCGCGTGATGACGCGTACCTCCCACAGGAACACCAGCACGACCGCGAGCAGACCGGTCGCGAGCAGCGCCAGCCGGCCGGCCGTGTCGCGGTCGGTCAGCGGGAGCAGGAAGTACGCGGTGAGGAGGAAGGCGACGATGAGGAAGGCGCGGGCGATGGTCGCGAGGGCCGCCCGCCGGTCGCGGCGCGCGGGGACCTCCGTTCCGGTCGGGTCGTCCGGGGCTGACGCGGCATCGCTCATCGCAAGCCTCTTCGTTCCGTGTCGCGGTCCGGGGCCGTCGTACGGGGTCGTCGTCCCTGGTCAGGGCTCGGTCGTCGTTCCGTGTCGCGGTGTGGGGCCACGGCGCGGCGCCGGCGGGCACCTGCCGGCGCCTCCCCGCCGGCGGACACCTGCCGGTCTCCAGCCCACCGCCGCCGGGGCTCCGACGGATCACCCGCCGTGGGTGACCCGGTGGCGGGTGGCGCGCGGGACGCTGAGACGGCCGGGTCCCGCCCACCGCCCCGACGGCGGTCGCGGGCGACCCGCTCGAACGCGCGAGGAGCCCCCCATGACCTCATCGCCTGGTCCGGCACCGCGGACCGGACCGGAAGAGACCGCCGGTGGAGCCGCCGGAGCGGACCGCCACCCGTCCGGCGACCCGGCGGAAGTGCTGGCCCGCCTCGGCCGTTCGTGGACGTGGCTGCTGATCTCGGCGGTGGCGACGCTGGTGCCGGGCATCCTGATCCTGGTGTGGCCGGACGGCACCCTGCACGTGGTGGCCGTCCTCATCGGCCTGTACCTGCTGGTGACCGGGGCGTTCCGGTTCGTGGGCGTCTTCGCGCGCGAGGAGCACGGCGAACGGCTCCCCGGGCTGCTCGTGGCGGTGCTGTACATCCTGGCCGGGGTGCTGTGCCTGCGGAACCCGCTGCAGACCATCGCCGCGCTCTCGCTGATCGTCGGCGTCGTCTGGCTGGTCTCGGGCGTCCTGACCCTCTACACGGCCCTCGCCGCCAAGGACCTGCCGCACCGCGGCATCGTCCTGGCGATGGCGGTCCTCGCCATCGTCGCGGGGATCGTGGTGCTCGCCCTGCCCACGGAATCGGCCCGCGCCCTCACCCGCCTGCTCGGCCTGTGGCTGGTCCTGCTCGGCCTCGCCGAGGGCGGACTCGCCCTCGCCCTGCGGTCCGCGCTCAAGGGCGCCCGCCCGAGGGGCCCGCACGGCGCCACGACGCCGGTCTGACCCCCCGGGGCCGTCGCGCACACGGCGCGCGTTCCCTCGCCCCGGACCGCCCCTCCACCGCACGGGCCGGCCCGGCTGGGGACCCGTCCGCCGCCGGCCCCGCACGGCGGAGGGGGCCGAACCGGTTACCGGCTCGGCCCCCTCCGTCTTTCCCCACGTCTCAAAAGCCCGGGGGCTCGGTGTAGACGCCCCACTCCTCCCGGAGCACGTCGCAGATCTCGCCGAGCGTGGCCTCCGCCCGTACGGCGTCGAGCATCGGGCCGATCATGTTCGAGCCGTCGCGGGCCGCCGCCAGCATCGCGTCGAGGGAGGCGCGGACGCGGGCGTCGTCGCGGTGGGTCCTGCGCTCGCCGAGGGCCCGGACCTGCTCCCGCTCGACCTCGTGGCTGACCCGCAGGATCTCCAGGTCGCCGGTGACCGAGCCGTGGTGGACGTTGACCCCGACGACCCGCTTGTCGCCCTTCTCCAGGGACTGCTGGTACTGGAAGGCGGACTCGGCGATCTCGCCGGTGAACCAGCCGTCCTCGATGCCGCGCAGGATGCCGGAGGTGATCGGTCCGATCGGGTGCTGCCCGTCCGGGTGGGCCCGGCGGCCGCGCTCCTTGATCTGGTCGAAGATCTTCTCGGCGTCGGCCTCGATCCGGTCGGTGAGCTGCTCGACGTACCAGGAGCCGCCGAGCGGGTCGGCGACGTTGGCGACGCCGGTCTCCTCCATGAGGACCTGCTGGGTGCGCAGCGCGATCTCGGCGGCCTGCTCGCTGGGGAGCGCGAGGGTCTCGTCGAGGGCGTTGGTGTGCAGCGAGTTGGTGCCGCCGAGGACGGCGGAGAGGGCCTCCACGGCGGTCCGTACGACGTTGTTGTACGGCTGCTGGGCGGTGAGGGAGACACCGGCGGTCTGGGTGTGGAAGCGGAGCCACTGGGCCTTGTCGGTCTGCGCGCCGTAGACCTCCTTCATCCAGCGCGCCCAGATCCGGCGGGCGGCGCGGAACTTGGCGATCTCCTCGAAGAAGTCGAGGTGCGCGTCGAAGAAGAAGGAGAGACCGGGGGCGAAGACGTCGACGTCCAGGCCGCGGCTCAGCCCCAGCTCGACGTAGCCGAAGCCGTCGGCGAGGGTGTACGCCAGCTCCTGCGCGGCCGTCGCCCCGGCTTCGCGGATGTGGTAGCCGGAGACGGAGAGCGGCTTGTACGCGGGGATGCCCTGCGCGCAGTGCTCCATGAGGTCGCCGATGAGGCGCAGGTGGGGCTCGGGCTGGAAGAGCCACTCCTTCTGCGCGATGTACTCCTTGAAGATGTCGGTCTGGAGCGTGCCGTTGAGCACGCCCGGGTCGACACCCTGGCGCTCGGCGGCGACCAGGTACATGCAGAAGACGGGTACGGCGGGCCCGGAGATGGTCATGGAGGTGGTGACGTCGCCGAGCGGGATGTCCTTGAAGAGGACCTCCATGTCGGCGGCGGAGTCGATGGCGACGCCGCAGTGGCCGACCTCGCCGAGCGAGCGCGGGTCGTCGGAGTCGCGGCCCATGAGGGTCGGCATGTCGAAGGCGACGGAGAGCCCGCCGCCGCCGGCGGCCAGGATCATCTTGTACCGCTCGTTGGTCTGCTCGGCGTTGCCGAAGCCGGCGAACTGGCGGATGGTCCAGGTGCGGCCGCGGTAGCCCGTGGGGTGCAGCCCGCGGGTGAAGGGGTACTCGCCCGGCCAGCCGATGCGCTCGAACCCCTCGTAGGTGTCGCCGGGCCGGGGCCCGTAGACGGGCTCGACCGGGTCCCCGGAGAGCGTGGTGAAGTCGGCGTCGCGCTTGCGGGCCTTGTCGTAACGGGCCTGCCAGCGGCGGCGGCCTTCCTCGATCGCGTCAGCGTCCATACCCACGAATTTACTAGGACGTCCTAGTAAATGTCGATGGCAAACCTCCGCACATCCGTGCGGAGGCAGGCGTCAGACCTTCGCCGGAGCGGGCCGCGCGCCGCTGACCAGCGGAAGCGTCTCGCGGACGACCTTGCGCTCGACGAAGAAGGCGGCGAAGGGAATCGTCCCGGACAGCAGCACCCACAGCAGCTTGCCGAACGGCCACTTCGCCTTGGAGCCCAGATCGAAGGCGAAGATCAGGTAGATGATGTAGAGGACGCCGTGGGTCTGGGAGACCGCGAAGGTCACGTCCTCGCCCATCTCGAACCCGTACTTGAAGATCATGCACGTGCAGAGCACGAGCAGCATGACGGCGGTGATGTACGCCATGACGCGGTAGCGGGTCAGCACGCTGGATTTCATGCCGTCGAGCGTAACGGCAGGTTCCGGGCGATCTTCGGGCGGGCCCCTCGCCCGCTACGTCTCGTCGAAGTCGTGCGCGGCGACCCGCAGCGGCCGCAGCATCGCGAAGATCTCGCCGCACTCCTCGGAGTCGTACACACCCAGCCCGAAGTCCATCTCCATCAGGTCCTTGGTGGCCGACTCGACCACCTCGCGGCCCTTCTCGGTGATGGAGGCGAGGGTGCCGCGGCCGTCGTTCGGGTTGGGCCGCTTCGCGACGAGACCGGAGCGGACCAGCCGGTCGACGGTGTTCGTCACCGAGGTGGGGTGCACCATCAGCCGCTCGCCGATCTTGGACATCGGCAGCTCACCGGCCTTGGAGAAGGTGAGCAGCACCAGCGCCTCGTACCGCGCGAAGGTCAGTCCGTACGGCTTGACCACGGCGTCGACCTCCGCCAGGAGGATCTGGTGGGCCCGCATGATGGAGGTGATCGCCGCCATCGAGGGGACCGGGCCCCAGCGGTGCTGCCAGAGTTCGTCGGCGCGGGCGATGGGGTCGAACGGGAGACTGAGCGGCTTCGGCACGCGTCGACCTTACCGACTGGTCATATGCCGGTCAGCCCCGTCTCGCACTTCGGTCCGGTGGTGCGCGGGAGGGCGCGGTGTCGCGCCCCGGCGCGGACTGACCGGTATGCCACGATGGCCCGATCTGTCCCGACCCGACCCTGGGGGCTGGATGTCCCGCCGCACCCTCGCCGCCGCCCTCGCCCTGGCCTGCGGTCTGCTCCTCGCCGGATGCGGCGGGCAGGAGCCGCCGGGGACACCGGCCGGCCCGCCCTCGGCGCGCGGCGAGTCCGGCGGCCCGACGGCCGGTTCGCCGTTCTGGGTCGATCCCGACAGCGACGCGGCCCGTCAGGTCCGGGCGTACGAGGAGCAGGGGCGGGCCCGGGAGGCCGAGCTGCTGCGGCGGATCGCGGACCGCCCGGTCGCGGAGTGGCCGGCCGGCGACGATCCCGTGGCGGACGTGACCAGGGCGGTGCGCGGCGCCGCGGCCGGCCGGCGGACCGCGGTCTTCGTCGCGTACAACATCCCGCACCGCGACTGCGGGATGTACTCGGCGGGCGGCGCGCGCGACGGGAACGCGTACCGGACGTGGGTCGACTCCTTCGCCTCCGCGCTCGGCGACGCGTCCGCGGTCGTGGTCCTGGAGCCGGACGCGGTGCCGCACATCGTGGACGGGTGTACGCCGGGGCAGTACCACGACGAGCGCTACCGACTGCTCTCGGAGGCGGTCGACCGGCTGAAGCGGCAGCCGAACACCCGCGTCTACCTGGACGCGGGCAACCCGGCGTGGATCCACGATCCGGGCAAACTGGTGGAGCCCCTGCGGCGGGCCGGTCTCGCCAAGGCCGACGGCTTCTCCCTCAACGTGGCCAACTTCCAGACGACCGAGGCCGTGAAGGGCTTCGGCGCCCGGCTGTCCGGCATGCTCGGCGGGGCCCACTTCACGGTCGACACCAGCCGCAACGGCGACGGCCCCCTCCCGGGCGACGGGGAGGAGGCCTGGTGCAACCCACCGGGCCGGGCGCTCGGCCTCCCGCCGACCGACGAGACGGGCGACGACCTGGTCGACGCCTACCTGTGGATCAAACGCCCGGGCGAATCGGACGGCACCTGCAGGGGCGGCCCCGCCGCCGGCGTCTGGTGGCCGGAGTACGCCCTCGGCCTGGCCCGCAGGGCCAAGGAGGCGTAGCGCGGGGAGGGGTAGGGCTGGGGAAGGGGCGCCGGGCCTGGAGGCACCGCCTCTCCACGCCGTTCACTCCCGCCCGCCCGCGCCGTCCTCGGCGACCGCCGCGTCCTCGCCCACCCGCACCCAGCTCGCCTCGGACGGCGTCCCCTCCCCGTCCGTCACGAAGAGCATGTACCAGCCGGGGGGCACGAGCGTGCTGTCCGGGGGGATCTCGAACGTCACCGTGTCCTTCGTCTTCGTCAGGCCGAGGGCGATCGAGCGCTGTTCCACGTCCGTGGTGTGGGTGACCGCGCTCGGCCGCATCAGGCGGGCCGTGGTGATCCGGGACGCGTCCTTCGTGCGGAAGGTGGCGCGGCCGCCGCGGGTGAGTTCGCGGGGGCCTTCGGCCAGGACGGGCCGGTCGGCGCCGCCCTTGTGGAGGTAGGGCGGGGTGAAGACCTCGATCTCCTGCTCGAAGGTGCCGAGCTTGGTGTTGTCCTTGTCGTCGAAGAGCGGGTCGGAGCCGAAGGTGGCGACCCGGCCGTCGGGCAGGAGCAGCGCCTCGGAGTGGTAGTTGCGGCCGACGGTGGGTTCGGCGGCGGCGCGGAAGGTGTTGGCGGTCGGGTCGTAGAACTGTGCCTTGAGGATGTCGCTGCCGCTGCGGCCGCGGTACTCGCGCGAGCCGCCGGTGGTGAAGACGGTGTCGTCGGGCAGGAGCACGCTGCTGAGGTAGCGGGTGCCCTGCGGCAGCGCGGGTCCGTCCCGGAAGACGGGGCTCTGCCGGGAGAGGTCGATGATCGAGGTGCGGGCGGTGGACTTGGGGGACTCGCCGACGCCGCCGCCGCCCAGGACCATGATCTTCTGGTCCTGGGCGGGCGGCAGGATCAGCGAGGCGGAGGTCTCCAGCTGGTCGGGGTCGGTCAGCCCCCGGATCTTCTGGAAGGAGTTGCTCCGCAGGTCCCACAGCCCCGGTTCGCGGCCCTTCCCGGCGGGGCCGTAGCCGGCGTTGGAGCCGGTGTAGAGGAGCCGGCCGCCCTGGGTGAGGAAGAGCGACGGGTAGGTCGGGAAGTAGCGGAACGGCCCCTGGGACCACTTCTTGGTCTTCGGGTCGTAGATCTCGTTGTCGCCGGGGACCACGTCGCCGACGTCGTTCAGGCCGGAGACGGCGAGGACCTTCCCGTCCTGGAGGGTGACGAGGGTGGGGTACCAGCGGGCGTCCTTCATGGGGGCGACCGGGATGTACCTCTCGGCCTTCGGGTCGAACTCGTACGCCCCCTTGATGCCCTGGAAGTCCTGCTTCTCGGTGGTGAGCCGCTGGGCCAGGCCGTAGACGTTCCCGGCGTCGGCGCCCTCGAGGCCGAGGACCTCGTACTGCGCGGCCTCGGTGGTGAGCGCCTCGGCGCCCTCCTTCCGCGCCTCGACGAAGACCCGCGCCTCCGCCGGGGTGATCTTGGTCTTCCAGGGCTTCATCTGGCCGCTCTCGAAGTACGAGATCTCGAACTCGCGCTTGGCCTTGGGAACGGTCACGTCGAAGCGGGAGACGTACTCGACGCCCGAGGGCGAGCGGAAGACGGTGCCCTTCTTGAGGGTGACCGCCCGGTCGGGACTCTCGTTCTTGACCCGCATCCCGCCGCCGGCCTTCTTGACCTCGCCGTCGAGGATCTCGTAGCGGGCGGTGCCGCCGGCGACGAGGAGGCGGCCGTCGGGGAGCTGGGTGTGGCCGGCGCAGAAGAAGTCCTCGGGGGTCGGGATCTTCTTGAAGGTGTTCTTCACCGGGTCCCAGAGGATGGTCTCGAAGGTGCCGGAGTCGAACTTCTTCTGGTCGTTTCCCGAGCCGGCGATCAGCAGCACCTTGCCGGTGCGGAGCAGTGCGGCGTGGATGGCGTTGATGCGGTACGCCTCGGGGACGTCGACCCGCGCCCAGGAGCCGTACCTCCGCTGGTAGCCGGGCTGCGCGATCTTGTAGGCGTGGTACTTCTCCTCGACGAAGGAGACGGCGGCCGGGGCGTTGAGCGCCGCGAGGACCACGACGGCGCCACCTCCGAGAAGGGTCTTCTTCACGTTCCTCGTCGGCCGGTGGGCCATGGTTCAGCTCCCTCCGGTGGTGCTCGGCGCGGGAGCGGCGGAGGGCGCGGGGGCCGGGTGGACCGCGACGGCTCGTCGGGCGAGGGCCCGGGCGCGCCGGTCCCGCAGGGTCGTCCAGCTCCAGATCGCGACCGGGGCGAGGGAGACGGCGAGGGCGAGGACGGCCCAGGTGCGCATGGCCGCGTGGGTGTGCCGGAAGTACACCGAGGCGGCGAGCGAGGCGGCCAGGACGGCGGCCCAGTAGAGGTGGATCCGGAAAGTGAGGACACGGTCGGGGCTGGCCTGGCCGCCCTTGGGCGTGACGACGAAACGGCCCTGGGTGCGCAGGACCGCCGAGCAGAGCGACATGAGGTAGATCGGGGCGGAGAGGGCGGACATCGCGATGCCGGCGAGGCCGCCGGAGCCCTCCGGCTCGTGGGGGGAGACGTTGTGCCGCCGGTTCCACAGATAGAGGCCGATCTGGAGGGCCACGGCGTCGCTGTAGATCATCAGCCAGACGGAGGAGGAGACCTGGGTGCCGGAGGCGCCGAGCCAGAGGAACAGGACGCAGCTGAGGATGCCGAGGAGCCAGTTGACGGCGGTCATGGGGTAGTAGAAGAGCATGAGCGTGTAGTTGAGGAAGCGGCCGGGCGGGGTGCGGAAGGGGGCCCGCCAGTACTGCTTGATCAGCGTCTCGTACGTCCCCCGCGACCAGCGGAGCTGCTGGCTGAAGAAGTCGGTCCAGGAGGCCGGGCCCTCGCCGACGGCGAGCACGTCGGGGGTGTAGACGGAGCGCCAGAAGCGGCCGGTGCGCGGGTTCCTGGTCCGGTGGAGTTCGAAGCCGGTGGCCATGTCCTCGGTGATCGAGTCGTAGAGGCCGCCGACCTGCATGACGGCGGAGACCCGGACGGCGTTGTTGGTGCCGACGAACATCGGGGCGTGATAGCGGTTGCCCGCCCGCTGGATCAGGGCGTGGAAGAGGAACTGCTGGGACTCGGCGGCCTTGGTGACGGCGGAGGTGTAGTTGCCGTAGACCTGCGGCCCGACGACGAAGGCGATGTCGGGGTCGCGGAAGTAGCCGAGCATCCGCTCCAGGAAGTTCGGCAGGGGGACGTGGTCGGTGTCGACGGAGGCGAAGAAGTCGTACGCGTCATGGTGCATGGCGAGCCAGGCGTTGTAGTTGCCGTGCTTCGTGCGGGCCTTGTGGGGGCCCTTGCCGCGGTTCCATTCGGGGATGCCGGCCCGGGTGAAGTGCCGCACCCGGAGCTCCCGGCACATCTCCTTGGCCTGTTCGTCGTCGCCTTCGTCGAGGAGCCAGATGTCCAGCGGGCCGCAGTGCCGCAGCCGGACCGCGCCCTCCAGGGTGGCGCGGACCATGGAGAGGGGTTCCTTGCCGGGGACGTAGGTGGTGAGGAAGGCGACGCGGGTGCTCTTCTCCGGGTACACCGGGACGGGGTCGCGCGCGACCATGGTGGCGTGGGTGATGGAGGCGACGTTCACCAGCATGAAGAAGCAGATCAGCCCGATCGACGCGAGCATCACGGTGTCGAAGGCGACGAGCCATCGGGCGCCGCCCTCGCGGACGGTCCAGTGGCTGGGCCAGACGAGGTAGACGAGCAGCAGGGCGGAGAGCACGGGCGCGAGCCCCATGAGGAGGGCGGCGCGTATGCGGTGCGGTTCCTTGGCGAGGAGGCTGCGGTACTCCACCGCGTAGACGTCGGTGTCGGGTTCCGTGAGCGGGCCGGCGAGTCGGCTGTAGGTGGCGTAGTCGTAGCCTTGCGGCCGCACGGTGCCTCCAGCTGTCGTCGAACGAGCTGTCGTCGAACGAGTCGATGTCCCCACGAAAGTGGAGTTCGATCGGCATGTCGACCGGAGTAGTCCGAGCGGGTCGTTCTCGGCGGCGTACGGGTGAGCCCCCGTCCCAAAAGGGTTCGGGGGCTCGGGTGAGCCCCCGTCCCAGGAGGGTTCGGGGGCTCGGGCGCGTTGGGCGGATCAGCCCGCCAGGTGACGTTCCACGGTGTCGATCTTCGAGGTCAGTCCGTCGGTGACACCCGGACGGACGTCGGCCTTCAGGACCAGGGAAACCCGGGGGGCCCGGGCCTCCACGGCGGCGACGGCGCGTTTGACGACGTCCATCACCTCGTCCCACTCCCCCTCGATCGAGGTGAACATGGCGTCGGTGCGGTTCGGCAGGCCGGACTCGCGGACGACCCGGACGGCGTCGGCGACGTAGGCGCCGACCTCCTCGCCGACGCCGAGCGGGGTGACGGAGAAGGCGACGATCACGCGTTCACCGTGCCCTCGCGCCGGGCGCGGGAGGCGATGACCGCGTCCTGGGCCTCGCGCTTGAGCTTGCGCTCGGCGAAGAAGCCGCCGAAGGGGAGGACGGAGAGGACGAAGTAGAGCGCCGCCGTCTTCAGGTTCCACTTGGTGCGGTTCCAGGAGTCCAGCCAGAAGAGCACGTAGATCACGAAGAGGATGCCGTGGATCGCGCCCATCACCGGCACCGCGTTGAACTCCGTGGTGCGCTTCAGCACCGAGCAGACCAGCAGCAGGAGGAAGGACACGGCCTCCGGCGCGGAGACGAGCCGGAGCCGGTGGAGGGAGGAGGCGGTCTTGATGTCCACGGGTGGGGTCACCTTCGTTCGATCTTGTGAACGGATGCACAAGGGCCTGACCATTGTGCACGGCGACTTTGCTGTCTCTTTATCCGGGGGCCCAGTACCGTCACTGGGTGGCAACGTTCCGACTCCAAGGCAGCAAGACGCTCGCCGTCGACATGACCGGCGACTCCGTCAAGGCGAAAAACGGCTCGATGGTCGCCTACGACGGCCAGATGGCCTTCAAGAAGATGTCCGGCGGCGGTGAGGGCCTGCGGGGCATGGTGACCCGCCGGCTCACCGGCGAGCAGATGGAGATGATGGAGGTGAAGGGCCAGGGGACCTGCTGGTTCGCGGACCGCGCGTCCGAGATCAACCTCGTCTCCCTGCACGGCGACAAGCTGTGGGTCGAGTCCAGCAATCTGCTGTGCACCGACGCGGGCCTGCGCACCGGCACCACCTTCACCGGCCTGCGCGGCGGCGCGACCGGCAACGGCCTCTTCACCACCACCGTCGAGGGCAGCGGTCAGGCCGCGATCATGTCCGACGGTCCGGCCGTGGTGCTGCGGGTGTCGCCGCAGTACCCGCTCTCCGTCGACCCGGGGGCGTACATCGCCCACCAGGGCAACCTCCAGCAGAGCTTCCAGTCCGGTGTGACCTTCCGCACGTTCCTGGGCGAGGGTGGCGGCGAGGCGTTCCAGATCCGCTTCGAGGGCGACGGGCTCGTCTACGTCCAGCCCAGCGAGCGGAACACCGTCGGGGGTGACGTCTGATGCCGTTCCAGGAGATCAACGCGAAGATGGTCGAGGCCACGGTCGTCCCGGGGCAGCGCATGTTCAGCCAGCGTGGCGCGATGCTCGCCTACCGCGGGGACGTCACTTTCACGCCGAACACGGCCGGCGGGCAGGGCGGCGTGATGTCGATGATCGGCCGCCGGGTGGCGGGCGAGGCGACGCCGCTGATGACGGTCGAGGGCAACGGCACGGTGATGTTCGGGCACGGCGGCCACCACATCCAGGTGATCCGGCTGACCGGCGACACCCTCTTCGTCGAGGCCGACCGGCTCCTCGCCTTCGACGGCACCCTGGAGCAGGGCACGATGTTCATGGGCTCGCAGGGCGGCGTCATGGGCATGGTCCGCGGCCAGGTGACGGGGCAGGGCCTCTTCACCACGACCCTGAAGGGCCACGGCGCCGTCGCCGTCATGGCGCACGGCGGGGTCATCGAGCTGCCGATCAGCCCCGGGCGCCCGGTCCATGTGGACCCGCAGGCCTACGTCGCCCACCACGGCGACGTGCGGAACAAGCTCTCCACCGCGCTGGGCTGGCGCGACATGGTGGGGCGCGGCTCGGGCGAGGCGTTCCAGCTGGAGCTGAGCGGCAGTGGTGCGGTGTACGTCCAGGCGTCGGAGGAGAAGCTGTGAGCGCCCCCGTGATTCATGACCCGATGACGCTGCCGTCGGACGACAACGTGAACCCGTACACCTTCTGCGTGGAGCTCAAGGGCTCCCAGTGGTTCCTGCAGAAGGGCAAGATGATCGCCTACTACGGGCGGATCGACTTCAACGGCATCGGACACGGGCGCCTGGACCGCCTGGTCCGTACGTCGTTCCACTCGCCGCTGCACGCGAGCGACTGGGTGGTGGCGGAGGGCAGCGGCAAGATGCTGCTGGCCGACCGGGCCTTCGACGTGAACTCGTTCGACCTGGACGAGGGCAATCTGACGATCCGTTCGGGCAACCTCCTCGCCTACCAGCCGACGCTGGCGCTGAAGCAGTCGATCGTGCCGGGCTTCGTGACGCTGATCGGCACGGGCAAGTTCGTGGCCGCCTCGAACGGTCCGGTGGTCTTCATGGAGCCCCCGATGCGGGTGGACCCGCAGGCGCTGGTCGGCTGGGCGGACTGCCCCTCGCCGTGCCACCACTACGACCACGGGTACATGACGGGCGTGATGGGCGGGGTCCGGGCGCTGACCGGGCTCGGCGGCACCTCGGGCGAGGAGCACCAGTTCGAGTTCGTGGGGGCCGGCACGGTCCTGCTCCAGTCGACGGAGCTGCTGATGCCGGAGCGGGCGACGGGCGAGACGCCGCACCAGCCGGGGGTGCCCGGTACGCACGGTTCCGGCCACACTGGGGCGGGTTCGGCACCGCGTCTTCCCGGACAGCTGGGGGACCTCCAGCGTCGCTTCGGGCTGTGAGCGGTAGTCTGCGGAGTGTGACGTCCTCGAACGTCTGCGCCCGTACGCCGTGGTCCAGGTGCCCGGCGTCACACTTCGCGACTTCGTCCAGAATTCAACTTCTTAGGTAGAATCCGTATATGGAGACCGAGACGGCCACCCCCTGGCTCACCGACGCCGAGCAGTGCGCCTGGCGCACCTACCTCGATGTCAACAGAATGCTGACGTACCAGCTGGAGAAGGACCTTCAGCCCTTCGGCCTGACCATCAACGACTACGAGATCCTCGTGAACCTCTCGGAGTCGGCCGACCGGCGGCTGCGGATGAGCGACCTCGCGGCGGCGACCCTGCAGTCCAAGAGCCGGCTCTCCCACCAGATCACCCGGATGGAGACCGCCGGTCTCGTGCGCCGGGAGAACTGCGAGTCGGACCGGCGCGGGCTGTACGCGGTCCTGACCGACGCCGGCATGGAGACCATGCGCAAGGTGGCGCCCCACCACGTCGATTCGGTACGCCGGCACTTCATCGACCAGCTGAGCCCCGAGGCCCTCGGCGACCTGCACGAATCCCTGAAGCCGGTCGCCGACCAGCTCAGGGGCCGCCGGGGCAAGCCCTGACCCTGGTCCCGCCGTCACTGCCCCGCGGCCACCTCGGCCCGGGGCGGCCGTCACCGTCCCGCCGGGGACGGGTCCTCGGCCCGGGGCAGCCGCAGGACGAAACAGGCGCCCCCTGACGGAGCCTCCGTCACGGTCAGGTCTCCGCCGTGGCGGCGGGCCACGTCGCGGGCGATCGCCAGCCCCAGGCCCGCCCCGCCCTCGTCGCGGGTGCGGGCCTCGTCGAGCCGGACGAACCGCTCGAAGACCCGCTCGCGTTCGGACTCGGGCACGCCCGTGCCGTCGTCCGCGACCTCCAGGAGCGCCCACGGGCCCTCCGCGCGGACCGTGACCGTGATCCGCCGCCGGGCGTGGCGCCGGGCGTTGTCCAGCAGGTTGGCCACCACCCGGCCCAGCTGGGCCCGCGAGCCCGCCGCGCCGACGCCCTCCCCCGGGCCCGGGTCCGCCGCGGACTCCACCCGTACCTCGACGCGGTCTCCCGTACGCCCCGCCGACTCCGCGCGCACCAGCTCCGCCAGGTCCACCCGCGTCCGCCCCGGCCGCTCCCCCGCGTCCAGACGGGCGAGCAGCAGCAGATCGGCGGCGAGACGCTGGAGCCGCACCGTGTCCTCCACCGCCCCCGGGACGTCGAGCAGCTCCGGATGCGCGGCGCCCACCTCCAACTGCGTACGGAGGCTGGCGATCGGGCTGCGCAGCTCGTGCGAGGCGTCCGCGACGAACCGCCGCTGCCGCTCCACCGAGGTCTCCAGGGCGGCCAGCGTCTCGTTGGTGGTCCGGGCGAGCCGGGCGACCTCGTCGTGGGTGCCCGGCTCCGGCACCCGCCGCGAGAGGTCCTGCGAGGCGGTGATCTCGGACATCTCCCGGCGGATGGACTCGACGGGCCGCAGCGCCCGCCGGGTCACCAGCCAGGTCACCGCGCCGACCACGGCGAGGAGCACCGGCAGCCCGGCCAGCATGACGAAGGACGCGGTGCGCACCGCGTCCCGCTGCGCCGCCAGCGGCGCGCCGGCGTGGACGAGGACCGTCCCGCCCTCCGGGTCCGTGACCTCCACCTCCGCGAACCGGTACTCCGCGCTCGTGCCGTCCACGGTGGCCCGCCCCTGGGCGTGCCCGGTGACGACGCCCGCCCCGGCGGTCCCGGAGTCGTCGTCGTCATCGTCGTCCTGCCCGGGGCTCGGGCTCGCCTCCGGGCGGACGTCGGACGATCCCGTACCGCTGATCGCCGTCAGGCCCTTGCTCACCGCGAGCGCCCGGCCGGCGCGGTCGACGACCTGGACCGGGTGGTCGTCCCCGTCCGGGAGGTCGAGGGCGGGGTAGGGCGTGCCGGTCGCGATCCTGGCGGCGATCTCGCGGGCGACGCCGTCGGCCTCCGCGTCCGCCCGGCCGGCGAGGTTGCCGCTCAGCGACAGCAGGACGGCGATGCCCGCGGCGATCAGCGCCAGGGCGACCACGAGGGTGGCGCCGAGGGTGGTCTTGGCCCGGACCGAGGCGAACGGCCGGCGGCTCACCGGGCCTCCAGCCGGTATCCGGCGCCGCGCACCGTCCCGATCAGCGCGGCGCCCAGCTTGCGGCGCAGGGTGCTGACGTACACCTCGACGATGTTCGGGTCGCCGGCGTAGGCGAAGTCCCAGACGTGCTCCAGGATCTCCGACTTGGACACCACCTCGCCGGGGCGCACGGCGAGCTGCTCCAGGACCGCGAACTCCTTGGCGGTGAGCGGGATCTCCTCCTCGCCGCGGTGCACCCGCCGGGCCGCGGTGTCCACCCGCAGCGGGCCGATCGTCAGCACGGGCGAGGCGCCGGAGTGCCGTCGCCGCAGCAGCGCCTTGATCCGGGCGACCAGGACGACGTACGAGAACGGCTTGGTGAGGTAGTCGTCGGCGCCCGTGTCCAGGCCCTCCGCCTCGTCGTACTCGCCGTCCTTGGCGGTCAGCATCAGGATCGGCACGTCGTTGCCCGCGGCGCGCAGCGCGGCGCAGACCCGGTAGCCGTTCATGCCGGGCAGCATGATGTCGAGCACGACCAGGTCGTACGCCGTCCCGCCCGCCCGGTGCAGGCCTTCCAGGCCATCGTGGACGACGTCGACGACGTAGCCCTCCGCCGTCAGGCCCTTGGCCAGCGACAGGGCGAGTCGCCTTTCGTCCTCCACGATCAGCAGCCTCATGGGCACCAGGTTCCCAAACCGCACCTGAAGACGCCTTCAGGTTGCTTCAGCGTGGCTTCAGGTCGGGTTCCGCACAGTGGTCCACGTCGGAAACGAACACCCCACCACCGGTCGGAGGACCTCATGAAGCGCAACATCGTCATCGCCACCGTCGCGGCCGCCGCCGTGGTCTGCGGCGGGACCGCCGCCGCTTTCGCGGACGACGCGGGCACCGGCGGCGCTGGGCGCGGCGGCGCGGCGGAGGCGCGGACCGCGAAGGTGACCGCCGTCCAGGCGATCGACGCGGCCCTGAAGGCGCAGCCGGGCACGGTCGTCTCCGCGGATCTCGATCTCGACGACGACGGCGACGACGGCGGCTCGGACGAGGAGCGCGGCTGGGAGGTCGACGTCCTCGGCCAGGGCACGACCTCGTACACGGTCCACGTGGACTCCGCCAGCGGCAAGGTCCTGGGCAAGGAGACCGAGACGGACGACGACGACGCGAACGACGACGGCGCCGCCCGCAGCGGGAGCGTCGACGCGCGGCAGGCCGCCGAGGCCGCCTCGGCGAAGGGCTTCGTCACCTCGGTCGACCGGGACGACGACGGCGCCGCGGCGTGGGAGGCGGAGACGGCCTCCGGCGACTGGCGGGTCGACCCGAAGACGGGTCAGGTCACGGCGGACCGCGACGACGACGCCGACAGCGCCGGCGCCCAGGACGACACGAAGGACGGGGCCGGGGGCAAGGTTTCGGACGACACCGAGGACGACACGAAGGACGGCGCCGGGGACAAGGCCTCGGACGGCACCGAGGACGACGCGCACGACGATGACGGCGCGGCCGCCGGGCAGGACGCCCAGGACGACGACGCCTGATCACCGGCACGACGAGAGGGGCCCGGCACGCGCGCGTGCCGGGCCCCTCTCGTCGTTCTCGTGCCCCGGCGGCCGGGCCGGGCGCGCGTCCGGTCAGGTGCCCGTCAGGCTCGCGATCAGCTCGTCCGAGGCGGCGTACGGGTCCAGCTCCCCGGCCACGATGCGCTCGGCCAGCGCGTCCAGCCGGCGGTCGCCGTGCAGGTCGCCGATCCGCTCGCGCAGCGCCGTCACCGCGATCGTCTCGACCTCGCGGGCCGAACGCGCGCGGCGCCGCTCCGCCAGGACCCCGTGCTCCTCCATCCAGGCGCGGTGCTTCTCCAGGGCCTCCATGACCTCGTCGATGCCCTCGCCCCGCGCCGCGACCGTCTTGACGATCGGCGGCCGCCAGGCGCCCGGACCGCGGGCCTCGCCGAGGCCCAGCATGTGGTTCAGCTCGCGGGCCGTCGCGTCCGCGCCGTCCCGGTCCGCCTTGTTGACGACGTACACGTCGCCGATCTCCAGGATGCCCGCCTTCGCGGCCTGGATCCCGTCGCCCATGCCGGGCGCGAGGAGCACCACGGAGGTGTCGGCCTGGGAGGCGATCTCCACCTCCGACTGACCGACCCCGACCGTCTCCACCAGGACCACGTCGCAGCCCGCCGCGTCCAGGACGCGGATCGCCTGCGGTGCCGCCCAGGCGAGCCCGCCCAGATGGCCGCGGGTGGCCATCGAGCGGATGTACACCCCCGGGTCGGAGGCGTGCTCGGACATCCGGACCCGGTCGCCCAGGAGCGCTCCGCCGCTGAACGGGGAGGACGGGTCGACGGCCAGGACGCCGACCCGCTTCCCGGCCCGCCGGAAGGCGGCGACCAGGGCGGACGTCGACGTCGACTTGCCCACGCCGGGCGAGCCCGTCAGGCCCACGACGTACGCGCCGCCGGTCAGCGGCGCGAGCGCCGCCATCACCTCGCGCAGCTGGGGGGACGCCCCCTCCACCAGCGAGATCAGCCGGGCCACGGCGCGCGGCCGGCCCTCCCGTGCCTGGGCGACCAGTTCGGGGACGTCCACCATGTTCAACCGCTCCTTGGTTCCGGTGCTACTTGCCGGGTACGCGAACGATCAGAGCGTCACCCTGGCCGCCGCCGCCGCACAGCGCCGCCGCGCCGACACCGCCGCCGCGCCGCTTGAGCTCCAGCGCGAGGTGCAGCACCACACGGGCGCCGGACATGCCGATGGGGTGGCCCAGCGCGATCGCGCCACCGTTGACGTTCACCTTTTCCGGGGTAACGCCCAGGTCCTTCATTGACTGGACGGCGACCGCCGCGAAGGCCTCGTTGATCTCGATCAGGTCGAGGTCCTCGACGCCCAGGCCCTCCTTCTTCAGGGCGTGGCGGATCGCGTTGGACGGCTGCGACTGGAGCGAGTTGTCCGGTCCCGCGACATTGCCATGGGCGCCGATCTCGGCGATCCACTCCAGGCCCAGCTCCTCCGCCTTCGCCTTGCTCATCACGACCACGGCGGCGGCGCCGTCCGAGATCTGCGAGGAGGTGCCGGCGGTGATGGTGCCGTCCTTGGCGAAGGCCGGGCGCAGCTTCCCGAGCGACTCGGCGGTCGTCTCGGCGCGGATGCCCTCGTCCTTGGAGAAGACGACCGGCTCGCCCTTGCGCTGCGGGATCTCGACCGGGGTGATCTCGGCCTCGAAGAGACCGTTCTTCTGCGCGGCGGCGGCGCGCTGGTGCGAGAGGGCGGCGATCTCGTCCTGCTCGGGGCGGGCGATGCCGAGACGGGAGTTGTGCTTCTCGGTGGACTCGCCCATGGCGATGTTCTCGAAGGCGTCGGTGAGGCCGTCGTACGCCATCGCGTCGAGCATCTCGATCGCGCCGTACTTGAAGCCCTCGCGGGACTTCGGCAGCAGGTGCGGGGCGTTGGTCATCGACTCCTGGCCGCCGGCGACGACCACGTCGAACTCGCCGGCGCGGATCAGCTGGTCGGCCAGCGCGATGGCGTCGAGGCCGGACAGACACACCTTGTTGATGGTGAGGGCCGGGACGTTCATGGGGATCCCGGCCTTGACGGCGGCCTGGCGCGCGGGGATCTGGCCGGCGCCCGCCTGGAGCACCTGCCCCATGATCACGTACTGCACCTGGTCGCCGCCGATGCCGGCCCGGTCGAGCGCGGCCTTGATGGCGAAGCCGCCCAGATCCGCGCCGGAGAAGGACTTGAGGGAACCGAGCAGCCGTCCCATGGGCGTGCGGGCCCCGGCGACGATCACTGAGGTGGTACCGGTCGTTCCAGACATGAGGCACAGCCCCTTGAGATGAGGAGTGAACGAGGGTTTACCGCCAATGTACTGAGCGGTACCGCGCGGGGTCACCGCCCGGCCGGTGTGACGGCGCGCACGTTGCGTAACCACCTCCCCGGGGTTGCACTAAGACCATGCTGACGCGAATCGACCACATCGGGATCGCCTGTTTCGACCTCGACAAGACTGTCGAGTTCTACCGTGCGACCTACGGTTTCGAGGTGTTCCACTCCGAGGTGAACGAGGAGCAGGGCGTCCGGGAGGCCATGCTCAAGATCAACGACACCTCGGACGGCGGCGCCTCCTACCTCCAGCTCCTGGAGCCCACCCGCGAGGACTCCGCCGTGGGCAAGTGGCTGGCGAAGAACGGCGAGGGCGTCCACCACATCGCCTTCGGCACCGCGGATGTCGACGGGGACGCCGCCGACATCCGTAGCAAGGGTGTGCGGATCCTCTACGACGAGCCCCGGATCGGCTCCATGGGATCGCGCATCACCTTCCTCCACCCCAAGGACTGCCACGGCGTGCTGACCGAACTCGTCACGTCCGCCGAGCCGTCGGGCGACCACTCCTCGGCGGAGCACTGACCTCCGGATTCCCGGCCCGGTAGAGTGGGCGACTCCGGGCCGGGGCCGGTCGGTGCCGCATGCCATGCGGCGTCGTCGTCGGGACATCCGATCTGTCACCATTCCCCGGGGGGCCCGTTCGCCGGGGAACGGATCTCATTGGAGTGTTGCGACCAGGGGACGGATGGGACCGCGCAGTGCGGGGCTACGAACGCCAGGAGAGCCACCGAGCTGAAGACGACCATCTTTCGCGGTTCGAAGCCGAGATGGACCGGCTGAAGACCGAGCGGGAGAAGGCCGTCCAGCACGCCGAGGACCTCGGTTACCAGGTCGAGGTCTTGCGCGCCAAGCTCCACGAGGCGCGCCGCACCATCGCGTCCCGCCCGGCCTACGACAGCGCGGACATCGGCTACCAGGCCGAGCAGCTGCTGCGTAACGCCCAGATCCAGGCCGAACAGCTCCGCCAGGACGCCGAGCGCGAGCTGCGCGAGGCCCGTGCCCAGACCCAGCGGATCCTCCAGGAGCACGCCGAGCACCAGGCGCGGCTCCAGGCCGAGCTGCACACCGAGGCCGTACAGCGCCGTCAGCGCCTGGACCAGGAGCTGGCCGAGCGGCGCCAGACCGTCGAGGCGCACGTCAACGAGAACGTGGCCTGGGCCGAGCAGCTGCGCGCCCGTACGGAGTCCCAGGCCCGCCGGCTGATGGAGGAGTCGCGCGCCGAGGCCGAGCAGGCGCTCGCCGGCGCCCGCGCCGAGGCCACCCGGCTCGCCGAGGAGACCCGCCAGCGCGTCGGTTCGGAGGCCGAGGCCGCCCGTGCCGAGGCCGAGGCGATCCTGCTGCGCGCCCGCAAGGACGCCGAACGGCTCCTCAACGCCGCGTCCACCCAGGCCCAGGAGGCCACCAGCCACGCCGAGCGCCTCCGCTCGACCGCCGGCGCCGAGACCGACCAGGCCCGCCGCCAGGCCGGCGAGCTGTCCCGCGCCGCCGAACAGCGGATGCAGGAGGCCGAGGACCGGCTCCGGGAAGCCCGCGCGGAGGCCGAGAAGGCCCTCGCGGAGGCCAAGGAGGCGGCCGCCAAGCAGCTGTCGTCGGCGGAGTCCGTCAACGAGCAGCGCACCCGTACGGCGAAGGCGGAGATCGCCCGCCTCGTGGGCGAGGCCACCAAGGAGGCCGAGTCCCTCAAGGCGGAGGCCGAGGAGAAGCTCCGCGAGGCGAGCGCCGAGGCCGAAAAGCTGGTCTCGGAGGCGTCCGAGAAGGCCCGTACGGTCGCGGCGGAGGACTCCGCCGCCGCGCTCGCCAAGGCCGCGCGGACCGCCGAGGAAGTCCTCACCAAGGCGTCCGAGGACGCCCGGGAGACCACCCGCAAGGCCTCGGAGGAGGCCGAGCGGATCCGCCGCGAGGCCGAGGCGGAGGCCGACCGGCTGCGCAACCAGGCCGAGGAGCAGGCCGGCGAGCTGCTCGGTTCGGCCAAGGACGACACCAAGGAGTACCGGGCCAAGACGGTCGAGCTGCAGGAGGAGGCGCGCCGGCTGCGCGGCGAGGCCGAGCAGCTGCGCGCCGAGGCGATCGCCGAGGGCGAGCGGATCCGCGGCGAGGCGCGGCGCGAGGCCGTCCAGCAGATCGAGGAGGCGGCGAGCACCGCCGAGGAGCTGCTGACCAAGGCCCGCACCGACTCCGACGAGCTGCGCGCGAGCGCGGGCGCCGAGAGCGAGCGGGTCCGCTCCGAGGCGATGGAGCGCGCCCAGACGCTGCGGACGCAGGCCGAGGAGACGCTGGAGCGCACCCGCGCCGAGGCCGAGCGGATGCGGTCCGAGGCCGAGGAGCAGGCGGAGTCCGTCAAGGAGGCGGCCGAGAAGTCCGCGGCCGAGCTGCGCCAGGAGGCCGAGCGGGCCGTCGAGGCCCGGCACGCCGAGGCGGCCGCGGAGCTGACCCGGCTGCACACCGAGGCCGAGTCACGGGTGGAGAACGCCGGCCGGGAGCTGACCGACGCGCGCGCCGAGAGCGAGCGGATCCGGCGCGAGGCCGCCGAGGAGACCGAGCGGCTGCGCACGGAGGCCGCCGAGCGGATCCGTACGCTCCAGGCACAGGCCGAGCAGGAGGCGGAGCGGCTGCGCACGGAGGCCGCGGCGGACGCGTCCACCGCGCGCGCCGAGGCCGAGACCGTCGCGGTCCGGCTGCGCACGGAGGCGGCGACCGAGGCCGAGCGGCTGAAGTCCGAGGCCCAGGAGACCGCCGACCGGGTCCGGGCCGAGGCCGCGGCCGCGGCCGAGCGGGTCGGCGCCGAGGCGGCCGAGGCGCTGGCCGCCGCGCAGGAGGAGGCCAACCGGCGCCGCCGGGAGGCCGAGGAGACCCTGGAGTCGGCCCGTTCCGAGGCCGGCCGGGAGCGCGAGCACGCCCGCGAGCAGTCCGAGGAGCTGCTGGCCTCCGCCCGCAAGCGGGTGGAGGAGGCGCAGACCGAGGCCCAGCGCCTGGTCGAGGAGGCGGACCGGCGGGCCACGGAGATGGTGTCCGCCGCGGAGCAGACGGCCAAGGAGGTCCGGGACTCCGTCGCCGGTCTGCAGGAGCAGGCCGAGGAGGAGATCGCCGGGCTGCGCAGCGCCGCCGAGCACGTGGCGGAGCGCACCAGGTCCGAGGCGCAGGAGGAGGCGGACCGGGTCCGCGCCGACGCGTACGAGGAGCGGGAGCGGGCCGCCGAGGACGCGCACCGCACCCGGACGCGTGCCCAGGAGGAGTCCGAGGCGGCGAAGGCGCTGGCCGAGCGGACGGTCACGGACGCGATCGCCGAGGCGGAGAAGCTCCGCACGGACACCGCGGAGTACGCCCAGCGGCTTCGGACCGAGGCGACGGACGCGCTCGCCTCGGCGGAGCAGGACGCGGCCCGGACCCGTGCGGACGCCCGCGAGGACGCCAACCGGATCCGTTCCGAGGCGGCGGGGCAGGCGGACGCGCTGATCGGCGAGGCGTCGGCGGAGGCCGAGCGGCTCACCGCCGAGGCGGAGCGGCTGCGGGCCGAGGCCGAGCAGGTCAAGGCGGCCGGGGAGGCGGAGGCCGAGGCGCTGCGGGCGGCCGCCCGCGCGGAAGGCGAGCAGGTCCTCGACGAGGCCCGCGGGGCCGCCGACAAGCGGCGTGCCGACGCGGCCGAGCAGGCCGACCAGCTCATCGGCGAGGCGACCGCCGAGGCCGAGCGGATCACCGCCGAGGCGGCGGAGCTGTGGGAGACGACCGAGCGGGACGCGCTGCGGCTGCGTTCGGAGGCGGAGCAGGTCAAGAAGGACGGCGAGGCGCACGCGGAGGCGCTGCGGGCGGCCGCGCTGGCCGACAGCGACCAGGTCCTCGACGAGGCCCGCAAGGCGGCCGACAAGCGGCGTTCGGACGCCGCCGAACAGGCCGACCAGCTCATCGGCGAGGCGACGCGGGAGGCCGAGCGGATCACGGCCGAGGCGGTGGAGCTGGCGGAGTCGCTGGCGGCCGACGCCTCGCAGCAGGCCGAGACGACCGTGGCCCGGGCGTCGGACGAGGCGGAGCGGCTGCGGGCCGAGGCCGCCGAGACGGTGGACGGGGCCCGGCAGGCCGCCGAGCGGATCCGCGCGGAGGCCGTCCAGGTCCGCGAGGACGCCGAGTCCGCGGCGGAGCAGATGCGCTCCGAGGCGCGGGCGGAGGCGGACCGTACGCTCGACGAGGCGCGCGAGGCCGGTGCCAAGCGCCGCTCGGACGCGGCCGAGCAGGCCGACCAGCTGATGGCGAAGGCCCAGGAGGAGGCGCTGCGCGCCACCACCGAGGCGGAGTCGCAGGCGGACACGATGGTCGGCGCGGCCCGCAAGGAGGCGGACCGGATCGTCGCCGAGGCGACGGTCGAGGGCAACTCCCTGGTGGAGAAGGCGCGTACGGACGCGGACGAGCTGCTGGTGGGGGCGCGCAGCGACGCGACGGCCATAAGGGAGCGGGCGGAGGAGCTGCGCGGCCGCGTCGAGGGCGAGATCGAGGAGCTGCACGAGCGGGCGCGGCGCGAGACGGCCGAGCAGATGAAGACGGCCGGCGAGCGCGTGGACAAGCTGGTGAAGGCGGCGACCGAGCAGCGGACCGAGGCCGAGCAGAAGGCCAAGGAGCTGGTCTCGGAGGCGAGTTCCGAGGCGAGCAAGGTCCGGATCGCGGCGGTGAAGAAGGCGGAGGCGCTCCTGAAGGAGGCCGAGCAGAAGAAGGCGTCGCTCGTGGGCGAGGCGGAGCGGATCAAGGCGGAGGCCGAGAACGAGGCCGAGAAGATGATCTCCGAGGGCAAGCGCGAGCTGGACGTGCTGGTGCGCCGCCGTGAGGACATCAATGCCGAGATCTCCCGTGTCCAGGACGTCCTCGAAGCGTTGGAGTCTTTCGAAGCACCGTCCGCCGGGACGAAGTCCGCCGGTGGGATGGAAGCCAAGGCGGGTGCGTCGGCGGGGGTTACACGTTCGAGTGGCAAGTCTTCCGAGGGGTAGCCACTCAAAAGACTGGACATTCTCCAGACCAAACCGGCATCCGCTCGATGACACGCCGCTTCGGCCCCTAGGATTCCCTCTAACACCTCACCGGTCTCATTCGACAGGAACCCCATGAGCGACACTTCCTCCCCCTTCGGCTTCGAGCTCGTGCGGCGTGGTTACGACCGCGGTCAGGTGGACGACCGCATTACCAAGCTCGTCGCCGACCGTGACAGTGCTCTGGCACGAATCACCTCTCTGGAAAAGCGCATCGAGGAACTCCACCTCGAGACGCAGAACGCCCAGGCCCAGGTCACCGACGCCGAGCCGTCGTACGCCGGTCTGGGTGCCCGCGTCGAGAAGATCCTCCGTCTCGCCGAGGAGGAGGCGAAGGACCTGCGTGAGGAGGCCCGTCGCGCCGCCGAGCAGCACCGTGAGCTGGCCGAGTCGGCCGCCCAGCAGGTGCGCAACGACGCCGAGTCGTTCGCGGCGGAGCGCAAGGCGAAGGCCGAGGACGAGGGCGTCCGGATCGTCGAGAAGGCGCAGGGCGAGGCCAACTCGCTGCGTGGCGAGGCACAGAAGGACGCGCAGTCCAAGCGCGAGGAGGCGGACGCCCTCTTCGAGGAGACCCGCGCCAAGGCCGCCCAGGCCGCCGCGGACTTCGAGACCAACCTGGCCAAGCGCCGCGAGCAGTCGGAGCGCGACCTGGCCTCGCGTCAGGCCAAGGCGGAGAAGCGCCTCGCCGAGATCGAGCACCGCGCCGAGCAGCTGCGCCTGGAGGCCGAGAAGCTGCGGACGGACGCGGAGCGCCGGGCCCGTCAGACGGTGGAGACCGCGCAGCGCCAGGCCGAGGACATCGTGGCCGACGCGAACGCCAAGGCCGACCGGATCCGCTCGGAATCGGAGCGCGAGCTGGCGGCGCTGACGAACCGCCGCGACTCGATCAACGCGCAGCTGACCAACGTCCGCGAGATGCTGGCCACGCTGACCGGTGCCGCCGTGGCGGCGGCCGGCTCCCCGATCGACGACGAGCGTCCGGCGGGCGTCCCGGCCCAGCAGTCCCGCTGAGCCCAAGGCCCCCCGGCCTCCCGGCGAGCGAGCCGAGCGCCTGAGCGAGGTGAAAACCCTCCGCCACCACTGGCGGAGGGTTTTTCGCGCCCGTAGGTTGGTACGCATGATCGAGCTCGAGGGCCTCACGAAGCGATACGGCGCGAAAACGGCGGTCGACCATCTCTCCTTCCAGGTACGGCCGGGCATGGTGACCGGCTTCCTGGGACCCAACGGAGCCGGCAAGTCGACGACGATGCGCATGATGCTCGATCTGGACAACCCGACCAGCGGGACCGTCCGGATCGACGGCCGGCACTACCGCGAACTGCAGGAGCCCCTGAAGTACATCGGGGCGCTGCTCGACGCCAAGGCGATGCACGGCGGCCGGTCCGCGTACAACAACCTCCTCTGCCTCGCGCAGGCCAACCGCATTCCGGAGAGCCGGGTCGGCGAGGTCCTCGACCTGGTCGGTCTGACGCAGGTGGCGAAGAAGAAGTCGAAGGGCTTCTCCCTCGGCATGGGCCAGCGGCTGGGAATCGCCTCGGCGCTTCTCGGCAACCCCGAGATCCTGATGTTCGACGAACCCGTCAATGGTCTGGACCCCGAGGGAATTCACTGGATCCGCAATCTCATGAAGGCGCTCGCCGCCGAGGGCCGGACGATCTTCGTTTCCAGCCATCTGATGAGTGAAATGGCCCTGACGGCCGATCATCTGATCGTGATCGGACAGGGAAAACTGCTGGCCGACACGTCGATGGCGGATTTCATCCAGCAGAATTCCCGGAGTTACGTACGGCTCCGCTCCCCGCAACGCGAACAACTGCTCGATGTCCTGCACGCCGACGGTTTCCCTTCGGTGGAGGCGGCCGACGGCGCGCTGGAGGTGGACGGCGCCACCACCGAGAAGCTGGGTGAACTGGCCGCCGCGAACGGGCTGGTGCTCCACGAGCTGAGTGCGCAGCGGGCCTCGCTTGAGGAGGCGTTCATGCAGATGACGGCCGGCGCGGTGGAGTACCACGCGCACGGTACGGACGTGCAGGGCGCGGTCGCGTCCGGCGCGGCCGGTCCCCGCTGGGGCGAGACGACCGACGGCCCCCGCTGGGGCGACACCACCAAGGGAGCCTGAACGATGGCAGCCGTATCCGCGGTCCTGCAGTCCGAGTGGACGAAGATCCGGACGGTCTCCTCGACCGTCTGGACGCTGGCGAGCGCGCTCCTGGTGACGGTGGCGATGGGCGCGGCGCTGTGCGCGCTGCTGAAGTCGACCTTCGACGACCTCTCCGCCGCCGAGCAGGCGACCTTCGACCCGACGTTCATCAGCTTCTCGGGGATGGTGCTGGGCCAGCTCGCGATGGTGGTCTTCGGCGTCCTGGTGGTGGGCACCGAGTACAGCTCGGGCATGATCCGCACGTCGCTGGCGGCCGTCCCGCAGCGCGCCTCGTTCCTCTTCTCCAAGATCACGGTGGCCGGGGTGCTGGCCCTGGCCGTCGGTCTGGCGACGAGCTTCCTGTCGTTCTTCCTGGGCCAGGCGCTCCTCGGCGAGCACCGGACCTCGCTCGGCGCGGACAACGTCCTGCGGGCGGTGATCGGCGGCGGGCTCTACATGGGCCTGATCGCGATCTTCTCGATGGGGGTGGCGACGATGCTGCGTTCGTCGATGCTCTCGCTGGGCATCCTGGTGCCGTTCTTCTTCCTGATCTCGCAGATCCTGTCGGCGGTCCCGAAGGCGAAGGACGTGGCGCTGTACTTCCCCGACCAGGCCGGATCCAAGATCATGCAGGTGGTGCCGGACGCGATGAACACGGAGGCGGCTCCGTACGGCCCGTGGGGCGGGCTCGGCATCATGGTGCTCTGGGTGGCGGCCGCGCTGCTCGGCGGCTATCTGGTCCTGAAGCGCCGGGACGCGTAGACGGCGGGGCCGGGCGGCGGCCGACGGTTCCGGCGGCATGTGGTTGATGTTTCATGCTTCGCCGGAACCGTCAATGGCTCGATAAGCTCCTAGCTCATACGGGGGGCTCAGCCCGACGGCCACGGCCCCGACGACGACCTGACCTGTCGATGGGGCTGGAGAATGATCGAGGCAGTCGGCCTGACGAAGCGCTACGGCGCCAAGACGGCCGTGTACAACCTTTCCTTCCAGGTGCGGCCCGGGACCGTGACGGGCTTCCTGGGACCCAACGGCTCCGGCAAGTCCACCACCATGCGGATGATCCTCGGCCTCGACCAGCCGACGGCCGGGCACGTGACGATCGGCGGCCATCCCTTCCGGCAGCTCCCCAACGCGCCCCGGCAGGTCGGCGCGCTGCTCGACGCCAAGGCCGTGCACGGCGGCCGCAGCGCCCGCAGCCATCTGCTCTCGCTCGCCCAGCTCGCCGGGATCCCGGCCCAGCGGGTGGACGAGGTCCTCGGGGTCGTCGGCCTCCAGGACGTCGCCAAGCGCCGCTCCCAGGGCTTCTCGCTCGGCATGGGGCAGCGGCTCGGCATCGCGGCCGCGCTGCTCGGCGACCCGCAGGTGCTCCTCTTCGACGAGCCGGTCAACGGCCTCGACCCGGAGGGCATCCTCTGGGTCCGCAATCTGATGAAGAAGCTGGCCGCCGAGGGCCGCACGGTCTTCGTCTCCAGCCACCTCATGAGCGAGATGGCGCTCACCGCCGACCATCTGATCGTGATCGGCCGGGGCCAGCTGCTCGCCGACATGAGCGTGAAGGACTTCATCTCGGCGAACTCCGCGGACTTCGCCCGCGTGCGGACCCCCGCGACGACGCCGGAGCACCGGGAGAAGCTGACGGCCGCGCTCATCGAGGCCGGCGGCCGGGTGATGTCCGAGCCGGACGGCGCGCTGCGCGTGACCGGCCTCGCCCTGCCCCGCATCAGCGACCTGGCGCACGGGGCGGACGTACGGCTCTGGGAGCTGTCCCCGCACCAGGCGTCGCTGGAGGAGGCGTACATGCGGATGACGCAGGGCGCCGTGGACTACCGCTCCACCGAGGACCAGCTCGCCCACCTCCAGCAGCCGCAGCCGGCCCATCACCAGCAGCACGCCCAGCCCGCGCCGTACGTGGCGCCGGAGGTGCCGCAGCAGGGCTGGTACGCCCCGCCGCCGCCCGGGCAGAACCCGTACGCCACGCAGAGCGAGCCGAGCGGCACGCCGGAGAAGCCGAACGCCGAGGACGCCCGATGACCACCCCCCACGCGTACGTCTCCCCCATCCCGGTCCGCCGGGCGCACCTCGGTGACGCGCTCGCCTCGGAGTGGACCAAGATCCGCTCGGTGCGCTCGACGATGTGGACGCTCGGCGTCATGGTGCTGCTGATGCTCGGGATCGGTGTGGGTGTCGCCGCCGTCGTGTCGGCGTCGAGCGTCCCCCCGCAGGACGAGTCGCCGCTCGCCTTCGGCTTCTTCGGCGTGCTGCTCGGCTCGATCTGTGTGATCACCCTCGGCGTGCTGACGATCGCCTCCGAGTACGGCACGGGCATGATCCGCACCACGCTGACCGCCTGCCCGAGCCGCGCCCGAGTGCTGACGGCCAAGGCGATCGTCTTCTTCCTGCTCGTCTTCACCGTCACCACGGTGACCGCGACCGTCGTCGCGCTGGCGCAGGTGGCGATGATCGACGCGGCCGAGCCGACCAGTGGGGAGTGGCTGCGCTCCACGGTCGGCGCCGGTCTGTTCCTCGCCCTGCTCGGGCTGGTCGCGCTCGCGGTCGGCACGGTCGTCCGGCACTCGGCCGGCGCGATCACGATCATGATCGGTGTGCTGCTGCTGCCGCTGGTCGCGGCGATGTTCATGTTCTCGGAGTCGCTGGCGAAGGTGCAGCAGTGGCTGCTCGAGTACGCCATCCCGAGCCAGCTGATCGCGCTGTACGCCGGCCGGACGACGGTCGGGCAGTCCGGCCCCTCGGGCTGGGAGCCGGTGTGGATCCTGCTGGGCGTCACGGCGGTGGCGATGGGCGGGGCGTACGCCCTGCTGAACAACCGGGACGTCTGACGGCCCGGGAGGCCGGTCCGGCGCGGGCCCGACGGCCCGGAGCCGGTCTCAGTACCTCGGCGCGTTACGGGACCGCTGCATCCGAGAGGTGCGGCGGTCCTTCGCGTTCCAGCACGCCTTGTGCCAGTGGCGCCGGCCCTCCACCCCGCCGTACTCGGGCCAGGCGACGACGTGCGGGGCGCCCGCCGGGATCTCCTGGTCGCAGCCGGGGCAGCGGTAGCGCTTGCCGGGCGCGCTCGCACCGGCCACGTGCCGTACGCACCACTCCTCGCCCTGCCAGGACTCGGTGCGCTGCGAGCCTCCGTACCGGTCGGCTTCCGCGCCCTGGGGGTCGGGCTTCTCGCCGCCAGGGGGGCGGTTGCGACGCGGGGACACGAATCACCTCACGGGGGCCGGGTACACGGACGGTTCCTTCAAGCGTACGGGGCGCGACGAAGTGGCCCGGTCCACCCTCCAGGCCCAGTTAGCGGAAAATCGCAAGAACTTCACGTGGGGCCGTTGCCTTTGGCACGTGTCAGACGTTGTTGCCAGTACGAGGGGGAGAACCGCGTCGGCCGCAAGGAGGCAGAAGGCGATGCGCGTGGGTACGTTCGTCCTGGCCGCCCAGTTCCCGGGCCAGGGTCAAGGAGAGGCGCTGCACCGAGCGGTGCGGACGGCCGAGGTGGCCGAGGAGTCGGGACTCGACTCCGTCTGGCTCGCCGAGCACCATTTCGTTCCGTACGGCGTCTGCCCGTCGGCCGTGACGCTGGCCGCGTTGCTGTTGGGCCGCACGCGCCGCATCCGGGTGGGGACGGCCGTCAGCGTGCTGCCGACCGTGCACCCGGTCGCCCTGGGCGAGCAGGCGGCGCTGCTGCACCTCACGTCCGGCGGCCGCTTCACCCTCGGGGTGGGCCGGGGCGGGCCGTGGGTCGATCTGGAGGTGTTCGGCGCGGGCCTCGGCGCGTACGAACAGGGTTTCCCCGAGTCGCTCGATCTGCTGCTGCGGTGGCTCTCCGAGCCACGGGTCGGGGCCGAGGGAGAACGGTTCGCCTTCCGTGAGGTGGCCGTCGTGCCGCGCGCGGGCGAGCTCATCGGCGGGGAGGCGGCGCCGGAGGTGGTGGTGGCCTGCACGTCCCCGAAGAGCGTCCGGCTGGCCGCCGAGCGCGGGCTGCCGATGCTGCTCGGGATGCACTGCGGCGACGAGGACAAGGCCGAGATGGTCGCCGCCTGGCGGCGCTTCGCCCGGGAGGCCGGCCGGACCCCGGACGAGATCGCCCGGATCGCCGCCGGCCATGTCTCGGCGGGCGTCGTCCAGCTCGCCGACCGCGGGGCGGACGCGGCCGAGGCGCTGGTGAAGGCCATGCCCGGCTGGCTGAAGCAGGGCCTGGACGCCCATGTCACCGTCGACGGCCGGCACCGCTCGATGCGGGACCCCGTCGCGTACACGGAGCTGCTGTGCGGGCTGCACCCGGTGGGCACACCGGGCCTGGCGGCGGACCGGCTCGCTGCGACCGCGGAGCGGACGGGCATCACGCGCTTCGCGCTGCTCGCCGAGGGCACCGGCGATCTCGCGGCCACCGAGGAGAACGTACGCCGGCTGGGCACCGAAGTGCTGCCGCGACTGGTGTGAAGCGTGTGGGGGGTGGCGGGTCATGCTCGTCGGCTCATGATCGGTCGTCGACAGATGTCAGGGGGCCGGATGCCGCCGCTCCGGCATCTCGCGCATCGTTCGGGTCTCCCCCGATGCGGAGCGGCAGCACCACGCTTCAGCAGTCGCGGAGTTCCGGCGACTGGTTGAGCAGCTGTCCTCGTACGGAGGTGAAGCGGGCCAGCCGCTCGTCCACCGCCGGGTCCAGCGGGAACACCGCCACACGGTGGCAGTTCTGGAAGGCCAGACGCACGCCGAAGTGCCGCTGCAGCGCACCGCGGATGGCGTCACTCGCGAGCGCACGCAACAGCTGGCCACGTGCCTGCTCGTTCGGCGGCGGCGTCTGGTTGTCGGCGAACTCGCCGCCGTCGACCTTCAGCTGGGCCACCAGAGAACTGATCATCTCCCATGCGAAGGGCAGGGAGGTCCGGACGCAGTCGACGAAGTCGGCTTCGTCGACCTCGCCTCGCTCGGCCTGTTCCAACAGAGCCGGTGAGACGTCGAGCGACATGGGTTCTCCTCTCGCGACCCCGACGGACGGGGTCTTACGGGCAGGGTCGAAGGACCCCCGTGCGACACGCAGCGTGCACGGACGGCGACCTCCTGCTTCCACGGTAAGCGCGCGGTGCGGAGCGCACCAGGAGATTGGGAGCACAACCGGCCAATAACCGACGGGGGTTGGGCGGGCGTTAACAGCCGAATCGCGCGGAAGAGCGTGCGTCTTGTAGCGTTGCCGACCATGCGTCTCGTCATCGCCCGTTGCTCCGTGGACTACGCGGGCCGGCTCACCGCCCACCTGCCCTCCGCTCCCCGTCTGATCCTGGTCAAGGCGGACGGCAGCGTCTCCATCCACGCGGACGACAGGGCGTACAAACCGCTCAACTGGATGTCTCCGCCGTGCACCCTGAAGGAGGGCGCCGACGGTGAGACCGGGGTGTGGACCGTGGTGAACAAAGCGGGCGAGAAACTGATCATCACGATGGAGGAGATCCTCCACGACTCCTCGCACGAACTGGGTGTCGACCCGGGTCTCATCAAGGACGGCGTGGAAGCGCATCTCCAGGAGCTCCTCGCGGACCGCATCGAGACCCTGGGCGACGGCCACACGCTGATCCGCCGCGAGTACCCGACGGCGATCGGCCCGGTGGACATCCTGTGCCGGGACGCCGCCGGGGCGACGGTCGCGGTGGAGATCAAGCGGCGCGGCGAGATCGACGGCGTGGAGCAGCTGACCCGCTATCTGGAGCTGCTGAACCGCGACCCGCACCTGGCGCCGGTGAAGGGCGTCTTCGCGGCGCAGGAGATCAAGCCGCAGGCCCGGGTGCTGGCGACGGACCGCGGCATCGAGTGCGTGGTGCTCGACTACGACGCGATGCGGGGCATCGAGGACGACAAGCTGCGGCTGTTCTAGCCGGCGGGGGTACGGGTACGGCGAACGGCCCCGGGCGCGGTGAGCGCGCCCGGGGCCGTTCGCCGCGCCGTGGTGCGGCCGGTCAGGCGGGGGCGCCGGTGGAGGGGGCGCCGCCGTCCGTGGCGGAGGCGGAGTTGGTGGGGGGTTCGCCCTCCGCCGGCGGTGTCGTCGTGGCCGGGGGCGTCGTCTCCGTCGCGGTCTCGTCGGGCGTGGGCTCGGTCGTCGTCGGGGGCGGCGTCGTCTTGGTCGGCGTCGGCTTCGACGTCGGGCTCAGCGTCGGGAGCGGGCGCCCGGGCTGAGACGCCGTGGGCGAAGCGGGCGTGGGGCCGGTCGCGGTCCGGCCGGCCGGGGAGGACGGGCCGCCCGTCGTGCCGGGGCCGCCCGGGGCGGGCGCGTCGGTCGAGCCGGGCGAGGACGGGGCCGAGGGGCGGGGGGTCGACCCGTCGGTCGGCTCGTCCACGTCCGGGCCGGCGTCGCCGACGCTCCCGTCGCTCGTGGTGCGGTCGGAGGTGACCCGTTCGGGTCCGGGCTCGTCGCCGTTGCCCGAGGTGGCGCCGATGGTGACCACGGTGCCGAGCACGGCGGCGAGGAGCGCGCCGGTGCCGACCGCGACCAGGTTGCGGCGGGCTCCGGCGAGCAGGCCCCAGCGGGCGCCGGGGCGCCGCTGGTCGCCGCCGTGCGGGGTGTCGGGCCGCGAGATGAGGGTCGGGCCCTCCTCCGCGAAGGCGGGGAACGCGGTGCCCGGCGGGGGCGTGGGTGTGGCGGTGGAGGCGAGCGTCGCCTTGGGGAAGGCGGTCTTGGCCGCCGTGGACGCGGCGAGGGCGGCCGGTACGCCGCGGGGCGGCGAGACGGGCTCGTCACCCGGCGTCCGGTCGCCGGAGGGCCCCTCGGCGCGGTCGGCGACCAGGGCGAGGGCCCGGCGGCCGGCGACGGTGCCGCGCTTGTCGGCGAGCGCTCCGCGCAGGCCGATGGAGGCCTCCAGCTCGGCGCGGGCCCGTTCCGGATGGCCGGAGCAGAGTGCGAGGACGCCCAACTCGTGGTGGAAGTAGGCCTCTTCGGCGACTTCTCCGGCGAGGCGGGCGGCTTCCTGGCCGCTGCGCAGGGCTCGCTCCCAGGCGCCCCAGTGCAGTCCGGCGGCGAAGGCGGGCGCGGCGCTGCGGGCGAGGAGGACGGCGGTGGCGGGGTGCTCGGTCGCCGTGCCGGGGACGAGCGCGGTGAGTGCGGCGAGGAGCGCGTCGGCCTCGGCGGCCGCGCGGGCGGGCGTGACGGAGGGGTGCCCGGCCCACCAGGCGTAGTGCTGGGCGACGGTGTGGGCGCGGTCGGCCGCGTCGGCGGCGTAGTCGTGGGCGAGGAGCTGGGTGAGGACGCCGGCGGCGAGGCGGTAGCGGGTGCCGACCGGGGTGAGCAGGGCGCACTCCAGGAGCTCGCCGAGGGCGGCGTCGGCGTGGGTGTCGCCGACGAGGGCCGGGAGGTGGGCCTGGTGGGGCACCTCGCCGCCGAGGGCGACGGCGAAGCGGAGGGCTTCCCGGGCGGAGCGGCTGAGCCGTGAGGCGAGTAGGGCCGCGGGTGCGGCGCCCTCGCCGAGGCTGGGCAGCGGTATGTCGCGCAGCTCCACGTCGGCGTCCTGCGCGGGGTCGTCCCGGAGGGCGGCGGGCTCGGCGTCGGCGGGTGCGTCGGAGGGCCCGAAGGCGTCGTCGAGGGCTCCGAAGGCGTCGAACTCCGAGGGGGCGTCCTCCTGGATGCCGAAGGCGTCGAACTCGGCGGGGGTGACGCGGAGCCGGTCGCGCTGGCGGAGCAGGGCCGCGGCCTGGACGAAGCGCAGCGGCAGGCCCTCGGACTCGAACCAGAGGTCGCCGGCCCAGTTGGCCTCGTCCTCGGTGAGGGCGCGGCCGACGGCGTTCTCCAGGAGTTCCAGCGCGGAGGCGCGGCCGAGTCCGGCGAGGAAGACCTCTTCGACGTGGGCGTCGGCGGAGGGGGGCGGCACGTCGGGGGTGGCGGCGAGCAGGAAGGCGCATTCGGGGGCGGCGGCGAGCAGCTCGTCGAGGGCGGCCCCGCCGCATTCCAGGTCGTCGACGACGACGATGGCGCCGATCTCGCGGACGAGGGCGAGCAGGGCGGGCCGGTCGGGCCGCTGGTCGGGGGCGTGCCGGACGGCGTGGAGGAGTTCGTACAGCAGCTCGGTGGGTGTGCGGTGGTAGCCGGAGAGGCGCACCACACCGTCGGGTGCCAGGTCGGCGCAGTCGCCGGCGACGGCGTCGAGGAGCGCGGTGCGGCCGGATCCGGGGGGTCCGGAGAGGCGGACGGAGCGGCCGCGGCCGAGGAGCTGGACGAGCCGTTCGCGTTCCTCTTGGCGTTCGACGAGCGGCAGGGGCGCCGCGGCGGGGCCGGGCGGTACGGGCGGGGCGGCGGCCCGGGCGGCGTCGGCGCGCTCCTCGGGGGTGCGGCGGCGGGGCGCGGCGGGCGTCTCGTCCCCGAAGCCCTCGATGCCCGCGGGGCCGCCGGGCGGGCAGGTCTCGACCTCGCTGCCGTCGACGGGGTTGACGGTCAGCAGCAGGTCGCCGGCGACGAGCCGGGCGGTGCGGACGCGTGCGGGGGTGGTGACGGGCCCGCGCTCGGGGGCGGCGCCCCGGGCGCCGGGTGTGTCGTCGTCCGCGTGGTCGTGGCCGTACTCTTCCGGCCCCCGGTTCATCGGGTCCATGCTCAAAGCCCCCAAAAGCGGTGCGTGCCGAAGCCCCATCCGGCCGATCTGCACGCTCGCTGTCGCTTCTGGTCCGGTGCCCGCCGGGTGGGTTCGTCAAAGGGCGGGCGACCGAACCCTAGACCTTCCGCGCGGATCCCGGAACATCCGGGGTGCCGGCCGCCCCAGCCGTCACTGTCTTGTGAGGATTGGGGCGTGACGCCTGGTTCACACAGCGGCTTCACAGGCGGTGCGGCGGTGGGACGCGGCCCGGAGGCCCCGGCTCCGCGCTCAGACGCGGGGCAGGGTCTCGGCGGCGAGGCCGCCCTCGATGGCCAGGATGCGGTGCAGCCGGGTGGCCACGAGGAGGCGCTGCATCTGGGGCGGCACCCCGCGCAGCACGAGCCGGCGGCCGCAGCGGCCGGCCCGGCGGTGTGCTCCCATGATGACCCCGAGACCGGTGGCGTCCCAGGAGTCGAGACCGGTCAGGTCGAGCACGAGGTCGCCGACGCCGTCGTCGACGGCCGAGTGCAGGACCGTACGGGCGTCCGCCGCGCTACGGACGTCGAGGCGGCCCCCGACGACCAGCTCGACTTGGTCGCCCCTGATGTGCATATGCGCTCCCCGGGAGTGCTCCGTCTTTGCATCAACTGACTGTCACGGGCGCAGAAGCGTTGCGCCTTGTAAGCGAACTGATACCGAATTCACCCCTTGGGGTGATCGCCGGATGATCGTCGGGCGTCAGTGCTTGTAGAAGCCCTGCCCGCTCTTACGGCCGATGTCACCGGCGTCCACCATCCGGCGCATCAGCTCCGGCGGGGCGAACTTCTCGTCCTGCGTCTCGGTGTAGATGTTGCCGGTGGCGTTCACGAGGATGTCGATGCCCGTGAGGTCGGCGGTGGCGAGCGGGCCCATGGCGTGGCCGAAGCCCAGCTTGCAGGCGATGTCGATGTCCTCGGCGGTGGCCACGCCGGACTCGTGGAGCTTGGCGGCCTCGACGACCAGCGCCGAGATGAGCCGGGTGGTGACGAAGCCGGCCACGTCGCGGTTGACGACGATGCAGGTCTTGCCGACCGACTCGGCGAACTCCCGCGCCGTGGCGAGGGTGGCGTCGCTCGTCTTGTACCCGCGGACCAGCTCGCAGAGCTGCATCATCGGGACGGGCGAGAAGAAGTGGGTGCCGACGACGGCCTCCGGGCGCTGCGTCACCGCGGCGATCTTGGTGATCGGGATGGCGGAGGTGTTGGAGGCGAGGACGGCGCCGTCCTTGGCGATGGCGTCGAGCGAGCGGAAGATCTCGTGCTTGACCTCCAGCTTCTCGAAGACGGCCTCGACGACGATGTCGGCGTCGGCGACCGCTTCGAGTGCGGTGGTCGCGGTGATCCGGCCGAGGGCGGCCTCCGCGTCGGCGGCGTCCAGCCTGCCCTTGGCGACGAACCGGTCGTACGACGCCTTGATGCCGTCGGTGCCACGGGTCAGGGCGGCGTCGGTGACGTCACGCAGGACGACGTCCCAGCCCGCCTGGGCCGAGACCTGCGCGATTCCGGACCCCATGAGTCCGGCCCCGATGACGGCGAGCTTCCTGGCCACGATGTTCCACCCCTTAACGCCTGTTCACTTCCGGCTCTTCGGCGGAGATTAGCGGTCGCGGGGCGCTGTGTGACCGGTAAGTAACGCGCGTCACGCCCCGTTTGACGGACGTCACACCGGCGACAGGCCCCGGAGGGGCGGGCCGGGGGCGTCGCGTCGGGACCGGGACCCGCGAAGGGGGCCGCCGCCCCCGCCCGTACGGCGGAGGGCCGCCGCCTCCGCCCGTAGAGCGGTCGCCGTGACGGTGGGCACACGGGCCGCCTGCGGAGCCGGAGCGTAACTACGCTGGACCCATGGTCAATCTGACGCGCATCTACACCCGTACCGGCGACCAGGGCACCACCGCGCTGGGCGACATGAGCAGGACCCCCAAGACCGATCTGCGGATCTCGGCGTACGCCGACGCCAACGAGGCCAACGCCGTCATCGGCACCGCCATCGCGCTCGGCCGGCTCGACGAGGAGGTCGTCAAGGTCCTCGTCCGCGTCCAGAACGACCTCTTCGACGTGGGCGCGGACCTGTCCACGCCGGTGGTCGAGGACCCGAAGTACCCGCCGCTGCGGGTCGAGCAGAGCTACGTCGACAAGCTGGAGGCGGATTGCGACCGCTTCCTGGAGCGGCTGGAGAAGCTGCGCTCCTTCATCCTGCCGGGCGGCACGCCCGGTGCGGCCCTGCTGCACCAGGCGTGCACGGTGGTCCGGCGGGCGGAGCGCTCCACCTGGGCCGCGATCGAGGTGCACGGCGAGTCGATGAACGCCCTCACCGCGACCTACCTCAACCGGCTGTCAGACCTGCTCTTCATCCTTGCGCGCACCGCGAACGGAGAGGTCGGGGACGTGCTCTGGGTCCCGGGCGGGGAGCGCTGAGCCCTTACCGGCACCCGGTGCGGCGGGCCGGTCCGAGGTCTCCCCGGAGGCCTCGGCCCCCGGCTTCGGTGCGCTCTTCGGCCAGATCGCGTAGCTGAGCGCGATCAGGCCGTGGATCCCGACCGCCCGCCAGGCGACGAGGATCCAGCCGCGCAGCGACTCGGTGTTCCCGCCGTCGCCGACGTACCACATGGCGAGCAGCAGCAGTCCGGAGGCGACGGCCCCGCCCACCAGCGAGCCCATCCAGATCGCGCCCTCGTGACGGGCGCGCGCCATGCCGTAGCGCGGCGGCTTGGCGGGCGGCGGGGCGCCGCCGAAGCGGTGGGCGGCGTGGCCGTCGAGCCACTTCACGGTGCGGTGGCCGTGGCCGACGGTGTAGCCGATGTAGAGCGCCGCGAGGCCGTGCTTCCAGCTCGGGTCGGCGCCGTTCTTCAGGTCGACGGCGGTGACGACGAGGAGCAGGACCTCCAGGAGCGGCTCGCACAGCAGCAGGGCGAGACCCGTGCGCGGCATCTTCAGCAGGTACCGGGTGGCCAGGCCGGCGGCCAGCAGCACCCAGAAGCCGACCTCGCAGATCACGATCAGCGTGACGATCACGGTACTCACCCTTTCGCTCGGGACCCCTCCAGCGTCCCGTGGCATCCCGCCCGGATCGTCGTCGCCGATGACGACCTGCGACTACATCCTTCGACGGAGGGCCGGATCGGCCCGCACGGCGAGGCTCGGCACCCGCCCGCCGTGTTGGATGAGGGGGTGACACTCCCCCGACCGCACCGCGACGACCTGCTCATCGCCGCCGGCGGCCTCGCCGTCGGTCTGCTGATGTGGTCCTTCGGGCTGCACACCCAGACCGACCGGCTGATCACCGCCCGCTGGGCGACGCTGGTCCCGCTCGCCGTCATGGCCGCGATGGCGACCCTGCGCCGCTCCCAGCCGCAGACCGCGCTGGCCGTCGGCACGCTCGCCCTGGTGGCGGACCAGTTCACCTACGGCAGCCTGGTGACCGCGCTGATGTTCACGGACCTGGTCTACGCGGCCGTGGTCTACGGCTCGCCCCGCTCCGCCCGGCGCATCCCGTACACCACGGGTCTGATCACCGTCGGCGTCACGATCGGCTTCCTCGTCTGGTGGCAGAACGCGATCGCCCTGCTGGTCGGCCTGATCACCGGCATGGTCTCCTTCCTGCCCGCCGTCACCGGTGCCGTCGTCCGCAATCACCGGCAGGCCGCCGACGCCGCCCGGCTGCGCGCCGAGCAGACCGCGCTGCTCGCCGAGATGGACCGCAGTCAGGCCGTCGTGGCCGAGCGTGCCCGGATGGCGCGGGAGCTGCACGACATGGTCGCCAACCACCTCTCCGCCATCGCCATCCACTCCACGGCCGCGCTCTCGCTCGACGACCCGGGGACCACCCGGCAGGCGCTGACCGTGATCCGGGAGAACAGCGTGGCCGGTCTCGCGGAGATGCGCCGGCTGATCGGGCTGCTGCGGGACAGCAGCGGGGACGCCGAGCCGGCGGCCGCGCCGACCCTGGACGGCCTGGACGCGCTGCTGGCCCAGGCGTCGACGAACGGCGGGCCGAGCGGGCTGACATTCGTGCTCGCGGACACCCGGCCAGAGGACGGCGGGGCGCTGCCGGCCCCGGTCGAGCTCGCCGCGTACCGGATCGTGCAGGAGTCGCTGACCAACGCCCTCAAGCACGCCGCCCCCGGCGAGGTGCGGGTCGAGGTCGGCCGCCGCCGGGACGGGGCCCTGACGGTGGGGGTGACCAGCGCGCTCGGCGGGCAGCCCGGGCCGCGCGCCCCGGGCTCCGGGGCGGGTCTGGTGGGGATGCGGGAGCGGGTGACGCTGCTGGACGGGGAGTTCGAGGCCGGTCCGGTGACGGCGGCCGACGGACGGAAAGAATGGCTGGTGCGGGCGGTCCTGCCCGTCGGTACGAGCGACAAGGAGCCGTCGGCATGGTACGGGTGATCGTGGCCGAGGATCAGAGCGCGGTCCGGGCGGGGCTGGTCCTGATCCTGGGCAGCGCACCGGACATCGAGGTCGTCGGCGAGGCCGCGGACGGGGAGCGGGCGGTCGAGCTGGCCCGCGCGCTCCGACCGGACGTCGTCCTGATGGACGTGCAGATGCCCCGCATGGACGGCGTGACGGCGACCGGCCTCGTCGTCTCCGAGGGCCTCGCCGATGTGCTGGTCCTGACCACCTTCGACCTCGACGCGTACGTCTTCGGCGCGCTGCGGGCCGGGGCGGCGGGCTTCCTGCTGAAGAACACGGAGGCCGGGGAGCTGATCGAGGCGGTACGGACCGTGGCACGCGGTGAGGGGATGATCGCGCCGGCGGTCACACGCCGGCTGATCGCCGAGTTCGCGTCGCCGAGCCGCCCGTCCCGGACGCCGGGCGGGACCGACCCCGCCGTCCTGGACGTGCTGACACCCCGGGAGCGGGAGGTGCTCTCGGCGCTCGGCGACGGCCTGTCGAACGCCGAGATCGCGGTGCGTCTCGACATGGCGGAGGCGACCGTGAAGACGCACGTCAGCAAGGTGCTGAACAAGCTGGAGCTGCGCAGCCGCGTCCAAGCGGCCGTCCTGGCCCAGGAGTTGGGTGTCTGATCGCCCCGGGGGCCACCGGCGCCGACGGGCGGCCGGTCCCTCCGGTGCGGCGGCGCCGGACCCCCCTCCGACTTTGGTCTGGACCTCTTGACGGTTGGTCCAGACCTTTCTACGCTCGCGGGGCGCGCGCACCTTTCACGGACCACCCCCAGATTGCCCGTCCGCAACTTGAGGAGCACCGTTGAGCACTCAAGCACCGACGCGCAGAACAGGGTTCAGACACCGGGCTGCCGCCGGTCTGACCGCCCTGATCCTGCCTCTGGCCGCCATGGTCGGCCTCGCCACACCCGCCGAGGCAGCCGCCGCGGCCACCGCCACCTACACCAAGGCCTCCGACTGGGGCTCCGGCTTCGAGGGCCGGTGGACGGTGAAGAACACCGGCACCACCACCCTCTCGTCCTGGACCGTCGAGTGGGACTACCCCTCCGGCACCTCCGTCACCTCCGCCTGGGACGCCACCGTCACCAGCGCCGGCACCCACTGGACCGCCAAGAACGTCGGCTGGAACGGCACCCTCGCCCCCGGCGCCTCCGTCTCCTTCGGCTTCAACGGCACCGGCTCCGGTTCCCCGACCGGCTGCAAGATCAACGGCGCCTCCTGCGACGGGTCCACCCAGCCCGGCGACAACGCGCCCTCCGCCCCCGGCACCCCGGTCGCCTCCGACATCACCAACACCTCGGTCAAGCTGACCTGGACCGCCGCCACCGACGACAAGGGCGTCAAGAACTACGACGTCCTGCGCGACGGCACCAAGGTCGCCACGGTCACCGGCCTCACGTACACCAACACCGGCCTGACCGCCGGGACCGACTACGCCTACACGGTCGTCGCCCGCGACACCATCGACCAGACCGGCCCGGCCAGCGGCACGGCGAGCGTCCGCACCACGGGCGGCGGCGGGGGCAACCCCGGCACCGCGGTCAAGATGGGCTACTTCACCAACTGGGGCGTCTACGGCCGCAACTACCACGTGAAGAACATCGTGACCTCCGGCTCCGCCTCCAAGATCACGCACATCAACTACGCCTTCGGCAACGTCACCGGCGGCAAGTGCACGATCGGCGACGCCTACGCCGACTACGACAAGGCCTACACCGCCGACCAGTCCGTCGACGGTGTCGCCGACACCTGGGACCAGCCGCTGCGCGGCAACTTCAACCAGCTCCGCAAGCTGAAGAAGGCCCACCCGAACATCAAGGTGCTGTGGTCCTTCGGCGGCTGGACCTGGTCCGGCGGCTTCGGCCAGGCCGTGCAGAACCCGACCGCCTTCGCGCAGTCCTGCTACGACCTGATCGAGGACCCGCGCTGGGCCGACGTCTTCGACGGCATCGACCTCGACTGGGAGTACCCGAACGCCTGCGGCCTGTCCTGCGACACCAGCGGCCCGGCCGCCTTCAAGAACATGATGCAGGCCATGCGCGCCAAGTTCGGCGCGAACTACCTGGTCACGGCGGCCGTCACGGCCGACGCCTCGGCCGGCGGCAAGATCGACGCCGCCGACTACGCCGGCGCGGCGCCGTACATGAACTGGTTCAACGTGATGACGTACGACTTCTTCGGCGCCTGGGCGGCGAAGGGCCCGACGGCCCCGCACTCCCCGCTCACCTCCTACGCCGGCATCCCCCAGGCGGGCTTCAACTCCGCCGAGGCGATCGCCAAGTTCAAGGCGCAGGGCGTCCCGGCGAACAAGCTGCTGCTCGGCATCGGCTTCTACGGCCGCGGCTGGACCGGCGTCACCCAGTCCGCGCCGGGCGGCACCGCCACCGGACCGGCCGCCGGAACGTACGAGCAGGGCATCGAGGACTACAAGGTCCTGAAGAACTCCTGCCCGGCCACCGGCACGGTCGCCGGAACGGCGTACGCCCACTGCGGCACCAACTGGTGGAGCTACGACACCCCGGCCACCGTCACGTCCAAGATGTCCTGGGCGAAGAACCAGGGCCTGGGCGGGGCGTTCTTCTGGGAGTTCAGCGGTGACACCGGCAACGGCGAACTGGTCGGCGCGATCAACGGCGGACTGAGCTAGCCCCACGGAAAACAACGGCGGGGACGGTGCAGCACACCGTCCCCGCCGTCATGATGTCTCAGGCCACATTCACCCTCCCCCAGACTTCGTCCGGGGGGACCCCCATCCAGAGGGGGCCGATCAGGCCACATTCACCCTCTGGCCCGGAGGCGCTGCCTCCAGCCAGGCGAGGAAGCCGGTCAGCGCGTCCTCGCTCATCGCCAGCTCCAGGCGGGTCCCCCGGTGCATACAGCCCTGGATCACCGCGTCGGAGAGCAGCGCCAGCTCCTCCTCGCCCTCGGGCATCCGGCGCTCCAGGACCTCGATGGCCGAGCGCTCCAGGACCCTGCGCGGGCGGGGGGCGTACGAGAAGACACGGAACCAGGCGACCTGGTCGCCGCTGTAGCGGGCGACGCCGTACACCCAGCCCTTGCCGGACGGGTCGGGTTCCTCGGGGACGTCCCAGCGCAGCGAACAGTCGAAGGTGCCGCCGGCCCGCTGGATCAGTCTGCGCCGCAGACCGAAGACGAAGAGCCCGATCACCACCAGTGCGACGACCAGGCCGCCCAGGAGCAGAGCGAGGAACATCTTCACCGACCTCCTCGCTGCGTCCCGTAACCGAATACAACCAGTATCTGCATCGCCTCAGCCGCGACACGGTCTGGAGAATTCCAGCCGTGCCGCGGCTGAGGGCACAACTCTCGGCGGCGGTCCGTCAGTGGACCGCTACCGCGCGCAGCCGGACATCGGCGCGACGCTCGGCGGCGGCGTCCGAATCCGACTTGGCGCGCTCCAGCGCGCGCTCGGCGCGCTGGGCGTCGATCTCGTCCGCCAGCTCGGCGATCTCCGCGAGCAGAGACAGCTTGTCGTCGGCGAACGAAATGAATCCACCGTGCACGGCGGCGACGACAGTGTTGCCCTCGCTCGTGCGGATGGTCACCGGGCCCGACTCCAGCACACCGAGCAGCGGCTGGTGGCCGGGCATGACGCCGATGTCGCCGGAGGTGGTACGCGCGATGACCAAGGTGGCCTCGCCGGACCAGACACTCCGGTCCGCGGCGACCAGCTCGACGTGCAGCTCAGCAGCCAAGGGTGGCTCCTCGGGTCACCACCCGGCGGTCGTGCCGGGTGTTGGGGTCAATTCTAGGGGGCGTGACGAGGGGGGCGGGCACACCCGCCCCCCTCACAGAGCACGGGGCTCAGGAGACGCCGAGCTCCTTGGCGTTGGCCTTGAGGTCCTCGAGGCCACCGCACATGAAGAACGCCTGCTCGGGGAAGTGGTCGTACTCACCGTCGCAGATCGCGTTGAACGCGGCGATCGACTCGTCGAGCGGAACGTCCGAACCGTCCACGCCGGTGAACTGCTTCGCCGCGTGGGTGTTCTGGGACAGGAAGCGCTCGACACGGCGGGCGCGGTGGACAACGAGCTTGTCCTCCTCGCTCAGCTCGTCGATACCGAGAATCGCGATGATGTCCTGGAGGTCCTTGTACTTCTGCAGGATTCCCTTGACGCGCGTGGCGGCGTCGTAGTGCTCCTGCGCGATGTAGCGCGGGTCCAGGATCCGGGACGTGGAGTCCAGCGGGTCCACGGCCGGGTAGATGCCCTTCTCGGAGATCGGACGGGAGAGAACCGTCGTCGCGTCGAGGTGGGCGAAGGTGGTGGCCGGAGCCGGGTCGGTCAGGTCGTCCGCGGGGACGTAGATCGCCTGCATCGAGGTGATCGAGTGACCACGGGTCGAGGTGATGCGCTCCTGGAGGAGACCCATCTCGTCGGCCAGGTTCGGCTGGTAACCCACCGCGGAGGGCATACGGCCGAGCAGGGTCGACACCTCGGAGCCCGCCTGCGTGAAGCGGAAGATGTTGTCGATGAAGAACAGCACGTCCTGCTTCTGCACATCGCGGAAGTACTCCGCCATGGTCAGACCGGCCAGGGCGACGCGCAGACGGGTGCCCGGGGGCTCGTCCATCTGGCCGAAGACCAGCGCGGTCTTGTCGAGAACGCCGGCCTCCTCCATCTCGACCATGAGGTCGTTGCCCTCACGGGTGCGCTCGCCGACACCGGCGAAGACGGAGACACCGTCGTGCAGCTTGGCCACACGGACGATCATTTCCTGGATCAGAACGGTCTTGCCGACACCGGCACCACCGAACAGACCGATCTTTCCACCCTTGACGTACGGGGTGAGAAGGTCGACGACCTTCAGGCCGGTCTCGAACATCTCGGTCTTGGACTCGAGCTGGTCGAAGGCCGGGGCCTTGCGGTGGATCGTCCAGCGCGGCGCGTCGGCCACGGTGGACTCGTCGGCGTTGAGCACCTGGCCCAGCGTGTTGAACACGCGACCCTTGGTGACGTCACCGACGGGGACGGTGATGCCCGTGCCCGTGTTGGTCACCGGGGCCTGGCGGACCAGACCGTCGGTGGGCTGCATGGAGATGGTGCGCACGACGCCGTCACCGAGGTGCTGGGCGACCTCGAGGGTCAGCGTCTTGGTCGCGCCCTCCTCGGCCGGGTCCGGAACCTCGACGTGCAGCGCGTTGTAGATCTCCGGCATCGCGTCGACGGGGAACTCCACGTCGACGACCGGGCCGATGACCCGGGCGACGCGGCCCGTGGCGGCGGCCGTCTCAACAGTGGTCGTCATTACTTGTCACTCCCCGCGGTCGCGTCGGCCAGGGCTGCCGAGCCGCCGACGATCTCGCTGATTTCCTGGGTGATTTCGGCCTGGCGGGCCGCGTTGGCAAGTCGGGAGAGGTTGTTGATCAAGTCTCCCGCGTTGTCGGTCGCCGACTTCATCGCGCGGCGCGTGGCGGCGTGCTTGGAGGCAGCCGACTGGAGCAGCGCGTTGTAGATCCGGCTCTCGACGTAGCGCGGCAGAAGGGCGTCGAGGACGTCCTCCGCCGACGGCTCGAAGTCGTACAGCGGGCGGAGCGTGTCCGACTCGCCCGCCTCCTTCGCCACCTCGTCGAGGCTGAGGGGCAGCAGCCGGGCCTCGACCGCCGTCTGCGTCATCATCGAGACGAACTCGGTGTAGACGATGTGGAGCTCGTCCACGCCGCCCTCGGCGGTGTCCTTCTCGATCGCCTCGATCAGCGGAGCCGCGATCTTCTTGGCATCCGCGTACTCGGGCTGGTCCGTGAATCCGGTCCACGAGTCGGACAGCTTGCGCTCACGGAAGTTGTAGTGCGCGATGCCACGGCGACCGACGACATAGATGTCGACCTCGCGGCCCTCGCCCTCCAGCTTCCTCGTCAGCGCTTCCGCCGCCTTGATGGCGTTGGAGTTGAACGCGCCGGCCAGACCGCGGTCGCTCGAGAGGAGCAGGACCGCGGCACGGGTCGGGTTCTCCACCTCGGTGGTCAGCGAGTGCTTGTCGTTCGCACCCGTGGCCACCGCGGTGACCGCGCGGGTCAGCTCGGTCGCGTACGGGGTCGACGCCTGCACCTTGCGCTGCGCCTTGACGACACGCGAGGCGGCGATCATCTCCATCGCCTTGGTGATCTTCTTCGTCGCGGTGACGGATTTGATGCGACGCTTGTAGACCCGGAGCTGCGCTCCCATGAGTCAGGTCCCTTCCGTCGTCACTTCGAGACGTTGACGGCAGCGGAAGCGTCGTCGCCCAGCAGCTTCCCGTCAGAGGTCTCGAACTGCTTCTTGAACTCCGCGATGGCGTCGGCGACGGCCTGCAGGGTGTCGTCCGACATCTTGCCGCCCTCACGAATGGAGCTCATGAGACCGGAGTGGCTCTGGCGCAGGTACGCCAGCATCTCGGCCTCGAAGCGGCGGATGTCGGCGACCGGGACGTCGTCCATCTTGCCGGTGGTGCCGGCCCAGACGGAGACGACCTGGTTCTCGGTGGGCATCGGCTGGTACTGAGCCTGCTTGAGCAGCTCGACCATGCGCTGACCACGCTCCAGCTGCGCCTTCGACGCGGCGTCCAGGTCGGAACCGAAGGCGGCGAACGCCTCCAGCTCACGGAACTGGGCCAGGTCCACACGGAGGCGACCGGAGATCTGCTTCATCGCCTTGTGCTGGGCGGAGCCACCGACACGGGAGACCGAGATACCGACGTTCAGGGCCGGGCGCTGGCCGGCGTTGAACAGGTCGGACTCCAGGAAGCACTGGCCGTCGGTGATGGAGATGACGTTGGTCGGGATGAACGCCGAGACGTCGTTGGCCTTCGTCTCGACGATCGGCAGACCGGTCATCGAACCCGCACCCAGCTCGTCCGAGAGCTTCGCGCAGCGCTCGAGCAGACGCGAGTGCAGGTAGAAGACGTCACCCGGGTAGGCCTCACGGCCCGGCGGGCGGCGCAGCAGCAGCGACACGGCGCGGTAGGCGTCGGCCTGCTTCGACAGGTCGTCGAAGACGATCAGGACGTGCTTGCCCTGGTACATCCAGTGCTGGCCGATGGCGGAACCGGTGTACGGCGCCAGGTACTTGAAGCCGGCCGGGTCGGACGCCGGGGCGGCGACGATCGTCGTGTACTCGAGCGCACCGGCCTCCTCCAGCGCGCCGCGCACGGACGCGATGGTGGAGCCCTTCTGGCCGACGGCGACGTAGATGCAGCGGACCTGCTTGTTCACGTCGCCGGAGCGCCAGTTGTCACGCTGGTTGATGATCGTGTCGACGCACAGCGCGGTCTTGCCGGTCTGACGGTCGCCGATGATCAGCTGACGCTGGCCGCGGCCGACCGGGGTCATGGCGTCGACGGCCTTGTAGCCGGTCTCCATCGGCTCGTGGACCGACTTACGGGCCATGACGCCCGGGGCCTGCAGCTCGAGGGCGCGGCGGCCCTCGGTCGCGATCTCGCCGAGGCCGTCGATCGGGTTGCCGAGCGGGTCGACGACGCGACCCAGGTATCCCTCGCCGACACCGACGGAGAGGACCTCACCGGTGCGCTGCACCGGCTGTCCCTCCTCGATGCCGCTGAACTCGCCGAGGACGATCGCACCGATCTCGCGCTCCTCGAGGTTGAGGGCGAGACCGAGGGTGCCGTCCTCGAACTTCAGCAGCTCGTTCGCCATGGCCGAGGGCAGACCCTCGACCTTGGCAATGCCGTCGCCGGCCAGGCTGACCGTTCCGACCTCCTCGCGCGAGGCCGCGTCCGGCTGGTACGACTGGACAAAGTTCTCCAGCGCGTCCCGGATCTCCTCCGGCCGGATCGTGAGCTCCGCCATCTGGGTTCCCTGCTCTCCTTGTTGGGCCCGAAGTTTCTTAAGGGGTCTGGGGGCCGACCCCCAGGAATCTTCTGCAATCTCTGCACGGCCCAACCGGGCCGCTGGTGATGCTTTGTTGTGTTGGTGGCAGACTCAGCCGGCCAGTCGCCGGGTCGCCTCGTCGAGGCGCTCCGCGATGGTCCCGTTGATGACCTCGTCACCCACCTGCACCGTGATCCCGCCGAGGACCGAAGGGTCCACGTCCAGGTTCAGGTGCATCTGACGGCCGTAGAGCTTCGCCAGTACGGCACCGAGGCGCTGCTTCTGCTGGTCGGTCATCGGCACCGCCGAGGTGACGACGGCGACCATCCGGTCCCGGCGCGCCGCGGCGAGCTTGGAGAGGGACTCGAGTCCCGCTTCCAGGCTACGTCCACGGGGCTGGGTCACGAGACGGACGACCAGGCGCTCGGTGACCGGGTTGGCCTTGCCGCCGAGCAGGCTGCGGAGCAGCTCGCCCTTGGCGGTCGCCGTGGCGGCCTTGTCGGTCAGCGCCGAGCGCAGCTCGGTGCTGGAGGTGACGATCCGGCCGAACCGGAACAGCTCGTCCTCGACGTCGTCCAGCGCGCCGGCCTGCTGCGCCGTGGTGAGGTCGGCGATGTTCGCCAGCTCCTCGACCGCGTCGACCAGGTCACGCGACTGCGACCAGCGGGAACGCACCATGCCGGACACCAGGTCGACGGTCTCGCCGCCCACCTGACCGCCGAGCAGTCGCCGGGCGAGCTCGGCCTTGGCCTCGCCACCCTGCGCCGGGTCGGTCAGGACCCGACGCAGCGACACCTCGCGGTCGAGCAGCGCGGTGACAGCCGCCAGCTCACCGGCGAGCTTCGCCGTGTCGACCGAGGTGTTGTCGGTCAGCGCGTCGAGGGACTCGCGTGCGGCGGCCAGCGCCTCACGGCTCGCTCCGTTCATCGGACGGCCTCGGCCTTCTCCTCGAGCTCATCGAGGAAGCGGTCGATCGTGCGGCTCTGGCGGGCGTGGTCCTCGAGGGACTCGCCGACCAGCTTGCCGGCCAGGTCGGTGGCGAGCTTGCCCACGTCCTGGCGCAGCGAGGTCGCCGCGGCCTTCCGGTCGGCCTCGATCTGGGTGTGGCCGGCCGCGATGATCTCCTCGCGCTGGCGCTGGCCTTCCGCCTTCATCTCCTGGATGATCGCGGTGCCCTGCTCCGTCGCCTCCTGGCGAAGACGCGCGGCCTCATGGCGGGCCTCGGCGAGCTGGGCCTTGTACTGCTCCAGCACGCTCTGGGCCTCGATCTGGGCCGACTCGGCCTTCTCGATGCCACCCTCGATGGCCTCGCGACGCTGCTCCAGAACCTTGTTGATGTTCGGGAGGAGCTTCTTGGCGAGGAAGCCGAAGACGATGACGAAGGCGATCAGGCCGATGACGAGCTCGTCGAGATGCGGGATCAGAGGAGGCTGGGGCTCCTCCGCCGCAAGAAGCAGAGCGTTCACATCAGTGCCTTCCGTAAAAAGATCTGGGCTGTCGGTCCGGCTTACTGGTAGACGAAGCCCATGACGATGCCGATGAGGGCGAGCGCCTCACAGAAGGCGAAGCCCATGATCTGGTTGGTGCGGATCAGACCGGCGGCCTCGGGCTGGCGGGCGAGGGCCTGCGTGCCGTTACCGAAGATGATGCCGACGCCGACGCCGGGGCCGATCGCGGCGAGGCCGTAGCCGATCGACGCGACGTTGCCGACGACGTTCTCCTTCGCGCTGGCGGCGAGGTTGACCATGTCGAGAGCAGCGGACATGCCGTTACTTCCTTCTCTTTCAATGACCCGGTGGGGGTTGGCCACCGGACGACTGATGGTTTTTGGGGGTGGAGCGGCTGGTCTGGTCGGCTCAGTGGTGCTCGGCGAGCGCGCCCTGGACGTAGCTGCAGGCCAGGAGGACGAAGACGTACGCCTGGACGGCCTGGATGAAGAGCTCGAAGGCGGTCATCACGAGCACCATCACGAACGAGGCGCCGGCGTAGACGAAGCCGAGGCCGTTCATGAGGTACCAGGTGGCCAGCGAGAACATCACGATCAGCAGGTGACCGGCGAACATGTTCGCGAACAGTCGGACCGCGTGCGTGAAGGGCCGGATGATCAGGTTCGAGAAGAACTCGAGGACGACGACCATGGGAAGGATCGCGCCGAGCGACTTGTCGTAACCGACGATGTTCTTCCACCCGCCGACGAAGCCGTGCTTCTTGAAGGTCAGCGAGATCCACATGACGTACACGATCAGCGCGAGACCGGCCGGGAAGGCGATCAGCGAGGTGACCGGGAACTGGGCGAGCGGAATGATCGACCAGAGGTTCATGATCCAGACGAAGAAGAACAGCGACACCATGAAGGGGACGTACTTCTCGCCGTCCTTCTTGCCGATGATCTCGTAGACGATGCCGCGGCGGACGAAGTCGTAACCGGCCTCGCCGACCATCTGCATCTTGCCGGGGATCAGCTTGGGCTTGTTGAAGGCGGCCCAGAAGAACCCGACGACCACGATGGAGCCGAGGAGGGCGAGCAGCATCGGCTTGGTGATGTCGATGCCCCCCACCGTCGCGACGGGCTCGTACATGAACGTGTGCAGGCCCGGCGCCGGGAAGCCGCATCCACTGAAGATGTGGCAATCCGGGTCGAAGGCAAGCGTCTGGTCAGCACTCACCGCGGGCTCCTTCAGCGTGGCGCATAGGTACGGCAACCTCGTTGTGTCGGCGCGGCACGCAGCCGCGGGTCGGCACTGGACTGGTGGTCTTACGGATAAGGGGGCGGCGGTTCGGCATCATGCCTCGCGCTGGGACAGGCGTCGGCTCGGATGCCCGCGCCCGCAGTGCCGCAGTTGGCACCGGACGATAGCAGGAAGCCGATGGAGCCTTTATCCCGGCCCTACCCCTCACGTCGACGACCCCGTGCTCCCGGGCTTGTCACCCTTCGAGGAGTCGGGCTCGACGTACATGATCTTGGCCTTCATGTAGGCGCGGGCCTGTGCGGCGATCCACACGATGGTCGCCGCGAGCAGGGTGAAGGCGAAGGCCTTGAAGTTGAACCACGTGGTGTTCTTGAGCAGGGCCATCAAGATGAAGAGAAGCAGCAACTGCGCCGTGTAGAGCAGCAGCCCCATGGCCTGGAACAGGTGCGGCAGCGACTTGGCGGTCCGTTGGAGCACCACCAGCCCGATGCCCATGAAGCCGATGACGACCGCGCAGCCGAGAACGGCGCCGAGCACTCCTTCGCCGCCGGCGACCACACCGCTGATGACCGCGGCGATGGCGCCGGTGGCAGCAGCGGGAATGGCAGCTGACAGAAGGATGCGTGCGTCGTTCGACGGCATGGCGGTGTCTCCGCATTGCTGGTGGGGGCGATGGTGTCGTCAGGGACGAGCGTAGGCCCGGTCCGAGGTGAGTCTCGGGGCCAAGGGACCGTCGCACTACGGTCCTTCGGCACTGTCGCCGGGTCTCGTGAACGGTATCACAAACTATTTGAATAGGTCTTTACTCATGAGGTGTGCGGACTGTCACACATGAGAGCTAACGCGCGCGTGTGTGCAGCGCGCGAGGGTGACTTGTCTGGTATTAACCGCCGATGCGACGTTCGTCAACTCGGCGTTCCGGCCTTCCGTCGGTCGGTGAAGCGCGAGCGGTGACCGATGGCGGTGGCGCCGTTGACTCCCGCGGGGACCGGCAGGCGTTCGGACGGGTCCCCCGACGGCTCCCCCGCCGCCTCCGCGGAAGCGGCGTCGTCCGCGTGGGCGTGGACCGGAGGCACGGCCTCCATGCGCGGCACCGGACGGCGCCGGTAGCGGGGCGGAACGAACGACTCCGCCCAACGCGGAGCGCGCGGGGTGAAGCGCGGGAGCAGCAGCAGGACCAGTCCGATCGCGCTCAGCAGGACGACCGTCAGGACGATCCACATCGACGTCGAGTGCACCGAGTACGCCAGCGTCCCGAAGGCGATCAGCGCCGACCAGAAGTACATGATCAGGACGGCCCTGCTGTGCGAGTGCCCGACCTCCAGGAGCCGGTGGTGCAGGTGCCCGCGGTCGGCCGCGAACGGCGACTGCCCGTTCCAGGTGCGGCGCACGATCGCCAGGAAGAGGTCGGCCATCGGGATCGCGATGATGGTCAGCGGCAGCACCAGCGGGATGAAGACCGGCAGGGCGGCGTGGGTGGCCTCGCGGGTCGAGCCCTCGAAGAGCCGCAGCACGTCCGGGTCGACCTGACCGGTGATGGAGATCGCCGAGGCGGCCAGGATCAGGCCGATCAGCATCGAGCCGGAGTCGCCCATGAAGATCCGCGCCGGATGCATGTTGTGCGGCAGGAAGCCCAGGCACATGCCCATGAGAATGGCGGCGAAGAGCGTCGCGGGGGCGGCCGCCTCGATGGTGTAGCCGTACCAGAGCCGGTACGCGTAGAGGAAGAAGGCCGCGGCGGCGATGCAGACCATGCCGGCGGCGAGCCCGTCCAGGCCGTCCACGAAGTTCACGGCGTTGATGGTGAGCACCACGAGGGCGACCGTGAGGAGGGTGCCCTGTCCGCGGGTGAGCGCGACGGTGCCGACACCGGGGATCGGCAGCCACAGGATCGTCAGACCCTGGATCACCATCACGCCCGCGGAGATCATCTGCGCGCCCAGCTTGATCAGCGCGTCCAGCTCGAACTTGTCGTCGAGGACGCCGATCAGCCAGATCAGGGCGGCACCGGAGAGCAGCGCGCGCGGCTCGTTGGAGAGCTCGAAGACGCTGTTCAGGTTCTGCAGGTGGTCCGCGACGAGCAGACCCGCGCACAGCCCGAAGAACATGGCGATGCCACCGAGCCGCGGAGTCGGTTCTCGGTGTACGTCGCGGGCACGGATCTCCGGCATCGCCCCGGTCGCGATGGCGAACTTCCGCACCGGACCGGTCAGCAGATAGGTCACCGCGGCCGTGACACAGAGCGTCAGCAGGTAATCACGCACGGGCTGCCCCACAGGAATCGCTGGCCATCTCAGCCCCACACCCTAGCCGTGCTGTCCATGTGGTTGAGGACATCGGGGGCCGGAGGATGGTTGCGGTCCGCTCTTCTTCACCGTCCATACGGGGGAAATCGCCCGGCAAGGTCCCGGACTTCCGCCCGTACCCGGGCCGTCTCCTCGGGGTCGTCGCGCAGTGCGGCGGTGAACAGCCGGGCGATCCGGTTCATCTCCGCGTCGCCCATCCCCTGCGTGGTCACGGCGGCGGTGCCGAGGCGGATGCCCCGGCCGTCGCCGTACGGCAGGGCGCAGGTGTCAAGGACCGCGCCGGCCGCGGCGAGCCGGGTGCGGGCGGTGGGACCGTCGACACCGAGGGGGGCGGGGTCGGCGGTGATCAGGTGGGTGTCGGTGCCGCCGGTGGTGATCGCGAAGCCCTCCGCGGCGAGGGCGTCGGCGAGGACGCGGGCGTGGGCGACGACCCGGTGGGCGTACGCGGCGAAGGCGGGCGCCGCCGCCTCGCCGAAGGCGACGGCCTTGGCGGCGATGGTGTGCATCTGGGCGCCGCCCTGGGTGAAGGGGAAGACGGCCCGGTCGACGCGTCCGGCGAGCTCCGCGCCGCACAGGATCATCCCGCCGCGCGGTCCGCGCAGCACCTTGTGGGTGGTGGCGCAGACGAGGTCGGCGTACGGGACGGGGTTGGGGGCCGCTCCCCCGGCGACCAGGCCCATGGGGTGGGCGGCGTCCACGATGAGGTAGGCGCCGACCTCGTCGGCGATGGCGCGGAAGATCGCGTAGTCGAGGTGGCGGGGGTACGAGATGGAGCCGCAGACGATCGCCTTGGGGCGGTGGTGGCGGGCGAGGGCGGCGACCTGTTCGTAGTCGACGAGGCCGGTCTCGGCGTCGACTCCGTACGGGACGAACTCGAACCAGCGCCCGGAGAAATTGGCCGGCGAGCCGTGGGTGAGGTGCCCGCCGTGGGCCAGGCCCATGGCGAGGACGGTGTCACCGGGGCGCAGCAGGGCGGCGTAGGCGGCGAGGACGGCGGAGGAGCCGGAGTGCGCCTGGACGTTGGCGTGTTCGGCGCCGAAGAGGGCCTTGGCCCGCTCGACGGCGATCCGCTCGGCGGCGTCGGCGAACTCGCAGCCGCCGTGGTGGCGGGCGCCGGGATAGCCCTCGGCGTACTTGTTGGCGAGCGGGGAGCCGAGCGCGGCGAGGACGGCGGGCGAGGTGAAGTTCTCGGCGGCGACGAGCTGGAGCCCCTCGGCCTGCCGGCGACCCTCCCCGAGCAGCACATCGGCGATCTCCGGGTCCTGCCGGCGCAGGACGTCGAGATCCTCATCGGGGGGAGCGGTGACCGGCATCTGTGGCTCCAGGCGCGTGGGCTGGGCTTCAGCTCCAATGTAGGCGCGTCCGGCCGGGTCCGCCCGGTGTCCCCCGGCGCTCTGGGCCGGACGGCCCAAGCGCCGGGTGCCGGCGTCCCGGTCAGCGGCGGGCCGGGACGCCGGTCAGGGCGGTGACCACGGGGTCCAGGGCCGTGTTGATCTCGTCGCCGATCGAGCGGAAGAAGGTGATCGGGGCGCCGTACGGGTCGTTGACCTCGTCCGCCTCGACGGTGGGGGCCAGCAGCCACCCGCGTAGAGCCGCCGCCGCGCGCACCAGCGCACGCGCGCGTTCGACCATGCCGTCGTCGAGCGGGTCCGGCAGCGTGGCCGGGTCTATGGCCCGTACCAGTCGGGTGAACTCCTTCAGGGTGAAGGTGCGCAGCCCCGCCGAGTGACCCATCGAGATGACCTGCGCCCGGTGGTCCCGGGTCGCCGTCAGGACCAGGTCCGCGCGGATGACGTGCTCGTCGAGGAGCTCACGGCCGACGAAGCCGGTGGCGTCCGCGCCGAAGTCGGCGAGGACCAGCTCCGCGTTGGCCTCCATCGGGGCCCCCTCGTGGCCCCAGGTGCCCGCGCTCTCCACGATCAGGCCGCCGCCCCGGGGGTCGCCCAGGCGGTCGCACAGGGCATGGCGAGTCAGCCGCTCGGTGATCGGCGAGCGGCAGACGTTGCCGGTGCTGACGTGGAGAATGCGGAAGGAAGTGCTCTCGTGCCCCGCTATGCCACGCCCCTCAGGGGCGGTCAATTGGCCACCTCGAGGTCGGGTACGACCTTCCGGAGCTCCTCCGGGGACAGCGCGCCCTCGCGCAGCAGCAGCGGCACCCTGCCCGTCACGTCGACGATGGAGGACGGCACGATGCCCGGGGTGGGGCCGCCGTCGAGGTAGACGGAGACGGAGTCGCCGAGCATCTCCTGGGCCGCGTCGCAGTCCTCCGGCGAGGGGTGTCCCGTCAGGTTCGCCGAGGACACCGCCATCGGGCCGACCTCGGTCAGCAGCTCGATGGCGACCGGGTGCAGCGGCATGCGGATCGCGACGGTGCCCCGGGTGTCCCCCAGGTCCCACTGGAGCGACGGCTGGTGCCGTGCGACCAGGGTCAGGGCGCCCGGCCAGAACGCGTCGACGAGCTCCCAGGCCTGCTCGGAGAAGTCCGTGACGAGGCCGTGCAGGGTGTTCGGGGAGCCGATGAGCACCGGCGTGGGCATGTTCCGGCCACGGCCCTTGGCCGCGAGCAGGTCCGCGACGGCCTCCGAGCTGAAGGCGTCCGCACCGATGCCGTAGACGGTGTCGGTGGGCAGCACGACCAGCTCGCCGCGGCGGACGGCGGACGCGGCCTCGCGCAGCCCGGTGACTCGGTCGGTCGCCTCGTTGCAGTCGTATCGCCGAGCCATTACTCGCCTGCCTCCCTCTTTCTGGTCACTCGGTCCGCCGGGACGGCGGCCGTCCTCGTCCCGTGCGGGGACGTCATGGCATCGCCTTGCGGGCGGTCGCGAAGCGCGGCCGGTTGTTCAGGTCGGGGTGGTCGGCGGCGTCCGCCCAGCCGGCCTCCTCGTTGAAGATCCACGGGACCTGTCCGCCCTGGGTGTCCGCGTGCTCGATCACCACCAGGCCGCCGGGCCGCAGCAGCCGGTGCGCGGTGCGCTCGATCCCCCGGATGGTGTCGAGACCGTCCTCGCCGGAGAACAGCGCCATCTCGGGGTCGTGGTCGCGCGCCTCCGGCGCGACGTACTCCCACTCGGTGAGCGGGATGTACGGCGGGTTGGAGATGACCAGGTCGACCTGGCCGTCGAGGTCCGGGAGCGCGCTGAGCGCGTCGCCCTGGTGGACGGTGACCCGGGAGCCCTCGGCGTTCTTGCGGGTCCACACCAGTGCGTCGTCGGAGAGCTCCACGGCGTGCACGCGCGAGCGCGGCACCTCCTGCGCCATGGCGAGCGCGATGGCGCCCGAGCCGGTGCACAGGTCCACGATCAGCGGTTCGACCACGTCCATCGCCCGTACGGCGTCTATGGCCCAGCCGACGACCGACTCGGTCTCGGGGCGGGGCACGAACACGCCCGGTCCGACCTGGAGTTCCAGGTAGCGGAAGAAGGCCCGCCCGGTGATGTGCTGGAGCGGTTCGCGCGCCTCGCGGCGGGCGATCGTCTCCCAGTAGCGGGCGTCGAAGTCGGTGTCCTTGACGTTGTGCAGCTCCCCCCGCTTGACGCCGTGCACGAACGCGGCGAGCTCCTCCGCGTCGAAACGCGGTGAGGGAACGCCGGCGTCGGCCAGCCGCTGGGTGGCCTGGGCCACCTCGGCAAGCAGCAGGTTCACGCTGGTCCTCCGTGGTGCGGGGGGTGGGGCTGACAACGTCCTACGCGGTGTTACGCCGCCGCGAGCTTCGCGGCGGAGTCGGCGTCGACGCAGGCCTGGATCATCGCGTCCAGGTCGCCGTCGAGGACCTGGTCCAAGTTGTACGCCTTGAAGCCGACGCGGTGGTCCGAGATCCGGTTTTCCGGGAAGTTGTACGTCCGGATCTTCTCGGACCGGTCGACGGTGCGGACCTGGCTGCGGCGGGCGTCGGCGGCTTCGGCCTCGGCCTTCTCCTGGGCTGCGGCGAGCAGCCGGGACCGGAGGATGCGCATGGCCTGCTCCTTGTTCTGGAGCTGGCTCTTCTCGTTCTGGCAGGAGGCGACGATGCCGGTCGGCAGGTGCGTGATGCGTACGGCGGAGTCGGTGGTGTTGACGGACTGGCCGCCGGGCCCCGACGAGCGGTAGACGTCGATGCGCAGGTCGTTGGCGTGGATCTCGACGTCGATCTCCTCGGCCTCGGGGGTCACGAGGACACCGGCGGCGGAGGTGTGGATGCGGCCCTGGGACTCCGTGGCGGGCACGCGCTGGACGCGGTGCACCCCGCCCTCGTACTTCAGGCGCGCCCAGACGCCCTGGCCGGGCTCGGTGGCGCCGTTGCCGCCCTTGGTCTTCACGGCGACCTGGACGTCCTTGTAGCCGCCGAGCTCGGACTCGGTGGAGTCGATGATCTCGGTCTTCCAGCCGACGCGCTCGGCGTAGCGCAGGTACATCCGGAGCAGGTCACCGGCGAAGAGCGCGGACTCGTCGCCGCCGGCGCCGGCCTTGATCTCGAGGATGACGTCCTTGTCGTCGCTGGGGTCGCGCGGGACGAGCAGCAGCCGCAGCTTGTCGGTCAGCTGCTCGCGCTGCTTCTCCAGCTCCTTGACCTCGGCGGCGAAGTCGGGGTCGTCGGCGGCGAATTCCTTCGCCGTCTCGATGTCGTCCGCCGTGCTCTTCCACGCCTTGTACGTGCCGATGATCGGGGTCAGCTCCGCGTAACGCTTGTTGAGCTTGCGCGCGTTCGCCTGGTCGGAGTGGACCGAAGGGTCGGCGAGCCTCTTCTCGAGATCGGCGTGTTCGCCGACCAGTTCCTCGACCGCTTCGAACATCGGTGCTCCTGATTTTGACTCGTGAAGGCGTGAAGGACTGCGGGGACGGCAAAGCGCCGGTCCGGTCCCCCCTGCGGGAGCGACCAAGGACCGGCGCAGTGACGTGCTACTTCTTGGCCGCAGCCTTGCCGAAGCGGGCCTCGAAGCGGGCGACGCGGCCGCCGGTGTCGAGGATCTTCTGCTTGCCCGTGTAGAACGGGTGGCACTCGGAGCAGACCTCGGCACGGATGGTGCCGTCGGTGAGGGTGCTACGGGTGGTGAACGACGCGCCGCAGGTGCAGCTGACCTGGGTCTCGACGTACTCGGGGTGGATCTCGCGCTTCAAGGTGTCTCCTAGTTTCGGGAGGGCTCCGGGTCGCCGTGCGGATTGCACCTGCGTGAACCGGGACCGACGTACCAGTCTGCCAGGACCGGCCGTATCTCCCAAAACCGGGTCCGTGGTGAAACTATTCCGGGTCGGGGCGGACGGTCGCGTACCGGCTCCCGGGAGGGTCAGCGCACGATGCCGTCGGCCTTGCCGGTGGCCGCGTTCTCGGTCGCCGAGGCGGGGATCGGGCGGTCCGCCTTCAGGGCCTTCCAGACCTGCTGCCCCTGGGCCTCCAGCGGGATGACCCGGTTGGGGTCGGCGGGGTCGTACTCCACCGGCATCGTGATCATGTGCACGTCGTCCGCGCCGAGGCCGGAGAGCCCCTTGGCGAAGCTCATCAGCTCGTTGACGGAGTCGAGCTCGGAGTCCGGGGTGATCGCCTTGGTGGCGGTGTCGGCGATGCCCAGGAGCTTCTTCGGGTCGGTGAAGACGCCGACGTCCTTCACCTGCTCGATGAAGGCCTTCATGAAGGCCTGCTGGAGCTGGATGCGGCCGAGGTCGCTGCCGTCGCCGACGCTCTTGCGGGTGCGGACCAGGCCGAGGGACTGCTCGCCGTCGAGGGTGTGGGTGCCCGGGGCGAGGTCGAGGTGGCTCTTGGCGTCCTCGATGGGCTCGGTGGTGGTGATCTCCACCCCGCCGAGCTTGTCGATCAGCTTCTTGAAGCCGGTGAAGTCGACCTCGACGTAGTGGTCCATGCGGATGCCGGACATCGACTCGACGGTCTTCACGGCGCAGGCCGGGCCGCCGACCTCGTACGCGGTGTTGAACATGGCCCGGGTCTCGGGGGCGACGGTGGTGCCGTCGGCGTCGGAGCAGCTCGGGCGCTCGACGAGGGTGTCGCGCGGTATGGAGACGACGCTGGCCTTCTTGTGGCCTTCGTAGACGTGGACGACCATCGCGGTGTCGGAGCGGGCGCCGCCCTCGTCCTTGCCGTAGGCGCCGTTGTCGCCAGAGCGGGAGTCGGAGCCGAGGACGAGGATGTCCATCGAGCCGTTGTCGAGGTTCTTGGGGCGGTCCGTGCCGAGCTGGGCGTTGATGTCGACGCCCTCGAGGTTGCCGTTGAGCTTGACGTAGACGTAGCCGAGCCCGGAGCCGCCGACGACGACGAGCGCGGCCGCGCTCCAGGCGGCGACGGTCAGCGCGCGGCGGCCCTTGGGAGGCTGCTTGCGGCGGCGGCCGCTCGGGGGCCCCACCACGCCACCCGGGCGGAGGGGGCGTATTCGGCCGCCCTTGTTCTGCTCGGTCATCTGCTTTCCTCAGGTCCTCGGTTCACCTTGTGTGACGGCGAAACACCCGAAAGGGTTGCACGGCTCCCTGTGTGGGCAAGCCGGGCGAGGCCCCGCGACGCACTGTGCCCACCGTACGAGGCACGGTGGGCACAGTGGTCTTTACGCAGGTCACGGCGGCACCGCGAGCCCGGGGGCCGCGCTGCCGCCGTGTGACCGAGGTCTCGCGTCCGGGAGCCTGTCGGCTCGGTGCGCGGGACCTCGGGGCGACTGCCTCAGAGGCGACTAGTCGTTGCCGTTGCCATTGCCGGCGCCGGGGGTCGTCTTCTGGATCTGGAGCAGGAACTCGCCGTTCGACTTCGTCTGCTTCATCTTGTCGAGCAGCAGCTCGATCGCCTGCTGCTGGTCGAGCGCGTGCAGCACGCGACGCAGCTTCCAGGTGACCGCGAGCTCGTCGGCGCCGAGCAGGATCTCTTCCTTGCGCGTACCCGAGGCGTCGACGTCGACGGCCGGGAAGATGCGCTTGTCGGCGAGCTTCCGGTCGAGCTTGAGCTCCATGTTGCCGGTGCCCTTGAACTCCTCGAAGATCACCTCGTCCATGCGCGAGCCGGTGTCGACGAGCGCGGTGGCCAGGATGGTCAGCGAGCCGCCGTCCTCGATGTTCCGCGCCGCACCGAAGAAGCGCTTCGGCGGGTAGAGCGCGGTCGAGTCGACACCACCGGACAGGATGCGGCCGGAGGCCGGGGCGGCGAGGTTGTACGCGCGGCCCAGGCGGGTGATCGAGTCGAGCAGGACGACCACGTCGTGGCCCAGCTCCACGAGACGCTTGGCGCGCTCGATGGCCAGCTCGGCGACGGTGGTGTGGTCCTCGGCCGGGCGGTCGAAGGTCGAGGAGATGACCTCGCCCTTGACCGACCGCTGCATGTCGGTGACCTCTTCCGGACGCTCGTCGACCAGGACGACCATCAGGTGGCACTCGGGGTTGTTGTGGGTGATCGCGTTGGCGACCGCCTGCATGATCATGGTCTTGCCGGTCTTCGGCGGGGCCACGATCAGGCCTCGCTGGCCCTTGCCGATCGGCGACACGAGGTCGATGATCCGCGTGGTCAGCACACCCGGGTCGGTCTCCAGGCGGAGCCGGTCCTGCGGGTAGAGCGGGGTCAGCTTGTTGAACTCCGGGCGGCCGCGGCCGGAGTCGGCGGCCATGCCGTTGGAGGAGTCGAGGCGGACCAGCGCGTTGAACTTCTCGCGGCGCTCCCCCTCCTTCGGCTGACGCACGGCACCGGTGACGTGGTCACCCTTGCGCAGGCCGTTCTTGCGGACCTGGGCGAGGGAGACGTACACGTCGTTCGGGCCGGGGAGGTAGCCGGAGGTCCGGATGAACGCGTAGTTGTCGAGGATGTCGAGGATGCCCGCGACGGGGATCAGGACGTCGTCGTCGGAGACCTGCGGCTCACCGGCGGCGAACTCGTCGCGGCCACGGCGGCCACGGCGGTCGCGGTAGCGGCCGCGACGGCCGCGACGGCCGCCCTCGTCGTCGAAGTCGTCCTGGGGGCCGGTGTTCTGCGGCTGGCCGCCCTGGCGCTGCTGGCGCTGGCCGCCCTGGCCACCACCCTGCTGGTCGTCGCCCTTGCCACCACGGTCGCGGCGGTCGCGCTGACGGTCACCACGGTCACCGCGGTCACCGCGGTCCCGGCGGTCGCCACGCTCGCCGCGGTCCCGGCGGCCACGGCCCTCGGCCGTGTCGAGGGAGCCATCGGCCTTGCCGTCGGAGGAGGTCTCGGGGCGGGGCTCCGTACGGGTGTCCGTACGGGTCTCGACCTTGGCCTCGGTCTTCACGGCCTGGGCGGTGTCGCCCTTGGCCTCGGCCTCCGGGCTGCCGGCCGGGGCGGTGGCGCGGCGGCGGCGGCGCTCGCCGGCGGGCTGGTCGTCTCCCCCGGAGCCTGCGGCCTGGGAGGGGCCCCCGACGGGCTGGCCCGGGATGTCGATCTGCTGCTGGGCCACGGCCTTCTCGGCCTTCTCGGCCTTCGGCGCGGCCTCGGCGGCGGTGTCGCCGGTACGGGCCTTGGAGGTGGCGCGGCGCTTGGGCTTGGTCTCGGCCGTGTCGGCGGCCTTGGCGGGAGCGGCGGCTCCCGCTCCGCCGGAGCCCCCGGCCTGCGCCTCCTTGATGACCTCGATCAGCTGGCTCTTGCGCATGCGCGCGGTGCCCCTGATGCCGAGGCCGGACGCGACCTGCTGCAGCTCGGCCAGGACCATGCCCTCGAGGCCGGTGCCGGAGCGGCGGCGCCGTGCGGTGGTGCCAGTGGCAGCACCTGCGGCGGGCGCGGCGGTGTCGACACTGTTGTCGGCAGTCACGCCCATCAGATCGGTGGTGTCGCTCACGAAGGGTCCTTCCCTGGAGCGGACGTCGGCCATCTGGCTCGGCGACCGGTTGTGCTGTCCGACGACGGTCCTGCTTGTGGACCGGGCCGGGGCGGTGGTCCCGCCGGGTACGGCGGAGAGAAACGTGCTGTGGGTCCGGCCCGAGGCCCCCTGCTCGGCCCTCACGGGGAAGAGCGAGGGGTGTCGTGCCGGTTCCGGAGCGTGCTCGAAACTGCTCAGGCAGGCTGCTCAGGCAGTTGGGGAGGCTCCCGGAAGAATGGGTGGTCCCTGATGGGGACACTCAGCACCGCGCCACAAAGACGTCGGGTGCAGACTTGAGGTTAACACTACCGGCTCCAACAAACATTCCCCCTCTCCCTCACCGGCAATCCCGTGTTCCGGGCGCGTACGGCGCGCTCAGGCCCTCGGACCGTCCGGTCTCAGGGCGCGAGCGGCAGCACGCTCGCTCCGGACACATCGAGGTCGAGCCGGTTCGCGGCCCATCCCTCGCCCGCCAGTCGGGCGACCTTGTCGGCCGTCCCGTGTTCGGCCAGCGCGAGGACCGTGGGGCCCGCGCCGGAGATGACCGCGGGGACGCCGTCCGCCCGCAGCCGGTTCACGAGCGCGATGCTCTCGGGCATCGCGGGGGCCCGGTACTCCTGGTGCAGCCGGTCCTCGGTGGCCGCGAGCAGCAGCTCGGGGCGGCGGGTGAGCGCCTCCACCAGGAGGGCGGCGCGCCCGGCGTTGGCCGCGGCGTCGACGTGCGGGACGGTGCGCGGCAGCAGCCCGCGGGCGGTCTCGGTGAGCACGGGCTTCCCGGGGACGAAAACCACCGGAACGATGGAATCGGCGGGATCCATCCGGATCGCCCGCGCGGCGCCGGACTCGGTCCAGGCGAGCGTGAATCCGCCGAGGAGACAGGCGGCGACGTTGTCGGGATGTCCCTCGATCTCGGTGGCCAGTTCGAGGAGGGCGGCCTCGTCCAGCCGGGCGTCCCCGCCTATGGTCACGGCCCGGGCGGCGACGATGCCGGCGCAGATGGCGGCGGAGGAGGAGCCGAGGCCGCGGCCGTGCGGGATGCGGTTGGCGCAGACGACCTCGATGCCGCGCGGCTGGCCGCCGAGCAGGTCGAAAGCGGTGCGCAGGGAGCGTACGAGCAGGTGGTTCTCGTCGCGCGGGAGCGTGTCGGCGCCCTCACCGGCGATGTCGATGTGCAGCCCGGAGTCGGCGACTCGGACGACGACGTCGTCGTACAGGCCCAGCGACAGCCCGAAGGCGTCGAAGCCCGGGCCGAGGTTGGCGCTGGTGGCGGGAACGCGCACCCGTACGGCGGCGGCGCGGAACGCGGGACCGGCCATCGCTCGATGACTCTCCTTGACTTGCGACTGCGGGGGTCTGCACTGCGGGATGTGGCGGCGGGGATGGTGACGCGGGTTTTCAAGAGAAGTACGCGAGACCCGGGGGCCGTTTCTGCCGCGGAGGCGACAACGGCAACGACACCGCGCATATGCAACGGGGCGGGTTCGGTACAGCCTATCGAAGGAAGGTTCTGTGGCGACATAGGGCGCACAGGAGGCGCACGATGCGTGTCGCGAGCCTTCCTGTGCGCCGATGTACGTTCCTGAGCGAGTCCGGCCCTCCGGGTGTCGCGGGAGGGCCGGGCCGCGAGGGGAGTTACGCCAGGCCGAGGCGCTCGGCGGCGGCGGCCGCGTCGACCGGGACGGTGACGGGCTGGGGCGCTCCGGCGACCGCCCAGTCGGGGTCCTTCAGGCCGTTGCCGGTGACGGTGCAGACGATCCGCTGGCCGGGGTCGACCTTGCCCTGCTCGGCGGCCTTCAGCAGGCCGGCGACGGAGGCGGCGGAGGCGGGCTCCACGAAGACGCCCTCCTGCGAGGCCAACAGGCGGTACGCGCGCAGGATCTCACGGTCCGTCACCTCGTCGATGAAGCCGCCGGACTCGTCCCGGGCCGCGATCGCGTAGTCCCAGGAGGCCGGGTTGCCGATGCGGATCGCGGTGGCGATGGTCGACGGGTCCTTGACGACCTCGCCGCGCACCAGCGGCGCCGAGCCGGAGGCCTGGAAGCCCCACATGCGCGGGCGGTGCGTGGAGAGCGCGTCGGCGGCGTACTCGGTGTACCCCTTCCAGTACGCCGTGATGTTGCCGGCGTTCCCGACGGGCAGGACGTGGATGTCGGGGGCGTCGCCGAGCATGTCGACGATCTCGAAGGCGGCGGTCTTCTGGCCCTCGATACGTACCGGGTTGACCGAATTGACCAGCGCCACCGGGTAGTTCTCGGAGAGGGAGCGGGCCAGGGTGAGGCAGTCGTCGAAGTTGCCGTCGACCTGGAGGATCTTCGCGCCGTGCACGAGGGCCTGGCCCATCTTGCCGAGCGCGATCTTGCCCTGCGGCACGAGGACGGCCGACACCATGCCGGCGCGTACGGCGTAGGCCGCCGCCGAGGCGGAGGTGTTGCCGGTGGAGGCGCAGATGACGGCCTGCGCGCCCTCCTCCTTGGCCCGGGTGATGGCCATGGTCATGCCGCGGTCCTTGAAGGAGCCGGTGGGGTTGGCGCCCTCGACCTTGAGGTGCACCTCGCAGCCCGTGCGCTCGGAGAGGACCTGGGCGGGGACGAGCGGCGTGCCGCCCTCACGGAGCGTGACGACCGGCGTCGTGTCCGTGACCGGAAGGCGGTCCCGGTACTCCTCGATGATGCCGCGCCACTGGTGGGTGCCCTTGCTGGTCATGGGTCCTTACTCCCCTTCAACACGCATGATGCTGGCGACACCGCGCACGGTGTCGAGCTTGCGCAGCGCTTCGACGGTCCCGGAGAGGGCGGCGTCGGGCGCGCGGTGGGTGACGACGACGAGGGAGGCCTCGCCGCCGCCGTCGGGTCGGCCTTGCTGGCGCACCGTGTCGATCGATACGCCGTGCTCGGCGAAGACCGTCGCGACCTGGGCGAGAACGCCCGGCTTGTCGGCCACGTCGAGGCTGATGTGGTACCGCGTCACCACGTCGCCCATGGGGCTCACGGGCAGCTGGGTGTACGCGGACTCGCCGGGGCCCGTGGCCTCGTTGAGCTTGTTGCGGCAGACGGCGACGAGGTCGCCGAGTACGGCGGAGGCGGTCGGAGAGCCGCCGGCGCCGGGGCCGTAGAACATGAGCCGCCCGGCGGCCTCCGCCTCGACGAAGACCGCGTTGTAGGCCTCGCGGACGGAGGCGAGCGGGTGGCTGAGCGGGATCATCGCGGGGTGCACGCGCGCGGTGACGGACCCGCCGTCCGCGGAGCGCTCGCAGATGGCGAGCAGCTTGATGGTGCAGCCCATCCGCTTGGCGGAGGCGAAGTCGGCTGCGGTGACCTCGGTCATGCCCTCGCGGTAGACGTCGTCGAGGCGCACGCGCGTGTGGAAGGCGATTCCGGCGAGGATCGCGGCCTTGGCGGCGGCGTCGAAGCCCTCCACGTCGGCGGTCGGGTCGGCTTCGGCGTACCCGAGGGCGGTGGCCTCGTCGAGCGCCTCGGAGTAGCCGGCGCCGTTGGTGTCCATCCGGTCGAGGATGAAGTTGGTGGTGCCGTTGACGATGCCCATCACCCGGTTGATCTTGTCGCCGGCGAGGGACTCGCGCAGCGGCCGGATCAGGGGGATGGCGCCCGCGACGGCGGCCTCGTAGTAGAGGTCCTGGCCGTGCTGGTCGGCGGAGGCGTAGAGGTTCGCGCCGTCCTGGGCGAGGAGCGCCTTGTTGGCCGAGACGACGGAGGCGCCGTGCTCGAAGGCGGTGGTGATGAGGGTGCGGGCCGGCTCGACACCGCCGATGACCTCGACGACGACGTCGATGTCGCCCCGTTTGACCAGGGCGGTGGCATCGGTGGTGATCAGCTCCGCGGGGATGCCCTCGCGGACCTTGTCGGGGCGGCGGACCGCCACGCCGGCGAGCTCGACCGGGGCGCCGATGCGCGCGGCGAGGTCGTCGGCGTGCGTCGTCATGATGCGCGCCACCTCTGAGCCGACCACACCACAGCCCAGCAGCGCAACCTTCAGCGGACGCGTACGCATCATCCGACCTCGTTTCTCGTACTTCTTCGTATCTCTACGGTGGGACCAGTCTCACTCACCGGACGGAGGTTTCTGCCCTCCGTCCGGATCCTGAGACATCTATTTCATCAGCCGACATCGAGACGCAGGAGATCTTCCTCCGTCTCGCGCCGGACGATCACCCGGGCCGCGCCGTCGCGGACGGCGACGACGGGCGGGCGGAGCGCGTGGTTGTAGTTGCTGGCCATGGAGCGGCAGTACGCGCCGGTGGCGGGCACGGCGATGAGGTCGCCGGGCGCCAGGTCGGCGGGCAGGAACGCGTCCTTGACCACGATGTCACCGCTCTCGCAGTGCTTGCCGACGACGCGGGAGAGCATCGGCTCGGCGTCACTCGTCCGCGACACCAGGGCGACGCTGTATTCGGCGTCGTACAGCGCGGTGCGGATGTTGTCGGACATGCCGCCGTCGACGCTGACGTACGTCCGCAGCCCTTCGAGGGGCTTGACGGTGCCGACCTCGTAGAGGGTGAACGCGGTGGGGCCGACGATGGCGCGGCCGGGCTCGACGGAGATGCGGGGGGTGCGGAGCCCGGCGGACTCGCATTCGCGGGTGACGATCTCGTTCAGGGCCTTGGCGATGTGGTGGGGCTCGCGGGGGTCGTCGTCGGAGGTGTAGGCGATGCCGAGGCCGCCGCCGAGGTCGATCTCGGGCAGTTCGACGCCGTGCTCGTCGCGGACCTCGGCGAGCAGCTGGACGACGCGGCGGGCGGACACCTCGAAACCGGCCATGTCGAAGATCTGGGATCCGATGTGCGAGTGGATCCCGATGAGTTCGAGCCCGTCGAGCTTGAGGGCACGCCGCACGGCCTCGGCGGCCTGCCCGCCGGCCAGCGCGATGCCGAACTTCTGGTCCTCGTGGGCGGTGGCGATGAACTCGTGGGTGTGGGCCTCGACGCCGACGGTGACGCGGATCTGGACGCGCTGGCGCTTGCCGAGGGACTGGGCGGTGTGGGCGACGCGGACGATCTCCCGGAAGGAGTCGAGGACGATGCGGCCGACCCCGGCCTCGATGGCGCGGCGGATCTCCTCGGGCGACTTGTTGTTGCCGTGGTAGGCGATGCGTTCGGCGGGCATGCCGGCGTCGAGGGCGGTGGTGAGCTCTCCGGCGGAGCACACGTCGAGGTTGAGCCCTTCCTCGGTGAGCCAGCGGACGACGGCCCGGGAGAGGAATGCCTTGCCGGCGTAGAAGACGTCCGCGTCGGCGCCGAAGGCCTCGGCCCAGGCGCGGCAGCGGGCGCGGAAGTCGGACTCGTCGAGGAAGTAGGCGGGTGTGCCGAACTCCTGCGCGAGCCGGGTCACCGGCAGCCCGGCGACGGTCACGACGCCGTCGTCGCCCCGGTCGACGGTCCTGGACCACACCTTCGGGTCGAGGAGGTTGAGGTCGGCGGGCGGGGCGGAGTAGTGGCCCTCGGGGTAGACGTCGGCGTGACGGGGCCCGGCGGGGTGGGCGGAACGGCTCATGTCTGCATCTTTCACATCTGGTCGGGGGCGCTGATGCCGAGCAGGGAGAGGCCACCGGCGAGCACCGTCCCGGCGGCTTCGGCGAGCGCGAGCCGGGAACGGTGGGCGGCCGAGGGTTTCTCGTCGCCGCGGGGCAGCACGGTGTGCTGGAAGTCGAGCAGCGCGTCGGCGGTGGCCTCGAGGTGCCGGGCGACCCGGTCGGGGGCGCGCAGGCGGGCGGCGGATGCGAGGACGAGGGGGTGGTCGCCGAGGTGGGTGGCGAGTTCCCGTCCGTCCTCAACGTGCTCCTCGGCCGCGCTCCGGAAGCCGAGCTGTCCGGCGTTGCGGAGGAGGGCGCGGGTACGGGAGTGGGCGTACCGGACGCGGAAGAGGGGGTTGCCCTCGGACTGGCGCAGGAGGTCGTCGCCGAGCCGGGGCGCGTCGTGCGCGGCGGCGGCGAGGAGCCCCCAGCGGGCGGCGTCGACGCCGAGGCGCCGGGCGAGCTGGGGGGCGGTGTACGGGGCGGGGAGGGGTGCGACGTCGGTGGCGAGCCGGCCGCGGCTGCCCTGGGCCTCGATCCGTACCCCGAGCCGGGTCCAGGCGGGGTCGGCGGCGTCCTCGCAGCTGGTGCGGACGAGGCAGCCCTGGGAGACGAGGATGCGCCGCAGGGCGTCGGCCGTGACGGCGGCCCGTACGTCGGCGCGGTAGGCGGGCTGGGCGCGTTCCCCGGTGGGTGGGCGCCATCCGTAGCGGGGGCCGAGGCGCAGGATGTCGCGCACGAGGGTCTGCTGGGCGTCGTCCCGGAGGGTGAAGTTGAGAAACCCGGGGCCGGTGACGTCGACGGAGGCGAAGGGGGGCTGGGGGTGGGGGGGCTGGGGGAGGATGCCGGGTTCGGTGGCGTCGGCGGGGAGGTCGCCGGCAGCGGGGCGGGGCTCGGGGTGGGGTGGCTCTTGGAGGATGCGGGCGAGGATCTCGGCGATGTCCCGGGGCGCGAGCCCGGCTTCGCGGGCCAGCTGGAGGGCGACCCCACTGACCCAGTCCCCGCGTCCCCCGGCCCGGGGCCGCTCGATCTTGACCCGCTCGGGCACGGTTCCCCGCAGCACACCACGGTCGACCGCGCTGCGCACGGCGTGCAGCACGGTGAGGGAGAGGTCCGCGGGGGTCACGGCACAAGCGTAGGGGAGGAGGGGGGTCGGAACGCGAACCGGTTTCGCGATGCGGGCAGGGGGGGGGGGGGGGCGGCGGGTCTCGGGTCTGCCGGGTCTCACGGGCGAAGAGGACAGGGAAGACGGGACCGGGGATACGGGACCGGGGATACGGGCAGACAGGGCAGGGCATCGGAGCGACGAGGGTCGGAGGGGGGCGGGCCGGAGGGAGGAGGGGGCGCTATCGAGGCGAGCGGCGGCTCGCGCTCCCCGCCTGTCCGGCCCCTAGTCTGCTGCCGTCGACGGACGGCGACCCCTCCTGCCCGCCACCACGGCGCTCCCCGCGCCGGCCACCGCGCTCGTGTTGTCCCCGGCCTTCCCGGCGCATGAGCTGCCGCACGACCCGGACGAGTTCGGTGGGCTCGAAGGGCTTGGCGAGGAACGCGTCGATGCCGGCGGCGCCACCGTCCAGGTCGTAGTCGGTGCAGGCGCTGACGATCGCGACGGGCAGATGACTGGTACGCGGATCGGACCGCAGCCGCTCGGCGGTCCGCAGCCCGTCCAGTCGGGGCATCACGACGTCGAGGGTGACGACATCAGGACATACCTGATGCACGACATCCAGACACTCGGCACCATCGGCCGCGGTCACGACCTCGAAGCCCTCAAGCTCGAGGTTGACCCTGATCAACTGCCGGATCACGCGGTTGTCATCGACAACGAGCACCCGGCCGGGCACGCCTGACACACGACGAGAGTAGGTCGCGGGCAGAGGCTGCGTCCGGGTTTTGCCCACTTCCGACCCGTGCGGGGGAACGAGGACGCGGTGACGCGACGGAAATACCTGTTCACAGGCACGTCCCGGATGCTGGTAGGGTTCTACCCGTCGCCGCCGAACGCGGCGGACGCCCCCGTAGCTCAGGGGATAGAGCAACGGCCTCCGGAGCCGTGTGCGCAGGTTCGAATCCTGCCGGGGGCACTCCAGCTACTCAGTGTGCAAGTGTCGCTGACCAGCTGAAGTGCCAAGCATGAAGGCCCGAACTCAGTCCCACTGAGTCCGGGCCTTTGTCATGGTTACGCACTGGTCCTGTGTGAGGAGCGTGTGGGCCACACGTCAGTCGGATGCCTCCCTGATCACCCGTCGCGCCCGCTCGTAGTACTGCTCACGCGTCCCGTCGAGCCCACTGGCATCCGGACGCGTCGTGAGATTCGACAAGGCTTCAGCAGTTCCTTCCGCCCACCCGCCATAGGCATCGAAGACGGCGTTGGCCCTCCGCCGGAGCTCCAGGTCCGGCATGACCTCGATGACGGGCAGGGCGTCGTCATGTGCCGGCGGACGACGGCGGCGCACTCGTCGTACAGGAGCGTGGCAGCCAGGGTGTCGGCTGCCTCCGTGGCCTCACCGATCTTCGCCCGGAAGTCCTGGAGCATCGTCGAGATGGTCGTAGAGGTGGCGATCACCTGCTCGCGAATGCGCTGCTCGTGGGCCAGCTTGGCCTCATGGTCGCGCTTCGCGGCCTCCAGGGCGTCGGCGTGCTGTTGCCTCCTCCCCTCGGTCCGTCCGGTGAAGTAGTGGGTGATCCAGACCGCGGCGGCCGAGCTGATGAGCACGGCTCCGGCAGAGATCGCCGCAGTGACCCACTGGCTGTCCTGCACCACCGTCGTGGTTACGGACCCCGTCGTGGTCGTCGTCTGCCGGCCGCCGCACCCGGAAATGACCAACAGGATCCCCAACAGCCCTAACCGGCTCGCCACTTGTCGCATGAGCGCAGATTAGTGTGAGCCATTCCTCGTGCTCACAGGGGTTCTGCCCATCCCATGGCTTTCGCGATCTTCGCGTTGTTCAGCTCCTCGTGGCCGTCGATGCAGCCTTCGTATCGCCGGTGAATGACCTCTGGCGAGTTGCCGGCACGGCGGGCGACCTCAGCCACCGGAACTCCGGCGTTCAGCCAGTTCGTGATGCAGGTGTGCCGCAGGTCGTACGGCCGACGCGCGAGCGGCGAGGCGGCCCGGTCGGGGGTCCACCTCGCCATCGCCCCGCTAGTCGTCGGCGACCCGGGCGCCCCCGCTTTCTGAACCCCGCCACCTACCCCGGCGGGTCCACCCGCCGTATGCGCCTCGCCGAGACCAGCACCATCGGTGACGTGGCCCTTCTCCGCTACCTGCCCAATCAGGAGGGATCCGCATGACGCACGCCGACGATGTGACCTGGATGGAACGGGCCATCGAACTCTCCCGCAAGTGCCCGCCGGCCGAGGGCGCCTTCTCGGTCGGCGCCATCATCGTGGGCGCCGACGGCGCGGAGCTCGCCAACGGCTACTCCCGCGAGACGGACGCCCACGTCCACGCCGAAGAAGCAGCCCTGGCCAAGCTCCCGCAGGATGACCCCCGACTGGCCGGCGCCACGCTCTACAGCACGCTGGAACCCTGCTCGGAACGCAAGTCCCGCCCCCTCACCTGCACCCAACTGATCCTCCGCTCCCCCATCCGGCGAGTGGTCATCGCCTGGCGCGAGCCAAGCCTCCTGGTAGCCGACTGCGTGGGCGTGGAGACCCTCCGCAGCGAGGCGATCGAGGTGATTGAGCTGTATGACCTCGCCGACCGGGCACGCGCCGCCAATGCGCACCTGCTGCCGTAGCCCAGTTCTCTTCGCATGCGCCGAGCAGGCGATGCGAAGCCTCTCCCCCGAAGCCTGACTAGGCAGTGAGGAACCTGCCACGAGAAACGTGCTGCCGCACGGCTGAAGTCCATGCATACCAAAGGCCAACGGCGCGTGCTGCCATCCACAGATGCGCTGCGAAGCACCTTGCTTAACGATCACTGCCAGTGTCAGAATGTTACACAGAGTGGTACGCGCAACTGGAGGCTTCGTGGGTGGGCAGCGGGATATTTCCGACCTGGCGAAATTGCTCATATCCGAGCCGGTGGAAGACTCGGGTAGCGACACGGCTTCGCGCTATAACTTCCAGTATCAGTGTGCTGCCCGCCACTGCTTTGCCATGCTCAACGACAGCCAGCTTTCAGTAATCATTTGCGAGTGGCATGTCGATTACATCCTCGGCTATCACGATGGAACCTACGAACTGGTTTCCGTAAAGCATCGCGAACCGAGCCTAGGCCCATGGTCCTTCTCTGACCTCTGGAACAGGGGCGGCCTAGCAACGCTATTCGAGCGCTGGAAGTCAACCCCGGAATCATCGTGTCGACTCGTAACTAACGGCGCCCTCAAGCCGACGCAAGGAGATGCACTCTCCTTCGCAACCGCCCTAACCAGGAAGTCGGCAGATAGCTGGACTACCGACGTAGCGAAAAAGCTGAGCTGCGGGGAGCAGCAAGCCAAGTCATTCTTGCTGAAGCTACGTATCGAGCATGGGATTCCTGATCGTGTTACTCTACGGTCTCATGAGATCCTCACGACGGTAGAAAAATCTCTCAAAGACGCTCAGTTAGGCGTTGCACCGTCAGACGCCTGGGACTCCATCGTGACTCTTGTTGCGTTTAAGTCCAGAGATCTCGATAATCGCGATTTATCTTCAATCGATCTCGCGAGCCCGGTGGCGCTCGATGCAGACACTCTAATCTCCTCCAAGGTAGCCCGGCGAACGATCCGACGCGTCGACGTCACTGAAGCTCTTTCCCCTGTCAACATTATCAGCCTGACCCAGCGCAGATCCGTATCGAATACTTGGTCGAGGGAGCCGGCATCCAACTTCGTGGGGCGCGGTGAAATATTCGACCAGATCGCGGAAGTCATTGACAGGCGGCGCACCGAAAATCCGGCGATCGCCTTGATCGGAATGAGCGGCGTAGGGAAAAGTGAGCTGCTCGCGCAATACGCATGGCGCCACGAGCACGAGTACGAATTCATTTGGTGGGTGCGCGCCGATTCATGGGGATCGATACGATCGGACTTGACTCCACTCTGCGAGAAACTCGGCCTGCCTACACCCGATTCCAACGACGGAATCTACCAGATGAAGGAATACTTTCGGACGCACCGGGGCTTAATCCTGCTCGACGGCGCCCCAGCAGATCGCAAGATCGTGAGTTTCCTCCCACGGGCATCGGAGGCACGGTTCATAATTTCTAGCCTCGATCAGAGGTGGGCGTCATACGTACCGATAGTCCAGGTTCTTCCGCTGGCCGAGGACGAGGCTCAATTGCTCTTGTCCGGGGTGCTCACTACAACCCCTCCGGATGATCTCGCCAAGCTGAACAATGCTCTACACGGATTACCTCTCGCCTTGAAGCAAGCCGCTGGATACATCAACGCCTCAGGAATCTCTCCAAGCGTTTACAGCGGAATGGTACGCCGTCGAACGCGAGAGCTTTTGGACCGGTCTGCACCACCAGAGCATATGGGCCTGACGGCCACCCTCTCTATCACCCTCGAAAGATTGCGAGAGCAACATCCCATCGCGCTGGAAATGCTTGGCGGTCTTTCTTACATTGCATCAACCGTGTTTCCTTCCGAACTCTTCGGGTTCGAAATTTCACGACATGATTCACAGGAGGACGTTGAGCCAACCCGCGATGCAAGCGGAATCGGAAGTCTCGCATCCGCCGAGTTGGGCAAGATCTCAGCCAGTACTACCCTCCTTCTGGAGAAGCTGAAGGACCCTCTTCTCCTTTTTGATGCAGTCGCAGATTTGCAGCGATTTTCTCTGATCGATGCACAGCAGACGGGAATCAGTTGCCACGCACTAACTCAGGCGGTCGTCCGGGGGTCTCTCACCACGTCGGAGCAGAAAGCGTCGGTCGAAGCAGCTGCAACACTCGTCCACAAGGTCGCGTGCTATAGCCCTATCGATTCGAGGAACTGGCCGGATTATCGGCAAATGATGCCGCACTTCGAGGCTCTTATTGAACACCTTGAGGATCAGAGCCAGCTCGTCTCCACCACCCTCATGTTCCACGTCGCTATTTCAATGAACCTTGGAGCTCAGGGCTCGCCGGAGGCCAGTCTCTTCCACGCGCAGCAAGCGGTAGAGACGTACCGCCGAATGGACTCACTCGATGCGAATATCGGCGCAGTTGTGCAGACCATTCTGATCGATGCTCTCGCTGGCGCTGACCGCTGGAATGAGGCACTTCGAATCGCGGATGAAGCTCTAGCCCTAACATCCCAACTCAACGCGGAATCAATCCTAACACTCCGCACCCATAAAGCATTGGTACTCCGCCTCATGGGTCGATTGGGAGATGCTGTTGCTGAATACGACGCGGTGCATGCACAGTTCGACTCGCTCGACCCCGAGAATGGTCTATCCTCGGCACGGGCAGCAGTCATGGCAAATATGGCCACTCTGCGCAGAGAACTGGGTGACGCCAAGGGGGCGGCCGCCGAATTTGAGAAGTTGATTTCCGAGTATCCGGAAGATTCGAGCCGCAACGGCCTCGCGACCCTCTACAGCAATCTGGGGCTTTCACATCTGGAGGCTACTCGATTCAAAGAAGCCCTGACTGCAGCGCAAAGAGCTCTAGAGATTTCCTTCGAGATCATGGGGGGGGCTACACAGGGACGCCGCGCGCGATTGGAACAACGCTGGGCTCGCACTCCTGGAGCTAGGTAAGCCAGATAAAGCAGCCGAAGCTTTCGAGGCCTCCCTTCATATTCATGAGCGTTTGAATACGAGGCAGTCAAGCGCCGCCCTAATTGTGCAGGTAAACCTCGGTCGGGCACAGATGGCGCAAGGGAATATGGTGGCGGCTTGCACCACCCTGGAAGCAGCACTCAAAGACCAGGAGAAGATTGTCGGACGCGATCACCGAGAAGTGGCAGCCACACTGACAAACCTGGCGGTGGCATACACGTCGCGTCGTCAATTCGGAAATGCTGTAGCTGCCGCTAGTCGTGCCATCAAAATCGACGTAATGGTTTACGGTGAGAGTCACCCTGAATTGCTCGCCGACTACCACAATATGGCTAGCGCCCTACTGCTCGACGAAAACTATCGAGCGGCACACAAATGGTTCATGAAGGCCTACAAGATTTCCGTCGACAGCTTCGGACGAGATAGCCTCAGGGCCGGTACCTGCCTTTACAAGATGGCCATCTGTGAATATTCCAGCGGCAACATACCTGAGGGCGTAAGGGCGATGCGGGAGGCCATGTCAATCCTGGAAGTCCAGCTACCTGCGAACCATTTCGAACTCAAGTCATGCAGAGGAGTTCTCTCCAGGATGCTACGAGGCGAGGCACCTGGAGAAGTCAACTTCTACGGATAGTTCTAGAGCTTGGAGTCGCCAGCTGGCCGAGTGGGTCTGTGTGATCCGCGTGTGAACCATCAGCAATAACGCGCGCTCCTGCGAGTTATTGCAGGTCAAGCCTCATTCGCTGCCCGAGCTGTGCATGCCCTCCGGAGCCGTGTGCGCAGGTTCGAATCCTGCCGGGGGCACTTCGCAGGAAGTGCCCGAACCCCGCCACCAGCGTTGACGCTGAGGACGGGGTCTTTCGCGTTGCGCAGGCGTGTGCCAGGGCTACGACCTATTCGCGGCCTGGGCCGTGGGGCGAAGCGTCAGGCGAGAGGGAGTCCCCCTGACAAGTCCAGGGGCCTTTGGAGTGCTGGTGGATCATCCTCGTATCTCTCGTACCGAGGTGTTGCTCTCGTCGCTCAGCTCCAGCGTGTACGCGAGCTCACAAGCAGCGAGGATCCGGCCCAACTCGTCGAGGCGCGCGGGGTCCACGACTCCGCTGAGCAGAACGTCCGAGCCGTCGACCGGATCGATCTCCACCTGGCACCAGCTGGTTTCCACCTCGTAGCCGTCCCAGGATGACGATCGCGAGCTCCAGCCGACTCGGACGAAGCAAGCGGCCACGGCGGAGGCGTCACTACAACCGTGCAGGACACCGCACAGGTTGTTGTCCACGTCGGTCCACAAAGCGTCGAGACTTGGACCTGCATCGGATATGTCCACGCCCGAAGTATGCAGTAGCTGACCAGCCACAATCACTCGTGCTCAAGAGGTCCTCGATGCGCCGATTCGTCACCTCCTGGCGGCTGCTGGGGCACTTCGCAAACCGGGCCAGCATGACCTCCACGCTCTTGCTTGCCGACCGTAGGGTGTGCAGGCGGGGGACGCAGAGCCACCGCTTCCGTCGGCCGCAGCCCACCGACGTACATGCAGGCGAAGAGTGCGACGAGTCGACGGCCACAGGCTCGACCGTAGCCACCGGCGTACGAAGCAGCCTCAGCTCGAACGACCCCGACGATCAGAGGGCCCGGCCACCCCCGCGCGGACCGGAACGACCGATTTCCCCTGAGGGCTCCCTCCTTGCGCTGTAGGTTCTCGCCATGGCCACGAGCAAAGTGATCGAAGATCCGGAATCGCGTTTCTCCGCGGTGCTGGCGGCGGCGGCGAACCTTCCGGGCGTGCGCATCCACAGGGAGGCGTACCTGCGAAAGGCCTTGGGTCGACACTGCTCCGAGGATGACATTCGCAAAGCGATCGAAGAGACCCCCGCGGCGGCGGGTATCCCCCTGGAGATCCTGGACAAAGCGGCCAACGACTCCATCAACTACGAAACCACCAAGGCCAGCGCCCTCTCCGCGGCTGCCGGCATACCGGGCTTCATCGCGCTGCCCGCCACTGTGCCCGCCGATATGGCGCAGTACTTCGGCCATATGCTGCGTATCGCGCAGAAGCTTGCCTACCTGTACAGCTGGCCCGATCTGTTCGCCGGCGACAGCGACGACATCGATGACGCGACCAAGGGAGTTCTCACGCTCTTCATCGGCGTCATGTGCGGAACCCAGTCGGCGAACACGGCCGTGGGGAAGGTCGCGGGGCTGATGTCGAAACAGGTCGCGAAGAAGCTGCCGCAGAAGGCACTCACCCAGGGCGTCATCTATCCGATCGTCAAGAAGGTCGCGGCCTACCTCGGCGTTGAGATGACGAAGCAGACCTTCGCGAAGTCCGTCTCGAAGGCCATTCCTGTCGTCGGGGCCGTTATCTCCGGCGGGCTCACTCTTGCGACCTACCTGCCGATGGCGAAGCGGCTGAAAAGGCATCTCTCCAGTTTGGAGTTGTCAAAGCCGACGCACCGGATCGTGGACCCGGACGTCGTCGTGGAGCACGAGTCCTCCATTGGCCACGTCGCGGAGCAGGAAGCGGACGACACTGTCGTCCAAACCCCGCCGGCAGCGGGAACCCTGAAGGCGAGGACTTCGCTCCTGCGCAAGCGCCGGCCGAGCTGAGCGGCGGGAGAAGGGCGAGGCGCCTGGGCGGGAGAGCGGAGACAGAAGGCCAGGCTCCTGGTCAGCCGCCTGGGCGTCAGAGGAGGCCGAGGGAAAAGGGGAGGACGGCATGTCCAGCGCGATCATTTCCATGATTGTTGCCATCGTCGGGGTCGGCGGGACACTGGCGTCGGCCGTGATCACGCAGATGCTGTCTCGACGGGCCGAGTTACAGCGGGCGGAGCGAGAAGAGCGGGTTCGCGTCGCGGAGCAGCGAGCCGCTGAGGATCAGCTCAGGATCGATCAGCTTCGTGTGTGTTATGTGCAGCTGCACACCCAGGATCGCGCTTACAGAGACGCGATGCTCGCCTATGCCTACGCGCTCAAGCAAGGTCTCGATGAGGCGGAAACTACCGAGTTGAGGGGCGCGCGACAGGCTCAGCGCGATGCGCGCGCTGAAGCGCAGCTGGTGGCGAGCGACCCTGTTCTCAAGATCGAGAGCCAGGTGAACACACAACTCACCAAGGCATATGGACTGCTGATGAGGTTGGCAGGGCAGGCGGACTCGCCCGCTCGGCAGGCGGGCCTCGATCAGGTCATCGGGCTCCTTGACCTCATCGTGGCCCAGCAAGCCCATGTGCGCGCACTCATGCGGCTCGAGGTGCGCGCCACTCAAGACCTGCCCGACTGGTACGACCCGGAGGTCGGAGCGCACCCATAGCCCCTGGCCCGGTCATGGCGTCTTCAGGAGGGCGGGGAGGGATCTGTGGATGGAGCCGCTCGGGGCGTAGGCGAGGCCGTAGCGTTCCCGCATGCGGTGTCTTTGTGTCGCGGTCGGTGCGTGGTTCAGGTCTTCCTTCGTGCCTACTACGGCCACGAGGTCGGGGGCGAAGGGGATTTCCGACGTCGGGGTGTGCAGGGCCCACCAGACGGTGACGTAATGCGGGGCGCGGGTGTTCTCCAGGACCGCGGTGCTGTGGGCGATGCGGGACTGGTGGCGGAAGGTGTCGACGGGGGCGGAATGGGTGACCCATTCCGGGGCCTTGTTCGTGGAGCCGTGGCGCAATTCCTTCGTCCAGGAGCTGGCGCCGGAGGCGGCGTAGTCGTCGAGGAGCTTCGCCCGGTCCTTTCTGAGGAAGACGATGTTCGCGGTGGCGGCGAGCACTTCGTAGGACTTCTCCTTCGGGAATTGGACGACCCGTTCCGTCACGACGTCGGCGCCCGGGTCGAGCACCATGGCCGCGGGGCCGGATCGGCCGATGAACTGGCCCTGGGAGAGGAGTTCGTAGCGGCCGGGAATGACGTCCGTATAGCGCATGAGGTCCCTCTGGCGGCTGTTGAGGTCCTGGAGCCAGTCCGTGTCCGGGCGGGGCTTGTCGACGTAGGAGTGTTCGCGTCCGCTCACCTGGTAGAGGGAGCCGAGGACGTACACGCCGACCTTGCCGGTGTTACGAGTGCGCAGGCGCACCGGGACGCTGACCGCGCCGTCCGGAGTGAGGGCGGTGGCGGGGCCGAAGTCGACGGAGGTCGTGAGCATCGCCGTCGCCGTGTAGGGCTGGTAGACCTGCGCGTGGGTGAAGTTGGCGACCGCCAGAATCCCCGCGAGCACCACGCCCGCCGCGAACCCCTTGGCGTGGGGCACATGCCGGAACACCCCGGCCCGATAGAGCCGGAGGAGAGCCCAGCAGGACCACGGCAGCAGGACGAGGAAGAGCGCGTACGGGGTGAAGCTGCCGTCCAGGTGCAGGATGAGCAGGACGACATTGGTCAGCAGCGCGATCAGGACGCCGAGGATGACGAAGGCGCCCGAGTAGGTCGCCGGACGGGGCTGCGGAAGGTTGAGCAGGGAGCCGAGGGCGACGACTTCGAGGGCCGCCGCCGTCAGGAAGACGACACCGCTGATCCGGCCGGCGTACGTCAGTGCTCCCGTCACGTCCTCCGCACCGAACAGGGCCAGTTCGACCGCGGTCGCTGCCAGGCCGGCCGCCATCAGGATCCAGGGGGCGGCGGCCCTCCAGGACGGGGTGCGCTGTGCGTTCATACCGGCACAGTGCCGAGCCCGGTCGGCGGGGCCAAGCCGCCCCTCCACGCCGTACGGGTGAAGCACGGGTGATGCGGGTGGCGCGCGCGGCCCTGGGCTCGCCCGGTCATCCGGCGTCCGGCCACTCCTGCGGGGGTGGGGGGAGCGTCGGTTCGGCCTGGCGGGACGCTCGCCGCGCGTTCTCGCCGCGCAGGGAGGTCAGCCACGGCCACAGGTCCGGCAGCGGTCGGGCCGCGCAGGCGAGCCGGTGTTCGATGCGGCAGCGCTGCTCCGGTACCGGCGGGCAGACGCCGTAGACGGTCACCCGGCCGTCGGACAGCACGATCCACCGGTGCTCCGCCGGCACCCTGTGCGCCGGCGGCATGACATCCGGCTCCAGCAGGACCCAGTCGTGTTCCGCCGTCGCCACGCGGTCCGCGAGGAGACCGCAGTGCGGGCAGCGCGACTGCCCGCCTCCCAGGCGACGCGGCCTGTCCTTGAAATCCCCCATACCGTGAGGGTCCGGCAGCCGGAGCGCCGCGCGAAGAGCGCGAATCGGACAGGTCGCATGGTGTCGTTGTGCTGTGGCGGGACGGAAGTCGACTCGGCAGGTGCATGGGGCAGCTTCCGACCGTCGGCTCGCGGCCGAGACATCGCGTCGTGTCCGTTCCCGTGGTCGTGCGGACGGCGGAGACGTCAGTGCCGTGTCCACGCCCGGCGGTGGCGAGCGACGTCGTGGATCCGCTCCACCTGGTGGGCGTCCAGCACCCCGCTCAGCGGCCCGAGCGCGGAGACCTCCCGTTCACGGCAGACGTGGACGTCGCCCGGGGCGCCGGACGCCGTGACCAGCTCGGTCACACCGACGAAGACGAGAGCCGGCCGTACGGGGACGGGAAAGCCGCAGTGGCGCTCCAGCACCCCGCGCACGCGGTCGGCTTCGCGTCTGCTGGCCGCCACATAGGGGACGGGGGGCCCGAAGCCGACCCGGGCCATCGTGTCCCCGACCCACACCGGCTTCCCCGCGTGGTGCTTGGTGTTGATGCAGAACACCCCGCCCGGCCCGACGAGCAGATGGTCGATGTCCGCACCCGACGGAAGCGTGATGCCGTGCAGCGCCCGCCAGCCGTACGGGGACAGCCGCTTCAGCTCCCGGCCCACCCGCCGCTCCCCCGCCAGCCCGGCGAACCACGGATCCCACTCGGAAGGGCGCCGGCACAGTCGCGCCCAGGCCCTCTCAAGCCGGGTCGGCCCCTTCGCGGCGATGAGGGAGAGGAGGGCGGCCCCGGGCCGGTTCAAGGCCAGGTCGTCGGCGGTCGTCAGGGCCGGTAAGCGGGGTACGTGCCCCCCGCGCGCCGCTCGGGCGGCAGCCGGAGGCGTCGCGGGAGGGGTCGTGGGAGGGGTCACGGGAGGTGTCCGGACCCCGGACGGGCTGCGAACCGGGGTCGGCGCCGGAGGTCGGGCGGGTGGTGGGGGCGCCGGGGAGGGCGGCGCCTTCGGGGACGACGGTGGAGGCGCCGCGGCGAGGTGCGGCCGGAGGGCTTCCAGGGCCGCCCGCCGGTACTCCTCCGCGAGCACCTGCACCCTGCCCGTGCGGCGGTCCGCCCACGCGACCGCCGTGCCGTCGGGCAGGTTCACGTACAGCCGATCGTGCCCGGGCCGCTTCCACTCACTGACTCTCAGACCGCTCATCCCGCCCCCTGACCTGTGTCATCCCCGCCGCTATCGCAGCAGCAGGGGACGAACCGCACAAGAGCGCCCGGGAGTCGGACGCCTTCTCGTCCCCGATCGGGGGGAGTTGAGGGAAATCCGCCCGGGCACCCGACGGAGCGGATCACAATGCGCGCATGAATGATGACTGGAAGCGACGGATCGATCGGATGCGTGACGCGCTCGAACGGGAGGGTGATCCGGTCGCCTGGGTGCGGGAGACCGATGCCGCGCGGGCTTCCGCCCTCTATCCGGGCGTTGCCGTGCGGGGGGCGGTGTTCGGGGTGGCGGTGGAGCGGGAGCGGGGGTGGGAGGTGGTCGTGGAGATGCGGGGGGCGACGCCGCAGGAGGCACGGGACGGGCTGCATTCGATGCTGTGGTTCCGCGCCAAGGACGACACCGACGACCCCGCCGTGCGCCGTGATCTCCTCGCCGCCGTCGCAATCATGGAGCGGGAGTCCGTCGACGAGGTCCGGGTCCGCGGGGAGCGGTACCGGGTCGTCCGGGGTGACGAGTTCGCGCGCTGCGGGGACGACGGGCTCGAGCCGCCCCGCGCCACCGATCCCGAGCCGGTCGACCCGGGCTGGGAGGAGAAGCACACGGCCGCCTCCCCGGACAAGGGGTTCGTCCTGGATCCCGTACGGGAGGAAGGGCTGATGGACGAGGTCCTGAAGCTGGGGATGCGCGAGTTCGTGTACTCCGGGGAGCGTTTTCCCGCCGCCGTACGGGATGACTCGCTGCGGGCCGTCGCCTCGCACGCGGACATCGCCCTGCTGCCGGTCGTCTTCGGCATCGCCGAGCGGCGCGGGGAGGGGTGGCGGCCCCGCGGCGGTCTGATGCCGACCCCGCACGACGCCCGGCGGCTGCTGTACGACGGGATGACCTCCACCTGGCCCCTCCTCTACGAGTTCGACGACGAGAAGCGCGAGCGCTACCGCCTCGCCGGCGAGCGGTTCCGGGCGGCCGGGCGAGCCGACGAGGCGCGGGTGGACGACCGGGTCTTCCGGATCTGCCGGATCTCGCGCCTGGTCCGCTTCGGACCCGACGGGCCCGAGCCGCCCCGCCCCTCGGACGTCGACGACTACGGGCCCATGAAGATGCACCCGACCATGGACGAGGACGGGACCGTCCACTACGCGACCGAGGGGTGAGGGGGGAGGCGGCCGGGGGGAGGCGTGCGGAGGGGACCGGTCGCAGAGTTCCCTCGCGGAGAGACCCGCGGAGGGGACCAGCCGCCGGGTTTCCGCGCGGTGCGAGGATGACCGCATGGGATCGCTTCTTTACGTCACCGACCTGGGCTATCAGGCGCGCGGCCGCCGCTATTGCGACGAGGACATCTGGCTCTCCGGCCGGCTGCGCGAGGAGTTCGATCTCGCCCTCGTCCACCCCCTCGACGCCGCCGCGCTGATCGACCGCTTCGACGCCGTCGTCGTCCGCAACAGCGGCCCCGTCCTCCACTACCAGGAGGCGTACGACCGCTTCCGCGCCGCCGCGCTCGCCGCCGGCACCCGGATGTTCAACTCCCTCACCGGCAAGGGCGACATGGCCGGGAAGGAGTACCTCCTCCATCTGTCGAGGGAGGGATTTCCGGTCATTCCCACGGCGGGGCACCGCGAGGAGTTCGCGAGGCTGCCGAAGGCCGACGAGTACGTCGTGAAACCGCTCCTCGGCGCCGACTCGGTCGGCCTGCGCTTCGTCGACGGGGCGGACCTCGCGGACGTCGACCCGGCCGGCATGCTCGTACAGCCGCGCATCCCGTTCACCTACGAGGTGTCGTTCTACTTCGTCGGGCGCGACTTCCAGTACGCGCTCCACGCACCCGACCCGGAGGCCCGCTGGGTGCTCCGGCCGTACGAGCCGACCGGCCCGGACCTGGAGTTCGCCCGGCGGTTCGTGGACTGGAACGACCTGCCGTACGGGATCCAGCGCGTCGACGCCTGCCGGGCGCCGGACGGGGAACTCCTCCTCGTCGAACTGGAGGACCTCAATCCGTACCTCTCGCTCGACCTCGTCGGAGAGGCCGAGCGCGAGCGGTTCGTCGCCGCCATGACCAGCTCGCTGCGGGAGCTGCTGCGGGAGCCGCGGGCGGCAGCCGGCCGGTAGGGGCAGCGGGGGTGCCTGGTGCTCGGGAGGAGGCGGGCCGGTGCTCGGGGAGGGGGCGCCGGGTATCGCGGCAGGGGTCGTTGAGCCGCTGAGCCGTTACGCCGCCCGCGGTCACGCCCGTCCGACGGCCCGCCGTCACGCCCGTCCGACGGCCCGCCGTCACGCCGAGCGCTTGCGCGGTGTCGCCTTCTTCGCCTGCGACTTCTTCGCCGTCGACGCCTTCGACCCTGACGTCGACGCCTTCGAAGACCCCGACCCCGACGTCGTCTTCTTCGCCGCCGCCTTCTTCGCCGTCGACTTCCGGGCCGGCTCGGCCGTCTTCTTCACCGCCGTCTTCGAGGTCGACTTCTTCGCGTCCGTCTCCTTCGGCGTCGTCCTGCTCCTCGTCGCCGCCGTCTTCTTCCGCGGCTTGAGCTCCGTCACCGAGGCCGGCTTCTCCGCCGCCGGCGCGGACGGCTGCTCGCCGCGGGCCTCCTTGGCCGCGCGGACGCTGCTCTCCAGCGCCGCCATCAGGTCGATCACCCTGCCGCCGCCCTCCGACGCCGGCTCCGGGGGCGCCACGGCCTCGCCGCCCTCCGCCTTCGCGGCGATCATCTCCTCGACCGCCTCCCGGTAGTCGTCGTGCAGGGTGGTGATGTCGACCTCGCCCAGCGTCGCCATCAGGGCGTCCGCCAGGTCGAGTTCGGCCTCCCGCACCGACACCGGCGTCTCCGGGGCCACGCCTTCCGGGGCGCGGATCTCGTCCGGCCACAGCAGGCCGTGCATCGCGATCACGTCCTCCACCACCCGGAGCATCCCGAGCCGCTCCCGCCCCCGCAGGGCGTACTTCACCACCGCCACCCTGTCGCTGCGCTTCAGCGCCTCGCGCAGCAGGGTGTACGGCTTGGCGGCGGGTACGCCGTTCGCCGAGAGGTAGTACGCGGCGTCCATCTGGAGCGGGTCGATCTCGTTCGCCGGGACGAAGGAGACGATCTCGATCGTCTTCGCCGTCGGGAGCGGAAGGGACGCCAGGTCGTCGTCGGTGATCGGGATCATGGTCCCGTCCGCGTCCTCGTACGCCTTGCCGATGTCGGCCTGGGTGACCTCTTCGCCGTCCAGCTCGCACACCTTGCGGTAGCGGATGCGGCCGCCGTCCTCGGTGTGGATCTGGCGGAAGGACACGGACCGGCTCTCGGTGGCGTTCACCAGCTTGATCGGGATGCTGACCAGGCCAAAGGAGATGGCGCCGTTCCAAATGGATCGCACGTTTCATCCCTTCCGTGTGGGCTTGCACAGAAATGCCGGATTCGTGGGATTCTCATCCTATGACGCCGATCACGGAGGTGGAGGGGCGGCGCCTGGCCCTCAGCAATCTGGACAAGGTCCTCCACCCGGCCACGGGCACCACCAAGGGCGAGCTGCTGCACTACTACGCCACCGTCGCGGACGCCCTCCTCCCCCATCTGCGGGACCGGCCGGTGTCCTTCCTGCGCTATCCCGACGGCCCGGACGGGCAGCTCTTCTTCACCAAGAACCCGCCGCCCGGCACGCCCACCTGGGTGACCACCGCGCCGGTGCCCCGCTCCGAGGACCCCCGCGCCCGCCAGATCGTCGTCCAGGACCTCGCCTCGCTGATGTGGGCGGCGAACCTCGTCGTGGAGTTCCACACGCCCCAGTGGCGCAACGACGCCCCCGCCGTCGCCGACCGCATCGTCTTCGACCTCGACCCGGGGCCGCCCGCCACCGTCGTGGAGTGCTGCCGGGTCGCCCTCTGGCTGCGCGAGCGGCTCGCCGCCGACGGCCTGGAGGCCTACGCCAAGACCTCCGGGTCCAAGGGCCTCCACCTCCTCGTACCCCTGGAGCCGACGCCCTCCGAGGAGGTCTCGGCGTACGCGAAGCAGCTCGCCGTCCAGGCCGAGGCGGACCACCCCGCGCTGGTCGTACACCGGATGAACCGCGCCCTGCGGCCCGGCAAGGTCTTCGTCGACCACAGTCAGAACGCCGCCGCCAAGACCACCGCCACGCCCTACACCCTGCGCGCCCGGGCACGGCCGACCGTCTCCGCGCCCGTGACCTGGGAGGAGGTCGAGGCGTGCGACGACCCGGCGCGGCTCGACCTCGTCATGGACGACATCGCGCCACGCATCGAGCGGTACGGGGACCTCCTCGGGGGGCTCTTCGAACCGGAGAGGGCCGGGGTCCTGCCCTGACCCGCTCGGCGGGGGTGAGGGGTGGGCGGGGTGCTCAGTGTCAGTCGAAGTCCGCCGCCGAGGTCTCCGGTGTCAGGTCCGGGCGCAGGCGCAGCCAGGAGGGCTGGCGGAGCATTCCGGCCCGGGTGCGGACGGCGTAGCGGACCTCGCCCACCAGCCGTGGCAGCACCCAGTGCGCCCCGGCCACCGGTGGCACCTCGGAGAAGGGGCACTCCTCGATCTCGGCGGCGTACAGCAGCCGGGCCAGGTCGGCGCGTTCCGGTTCGCTCCAGCCGGTGCCCACGCTGCCGACGTAGCGCAGCCCGCCCGCGTGCCGCTGGCCCATCAGGACCGAGCCGGGCAGGCCGGTCAGCCGGCCGCCGCCGGGGAGCCAGCCCCCGACGACGATGTCGGCGGTGCGCATGTTGCGGATCTTGATCCAGTGGCGGGAGCGTTCGCCCGGCTCGTAACGGGAGCTGATCCGCTTGCAGACCAGGCCCTCCAGCCCGTGCTCGCGGGTCGCGCGCAGCGCGGTCTCGCCGTGGCCGATGAGGGCGCCCGGGGTCGACCAGGTCGGGCCGCTCAGCGCGAGACCTTCGAGTTCCCCCCGGCGCTGCGCCCAGGTCCGGCCGGTCAGCAGCCGACCGTCCAGGAACGGGACGTCGAACAGGACCGCGTGCACCGGGTCCCGCGCGGCGAGCTGCCTCGCCCGCGCGGGAGAGGCCGCCAGACCGAACCGCGGCTGGAGCCGGGCGAAGTCGCTGTGCCCGTTCTCGTCGAGCATGACGATCTCCCCGTCGAGGACCGCCGTACGCCCCATCGGCAGCGCCCGGCCGAGCGGCCCCAGCTCCGGGTAGGCGGCGGTGACGTCCTCGCCCGACCGCGAACGGACCACCAGCCTGCCGTCCCCGGGGAGGTAGAAGATCGCTCTTTGGCCATCCTGTTTCGTCTCGAAGGCCCATGCGGTGTCCTGCCGGGCGGGCGGCAGCGCGCCGGCCGTGGCGAGCATCGGGGCGATACGGGGGAGGTCCACGGCTCAGAGGTCACCCGTGAGGCTCGCCGCTACTCCCCGATCCCGGCCGATTCAGCCATGAGACACACGGAGACGGCGGGCAGCGGAGCCCGAGGAGGCGCGTGGCCTGCGGGTTCCGGGTCGGTGCGGGCACGGTTCGGCTGGCCGCGATCCGCGCGTGGCCTGCGGGTTCGGGGTCGGTGCACAGGTCGGTTCCCCCGGCCGGGGCGGGTCCGTACGGCTCGTCCGCTTGGCCCCTGCCGTCGCGTCGACGCCGTGGCGGCCCCCGGTCGCCAGCGTGTCGCCGCCGCGTCGCCGTCGAGCCGTCGCGGGGTTGCACGCCGATCCGCCGGAGTCAACTCCCCTGGCGCGTGCGCCGGGTGGCGCAAAGCAAGCGCCTCGCGCCGTGTTCGCGGGACGCGTCCGTTCAGCGGGCCCTTGTTGACGGTGACGTGGTGCACACTTGCTGCCTGGTACAGCGCTCACGGGGAAGGCGGCGGCCGCATGCTGACGGGGATCGAGGAGGTCGACTGGGCCTCGCTGGGGCATGCGTACGGCCCCGCGGACGACGTTCCGGAGCTGCTGCGCGGGCTCGCCTCGGACGACTCCACGGAGCGCGAGGTCGCACTCGACGGCATGTACGGCACCGTGCACCACCAAGGCGATGTGTACGACTCGACGCTCGCCTGCATCCCCTTCCTCCTCGAACTCGTCGCCGACCCGGCCGTCCAGGACCGCGGCGGCATCGTGGAGCTGCTGACCAGCATCGGCGGCATCGACCTCGGCGCGGACGAGGATCTCGACGAGCTGGACCAGCTCGACGCGGAGGACGGCGAGTTCATCCCGGCCGCCAACTACGCGATGGCCTCGGCCGCCGTCGCCGCCGGGGCCGACGTCTTCCTCTCGCTCGTCGGCGACCCCGACCCGGAGGTGCGGCTCGCCGCCCCCTGCGCGCTCGCCTCGATGCATCCCGAGCCGGCGCGCGTCCTGACGCTGCTGCGGGAGCGGCTGACGGTCGAGTGCGATACGGAGGTACGGCTGGCCCTGGTGGAGGCGGTCGGGCGGATCGCCCGGCGGCACGAGTCGCTGCGGGCGGAGACGGTCGACTGGCTCGGCTGGCTCACCCGCGCGGCCCAGGCCCCCGGCCTTCGGCTGGCGGCCCTGGCGCAGCTGGCCCGCTGCGCGCCCGCCGAGGTCCCGGCGGACGTCGCCGAGCAGGTGGCCGCGCTGCTGGACGAGGTGCGTGCGGCCCCACCGGAGCCTTCGGTCCCCTCCGACTCGGGCTCCGTCGGTTCCCCTGGCTCCCCTGGCTCCTTCGGTTCCCCTGGCTCCCCTGGTTCCCCTGGCTCCTTCGGTTCCGGCTCCGCCGGCTCCTCGGGCCGCTTCGGCGAGGGAGGACCGGCGGACCCGCGCGCCTACGCGGACCCGGACGCCTTCCTGAGGCCGGGGCCGGGCCACGCCTCCGTGCCCGGTTCCGGGCACGGTCGCGGATCCGGCTCCGGGCCCGGGTGCGACTCCGGGTCCCGCGCCGCGCTCGCGCCCGACGCCGCCCTGGCGTACACCCCCGCCGCCACGCCGTGGACCGACGAACTCCTGCGCACCCTGCACACCGCCCTCGACGACCGTGTCGACGACCGGATCGCCCTGATCCTCGCCCAACTGCGCAGCCCCGACCGGTCACAGCGCTCGGACGCCATCTGGCTCTGCGGGGGGCTGATACGGATGTGGCGCGGGGGGTACGACGAGGTGGTGCGGCTCGTCGGGGCCCAGCTCGCCGACCCCGACCCGAGGCTGCGCGAGGCCGCCACCTCGTTCCTGGAACGGCTCTTCGAACTGACCGGCCCCGCCGCGGACGCCCTCGCCGCCCTGTCCGCACGGGTCTCCTCGACGCCCCCCGCTCTCCGGGGCCAGGAGGGGTGGGGCCCGCCGGCCGGGGCCCGGGCCGGCTCCCGCCCCGGGGCCGGGGCCGGGGCGAGCGCGTGGGTGCGCGCCGGGGGCTGCGGGGCGCTGCTCGCCCTGGCCCGCTCGGGTGACGCCCGGGCGGTGCCGCTCCTCGCCAAGGCGCTCGCGGAGCCGGAGGTCCGCCGCGAACTGCTCTACGCCGTCGACGCGCTGGGGCCTGCCGCCGTACCGCTCGCGCCCGCCCTGCGCCGAAGACTCGCCCGCGTCGAGCTGGACGACCGGCTGTACGACCATGCCGCGCCGCTGCTCTTCGCCCTGACGGCGATCCGGGGTGCGCAGGCGCTGCCCGAGGTGCTGCGGGTGCTGCGCGGGGCGCCGCCGAACCGGCGGGACTGGGTGCGGGAGGCGGCGCTGCGGGCGCTGGCCGCCTTCGGCCCGGCCGCGCGGGAGGCCGTCCCCGACATCCGGGAGCTGCTGCTCGGCGACGCGGCGACGGTCTCGGCGAGCGCGGCGCTCGCCCTGTGGTCGGTGGAGGGCGACGCCGTCGCCGTCCTGCCCGCTCTGGAGGCGTGGCTGCGGCCGGGCGTCCCCGACCCGGAGTGGTGCGCGGCCGCCCGCGCCCTGGGCTCGATCGGCCCGGCGGCGGCGGACGGCGCGCCCGCGCTGCGTCCTGGCCTGAAGGCCCGGGACCTGTGGGTGCGGGTGGCGGCCGCGGCGGCCCTGTGGCGGGTGACGGGGGACGTGGAGTCGACGCTGCCGGTACTGCTCAGGGCCTGGGAGGAGAACCCGCACGCGCGCGTGGACATCGCCGCGTGCCTCGCGGAGATGGGCCCGGCGGCGCGGGACGCCGAGCCGGCGATCCGGGACGAACTGGCCAGGCGCCGCCGCCACAACGTCCGCGAACACGGGTCGGGCAGCCACGACATCCACCAGGACGAGAAGCTCGTGACCCTGTGCCGCGCGGCCCTCGACCGGATGGAGTGGGGCCGACTCGGCTGACGGCCGGGCGGGCGGGTGTCCGCCGAGGGGGACACGTCGGGGCGCCGGGCCGGCCGGGCGGCCCGGTAAGAGGACCCGACCCCACCCCCCTTCCCTCCTCTCCCCCACCCCGTGGACAAAAAGGACTTCCCTACGAATAAGGTCGAGGGAAGACCGAGACGGATCGTCCCGAGGAGGAGCGTGAGACCGCGCCGCGTCCCGCGCGCCGCCGCCGTGGCCCTGGCCGCCGCGGCGGCGCTCGTCGGGCTCGCCGGCTGCGGCGACGAGGGCGGGCTGGAGAGCGCCGGCCCGACGCCCTCCGCCGTCGGCCCCGTCCGGCTCTGGCCCGACCTGCCGCCCGCGACCGCGCCGCCCCTCGACTACGGCGAGACCGTCACCGAGCGCGTCCCCGGCATCGAGGTCCCCGACGACGACGTCCACCGCGTCGCACCCGTGGCCGTCGTCCAGGCCGAGGTGAAGGCGCACCCCGACACGTACAGCGGGCCTGACGGCATGTACGAGGAGACCGCGCGCCGCATCGCCCGGTGCGGTACGGAACCGAAGGCGTGCCCGGTCATGCGGCCGTACTACCACGACCTGACCGGCGACGGCCGGGACGACCTGATCGTCGGCATCCGCATGCCCGACCAGCAGGTCGGCGTACGCGTCTACCTCGCCGAGGACGGCGGTCTCACCCGCGTCATGTCCACCGTCGACCAGGTGATCAGCGTTGACCTGGCGGGCCGGGACCTGATCATGCGGGTCAGTTCGGCCGGCATCCCGGGGTACGAGTACCGGACCGCCTGGACCTGGGACGAGCAGCAGCACGCGATGCTGGCGACCCGCGACGAGATCATCCGGGTGAAGCCGCGCGCTCCGTCCGCGTCGGCCGCCCCCGAGCCCCGCCCCGCCGACCCCACGCCGACCCCGGGCATCCCGTCCCGGACCACCCCGGCGCCGCCTCCGCCGCCGTCCGCCGCCGCCCCCGAGGCGGCCCGCCCATGAGCCCCCGGCCCCGGGTCCGCCCCCGGCAGCCTCGCCTCCGGCTTCCCGCCTGGACCGCGACCCTGACCTGGAAGGCCGCCGTCTTCATCGCGGTCATGTGCTGCGCGCTCGCGGCCCTCCTCGGCGTCCTCGTACATGTCTCGGTGACCGACCGGACCGTGGAGGACGCCCGTGAGCGGGCGCTGGCCCGGCTCACCACGGCCGCCCGCGCCTACGAGGCGGGCGAGCCGCTCCCCCGGACCGCCGGGATCGACCCCGTGGGCCTGCCCGACCCGCTCCGCGCCCTCGCGCTCGGAGGGCAGAGCGGCACGATGGTCGACTCGTACGAGGGCCGCCCGACGATGTGGGCGGCGGGCCCGGCCGACGGCCGCGCCCTCGCCGTGCGCACGGACTTCGCGGCGAGCGCGGAGACCATCAACGGGCTCGACCGTTCGATCGTCGGGTCCTCGGTCCTGGCGATCGGGGCGACCCTGCTGGTGGGCGCCTTCGCGGTCACCCGGATCACCCGGCGGCTGCACCTGACCGCCCAGGTGGCCCGCCGGATCAGCGCCGGCGACCTCGACGCGCGCGTCGACGACCCCCGTACGCACGATCCTTCGCGCCCGCAGGACGAGGTCGCCACCGTCTCCGGGGCGCTCGACACCATGGCCTCCTCGCTCCAGCGCAAACTGCAGAGCGAGCAGCGCTTCACCGCCGACGTGGCGCACGAGCTGCGCACCCCGCTGACCGGCCTGTCCGCCGCCGCCGAGCTGCTGCCGGAGGGGCGGCCGTCGGAGCTCGTACGGGACCGGGTGAAGGCGATGCGCGGGCTGACCGAGGACCTGCTGGAGATCTCGCGGCTCGACGCCCGTAACGAGACCGTGGACCTCGCCGTACACGAACTCGGACCGCTCGCGGAGCGGGTGGTGCGGGCCTCGGGGACGGACACCGCCGTACGGATCGAGCGCGACGCACCGGTGGAGACCGACCGGCGGCGGCTGGAGCGGGTGCTCGGCAACCTCGTCTCCAACGCCCACCGGCACGGCGCCCCGCCGGTCGTCCTGACGGTCGACGGGCCGGTCGTGACCGTACGGGACCACGGCGACGGCTATCCGCCCTACCTCCTCGACCTGGGGCCGCAGCGCTTCCGCACCGAGGGGCGGGGCAAGGGGCACGGCCTCGGGCTGACGATCGCGGCCGGCCAGGCCGAGGTGATCGGGGCGCGCCTGGAGTTCGCGGCCGCGCCGGGCGGCGGCGCCCTGGCCCGGCTGACCCTGCCGGAGTACGGAGGGGACCCGGACGGGACGGGCGGGACGGCCGAGCTGGACGGGACGGACGGGACGGACGGGACGGACGGGACGGACCATGCGTAGGGCCTCGACGCTCCGGAGCGGGCCCGTCGTCCGGCTGACGGCACACCGTCACACATAAGGGATATAAGGCATACAGCTTGCTACGTTGCGGACCATGACCGCTACGACGGCGGACGCTCCCCCGCCCGGGCTACGCGTCCCGAAGCGCCGCGGCGTGGAGCTCTCCCTCCTCGTCTGCGCCGTCCTGATCTCCGTCTACGGCTACGCCGAGGTCGGCCTCGCCGGTACCGGCGCCGTGCCGCCCGACGCCGTCCGCTACGGCGCCGGGCTCGGGCTGCTGGCGCTCGTCGCCCACCTCGCCGTCCGCTTCCGCGCGCCGTACGCCGATCCCCTGATGCTGCCGATCGCGGTCCTCCTCAACGGCCTGGGGCTGGTGCTGATCTACCGGCTCGACCTGGAGACGCCCCGCGACCCGGCCGCGCCGACCCAGTTGATCTGGTCGACGCTCGGGGTGGCGCTCTTCATCGCCGTCGTCGTCCTGCTGCGCGACCACCGGGTGCTCCAGCGGTACGCGTACCTGTCGATGGCCACCGCGCTCGTCCTGATGGTGCTGCCGATCTTCTTCCCGGCCGTGAACGGGGCGAGGATCTGGATCCGGATCGGCGGCCTCTCCTTCCAGCCGGGCGAGTTTGCCAAGATCCTGCTCGCCGTCTTCTTCGCCGCGTACCTCGCGGCCAACCGCAACGCGCTGGCGTACACCGGCCGCAGGATCTGGCGACTCCAGCTGCCCACCGGCCGGGTGCTCGGGCCGATCGTCGCGATCTGGGTGCTGAGCGTGGGCGTGCTGATCCTGGAACGGGACCTGGGGACCTCGCTGCTCTTCTTCGGCCTGTTCGTGATCACGCTGTACGTGGCGACCGGCCGGACCGGCTGGATCGCGGTTGGGCTGCTCCTGGCGGCGGTCGGGGCGTTCGCGGTCGGTTCGCTGGAGCCGCACGTGCACAGCCGGGTCGAGGACTGGCTGAACCCTTTCGCCTCGATCGAGGCGGGCGACGGGCCGAGCCAGCTGGCCCAGTCCCTGTTCGCGTTCGCCGCCGGGGGCATGCTGGGGACGGGGCTAGGCAGCGGGCACTCGGTGCTGATCGGCTTCGCCGCCAAGTCCGACTTCATCCTGGCGACGGCGGGCGAGGAGCTGGGCCTCGTCGGCCTGACCGCGCTCTTCCTGCTGTACGCCCTGCTCGTCGCGCGCGGCTACCGCTCCGGGCTCGCGCTGCGCGACCCGTTCGGACGGCTGCTGGCGACGGGCCTCGCCTCGATCGTGGCGCTCCAGGTGTTCGTGATCGCCGGCGGGGTGATGGGGCTGATCCCGCTGACCGGCATGGCGATGCCGTTCCTGGCGCAGGGCGGCTCGTCCGTGGTCACCAACTGGGTGATGGTGGCGCTGCTGATCCGGGTCAGCGACTCGGCGCGGACCCCGCGGCCCGAGCCGGTCGAGGCCGGGATCGTCGCGCCGGTGGCCGAGGAGGCCAAGTGATCCCGTACATCCGGCGCGCGGCCGCGCTCTGCCTCGTCCTGCTGGTGGCGTTGCTGGTCAACGCGGCGCGGGTGATGGTCTTCCAGGCGGAGTCGCTCGACGAGAACCCGGCCAACCGCCGTCCGGCGATCGCCGCCTGGGGGCAGCCGCGCGGCACGATCCGGGTCGAGGGCCGACCGGTGACCGGCGCGCGGGACAGCGGCGAGCAACTGCGGTACGAACGTACGTACACGCAGGGGCCGTTGTACGCGCCGGTGACCGGTCACGCCTCGCAGACGTACGGCACGACCCTGCTGGAGCACGCCGAGGACGCGGTCCTGTCGGGCACGGATCCGATGCTGATGCCGCTGCCGTTCTGGAACGACATCAGCCGGGGGCGGCAGCCGGGCGGGGACGCCGTGACGACGATCCGCGCCTCGATGCAGGAGGCGGCGTACCGGGGGCTGGCGGGGAAGCGGGGGGCGGTCGCGGCGATCGAGCCGTCGAGCGGGCGGATCCTGGCGCTGGTCAGCTCGCCGTCGTACGACCCGGGAGAGCTGTCGGGTACGGGGCCGGCAGTGAAGGAGGCGTGGGCGCGGCTGAACACCTCGCCGAACCAGCCGATGCTCAACCGGGCGATCCGGCAGACCTATCCACCGGGTTCCACCTTCAAGATCGTGACGGCGGCGGCGGCCCTGGACGCGGGAGCGGTGACGGACGTGGACGCGCCGACGGACACGCCGGACCCGTTCGTCCTGCCGGGGACCCGGCACGTGCTGCCGAACGCGGCGAAGGGGTGCGGGAACGCGTCGCTGGCGTACGCGATCCAGTGGTCGTGCAACACGGTGATGGCGGGGCTCGGGGTGAAGGTGGGCCTGGAGGGGATGGTGGACGCGGCCCGGAACTTCGGCTTCGACGACGCGGGGCTGCGGATCCCGTCCTGGGTGGCGAGGTCGAACTTCGACCCGGCGATGAGCGACGACCAGCTGGCGCTGTCGTCGATCGGGCAGTTCGACACGACGGCGACGCCGCTGCAGATGGCGATGGTGGCGGCGGCGGTCGCGAACAACGGCGAGATCGCGCACCCGTACCTGGTGGAGCGGACGACGACCGCGGGCGGCCGGACGGTCGACACGACGGGCCGCCGCAGCTACCGCCAGGCGATGCGCCCCTCGACGGCGACCCAGCTCCAGCGCCTGATGGTGAAGGCGGTCACGGAGGGCACGGGCACGAACGCCTCGATCCCGGGCGCGACGGTCGGCGGCAAGACGGGCACGGCCCAGCACGGCCTCGGCAACATCGGCACCCCCTACGCCTGGTTCATCGCCTGGGCCCAGTCGCCGGACGCGGCCCAGCCGGCGGTCGCGGTGGCGGTGGTGGTGGAGGACGCGGAGGCACGGAGGACGGAGATCAGCGGGGGCGGAAGCGCGGCGCCGATCGCACGGGCGGTGCTGGAGGAGGGGTTGCGGCTGGAGGGGGCGGGGCGGTGAGCGGTAACAGCAGGGACCCCGACCGATGTTCCGGTCGGGGTCCCTTGGGTACTCCGGTGCGTCAGGTCCGGCATGACCGGGCCGATCGCACAGCTAGTGGCTGTCGAGCCAGCGACGTGCCGACGGACTGAACGGCGGCTCATCCGGCTCGTCCATCGCGCCCGTCGCCACCCATTCAGCGAACCGACGCAGGCCTTGCGAGCGGTGTGGAGCCGTCAGCACGGAGGTGCTGATGTCATGCTCCCATGTCGTCGCGAAGCACAGCACGTTCCCGTCAAGCGAGAGCATGCGGAACTCAGGCCGGCAGGGCGCGCTGCCGAGCATGCCGGCAGCGCCCTTCCCCATGATGTCCCATTCGCTCTGCAACTCGACACAGAACCACTGTGCCGGGCTGTCCTCGTCGGGGCTGAGCGCGAGCAGGAACCTGCGGTCGGCCTCGGAGAAGAGCCCTCCTTCGACCGCCAGCCGGTACCAGTCGGCGTTTGCCTTCTCGTGCAGCAGTGGATCGTCGATGTCCAGCATCGCCTCCACGCGGCCTTCCTCGAAGGGACAGCTTGGAGCCTGGCCGGTGATGAGGGGTGGAATGAGCCCATCGGGTTCATTCCACCCGTCCACCATCAGCAGACCTGCTGCGGCAAGAGATCTCATGAGTGTGAGTCGTACCAACTCTGCGGTGGCCTATTCCATCTGCCTGGCAGTCGCCCGGCGTATCCGTACTCGTGAATCTGATTGTAATTGTGTCCGAGCACGTACCCGACCACTCCGTCCGCTCGAACGAGCACCCGGGTCAGGGTGTTGTTCGAGTTCGTGGACCGGCCATTGCCGACACCCGTGTAAATGGTCGCGCCGTACCACGGGTTGTTGGTATTGAAGGTGCCATTGGGACGACGCGCGTCGAACCAGTCCAGGCCGTTCGAATTGACCCGCTGGGTGATCGTGCCGTTCTCCACACCGTTGACGGTGTTGTGGACCTCCCTGGGGATCTCCCCCCAGTTGTCCGCGTTCTCGGCCTGACGCTCCTTCGTCTTCTCAGGCGAGTACGGGTCCCGCTCAGGGGCTTCGTCGCCCGTCGGGCAGGAGTCGTTGTGGACGAGGAGCGAGGTCGCCCCCGCCAGCGCGTAGTACGTGTGGAGTTCGCTGACGGTGAGGTTGTGGACGGTTGCAGACGGGGCCGTCCACCGCTCGATCGCGGCGATCTGGACGGACGTGCCGGCACCGGTCTGGAGCCACTGACCCGACTTCAGGTCCGTGGCCCGGACCCATTCACCGAGCTCGGGCACCCAGATCGGGTGACCGTCTGTCGCGGTGACCTGGGCTGTCTTCGAACCCGACGTACCGTCGGTGTCGATGGTGACCCTGACCAGGTGCTTGAGGCCCTGGCCCTTGATCTCCGCCGTGACCGTCTCGACGCGGGTCCGTCCGGTCTCCGGGTCGGTGGCAAGGACCTTGTCACCGACCTTGACCTTCTCGATCGGCTTCGTCGATCCGTCGGCCATCAGCACCTTCGTGCCGGGCACGAAGCTGTTGCATCCGGCCTTGCCCGAGCCGCCACTGCCGCTGGACCCGCCCTTGTTGCGGGACGAGCCGCCCGAGCTGCCGCCCGGCTTGCCGCCGGATGCCTTCTTGCCGCCGCCGGAGTGGGACGAGGCCTTCGGGGCCGCCTTCTTCTGTGCCTGCTTCTGGGCAGGGTTGCCGGTCTTCTTCTTCGCGGCGGCGGCTGCCTCGGCCTTCCGTTTCGCGGCCTCCGCAGCCTTCTTCTTCGCTCTTTGAGCGGCCTCCTTCTTGGCCTTCTCGATGGCGGCCTTCTTGGCCTTGAGTGCTGCCTCCTCGGCCGCCTTGGCCGCCTTGAGCACGGCTTCGGCTGCCTTCTTGGCGGCCTTGAACGCCTGGATGGCGTCGATGGTGCGGTTGACGGCCTTCAGGACGGAGGGGATCTTGCCGAGCTTGGTCCACGGGATGGCGCCGATGATCAGGCTGCCGCACGACCACATGTCACCGCCGAAGCAGGCCATGGCGTCGTTGATCCCGATGAAGTCCTTCAGCGTCGCCCAGGCCACGGAGAGGATCACCGAGGTCAGGGACTTGCCCATGGTGGACTGCGCTTGCGCGACCTGCGCCGCAGAGAGACCCGCACCCGCGAGGGCCGCGGCCTTCTCCGAAGCGGTCAGGACGATGGACAGACCCGTCGGGTCCGCGTGCGAGACCGGATTGTTGTGCGCGTAGACGTAACCGTTGGCCTGCAGCGGGTCATTCAGGTCCATCAACGGGTCGGCGGAGAGGAAGCGCCCCACGACCGGGTCGTACATGCGGGCACCCAGCAGCACGTAGCCGGAGGAGTCGTCCCCTGCCTTGTTGAGGAACCCGTTGTGCGTCTGCAGGTTGGCGCCGGCCGTGCCGATACCACGCTGATTGCCGAACGCATCCTGCTTGCGGATCCGCACCGCCATCGTGCCGCTCATGGCGACCTCGGTGTACACGCTGCCCTGGTGGTCGTGGGTCAGGGCGACCAGCTGGTCGCCACCCGTGCCATAGGCGTAGCGCATGACCGCACCACCGGGGGCGGTGTAGGTGCGCTGCGTGTTGACCAGGACGCCGCCCTGCTGGACGGTCACTTCGGTGTCGCCCAAGTGGAGCGTGGCCTGCTTGCCCTTGATCGTGAGCAGCTGCTCACCACCAGGGCCATAGATGTGACGGGTGTCGTTCTGCGGCGCCCACAGCTGCGCGGCGGAAGTGCCGTCGCAGGTGGCCAGGACGATCGCGGTGCCGCTGGCCGTAGCGCCGTCCTTGACCGTCACGCAGAGACCCGACGCGATATGCGTCAGCTGACCGGCAGTGTTCCGCTTCAGCTCCTGCGCGGCGGTGCCGTCGCACTTCTGGACCTGGAGCGCCGACCCGGCGGTGTTCGCAGCCGGCTGGAGGCACCAGTCGTCGTAAACGGACAGCGTTCCCCTGTTGGGGTCGTTCTGCGTCCCTCCCAGGGGGGCAGGAGTGGGGGTGAACTTCCAGTTCTGTGCCACGGTGCCGTTACAGCCGTACAGCTGGATCGGCTGGCCCGCGGCGCCCACGCCGGACTTCAGGTCGATGCACTTGTCGGCGAGGCCCAGGTAAGGACTCTTGCCACTCGCACCCTGACCGGTGATCCGGTCGACCTTGCCGTCGGGCGTCCAGGAGAGCGACTGCTTGTCGCCATTGTCGATGGAAGTGACCGACTTGGTCTCACCCGTGAGCTCGTACAGACGCTCCGCCTCGGCCTTGACCGCCGCACCTGCCGGCGTCGTGTACTTCTTCGACACCTTCGTGAGGGTGTGCGGCTGCTCCTTGGCAGCGCCCTTGCCGTAGGTGTAGTCGGTGACCGCGTCCTTGGCAGTGGCCCCGGTGAGGTCCTTCTCCGTCAGCTTGGTGCGGTTGCCCAGGAGGTCGTACTCGTACTGCTGCCAGTAGCCCGACTTGTCGTCACCAGAAGTGACGTTGAGGGTGCCGTCGGTGTTCTTCGGCGTGGTGCAGGCGGTCTGGTCCTTGGATGTCCAGGCCTCCTTCAGCTGACCCAGGGGGTCGTAGGTGAAGCACTGGCGTTCCTGGATCCCGGTTGCGTGCTCACGGATGCCCGTGACATTGCCCGCGGGGTCGTAGGAGTACTGACGGTTCGACACCAGGTTGCCGCCGGTGAGGGCGGTTGCATTCTGCTCGCGGTAGACGAGCTGGTTCTGCATCTCTCCCGTGGACTCGTCGTACGAGTTCTGCGTCCACACACGGTACGGCTGGGCACCGAGGGTGGATCGCATGACCTGGCCGTACGGGGAGTAGACGGTCTCCGCGCCGTACCAGTCCTTGCCCGAGATCGAGAGGGGCAGGCCCTCCTTGTTGTACCGAATGACCAGCTTCTCGGCATCGAACTTGCCGGCCTTGGGGAGGTTCGCCTCCTCCAGCATGCCGTTGTCCGAGAAGGAGTAGCTGTACGTGTAGTCCTTGGCCAGGCCCCACGTGTCGGCCAGCGACTGCGGGAGGCTCAAGGTCGTGGACGTCGGCTCGTAGTCCTTGGTGTAGCCGTTGACCTTCTGCGTGTACGGCAGGCCGTCGGTGTAGCGCGTGACAGCGGCGGGCATGCCCTTGCCGCCCGCGACGGTGTCGTACGAGTAGTCCGCGAGCAAGGCGCCGGTCGAACCGGTCAGACGCTGCTGCTTAGGCCGTGACAGCTCGTCGTAGCCGTTCCAGATCGTCACACCGCGGGCGTTGGTTGTGGTCAACAACCGATCACGCTGGTCATAGGTGTTGCGCGTCGTCCCCGTGTCGGGGTCGGTCGCGGTCTCCACCCGGCCACGCCGGTCATAGGTCCAGGACCACGGGTGAGTGGGATCGGCCGAGGCGGTGGCCTTGACCAGCTGGCCGCGTTGGTCGTAGGCGTAACGGGTCGATGTGAAGCCGCCGGGAGCCGCCGGGTTGATCGTGTCCGTGCGGGTCGTACGACCCAACGCGTCGGTGTAGACGCGGTAGGAGGACGCCCCCTGCGGGTGAACTACCTTCGACCAGTCCTGGCCGTACTCGTACCGCGTCGCCTTCTCGGGAATCTCCTGGGAGACGGCCTCCGTGGTCCCGGGAAGCTTGACCTTGAGGACCGGCATTTCCTCGAGCACGCGGCCGAGGCCGTCGTACTTGTAGCGGGTGATGTTCGGCACGGCGGTGTCCGCCAGCGGGGTGAACAGCTCACCGCTCGGGGCAGCCTCGTTCAGGTACGCGTTGTTGGTCTGGAAGACCTCGCCCGCGCTGTTGTACAGCGTGTCGGTGATCAGGCGACCGCCGCCGTCGGCCTCCTCCTGCGACTGCCGCTCACGGCCGAGGCCGTCATAGATCGTGACCGACTTCTCGACCCGGTCTTCGTAACCACGGGCGTACGTGGTGACGAAAGGAGGCTTCCGGATCTTGCGGGTCGCGTCCTCCGGATCGGCCTCCTCTGCCGGGACCGCGTACTCGGCGCGGAAGTCCGGCACTGCCGTGGGCGACGGAGTACGGCCGGCAGCCCATGCCTCGGCCGTACGGCCCAGGGGGTCGTACTTCGCCTCGCTGACGTGGCCATTGGCGTCGGTGGTCTTCAGCGCGACCCCACGGCCGGGCTCCAGCTCCTGGGTCTGGCTGTGGCCGAGCGCGTTGACCTCGGTGATCTTGAAGACCTGGCCCGACGGCGGGTCGAACGTGATCGTGGAGCTCTTGCCGTCGGTGTCGGTGTGGCGGATCACGCGACCTATGGCGTCGAAGGCGGTCGTCCCGCCGGACACGAAGCCGGTGCCCTCACCGTTCAGCGACCACGATTCGGTCGCGAGACCGCGCGTCGTTTCGGCCAGCGCGGTGCCGTAAGCCGTGCCATCGTAGGACGTCCTGGTCCCACCGCTGAGTGTGGTCAGGTCGGCCCAGTTAGCGTTGGCGCACGTCGTGGGGGAAACCAGTGCCTGCTTGGTCAGGCCGATGATGTTCCTGGCCGTGTTGTGCAGGTACTCGGACTTGGTGCAGGACTCGTCACCGGTCTTCTCGGTGTCCCCGAGGGACTCGACCTGCGTGGGCAGACCATAGGTCGGCTCGTAGGTCGTCAGGGTACGAACCGTGCGCTGCGTGCGCGGGTCGTCAGAGTTGGTTCCCGAGGACTTGGTGTAGGCGATTTCCTCGGGCTCGGTGACGCGCCAGGCCTTGAGATCGGTCAGGCCGTCCTCGCGGTCGCGCTTGCCGAGCTCGGTGGCCTCCAGCTTGGTGATCGAACGGGAGAGCCAGTTGGTGTCCGCGTCGGTGGCGTTGGTGTAGGTGAGTTCCTCGGCGATGCGGCCGGCGAACGCCTCGCGGTCCTTGCCGATCTCGACGCCGTGAACGTCCTTGACCGGGACAGTGTCGCCCAGGCCACGGTAGTACCGGGTGACGGCCTTGGTCCGCGGGGAGTCGACACCAGGGGTGTTCTCGCCCGAGGAACCCTCACCGCTGTCCGCGTCCGACGGCTTCGGACCCGTCAGGACGGTGGTCTGCTCGAAGCCCGCGAACTGCGAGTACGTGCGGGTGGACTTCTTGGTGAACTCAGCCTCGGCGAGCTTCCAGCCGGCGTTCTTGTACTCGTAGAACGTCTTGGTGCCGTACGACCCGGCGACGTTCGGGAGTTCTTCGATGGAGTCCACGACGTATTTGTGGAACCAGTCGATGTCCTCGACCTCAGGATCCGGGTTCCAGTACGACGGGTAGCACAGGCGGTTGTTCGCCTTCAGTGCCGCCGTGTCCGTCTTCGTCGGCAGGCCGGTGCCGGTGGCGCACTGGCCCTCGGCCGGCTTGTAGGTGACGACGGTCTCGCCGCCGTACTCGTTGATGACACGGTCGATCCGCAGACGCGAGAAGCCCGGCCGCGGGTCGTTCGTTCCGCGCATGACGCGGTTCGGCATGTCCTCGGCGTTGGACTCGAAACGCACCGAGTTCAGCTTCACGCTCGCGTCGGTCGAGCCGTTGCGGGCGTAGCCGGTGCGGGAGATCGACTCCAGCCACAGAGCGGTGTTCACGCCGGTCTTCAGCGCCGCGAAGTTCTGCTCGAGCTTGTACTCGTCCACGACCTGACGCGCGGTGGTGTCGGTACGACGCTGGGCCGAGGTGGTGATCTTGTCCAGGCGCTTGCGCGTCCAGAAGGTCGGGCCCGCGTTCCAGCACTTCTGCTTGTACGTCGAGGTGACCGCCGCGCAGCGGAGGTCGGCGGGAGTGTCGTACCAGATGCGGTACTTGCCCATGTCCTTCGATGCGAAGTTTTCCTCTACGCAGGTCAGCGTGCCTTCGGTGAAGCAGCGCTCCTCGACGGAGAAGTTGACCCGCGCCGGAGCCGGGGCCGAGAAGATCGAGTCCTTGCGCTGGCCGTAGTCGATCCGCGTCAGGTAGCCGTCGCGGTGGTACTCGACCGGGGCCTTGAAGTTGAAGTTCCGCGCGTAGTAGTTGACATCGCGCTTCCACCACAGCGACATGGCGTTGCCGTGGATGTCCTCGACGTAGTCGAGGTTCCAGCGCCAGGCCTGGTTGCAGAAGGAGTTCTTCCAGTCGCCGGCCTTGTAGCAGGGCTCGCCCGCGTGGTTGCCGTAGACCGGCACCGCGAGGACGGAGTCCGTGTACGGGTCGTCGGCGGCGGTGCCGTTGTCCGACCAGCCCGGGAGCTTGTTCAGGCCGAAGTGGTACTTCGTCCCGTCCTTGGTCGTGACGACCCAGTACTCGCCGTCCGCGTCCTTCATGCCCGAGCGCGGGTCCTTGGACGTGTCCTTGAGCCGCTCGATCTTCGAACCGTCACCATTGGCCGTGAACCACGTGCCCTTGGCCGCGTCCCACACCAGCTCGGTCGTCATCCCACCCAGCGACAGGGTGGCGTTCTCCGAGCCGTAGCACTGGTCCGCGGTCTTGTGGGTCGCGTTGTTCGACCCCGCACGCTTCGAGTCTTCGCGGCAGCTGGCGTACGTACGGGTGATGGAACCCGCGTTGTAGTCCCAACCATCGCCGATCCAGGAAGCCTGGTTGTTCGTCGCCGAGGTCCGGCCGTCCACGGACTGGGACGAATAGCCCAGGCCGATCTTCGGCATCAGACCGCCGGCCGTCTCCGGCACCTGAACCTGGTAGTTGTACGTGAACGCACCAGAGGACGCGCCCGCAGACCAAGAGCCCGAAGACAGCAGCGGGGAAGCGGTGAAGTCACCCTGCACCGACGAACCCGTGTCGAGCATGCCGACCGCGTTGCCACCGGTCGTCGTTCCCGCAGCCGAGAACGAAGCCTTCCGGGCCGAAGCGCCGGTGCTTCCCTCTTCCAGGAGCTTGGCGACCGGGATCGTGCCGCTGACGACCGTGCGGGTCTTGGCGCCCTTCGCCGCGGTGCTCTTGGTCGGAGCCTCCTTGGCGGGCACCTCCTCCACCGACGTCTTCAGGGGCTCGAAGCCGACGCCCTCGTCCTTGCCGCCCGCCATGGTCGTGGTGCCGTCGTCGGCACACTCACCCGCGGTCGGGTCGGAGTAGACACACTCCGGCAGCAGCGTCAGACCGAAACGCTGGGCGGCCTGCGGACCATAGAGGTCGGCGAAGCCGGTCGGGTCGATGGTCAGCGCGATCTGCGCGGCCGGGTCGGCCGTCGCCGGAGGCGTGACCTTCATGATCATGCCGGAGACGCCCGCGTCCTGCGACGCCTCGACCGGCTTCAGGTCGACGCTCCACTCGCCCGCGAGAGCCGCCGGGTCCCCACCCTCGGGAACGCCGATCGCGACCGGCAGGTTCTGCGACACCGGGACAGTGGTGCCCGGCTCGCTCGTCGCCGTCAGCGTCGCCTTGCCGAGGTCGGCCACCCATGGGGTGACGTTCTTCGGCACGTACGGCGTGATCGGGACTTCCTGCGCCGTGGTCAGCGCCTTCTGCGCGGTCTCGTCACCGTCGAGTTCGGTGCTCTTCGGAATGTCCGGGAGGTCGACCTCCGCGGTCTGCTCCTCGCGGCTCATGCCGTCGCCGGGGATCGCCAACGCCTGCGAGCTGAGAGATGTCACCGTCAGCATCGACGACAACAAAAGGACGGTCGCCGTGCGGCTGAGCCGCCGGCGCCGTCGTTGTGACTCCGTCACGGCTAGGCGTCCCCGCCCCAGCCATGACGGTGGACCTGAAGAACGCATCGCGTCGACTCCCACCCGGGTCATACAGACAACAGAGAGGTGCGCACACACCGAAAGGCGTGGAAACACCAAAAGCACGCGCCTGCATCAGACGCGTGCGTGCGAACTCTCTGTCATGTCCGCGTTGCATATCAACACGGTTTCATCGGGCGGAACTGATGCCGAGTGAGATGCCCCACGGTGCGGTTCCGATCAGAACGCCACCGTTATTGATCTTCCCCTCACAACGGGTAGATCATTACATACAGGGCCTATCCACCTGCTTAAACGGGCAACCTGCCCAAAACCCCTACCTACCCGCGTAGTTCCAAGGCATACATAACGCTTTCGCAACTCCTTCACCTGTGGACTCCCTGTGGCGCGCGTGTGATCGTGTGCGCACATATATGCCCCGCGGCCTGCCGTTGGGGCTGTCTGTGCTGCCCCTGTCCGCCCTGGTACCTACGGGAGTAGACCGCCGTGTCCGCGCCACCACCCAGATTTCTCAGCCCCTTCGTGCGCACGCGCACACGGCTGTCACTGACCCTCGGCCTCGTTCTGGCCGCCCTCACCGCTGCCCTCCTTCCGTGGTGGCAGCCTCAGACCCCGCCCGTGGCCCAGGGCAACAAGGCCACCGAGGCGAAGCCGGCGTCGACCGGCCCCCGTGACGAGTCCGCTGCCGTCGCCGAGGCCAAGCGCACGCGGAAGCAGGTGCTCGTCGACACGGCGACCACCGCCACGCAGCAGACCTGGGCGCTCCCCAACGGGCAGATGCGCTCCCAGATGCACGCCACGCCGCAGCGCGCGAAGAACGCCGACGGCGAGTGGGCCCCGATCGACAACAAGCTGGTCCGCTCGGCGAAGGCGCCCCGTGGGCTCGGCATCGTGCCGGTCAACGCCGCCGTTCCGGTGCGGTTCTCCAGCGGCAGCAAGGACGCGTCGCGTGCGGACCGTTCCTTCGCCCGCGCTCCGCAGCCCGGTCAGACCGTCCTCGCCGAGATGGACGTCGCCGGCCACACCGTCGCCTACACCTGGCCGGGCGCCCTGCCCGAGCCGGTCCTCGACGGCCCGCGTGCCCTCTACTCCGAGGTCCTGCCCGGTGTCGACCTGCTCCTGGTCGCGCGTGAGGAGGGCGGTGTCGCCCAGCTCCTCATCGTGAAGACTCCGGAAGCGGCCAAGCAGGAGGCGCTGAAGTCGGTCGCGTACGGACTCCAGTCCACGACGGCCACCTTCCAGCTGGACGCCCCCAAGGGTCGCGTCCTCGTGCTGGACAAGGCCGGCAAGGAAGTCGCGTCGATTCCTACGCCCTTCGCGTGGGACTCCAGCGGCCAGGACCCCGAGGCGCCCACCACCACTCCCCGTACGTCCGTGGCGACCCCCGCCGACGTGCTCAAGCTCTCCGGTCTGACCGGTATCGAGCCCGGCGCCCACTCCGCCCCGCTCCCCGTCGCCCTCGACGGGGACAAGACGAGCACCGCCCGGCTGTCGCTGAACGTCGCCGAGACGGGTCTGTTCACCAAGCCCGGCGTGAAGTTCCCGGTCTTCGTCGACCCGACGATGAACGCCGCCTGGCAGGCCTGGACCACCGCCTACCGCAAGTACCCCAACAGCAGCTTCTGGAACGGTACGAACTTCTCCTCCGGCACCTCCGACGCCCGCGTGGGCTACGAGAGCGACACCGGCGGCCTGGGCCGTTCCTTCTGGCGCATGGCCTTCGACCCGAAGATCAAGGGCGCCACGGTCACCCGCGCCTCCTACAAGGTGCTGAACAACCACTCCTGGTCCTGCACGGACCGTGAGTTCAAGTTCTACCTGACCGGCTCGATCTCCACGGGCACGACCTGGAACGCGCAGCCGTCCTGGTCCACCCACCTGCAGTCGAAGTCCTTCGCCCACGGCTGGTCCACCTCCTGCGGGGACGCGTACGAGGCGTTCGACAACGCCAACGTCAAGGCCGCCGCCCAGAAGGGCGCCGACAACGGCTGGTCGAACATCACCTTCGGCATGCGCGCCACCAGCGAGAGTGACACCCAGACCTGGCGCAAGTTCCGCGCCACCTCCGCCACCCTCGAGGTCGACTACAACCGTCCCCCGAGCGAGCCCACCGCCGGTACGACCTCTCCTGGCGGCGCCTGCACTCCGGGCCCCGGCTCCGGCGTGGTGGTCGGCCGGACCAACATCGTGCTCTCGGCCAACGCCAAGGACGGCGACGGGAACCTCTCCAAGCTGCGGTTCCGTTTCTGGCCCACGGGCGGAACGGTCCCGGCCCCGGTCGACATCACCCCGAACTCCTCCGGCACCGCGCAGCGGATCATCTCCGCGGCCGACCCGATGCTGAAGGACCTGAAGACCAACACGACCTTCTCGTGGGACGTCCACGCCATCGACCAGGTCGGTGCCGTGTCCACGTACTTCCCGCCGAACACCACCGAGCCGTGCCGCATCACGGTCGACCCGACCTCGCCCCCGCAGCCGGACGTCTCCAGCCCGGTCTTCAAGGAGGCCACGAGCGACGGCGCGACCTGGGCGACCGTGAAGTTCGGTGAGACCGGTCCGATCACCTTCACCTCCACCGGTGCGGCGAAGTTCCGTTACGGCTTCGAGGGTCTGAACTACAAGGACGTCACCGCGGTCAACGGCGCGTTCACCGACACCGCGCTGAAGCCCCCGCACGCCGGTCCGAACTGGCTGCACGTCTTCTCGCTGGACTCGCTGGGCAACGTCAGCGCCCGGACCGACTACGCGTTCTACGTGCCGCCGCGCGACACGGCCGACGGCCCCGGTGACGTCGGCGGCGACGGCATCGCCGACCTGATGACCGTCAACGCCAACGGCAACCTCGTCTCCATGTCCGGCGGCCCGGGCGGCGAGCTGTACGGCGGTATGGACGGCTCCTACACCAAGGGCCCGGACGGCAAGGTCGTCCTCAACCCGCCGGGTCACTGGTTCAACGCGACCACCGGCAAGGCGGCCCTGATCGCCCACCACAGCGACGCCTACCCCGGCGACGGCACCACCGACCTGTTCGCGGTCACCCCGGACGGCCAGTTCTGGCTCTACCCGGGCGACGGCTACGGCACCTTCAACATCGGCGACCGTCTGAAGGTCCGGCTGCCGGCGAACACGCCGGCCCCGTCGACGTGGACCATGATGAAGGCCGTCGGTGACATCACCGGCGACAAGAAGGCGGACGTGGTCGTGCGGGTCGGGACGGCGTTCTGGACGCTGTCCGGCTACAGCGGCGCCACGTTCGAGACCGCCACGCTGATGGAGGGCTCCGCGTGGGGCCGCCGCGACATCGTGAACGTCGCGGACATCGACAAGGACGGCACGCCCGACCTGCTGTGGCGCAACCTCGACAACGGCGTCATGTACATCCGCCACGGCAAGCCCGGCACCGTCGCGGGCAGCGTCGACCTCAACTCGCTGAAGGTCGCGGCCAACTCGCGCGAGGGCGTCGACACCCAGTACGGCACCGGCTGGACCGAGGCGGCCGTGAACAGCGCCATCGGCATCCCGGACGTGAGCGGGGACGGGATCCCCGACATCTGGACGCGTACGGCGGCGGACGGAACGATCAAGATCTACCACCCGTCCACCACCAACACGAACCCCGCCGTCAAGACGGTGCTTTCGGTCAACTGGAACGGCGTCAAGTCCTTCGGCTGATCCCCGTCCCACACCAGTCCCACCAGCCACGCCAGCTACACCCGTTACACCCGTTACACCCGTTACACACCAGTGAGCCCCCGGCGCTTCGTGCGCCGGGGGCTCACCCCGTTTCAGGGAGCGGGAGGGGTCGTCAGCCGCCGATCGGCTTGCGCATCTCGGCGCGGACCTCGGCCGTGGTCGCGGCGATCTCCGCGAGGTCGACGTCCTTCGGGTCGGCGACGGCCGACTCGGCGGTGACGACGGCGACGAAGGAGGCGGTGTTGTCGTCGCCCCAGGCGCACATGGGGAGGGTCGCGGTCCCGGTGGCGTCCTTCGAGGTGGTGACCTGGCAGGAGACGGTCAGACCGTCGTGTCCGGCCGGGGTGTAGTCCTTCGGCGGTACGACGAGGGTGGACTGCTTGTCGACGGCGCCCTTGAGGATGGCGGCGCGGGTGCCCTCGGGGTCCTTGAGGCGGCCGTGGAAGCCGGAGACGACGAGGACCGCGTTCTCCTTGCCGCCGTACTGGGCGATGGCGGCCTTGGCGTCCTTGACGGTGGGATCGTAGGTGTCCTCCACCTCCTTGCCCTCGGTCTTGGAGGCGTCGCTGATGAGCTTGTACTCGCCGCTCAGCAGGGTCTTGGGGACGACGAGCCGGTGCGTCGCCTCGGGGAACGAGCCGGTGGCCCCGGCCCCGTCGAGCACCTTGACCCCGAGGAAGCCCAGGCCGCCGACCACGACGACGGCGCCGACGACGATCCCGACGACCAGCCCGGTCCGCTTCTTCCTCGGCCCCTGTCCCGGCGCCCCGAACGGGGGCTGCCCCCACCCCGCCGGCCCCGGATACGGCCCCGGATATTGCCCCGGGACGCTCTGCCCGGGAACGGCCTGCGGATGACCCTGGGGCGGTCCGAACGCTCCCGACGGCTGCTGCGGGTACGCGGGCGCCTGCTGCGGGTACGCCTGCGGGGGCGGCACGTGCCCCCCGTACGGAGAGTGGGGCTGCGGGTTCTGCGGAGGCGGCATGCTCATGCCCCGCACGGTACGTCACCGCCGTCACCCCTCCCGCGGCCCCCTCCTCCACCGCCGTCACCCCTCCCGCGCCCCCTCCTCCACCGCCGCGCGTACCTCCTCCACCCGTGCCTTCTCCTCCGCCGCGAACCGCTCGCGGTCCAGCGCCTCCGCGAACTCCTCGTCCTGGGTCATCAGCAGGTCCAGGTTGGAGTCACCGAGGTCGAAGACGCCCATGTCCAGGTAGGCCTTCTGGAGGCGTTCGCCCCACAGGCCGATGTCCTTCACGCACGGGACGATCCGGCTGAAGAGGAGCTTGCGGAAGAAGCGCAGCGACTCGCTGTGCTCCGTGAGTTCCTCGGCCTCCTTCCTCGGGATGCCGAAGTTCTCCAGGACCTCCACCCCGCGCAGCCGGTCCCGCATCAGATAGCAGCCCTCGATCACGAACTCCTCGCGCTCGCGGAGCTCCGCGTCCGACAATTGCCGGTAGTAGTCGCGCAGCGCCATCCGGCCGAAGGCCACGTGCCGGGCCTCGTCCTGCATGACGTACGCGAGGATCTGCTTCGGCAGCGGCTTGTCCGTCGTGTCGCGGATCATGCCGAAGGCCGCCAGCGCGAGGCCCTCGATCAGGACCTGCATCCCGAGGTACGGCATGTCCCAGCGCGCGTCGCTCAGGGTGTCGCCGAGCAGACTCTGGAGGTTGTCGTTGATCGGGTACAGCATCCCGATCTTCTCGTGAAGGAAGCGGCCGTAGATCTCCGCGTGCCGCGCCTCGTCCATCGTCTGGGTCGCCGAGTAGAACTTGGCGTCCAGGTCGGGGACGGACTCGACGATCCGGGCGGCGCAGACCATCGCGCCCTGCTCGCCGTGGAGGAACTGGCTGAACTGCCAGGAGGCGTAGTGCCGGCGCATCTCCCCCTTGTCCTTCGGCGTCATCGCGGCCCAGTAGCGCGTGCCGTGAAGGGTCATCACCTCGTCAGGTACGCCGAGGGGGTCGTAGGGATCGACCTCCAGCGACCAGTCGATGCGCGTGGCGCCGTCCCACTGCTTGTCCTTGCCCTTCTGGTAGAGGGCGAGGAGACGGTCGCGTCCGTCGTCGTACTCCCAGGTGAAGCGGGCCGAACCCGTCGCCGGTACGGGCCAGATGGGCTCCCCGGGGGCCTTCGCGTAGAGGTCGTGCGTCGACACCGACGCCTCCTTCACTCGGAACGTTGAGCGGGCCGCCCTCTAGCTGACACCTTGGTAGACACGGGGTCAACAAGTGGCGCGCAAGGGATTGACGGCCTTACTGACGAGCAGTCTCATAAGAGTGACCATCGGTGACCCGACCGCCGTCCCGCTCCACCGGCCGCGAGCACAGCGAGGTGCCCCTCCGTCATGACCGCCCTGACCGAGCAAGACTTCACCCTCCTCCGGGACGCCCTGGGCCCCCTCCGCGACCGGGAACAGGTCGCCGAGCGGCTGCTCGAGTCCTCCCTCAAGCACTCCTTCGACCCCGAGACCGAACTCGACTGGGAGGCCCCGGTCGAGGACGGCAAGTGGTTCTGGCCGCCGGAGCTGGTGTCCCTCTACGACACCCCCCTGTGGAAGCGGATGTCCGAGGAACAGCGGATGGACCTCGCCCGCCACGAGGCCGCGTCGCTCGCCTCGCTCGGCATCTGGTTCGAGATCATCCTGATGCAGCTGCTCGTGCGGCACATCTACGACAAGTCGGTCACCAGCAACCACGTGCGCTACGCCCTCACCGAGATAGCCGACGAGTGCCGGCACTCGATGATGTTCGCCAGGATGATCCAGAAGGGGGGCGCGCCCGCCTATCCCGTCCCGCGGATCTACCACAACCTCGCCCGCGTCCTGAAGACCGTCTCGACCACACCCGGCTCCTTCGCCGCCACCCTCCTCGGCGAGGAGATCCTCGACTGGATGCAGCGCCTGACCTTCCCGGACGAGCGCGTCCAGACGCTGGTGCGCGGCGTGACCCGCATCCACGTGGTCGAGGAGGCGCGGCACGTGCGGTACGCCCGCGAGGAGCTGCGCCGGCAGATGGTGACCGCGCCGCGCTGGGAGCAGGAGTTCACCCGGCTCAGCTGCGGCGAGGCCGCCCGCGTCTTCTCCGTCTGCTTCATCAACCCGCAGGTGTACGACAACGTCGGCCTGAACCGCCGCGAGGCCGTCGCCCAGGTCAAGGCGAGCGGCCACCGCCGCGAGGTCATGCAGTCGGGCGCCCGGCGCCTGACCGACTTCCTCGACGACATCGGGGTACTGCGCGGGCCCGGCCGGCGACTCTGGAAGGCGTCGGGGCTGCTGGCGTGACGGGCGGGGCCGGGCCGGGGACTCCCCGGTGCCGTCCCGGCCCCGTCCGGCGCCGCTCGGTGCCCGTCTGTGCCAGTCGGGGCCGGTCGGTCCCGCTCCGGTGCCGCTGGACGCCACTCGGTCCCGCACCGGCGCCGCCCTGCCGGAGCGGACCGCGGCTGCCCGGCCGGGGGCGGCGGAGTTACGCTGCGTGCATGACCAGTCCCGGCACGCCCGCGTCGCCCGCGTACCGTCGGCTCAGTGTCGAGGAGCGCCGGATCCAGCTCCTCGGGGCCGCCCTGACGCTGTTCGCGCACCGGGCGCCGGACGACGTCTCGCTCGACGACGTCGCCGAGGCGGCCGGCGTCTCCCGGCCGCTCGTCTACCGCTACTTCCCCGGCGGCAAGCAGCAGCTGTACGAAGCCGCGCTGCGCTCCGCCGCCGACGAGCTGGAGCTGTGCTTCGCCGAGCCGCCCGTCGGATCGCCGACCGAACGGCTCTCCCGCGTCCTCGACCGCTATCTCGTCTTCGTGGACCAGCACGACGCCGGGTTCAGCGCCCTCCTGCGGGGCGGCAGCGTCGCCGAGACGTCCCGGACCACCACCATCGTCGACGAGGTGCGGCGCGCCGCCGCCGAGCAGATCCTCGTCCACCTGGGCGTCGACCGGCCCGGGCCTCGGCTCGGAATGATGGTGCGGACGTGGATCGCCGCCGTGGAGGCGGCCTCGCTGATCTGGCTGGACGAGGAGAAGCAGCCCCCGGCCCGCGAGCTGCGGGACTGGCTGGTCGACCATCTGATCGCCCTCCTCGCGGCGACGACCGCCCGGGACGAGGAGACGTCGGGGGTGGTGAAGCGGATGCTCGCGCAGGAGACGGCGGACGGGCCGGTGGGGACGCTGGCCCGGCGGGTCCTCCCGGTGGTCGGCGAGGCGGCCCACCTCATATGAGACTGGTGGGGTGAAAAGCGAGAACACCCCCTTTCGCGGCGGGCCCCTGGACGGCCGGGTCCTCCCTGTCCTCCTGGGTCCGACCGGCCATCCCCCGAAGTGGTACGAGGTACCGGTCCCCGACGTCGACGACGGGCCGCCGACCGTGTACGCGTACCGCCGTGAGCCCGCCGGACACACCAAGCGGCTCGGCATCCAGCGCGGCTGGGTCTACGAGTACGCTCCCGGCGGCCGCGAGCGCCGCGAGCTGAAGTGGCCCTGGTCCAAGCCCTCCGCCCCACCCGCCGCGCCACCGGCCGCCCCGCCCGCGTCCCCGCCGGACGAGTGAGCCACCCCCACCGAAACACCCCTTCATGCGTTAATCGGATGATTTGGTGCGCCATCATCTCCATGGAGGTGATGGCGTGTCAGGAAGGCTGCTGCGCACGATCTGTACGGGGGCGGTGCTCGCCGCGACGACGGCGCTGACGGTGGTCTCGCCGGTCGAGGCCCCGGGCGCCCCCGCGGCCGCCCTGGCGGGGGCTCCCGCCAAGGCCCCCACGCCCCCCGTGCCCGAGCCCGATCCCGAGGACGGGGACGGGGACGAAGCCGCACCGGTGGACGAGCTGGGCGAAGAGCCGGACGATCAGCCGGGTGAGGGCTCAGCCGGCGACCCCGCCGAAGCCGCCGCCCCCGCCACCGACCCCCCGGACGCCGAAGCCCCCGACCCCCCAGGCCCCGCCGACGCCGACGATGACGCCGCCGCTCTCCCGCCCCCCGGCGGTGACTCCGTCGCCTCCCTCCTCACCCGGCTCCGGACGCTCTACCGCCAGGCGGAACAGGCCACCGAGACCTACAACGCCACCGAAGAGGCCCTGACGCGCCACACCGCCGACACCCGGAAGGTCACCGACCGGTTCGCCGCCGCCCGGCGGGCCCTCGCCCAGGGACGGGACGCGGCCGGGCGGCTCGCGCGGGAGCAGTACCAGGGCCGGGCCGCCGCCTCGGCCCTCTCCTCGTACCTCGACGTGCTGCTCGCCCCCGACCCCCGGCACGCCCTCGACCGCAAGCAGCTCGTCACCCGCGCGGCCCGCGACCGGGCCGCGACCGTCGTGCGGCTCCGGAGCGCGGAGAAGCGGGCCGACGCGCTCGCGCGGGCGTCCCGCGAGGGCCTGGAACGCGAGCGGAAGCTCGCCGGGCGACAGCGCAAGCAACGCGACGACGTCCGGGCCCGGCTCACGGAGGTCGAGCGGCTGCTCGCCTCGCTCTCCGCCGCGCAACTGGCCCGGCTGACCGAGCTGGAACGGACGCAGACCGCGGGCGCCCAGCGCGAACTCCTCGGCTCCGGCGTCCTGGACGTGCGCCGCACGCCCTCCCGCGCGGGCGCCGAGGCGCTGCGCCACGCCGTCCGCCAGATCGGCAAGCCGTACGTGTGGGGCGCCGAGGGGCCGGAGTCGTACGACTGCTCGGGGCTGACCCAGCAGGCCTGGGCGAGCGCCGGTCTCGAGATCCCGCGCACCAGCCAGGAGCAGTGGCGGACCCTGCCCAAGGTGCGGCTGGACGAGCTGCGCCCGGGTGACCTGGTCGTCTATTTCCCCGAGGCCACCCATGTGGCCGTCTACGCCGGCGAGGGCATGGTCGTGCACGCCCCCCGCCCGGGCGGCCGGGTGAAGGTCTCCCCGATCGCGGCCAATCCCCTGCTCGGGGCGGTCCGCCCCGACCCCGGCGGGGCGCCCCTGGACGCGTACGCGCCGCCCAAGCTGCCGGAGGGGGCCACGGACGGCTCGGACGAGGGCTTCGACCAGCCCTGAGCAACCAGGGCGAGGGCGGGCGGTGGCCCGGGTCCTGGCCAGGGGTGGAAGACTGCGCGGCATGGTCGAACCGAGTGCGAAGGCGGACCTTCTCCGCTACCTGCAAGAGGGGCGTGAAGCCCTGCTGTGGAAGCTCGACGGGCTCTCCGAGTACGACGTGCGCCGCCCGCTGACCCCTACGGGCACGAATCTGCTGGGGCTGGTCAAACACCTCGCGGGCGTGGAGCTGGGGTACTTCGGGGACACGTTCGGGCGGCCGTTCTTCGTCGAGGAGCCGCCCGCCTGGTGGTACACGGAGGACGCGGAGCCCAACGCGGACATGTGGGCCACCGCGGGCGAGTCGCGCGACGACATCGTCGGGCTGTACCGCCGGGCATGGGAGCACTCCGACCGCACGATCGCGACGCTGGCGCTCGACGCGACCGGTCACGTCCCGTGGTGGCCGCGGGAACGGCGGGAGGTGACCCTGCACCACATCCTGGTGCGCGTGATCTCCGACACCCAGCGGCACGCCGGTCACGCCGACATCGTACGAGAACTCATCGACGGATCCGTCGGGCAGCAGGACGGCAAGCCGGCCCTGCACCCGGGAGACCGGGCCTGGTGGGAGGAGCACCGGAACCGGCTGGAGCGCGTGGCCCGCGACGCCGGCGACGGCAACGGCAACGGCATCGGCGACGGCGACGGCGACGGCTGATGCACGCCGGAGGGGGCGGGGCCGACGGTGCGTACCGTCGGCCCCGCCCCCTCCTGGAGGCTCCGGACCGGGTCGGCGGCCTACTGGCCGGCGGAGACCGAGGCCAGGTACGCGCCCGTCTTCTCCGGGTCGTAGAAGAAGTTCTCGAAGTCGGCCGGGTCGTTGAAGCCGTTGGCGAACCGGTCGGCGACGGGCTGCAGTTGGCCGGCCGCGCCGATCAGGTTCAGGACGTGCTCCGGCGGGACGCCGAGCATGGCGTTGGTCCACTTGGTGACGTGCTGTGCGGTGTCCCAGTAGCGGTCGAAGGTGGCCCGCATCCAGGACTCGTCGAAGGGCCGGTCGCCGTTCTCGACGATCGAGGCGAGGTACGCGGCCGCGCACTTGGACGCGGAGTTGGAGCCCTGGCCGGTGATCGGGTCGTTGGCGACGACGACGTCGGCGACGCCCAAGACCAGGCCGCCGCCGGGGAGGCGGCCGATCGGGTTGCGGACGGTCGGGGCGTAGCGGCCGGCGAGCGTGCCGCCCGCGTCGGTCAGTTCGACCTTCGTGGCGCGCGCGTACTCCCACGGCGTGAACCGCTCCATCAGCTCCAGCGTGAGCGCCAGGTGCTCGGAGGGGTCCTTGACGCCCTGGAAGACGTCGAGCGGTCCGCCGGGGACGCCCTCCCAGAAGAGGATGTCGGCGCGGCCGGAGGTGGTGAGCGTGGGCATGACGAACAGTTCGCCGACCCCGGGGACCAGGTTGCAGCGCACGGCGTCGAAGTCGGGGTGCTCGGGGCGCGGGCCCAGGCCGTGGACGTACGCGACGGCCAGCGCGCGCTGCGGCTCGGCGTACGGGGAGCGGGCGGCGTCCCGGCCGAACATGGAGACCAGCTCGCCCTTGCCGGCGGAGACGAGGACCAGGTCGTACGAGCGGGAGAAGTAGTCCAGGTCGGAGACGGCGGCGCCGTGGATGACGAGCTGGCCGCCGCGCTGCGCGAAGGTCTCCATCCAGCCGGCCATCTTCACCCGCTGGTCGACGGACTGGGCGTAGCCGTCGAGCCGGCCCACCCAGTCGATGGGGCGGGAGGCGTCGGGGGCGGCGACGGAGACGCCGAGGCCCTGGATCCGCGGGGCCTGGGACTCCCAGAAGTTGATCGCGAGGTCGCGCTCGTGCTGGAGCGCGGTGTCGAACATGCACTGGGTCGACATGACCCGGCCGGACCGGATCTCGTCCGCCGTACGGTTGGACATCAGGGTGACTTCGTACCCCTGCGACTGCAGTCCGAGGGCGAGCTGGAGACCGGACTGGCCGGCGCCGACGATGAGTATCTTCCGCATGGCGGGGGTTCCTTACGACTGATCAGCGTGGTTCTGGGGGGTGGCCCGTGTTCCGGCGTGCTCTGCTCCGGCCCGCTCCGGTGCGCGCCGGGTCCGTCGGCGGGCTCCGCGGCCCGCGGCGGCTCCTCGGGCGCGCTCCGGCCCGCTCCGGCTATTCCGGGGTGGATTCCAGCGCGTGCGCGACCATGGCGAGCAGGGACTCGACCACGCTGTACCGCTTGCGCGCGTCCATGATCACCACGGGTACGTGCGGCGGCACGGTCAGCGCCTCCCGGACGTCCTCGGGCTCGAAGCGCTCGGTGCCCTCGAAGTGGTTGACGGCGACGATGTACGGCAGCCCGCAGCTCTCGAAGTAGTCGAGGGCGGGGAAGCAGTCCGTCAGCCGGCGGGTGTCGGCGAGCACGATCGCGCCGATCGCGCCGCGCACGAGGTCGTCCCACATGAACCAGAAGCGCTGCTGGCCCGGCGTGCCGAAGACGTAGAGGACCAGGTCGCTGTCGAGGGTGATCCGGCCGAAGTCCATCGCCACGGTCGTGGTGAGCTTGTCGGGCGTCGCGGAGAGGTCGTCGGTCTCCTCGCTCGCCTGCGTCATCAGCGCCTCGGTCTGGAGCGGGGTGATCTCCGAGACCGCGCGGACGAAGGTCGTCTTGCCGACGCCGAAGCCGCCCGCGACCACGACCTTGGTGGCTATCGGGGCGCGGGTGTGGTCCAGCTGCCAGTCCTGCGCGCCGTCCTCGGCCGCCGGGCGCAGCGGATCGGGCCCGGCGTCGGGGCCGGTTCCCGGCGCGGCCGCGTGCCCTGCTCCGGACACTGTCTCGGCCTCGGTCCGGGGCTGGGCGGGGATGCCGGCGAGCGCCGGGGAGTCGGAGACGGCGGCGGTGACGTCAGAGGCGACGGAGTCCACTCAGCACCCTTTCGAGGAGCGCGCGGTCGGGCTGGCCGGTGCCGTGACCGGTCCCGTACACACGGATCTTTCCCTGGTCGGCCAGGTCGCTGAGCAGCACCCGGACGACACCCAACGGCATCTTCAGGAGGGCCGAGATCTCCGCGACCGTACGCATCCGGCGGCAGATCTCGACGATGGCCCGCATCTCCGGCATGAGGCCGCGGGCGCCGGGCCCGCCGTCCGTCAGTACCTTGCGGCGCGGCGGCGCTTCGAGGGCGGCCACGAAGGTCTCGACGAGCAGGACGTGGCCGAAGCGGGTGCGGCCACCGGTGAGGGAGTACGGGCGGACCCGCGCGGGCCGGCGGCCCTCTCCGCGGATCGGCAGGTGGGGGACGTGGGAGGCGGACGTCACTGGGTGCTCTCCATCGATTTGCGCAGCTCGCTGCGGAGTTCGGGGGTGAGTACGTGTCCGGCGCGGCCGACGAAGAGCGCCATGTGGTAGGCGACGACGCTCATGTCGCAGTCGGGGGTGGCGTGGACGCCGAGCAGCGAGCCGTCGCTGATCGACATGACGAAGACGCTGCCCTCCTCCATCGCCACCATGGTCTGCTTGACCCCGCCGCCGTCCATCAGCCGGGCCGCGCCGATGGTGAGGCTGCCGATGCCCGAGACGATGGTCGCGAGGTCGGCGCTGGAGCCCCGGGGGCCGGTGGGGCGTTCCTCGCTGGGCCCGACGTTCTGGGCCGGGTCGGAGGACAGCAGGAGCAGCCCGTCGGAGGACACGACGGCGACGGAGCGCACGCCGGGCACCTCCTCGACGAGGTTGCCCAGCAGCCAGTGCAGGTTGCGTGCTTCCCTGCTCAGTCCGAACGTTCCGGTCGCAGTCAACTGCGTGCCTCCTCGACTGTGTCCCCCGTCTTCTCCTCGGTCCGTGCTTCCGTCTGTGCCGCCGCGTCCGCCTCCGGTCCCGCTTCCCCGCGGGCCTCGGTGCGTTCTTCGGTACGGGCGGTCTGTACGGCCTCGATCTCCGCCTCCACGTCCCGGCGGCCCGCCTGGGCCCCCTGGTGGAAGCCCCCGAGCCTGCGGCGCAGGGCATCGGCGTCGACACCGCCCCTGCGCGGGGTGGTCGGGGTGTCGGCCTGGCGGACTATCTTCGGCGTGCGCTTGGGCAGCCCCTTGTCGGTGACGCGCGGGGTCTCCGCCGGTTCCTCCGGCTCGTTCGCCTCGTCCCAGGCGTGCGGCTCCGCGTGCGGGCCTTCCGGCGTGGCGCGCTCGTGGGTGTCCGGCTCGGGCGGCGGCTCGGGGAGACGGACCTGGAGGGTCGTCTCGGCGAGGGACTCCACGGCGGGTTCCGGTCCGGGGGCGGGGGCGGGGGCGGGTACGGGCGCGGGTTCCGGCTCGGCCGCCGCCGCGGGCGCGGGCCCCGGCTCGTACGGCTCCGCCGGGCCCGACTCGCCAAGGCCGGGCTCGCTGACGCCAGGCTCGCTGACACCGGACTCGCTGACGCCGGGCTCCGGAGCGCCCCGCTCCGCCACCGCACCGGCCTGTGCGACCTGCTCCGCCTGCTCGACCTGCTCCGCCTGCTCGATCTGCTCCGCCTGGCCGGCCTGCTCCGCCGCGATGGCCTGCTCCGCCTGGTCCGCCGCGATGGCCTGTTCCGCCGCCTCGACGAGCGGGTCGCGGGTACGGGACGGCAGGGTGTTGGAGTTGGCCTCGGCGACCGAGCCCGGGAGGTTCAGGGTGGGCGCCCCGCCCGCGACCGGCACGGTCGGCGGGACGGCGGTCGGCGGGGCCGTCGGCAGCAGCGGCAGCGGGAGAACGACGACGGCCGCGATGCCGCCCTGCTTCTGCTCGCGCAGCTCCACCCGTACGCCGTGGCGGGCGGCGAGCAGGGCCGCGACGCGGATGCCGAGCCCTTCCCCGTCGATGTCCGCCGGGTCGGCCTCGGCGAGGCGGGCGTTGAGCTCCGCGAGGCGGGAGTCGGTCATGCCGATGCCCTCGTCCTGGACGGAGAGCATCACCTCGCCGGATTCCAGGAGCCAGCCGGAGAGCTGGACCTGGGCGTCGGGCGGCGAGAAGGCGGTGGCGTTCTCGAGCAGTTCGGCGACCAGGTGGCTGAGGTCGTCCGCGGCGAACCCGGCGACCTGCGCGTGCGGCGGGAGGGACTGGATGGTCACCCGTTCGTAGCGCTCGATCTCGCTGACGGCGGCGCGCAGCACGTCGACGAGCGGGACCGGCCCCGGGTGGCCGTGGACGTGCTCATGACCTGCGAGGACCAGCAGGTTCTCGCTGTGGCGGCGCATGACGGTCGCCATGTGGTCGAGCTTGAAGAGGGTGGCGAGGCGCTCCGGGTCCTGCTCGCGCTCCTCCAGCTTCTCGATGACGCCGAGCTGGCGCTCCACCAGGCCGAGGCTGCGCAGGGAGAGGTTGACGAAGGTGTGGTGGACGCTGCCGCGCAGCCGCGCCAGTTCGGCGGTGAGCAGGGCCGTCTGTCCCTGCAGTTCGGCCCGCTGGGTGGCGAGGTCGGCGGCGACGGCGTCGCGGGCGCCCGCCAGGTCGGCGCGCTCGCTGTCGAGCTGCTCGGTGCGGGTGGCGAGGGCGGCCAGCTTGGTCTGGAGGGTGTTGAGGGACCGTACGACCTGGGCGAACTCGTCGTTGCGGCCGGTGAAGCGGATCGGCTCCTCGGTCTCGGGGGCGCCGGCGAGGCGGGCGGCTCCGATGCGGACCACGGCGAGCGGACGGGTGAGGGTCCGGGCGACGAAGGTGGAGATGCCGACCGCGACGAGGAGGCAGCCGCCGAGGAACGCGATGCGCACTTCGAGGGCGGTGACGTCGTCGTCGCGGAGCTCGGTGAACCGCTCGACCTGTCCGGTGGCGAGCGCGGACTCGACTCCCCGCATCTGCTCGATGCGGGCGGAGAGCGCGGACCCCAGCTTCTCGTGGTCCGTCTTCCGCTCGGATGCGGACAGTTCCGGCTGGTCGGTGAGGCGGGCGAGGTAGCGTTCGGCGCTCTTGACGTCCGGTCCCGTGACCGTGGCGGCGAGGGAGTCGCGGCCCTCCGCGGTGGCGGCCTGGTCGAAGTCGGCGAGGGCGGCCAGTTCCCGGACCCGGGCCTGCTGCGCGGCGGCGGTCAGGGCGTCCCGGGCGCGGTCGGCCTCCTCCGCCCCCTCGGGCTCGTCCGGTACGTACGTACCGGTGACGGGGTCGTAGTGGGTGGTGCCGGTGGACTCCGGCTCCGGGACGGCGAGGGCGGCCAGGAGCAGGCCGCGGGCGGCGGAGGCCTGCTCGACGGCGCGGCCGAGGGCGGCGGGGGCCCTGGTGGCCTCGGCGGCGCGGGGCGGGGTCTTCTCGGCGAGTTCCTCGGCGAGGCCGTGGAGCTTGGCGATGATCTCCGAGTAGGCCCGGTGGGCCTCCAGGGCGGTGCCCTTGCCGGTGAGGGCGGTACGGCGGACGGAGGGCAGGGCGGCAAGGTCGCGGCGCAGCTCGGAGCCGGCGGCGGGCCGGATCTCGTCGATCTGCCGGTCGACCCGGGTGGAGCCGGCGCTGGTGATCTGGCGGCGGTCCTCGCGCGGGCCCTGCTGCTCGTCCCGGCCCGCGGCGATGTACGCGACGACCTCGTCGCGCTCGTCGGCGAGGGAGTGGGCGAGGGTGACGGCCTGGCGGTCGAGCTGGGCGAGGGTGACGAGCCGCTGGGAGTCGCTCAGTTCGCCGGAGGCGGTGAGGACGGCGGGGGCGCCGGCGGCCAGGACGGTGATCCCGACGAGGGCCACTCCGGCGACCAGGCGGTTGCGGACGCGCTTGGGGCGGCCGACGGGCGCCGCGGGGGGCGTGGTGCCCGCACCGCTCACGGGAACTGTACCGGGGCCGGGCAGGGGGGTGTTCGCGCCGGGGCCCTGGGCGTCGCCCGTGGACAGCGGGTCACCCGGGGTCTGGCTCCGCGTGCCGCTGTTGCTCCGAGGCCGCTTCTTCTGCACCGGTGCTCGCATTCTCGACTCGTCCGCCCATGAAGCAGAGGTGACGACCGGTCACGTGATAGAGCGCCCCCACCCCTGGTACGGCTTCCGACCATTCCAGCGCTTTTCTGGGAAGGGGACGCGCATCGGCCGCACCGCCACCCGAACGAGTGAACAACACTCCCGAGTTGGCGAACAACTTCCGCGGACGCCCGGCAGGGGGTCGCGCGGGGCCCCGGTTGGATCTTCCGCGCGGGCTTTGGCAGGATGCCCGCCCGCAGCTTCCCGGAGGCCGCCGTTCCGCCTGCCGTCCGGGCGTCGGGGGCTCGGTACGGGCCTGATTCGGCCGTCTGGAGGTGCTGTGAAGGAGTGATGCGCACGGGGGCAGACTGGGGATCATGCGTACCGACGTGGCCACTCTGCCCGGCAGCCCCGAACGCCCCAATGAGGACTGGGCCGCCGCTGCTCTTCCCGCTTCCGGCACGGGCGGGACGGTCGTGGTGCTGGACGGCGTGACGCCGCCGCTCGGAGCGTACGGATGTGTGCACGGAGTCCCCTGGTTCACCGCACGACTTGGCGGCGCTTTGACCGAACTGTCCGCTTCTCGGCCCGAGATGACGTTGTCCGGGATCCTCGCGTCGGCAATCCGGCGCACCGCGGACGCCCACCGGGGCAGCTGTGACCTTTCTCACGTCCGTACGCCGCAGGCGACGGTCGCGATGGCGCGCTGGGACGGGGAGCGGGTCGAACACCTGGTGCTGTCCGACGCCGTTCTGCTGCTGGAGGCGCCCGGCGGGGCGGTGCGGGCGGTGCGGGACGACCGGCTGGACCGCGTCCCGGCCGAGACGCTGCTCTCGCTGGAGGCGACGGACCGGCTGCGCAATCAGGAGGGCGGCTTCTTCACGGCGGCGGCGGATCCGGCGGTGGCCCGGTGGGCGGTGACCGGCACGACGCCGGCGGCGGAGGTACGGGCCCTGGCGGCGCTCACCGACGGCGCGGCGCGCTGGGTGGAGCGGTTCGGGGCGGGCGACTGGGCGGCCTGCGTGGGGGTGCTGCGCGCGGAGGGGGCGCCCGGCCTCCTCCGGCGCGTACGGGCGCTGGAGACGGCGGACGCCGCGGCGGGCGGCTCCCGCCGGGGGAAGCGGCACGACGACGCGACGGCGGTGTACGCGGAGCCGGCGGGGGCGTAGGCCGTGCCCGGGCGGCCGGTCCCGGAAGGCAGCCGGTCCCGGAGGGCAGCCGCGGAAGGCCGGCCCGCGGCAGGTGCGCCCGGAAGAAGCGGTCCCGAGGGGCCGGCCCCGAAAGGTCAGCTCTCCGCGCGGGTGTTCAGCTGGTGCAGCAGGCGGGCCAGTTCGGCGACCTCGCCCCGGTCCCAGTCGGCGAGCTTGCGGACGTACCGCCCGCGCCGGGCGTCCCGTACGCGCCGGAAGCGGCCCTGGCCCTCCTCCGTGAGCCGGACGAGCGAGGCGCGCCCGTCGGCCGGGTCGGGGTCGCGGGCGACGAGGCCGAGGTCCTCCAGGGCGCGCAGCTGACGGCTCATGGTCGCCTTGCCGACACCGAAGTAGCCGGCGAGATCGGTGGCCCGCTGCGGGCCGGTGTCGTCCAGCCGTACGAAGAGGCCGTAGGCGGCGGGCTCCAGTTCGGGGTGGACTTCGCGGGCCATCTCGCCGGACTGGGCGCGGGCGCGCCGGAGGAAGACCGCCAGCTCCCGTTCCAGCGCCAGGAATTCCTGGTCCACACCACTTCCGCCGGTGGGCCCGCCTTCACTTCCCGTACCGCTGCCGTGCACGTCAGCCCCCTCGCGCGCTTTCCGGTCGCTGAAAGTTTCCTTCGCCGACGGCCGTTCCCGCAGCTCCCTCAGTATTTCGCAGGAGTAGACCAACGGCAGCACCCGGCCCCTCTTCCGTGGGGCGGGTCTACGTGCGTAGCGTCTCTCCCGGCACCCGAATGACATGTCCACCGCAAGACCGGCGGGGGCATGGCACGGCCCTGCCCCCTCTTCCCCTCCCACCGAGCCTTTCGGAGGCACGCCATGCCCGTGCACAGATCCGGAAAGAACCTCGCCGGGGCCGCCCTCGCGGCCCTGAGCCTGCTCCTCCCCCTCACCCTCTCCGGCCCGGCGAACGCCGCGGACGACCCCGGCGCCCGGCAGGTGCCCGCCCGGGGCTCCGCGTGGATGGGCATGGGGGTGCCCGCGCACGACGGCCACGGCGGCAAGCCCGGCGGCGTCTCGGTCCAGGCCGGCCAGACCGAGGGCGTGGACGTCTCCAGCCACCAGGGGAATGTGGCCTGGTCGACCCTGTGGAACAGCGGGGTGCGGTGGGCCTACGTCAAGGCGACGGAGGGCACGTACTACAAGAACACGTACTTCTCGCAGCAGTACAACGGTTGGTACAACGTGGTCATGATCCGCGGGACGTACCACTTCGCGACCCCCGACACGACGACGGGCGCGGCGCAGGCGGACTACTTCGTGAACAACGGGGGCGGCTGGTCCAAGGACGGCAGGACGCTGCCGGGGGCGCTGGACATCGAGTGGAACCCGTACGGCGCGGCCTGCTACGGCAAGACGCAGTCCGGGATGGTGACCTGGATCCGCGACTTCCTCGACCGGTACAGGGCCAGGACCGGCCGCGACGCGGTGATCTACACCGCGACGAGCTGGTGGAAGCAGTGCACCGGCAACTACGGCGGCTTCGGGGCGGCGAACCCGCTCTGGGTCGCGCGGTACGCCACGGCGGTCGGCGAACTCCCGGCGGGGTGGCCGTACTACACGATGTGGCAGTACACCTCGTCCGGCCCGACGGTCGGCGACCACAACCACTTCAACGGCGACCTCTCACGGGTGCAGGCCCTGGCCAACGGCTGAGGCGGCGGCCGGCGGCTTCCCGGGCGCGCGGCGCGCCCGGGAAGCCGCCGCGGCCGCCGTCGTCCCTGGGGACTAGGCGACCCGGCCCGTGGTGGAGGCGAAGCCGAGCCAGGTGTGGCGGTTGTTCCACCAGCACCAGCCGACCTTGGGGGCGTCGCGCCGCTCGCGGCCGTCCCGGCCCGTGCCGTTGCTGATCCAGATCGCGGGGGTGCGCGCGTCGAAGGTGCCGTTCGCCTTGCGCAGCCGGGAGCCGATGGTCATGAAGCAGAGGTTGCGCTCCAGGGCCGCCGGCTGCTGGAGCACCCAGTGGATGCCCTCGCTGAGCAGCAGCGGGGTGCGGTCCTCCTTGGCCAGGGCGGGCAGCGCCTCGTCCGGGCTCCAGTTGGACATGTGGTCGCCGCGGTCGACGCCGGTGACGAGGTACAGCGGAGCGTCGGGCACCGGCACGGTGTCGAGCGGGGCGAACGCGTCGACGTCGGGCATGTCGACGACGACGAAGCCGGCCTTGTCGCCGCGCCGGAGCAGCGGCGCGAGCGCGGAGGCGGGCGCACGGTCCGGGTGGACGGCGAGCAGCGCGTCCTCGCGTGCGGCGCCGGCCCCCTCGGCGAAGGCGCGCAGCTCGTCGGCCGGTATGCCCGCGAGCTCGTGCACGCCGAGCTCGATCAGCCGCTCGGCCTGGGCGGCGAGCGGCGGAAGCGGGGGCAGTGCGGGGTTCGACGGGGTGTCGGTCAAGTCTCTCCTCGGTTCGTACGACGGCGGTACGGGCGGTGCGCAGGCGGTGCGCACGGTTCGGCGGTACACCCGGTACACGCGGGTAGGCAGCAGCAGAACGGCACAACCCCGTGAAATGTTCCCGGCCACGCCGTTCATTCCGCGTCAACTCCCCGCACGACGGCGGCCCTCGGCCCGGTGACCCCGCACACGCGCGCGTGGGGCGCCCCTTCGGAAAGGGGCGCCCCACGCCGTACCCGGATCTCCGTACGCAGATCTCCGTAGGCGTACCTCCGTCGCCTACGCCACTACGCTCACCGGGACCTCCGCCGGGGAGAGGGCGATGTCGAGGACCTGGCGCACGTCCGTGACCGGGTGGACGTCCAGCTTCTCCAGGATCTCGGCCGGGACGTCGTCCAGGTCCGGTTCGTTGCGCTTGGGGATCACGACCGTCGTGATGCCGGCGCGGTGGGCGGCGAGGAGCTTCTGCTTCACGCCGCCGATCGGCAGGACGCGGCCGGTCAGCGACACCTCGCCGGTCATCGCCACGTCCGTGCGGACCAGCCGGCCGGAGAGCAGCGAGGCCAGCGCGGTCGTCATGGTGACGCCCGCGCTCGGGCCGTCCTTGGGGACGGCGCCCGCCGGGAAGTGGATGTGCACGCCGCGGTCCTTCAGGCCGGTGACGGGCAGCTCCAGTTCGGCGCCGTGCGAGCGGAGGAAGGAGAGCGCGATCTGCGCGGACTCCTTCATCACGTCGCCGAGCTGACCGGTGAGCGTGAGCCCCGCCGCCCCCGTCTCCGGGTCGGCCAGCGAGGCCTCCACGAAGAGGACGTCACCGCCCGCCCCGGTGACCGCGAGGCCGGTCGCGACGCCGGGAACGGCGGTGCGCCGCTCGGCCGGGTCCTGGGCCGACTCGGGCACGTGATGCGGACGCCCGATCAGTCCCCGCAGGTCATCCGGGGTGATCGTGAGCGGCAGCTCGCGGTCGCCCAGTTCGTGCTCCGCCGCGACCTTCCGCAGCAGCCGGGCGATCGAGCGCTCCAGGGTGCGGACGCCCGCCTCCCGGGTGTACTCCCCGGCCAACTTCCGCAGCGAAGCGTCCTCCAGGACGACCTCGCCGGGCTCCAGGCCGGCCCGCTCCAGCTGCCGGGGCAGCAGGTGGTCGCGGGCGATGACGATCTTCTCGTCCTCGGTGTACCCGTCGAGCCGGACCAGCTCCATCCGGTCGAGCAGCGCCTCCGGGATGGCCTCCAGGACGTTCGCCGTCGCCAGGAAGACGACGTCGGAGAGGTCGAGTTCGACCTCCAGGTAGTGGTCCCGGAAGGTGTGGTTCTGCGCCGGGTCGAGGACCTCCAACAGGGCCGCGGCCGGGTCGCCCCGGAAGTCGGAGCCGACCTTGTCGATCTCGTCGAGCAGGACCACCGGGTTCATGGACCCGGCCTCCTTGACCGCCCGTACGATCCGTCCCGGCAGAGCGCCGACGTACGTCCGCCGGTGGCCGCGGATCTCCGCCTCGTCCCGTACGCCGCCGAGCGCGACCCGGACGAACTTCCGCCCCATGGCGTGCGCCACGGACTCGCCGAGCGAGGTCTTGCCGACGCCGGGCGGGCCGACGAGCGCGAGCACGGCGCCGCCGCGCCGGCCGCCGACCACGCCGAGGCCCCGCTCGGCGCGCCGCTTGCGCACCGCGAGGTACTCGGTGATCCGCTCCTTCACGTCCTCCAGGCCCGCGTGCTCGGCGTCGAGGACGGCCTTGGCGCCCTGGATGTCGTAACGGTCCTCGGTCCGCTCGTTCCACGGCAGCTCCAGGACGGTGTCCAGCCAGGTGCGGATCCAGGAGCCCTCCGGGGACTGGTCGCTGGACCGCTCCAGCTTCTCGACCTCCTTGAGCGCCGCCTCCCGCACCTTCTCGGGCAGGTCGGCGGCCTCCACGCGCGCGCGGTAGTCGTCGGACTCGTCGCCCTCGGACTCGCCGTTCAGCTCGCGCAGTTCCTTGCGTACGGCGTCGAGCTGGCGCCGCAGCAGGAACTCGCGCTGCTGCTTGTCGACACCCTCCTGGACGTCCTTGGCGATCGTCTCGGCGACGTCCTGCTCGGCCAGGTGCTCGCGCAGCTGCGCGGTGGCGAGCCGGAGGCGGGCGACCGGGTCGGCGGTCTCCAGGAGTTCGACCTTCTGCTCGACGGTGAGGAAGGGCGAGTAGCCGGAGTTGTCGGCGAGGGCGGCGACGCCGTCGATCTGCTGGACGCGGTCCACGACCTGCCAGGCGCCGCGCTTCTTCAGCCAGCTGGTGGCCAGCGCCTTGTACTCCTTGACCAGTTCGGTCACGGCGCCGGGCAGCGGGTCGGGCACGGTCTCCTCGACGACGGTCCCCTCGACCCACAGGGCCGCGCCGGGGCCGGTCGTCCCGGCGCCGATCCGCACACGGCCGCGACCGCGGATGAGCGCGCCGGGGTCGCCGTCGGAGAGCCGGCCGACCTGCTCGACGGTGCCGAGGACGCCTGTCCCGGCGTACGTCCCGTCGACGCGCGGCACCAGCAGCACCCGCGGCTTGCCCGCACCGCCACCCGCCCCGTCCCCGGCTCCGGCGGAGCCGGAGCGCGCGGCGGCCTGGGCGGCCTCCACCGCGGCGCGTACATCGGCGTCGGACAGGTCGAGCGGCACCACCATCCCCGGCAGCACCACCTCGTCGTCGAGCGGCAGCACGGGCAGGGTGAGCGTCGGGTACTCCGTGGACTCGGCAGTCATGATCTCCCCTTCGGCAGTCAAGTTGAGCTATGCCGACTCAATGCATGTGAGCCTCCGAATGTTCCCCTGCCGCCGTTCGCTCTCAGCGATCACCCTCGCGCGGCCCGCCACCCTGCCGATGTAATACCTCCATGGATATGGGAGCTATTACAGCCGCGTGGGTGGCGGGCTGGACCGTCTCACGCGGCACCCCGCCCGCCGTCCCCGAGCCCTGGGGCTACCGCATCGACGTCGGCCTGCCGCGGCACGTCTTCCGCCATGTCCTGCCGGCCCCCGACGCGGTCTCGGTGGGCAAGCTCTGCGCGGACGTCACCGAGCCGTACGCCTGGCTGAAGATCATGGCGACGGCCGAGGAGGCCGCGGAGTGGATCACTCCGGGCTGGTCGATCCCCGACGACCCCGGCTTCATGATGTGCAAGCGCCTCGACGCGCGCGTGCGTCCGCCCGCGCCGGAGGGGTACGCCCGGACGACCGAGGTCACCGACGGCGTGATCCGCGTCAGGATCCTCGCCCCGGACGGCACCCTCGCCGCGCGCGGGCAGATCGCCCCGACCGGCTCGACGGCGGTCGCCGACCAGGTCGAGACCGACCCCGCCCACCGCCGGCGCGGCCTCGGCTCCAACGTCATGCGCGCCCTCGAAGCGGCCGCCGCGCAGACCGGGGCGGTGACAGGGGTCCTCTCGGCGACGACGGACGGCATCGGCCTGTACGGGACGCTGGGGTGGCGGTACGAGGGTCCGCTCACCGGGATCGTGCGTGCCTGAAGCCGGCTGTCTTGCCGTCACGGATGGACCGTGCCCCCGGCTCCGACCGCCGGCTCTCGGCGCCCGGCTGTCGGCTCGGATGCCCTCACCCGGCCTCTGTTCAACCGGACCCGCCGGAAGGCATGCTCGGGCGCATGGGACAGAGGGGTGGGCGCGTGAGGCGGGTCGGCCGGAACACGGGCGCGCGGACGGGGCGGGACCGTCGGCCGTACGCGAGGCTGTGGGCCGTCGCGGTGATGCTGGGCGCGGCGCTGACCGTGGCCGGCTGCGGGCCGGACGCGCCCCCACCCCGCGCCTACTCCCCCACGACGGCGCCCGGTTCCGACGCGCCGACCCCGCCCTCCGCTCCGCCCGAGGTGAGCGTCCCGCCGACCCCGACGGCGAGCGACCACCGGCCGGGCCCGCGGGAAGTCCTCGTCGAAGTCGGCGTCAGCGGCGGCTACGCCGGAGTGAACAACCAGCTGGTCGTCCACTACGACGGCGGCTACACCACCCGCTCCGGCACCGGGCCGGCGCGGACCGGCCGGATGACCCCCGCCCAGGTCGCGGAACTCCGCGCCGCGCTGGAGGCCCCGGCGTACGCGGCGGTGCCCGTACGCCCCACTGGTAAGCCCGTCTTCGACGGCTTCCGGTACGTCGTGTCGCACCGGTACCGGGTCGTCGTCGCCGCGGACGGCGAGCTTCCGGCGGCCCTGCGGCGGGTCTTCGACGCCCTTCCCGACGGCGGCCCGCCGACGACCCCCTGACCCCGCACCGCGTCCCCGACACCGGTCGGTGCGCCCGCCCGGGCCCGTACCCCCGCCTCCCGGACGACGCCGCGCCTCACCGAAGGACCCGCCGGAGAACTGCCGCCTCCTCCCCAGGTGCCTCTGGCGAGTGAGCCGAAGGGGCCGTCGGGGGAACACGGCCGAGCGCGCGCAGCTCCCGAGGAACGAGGGAGCGAGCACGTACGGCCGTGTGAGTCCGACTCTCAGGCCCCGGAGGCGAACCGAGCCTCCAAAAAAATAGGATGGCGGGACGACCCGCCGAGCCCGAGATCGGAGCGAGAACCATGTCGAGTCCCGTCACCCTCGACCGCCGCGAGGGACCGTACGGAGAGGTCGTGTTGCGCCGCCGCGGCGACGACTTCGAGATCATCGTGAACGGCACGTTCCTCATGGACACCTCCGATGGGCGTTCCGAGCGGACGCTGATCGACGCGGCGATGGAGGCGCTCGGCGGACGTCATGGCGCCTCGGTCCTGATCGGCGGTCTCGGTGTCGGCTTCTCCCTGGCGCACGCGGCCGCCGACCCGCGGTGGGCGCGGATCGCGGTGGTGGAGCGGGAGGACGCGATCATCGACTGGCACCGGGGTGGCCCGTTGGCCGCGGTCTCGGGCGCCGCCCTGGCGGATCCGCGGTGCGTGATCCTGCACACGGACATGATCGAGTACCTGCACGACTCCCCCGACACCTTCGACGCGATCTGTCTGGACATCGACAACGGCCCGGGCTGGACCGTCACCGAAGGCAACGAATCCCTGTACTCCGCCGAGGGTTTGGCGGCCTGTGCGGCCCGCCTCAACCCCGGTGGGATCCTCGCCGTCTGGTCCGCGCAGCCGTCCGCCGATTTCGAAGCAACCTTGCGGAATGCCGGATTCAGCGGGGTACGGACGGAAGAGATCCCGGTTGCCCGGGGCGTCCCGGACGTGGTGCACCTCGGCATCAGGCCTGCGTAGCCGGGACGCCGCCGCTGCCTCTACGCTGCTGACCGACATCAGCTACGCAAGGCAGGGCAATGGAGCAGACACACACCACTCACCACGGTGCGGCGGCCACTCCGGGCGCGCAGCGGCGTGTGCTGGTCGTCGAGGACGACACGACGATCGTGGATGCGATCTCCGCGCGGTTGCGGGCGGAGGGGTTCCTCGTCCAGACGGCGACGGACGGTCCGGCGGCCGTCGACGCGGCGGAGGCCTGGCAGCCGGACCTGATGCTGCTGGACGTGATGCTCCCGGGCTTCGACGGCCTGGAGGTGTGCCGCCGGGTCCAGGCCCAGCGGCCCGTGCCGGTCCTGATGCTCACCGCCCGGGACGACGAGACGGACATGCTGGTCGGGCTCGGCGTCGGCGCCGACGACTACATGACCAAGCCGTTCTCCATGCGCGAGCTGGCCGCCCGGGTGCACGTCCTGCTGCGGCGGGTGGAGCGGGCCGCGATGGCGGCCGTGACCCCGCGCAGCGGCATCCTGCGCCTCGGCGAGCTGGAGATCGACCACGCGCAGCGCCGGGTCCGGGTCCGGGCCGAGGACGTCCATCTGACGCCCACCGAGTTCGACCTGCTGGTCTGCCTGGCGAACACCCCCCGCGCGGTCCTCTCCCGGGAGCAGCTGCTCGCGGAGGTGTGGGACTGGGCGGACGCCTCGGGGACCCGGACCGTGGACAGCCACATCAAGGCGCTGCGCCGGAAGATCGGGGCGGAGCGGATCCGTACCGTCCACGGCGTCGGCTACGCCCTGGAGACACCGGCGCCGTGATCCGCCGCGAGGCGCGTACGAGACGCCGGATCGCCATCTCGATCAAGACCAAGCTGGGCACGCTGGTCGTCGGGGCGGTCCTGCTGACCTCCGGGCTCGCCCTGGTGGCGATCAGGACCTCGACGGAGTTCCGGTACATCACGGTCTTCGCGATGATCGCGACGCTGCTGATCACCCAGTTCGTGGCGCAGTCGCTGACGGCGCCGCTGGACGAGATGAACACGGTGGCCGGGTCGATCTCGCGCGGCGACTTCAGCCGGCGGGTGCGCGGCGCGGACCGCCGGGACGAGCTGGGGGACCTCGCCTCGACGATCAATCGGATGGCGGACGACCTGGAGGCGGTCGACCGGCACCGCAAGGAGTTGGTGGCGAATGTCTCGCACGAGCTGCGGACGCCCATCGCCGCGCTCCGAGCGGTTCTGGAGAACGTGGTCGACGGGGTCTCCGAGGCGGACCCGGAGACGATGCGGACGGCGCTGAAGCAGACCGAGCGGCTGGGCCGGCTGGTGGAGACCCTGCTCGACCTGTCACGTCTTGACAACGGTGTCGTCACGCTGAAGGCACGGCGGTTCGAGGTGTGGCCTTACCTGTCGGGGGTGCTGCGGGAGGCCAATCTGGCCGCGTCGCAGCGCGGTCTGACGACCACCTCCGGCCTGCACCGGCGTACGGACGTCCATCTGCACCTCGACGTCTCGCCGCCGGAGCTCACGGCGCACGCGGACGCGGAGCGGCTGCACCAGGTGATGGCCAATCTCATCGACAACGCGGTGAAGCACTCGCCCGCGCACGGCCGGGTGACCGTACGGGCCCGGCGGGGGGCCTGGCCGGACTCGCTGGCGCTGGAGGTGGAGGACGAGGGCCCGGGCATCCCGGAGCACCTGCGCCGCACGGTCTTCGAGCGGTTCAACCGGGGATCGGTGCCGGCCCAGTCGGGTCCGGGCAGCGACGGCGGCACAGGGTTGGGGCTGGCGATCGCCCGCTGGGCGGTGGATCTGCACGGCGGGGAGATCGGAGTGGCCGAATCGTCACGCGGCTGCCGTATCCAGGTCACCCTTCCGGGCGGCCCTCCGGCGCGGGATTGACGTAGGGTTCGAACCGGAAGGACCAGGCCCGCGGGTACGTGGTCAGGGTTGCGGGCCCCAGGGGGCCGCAACCCCCGTCTCCCCTACCCGGGAGAGGGCAGAACCACGCTTGTTTCCCGCCATTCCATGCCCCGAAACGCTCCGTCAAGTGTGACTTGCGCGACGTTGGAGTGCCCGGCCTGCACCTCCCGGCCAGGGAGGCGTAGCCTTTATTTCCGCTGTCCATCACCTTGTGAAGCGGAAGAGGGCGGTTACCGCCGTGTCGTCTCAGTCCCCCAGTAACTCGAGCATCTCCACCGACCAAGACGGGCAGGGTCAGAACCCTGCGACCGCCTTCGGCGCCAATGAGTGGCTCGTCGACGAGATCTACCAGCAGTACCTCCAGGACCCGAATTCGGTCGATCGTGCCTGGTGGGACTTCTTCGCCGACTACAAGCCCGGCTCTTCGGAGACTCCCGCCGCCGCGGGGGCGGCCGGAGCCACCCCGACCCCGCCGGCCACGTCGCCGGCCCCGAGCGCGCCCGCCGCGCCGCAGGCGGGCCCCGCACAGGCCGCGCCTGCCGCCCCGGCGGCTCCGGCGGCTCCGGCCCAGGCCGCGCCGGCCCAGGCGCCCGCCAAGCCCGCGGCGGCCGCTCCGGCCCCGAAGGCGCCGGCCCCGGCCGCCAAGGCCCCGGCCCAGGCTCCGGCGAAGCCCGCCGCCGCTCCGGCGGCCGAGGCCCCGGCCGGTCCCGAGCTGATCACCCTGCGCGGCCCCGCCGCCGCCGTGGCGAAGAACATGAACGCCTCGCTGGAGGTGCCGACGGCCACGTCCGTCCGCGCCGTCCCGGTGAAGCTGCTCTTCGACAACCGGATCGTGATCAACAACCACCTCAAGCGCGCCCGGGGCGGGAAGATCTCCTTCACGCACCTCATCGGGTACGCCATGGTGCAGGCGATCAAGGCCATGCCGTCGATGAACTACTCCTTCGCGGAGAAGGACGGCAAGCCGACCCTGGTCAAGCCGGAGCACGTGAACTTCGGTCTCGCGATCGACCTGGTGAAGCCCAACGGCGACCGCCAGCTCGTCGTCGCCGGCATCAAGAAGGCCGAGACCCTGAACTTCTTCGAGTTCTGGCAGGCCTACGAGGACATCGTCAAGCGCGCCCGCGTCGGCAAGCTGACGATGGAGGACTTCTCCGGCGTCACGGTCTCGCTGACCAACCCCGGCGGCCTCGGCACCGTCCACTCCGTGCCGCGTCTGATGCCCGGGCAGTCCGTCATCATGGGCGTCGGCTCGATGGACTACCCCGCCGAGTTCCAGGGCACCTCCCAGGACACCCTGAACAAGCTGGGCATCTCCAAGGTCATGACGCTGACGTCGACCTACGACCACCGGGTCATCCAGGGCGCCGCCTCCGGCGAGTTCCTGCGGATCGTCGCCAACCTCCTCCTCGGCGAGGAGGGCTTCTACGACGACATCTTCAAGGCCCTGCGCATCCCGTACGAGCCGGTCCGCTGGCTCAAGGACATCGACGCCTCGCACGACGACGACGTCACCAAGGCCGCGCGGGTCTTCGAGCTGATCCACTCCTACCGGGTCCGCGGCCACGTCATGGCCGACACCGACCCGCTGGAGTACCGCCAGCGCAAGCACCCCGACCTGGACATCACCGAGCACGGCCTCACCCTGTGGGACCTGGAGCGCGAGTTCGCGGTCGGCGGCTTCGCCGGCAAGTCGATGATGAAGCTCCGCGACATCCTCGGCGTGCTCCGCGACTCGTACTGCCGCACCACCGGCGTCGAGTTCATGCACATCCAGGACCCGAAGCAGCGCAAGTGGATCCAGGACCGCGTCGAGCGCTCGCACTCCAAGCCGGAGCGCGAGGAGCAGCTGCGGATCCTGCGCCGGCTGAACGCCGCCGAGGCGTTCGAGACCTTCCTGCAGACCAAGTACGTCGGCCAGAAGCGGTTCTCCCTGGAGGGCGGCGAGTCCGTCATCCCGCTGCTCGACGCGGTCATCGACTCCGCCGCCGAGTCCCGCCTGGACGAGGTCGTCATCGGCATGGCCCACCGCGGCCGCCTGAACGTCCTCGCCAACATCGTCGGCAAGTCGTACGCGCAGATCTTCCGCGAGTTCGAGGGCAACCTCGACCCGAAGTCGATGCACGGCTCCGGCGACGTGAAGTACCACCTGGGCGCCCAGGGCACCTTCACCGGCCTGGACGGCGAGCAGATCAAGGTCTCGCTCACCGCCAACCCCTCGCACCTGGAGGCGGTCGACCCGGTCCTGGAGGGTGTCGTCCGCGCCAAGCAGGACGTCATCAACAAGGGCGGCACGGACTTCACCGTCCTGCCCGTCGCCCTGCACGGCGACGCGGCCTTCGCCGGCCAGGGCGTCGTCGCCGAGACGCTGAACATGTCGCAGCTGCGCGGTTACCGCACCGGCGGCACGGTCCACATCGTCATCAACAACCAGGTCGGCTTCACCGCCGCCCCGGAGTCCTCGCGTTCCTCGATGTACGCGACCGACGTGGCCCGCATGATCGAGGCGCCGATCTTCCACGTGAACGGCGACGACCCGGAGGCCGTGGTCCGCGTCGCGCGGCTCGCCTTCGAGTTCCGCCAGACGTTCAACAAGGACGTCGTGATCGACCTCATCTGCTACCGCCGCCGCGGTCACAACGAGGGCGACAACCCGCAGTTCACCAACCCGCAGATGTACAACCTGATCGACAAGAAGCGTTCGGTGCGCAAGCTGTACACCGAGTCGCTGATCGGTCGCGGCGACATCACGCTGGAAGAGGCGGAGCAGGCGCTCCAGGACTTCCAGGGCCAGCTGGAGAAGGTCTTCGCGGAGGTCCGCGAGGCCACCTCGGCGCCGGCCCCGGCGCACGTCCCGGACGCCCAGCCCGAGTTCCCGGTCGCCGTCACCACCGCGGTCTCCCAGGAGGTCGTGAAGCGGATCGCCGAGTCGCAGGTCAGCATCCCGGAGCGGGTCACGGTCCACCCGCGCCTGATGCCGCAGATGCAGCGCCGCGCGGCCTCCATCGACGACGGCACCATCGACTGGGGCTTCGGCGAGACCCTCGCCATCGGCTCGCTGCTGATGGAGGGCACCACGGTCCGGCTGTCCGGCCAGGACTCCCGCCGTGGCACCTTCGGCCAGCGGCACGCGGTCCTGGTGGACCAGGAGACCGGCGAGGACTACACCCCGCTGCTCTACCTCGCCGAGGACCAGGCCCACTACAACGTCTACGACTCGCTGCTCAGCGAGTACGCGGCGATGGGCTTCGAGTACGGCTACTCCCTGGCCCGCCCGGACTCCCTGGTGATCTGGGAGGCCCAGTTCGGTGACTTCGTCAACGGCGCGCAGACCGTCGTCGACGAGTTCATCTCCTCGGCCGAGCAGAAGTGGGGCCAGACCTCCGGCGTCACGCTGCTCCTGCCGCATGGTTACGAAGGCCAGGGCCCGGACCACTCGTCCGCCCGCCCGGAGCGCTTCCTCCAGATGTGCGCGCAGGACAACATGACGGTCGCCATGCCGACCCTGCCGTCGAACTACTTCCACCTGCTGCGCTGGCAGGTCCACAACCCGCACCACAAGCCGCTGATCGTCTTCACCCCGAAGTCGATGCTGCGCCTGAAGGCCGCGGCGTCGAAGGTGGAGGAGTTCACCACCGGCGGCTTCCGTCCGGTGATCGGCGACTCCGCCGTCGAGGCGGGTACGACGAACGCCGCCGACATCCGCAAGGTCGTCTTCTGCTCCGGCAAGGTCTACTACGACCTGGAGGCCGAGCGGCAGAAGCGCGGTGTCACGGACACGGCGATCATCCGTCTGGAGCGCCTGTACCCGCTGCCGGGTGCCGAGCTCCAGGCCGAGATCGCCAAGTACCCGAACGCCGAGAAGTACCTGTGGGCGCAGGAGGAGCCGGCGAACCAGGGTGCCTGGCCGTTCATCGCGCTCAACCTGATCGACCACCTGGACCTGGCGGTCGGCGCCGACATCCCGCACGGCGAGCGCCTGCGCCGGATCTCGCGTCCGCACTCCTCGTCCCCGGCGGTCGGTTCGGCCAAGCGCCACCAGGCCGAGCAGCAGCAGCTGGTCAACGAGGTCTTCGACGCCTGATCCCGCTGTTCCGGTACGTTCCGCGTACGGAGGCCCGGCACCCCGCGAGGGGGCCGGGCCTCCGGCGTACGCGCCCGTCCCGGCCTGGGGCGCACGGCCTATCCTGAGCGCATGTACTTCACTGACCGTGGCATCGAGGAACTGGAGAAGCGGCGCGGCGAGGAGGAGGTCTCCTTCGAGTGGCTCGCCGAGCAGCTGCGTACGTTCGTGGACCTCAACCCCGACTTCGAGGTGCCCGTCGAGCGCCTGGCAACGTGGCTGGCGCGCCTGGACGACGAGGACGAGGACGAGGAGTAGGACCGGAGGGAAGCCGTCCGGACGGGGACGGCAGGGGCCGCTGGAGCCCGTGAGGGGTCCGGTGGGGGGTTACGTCCCGCGGATCCGGTCGTAGGCGAGGCCCAGTCCCCCGTGGGCGACGAGCAGGGCTCCCGCCGCCGCCCAGCCGCCGCTGCGGCGGGCGAGGCCCCAGGCGAGGAGCGGCAGGCCGGCCCCCAGCTGGGCCGCGCCGAGGAGCCGGGCCCGGGGCCCGCGCAGGTACGGCCCCAGGCGGCCCTCCTCCACCGCGGCCAGTTCGGCGCGTACGGCCTCGCGCCAGCCGGACCATTCGAGCTCTTCCGCCCCTTGGGCGAGGGCGACGGAGCGGAGCCGGTCGGCGCTCTCGCCGGGGGTGAGCCCGACCGGCAGATCCAGGCCCACGCGCGCGAGGACCGCCGTCAGACCGATGAGCCTGCTGTGGGCATCGGCGTCCGCGTCGGGTTCGGTGAGCGGCTCCAGGTCCTGGACGTCCAGGACGGGGTCGAGGGCGAGCCGGGCCGCGAAGGTGCGCATGGCCTCGTCCTCGCCGGCCGGGGTGCCGGCCGCCAGCCAGGTGTAGCCGACGGTGCGGCGGAAGCCGTTGGCCAGGGTGAACCCGGCCCGGTCCTCGTCCCACCAGAGCGCCAGGACGGGCCAGGTGGCGGCGGAGACGGCCAGCGCGGTGGCCCAGCCCGTGACGACCCGGTCGACGGGTTCGCCGCCGTGCAGCCACGGCTTCCCCTCGGGGACGATGACGCTCCATTCGCTGCCTGCCGGGGCGAGGAGCAGCTCCTCCCGCAGCAGTTGGGCCGGCGGGCGGACCGCCGCGGGGTCGGCACGGCAGAGCAGCAGGGCCCCGACGGGGCGGACGCCGGATGTCGCGTTCATGGCCCATACGCTAGGCCAATTTGTCACGGTTCGGGGTATTCCGGTGGCCCGAGGGCGAGCCGGATGTCCCCAGGCGCCCCCGGAGAGGGTTGACTTCCGACCACCGCGATATATCGTGTCTTTCGGAGACGCGATATGTTGCGTGATGCGTCACCGCGTCGGCGTGCCGGAGACCGGGCGTCGCGCATCGCGTCGTCAAACGGGAGGTCAGCACCATGACAGAGTGGTCCGTCGCCGAGCCCAGGAAGCTCACCCTGCCCGAGCCCGTGACCCGGCTGCGGGTCCGCATCGTCGGCGGCGCGGTGAACGTCGTCGGGACCGACGAGAGTGCGGCGCGCCTGGAGGTCTCCGAGATCGAGGGACCGCCGCTGATCGTGACCCAGGACGGCTCGACGCTGACCGTGAGCTATGAGGACCTGCACTGGAAGGGGTTCCTCAAGTGGTTCGACCGCGAGGGCCTGCGCCGCAGGGCCGTCGTCTCCGTCGCCGTCCCGGCCGGGGTGGACGTGGAGGTGGGCGTGGTCGGCGCCGGCGCGGTGGTCTCCGGGATCCGGGGCCGTACGGACATCCGCGGCGTCACGGGCGACACCACGCTCGTCGGTCTCTCCGGACCGGTCCACGCCGAGAGCGTCTCCGGCAGCCTGGAGGCGCAGGCGGTCACGGGCGCGCTGCGGGTCAACTCGGTGACCGGCGACGTCACGGTGATCGAGGGCGCGGGCTGCTCGGTGAAGGCCGAGACGGTCAGCGGGGACATGGTCATCGATCTCGACCCGGCCGACCGGGAAGGACCGCCCGCCGACATCCGGCTCACCAGCGTCTCCGGGGAGGTCGCCATCCGGCTGCCCCACCCGACGGACGCCCGGGTCCAGGCGAACACGACCAGCGGCTCCGTCACCAACGCCTTCGCCGACCTGCGGGTGGCGGGGCAGTGGGGCTCCAAGAGCATCACCGGCACCCTCGGGGCGGGCCGGGGCACGCTCAAGGCGACCACCGTCTCCGGCTCCATCGCACTGCTGCGCCGCCCCGACCCGGCCCCCGCCGAGGGCGAGGCCCCCGACGCGTCCACCACCTCCGGAAAGGTGCTCTGACATGCCGCCCGTCTTCGCCCACGGCCGACTCCGCCTCTATCTCCTCAAGCTCCTCGACGAGGCGCCCCGCCACGGCTATGAGGTGATCCGCCTCCTGGAGGAGCGCTTCCACGGCCTGTACGCCCCCTCGGCGGGCACGGTCTATCCGCGGCTGGCCAAGCTGGAGGCCGAGGGCCTGGTCACGCACGCCACCGAGGGCGGCCGGAAGGTCTATTCGATCACCGACGCGGGCCGCGCCGAGCTGGCCGGCCGCGGCGGCGAACTGACCGACCTCGAGCGGGAGATCCGCGAGTCCGTGTCGGAGCTGGCCTCCGAGATCCGTGACGACGTGCGCGGTGCGGCCGGCAAGCTGCGCAGCGAGATGCGCGCGGCGGCGAGCGAGACCCGACGCCAGGACTCCTCGTTCGCCGACGTCAAGGAGGAGCTGCGCCGCGCCAAGCAGGAGTGGAAGGAACAGACCCGCCAGGCCCGCGCCGAGGCGCAGTCGGCGCGGAGCGAGGCGAAGGAGTTCCAGCGGATCGCCCAGCAGGTGCAGGAGCAGGTGCAGGACCGGTTCGCCCGGGGCGACTGGCCCAAGGGCGTCTGGGAGGGCCTCTCGGACATCACCGCCCAGCTCGGCGGCCTGGTGACCGGTGTGCACGCCAAGGGCACGGCGCAGCAGCCGCAGACCCCGGAGCAGGCCGCGTCGGAGTGGGCGAAGGACCACACCCCCACCGGCGACCCGGCCCGCGATCTGGACCGTCTCCTGGACCGCTTCCGCGACGACATCCGCGACACGGCCCGGGACCACGGCGTGACCCCCGACCAGCTGGCCACGGCCCGCGGCCACCTGTCGACGGCCGCGGACCGGATCACCGCCCTGCTGACGCCCGCCCAGAAGGACGGGCAGCGGGGGCCGGCACACGGACAGGGACAGGGACAGGGACAGGAGAGAGACAGGGGCTAACGTCCCCGCCGCACGACCGGTCCGGGGACCCGGGCCCGGCCTCAGAGCCGGCCCGGAAGCCCGTCTCGGTCGCGGTCTCGATCTCGGTCTCAGTCCCGGTCCCGGCCTCAGTCGCGGCCTCAGTGGTCTCGGTCCCGGGTAACGGTGACCGTCACCCGGGCGCCCGGGGTGGCCAGGACCCAGGCGGCGCCGGGCCGCTCGCGCAGCACGACCGCCTTGCCGTGGGCCGTGACCGTCCAGTCGCCCGGCGGCAGGGAGAGCCTCGTCAGGCGGGGGCCGCGCCGCCCGGAGTCGTACTCCAGACGGTAGACCCCGCTCCCGGGGTCGTACGCGGAGGAGCGGACGGTGCCCGCGACCGCCTCCGCGTACGGCTCGGCCGTCAGCTCCTTGTTCGTACGGAAGGCCCCGGCGCCGTCCACCGCGCAGTAGCCGCCGCCGTAACACCACACGTAGCCGGCCCATCCGGAGCCGTACCGGCCGAGAGAGGCCATCGCGTCCCGGTAGAAGCGGCTCATGCGGGGCAGCGCGTTGTTGAGCGGCCCCCACTCCCCCACGACGACCGGGACCCGGTACGCCTCGGGGTAACGGGTCACCGCCCGCTCGTACGCCTCGATCCAGCCGGCCTCCGGGTCGTAGTCGGCGCCCGCCTCCATGGCGGTGTTGTAGAAGTGCGGGGCATAGACGATCTTCGGGTCGTGGATCCTGCCGAGGCCCGTGGGCACGCCCTCGCCGACGATCGGAGTGGGCTCGACGAAGATCCAGGTGTCCCGGTCGACCCAGCGGACCGCGTCCGCGAGGCGGTTGTACATCGGGGTCAGGTGCTCGCGCTCGATCCGCCGGGCGGCGGCCGGCAGCTCCTCGCCCTCCCGCAGCTCGCCCATCGGCTCGTTGATGAGGTCGTAGCCGAGGACGGCGGGATGGTCGGCGAACCGGTCGGCGAGGACCCGCCACATCCGGGCCTGGGCGCGCCGCAGGTCCTCGTCCTCGTAGAGATGGGTGAAGGCCCGCTGCACGGCGGGCTCGAAGTACTCGGCGAACCAGTCGTCGGGGTGCGGGGTGAAGGGCAGCCCGTCGGTGCGGGTCGCCCACTCGGGCACGCCCCGGTGGCCGAACGCCGGGCCGAAGACGTCCTGGTGGGCGTCGATCAGCACCTGCACGTCGTGCTTGTGGGCCCAGCCCAGGACACGTTCGATCTTCCGCAGATAGGACTGGCTGTAGCGGCCGGGCCGTGGCTCCAGGTCGTCCCAGAAGATCAGGAGCCGGGCGAAGTTGAAGCCCTTGGCCCGCATGTCCCGGAAGTGCCGCTCGGTGACGGCTGCGAGGGCCTGCTCGCCGCGGTTCGCCTTGTCCTCGACGTTCCAGCCGCGCAGGGTGAGGACCCGGCCCTGTTCGTCGGTGAGGGCGGGTATCGCGCCGCCGCCGGAGCCGGCGGTCACCGCGCGGGCGGCGAGGGCCGGGGCGGCGGGGCGAGCGGCGCGGCGAGCAGAGCGGCGGCGAGGACGCCTGCCGCCAGGGTCGTTCGCACGGCGAGCGATGTTCGTATGGTGGGCGACGTTCGCAACACGGGGACCTCCGGCACGACGAAGAGTTCGCGGTGCCGGAGATCCCATCAGTACATCTGACGAACCATCAAGACGTCGTGAGGACGATCTTTCCGAAGAGGTCGCCGGAGGCCATCTTCTCGAAGCCCTCGCGGGCGCGGTCCAGCGGCAGCACCTCGTCGATCACCGGGCGGACGCCGGTGGCCGCGCAGAAGGACAGCAGGTCCTCCAGCTCGTCCTTGGAGCCCATCGTCGAGCCGACGACCTTCAGCTCCAGGAAGAAGATCCGGGTCAGCTCGGCGTGCGACGGCCGGTCGCCGCTCGTCGCGCCCGAGATGACGAGCGTGCCACCCGGCCGCAGGGACTTGACCGAGTGCGACCAGGTGGCCGCGCCGACGGTCTCGATGACCGCGTCCACACGCCGCGGGAGCCGCGCGCCCGGCTCGTACGCCTCCAGGGCACCGAGCTCCACGGCCCGCTTGCGCTTGGCCTCGTCGCGGCTGGTGGCGAAGACCCGCAGGCCGGCGGCCTTGCCGAGGACGATCGCCGCGGTGGCGACGCCGCCGCCCGCGCCCTGCACGAGGATCGAGTCGCCGGGCCGCACGCCGGCGTTGGTGAAGAGCATGCGGTACGCGGTGAGCCAGGCGGTCGGCAGGCAGGCGGCCTCCTCGAAGGAGAGCTCCGCGGGCTTGGGCAGCACGTTCCAGGAGGGGACCGTGACCCGCTCGGCGAAGGTCCCCTGGTAGCGCTCGGTCAGGATGGAGCGGGGCTCGTCAGGGCCGACTCCGTGGCCGGTCTGGCCGATGACCGAGTGCAGGACGACCTCGTTGCCGTGTTCGTCGATGCCGGCCGCGTCGCAGCCGAGGATCATCGGCAGCTTCTCCTCCGGCAGCCCTACCCCACGCAGCGACCAGAGGTCGTGGTGGTTGAGGGAGGCGGCTTTGACGGTGACGGTGGTCCAGCCGGCGCGGGCCTCGGGCTCGGGGCGCTCGCCGAGCTCGAGTCCGTTCAGGGGCCGGTCGCGGTCGATGCGGGCGGCGTAGGCAGCGAACATGACCTTGAGCGTAGGGTCAGCGGCTCCGTCACGGAACCATGCCACGGTGTGACGCATGTCCCTGGCGACAGCCCTCGCGGCCGCCCCGCCGGCACCTCTCGAACGCACGGAGGGGCCGCCCTCGACAGGGCACGGGACGCACGGAGGGGCCCCGTCCTCGGAAGGAACGGGACCCCTCTCACACCCCTCGTGTGTGCCGTCGCGTCAGCGGCGCGCCACGCCCTCGGCGCGGGCCGTCGCCGCCACGGCGGCCGTGACCGCCGGGGCGACGCGCTCGTCGAACGGGGACGGGATCACGTAGTCGGGGGCGAGGTCGGTGCCGACCACGTCCGCCAGCGCGTTCGCCGCGGCGATCTTCATGCCCTCGGTGATCCGGGAGGCCCGGACCTGGAGGGCGCCCGCGAAGATGCCCGGGAAGGCGAGCACGTTGTTGATCTGATTGGGGTAGTCCGAACGGCCGGTCGCCACGACGGCCGCGTACTTGTGCGCGATGTCGGGGTGGACCTCGGGGTTCGGGTTGGCCATGGCGAACACGAACGCGTTCGGGGCCATCGAGGCCACCGCCGCCTCCGGGACCGTACCGCCGGAGACGCCGATGAAGACGTCGGCGCCGGCCAGGGCGGTCTCCAGCGTGCCGGAGAGGCCGGCCTTGTTGGTGAGCTCCGCGAGTTCACGCTTGACCGGGGTGAGGTCGTCGCGGTCGCGGCTCACGATGCCCTTGCGGTCCGCGACGGCCACGTCGCCGAGCCCCGCCTCCAGCAGGAACTTGGCGATGGCGACCCCGGCCGCGCCGGCGCCGGAGATGACTCCGCGCAGGTCACCGAGGGTCCGGCCGGTCAGCTTCGCGGCGTTGCGGAGCGCGGCGAGGGTGACGACGGCGGTGCCGTGCTGGTCGTCGTGGAAGACGGGGATGTCGAGGCGCTCCTGGAGCTTGCGCTCGATCTCGAAGCACCGCGGCGCCGAGATGTCCTCCAGGTTCACTCCACCGAAGGACGGGGCGAGCCGGACGACGGTCTCCACGATCTCGTCCGTGTCGGTGGTGGCGAGCGCGATCGGCACCGCGTCCACGCCTCCGAACTGCTTGAAGAGGATGGCCTTCCCCTCCATGACCGGAAGCGAGGCCTCCGGGCCGATGTCGCCGAGGCCGAGCACTGCCGTTCCGTCGGTCACGACCGCGACGACCTGCGACTTCCAGGTGTAGTCGTGGACCAGCTCAGGCTGCTCGGCGATCGCGGTGCACACCTTGGCGACTCCGGGCGTGTACGCGAGGGACAGGTCGTCCTTGTCCCGGAGCGGCACGGTGGCCGAGATGGCCATCTTGCCGCCGCGGTGCAGCGCGAAGGCCGGATCGAAGGGCTCTTCCTGAGCCCCTTCCGGACCGCTGTCGCTGCGAGGGTTGACGATCTCCGCTGCCATTGGGTTGACCCCTTAAGTCTTCATCATTTGAGGGTGGCCGCTCCTGGTTGAGGAGGGGTGGGTGGGTCCCGCGGCCACCGTGTCTGGTAGCCGCGCGGGCGCGCCGCACAACGCGCCCTGAGCCCCGGATGAGGGGTGTAAGGATCCTTCTTACCGGACAGACGGCACCGCGGACGAGTCCGAATTGGAGCGGTGATGCGACTCATACGGCCGTATCGTCACGTTGTCCTGGGTGGACACGTCACCCCATGTCCTGACTGATACCCGAGAGCACGAATTCGCGCGCTTCGTGTCGTCCGAATGGCGAGATCAACCGGAGATTTTCCGGTCCGTATCAGGTATCCCCGGAGAAGGTGCGGCCTTGCGGGAGCGGTCCGTCCGGGTTCGGGGGTCACCCGTTATCCGATTTTGACATGCGGGGCCCCCTGTTTGGGGTGGTCCGAATGGCAAGATGCCGTAATCACACGAGGTCGCGACACCCGAAGGTGCGTGCGCGGCCTATGGCAACTCCCTCACACGCCGGAGGAACCCGACCATGACCGCACGCTCCACGCGCTGTACGACCGCCGCCAAGACCCGCACCTCCCGTCTTGCCGCGGTCGCCGCCATCGCGGTCGCCGGCTCCATGCTGCTGACCGCCTGTGGAGACCAGACCGAGGGCGCGAAGACTCCCGAGGCCAGCGCCTCCGGCGGCGCCTCCAAGGCCCCGCTCTTCTCGAAGCTGCCCGCCGACATCCAGAAGGCCGGCGTCATCAAGGTCGGCACGGACGCCACGTACGCCCCGATGGAGTTCAAGAAGGGCGCGGAGATCGTCGGTGTCGACCCCGACATCGCCGCCGCCCTCTCCAAGCAGCTCGGCGTGAAGTTCGAGTTCGCCAGCGGCACCTTCGACACGCTGCTCACCGCCCTGCCGACCGGTCGTACGGACATCGTCATGTCCTCGATGACCGACACCAAGGCCCGCCAGGAGGGCCTGGACGACAAGGGCAAGAAGACCGGCACCGGTGTCGACTTCGTCGACTACTTCACCGCCTCCACCGGCATCCTGGTGAAGAAGGGCAACCCGGAGAACATCAAGTCGCTCGACGACCTGTGCGGCAAGAAGCTGGCCGTGCAGCGCGGGACGACCTACGAGCAGGCCGCCAAGGACCAGGCCGAGAAGTGCAAGAAGGACGGCAAGCCGGCCCTCACCTTCGAGTCCTTCCCGACCGACGCCGAGGCGCAGACCCGCGTCAAGGCCGGCGGCGCGGTCGCCGACCTGAACGACTCGCCGGTCGCCGCGTACATCGCGCAGACCGCGGGCGGCGGCAACGACTTCGAGGCCATCGCCAACAAGACGGACGCCGGTCTCTTCGGCATCGCGGTGGACAAGAAGAACACGCAGCTCCGGGACGCGCTGAAGGAAGCCCTGGACGCGATCATCAAGGACGGCACCTACAAGGCCGCGCTCGACAAGTGGAACGCCGGTGACGGTGCCATCCCCGCGGCCAAGATCAACGGCGGCTCCTGACCCCCACGCACCACTGAAGGGCAGTCGCAGTGACTGACAAGCTCGACAAGGTTCCCGCCGGGGCGTCGCCCGCCCCGGCCGGGATCCCGCCGGAGGCCATCAAGGCCATTCCGGTCCGCCACTACGGTCGCTGGGTCGCCGGCGTCGTGGTCGTCGCCCTCCTCGTCCTCCTCGCGTTCGCCTTCTCGCAGGGCGACGTGCGCTGGGCGACCGTGCCGGAGAAGCTGTTCGACCCCAGCATCCTGGAGGGCCTGGGGAACACCATCCTCATCAGCGTCGCCTCGATGGCGCTCGGTCTGGTGCTCGGTGTCCTCTTCGCCGTCATGCGGCTCTCCAAGAACCCGGTGACCAGCTCGGTCGCCTGGCTCTACATCTGGGTCTTCCGCGGCACGCCGGTCTATGTGCAGCTGCTGATCTGGTTCAACCTCGCCCTGATCTTCCCGATCTTCAACATCGGGTTCTACAAGGACGAGATGACCGATGTCATGACCCCCTTCCTGGCCGCCCTGCTGGGTCTCGGCCTCAACGAGGGCGCGTACATGGCGGAGATCGTCCGGGCCGGCATCCAGTCGGTCGACGAGGGTCAGACGGAGGCGTCGCACGCCCTGGGCATGAGCCAGGCGAAGACGATGCGGCGCGTGGTGCTCCCGCAGTCGATGCGGGTGATCATTCCGCCGACCGGCAACGAGTTCATCAACATGCTGAAGACCTCGTCCCTGGTCGTCGCCGTGCAGTACCCGGATCTGCTGCGCGCCTCCCAGGACATCGCGTCGACCTCGTTCGCGGTGATGGAGATGTTCTTCGTCGCCTCGATCTGGTACCTGATCCTGACGTCGGTGTTCAGCGTCGGCCAGTTCTACCTGGAGCGGCATTACGCACGTGGCTCGCTGCGCTCGCTGCCGCCCACGCCGTGGCAGAAGGTCAAGGCGAACATGCTCTCCCTCTCCAACTGGCGGCGGTGAAACACATGACGGCAATGGTGAAGGCCGAGGGCGTCCACAAGTCCTACGGTGCCGCCCACATCCTCAAGGGCATCGACCTCGAGGTGAACAACGGTGAGGTGTTCTGCCTGATCGGCCCGTCCGGGTCGGGCAAGTCCACCTTCCTGCGGTGCATCAACCACCTGGAGAAGATCAACTCGGGTCGGCTGTACGTCGACGGCGAGCTGGTGGGCTACCGCCAGAAGGGTGACAAGCTCTACGAGCTGAAGGACAGCGAGGTCGCGGCCCAGCGCCGGGACATCGGCATGGTCTTCCAGCGCTTCAACCTGTTCCCGCACATGACGGCCCTGGGCAATGTCATGGAGGCGCCGATCCAGGTGAAGGGCGAGTCCCGCGCGGTGGCCCGCGAGCGGGCCGAGCGGCTGCTGGACCGGGTGGGCCTGGCCGACAAGGCCGGGAGCTACCCCTCGCAGCTCTCCGGCGGCCAGCAGCAGCGTGTCGCCATCGCCCGCGCGCTGGCGATGGAGCCGAAGCTGATGCTCTTCGACGAGCCGACCTCGGCGCTCGACCCGGAGCTGGTGGGTGACGTCCTGGACGTCATGCGCGACCTCGCCGAGTCGGGCATGACGATGATCGTCGTCACCCACGAGATGGGCTTCGCCCGCGAGGTGGGCGACTCGCTCGTCTTCATGGACGGCGGCGTGGTGGTCGAGGCCGGCCACCCGCGCGAGGTCCTGACCAACCCGCAGCACGACCGGACGAAGGCGTTCCTGTCCAAGGTGCTGTAGGCGGTACGTCGTGAAGGGGCGGTACGGATCTCCCGTACCGCCCCTTCCCGTGTCCGCACTGTCCGGGGCGTCGGAGCCTTCGCGGGCCGGGCGCCGGCGGCGGTCTACTTCACCGCGAGGACGAGGGTGTCGGAGGGCGAGGCCCAGACCGGCCGGGCCTCGGCGAAGCCGGCGGCCCGGAGGATCTCGGCGTGGCGGCGGGAGGAGGGCATGTCCCCGTCGGCGTGCTCGCCGTAGATCTCGAAGCGGCGGGCGGTGGGCTCGGCGAGGACCGGGTCCTGGGCGGCCACGGCCCACCACGCCGCCCAGTCGAGGGCTCCGTCGGCCTTGGCCCGGTCCATGGCGGCGTGCCGGTGGGCCCGCTCCGCGGCGTTGATGCGGGGCGTGGTCTCGTCGATCATGTGGTCGGCGTTCATGAGGACGCCGCCGTCACGGACGAGGCCGGCGAGCTGCCCGTACAGCGCGGTCAGCGGCTCGGTGTGCAGCCAGTGCAGCGCGGTGGCGGTGAGCACGGCGTCGTACGTCCCGTACGGGAGCCGGGTCACCCATTGCGGGTCCTTGAGGTCGGCGGTGACGAAGGTGACGCGCGGGTCGTCGGCGAAGGAGCCCTCGGCGATGGCGAGCAGGGCGGGGTCGAGGTCGACGCCGGTACTGGTCGCCTTCGGGAACCTCTTGAGGAGCCTGTCCGTGATACTCCCTGTACCGCACGCCAGGTCCAGGACGCGGGGCTCCGTCCCCACCACGGCCTCGACCATGTCGAGCATCACGCGGAACCGGTCCTCCCGGTCCGGCATGTACCACTCCTGCTGACGGTCCCAGCTCTGCTGCCAGGCCGCCCAGTCGGTTCCGGTCGTCGCCGCGTCCGTCATCGCCGAACCTCGCCCTCTTCGTAATACCCTCGAAGGGGAAACAGCCGTTACCCCCTGTCGCCCAGACCCTAGACCGCCGGAGTAAGGACTACAAGTGGAACTGGCCTATTACTCGGATTACGCCGTGCGTCTGGTCAACACCGAGGAGCCGGCCCGCAACAAGGACTCCCTCACCTCCGTCGAGGCGGTCCGCGAGCTCTTCGGCACGGCCTCGCAGATGGCGCGGCGGACCACGGACGCGGACGTGACCCGCTTCCGGTCGGTACGGGGCCGGCTGCGGGGGGTCTTCACCGCGGCCGACGAGGGCGACCACACCCGTGCCGTGGACCTGCTGAACTCGCTCCTGCTGGAGTTCCCCGTCAGCCCGCAGATCTCCGGCCACGACTATCTGGACGACGAGGGGCGGCCGCGCTGGCACATGCACCTCGCCGACCACCCCTCGAACGCGACGGCGGGTTACGCGGCGATCGCGGCGATGGGCCTCGCCTTCCACCTGACGGAGTTCGGCGCCGACCGGCTCGGCCTGTGCCAGGCTTCGCCGTGCCGGAACGCGTACCTCGACACCTCGACCAACCGCTCCCGCCGCTATTGCTCGGACCGCTGCGCGACCCGCGCCAACGTGGCCGCCTACCGGGCCCGCAAGCGCCTGGAGGCCGAACGCTCCGCCCCGTAGGAACGGACCGTCACGACGGGCCTGAGGGCGGAGAACAGCCAGGAGAGGACCACGAGGGGCGAACGCCGGCGGCCGGGCGTCACGGGGCGGTAGCGCGCCCGCACCCGGCCGAGGACCATCTCGGCGGGCACCACCCCGAAGACCCGGCTGTCCCCCTCGGCGGCGGGATTGTCGCCGAGCACCCACCAGCCGTCGCCCCGGGGCTCGACCAGCCGCTTGACGATGAGCAGATCCTGCTGGAGCGGGTGGCGCAGCACGGCCACGCTCCCGGGTCGCGGGAGCGCTCCGTAGTGCACCAGCAGCCGGTCACCGTGGAGCAGCGTGGGCACCATGGACACCCCCGTCACCTCGGCGATCCCGAACAGGGGCCCGGACCCCCGCCCCGGCTCCCGCCCCGATTCCGTCATCCGGCACCTCCCGGTCCGATCGTCCACTCCTCCACGAGTCCCATGGTGACCCTGGACTTTTGCCCTAAGCCTCAGGGGGCGCTCGCGAAAACACGCTTCTCGGGGAGTAATCTCCCACCTGAGAAGACGATCACGAGGAAGGACCAGCTGCATGCTTTCCCGCCTGTTTGCCCCCAAGGTGAAGGTCAGCGCCCACTGCGACCTCCCCTGCGGTGTCTACGACCCGGCCCAGGCCCGGATCGAGGCCGAGTCGGTCAAGGCCGTCCAGGAGAAGTACCAGGCCAACGAGGACGCGCACTTCCGCGCCCGCGCCACGGTCATCAAGGAGCAGCGCGCGGAGCTCGCCAAGCACCACGTGTCGGTGCTGTGGAGCGACTACTTCAAGCCCCCGCACTTCGAGAAGTACCCGGAGCTGCACCAGCTCATCAACGACACCCTGAAGGCCCTCTCGGCCGCCAAGGCGTCGACGGACCCGAAGACCGGCGAGAAGGCTCTCGAGCTGATCGCCGAGATCGACCGCATCTTCTGGGAGACGAAGAAGGCCTGATCTCCCTCTAGGCGGTCTGACCCGCACTTTCGCGGGTCGCGCCGCTTAGCTGTCCGCACCCGGACCCCCAGACCGCCGAACCCGGCGTCCCTGGGGGCCCGGGTGCGGTCTTTTCCGGCCGGTTGTGGGGCGGGCCGAGGCGGCAGCCCGGACGACCTTCCGCCGCTCGTCAGGGCTCCGCCTGCTCGCCGGGGCTTGGCCCTACCCCGGGTCCACCGGGAGGAAGTAGCGGAGCTTCGGCTTCGAGGTGGCGCCCAGGCGGTCGTAGAAGCGGATGGCGCCCTCGTTCCAGGCGGGGGTCTGCCATTGGAGTTCGGTCAGGCCGAGGGCGCGGGCCTCGGTGTGAAGGGCGGTGATGAAGAGGGGGCCGAGGCCCAGGCCGCGCTGGGTGGGCGAGAGGTAGAGGCAGTCCAGGTGGAGGTATTCGGCGGCGTCCCAGGTGGAGAGTTCGGGGGCGCACGATGCGTAGCCCGCCAGGGTGCCGTCGGGCAGTTCGGCCACCAGGCAGCGCAGGCGGGTGGGTTCGGGGCCGAAGAGGAGGCGGGCGAGCCGGTCCGCGAGGCCCGGGGCCGGGGGCGGGGACTTCTCGTAGGCGGCGTGCTCGGCGGCCAGTTCGGCCACCCGCTCCAGGTCCTCCGGGCGTGCGTGGCGGACGCGGGCGGCGGTCACCGGATCTCCCCGCCGGCGAGGACGGCCGCCGCCCACGCCCCGACCCGGTCGCGCGCCGCGAGCTGCCCGCCGGCTTCCCGCGCCCCGAACGACCGTACGGCCCGAGCGTGATGTCCCCGCGGCGGCGAGAGCGGCGCGGCCTCGTCCACAAGATCCGTCATGCCGTCATCATGCACGGCCCCACGGACATCCCGTGCCGCCGCAGCCACCGCCGGTACGGTGCCGCCCGCAGCGCCGCCTCCCGGTAGGCCGCCGCGAGGTCGGCGTACAGGGGTTCCAGCGGGAGTCCCGGGCGGGCGTAGAGCAGCAGGCGGACGCCCAGCGGGTCGTTCCGCAGGGGGCGGATGGCCATGTCCTCCCGGGGGCCGGAGGTGGGCTGGCAGGGCGCCACGGCCTCGCCCAGGGCGATCAGCGAGGCCGCCGTGTGGTAGTCGCCGTGCAGCAGCGGCGGGTCGATGCCGGCCTCGCGCAGGACCCGGCGCAGCCCGTCCCACTCGCCGTCCACGGTCGGGTCGACCATCCAGCGGTCCTCGGCGAGGTCGGTCAGGTCCACCACCGCCCGCCCGGCGGCCGGATGGTCGCGGGCCATCGAGACGAACTGGGGCTCCCGCTCCACCAGGACCCGCGCCTGAAGGCCCTCGGGGACCCGCAGCGGGCACCCCTCGACCTCGTGGACGAAGGCCACGTCCAGCTGGCCGGTCGCGACCGCGCGCAGCAGCGCGTTGGCGGAGACGTCCATGTGCAGCGCGATGTCGGTCACCGGGCTTCCCTGGCGCAGTCGGCGCAGCCAGCCCGGCAGTGCGCGGCTGGCGGTCGATCCGACCCGTAACAGCGGTCCGTCGGTCCGGGCCGCCGCGGCCCTGGTCTCGCTGATCAGCGTGGCCATCTGGTCGACCAGCGGCCGGGCCCTGCTCAGGACGGCCCATCCGAGGGGCGTGGGCCGGCAGCCGGTGCGGCTCCGGGAGAAGAGTTCGGCGCCCAGGGCGTTCTCGATCCGGCGCAGCTGGGTGGTCAACGAGGGCTGGCTCATGCCGAGGTGGCGCGCGGCCTTGTGCAGACTTCCGGTGTCCGCGATGGCGCAGAGCGCGCGCAGATGCCTCACCTCCAGCTCCATGACCCAGAGGGTAGGGCGGCACCCCCCGTCGCACCAGACACCTGCGTCGCATCAATTCCTGTGCGGGCGGGGGCGGTTGGGGCCGACGGGGCGGGGGTGATGCGTTCGGGCTATCGGCGGCTGCCATCATCCGCGCACGCCCCGGCTCCCCCGACACTCTCCCCAACCGATCAGGAGGAGCCCCCCATGAGACGCCCCAAGGTCCTCACCGCCTCACTCGCCGCGACCCTCGGTCTCGGCCTCGCCGCCGCACTCGGAGCCGCCCCCACCGCCTCCGCCACCACCGTCGCCCCGTCCGCCGTGGCGGCACCCGCCGGGTTCGCGGCCTACGCCGGATCCACGGCGGAGGCCAAGGCGAACAAGGCGTTCTTCGACGCCGTCGTGAAGTCGGTGGCGAAGAAGCGTGCCGCCGCGCCGGGCGCGGCCGCCGTCACCGTCGTGTACAGCGCCGCCAACGCGCCCTCGTTCCGCTCGCAGATCTCCCGGAGCACCCAGATATGGAACAGCTCCGTGGTCAACGTGCGGCTGGTGGAGGGCAGCAACCCCGACTTCCGCTACTACGAGGGCAACGACTCCCGGGGCTCGTACGCGAGCACGGACGGCCACGGGAGCGGCTACATCTTCCTCGACTACCGGCAGAACCAGCAGTACAACTCCACCCGTGTCACCGCCCATGAGACGGGGCACGTCCTCGGTCTGCCGGACCGCTACTCCGGCCCGTGCAGCGAGTTGATGTCCGGCGGCGGTCCGGGCACCTCGTGCCAGAACGCGACGCCGAACGCGCAGGAACGCGCCCGGGTCGACCAGCTCTGGCGCTACGGTCTCGCGTCGGCGTTCAAGACCCCCTGATCCGACGGCTCCCCGCCCCCGGCGCCGACCGGGGGCGGGGAGCACCCCGCCGGGCAGGGCGGAGAGAACCCGGGAGCCGGAGCCGCCGGGTCAGGCGGCTTGCAGCACGGGGCGGCCGAAGGCGGCCCCGGCGGGCAGTTGGCGCCTGACCCGGGCGAGCGCCTCCTCGAAGTCGCCGCCGGCGATCCCGGATTCGTAGGCGGCGCCGCCGTAGTGCAGGGTCAGGCTGAGGTCCACCCGCTCCCCGAGGGCCAGCAGGCAGCCCAGGGTGGCCTGCTCGGCGACCCCTTCAAGGACGACGGGAAGGGGCAGGTCCCATTCCAGGACGCACCCGGTAAGCGGCTCGCCGCTCCCGTCGGCCGCGCGGAGCGCGCCGAAGCCCGCGCCCGTGTACTCGATTCCCCTGATGCGGGTGGACACCTGACGGCCGTCCACCGTGATGACGATCGCTTCCGCGCCGCCGCGGTCCCGGTACCAGCCGGTCCAGACTTCTGTCGACTCCGATGACATGCGCGGACTGTAGCGGTATGACCGGCTCCACCGCGCGGCCGGTCACCCGGGGGCCGGACTTCTCCCGGTCTCACCGTTCTTGCCGGTCACCTGCGTGGTAGTGGCTTCCGCGCCACCTGCCCCCGCGTTTTCCGCGCCCCGCGCGTGACCCACCGGCCCGGGTGCCTCCGGCATCGTCGGCGTCGCCGGGCTACGCCGCCCCGGTGCCCCCCGGCCGGGTGCCCTCCGGTTCGGCGCCGCGCGGCAGGGAGCCGTCCGCGCGGCGGCCGACGAGGGCACAGTCCGCGTGGGGGCACGGCCGTGCCTCCCAGAGCGGCACCCATGCGCCCAGGACCTTGTGCCGCCTGATGGCCGTACCGACAGGCCGTCCACAGGCCGGGCAGACCGGCTCGGCCTGTGGATCGTGACCGGTAAGGCGATGGTCGGTGCCCATACCTCCAGGGTAGGGCGCGCGACATGTCACCGCTTCCTGGTGTACGTCCGCACGAGGACGCCGTTGTCGTAGGCGCGCACCGCCCCCAGCGTGAAGTCGCGGGGCGTGAAGTCGGCGCCGAACATCGGCATGCCGGAGCCGTAGACCTGCGGATAGGTCTTGATGATCAGCTCGTCGATCTCCTCGATCAGCGCTCCGGCGATGGTCGAGCCGCCGCAGAGCCAGATGCCGAGCGGACTGTCCTCGGCCTTCAGTTCGCGGATGCGGCCGACCAGGTCGTCGGCGATCAGCTCGACGTGAGGGTCGGGCGACTCGGTGAGGGAGCGGGTGGCGACCAGCTCCCGCAGGTGTGCGTACGGGCTGGTGACGCCGATGTCGAGGGCGAGGCGGTAGGAGGCCATGCCCTGGACGACGGTGTCGAAGTGCCTGTTGGCGGTGGAGGGGTCGATCCCGAGCAGGTGCCGGACGTGCGCCGGGAAGGTCTCGGGATACTCGGCGGTCATGGCCGCCCCGTACTCGCCCGCGTGGAACGCGAACATCGACGAGGCGTCGCCCTTCGGGTCGCCGATAAAGCCGTCGATGGAGCAGGCGATGTAGTAGGTGAGCTTGCGCAAACCGGTCCTCTTCTATGCGGGAAGGCGGCTGCGATCGCAACCACGACGGTTATAGTGCTTCACCTGTAGTGGTTGCGCAAGGCTTTATCAGAAGAAGATCTTTTTACGAGGAGTCGGCATGGCAAGGAACCCGGAGCGGCGAACGACCCTTCTGGACGCCGCGATCGAGGTGCTGGCGGACGAGGGCGCCCGGGGCCTGACCTTCCGGGCGGTCGACGCCCGGGCCGGGGTCCCGACGGGCACCTCGTCCAACTACTTCACCGACCGCGACCAGCTCCTCTCCCAGGTCGGTGAACGGATCTTCGTACGGCTGACTCCGGACGCCGCCTCCGTCGACACGGCCCTGCGGCCCGAGCCGAGCCGGGAGCTCGTCGCCGAGCTGATGCGGTGGACCGCCCGGCGGATGGTGGCCGAACGCACCTGCTATCTGGGGCTCTTCGAGCTGCGCCTCGAAGCCACCCGGCGCCCCGAGCTGCGCGACCGGCTCACCACGGTCCTGCGCGCGGACCTGGACGAGAACACCCGCCTGCACCTGGCGGCGGGCATGCCGGGTGACGCCGAGACCGTCCGGCTGCTCTACCTCGCGCTGACCGGCCTCTTCCTGGACCACCTGACGGTGCCCGGTCTGCACGCCGAGCGGGAGCTCGACGAGCTGATCGACACGGTCGTCACCCGGATCGTGCCGGCGGACCGCCCGCCCCTCACCGCGTCCGGCGGGTGACGAACTCCGCCAGGGCCAGCAGGTCCCCCGCGGCCGACAGGTCCGGCACCGCCCGGGCCAGCTGCTGCACGGCCCGGCCCATCCGGTCGGCCGCCTGGGTCTGTGCCCAGTCCCGGCCGCCCGCCCGCTCGACGGCGTCCGCCGCCGCCCGCACCGCCGGACCGTCGAGCACCGGGCGGGCGTAGAGAGCGGCCAGCTCCTCCCCCGCCTCGGTCCCCGAGGCGAGCGCCGCCACCACCGGCAGCGACTTCTTGCGGGCGACGAGATCGGCACCGGCGGGTTTGCCCGTGCGGTCGGGGTCGCCCCAGATCCCCATCAGATCGTCGATGAGCTGGAAGGCGAGCCCGGCCTCGCGGCCGAAGGAGTCCATCGCCGCGACCTCCTCCTCGCCCGCCCCGGCGTAGAGGGCGCCCACCGCGCAGGAACAGCCCAGCAGGGCGCCCGTCTTGGCCGTGGCCATCGCCAGGCACTCCTCCAGCGACACCTCGTGCGGGGCGCGCTGCTCGAAGGCGCAGTCGGCCTGCTGTCCGGCGCAGAGCTCGATGATGCAGGCGGTGAGCCGGGCCGAGGCGGCGGCGGACGCCGGATGGCCGTCCTCGGCGAGCAGGCGCAGGGCCAGGGCGAGCATGGCGTCCCCGGCGATCAGCGCGTCCGGGATCCCGAACACCGTCCAGGCGGTGGGCCGGTGCCGACGGGTCGGGTCCTCGTCCACGATGTCGTCGTGGAGCAGGGTGAAGTTGTGGGCGAGCTCCACCGCGGCGGCCGCCCGCACCGCCGGGGCGGGGTCGCCGCCGAGCGCCCGGGCGGCGGCGAACACGAGCGCCGGCCGGATCGCCTTGCCCGCCTGTTCGGCGGCCGGTGTGCCGTCCGCGTGCTCCCAGCCGAGGTGGTACATCGCCACGCGCCGTATCGAGCCCGGCAGCGATTCCACCGTGCGGCGCAGTTGGGGGTGGACGACGGTCCTGGTCTCGTCGAGGAATGCCGCGGCGCCCTGGCCGCCGTCGGTCATGGCATCCGCGCTGGTCGTGGTCACGGTCACCTTCCTGTCTGTGTGGCTCGGCTCTCCCCTCGGCGGGGCCGGGGCCCCGCCGAGGGCTTCCCGGGCGTCCGGGACCGGGGCGGGACGGGGCCCCCGCCCCGGTCCCTGGCGGGGGTCCGGGCAAGGCTCGGGGGCCCCGTCCGCTCCGGCTCAGCGCCAGCGGCTGACCTCCACGTTCTCCAGGACTCCGAGGGCGTCCGGGACCAGCACGGCGGCCGAGTAGTAGGCGGTGACCAGGTACGAGATGATCGCCTGCTCGTCGATGCCCATGAAGCGGACCGAAAGGCTCGGCTCGATCTCGTCCGGGATGCCGGACTGCTGCAGGCCGATCACGCCCTGGTCCGCCTCACCCGTACGCATACAGATGATGGAGGTGGTCCGGGCGTCCGAGACCGGGATCTTGTTGCAGGGGAAGATCGGCACGCCGCGCCAGGTCGGGATGCGGTTGCCGTTGATCTCGATGGACTCGGGCACGAGTCCCCGGCGGTTGCACTCGCGCCCGAAGGCCGCGATCGCGCGCGGGTGGGCGAGGAACATCTTGGAGCCGCGACGGCGGGAGAGCAGCTCGTCCATGTCGTCGGGGCTGGGCACACCGTCGTGCGGCTGGAGCCGCTGGCCGTAGTCGCAGTTGGAGAGGAGGCCGAACTCCCGGTTGTTGACGAGCTCGTGCTCCTGGCGCTCGCGCAGCGCCTCGACCGTGAGCCGCAACTGCTGCTCGGTCTGGTTCATCGGCTGGTTGTACAGGTCGGCGACCCGGCTGTGGACCTTCAGCACGGTCTGGGCCACGGACAGTTCGTACTCGCGCGGCGAGGCGTCGTAGTCGACGTAGGTGTGGGGGACGACCGCCTCGCCGACGTGGCCGGCGGAGAGGTCGATCGCGGCCTCGCCGTATTTGTTGGTGCGCTGGTGGGGCAGGGCGGCGACGCCCGCCAGGTGGGTGGCGAGCGAGTCGGCGCGGTCCGCGAGGTTGCGCACGTCGTCACGGGTGAGCTCGAGGACGGTGCAGGCGGTGGCCGCTCGGGCGCTCCACTCCCAGGTGGCTCCCTCCTGGGTCAGCGAACTGTCGCCGAAATAGGAGCCGTCGGCGAGGACGCCGAGGATCGCCTCGTCGCCGTAGGGCCCCTCGCCCAGCTGCTCGACCTTGCCGTGGGCGAGCAGGAACACCCGGTCGGCGGGCTCGCCGGCGGTGGCGATCACCGCGCCGGCCGCGTACTCCCGCTGGCGGCAGCGGGACGCCAGCTCCACGAGGGCCAGCTCGTCGTCGTAACCACGCAGGGCGGGGAGTTCACCGAGCTCGGCGGGGATGACCGCGACGCGCTCGCCGGTCTGCACGAACGTGACACGCCCGTCTCCCACGGAGTAGCTGAGCCTCCGGTTCACCCGGTACGTACCGCCCTGGACCTGCACCCACGGCAGCATCCGCAGCAGCCACCGGGAGGTGATCTCCTGCATCTGCGGGGCCGATTTGGTGGTGGTCGCGAGGTTCCGCGCGGCGGCGGTACCGAGACTCTGCTGCGGACCTGCCTGATCCACGCGGACCTCGTCGCCAACCGAACCAACGGACATGGAACTCCCTCTCGTATGACTGAACTGCGAGACGAAGCCTTTCAGCACGGAGAGTGCGCGCGCCATTACACAAACGAGTGGCTTGGACCGGCTCCAGCTGGGCATGTCCCCCTGTTTCCACTCGAACAGCCCCCCTTCTGACAGCCGAACGGGCCGTTGTCCGAATCGGCTCGCACACGGTCCGAACGGATGGTCGCGGAGCGGGAGACTCCGGTACTCAGGTACCAGCGTCTCCTCCCGTCCAGCTCATCCGAAGGAGTCGGTCCATGGCACCACCCCTGTCCGCGAGCAGGTTCCTCGACGCGCTGCGCGACGAGGGACTCTCGGTCGTCGAGGTCGGCGACTGGCGTACCCACAACCGCAACCACAAGGGCCCGTGGGGCCCCGTCCACGGCGTGATGATCCACCACACCGTCACCCGGGGCACCGCGAACTCGGTCCGGCTCTGCCGCGACGGCCACGCCTCGCTGCCGGGGCCCCTCTGCCACGGCGTGATCGCCAAGGACGGCACCGTCCACCTGGTCGGCTACGGCCGCGCGAACCATGCCGGCGCCGGCGACGACGAGGTCCTGCGGGCGGTCATCGCCGAGCGGGGCCTGCCGCCGGACAACGAGGCCACCGTCGACGGCAACCGGCACTTCTACGGCTTCGAGTGCGTGAACCTCGGCAACGGGACGGATCCGTGGCCGAAGGTGCAGTTGGAGGCCATCGAGAAGGCGGCGGCCGCGGTGTGCCGCGCGCACGGCTGGTCCCAGCGCTCGGTCATCGGCCACCTGGAGTGGCAGCCCGGGAAGGTGGACCCGCGGGGCTTCACCATGGCCTCCATGCGGCAGCGCATCGGCGAGCGCCTGAGGTAGCGGCCCGGCGCCCCGGCCCCCGGCGAACCGGCACCTTCGCGCGGAACCCCTGCACCCCGGCCCCGCCCCCTCCCCGCGGCGCCCCGCCCGCCCGGTCCCGCCCTCGACGACCGCCCGCCCTCCCCCAGGGGACGGGCCCGCCATGGACAATGGCCTGGTGAACGCGTTCGACCACTCCCTCGCCCGGCTGCGGCCGCGGCTGCCGTCCCCCCTGGAGCCGGTCGCGGACGAGCGCTTCACCCGCCGCGGTCTGCGGCTCCTGCTCAAACGAGACGACCTGATCCATCCGGACGTGCCCGGCAACAAATGGCGCAAGCTCGCGCTCAACCTGCGGGCGGCCGACGGCCGCCCGCTCCTCACCTTCGGCGGCGCGTACTCCCACCACCTGCGCGCGACGGCCGCCGCCGGACGCCTGCTCGGCTTCGAGACGATCGGGGTCGTGCGCGGGGACGAGCTGGCCGGCCGGCCGCTGAACCCCTCGCTCGCGGGCTGCGCGGCGGACGGGATGCGGCTGGTGTTCGTGGACCGCTCCACGTACCGCGCCAAGAACGACCCCGAGGTGCGGGCCGCGCTCCTCGCCGACGCCCCCGCCGGGACGTACGTGGTCCCCGAGGGCGGCAGCAACGCGCTCGCCGTCGAGGGCTGCGCGGAGCTGGGCCGTGAACTGTCCGGGGCGGCGGACGTGGTGGCCGTGGCCTGCGGCACGGGCGGTACCCTCGCGGGCCTCGCCGGCGGCCTCGCGCCCGGTCGGCGGGCGATCGGCGTGCCGGTCCTCAAGGGCGGCTTCCTCGGCGCCGAGGTACGCGCCCTCCAGGCCGCCGCGTTCGGCGGTCCACGGGGCGACTGGAGCCTCGACGACCGCTTCCACTGCGGCGGCTACGCCCGTACGAGCCCGGCGCTCGACGCGTTCGCGGCGGACTTCGAGGCGCGGCATGAACTCGCCATCGAGCGACTGTATGTGGCCAAAATGCTGTTCGGGCTCGTGACCCTCGCCGAGGAGGGCGCGTTCGCCCCGGGAACCCGGATCGCCGCCGTGATCACGGGCGCGCCCCCGCGCTGAGGGCGCCCCTCTAGGGCGTGTCCGGAAAGTAGCGCCGTCTGCCCGCAGGGCAGGGCCCGCGGCGTCTGGTGCGTGCGATCGCAAGGCGGAGGGTCGCCCTCGTACTGGGCGTACTCGGGTGATCCCGACAACGCAGCGTGGGGGCACCTCCCGTGCCCGAAGGGCTACGGGGGAGCTCGTGACAGGCGTCGCGGGCCAGGCGGGACTCTCCGGAGACGGCCTAGGCCGTCTCCTCGCGGTAGGCGGCCGCCTCCTCCAGGTCCAGGCGGCGGAGCAGGGTGCGCATCATCTCGTCGTCGATGCGGCGCTCGTCGCGGAGCCGGACGAAGACCTCGCGTTCGGCGTCGATCATCTCGCGGGCCAGCCGGCGGTAGGTGTCGTCCGCCGTCTCCCCCGTGACGTCGTTGACCGCTCCGAGCCGTTCCCAGACCGCGTTGCGGCGGCGTTCCAGGACCGTGCGGAGCCGGTCGGCGAGCGGCAGGGGCAGGGTGTTGGACTCGTCGGCCAGGAGAAGGTCGAGGCGTTCCTGGGCGGCCCGGGACGCCTCGCTCTGGGCCTGGGCCTCGGCGAGGGTCTCGGCGTGGGTGTCGCGGCCGGGCAGCTTCAGCAGCCGGATCAGCGGCGGCAGCGTCAGGCCCTGCACCACCAGCGTGCCGATCACGGTGGTGAAGGTGAGGAAGAGGACGAGGTTCCGGGCGGGGAACTCCACGCCGTCCGTCATCACGGGGATGGAGAAGGCGATGGCGAGGGAGACCACGCCCCGCATGCCGGCCCAGCCGACGATCAGCGGAGCCCTCCAGTCCACGCCCGGCTCGCGCGCGCGGATGCGTTCGGACATCCAGCGGGGCAGGAAGGTGGCCGGGTAGACCCAGAGGAAGCGGACCACGACCACGGCCACGAAGACCCCGGCGGCGTACCAGGCCGCCTCGGCGATGCCGTACTGCCCGAGGCCCTGGACGACGTACGGCAGCTGCAGTCCGATCAGCGCGAAGACCGAGGACTCCAGGATGAAGGCGACCATCTTCCACACGGCCTCCTCCTGGAGGCGGGTGGCGAAGTCGACCTGCCAGTTGCGGTGGCCGAGGAAGAGGCCGACGACGACCACGGCGAGGACTCCGGAGGCGCCGACCTCCTCCGCCGCCGCGTAGGCGACGAAGGGGATCAGCAGGGAGAGGGTGTTCTGGAGCAGGGCCTGGCCGTCCAGGCAGCAGCGCAGCCAGTGGATGGGGACCATGAGCACCAGGCCGACGCCGATGCCGCCGACCGCCGCGAGGGCGAACTCGCCGATCCCGCCCGCCCAGCTGACGCCCTCCCCCACCGCCGCGGCGAGGGCGACCTTGAAGGCGGTGATCGCGGTGGCGTCGTTCACCAGTGACTCGCCCTGGAGGATGGTGGTGATCCGGTTCGGCAGCCCCAGCTTGCGGGCGATCGCGGTCGCGGCGACGGCGTCCGGCGGTGCGATCACCGCGCCGAGCACCAGCGCGGCGGTCAGCGGCAGATCGGGCACCAGGTTGTACGCCAGCCAGCCGACCGCCAGCGTCGCGAAGAGGACGTACCCCACGGAGAGCAGGGCGACGGGCCGGATGTTGGCCCGCAGATCGAGGTACGAGGACTCCACCGCGGCCGTGTAGAGGAGGGGCGGCAGGATCAGCGGCAGCACGATGTGGGGGTCGAGGGTGTAGTCGGGGACGCCCGGTACGTACGAGGCGGCGAGGCCGGCCGCCACCAGGAGCAGCGGGGCGGGCACCGGCGTCCTGCGGGCGGCGCCCGCCACCGCCGCGCTCGCCGCGACCAGTCCCACCAGCTGCAGAGCGTCCATGCCCCGTCCCCGTCTCGATGCGCCGCGTTCCACGTAACCTGGCCATCATGAGCGAGTGCCCGCACGTTGCCGAAATGCCGCGCCCCGAACCCGCGCCGCTGACCGACACCTGCCCGGAGTGCCTGGCGGACGGGACCCATCCGGTGCAGCTGAGGATCTGCCTGAGCTGCGGGCACGTCGGGTGCTGCGACTCCTCGGCGGGGCGGCACGCCACGGGGCACTTCTCGACCACCGGCCACCCGGTGATGCGGACCTTCGAGCCGAACGAGCGCTGGCGCTGGTGCTTCGTGGACGGTTCGATCGTCTGACGGTTGGGTACGTCACCCCTCCGCGGCCAAGGTGCCGTCGATCGCTCGCAATTGGGCTCTGCCGACCCCTAGCCACTGTGCGTTCTCATGGCCTTACCATGAGTCACAGGAGTGGTGGGGGCCCGGCGGGGTCCACGGCGACACGGCGGCACGGATCGCGATAGCGTCACGGCGGACTGCGCAACCGACTGCGTACCGCCCGGTTCGGGGGGCTTTCTCCCCGGGCCCCGAATGAGCTTGTGCCACCTTGGAGGTGAGGGTGTCCCAGATCGCAGGCGAGCCCGGGACCCAGGACTTCGTGGAAGTCCGGCTGCCCGCTGCGGGTGCCTACCTGTCCGTGCTGCGTACGGCCACGGCCGGCCTCGCGGCGCGCTTGGACTTCACCCTCGACGAGATCGAGGACTTGCGGATCGCGGTCGACGAGGCCTGCGCGATCCTGCTCCAGCAGGCCGTGCCGGGGTCCGTCCTCAGCTGCGTCTTCCGGCTGGTGGACGACTCCCTCGACGTGACGGTCTCGGCCCCGACGACGGACGGCCGGGCGCCCGAGCGGGACACCTTCGCGTGGACCGTCCTGTCCGCGCTGGCCGGAAAGGTCGAGTCGTCCGTGGCCGAGGACCGTACGGTCTCCATCAGCCTGTACAAACAGCGCGGCGCGGGGCCAGGCCCGGCGTGAGGAGCGGGGACGCGACGGCCGGCTTCCCTGAGCAGCAGGCGCGGCCGCATCCGGAGGTCGAGGTCGAGGTCGCTACGGAGCAGGCGGTCCACATGAGCGAGCACGAGCAGCACAGCAGGGTTCCCGAGGTCGTGGAGGCGCCCGCGGTCACGGAGACGGAGCCGCCGCGGGTTCCGGACCCGCACGACCGGAGCGGCGCGCGGGCGCTCTTCATCGAGCTGCGCACGCTGCCGGAGGGCTCCCCGGAGAAGGCGGAGCTGCGCAACCGGCTGGTGCGGATGCACCTGCCGCTGGTGGAGCATCTGGCCCGGCGGTTCCGCAACCGCGGGGAGCCGCTGGACGACCTGACCCAGGTCGCGACCATCGGCCTGATCAAGTCGGTGGACCGCTTCGACCCCGAGCGGGGCGTCGAGTTCTCGACGTACGCGACCCCGACGGTCGTCGGCGAGATCAAGCGGCACTTCCGCGACAAGGGCTGGGCGGTCAGGGTGCCGCGCCGGCTCCAGGAGCTGCGGCTGTCGCTGACGACGGCGACGGCGGAGCTGTCCCAGCAGCACGGCCGCTCGCCGACCGTGCACGAGCTGGCGGAGCGCCTCGGGATCTCGGAGGAGGAGGTCCTGGAGGGCCTGGAGTCGGCCAACGCCTACTCAACGCTCTCGCTGGACGTTCCCGACACGGACGACGAGTCCCCGGCGGTCGCGGACACCCTGGGCGCGGAGGACGAGGCCCTGGAAGGCGTCGAGTACCGCGAGTCGCTCAAGCCGCTCCTGGAGGACCTGCCGCCGCGGGAGAAGCGGATCCTGCTGCTCCGTTTCTTCGGGAACATGACCCAGTCACAGATCGCGCAGGAGGTCGGCATCTCGCAGATGCATGTGTCCCGGCTGCTGGCCCGGACACTGGCCCAGCTCCGGGAGAAGCTTCTCGTCGAGGAGTAGGCGGCGGGCGCCCGCGCGTCAGGCGCGGGCCGCGCCGCGGTGGTCACGCCACCGCGACGGTCGCGTCCCGGCGCCGCTCAGGCCAGGGCGCCGGTCACGCCTCGCCGCGGCGGCCGATGCCCAGGGCCTCGGTCGTCGCCGGGTTCACCAGGAGCACCAGGCCCGTCACGGCGAGGACCGCGAGGGCGATGCCCGCCGGGATCAGCGCGCTGTCCGCCTGGAGGAGCTGCCAGGCGACCGGCAGCGCCAGGATCTGCGTGATGATCGCCGGGCCGCGGCTCCAGCCCCGGCGCAGCAGCAGGCCGCGCGCCGCCAGCCCGGGGATCAGCCCGAGCGCGGCCAGGGTCGCGCCTCCGGTGACGGCCTGGGTGAGACTGTCCGGGTCGCCGGTGATTCCCGTCACGAGGACATAGAGCCCGCCGGCCACCAGGGCCAGCGCCTCGATGCCCGCCACCGCGGCCGCGGCGGCCAGGCGGGCGGGGCGGGGGGGCTGCTCGGCGGGGCGTTCCCCGGTCTGCTCCGTACTGCTCATACCAGGCAGGGTAGCCGGGTGCCCCCGACCTGCCCCTCTGGGCCCGGTACCACCGGGTAGGTACCCTGGCGACCATGCGCGCACTTCTCGTGGTCAATCCGGCAGCAACCACCACCAGTGCTCGCACCCGGGACGTCCTCATCCACGCGCTCGCCAGCGAGATGAAGCTGGAGGCCGTCACCACCGAGTACCGCGGCCACGCTCGTGACCTGGGGCGACGGGCCGCCGAGGCGGACGATGTCGATCTGGTCGTCGCCCTCGGCGGGGACGGCACCGTCAACGAAGTCGTCAACGGACTGCTCCACGGCGGTCCCGATCCGGAGCGGCTCCCGGGCCTCGCGGTGGTCCCCGGCGGTTCGACCAACGTCTTCGCCCGGGCGCTCGGTCTGCCGAACGACGCCGTGGAGGCGACCGGCGCGCTCCTCGACGCGCTGCGTGAGCGCCGCACACGCACCGTGAGCCTGGGGCTCGCCTCCGGCACGCCGGGAAGCGAGGACGAGGCGGTTCCGGCCCGTTGGTTCACCTTCTGCGCGGGATTCGGTTTCGACGCGGGTGTCGTCGGCCGAGTCGAACAGCAACGGGAACGCGGCAAGAGATCGACGCACGCCCTCTACCTCCGCCAGGTGGTGCGCCAGTTCCTGGACGATCCGCACCGCCGGCACGGGACGATCACGCTGGACCGGCCCGGCGAGGACCCGGTCGAGGACCTGGTCCTGTCGATAATCTGCAACACCTCCCCCTGGACCTACCTGGGCAATCGTCCGGTGTACGCGTCCCCGGAGGCGTCCTTCGAGACCGCCCTGGACGTGCTCGGCCTGAGCCGTCTGTCGGCCCCCGCGGTGGCCCGCTACGCCACCCAGCTGCTCACTTCCACCCCCGAGCGCGGCCCCCACGGCAAGCACGCCCTGTCCCTGCACGACCTGACCGACTTCACCTTGCATTCGAAGGTCCCGCTGCCCCTGCAGATGGACGGCGACCACCTGGGACTGCGTACGAGCGTGACGTTCACAGGCGTACGCCGTGCACTGCGTGTGATTGTGTGAGCGGAAGGGCCAAAAGTCCTTTCACTCGAACGTTTAGGCTGCCATCCACCCCTTAGAAGTACGGCTGTGACCTAGCCGACACCGAGGAATCAAAAAAAACTTTCCGGAAGGGGTTGTATCCGCAGCCGAGGTTTGCGAATCTCTTCATGGCGCTCGGGACGGCCCGCAAGACCGGCCTCCACTGAGAGTCAGAACCCCTCCTCGAACTCAGGACCACACCAGTTCATCTGGCAGTCGGCCCTTCACTTGCGGGGGGATTCGTGAAAGCGTTCACATTCACAAGCAATCCGCACGTCACACCAAGAGAGGTAGCAGCCATGGACTGGCGTCACAACGCCGTTTGTCGTGAGGAAGACCCCGAGCTGTTCTTCCCCATCGGCAACACCGGTCCTGCGCTGCTGCAGATCGAGGAAGCCAAGGCCGTCTGCCGCCGCTGCCCCGTCATGGAGCAGTGCCTGCAGTGGGCGCTCGAGTCCGGCCAGGACTCCGGCGTCTGGGGTGGCCTCAGCGAGGACGAGCGCCGCGCGATGAAGCGCCGCGCCGCTCGCAACCGGGCGCGCAACGCCAGCGCCTGAAGCCCCCTGTCAGCCTGAGGCAAGCGGCGCGTACATCGCGTGCGCAATCACCGCCCCCGAGCCGCAGCGCGCAGCAGTAACCCACAGCATTCGAGCCCCGGACCGATCTCCTCGGACCGGGGCTCGCTGCTGTACCGGCCCGTGCGCGCCCCCGCGAACGAGGGCCGGCCGGGCTACTTCTGCGGGTGGACGGGGATGTCGAGGACGACCCGGGTGCCGCGCTCGGAGCCGGGCTGCATGTCGAAGCTGCCGCCCAACTCGCCCTCCACCAGCGTCCGTACGATCTGGAGTCCGAGGTTTCCGGCGCGCTGCGGGTCGAAGCCCTCGGGCAGACCGCGCCCGTCGTCCTTCACGGTGATCAGCAGCCGGGCGTCGGCGCGGGGTTCGCCCCGGACGGCCGTGACCTCCACCGTGCCCTGCTCCCCCTGCGCGAAGGCGTGTTCCAGGGCGTTCTGGAGCACTTCGGTGAGGACCATGGAGAGCGGGGTGGCGACCTCGGCGTCCAGGATGCCGAAGCGGCCGTTGCGCCGGCAGGTGACCTTGCCGGGCGAGATCTCGGCCACCATCGCGATGACCCGGTCGGCGATCTCGTCGAACTGGACCCGCTCGTCCAGGTTCTGGGACAGCGTCTCATGGACGATGGCGATCGAACCGACCCGGCGGACGGCCTCGTTGAGCGCCTCGCGGCCCTGCGGGGAGTCCATCCGGCGGGCCTGGAGGCGCAGCAGCGCGGCGACCGTCTGGAGGTTGTTCTTCACCCGGTGGTGGATCTCCCGGATGGTGGCGTCCTTGGTGATCAACTCGCGCTCACGGCGACGCAGTTCGGTGACGTCCCGGAGCAGGACGAGGGAACCGATGCGGGTGCCCTTGGGCTTGAGCGGGATGGCGCGCAACTGGATCACACCGCCGTTGCCCTCGACCTCGGCTTCGCGGGGGGCGTAGCCGGAGGCCAGTTTGACCAGGGCCTCGTCGACGGCGCCCCGGGAGGGGGCGAGTTCGGCGGTGATCTGGCCGAGGTGCTGGCCGACGAGGTCGGCGGCGAGTCCGAGCCGGTGGTACGCGGAGAGCGCGTTGGGAGAGGCGTACTGCACGATGCCGTCGGCGTCGAGGCGGATCAGCCCGTCGCCCGCGCGGGGCGAGGCGTCCATGTCGACCGCTTCGCCGGGGAAGGGGAAGGAGCCGGCGGCGATCATCTGGGCCAGGTCGGAGGCGGACTGGAGGTACGTCAGCTCCAGCCGGCTCGGGGTCCGCACGGTCAGCAGGTTGGTGTTGCGCGCGATCACGCCGAGGACGCGGCCCTCCCGGCGTACGGGGATGGACTCGACCCGGACCGGGACCTCCTCGCGCCATTCGGGGTCGCCCTCGCGCACGATGCGGCCCTCGTCGAGGGCGGCGTCGAGCAGCGGACGGCGTCCGCGCGGGACGAGATGGCCGACCATGTCGTCCTGGTAGGAGGTCGGCCCGGTGTTCGGGCGCATCTGGGCGACGGAGACGTAACGGGTGCCGTCGAGGGTCGGGACCCAGAGCACGAGGTCGGCGAAGGAGAGGTCGGAGAGCAGCTGCCACTCCGACACCAGCAGGTGGAGCCACTCGAGGTCGGACTCACTCAGAGCGGTGTGCTGGCGGACGAGGTCGTTCATGGAGGGCACAGGTGCGAGCGTACCCGCGGAATTCGGGGGCCATGAACCTGGATCTCAGGGCGTTCGTGATGGAGGATGGGCCAGGAAAGATGCCGCGCGCATGGATGGACAGACAGAATGGTCTAGTCCACAATGCTCATGCGGCATCCTGGAAGACCTCCGCCCTCCCCGCACAGGAGGGTGGATCGAGGTAGCGACGCTCTCTGCCCTGACTGCGTCGGAACCTCCCATCGGCCGAGGGACCGCACACCCCCGGCCGGGCAACTCCGGGCTGCGGTGCCGGACGGGTTGAGGGTCCCGTCAGGCGCCGCGGCCCGCGGGTCTTTCTGGGCCTTTCGGGGCCGGGAGTCCGCTTCAGCCGGCGGCCGGCACGGCCGGCCAGACGAGCATCGCCGCCTCCGCGACCGCCTCCAGCTCTTCCCTCGTCGCCCCGTCGCGCGCCTGCTGGGACATGCCTTGGAGCACCGCTCCGAGCAACCGGGCGAGCGTCGCGACGTCCGTCCCGGCCGGCAGCTCCCCGGCGGTGACACCCCGCCCGATCCGCTCCTCGAACGAGGCCAGGTTGCTGTTGCGCCGGTCGCGCAGGGCCTGCTCGACCTCCGGATTCGAGCAGTTGGTCGCCGCGGAAATCATCAGGCAGCCGCGCGGGTGGGACGGGTCGGTGAAGACGTCCGCCGCCTCCACGAGCATCCGGCCGAACGCGCCGCGCGCGGTGGGCTCCTCGTCGAACGCCCGGCCGCCGTACGCGCCGTAACCGACGGCGTACGCCTCCACGACCTCCTCGAACAGAGCCTTCTTGTCACCGAAGGCGGCGTAGAGGCTCGGGGCGCTGATGCCCATGGCGCGGGTGAGGTCCGAGACGGAGGTGGTCTCGTAGCCGTGCTCCCAGAACGCCATCGTGGCCTGCTCCAGCGCCGTCAGGCGGTCGAAGGAGCGGGGCCGGCCGCGCGCTTTCGTCGTCATGGATGAATTCTATAGCGGACGCTACGGAAGGGTGCTACGGTTTCTTTCTGTAACGACCACTACGGAAGTGAGGGGGGCGTCCGATGGGTGCGCTCACGGGGAAGACGGCGCTGGTCACGGGCGGCAGCCGGGGCATCGGGCGGGGGATCGCCGAGCGCCTGGGGCGGGACGGGGCGCGGGTCGCGGTGCATTACGGGACCAATGAGACGGCGGCGAAGGAGACCGTCACGGCGATCGAGGAGGCGGGCGGCGAGGCGTTCGCGATCGGCCAGGAGCTCGGGGTGCCCGGGGACGCGGCGGCGCTCTGGGAGCGGTTCGACGAGCGGGCCGAGGGGCTCGACATCCTCGTCAACAACGCGGGGATCGGCGCCTCGGCACCGTTCGCGACGATCGACGAGGCGGAGTACGACCGGATCTTCGCGGTGAATACGAAGGCCGCGTTCTTCCTGGCCCAGCAGGGCGCCGAGCGCCTGCGCGACGGCGGTCGGATCATCAACATCTCCACCGGCCTGAGCCACGCCGCGATGATGCCCGAGCTGATCGCGTACGCGATGTCCAAAAGCGCGCTGGACACCTTCACGCGCTATCTGTCCAAGGTGCTGGGCGGCCGGGGCATCACGGTCAACGCGGTGGCGCCGGGGATCGTGGACACGGACATCAACGCGGGCTGGCTGCGAGGGAACGAGGAGGCGTGGAAGGGCGCCGCGGCCCTGTCGGCACTCGGCGAGGTCGGCACGCCCGCGGACATAGCCGATGTGGTGGCCTTCCTGGCCGCGCACGACGGGCGCTGGGTGACGGGTCAGTGGATCGACGCCACCGGAGGCTCGATCGCCTGAGGGGGGGTGCGGCGGGAGGCGTGGTGCACGGCCCGGCGGAGAGGCGGCTCCGGTGGCTCCGGAGGGCGCCCCGGCCGACCATGGGAGGGGCCGGTCCGGCAGGCGGACGGATCCTGGGTGGGCGCCCCCTTCTCTGCTAGATTTAGCTAAGATTGGTCTATACCACAGGCCCCTCTTCAGATCGGCAGGCACCAGCGTGGAAGTTGTCATCGTCCCGGACGCCAAGGCAGGCGGCGAGCTGATCGCGGACGGCATCGCCGGGCTCCTGCGCCGCAAGCCCGACGCGCTGCTCGGCGTGGCCACCGGCTCGACTCCGCTGCCCATCTACGAAGCCCTGCTCGCGCGGGTCGAGGCCGGCGCCGTCGACGCCTCCCGGGCGCGGATCGCACAGCTCGACGAGTACGTCGGGCTGCCGGCCGGCCACCCGGAGTCGTACCGCTCCACCGTGCTGCGCCAGGTCGTCGAGCCGCTCGGGCTCTCCCAGGACGCCTTCCTGGGCCCCGACGGCTCCGCCGAGGACGTGCAGGCGGCCTGCGAGGCGTACGACCAGGCGCTCGCCGACGCGGGCGGCGTCGACCTGCAGATCCTCGGCATCGGGACCGACGGGCACATCGGCTTCAACGAGCCCTGCTCCTCGCTCGCCTCCCGGACCCGGATCAAGACGCTCACCGAGCAGACCCGGGTGGACAACGCGCGCTTCTTCGACGACGACATCGAGCAGGTGCCGCACCACGTCATCACCCAGGGCATCGGCACCATCCTGGAGGCGCGCCACCTCGTGCTCCTCGCCACCGGCGAGGGCAAGGCCGAGGCCGTGGCGCAGACGGTCGAGGGCCCGGTCGCCGCGATCGTGCCGGCCTCGGCGCTGCAGCTGCACCGGCACGCCACGGTCGTGGTGGACGAGGCCGCCGCGTCCAAGCTGAAGCTGGCGCACTACTTCCGTCACACCTTCGCGAACAAGCCCGCCTGGCAGGGCATCTGACCGCACGGTCCCGGGACACGAGGCTCCCGGGACACGGGGCTCCCGTGACACGAGGCTTCTGGGCTACGAGGAGGGGCCCGGCACCTGGAACAGGTGCCGGGCCCCTCCTTTGCCTCCCGCGGGGCCGCCGGACCCCGCGGGAGTCGTCTCACACGCCGGCGATGGCCTCCGCCGCCGCCCGGCCGCAGACCCGGGCCGCGCCCCGGGTGGCGATGTGCAGGGCCCCCCGGGGCTCCGCCTGGCTCAGGCCCATCTCCACCACGACCGTGTCCGGGCGGGCCGCCAGCAGGGCGTCCAGCGCCTCGGTCATCCACGGGTGACGGTGGGCGTCCCGGACGACCGCGACGATCCGGCGGTCCCCCGCCGCCGCGAGCACCGCGTCCGCCGAGGGCGCGTCGTAGGTGCCCTTGACGGTCCCCGGGAGCAGCCGCTCCAGCTCCGCCGCGACGCCCCACGGTGTCTCGTCGCCGACGGCGATGTTGGCGACGGGCGCGAAGGAGGCGACGTAGGGAGCGCTGGTCATCGGCGCGTAGGGCCGCTCCCCGGTGGTCACCTCCAGGGCGCGGCGAGCCGCCACCAGACCGATCTCGGTGCCGGGCGCGGTCCCCTCCTGCACTGCCGCGCCCGGCCCCGATACAGCCCCCCTCGCCCGATGCGCCTGGGTCCAGGACGCCAGGGCGCGTACCCGCGCCGCGGCGTCCGCCAGCCGCTCCTCGGGCAGCTCACCGGTCCGTACCGCCTCGACCAGCGCGTCGCGCAGTCGAAGTACCGTCTCCTCGTCGGCCAGCCCGCCGCCGACGCAGATGGCGTCGGCGCCCGCGGCGATCGCGAGGACGGATCCGCGCTCGATGCCGTACGTCGACGCGATGGCCTGCATCTCCATGCCATCGGTGACGATCAGCCCGTCGAAGCCCAACTCCTGGCGCAGCAGACCGGTCAGGATCTGCGGGCTCAGCGTGGCCGGGCGGTCGGGGTCGAGCGCGGAGAGAAGAATATGCGCGCTCATGACGGCTTTGGTACCCGCCGCGATCGCCGCGCGGAAAGGCACCAGCTCACGGGCGTGCAGTGTGTCGAGTCCCACATCGATCCGGGGCAGCGCGTGGTGCGAGTCCACGTTGGTGTCGCCGTGTCCGGGGAAGTGCTTGGTGCAGGCGGCGACGCCGACGGCCTGGAGGCCCTCGACGTACGCGACGGTGTGCCGGGCGACGAGTGCGGGGTCGGCGCCGAAGGAGCGGACGCCGATGACCGGGTTGTCGGCGTTGGAGTTCACGTCGGCGGAGGGCGCCCAGTTGAGGTCGACGCCGCACTCGGCGAGACGGCGGCCGAGCTCGTGGGCGACGGCCCGGGTGAGGTCGGGGTCGTCCACGGCGCCCAGCGCGTAGTTGCCGGGGAACGAGGAGCCGTGCCGGACCTCCAGGCGGGTGACGTCGCCGCCCTCCTCGTCGATGGCGACCAGGACGTCGTCGCGCTCCGCGCGCAGCCGCGCCGTGAGGGCGGTGAGCTGCTCGGGGGTGGCGATGTTCCGGCCGAAGAGGCCGACGGAGGAGAGCCCTTCGCCGATCCGGCGGAGCAGCCAGTCGGGGGCGGTGGTGCCGAGGAACCCGGGCTGCAGGACGGTGAGCGCGTCGCGGGTCAGGGTGTCCGTGCCGGTGGTGAGCGTGGTCATGGGAGGCGTCATCCCTTCACCGCGCCGGCGGTCAGACCGGCGGCCATCTTGCGCTGGACGAGGAGGAAGAGGATCACGATGGGGACGGCCATCATGGTGGAGCCCGCCATCATCGGGGCGTACTCGGTGCCGTTCTTCGTGATGAAGTTGCCGAGCCAGACGGTGGCGGTCTGGTTCTGCTGGCTCATCAGCATCAGGGCGTAGAGGTACTCGTTCCACGCCTGGATGAAGCCGTAGACGGAGGTGGCGACCATGCCGGGCGCGAGGAGCGGGAAGACGACGCGGATGAAGGCGCCGGTGCGGGTGCAGCCGTCGACCTGGGCGGCCTCCTCCAGCTCCTTGGGGATGTTGACGATGAAGCCGCGCAGCGTCCAGACCGTGAAGGGCAGGATGAAGGTCAGGTACGTGATGATCAAGCCGGTGATCCGGTCGTACTGTCCCAGGTCGTTCAGCATCAGGAAGACCGGGATGATCATCGCGACGAGCGGGACCATCTGGACGGCGAGGATGCCGACGATCACGATCTTGCGGCCGCGGAAGGCGAAGCGGGAGATGGCGAGCGCCGCCAGCATGCCGACGACGATGCCGATGACGACGACCACCGAGGAGACGATGAGGCTGCGGGTGACCGGGCCCCAGAAGTCCGCGACCTCCAGCGCCCGCTTGAAGTTCTCCAGCGTGAAGGTGGAGGGGAAGAAGTGCGGGTTCGGGTCGATGGCGTCCTTCGCCGGCTTGAACGCCGTGTTCACCATCCAGTAGACCGGGAAGCCGATCACCACGACGACGAGGAGTCCGAGGAGGTTCCAGCCGAGCTTGGGCGTGCGGCGGCGGGTGGTCGCGGGGGCGGCGGGGGCCGCGGTCTTGGTGGTCACGCGGCCCGGTGCGTTCGCGGTGCTCACTCCACTTCTCCGATCTTGAGCATCTGACGCATGTAGACGGCGACCACTCCGAGGAGCAGGAAGACCGTGACGAGCGCGATCGCCGAGCCGGTGCCGTAGTCGTTGACGACGAACGCCTTGTCGAACGAGTACGTGGTGAGGACCTGGAACTCCGCCTCGGGGTGGCCGTTGCGCATCACGTAGACCTGCGGGAAGACGCCCATGTCCCAGATCACCGAGAGCGTCGTCAGCATGACGATGATCGGCTTGAGGATGGGGAGCGTGACGAAGCGGAAGACGCCCCAGGCTCCGGCGCCGTCGAGGCGGGCGGCCTCTTCGAGCTCCTTGGGTACCTGGGTGAGGCCGGCGCTCAGCGTGATGACCACGAAGGGGACGGCTCCCCAGACCACGAGCAGCATGATCACGGCGAGGCCCTGGGGGCCGCTGGCGAACCAGTTGTGGCCGATCATGTCGACGCCCGGCACCTTGCTGAGCAGCCAGTTGAGCACGCCGTAGTCGGCGTCGAAGAGCCACTTGAAGATGGCGGTGGCGACGATGATGGGCATGCCCCAGCTGGCCACGAGCACGATGTTGATCAGGGCCTTGACCCAGCCGGAGACCTTCTGCAGCAGCAGCGCGATCATCATGCCGAGGACCATGGTGAGGATGACCGCGCCGGCCGTGAAGACCACGGTGCGCAGGACGACGGCCCAGAACTCGGTGTCCCCCAGGATCTTCGAGAAGTTCTCGAACCCCGCCGACTCCGCCTCCTGGAAGCCCCAGAGCTGGGGCTGGCCGAAGTGCTGGAAGGAGAGGGTGACCAGTCGCAGCAGCGGATAGCCGAGGACCAGGACCAGGACGAGCAGGCAGGGCGCGAGGAGGAGCCAGGGGATCCCGGCCGCGCCCTTGGTCGTCTTCTTCCCCGGCGTGCCGGGCGTGCCGGCTCCAGAGCCGGATGGTGGCGATTGCCGCAACGGCGGCACCTTCGCGGTGGTTGTGTCTGCGGCACTCATCCCGTGCTCCTCAGCGATCCCTCTCTGGTACGGGCGGCGGGGCCCCGTCGGGAGGACGGGGCCCCGCACAAGGTCACTTGGTGTTGATGACCTTGTCGATCGCGGTGTCCGCGTCCTTCGCGGCGGCCTCGACCGACTTCTTGCCGTTGGCGATCTCGATGAGCATCGTCTTGAGGATCTGGGCCTTCTCGACCTGGCCCCAGCCCGGAGCGGTCGGGACGAACCAGCTGGACTCGGCGGCGGTGGCCGGGACCGTGGTGGCCGGGTCGGCCTTCAGCGGGGCGAGGTCCGCCTTGTTGTTGGGCAGGTTGCCCTTGGCGACGAGGCCCTTCTGGCCCTCGGCGCCGGTGAAGGCGGCGATCCACTCGGCGGCGACGCCCTGCGCCTTGGACTTGACCGGGATGGCCAGGTCCGAGCCGCCGAGGAAGACCGGGAGGTTCTTGCCGGACGGGCCGGGCATCACGAAGTTCTCGAGCTTGTCCTTCAGCCCGCCGACCTTGTCGCTCTTCGGGTCGGCCGCGGTGGCGCCTTCCCAGCCGGCGGCGAACATCGTGGCGGCGTTGCCCTGGCCGAAGACGACGGGACGGTCGGACTCGTCCTTCGTCTTGTCGCCGTGCATGTACTTGTCGATGATGTTCTTGTACTCGTTGAGGCCCTTGACGGACTCCGGCGAGGAGAGGTTCGCCTTCCAGGTCTCGCCGTCCTGCTTGGCGATCGAGCCGCCGGCGTCGAAGACGAAGGACATCGCGGCGTACCAGTCGGGCGACGGCTGGTACCAGGCGCTGAACTTGCCGCCCTTCTTCTTCTGGATGGCGTCGAGGGCGGCGGTCAGCTCGGCCCAGGTCTTCGGGGCGGCCTTGACGCCCGCCTCGGCGGCGATGTCCTTGCGCCAGGTGCCCACGCGGCCACCGGCGTAGTAGGGGACGCCGTAGGTCTTGCCGTTGTAGGTGACCGAGTCCTTGAGGGCGTCGAGCCACTTGTCCGAGTTCTCGAACTTCGACGCGTCGACCTCGGCGAAGGCGCCCTTGGCCATGTAGCTGATCATCTCGGAGTTGCCCATCTCGACAACGTCCGGGGCCTTGTCCGTGGCGAGCACCGCGTCGAGCTTGGTGTTCTTGTCCGGCCAGCCGTAGTACTCGTGCTTGATCTTGATGCCGGGGTGCTTCTTGACCACGGCGTCGTCGGCGGCCTTGACCAGCTCGGGCCAGTTGTTCTGGGCGTCCACCGTCAGCCAGACGGTGATCTCCTTGACGTCGCCCCCGGCCGAGTCCCCACCCTTGTCCGAACCGCCACACGCCGCGATCGAGACCATCATGCCCGCGACGCCGATCGCCGCGATGAGCTTGCGCTTCACGCCACCCTCCTCAGGGATGCCTGCAACCCCTGCCCACCGCGCGAAGACATACGCCGAGTAATGCTCGTGGGGCTGGGACCTGGTCTTTAATGGTTTAGACCAGTACCGGGAGCTTGGCCTAGACCTTTAGGGGTGTCAAGGGTGTATAAGAAGGGCAGTCGGGTCCGTTATCGGACCGACACCTGAGGGAGGGCGACGACCCGTGACCGGTCCGTGCCACCATGTGAGCCGCGACAGACGGAGGAGCCGGTGACGGCAGCAGCACAGGAGTCGGGAAGGCAGGCCATGGCCACGGACGCGGGCAGCACGGAGACGGAGGGCGGGGCCGCCACCCGCACCGCGCGCGTGCCCAAGTACTACCGACTGAAGCGGCATTTGCTCGACATGACGGAGACCCTGCCGCCCGGCACGCCGGTCCCGCCGGAGCGCACCCTCGCCGCCGAGTTCGACACCTCGCGCACCACCGTGCGCCAGGCCCTGCAGGAGCTGGTCGTCGAGGGCCGCCTCGAACGCATCCAGGGCAAGGGCACCTTCGTGGCCAAGCCCAAGGTCTCGCAGGCGCTGCAACTGACCTCCTACACCGAGGACATGCGGGCCCAGGGCCTGGAGCCCACCTCCCAGCTGCTCGACATCGGGTACGTCACCGCCGACGACACCCTGGCCGGACTGCTCGACATCTCCGCGGGCGGCCGGGTGCTGCGCATCGAGCGGCTGCGCCTGGCGAGCGGCGAGCCGATGGCGATCGAGACCACCCACCTCTCGGCCAAGCGCTTCCCGGCGCTGCGCCGTTCGCTGGTGAAGTACACCTCGCTCTACACCGCGCTGGCCGAGGTGTACGACGTACACCTCGCCGAGGCCGAGGAGACGATCGAGACCTCCCTGGCCACTCCGCGCGAGGCCGGGCTGCTCGGGACGGACGTGGGCCTGCCGATGCTGATGCTCTCCCGTCACTCCCTGGACGCCCAGGGGGAGCCGGTCGAGTGGGTGCGCTCGGTCTACCGCGGCGACCGGTACAAGTTCGTCGCCAGGCTGCAGCGCCCCAACGGCTGAGCCGCCGCCCGCCATTCCCCGACAAAAAACCCCAGCCGCGTCCGATATTCGGACGGGGGTTCCATACGGCGTACCCGTCCCCTAGATTTCCTGCCCATTACACAGGTGATCAGCGAGGGGACGGTTCGCCGTATGCCGGAAACACAGCAAAGACAACCAACCGTCACACCCGTGCGAGTGGTGGTGGCGCTCTGCCTGTTCGCGCCGTTCGTGGCGATGCTCTGGGTGAGCTCGTACGCGAAGGTCGAACCGACCTTCATCGGCATCCCGTTCTTCTACTGGTACCAGATGGCCTGGGTCGTCATCTCGACCGTGCTGACCATGATCGCGTACCAGCTGTGGCAGCGTGACCAGCGCTCCCGCAAGGGAGGTGGGTCGAAGTGAAGGACGGCGTGAACGGCGTCGCACTCGCCGTCTTCATCTTCTTCTTCCTGGCCGTCACGGTCATGGGCTTCCTCGCCTCGCGCTGGCGCAGGGCCGAGAACGAGCACAGCCTCGACGAGTGGGGCCTGGGCGGCCGCTCGTTCGGCACCTGGGTGACCTGGTTCCTGCTGGGCGGCGACCTCTACACCGCCTACACCTTCGTCGCCGTCCCGGCGGCGATCTACGCGGCAGGCGCGGCCGGCTTCTTCGCCGTGCCGTACACCATCCTGGTCTACCCGCTGATCTTCACCTTCCTGCCGCGCCTGTGGTCCGTCTCGCACAAGCACGGCTACGTCACCACCTCGGACTTCGTCCGCGGCCGGTTCGGCTCCAAGGGCCTGTCGCTGGCGGTCGCGCTGACCGGCATCCTCGCCACCATGCCGTACATCGCGCTCCAGCTCGTCGGCATCCAGGCCGTCCTAGACGTGATGGGCGTGGGCGGCGGCGAGACCACCCACTGGTTCATCAAGGACCTGCCGCTGCTGATCGCGTTCGGCGTCCTCGCGGCGTACACGTACTCCTCGGGTCTGCGCGCCCCGGCGCTCATCGCCTTCGTCAAGGACACCCTGATCTACATCGTCATCGCGGTGGCGATCATCTACATCCCGATCAAGCTCGGCGGCTTCGACGAGATCTTCGCCAAGGCCGGCGAGGCCTACGCGACGGTCAACCCGGCGACCGACAAGCCGCGCGGCGCGCTGGTGCCGGGCGAGATGGGCCAGTGGGGCTATGCCACGCTGGCGCTCGGGTCGGCGCTCGCGCTCTTCATGTACCCGCACTCGATCACGGCGACGCTCTCCTCGCGCAGCCGTGACGTCATCCGCCGCAACACCACGATCCTGCCGCTCTACTCCCTGATGCTGGGTCTGCTGGCGCTGCTCGGCTTCATGGCGATCGCGGCCGGGGTCAAGGTCAGCAACGGCCAGCTCGCCATCCCGCAGCTGTTCGAGAACATGTTCCCCGACTGGTTCGCGGGCGTGGCCTTCGCCGCGATCGGCATCGGCGCGCTGGTGCCGGCGGCGATCATGTCGATCGCCGCGGCCAACCTCTTCACCCGCAACATCTACAAGGACTTCCTGAAGCCGGACGCCACGCCGGAGCAGGAGACCAAGGTGTCCAAGCTGGTGTCCCTGCTGGTGAAGGTCGGCGCGCTGGCCTTCGTCCTCACCATGGACAAGACCGTCGCCATCAATTTCCAGCTCCTCGGCGGCATCTGGATCCTGCAGACCCTGCCGGCGCTGGTCGGCGGCCTGTTCACCCGCTGGTTCCACCGCTGGGCGCTGCTCGCCGGCTGGGCCGTCGGCATGGTGTACGGCACGGCGGCGGCGTACGGCGTGGCCAGCCCGACCCAGAAGCACTTCGGCGGCTCGTCCGCCGAGATCCCGGGCATCGGCGAGATCGGCTACATCGGTCTCACCGCCTTCGTGCTCAACGTCGTCGTCACCGTCGTCCTCACCTTCGTCCTGAGGGCGGTCAAGGCGCCGGACGGCATCGACGAGACCTCTCCGTCGGACTACACCGCGGACGCGGGCGACCCGGGGGTCGAGACCGAGCTTCCCAAGCTCGGCGCGAACACGCACTGACCGCTCGCTCCGGGGCGGAGGGGCTGAAAGGCGGACGCACCGGAGGAGGAGCGACACAACATGTGGGGGGTGCCGCAAGCGGCGCCCCCCACATGTATGCTCATCTCGCTGTCGCCGCAGGGGAATCCGGTGGAAATCCGGAACTGTCCCGCAACGGTGTGTTGGTGTGCTTTTGCGCTCACGCGAGTCCGAAGACCTGCCGACAGTGCGCCCGGTCCGTCCGTTCCGGGTGCCAGAGTCGTCCGGGCCTCGCGGAGTGGGCCGGTGGACACGGCGCGCGCCCGCGTGAAGGGGTGCCCCCTGCCGTCCGCCTCCCGCCGCCGCCCCCGGGCCGAGCGAGGGAGAGCCCCACGTGACCATCGCGCCAGCCGATCCGGCCACGGCGATCGAGAGCGACGGACCCGGCACCATGCTGCTGCGGACCCTGACCGACCTCACCGCCGATCTCCCCGACACCGACCCGGGCAAGGTCGCCGCCGCCGCGCTGCGCGGCCGCAACGCCTCCTCCGACGAGGCGGAGCTGCGGGAGCTGGCCACCGAGGCGGCCGCCGGTCTGATCGCCGAGGACCCGGCCTACTCGCGGCTCGCGGCCCGCCTGCTGACGATCACCATCGCCGACGAGGCCGCCGGCCAGGGCGCGATCACCTTCTCCTCCTCGGTGGCCGTCGGCCACCACGAGGGTCTGATCGCCGACCGCACGGCCGCGTTCGTCCGGCAGCACGCCGCCCGGCTGGACACGCTGATCGACTCCGCCGCGGACGACCGCTTCGGCTATTTCGGCCTGCGCACGCTCTTCTCCCGCTACCTCCTGCGCCACCCGATCACCCGCAAGGTGATCGAGACCCCGCAGCACTTCATGCTCCGGGTGGCCTGCGGCCTCGCCGAGGACGACAGCGCCCGCGCGCTCGACGAGGTGGCGGCGCTCTACGGGCTGATGAGCCGGCTCGACTACCTCCCCTCCTCCCCCACGCTCTTCAACTCCGGCACCCGCCACCCGCAGATGTCGTCCTGCTATCTGCTGGACTCGCCGAAGGACGAGCTGGACTCCATCTACGACCGGTACCACCAGGTCGCCCGGCTCTCCAAGCACGCCGGCGGCATCGGCCTGTCGTACTCCCGCATCCGAGCCCGCGGCTCGCTGATCCGCGGTACCAACGGGCACTCCAACGGCATCGTGCCGTTCCTCAAGACGCTGGACGCCTCCGTCGCCGCCGTGAACCAGGGCGGGCGGCGCAAGGGCGCGGCCGCCGTCTACCTGGAGACCTGGCACGCGGACATCGAGGAGTTCCTGGAGCTGCGCGACAACACCGGTGAGGACCAGCGGCGTACGCACAACCTCAACCTGGCGCACTGGATCCCGGACGAGTTCATGCGGCGGGTCAACGCCGACGCCCCGTGGTCGCTGTTCTCCCCCGCCGACGTGCCCGAGCTGGTCGACCTGTGGGGCGAGGAGTTCGACACCGCCTACCGCGCCGCCGAGGCCAAGGGGCTGGCCCGCAAGACCATGCCGGCGCGCGAGCTGTACGGCCGGATGATGCGGACCCTGGCGCAGACCGGCAACGGCTGGATGACCTTCAAGGACGCCTCGAACCGGACCGCCAACCAGACGGCGGAGCCCGGCCACACGGTGCACTCCTCCAATCTCTGCACGGAGATCCTGGAGGTCACGGACGACGGCGAGACCGCGGTCTGCAACCTGGGCTCGGTCAACCTCGGCGCCTTCGTCGACCTGTCGACCGGCGACATCGACTGGGAGCGGCTGGACGCGACCGTCCGTACGGCCGTCACATTCCTCGACCGGGTCGTCGACATCAACTTCTACCCGACCGAGCAGGCCGGGCGCTCCAACTCCCGCTGGCGGCCCGTCGGCCTGGGCGCGATGGGCCTCCAGGACGTCTTCTTCCAGCTGAAGCTGCCCTTCGACTCGCCCGAGGCCCGCGCGCTGTCGACGCGGATCGCCGAGCGGATCATGCTCGCGGCGTACGAGGCCTCCACCGACCTCGCCGAGCGCAACGGCCCGCTCCCGGCCTGGGAGAAGACCCGCGCCGCCCGGGGCGTCCTGCACCCCGACCACTACGACGTGGCGCTGACCTGGCCCGAGCGCTGGGCCGCGCTGCGCGAGCGGATCGCGGCGGTCGGCATGCGCAACAGCCTCCTCCTCGCCATCGCGCCGACGGCGACGATCGCGTCGATCGCGGGCGTGTACGAGTGCATCGAGCCGCAGGTCTCCAACCTCTTCAAGCGGGAGACGCTCTCCGGGGAGTTCCTCCAGGTCAACTCCTACCTCGTGGACGAGCTGAAGCGGCTCGGCGTGTGGGACGCGCAGACCCGTGAGGCGCTGCGCGAGGCCAACGGCTCGGTCGCCGACTTCGGCTGGGTGCCGGCCGAGGTGCGCGAGCTGTACCGCACGGCGTGGGAGATCCCGCAGCGCGGCCTGATCGACATGGCGGCGGCCCGCACCCCGTTCCTGGACCAGTCGCAGTCCCTGAACCTGTTCCTGGAGACGCCGACGATCGGCAAGCTGTCGTCGATGTACGCGTACGCCTGGAAGCAGGGGCTGAAGACGACGTACTACCTGCGCTCCCGCCCGGCGACCCGGATCGCCCGCGCGGCCCGCGCCGCGACGCCCACCGCCGCCCCCATCCCCGTCCAGCAGGCCGCCGACCCCGACGCGGTCGCCTGCTCCCTGGAAAACCCCGAGTCCTGCGAGGCCTGCCAGTGATGAGCTCCCACGACCAGAAGAACCTCCTCGACCCGGGCTTCGAGCTGACGCTGCGTCCCATGCGCTACCCGGACTTCTACGAGCGCTACCGGGACGCGATCAAGAACACCTGGACAGTGGAGGAGGTCGACCTCCACTCCGACGTCGCCGACCTCGCCAAGCTGACGCCGGGCGAGCAGCACATGATCGGCCGGCTGGTGGCGTTCTTCGCGACCGGTGACTCGATCGTCGCCAACAACCTCGTGCTGACGCTGTACAAGCACATCAACTCGCCCGAGGCTCGGCTGTACCTCTCGCGCCAGCTGTTCGAGGAGGCCGTGCACGTCCAGTTCTATCTGACGCTGCTCGACACCTACCTCCCCGACCCGGACGACCGCGCCGCCGCGTTCGACGCCGTCGAGAACATCCCCTCCATCCGCGAGAAGGCGCAGTTCTGCTTCCGGTGGATGGACTCGGTCGAGAAGATGGACCGGCTGGAGACCCAGGCGGACCGCCGGCGGTTCCTGCTCAACCTGATCTGCTTCGCCGCCTGCATCGAGGGCCTGTTCTTCTACGGCGCCTTCGCCTACGTGTACTGGTTCCGGTCCCGCGGTCTGCTGCACGGTCTGGCCACCGGCACCAACTGGGTCTTCCGTGACGAGACGATGCACATGAACTTCGCCTTCGAGGTCGTGGACACCGTCCGCAAGGAGGAGCCGGAGCTGTTCGACGACGCCCTGCGTCAGCAGGTCACCGACATGCTGAAGGAGGCCGTGGAGGCGGAGCTGCAGTTCGGCCGCGACCTGTGCGGCGAGGGGCTGCCGGGCATGAACACCGAGTCGATGCGCGAGTACCTCCAGTGCGTCGCCGACCAGCGCCTCCAGCGCCTGGGCTTCGCCCCGGTCTACGGCTCCGAGAACCCGTTCGCGTTCATGGAGCTCCAGGGCGTCCAGGAGCTGACCAACTTCTTCGAGCGCCGCCCGTCCGCCTACCAGGTGGCGGTGGAGGGCTCGGTGGACCTCGACGAGGACTTCTAGTCCTCCGTACGCGACGAAGGGCCCCGCTCCGGGGGGAGCGGGGCCCTTCGTCGTACGCGGGTACGGGATCAGTCGTTCGGGACCGTCTCGTAGCGCGGGGTGCCCTCGGCCATCTGGCGCAGGGCGTCCTTGCGGTCGCGCTTGGAGAGGCGGTCGATGTAGAGGTAGCCGTACAGGTGGTCCGTCTCGTGCTGGAGGCAGCGCGCGAAGTAGCCCGTGCCGCGGACCTTGATGGGGTTCCCCTGGGGGTCCTGCCCGCGCACCACGGCGTAGTCGGGGCGGGCCAGTTCGGCGTAGGCGGTGGGCACGGACAGGCAGCCCTCGTTGGACTCGTCCAGGACCCGCAGCTCGGCCGGGATCTCCTCCAGGACGGGGTTGCAGACGACGCCGACGTGGCGGACGCCCTCGTCGTCCATGCAGTCGTAGACGAAGACCTTGAGGTCCACGCCGATCTGGTTGGCCGCCAGGCCCACGCCCTCGGCGGTCTTCTGGCTGGCGAACATGTCGTCGATCAGCGTCGCGAGGCCGTCGTCGAACTCGGTGACGTCCTTGCACTCGCGGTGGAGCACGGGATTGCCGACGACCGTGATCGGACGCGACGTGCCCCGCTCGCGGTGGGCGAGCTCGCGCGCCTCGCAGTCCTCCGTGTCCACGACGAAGCCGTCGTTGATCTGCTCGTCCGTCTCCTGCTGCGCCATGTCCGGCCGCGCCTTCCTGAAAACCCGATTCCGTCGGAGGACAGCCTACGGGCCCGCGGGGACGGACTCAGCAGACCTCTTCGAGATCCCGCCACTCACGGCTGTCGGGGCTGTCCGCCACCCAGCCGTCGAGGAGCCCGCGGACCAGACCGACGGGAGCGGCGATGCCGCACTCGCGTTCGGGCACCCAGAGCTCTCCGGGCGAGCGGTGTCCCAGCGGGCCGGGGTGGCCCGGTTCGCTGTGGTCGTGGGGGTCGAGGTGCTCGCCCTCGCCCTCGGCGCTGGGCATCGTCGACTCGGAGCAGGAGCGGCAGAGCAGCCGGACCGACGAGGACCAGTCCTCGGCGGCGAATCCGGCGTCGGCGGCGAGCCGCTCCAGGGCGTCCCGGTCCTCCTCGGTCGCGGCCTCCAGGAGGACCACCCAGGTCGGCACCGGCGACGGCGCCCACAGCTCGATCTCGTCGAAGACGGGATAGGAGGGGCCGGCGGTGGTGGTCCGCTCGCCGTTGGGCACGCCGTCGTGGAGGACGACCTCGCCCCAGCGGCGGCCGGAGGACGGCAGCGGGATGGAGAGCACCTCGATGCGGGCCGGGTCGAGCCGGCGGCCCCAGACGACCTCCGCCTCGCCCTCCGGGGAGAGCCGCACGGCCGCGCTGCCCAGCTCCATTCCGGCGGGCTCGCCGGTCCCGGCGGAGGCGCCGGGCACCTTCAGTCCGTAGGCCTGCCAGGCCCGGCGGGCCAGCGGCCAGTCCTGGAGCGCGGTGGCGGCGATGCCGACGTTCCACCAGTCCGGGGCGCCGGTCTCCTTGTCGAGCAGCGCGACGGCGCGCAGCCCGGCGGCCCGGGCCTGCTCCCAGTCGTGCCGGAACTTGTGCAGCAGCGCCAGGTTGAACCAGGACTCCGAGAGCCAGGGCTCCAGATCCGCCGCGCGCGTGAGCAGCGCGCCCGCGTCCTCGTACCGGCCGTCACCGATCAGCGTGAACGCGCGGTCGGTGGCCTGCCGCCACGAGGCGGAGGGCCGATGCCGTACCTTCCCGAAGATCCTCACGATTCCCGCCTGCCGGTCGTTTCACCCTCTTGTTCGCATCCAACCATGCCCGGTTGGACGCGCGCTCATTACCCATGGGTTACCCAGGAGGGACGGGGGCGACGCCGCCGCGTCCCAGGACTCTGGCCAGGGACTCCACGACCTCGGGGTGGAAGTCGCGCGCGGTCCCCAGCCGCAGCCGCTCCAAAGCGCTCAGGGCACCTCCGACGCCTTCCCGCGCCCAGTCGTCGTACGCGTTGACGGTGCGGACGATCCGGGCGGGCAGCGGCTGCTCCCCGTACGGGTCGGCCTGCCGCTCCACCACCACGGCGACGGCGGGCGGGACCCCGGTCTGGCGTACGACGGCTCCGCCGAGCAGCGCTATCCGGCGCTGCTCCTCGGCCGGCAGGGGGGCGGTGGCCCCGTCGGGGACGGGGTCTACGAGGGAGAGCTGGCCGATGTCGTGCATCAGGGCCGCGTACTCCAGAACGGTCAGGTCGGGCCCGGACAGGCCCAGCTCGCGCCCGACGGCCGTGCTGAGGGCGGCGACCCGGCGGGCGTGGCCGGGCGGGGTGTAGCCGGCGATCTCGGTGGCGCGGGCGAGGGAGGCGATCGTCTGTCCGTTGGTGGTGCGGACTGCGGTGTAGCGCCGGAAGGAGACCTGGGCGAGCAGCAGCGGGACGCAGAAGACGGGCAGCGCCCAGAGGCCGGTGGCGGCCACGCCGAGGGCCATGACGCAGCCGGTGGCGCCGACGGCGGAGCCGATGCCGATGAGGGCGCGCAGCTCGTCGCGGAGCAGGGGGCCGTAGGGGTGGCCCGTACGGGCGCGGAGCATCAGGGCGGCGAGGACGGCGTCGCAGAGGGCGGTGAGGAGGAGGAGCACGAGCAGGAGGAGGGCGTAGGAGGGGCCCTGGCCGATCCGGTGGGCGATCTCGCCGCTGTTGTAGAGGGGCTGGAAGCAGAGGGCGGCGAAGCCGACGGTGAGGATCCGCCGGGCGAGGTGGTCGAGGTCGGGTCCGGCGCCGCGGGCCACGTGCGGCACGATGCCGAGGAGTCCGCCGGCGACGGCGACGGCGATGATCTGCGGGACCCCGTGGGTGGTGGGGACGCCGCCGCTCTCGCCGAGGAGGGCGTACGCGAGCGCTCCGGCGGCGGCGAGCGGGGCGGGCTCCCGTTCGCCGGGCAGGGCGCCCCAGCGGGCCAGCTCGCCGAGGGCGATGAGGACACCGAAGGCGAGGGCGTTGCCCGGTTCGGCGACGCCGTACCAGAGGGTGGCGGCGAGGGATCCGGCGGTGAGCAGGAGCGCCGCGCCGTAGAGCGCCCCGACGGTGACGGCGCCGCCTCTCACGCGCTGCCCCGGCGGCGGGGCGGGGCGGGCTCGGACCCGGCCGTCCGGCCGGCGGCCGGTCCGGCCTGGGGTCGCGGCGGCGGGAGGCCGGGCCCGGTGCGCGGCTCGTCGGCTGCGGGCGCGGTGGGCCGCCGGCCGGCCTGGCGGCCCGTACGCGGCTGGTCGGTCCCACGGCCCGGGCGCGGTTCCCCGGCTTCGGGGGTTCCGGATGCCTGGCGCGGCTCCTCGTCGGCGGTGACGGCCGTCTGCCAGCCGTGCCGGTCGAGGGCGCGCACCAGCGCCCGTACCATCCGCGGGTCGAAGTGGGTGCCGGCGCACCGCTCCAGCTCCGCCAACGCCGTCCCCACTGGCCGGGCGCGGCTGTAGGAGCGGGTCGACGTCATGGCGTCGAAGGCGTCGGCGACGGCGACCACCCGGGCGAACTCCGGGATCTGTTCCCCCTTGAGCCCGTAGGGGTAGCCGCTGCCGTCCATGCGTTCGTGGTGGTGGAGGATCGCCGTCCGTGCCTCGCCGAGGAAGCCGATGCCCCGGACGATCTCGTGGCCGTACTCCGGGTGCAGCTCGATGACCCGCCGCTCGGGCGGGGTCAGGGGCCCGTCCTTGCGCAGCACGCGGGTGGGCACGCCGAGCTTGCCGACGTCGTGGAGGATCCCGGCGAACCGCAGGAGCTCCAGCCGTTCCTCCGTCATGTCCAGCTCACGGGCGATCAGCACCGAGGCGCGGCCGACCCGTTCGCTGTGGCCGCGGGTGTACCGGTCCTTGATGTCGACGGCCTGGACGAGGGCGCGGATGGTGGCCTGGTGGGCGGCGCGTTCGCGGTGGTACTGGGCGAAGACCCAGCAGGAGATGTACATGGGCAGCAGGACGAAGAGGGCGGCGACGGGTCCGTACGAGCTGCGCCACAGCACCGCCATCATCAGCCCCGCGAGCCCGTGGACCGCGTGCGGGGCGAGCGCGCGGCCGAAGAGCCCGCGCCAGGCGGTGCGCGGGGCGAGCCCTTCGGCCGTGGCCCGGATGCCGCCGTCCAGGGCGGTGAGGACCAGGCAGAAGGCGAGTGCGGCCGCGCCGGCCGGGAGCAGGACGTAGGGGAAGTCGGGGGTCCGCGGGCCGTCTCCGAGGGCCTCGTGGGGGCGCAGCAGCTCCGCGACGAGCGCGGCCGCGCCGACCGCGATCATCAGTTGGGCGGCCCGCCAGGCGCGGCGTACCACGACGGGCGGCTTGTCGATCCGGGCGAGGAGGGCGCCGGGCAGCGGGGTGAGCGCGGCGGCGGCGGGCGGCAGGAGCAGCGCGGCGGCCAGCAGGACGGCGAAGAAGGAGCCGGCGCCGAGCGGTCCGCCACCGGCTGCCCGGCCGAGGGGCCGGCAGCGGGCGGGCAGCTCGCAGACGGCGTAGAGGGCGGCGAGCAGCGCCACCGTGCCCCAGGGGGTGGCGGCGCCGGGGCGGAGCGCGGGGGCGCCGCACGCGGCGGCGCCGAGGAGGGCGCAGCAGACGTACGCGCGTGCCGCTCGCGGAATCACCATCACGCCCATCACCCTTGTCACGCTAGCGAGTCGGGCGCGCGGGAACGGCCGGCTGTCACCGATTCGCACCATCGGGTGATACAAGCTGATATACGCGGGAGGGCCACCGCGATCGCGTCGCGGTGGCCCTCCTCGTCGGCGTCTTCCGGCGGCCGGCCGCCCGGCGCCCGTCAGGCGCCCGGCTGCTCGGCGGCGGCTGCTCGCCCGGTGGCTACTCCTGGGCGGTGGCCTTCACGTCGCCCGTCTCGGTCACGTCCGTCACGTCCTGTTCGGGGACAAGTTGACCCGAACGGATGAGGTCGATGCGGCCCATCACCTTGGCCCGCAGGTCGCTGGGGACGTCGTCGCTGCCGCAGCAGCGCTTGACGAGCTTCTTCACCGCCTGCTCCAGGCCGTACTTCTCCAGGCACGGGGAGCACTCCTCGAAGTGCACCTCGAACTTGGTGCAGTCGCTGTCGGGCATCTCGTGGTCGAGGAACTCGTAGAGATGGTCCAGGACCTCTGAGCAGTCCGTCTCGTGCGGCTCTCCGCAGCTCATGAGCCCGAGCCTTTCAGATCGTTCGACTCTCCGGCGCCCGCGGGAACCAGCCCGCGGTCGCGGGCGTAGTCCTCGAGCATGCCGCGCAACTGGCGGCGGCCCCGGTGCAGCCGGGACATCACCGTACCGATGGGTGTACCCATGATGTCCGCGATCTCCTTGTACGCAAAGCCCTCGACGTCCGCGAGATAGACGGCGATGCGGAACTCCTCGGGGATCGCCTGGAGGGCTTCCTTCACGTCGGAGTCCGGCAGGTGGTCGAGGGCCTGGGACTCGGCGGAGCGCAGGCCGGTCGACATGTGCGACTCGGCGCGGGCGAGCTGCCAGTCCTCGATCTCCTCGGCGGCGCTGCGCTGGGGCTCGCGCTGCTTCTTGCGGTACGAGTTGATGAAGGTGTTGGTCAGGATGCGGTACAGCCAGGCCTTCAGGTTCGTACCCTCGCGGAACTGGTGGAACGAGCCGTACGCCTTGGCGTACGTCTCCTGCACCAGGTCCTCGGCGTCCGCGGGATTGCGCGTCATGCGCAGCGCGGCGGAGTACATCTGGTCGAGGTAACCGAGGGCGTCCCGCTCGAAGCGCGCGTTGCGCTCCGCGGTCGTCTCCTCGGGGCCGTCGTCGGTCCCTGTGTCGGTCCCAGTGACCGGACCCACCTCCTCCAGCGCGGTGGCGAGCCCGAGTGCGGACCCGCTCGTTTCGGAGGATAGACGAGGAACCGCTCCGCCCGCCGCCCGAATAGGGGCGATCTTGGCCGCGGGCAGGACCGTCCAGTCGAGGTCAGCGGCCTGCGGGCGCTGGGGGCAGATGGTCGAACCCATACGACGGACTCCCTCTTCCTTTGCTCTCTCACCGATGTCCGTCACAACCAAGGTCCCCCGCCCGGCATTCCCGCCGACGGCCCGGTGTCAGCGAAGTGACGTGACCCACGTGGCGACTTCGGCGGTGAGGAGCGCCAGGGCCTCGTCCTGGCCGAGGGGGGCGCGCTTGGGGAGGGCGAAGCCGTGGTCGCCGTGGGGGATCTCGACGAGCCGGTACTCCCCCCGGGGGAATTCCCCGGGCTTCCCGAAGGGATCGTTGCCGCCCTGGACGACGAGGGTGGGCAGACCGGTGCCGAGGAGTTCGTCGGCGCGCGTGCGCTCGGGCTTGCCGGGCGGGTGGAGCGGGAAGCTCAGGGCGAGCACGGCGGCCGCGCCGAGCTCTCCTCCAGTGCGGCAGGCGACCCGGGCCCCGGCGCTGCGGCCGCCGGCGATCACGGGGAGGCCGGGCCGGGCGAGCGCCGGCCAGAGACCGCGCCAGCCGGTGTCGAGGGTCTTCGGCGCGGGGGCGAGCTTCTTCCCGGCGACCCGCCAGGGCTGTTCGACGAGGGCGACGGTCACGCCGTGCTCGGGGAGGGCAGCGGCGAGGGCCACCAGGTCGCGGGCCTCGATCCCGCCGCCGGCGCCGTGGCTGACGGCGAGGACCGTCCAGGGCTTCTTTCCGGGGTGCCAGGTGATCCGCGCGTCCCCGGTCTCGGTCGATACGATCTCGCTCTTCGTCACGGGCCCATCCTGCCGTCCGGGGGTGCCGGGGCGCGGCAGCCGGGGGCGCCGAGCGCGGGCGGGGCGGGGCCTAGGAAGGCGGAGGCTCGGAAGGCGGGTTTCGGAGAGCGGGGTCTCAGAAGAGGGTGGCGAGCTCCGGACCGTCCAGCTCCGCGAGCAGGTCGGGTCCGTTGTTGCGGACGTTGCTGACGGCGGTGGCCACGGGATAGGCCCGCATCAGGCCCTCCTGCGGCGGGGCGAGGAGGGAGCGCAGCTCCTCCGGGTCGGTCGTGCGCGGGTCGAGCCAGGTGTCCCAGCGGTCCGGCGTCAGCATCAGGGGCATCCGGGGGTGGATGTCGGCCAGCGACCCTGGGCCCTCCGCCGGGGCGACCCCCAGGGGGCCCGTCTCGGCCTCGGTGGTGATGACCGAGCACGTCACCCACCACGCTGAGGGGTGGTCGTCGGGCAGGGTCCGGTCACGCCAGAACTCGTAGAGCCCGGCCATCGCGAAGACCGAGCCGTCCGCCGGGGTCACGAAGTACGGCTGCTTGCGCGGGCGCTTCTTCTTCCCATCGACCTCCAGCTCCCGCTCGCCCGAGCCGGTCACCCACTCGTAATAACCGTCGGCCGGCAGCAGGCAGCGCCGCGCGGAGAACGCCCGCTTGAACGACGGCTTCTCGTGGACGGTCTCCGCCCGGGCGTTGATCATCCGGGCCGCGCCCTCGGGCGTCTTCGACCAGGACGGGACGAGTCCCCACTTCAGTGCCCGCAGCTGGCGAACCGGCCGGGGCGATTCCGCGTCTTTCAAGGGACGCTCCAGAACGGCGTAGACCTCCTTCGTGGGGGCCACGTTCCAGTCGGGAGCGAGGGTCTCCTCGGGCTCCCACTTCTCGATTCCGAAGAGCCCGACGAGGTCCTCGGGCCGTCGGCTCGCCGCATACCGTCCGCACATACGTGCCACACTGCCACTCCCTCCCGTCTCCCGACCACCGCCTTCCGCATCCCGAACGCCCCCTCCCGGCGGCGGAGTCCCGCCCCGGCGGCCCGCCCCCCGACCCGAGGAGCACGTCCCGCACATGACCGAAGTCCTCGGCACCCAGTCGCCTCCGGAGCTGTGGCTGGTGATCGCCACCGCCGTGGCCGCCCTGGCCGCCGTCCTTCCCCGGGCGACCTGGCGCCTGTCGCGCAACGCGATCACCATCGCCCACGAGGGCGGCCACGGTCTGATCGCCCTCGCGACCGGCCGCCGGCTCCAGGCGATCCGGCTGCACTCCGACACCAGCGGCCTGACCGTCTCCCGCGGCCGGCCGCGCGGCATCGGGATGATCCTGACCGCGGCCGCCGGCTACACCGCCGCCCCGCTGCTGGGCCTCGGCGGGGCGTGGCTGCTCGCCGACCACCGGATCACGCTGCTGCTGTGGGTCGCCACCGGGCTGCTGCTGGCCCTGCTCGTGATGGTCCGCAACGCGTACGGGATCTTCACCGTCCTGCTGACGGGCGCTGCCTTCCTGCTGGTCTCCTGGCTGACCGGGCCGGACGTCCAGTCGGCGTTCGCGTACTCCGTCGTCTGGTTCCTGCTCCTCGGCGGGGTCCGTCCGGTCTTCGAACTCCAGCGCAAGCGCCGCCACGGAGGCGCCCCCGACTCCGACGCCGACCAGCTCTCCCGGCTCACCCACGCGCACGCGGCGATCTGGCTCTTCTTCTTCCACGCGGTCTCGCTCTGCTCCCTGATCGGCGGAGGCCGCTGGCTGCTGGGGCTGTAGCCGCCGCGTGCCGCACTAAAGTGAGGGGCATGACCGATACCTCCCCGCGCTCCGACCTGCACACCGACCTCTGGCCCGCGCCCTGTGCGAGCGGTGCCGTCGACGCGACCGTCACCGTGCCGGGATCGAAGTCGGTCACCAACCGCGGCCTGGTCCTCGCGGCGCTCGCCGCCGAGCCGGGCTGGCTGCGGCGGCCGCTGCGGTCCCGTGACACGCTGCTGATGGCCGAGGCCCTGCGCACGCTGGGCGTCCGCATCGAGGAGGGCGTCGGCCCGGACGGTACGGGCGAGGCCTGGCGGATCATCCCCGCCCCCCTGCGCGGCCCCGCGACCGTGGACGTCGGCAACGCCGGCACGGTCATGCGCTTCCTGCCGCCGGTCGCCGCCCTCGCCGACGGGCCGGTGCACTTCGACGGCGACGCCCGGTCGCACGAGCGGCCGCTGCACGGGGTGATCGACGCGCTGCGCGTGCTCGGCGCCCGGGTCGAGGACGACGGCCGGGGCGCGCTGCCCATGACCGTGCACGGCGGTGGCGCCCTGGACGGCGGGCCGGTGGAGATCGACGCCTCCTCGTCCTCGCAGTTCGTCAGCGCCCTGCTGCTCTCGGCGCCCCGCTTCAACCAGGGGGTGGAGGTGCGCCACACCGGCGCCAAGCTGCCCTCGCTCCCCCACATCCGGATGACCGTCGACATGCTGCGGCAGGTCGGCGCCCAGGTCGACGAACCGGAGACGGGCGGCGAGCCGAACGTCTGGCGGGTCTCCCCCTCCGCGCTGCTCGGCCGCGACCTGACGGTCGAGCCGGACCTCTCCAACGCCCAGCCGTTCCTGGCGGCGGCCCTGGTCACCGGCGGGCGGGTCACCGTCCCGGACTGGCCGGCCAGGACCACCCAGCCCGGTGACGCGCTGCGGGAGATCTTCACCGAGATGGGTGGCTCCTGCGAGCTGACCGAGGCCGGTCTGACCTTCACCGGCACCGGCCGGATCCACGGCATCGACGTCGACCTCGGCGAGGTCGGCGAACTGACCCCCGGCATCGCGGCGGTCGCCGCGCTCGCCGACTCGCCGTCCACGCTCCGCGGCGTCGCGCACCTGCGGCTCCACGAGACGGACCGGCTGGCGGCGCTCACCAAGGAGATCAACGAGCTGGGCGGCGACGTGACGGAGACCGAGGACGGTCTGGTCATCCGCCCGCGCCCGCTGCACGGCGGTGTCTTCCACACGTACCACGACCACCGCATGGCGACGGCGGGCGCGATCATCGGCCTCGCCGTCGAAGGCGTGGAGATCGAGAACGTGGCGACGACCGCCAAGACCTTGCCGGACTTCCCGAGGATGTGGACCGAAATGCTCGGGGCCTGAGCCATGCGGCGTTACGGCAAGAACACCGACGAGGACGACATCCGCCAGCGGCCCAACCGCAAGGGCAACCGTCCCCGCACGAACATCCGCCCGAAGCACGAGGACGCCGTCGAGGGCATGGTCCTCACCGTGGACCGGGGCCGGCTCACCTGCCTGGTGGACGACCGGGTCATTCTGGCCATGAAGGCCCGCGAGCTGGGCCGCAAGGCCGCGGTGGTCGGGGACCGGGTCTCCCTGGTGGGCGACCTGACGGGCGAGAAGGACACGCTGGCCCGGATCGTCCGGATCGGTGAGCGCAGCTCCGTGCTCCGCCGAACGGCCGACGACGACGATCCGTTCGAGCGGGTGGTGGTCGCCAACGCCGACCAGCTGGCGATCGTCACCGCGCTCGCCGACCCCGAGCCGCGCCCGCGACTGATCGACCGGTGCCTGGTCGCCGCGTACGACGGCGGGCTCACCCCGCTCCTCGTCCTGACCAAATCGGACCTGGCCAAGCCGGACGAGTTGCTGGAGATGTACGGCGCGCTGGGCGTGCCGTACATCGTGACCACCCGCGACGAGTTCGTCGACGGGGTCGCCGCGGAGCGGGTCCACGAGCACCTCAAGGGGCGGACCACCGCGTTCGTCGGGCACTCGGGGGTCGGGAAGACGACGCTGGTCAACGCCCTGGTCCCGGAGGACAGACGGCGCTCGACCGGCCATGTCAACGCCGTCACCGGCCGGGGCCGGCACACGACCACCTCGGCGCTGGCGCTCCCCCTGAACGACCCGTCCGGCGGCTGGGTGATCGACACCCCGGGCGTGCGCTCCTTCGGCCTGCACCACGTCGACCCCTCCCGGGTGATCCTCGCCTTCCCCGATCTCGTACCGGGCACGGAGAACTGTCCGCGGGCCTGCAGCCACGACGAACCGGACTGCGCGCTGGACGCGTGGGCGGCCGAGGGGCACGCCGATCCGGCCCGGCTGTACTCACTGAGACGGCTGCTCGCCACCCGGGAGCGACGCGAGGGTGACTGAGTCGCGCACGTTTGCGTTCGGTTGCCGCTGGTAAGTGCATAATCGCACCGAGTGGGACGAAGCAGTCACCGACGGCGTGGGAGGCACTGAGGATGGCGTGGCTGCTGGTGTTCATCGCCGGAATCCTGGAGACGGGGTTCGCGGTCTGCCTGAAGCTGTCGCACGGCTTCACCCGCCTCTGGCCGACCGTCGCCTTCGCGGTCTTCGCGCTGGCCAGTTTCGGACTGCTCACGCTCTCCCTGAAGAAGCTCGACGTCGGTCCGGCGTACGCCGTGTGGACGGGGATCGGCGCGACCGGCACCGCGATCTACGGCATGGTCTTCCTGGGGGACGTCGTCTCCGTCCTCAAGATCATCTCGATCACGCTGGTGATCTGCGGCGTCATCGGTCTCCAGCTCTCGGGTTCGACGCACTGAGCGACTGCCGCACCCGCATCCTCGCCAGCTCCTCGCGGACCAACCGCACCGGATCGGCCGGGTCCGGCGGCGCGACGACACACGACAGCGTCAGGCGCAGCACGATCTCGCACAGGCGCGACGCCTCCGCCTCGTCCTCGGTCCGGTGCGCCGCGAGCAGGGCGGCGGCGGCCAGGTCCCGGGCCTGGCCGAGCAGCTCGGCCGGCGACGGCGGGCCCGCGTCGGCGCGCCGCTGCACCGGGAGGCCGGCGGCGCGGGCGCGGGCGCGCGCCGGGCGGGGCGCGGGAAGCCGCTCGCTCCAGCAGCCGGTGAGGAGCGCGCGCAGCAGCGGACGGGCGCGGGCCACGCCGACGGTCCACTCCGCGACGGCGGCGAGGTTCCGCTCCGGCGCGGCCGGGGCGGAGAGCAGCCGCTCGACACCCCGGACGTACGCGTCGGCCTCGCGGCGCACCAGGGCCCGGGCCAGGCCCTCCTTGCTGCCGAACTCGTTGTAGAGCGTCTGCCGGGAGACGCCCGCGGCGGAGGCGACGTCGACCATCCGGACCGCGGACCAGGGCAGCCCCCCGAGCGCCGCGAGGGCGGCGTCGAGCAGGGCCTCACGGGCAGTAGGCATCGTCGCCTCCGGGCCAGAACGGTTCTGCGCTCAGGGTTGACGGGCGACCACGCACTGTCAAGGCCTGTCGTGGGCCCGTGTGTCTCCGGGGGATAGAGTTTCGACCATGGCCGATTACCACGATGATCTGCGTCTCGCCCATGTCCTCGCGGATGCCGCCGACGCGGCCACCATGGACCGCTTCAAGGCGCTCGACCTGAAGGTCGAGACCAAGCCGGACATGACGCCGGTGAGCGAGGCGGACAAGGCGGCCGAGGAGCTGATCCGCGGTCAGTTGCAGCGGGCCCGGCCGCGGGACGCGATCCTCGGCGAGGAGTACGGCGTGGAGGGCTCGGGCCCCCGCCGCTGGGTGATCGACCCGATCGACGGCACCAAGAACTACGTCCGGGGCGTGCCGGTCTGGGCGACGCTGATCTCCCTGATGGAGGCCGGGGACTCCGGTTTCCAGCCGGTGGTGGGCGTGGTCTCGGCCCCGGCGCTCGGCCGCCGCTGGTGGGCCGCGAAGGGCGCGGGCGCGTTCACCGGCCGCAGCCTGACCTCCGCCACCCGGATCCACGTCTCGAAGGTCGGCGAGCTGTCGGACGCGTCGTTCGCGTACTCCTCGCTGAGCGGTTGGGAGGAGCGCGGGCGGCTGGACGGTTTCCTGGACCTCACGCGCGCGTGCTGGCGGACACGGGCGTACGGCGACTTCTGGCCGTACATGATGGTCGCCGAAGGGGCCGTGGACCTCTGCGCGGAGCCGGAGCTGTCCCTGTGGGACATGGCGGCCACCGCGATCGTGGTGCAGGAGGCCGGGGGCACCTTCACCGGCCTGGATGGCCGGCACGGCCCGCACAGCGGGAACGCGGCGGCCTCGAACGGGCTGCTGCACGGCGAGCTGTTGAGCTATCTGAACCAGAAGGACTGAGTCCGGGCGGCTGCCGGGCCGTTGCCCGCGAACGCTCCGGGCCGTCATCCCGTCATGTGATCGCTTCGGGCGCCCCCCACGGGCGCCGTGCGCGCCCCCTTGTCGCGAAGGTCACCCGATGCAACTCTGAGAGTCCCCCCACTTGTGAACTTGTGAATCCGTTCTCGTTGAGGCGGGAACGATTCACCGAGGAGGTGGCTCCTTTCATGCTCGTCCGTGACGCCATGAGCACCGTGGTCCTGACCATCGGACCCGCGCACACCCTCCGGCAGGCGGCCCGACTGATGTCGGCCCGCCGCGTCGGTGCGGCCATCGTTCTGGACACCGACACCAGCGGCCTCGGCATTCTCACCGAGCGCGACATCCTCAACTCGATCGGCGCGGACCAGGATCCCGACCACGAGACCGCGGGCGCCCACACCACGAACAACGTCGTCTTCGCCGCACCCACCTGGACCCTGGAGGAGGCCGCGGAGGCCATGACGCACGGCGGCTTCCGCCACCTGGTGGTGCTCGACGGCGCCGGGCCGGTCGGCATCGTCTCGGTGCGCGACATCATCCGGTGCTGGATCCCGGCCCACCGGCGCACCCACTCGCTGACCGGCTGAGGCACCGCCGGTCGGCTCGGGCAGCCCGCCGGCCGGGACGCACAGCGCACGCGAAAGGGCCGGACTCCCCCTTACGGGGAGTCCGGCCCTTTCCCTACCTACGACAAGCGTCCTCAGCCGCGCAGGGCCTGGACAGCGGCCTCGAGCCGCTTGCCGAAGTCACCGTCCGCCTGACGGAAGTTGTTGATCGCGCGCTCGGCGATGTCGTCGCGCGACACCTTGGCGATGAAGCCCGCCAGGTTGTCGACGAGGCGGCCCTTCTCGTCCTCGGACATCAGGCGGTAGAGGTTGCCCGCCTGGACGAAGTCGTTGTCCTCGGAGTGGATCGGCGCCGCGTGGTCGCCGGTCACGCCCGTCACCGGCACCGACTGCCACAGCGGGCGGTCGATCTGGTGCGGGCCGCCGAAGGAGTTCGGCTCGTAGTTCTTCGCGCCCTTGTGGCGGCCGTCGTACAGGAAGCCGTCACGGGAGTTCGTCCGCGCCTCGGTGGCGTGCGGGCGGTTCACCGGCAGGTGGTCGGCGTTGATGCCGACGCGGTAGCGGTGGGCGTCGCCGTACGCGAAGAGACGGCCCTGGAGCATCTTGTCCGGGGAGGGGCCGATGCCCGGCACGAAGTGCGCGGGGCTGAAGATCGACTGCTCGACCTCGGCGAAGATGTTCTCCGGGTTGCGGTTGAGCTCCAGCTTGCCGATCTCGATCGGCGGGTAGTCGTCGTGCGGCCACACCTTGGTGAGGTCGAACGGGTTGAAGCGGTAGTTCTCCGCCTCGGCCGCGGGCATGATCTGCACCTGCACGGTCCAGGTCGGGAAGTCACCGCGCTCGATGGCCTCGCGCAGGTCGCGCTGGTGGCTGTCCGGGTCCACGCCGGAGAGGCGGACGGCCTCGTCGGTCGTGAGGTTCTTGATGCCCTGGTCGGTCTTGAAGTGGTACTTGACCCAGAAGACCTCGCCGGCCTCGTTGTTCCACTGGAACGTGTGCGAGCCGTAGCCGTTCATGTGGCGGTACGAGGCGGGGATGCCACGGTCGCCGAAGAGCCAGGTCACCTGGTGGGTCGACTCCGGGGAGAGGCCCCAGAAGTCCCAGACGTTGTCCGCCTCCTGCGAGCCCGTGTACGGGTCGCGCTTCTGGGTGTGGATGAAGTCGGGGAACTTGATGGCGTCCTTGATGAAGAACACCGGGGTGTTGTTGCCGACGAGGTCGTAGTTGCCCTCTTCGGTGTAGAACTTCAGCGCCCAGCCGCGCGGGTCGCGGACCGCGTCGGCCGCGCCGAGGTTGCCGGCGACGGTGGAGAAGCGCAGGAAGGTCTCGGTCTCCTTGCCGACCTCGGAGAGGAACTTGGCACGCGTCCACTGCGAGACGTCACGGGTGAGGGTGAAGGTGCCGTAGGCGCCCGCACCGCGCGCGTGGACCACGCGCTCCGGGATGCGCTCGCGGTTGAAGTGGGCGAGCTTCTCGAGGAGGAGCTGGTCCTGGACGAGGACGGGACCGCCGGCGCCCGCCGTCTCGCTGTTCTGGTTGTCGGCGACCGGAGCCCCGGCCTCCGTAGTGAGCGGTCCCTGCGTCACGTGCGCCTCCTGCGTCATTTACTGCGAGTCCTGTCCCTCGGCCGTCGGGCCCCCCGATCACACGCCCGGGGACGGACCACTTGGCCAATGCCGAGTTCGATCCTACGATAGACATTGTCTAAGTCAAGTGAACTTCCAAAGTCACACCCGTTCGGGAGACGCTCCCCCGACTGTTAGGCTGGTCCTCATGAGTGACCTGTTGGAACGACTGCGCGGCCGCGGCTGGCGGATGACCGCGCAGCGGCGTGTCGTCGCCGAGGTCCTCAATGGGGACCATGTCCACCTGACCGCCGACGAAGTCCACGCGCGCGCCGTGGAGAGGCTTCCGGAGATCTCGCGGGCGACCGTCTACAACACGCTGGGCGAGATGGTCACGCTCGGCGAGGTGATGGAGGTCGCGACGGACGGCCGCGCCAAGCGGTACGACCCGAACGCGCACCGTCCGCACCAGCACCTGGTCTGCGGCCGCTGCGGCGCGATCCGTGACGTGCACCCGGCGGGCAACCCGCTGGCGGACCTCCCCGACACCGAGCGCTTCGGTTTCACGATCTCGGACGTCGAGGTCACGTACCGGGGCATCTGCCCGAACTGCGCCGCCTCCGCCTGACCCCCGCACTCCTTCGCACCGCGCACACCTTTCGCGCCACGCGCACCCAGGCCCCCGACTCCGGTCGGGGGCCTTCGCGTCCTCCGGCGTCCGGCCCGCCTCCGCTGCCGCCCGGGGGCATACGACGAAGGCCCGGATCCAGTGACTGGATCCGGGCCTTCGTTGCTACTGAGTAGCGGGGACAGGATTTGAACCTGCGACCTCTGGGTTATGAGCCCAGCGAGCTACCGAGCTGCTCCACCCCGCGTCGGTGAACCCAACCTTACGGGACGCCCTCCACCAGCGCAAATCGCTTCCGGCGCGGCCGGGAGCCGGTCAGGCGGTCAGCTCCTGGTGCAGCGCCTCGCTCAGCCGGGCGGCCCGTTCCGCGACCTCGGCGGGGCCGAGCTCCACGGCGTGGGCGCACCAGCGCCGCCCCTCCGTCAGCTCGCCGCGGCGGGCCGCGAGGAGCGCGAGCCGCAGGGCGGCGCGGCCGTGGCCGGCGCGGGCCGCGCGGGCCCACCAGAGGGCGGCCTCCCGCTCGCTGCCCTCGCGGGCCAGGAGCAGGCCGAGGTTGAACGCGCCGTTACGGCTGCCCGCCTCCGCGGCCTCCCGGTACCAGTGCGCGGCCTCGGCCACGTCGCCGCGCCCGGCGGCGAGCATGCCGACCCGCACCTGGGCCCGGCGGTGACCCTGCTGGGCGGCGCGCTCGTACCACTCCTCGCACTCGCTCTTCTCCTCGCGGGAGGCGCCCAGGGCGGGCGGCCCCGGCTCGGGCCGGCGCGCGTCGAGGACCGTCGCGAGCCGGAAGGCGGCCTCGGCGCTGCCGCCGCCCGCTGCGCACCGCAGGTGCCGCTCGGCGGACTGCTCGTCGCCGTCGCGCAGGCAGGCGATGCCGACCTGGAGGGCGGCCTCGGTATGCCCCGCGGCGGCGGCGCGCTCGTACCAGCTCAGGGCCGTACGGTCGTCGTCGCGACCCGCGTAGAGGATGCCGAGGTTGAAGGCGGCGTCGACGCTGCCGGCCTCGGCGGCCTTGGAGAACCAGGGCTCGGCGCCGCCCGCGTCACCGGCCTGGAGGAGCAGCACCGCGAGGGCGTTCGCGGCCTCGCGGTGCCCGGCGTAGGCGGCCCGGCGGTACCACTGCTCGGCCTGCTGGTTGCGGTCCTGGGCGGCGCAGAGCAGCCCGAGGTTGTACGCCCCGTTGACGTCCCCGGCGTCCATGGCGGCGCGGTACCAGCGCTCGGCGGTCTGCTGCTCGCCCCGGGCCGCGTGCAGGGCGCCCAGGGCGTTGGCGGCATTGCCGTCGCCGTCCTGGGCGGCGCGCAGCCACCAGACGGCGGCGCTCTCCTCGTCCCCGGCGTCCCGCAGCAGGAAGCCGAGCGCGCAGGCCGCCTTGGCCTCGCCCTCCTTGGCCGAGCTGAGGTACCAGCGGCCGGCCTCCTTCAACTCGCCGCGCTTCTCCAGGATCGCGCCCAGGTGCAGCGCGGCCCGCCGGTGTCCGCGCGCGGCGGCCTGGCGGAACCACTGCTCGGCCTCGGCCAGGTCGCCTCCGGGCTGACCGGCGGCCCCGGGGCCCGTCCCCGCGCCCGTGCCGGCGCTCGCACCCGCGCTCCTGCCGGCGCCGGTGGAGAGGTCGTCGGCCGTGGCCGCGCCGATGCCGTGCGGGGCCGTCGCCGCTCCCGTGGTGGCGGGGCCGGCGGCCGCCTCCGCGGCGCGGCGCTCCAGGGTGCGGGCCAGCCGGTAGGCCGCCTCGCGGTGGCCGCGCTCGGCGGCGGACCGCAGCCAGCGCTCGGCCCCGACGTCGCTGCGGTGCTCCAGGAGGTCGGCGAGGGCGTACGCGCCCAGGGCGTGGCCCTGTTCGGCGGACTGGCGCAGCCAGTACTCGGCGGCCGGCTCGTCGCCTCGCTCCCGGTGGTGGCGGCCGAGCGCGTGGGCGGCGGGCGCGGAGCCCGCGACGGCGGCGACCCGCCACCATCCGGCGGCCTCGTCGGCGTACCCCCGCTGGTGCAGCAGCACGCCCAGGTTGTTCGCGGCGGCGCGGTCCCCCTCGGCGGTGGCGCCGCGCAGATACGGCTCGGCGCCGTCCAGGTCCCCCCGGCGCAGCAGCAGCGCGCCGAGCACGCTCATCGAGGCGGCGTCGCCGCTCTCGGCGGCGCGCCGGTGGCGTGCCTCGGTCTCCGTCTCGGTCTCGGCGGTGGTGTCGACGGTCGCATCGGCGGCCACCGCCGCCTCGATGATGTCATCCGCGGCGTTCTTGGTATGCCGCTGCACAAACCGCCCTGTCTCCAACAGAGTTGCCCTGTCCCCCATAAATCCCATCGTCGCACCACCCGCAACGCGCGTACACCTGGTATACCGCAGCCAGTGAGGTCACTTCAGCGTTTTGTCGACATGCCCACAGAGAGACAAGTCAAACACGTTTCACCCCAACTCGCCCTCACTCTCCCCCACTTCACGGGCCGCGCGGTACGCCTGACGGAACACGACGAGGGCCCGGATCCTGATGGATCCGGGCCCTCGTCTTCAGTAGCGGGGACAGGATTTGAACCTGCGACCTCTGGGTTATGAGCCCAGCGAGCTACCGAGCTGCTCCACCCCGCGTCGTTGTGTCTTTAAGGTATCACGACGCGGGGGTGGTGCCTGACCAGGCCTCTCAGCCGCTCGGCGGGCTCGCGCTGCTGGACGGGGTCGTCCCCGGCTTGGGGGCGTTGCCGGCCGGCTTCTGGTCCGCGGGCTTCTGGTCGGCCGGCTTCTGGCCGGCGGGCTTCTGATCCGCCGGCTGTTCCGACTTCAGCTTGGCCCCGGCTTCCGCCGCCCTCTCGAGCGCCTGCTGCAGGGCGTCCTGCGCCTTGCCGTACGCCACCCAGTCACCCTTCTGAAGCGCGGCCTCACCGTCGTCGTACGCCTTCTGCGCGTCGGCGATGGCCTGCTTGAGGGCCGCGTCGTTCGTGCTCGGCGTCGTCGGCGGGGTCGTGCCCGGCTGCTCGGGCTGCGGCGGTGCCACACCGTCGACTCCGAACACCTTGTTCAGCGCCTCGGTGAGGTTGTTCTCGAACACCGTGGTGTCCTTGGTGGTGTCACCGGCCGGCTGGTCGGCGTCCACGTACGACACCGCGACCTTCTTCAGCAGCGGATAGAGCGCGTTGCGGCCCTGGGCGTACACCGGCTCGACGTAGAGGAAGCCTCCGTCCAGCGGCACGGTCAGCAGGTTGCCGTACTGGATGTCGGAGTCGGCGCCCTTCATGTCCCGGACGAACTGGGCCACGTCCGGGAGGCCGTTGAGCTTGCTCTGCACCTGGGCGGGGCCCGGGACGTCGGAGGTCACCCTCAGCAGATTTATGCGGCCGTAGTCCTTGCTGCGCGCGTCGGCGTCGACCGCCATGAAGCCGCCCAGGTTGGGCCGCCCGTTCGGGGTGAACGTCGTCGTGAGCGAGAACCGCTGCTGCGTGTCCCCGGGCATCTTCATGCTCAGGTAGTACGGCGGGACCGCGTTGCCGTCCTTGTTGGTCGGGTCGTCCGGCACCTGCCAGGCGTCCGAGCCGCTGTAGAACTGCGCCGGGTTGGTGACGTGGTACCGCGTGAGCAGCTCCCGCTGGACCTTGAACATGTCCTGGGGGTAGCGCAGGTGCTGCATGAGGCTCGGCTTGATCGCCGAGCGCGGCTCCACGGTGTCCGGGAACGCCTTCATCCAGGTCTTCAGGACCGGGTCCTTGGTGTCCCACTGGTAGAGGGTCACCGAGCCGTCGTAGGCGTCGACGGTGGCCTTCACCGAGTTGCGGATGTAGTTGACCTGGTTCTGCTGGGCGACCACCGCGCGCTGCTGGTTGCCGACCGTCAGCGCGTCGGCCGTGGTCTCCCCGAGCGTGGTGCGCGAGGCGTACGGGTAGCCGTTGGTGGTCGTGTAGGCGTCGACGATCCACTGGATCCGGCCGTCGACGACGGCCGGGTAGGCGTCACCATCGATGGTCAGCCACGGGGCGACCGCCTCGACGCGCTCCTTGGGCGTGCGGTTGTAGAGGACCCGCGAGCCCTCGCCGATGGCCCCGGAGTAGAGGATCTGCGGCTCGCTGAAGGCGACCGCGTAGGCGGCGCGGTTGAAGGTGCTGGAGAGGTCGACCCCGCTCTTGCCGTCGTAGCTGGTGGTCTTCTCGCCGTTGTCCTCGTAGTCCAGCTCCTTCTGCGGGCCGCCGACGATCGAGTACTGGTCGGTCTTCTCGCCGTAGTAGATCCGCTGCTGGTACGGGCCGAGCTTGCCCGTGGTCGGCAGGCCGGCCTCGGTGAAGATCGGGGAGCCGTTGGCGTCCGTCTGCGTGCCCGCGGCCATGATCGCGCCGTAGCCGTGGGTGTACGTGAAGTGGTCGTTGATCCAGTTCCGCTTCGGGATGCCCTTGATGTTGAGCTCACGAAGGCCCACGACGGTGTCCTGACCGGCGTAGCGGTCGATGTCGAGGGTGGTCGGGAACTGGTAGTACTTCCGCTTCTGCTCCAGCTGCTGGAACGTCGGCGACACGATGTTCGGGTCGAGGACACGGTAGCTGGCCGCCGTGTCGGCGTCCGTGCGGAGCTGGTTCTTGTTCTTGACGGTCGACTTGCCGGAGTAGTTCTCCGGCTTCGTGCCGTCGATGGCGTACGCCTTGCGGGTGGCGTCGATGTTCTTCTGGATGTACGCCGCTTCCTTGGCCTGCTCGTTCGGCTGGACCTGGAACTTCTGCACGATGGCCGGGTACAGGCCGCCGATCAGGATCGCCGAGAGCACCATCAGACCGAAGCCGATCACCGGCAGCTGCCAGGTGCGCCGCCAGAGCGTCGCGAAGAACAGCAGGGCACAGATCACCGCGATGCAGAACAGGATCGTCTTCGCCGGCAGGTAGGCGTTGGCGTCGACGTAGCGCAGGCCCGTCCAGTTGCCCGCCGCCTTGAAGTCGCTGGACTTCACGGCGAGGCCGTACCGGTCGAGCCAGTACGCCACGGCCTTCAGTGTCACGAAGACGCCGAGCAGGACCGACAGGTGGCCGGTCGCGTGGGCCGTGGCGCGGGCGCCGGGGCTGGTGACGCGCAGTCCGCCGTACAGGTAGTGCGTCAGCGCGGCGGCGACGAGCGACAGCACGGCGGCGGCGAAGCCGAAGGCGAGCAGGAAGCGGTACCAGGGCAGGTCGAAGGCGTAGAACGCCACGTCCAGGCCGAACTGCGGGTCCTTCTGGCCGAACGGCACGCCGTTGACCCACATCAGCCACGTGCGCCACTGCCCGGAGGCGGAGGCTCCGGAGATCAGGCCGATCAGGGCCGAGATCGCGAGGAGCACCCACTTCTTGTACGGGGCAAGCCCCATGCGGTACCGGTCGAGGCTCTGCTGCTCCATCGACATCGCGCTCAGCGGGGGCCGCAGGCGGTGCGCCAGCCAGATGTTCAGGCCGACGACGACGCTCATGAGCAGCCCGAAGACCAGGAACAGTCCGACCTTGGTCCACAGGGTGGTGGTGAAGACGGACGAGTACTGGACCGAGCGGTACCACAGCCAGTCCGTCCAGAACCCGGCGAACATGACGAACGCCATGGCCAGAACGGCCAGCACGCCCAACGTCATGAGCAGGGTGCGGGCCCGCCGGGACGGCCGACCGACTCTGATCCTTGGCCCGGACGGGCCGCCGCCTCCGCGGTCCGGCATCTGGAAAGCCAACGTGCGCCCCTCGAGGTTGATGCGTCGATAAGCAGGCCCCGCGATCGTAGAGCCCACTGGTGCAACTTACTGAGGCTTTACCTAGTTCCCGTCTTCGGGGCAGGAGGAGGCAGGATGTCATCCATGTCCAATGTTTCCCCCTCCGGCACCCCCATGGCCGCCAGCCCCCTCACCCGCGCGGTGCTCGAGATCGACGAGTACGCCTCCGGCCTCGGCTGGGACCGTCCGGCCCGGCTCTTCGCCCTGGTCGACACCGCCCGACTGCGTGCCCAGGAGCCGGGACTCGCCTCCCAGCTGGGCCTCCAGGACGGCGCGGCAGCCGCCTACACCCCGATCGAGCAGGAGGAGCTGCCGGCCGGCAAGCCCCTCGACGAGTTCCTCGGCACGATCGCCTGGCCCGACGCGGTGGCGGGCTGCGCGCTGACCGTGGAGCGGCTGATGCTGCCGCCGTCGGCCGAGGCGTCCGTGCCGGACGGTCTCGACGAGGCCGGCCTGGGCAGGTGGGTGGCGCGCCACCCGGACCGCCAGGAGGTCCGGATGACGGTGGCGGTCCTGCGGGACGGCGCGCGCGAGGCGGCGATCCGGCTCCGCGAGAAGGACTCGCCGAACGAGGTGCTGACGGGTGCCGATCTGGTGCCGGGTCTGGCCGACGCCCTGGCGGCGACGTTCGAGTCCTGATCCCTGGGGCTGCCCGCGGCCTTATCCGGAGCGTCCGTACGAGCTCGTACGGACGCTGCACGGAGCCTTGTACGCGGAAGGGGGCGCCCCGGTCGGTGACCGGGGCGCCCCCTCGCGTGCGGGGGTGGGCGGCTCAGCTCGTGGAGCAGCTGGGCAGGCCCTTGGTGTCGCCCGCGCGGAGCTTCTCCAGGGACGCCGTCGCGTCCTTGATGGTGTTCACCTTGATGAGGGTGAGGCCTTCGGGGATGTCGGAGGCGGCGGACTCGCAGTTGTCGGCCGGGGTGAGGAAGTAGCGGGCGCCGGCGTTCCTGGCGCCGACGAGCTTCATCTCGATCCCGCCGATCGGGCCGACCTTGCCCGTCTCGTCGATGGTGCCCGTGCCGGCGATGAACTTGCCGTCGGTCAGGCTCTCGGGCGTCAGCTTGTCGACGATGCCGAGCGCGAACATCAGTCCGGCGCTGGGGCCGCCGACGTCGGCGAGCTTGATGTCGACGGTGAAGGGGAAGACGTGGTCGGTGCCGGCCTGGATGCCGACGATGGCCCGGTCCCCCTCCTTCGACTTGGCGGTTGTCAGGGTGATCTCGCGGGTGGTGGTCGGCTCCTTGCCGGCCTTCTCCGCGGCGGCGGCGTCCTTGGCGGGGACGATCGTGAAGACGACCTTCTCGCCGGGCTTGCGCTTGGTCACCTGCCCGGCGACGTCGCCGGGCTCCTTCACCGGTGCGCCGTCGACGGCCTTGATGACGTCTCCGGCGTGCAGCACACCCTGGGCCGGGCTGTCCTTCACCACGGAGGCGACGACGACCCGGGTGGTCACGGGGATGCCCAGCTCACCGAGGGCGGCGACCTTCGCGCTCTCCTGCGACTGGGAGAACTCCTCGGCGTTCTCCTGGGTCGACTGCTCCTCGGTCTTGCCGTCCGGGTAGAGGGTCTCCTTGGGGACCACCACGTTGTCGTGGGCCAGCCAGCCGTAGATCGCCTCGACCATGTTCATCCGGTAGTCGGCGCTGGTGACGCGGACGGTCGTCATGTTGAGGTGCCCGTCGGTCGGGTACGTCCGGCGACCGGAGATCTGCAGCACGGGCTCTCCGCGGGCCTCGCCGAGGGTGTTGACCGTGGGACCGGGGCTCATCTCCGCGTACGGCACCGGGACAAAGACGCCCACACAGAGCAGAGTGATGAGGACCAGGGTGGAGGCGAGCATCGTCGCAGTGCGGCGTGGCATGGAACGACAGTACGGGACCGGTCTGTGAGTGCACCTGTGGGGCGGGTCCGTACGAGGCGGGCGGCGGAGGGGGCCTCAGCCGGAGACGTGGCTGCTGCGCACGGCGGACGACGCAGCCGTCGGCGCCACCTCGGTCAGTTCGGTCAGCTCGCCCGTCGTACCGGCGGCGGAGCGCTCCATCGCGTCCCGGAAGCGGGCGTAGCCGGCGAGTTCGGCGACGTCTCCGGTGGTCTTGTCGCGCGAGGCCCAGCTTCCCCATATCGCCGAGCCGACGACTGCGAAAAGCGGTATGAGCAACCAAGTGAGCGCTGCCATCCCGACCTCCCATCCCCGTGAGCGACCGCACCGGCCGTGCGGCCGATCAGCAGATTAACGATCCGCTGCTTCAACGCTGCCGCCGGGGCCTCGGTTACGCAAATCGGGCGTTCGGCTACGGTCCGTCGGCGCGGCGGCTTGCCAGGCGTTCCGCCTACCCGGCCCGCCGCGCCCCACGCTTCCGCGTACTCCATCCGGGGGGCCGGTCGTCTGTGCCGGGATTCGTCCGGGGGTACCCCCAGTCCTGTGCCCGAGGCTCAGCAGGAGCCGACCCACTCCTCTGTGCCGTCCGAGAACTTCTGGTGCTTCCAGATGGGGACCTCGTGCTTGAGGTCGTCGATGAGCTTGCGGCAGGCCTCGAACGCCTCGCCGCGGTGGGGGCAGGAGACCGCGACGACGACCGCAATGTCGCCGATGCCGAGGTCACCCACCCGGTGGACGGCGGCCAGGGCGCGGACCGGATAGTCGGCGACGACCTTCTCGGCGACGCGGCGCAGCTCGGCCTCGGCCGACGGATGACTCGAATAACCGAGCCCGTCGACGTCGGCGCCCCCGTCGTGGTTGCGCACGGTGCCCACGAAGAGGGTCATGCCGCCGGCGGCGTCGTCGCCCACCGCCCGGAAGACCTCGTCGACCGAGAGCGGGGACTCCCGGATCGCGAGCAGCTTGATCGGGTCGGCGGCGGTCTGCTCGCCGGGGTGGTCGTGGGTGCGTGCCATGGTGCCCATGGTGCCGTACCGCACGGACATCCCGGAATTGCGGTTTCGACCGGCTGTCCCGACCCTCCGTAGGAGGGTCCTACAGGCCGCGCCGCTTCCGTGCCCGCCGTACCAGCGCCGCCGTGCCGAGCAGCGCCACCGTCGCACCGGCCGCGCCGGCCGCCGTCGCGTCCTTGCGGCCGAGCCGCCGGCCCGCGAGGGTGTGCCGGCCCTCGACCTCCTCCAGGAGCGCGGCGAGCACCTCCTCGTTGGTCCAGCGGGGCCGCCACCCCGCGTCGTGCAGCCTTCCGACGCTCACCACCCACGGGTGCATGGTGTAGGCGAGGTCCCCGGCCGGTGACGGGGTGAGGCCGATGCGGTGCAGCCGCGCGGCGGCGCCGAGGGCGACGGCGGAGGGCAGCTCCATGCGCCGGATCCCGGACAGCTCCTCCACCTCCTCCTGCTCCAGCCAGCCGTCGCAGCCGACCGCGAACTCCCCCTCGACCTTGCCGAGCGCCGCGTACTCCAGCGCGCTGACCAGGTCGTCCACGTGGCAGAACTGCCAGGTGGGGCGGGATCCGGCGACGACGAGCAGCCGGGGCGACTCGAAGTAGCGGGTGAGGGCCGTGTCCGTACCGCCGACCAGGACGGCGGGCCTGACCACCGTCACATGGAGGCCGGGGTGGGCACGGGGCGCGCGGCGGCCGAGCCGTTCGATCTCCAGCATGTCGCCGACACCGGTGGCCTCGGCGGTGGCCCGCAGCTCGGCGTCCTCCGAGAGCGGGATGTCGTTGTCGGGCAGGGCGCCGTAGACCATCGCGGAGGTGCAGAGCACCACCCGGTGCACCCCGGCCGCGGCGGCGGCCGTGAGGACGGTCTGGGCGCCGCGCACGTTGTAGGCCGTTCGGGCGGCGGCGTCGGATTCGAGATCGAGGTCGACGGCGAGGTGCACGACCACGTCCGCGCCCCGCAGCTTCTCGGCGATGGCCGGGTCGCGGACGTCGAGGATGTGCCACTGCGCCTCGGCGACCTCGCCGCGCCGCTCGTCGATGGCGACGACCCGCTTGATCTCTTCCGACGCGGCAAGGCGCCTGGTCAGCAGGTCGCCGACCCCGGAGGCGGCGCCGGTGACCGCGACGACGGGGCCGCGCCCGGCGGACCGGGTCGAGTGGTTTCGCGCTGCGCGAACCTGAGGATCTGGGGAACTCACCGGGCGTCTCCAGCGGTTGTCTTCAGTACGTACCCGAATGACGCGTACGTACCAGGTGGCGTCCATCCTGCCGCAGGCCACGGCCCGGCGGAGCACCGAGCCCATATCCGGCCCGGATGTCTACGCTGGTGGTGTGGAGAAAAGGGCAGTCGCCGTCGGCAGGAAGCCGACGGCCCTACGAGCCGAGGAAACCTGTGAGTGACACCCCATTCGGATTCGGCCTTCCGCCGGAGGAGCCGGAGAACGGCGACGAGGGCAAGAAGAAGGACCCCGCCGGAGGTGGCCAGGGGTCCGGTGACCAGGGCGGGGGCAACCCGTTCGGGGCCAATCCGTTCGGGTTCGGCGGTCTGCCCGGCGGCCAGGGCGGCGCCGACAACCCGTTCGCGGCGATGTTCGGCTCGCTGAACCCCAACGACCTGGGCGCGGCCTTCCAGCAGCTCGGCCAGATGCTGAGCTATGAGGGCGGTCCCGTCAACTGGGACATGGCCAAGCAGATCGCCCGACAGGTCGTCGCGCAGGGCACCGCCGACGGCACGAAGGACGCGAGCGTGGGCCCGGCCGAGAAGTCGGCCGTGGAGGAGGCCCTGCGCCTCGCCGACCTGTGGCTGGACGGTGTCACGTCGCTGCCGTCCGGGGCGAGCACGGCCGTGGCGTGGAGCCGCGCGGAGTGGGTCGAGGCGACCCTGCCCGCGTGGCAGCAGCTGGTCGACCCGGTCGCCGAGCGCGTCGGCACGGCGATGGGCGATGTGCTGCCCGAGGAGATGCAGGCCATGGCGGGCCCGCTGATCGGCATGATGCGCTCCATGGGCGGCGCCATGTTCGGCCAGCAGATCGGCCAGGCGGTCGGCGCGCTCGCGGGCGAGGTCGTCGGTTCGACCGATGTGGGCCTGCCGCTCGGGCCGGCCGGCAAGGCGGCGCTGCTGCCGCTGAACGTCGAGGCGATCGGCAAGGACCTGGGCGTCCCGAAGGACGAGGTGCGGCTGTATCTGGCGCTGCGCGAGGCGGCCCACCAGCGGCTCTTCGCTCACGTCCCGTGGCTGCGGGCACATCTGTTCGGCGCGGTCGAGGGGTACGCCCGCGGGATCAAGGTCGACACCTCCAAGCTGGAGGACGCGGTCGGCCAGCTGGACCCGACCCATCCCGAGCAGCTGCAGGAGGCCCTTCAGCAGGGCATGTTCCAGCCGGAGGACACGCCCGAGCAGAAGGCGGCCCTGGCCCGTCTGGAGACGGCGCTCGCGCTGGTCGAGGGCTGGGTCGACGCGGTGGTCCACGAGGCCGCCAAGTCGCGGCTGACCTCGGCGGGCGCGCTGCGGGAGACGCTGCGGCGGCGCCGGGCGAGCGGTGGGCCGGCCGAGCAGACCTTCGCCACGCTGATCGGTCTCGAGCTGCGTCCGCGCCGGCTGCGGGACGCCTCGCGGCTGTGGGCCTCGCTCACCGACGCACGGGGTGTCGACGCGCGCGACGACCTCTGGGAGCACCCGGACATGCTGCCGACGGCGTCCGACCTGGACGACCCGGACGGCTTCGTCCACCGCGAGCAGCTGGACTTCTCGGAGCTGGACAAGATGCTGGGCGAGGCGGCCGACAAGCGCGACCGCGGCGCGGGCACCGGGAACGTCGGCAAGGGCGACGTCACGGGCGACGCCGAGGACGATGCCAAGAACGAGGGCGAGACCGGCAAGGGCGGCTCCGAGGACGGCAAGGGCGACGACGCGACGTGAGCCTGCACGAAGACGCCGGCCTCGTCCTGAAGGCGTACGACAGCGCGGACGAGGCCCAGCAAGAGCTGCGCCGGGTCTATCGGGAGCATCTGGACGCCCACCCCGACGGCATGTGGAAGGCGTGCGGGGCCGGGCACCTGACGGCCAGCGCGCTGGTGGTCGACCCTGAGCGGGGCCGGGTCCTCCTCACGCTGCACCGGAAGCTCGGCATGTGGCTGCAGATGGGCGGCCACTGCGAGCCGGGGGATCCGACACTGGCCGCGGCGGCGCTGCGGGAGGCGACGGAGGAGTCCGGCATCCTCGGCCTGACGCTGCTGCCCGGCGGCCCCGTGCGGCTCGACCGGCACTCGATCCCCGCGCCCTGCCACTGGCACCTGGACGTGCAGTACGCCGCGCTGGCGCCGACCGGCGCGGTGGCGGAGATCAGCGACGAGTCGCTGGACCTGCGCTGGTACGCGTACGAGGAGGTGGCGGCCGTCGCCGACGCGTCGGTGGTGCGCCTGACGGAGGCCACGCTCGCCCGGCTGTAGCGAACCTCCCCGCGGCCGGCGCGGGGTGACGTGAGGGCGTGCGGAACGCGTGTCAGGGGCGGTCGCCGTGGCGACCGCCCCTGACGCGCGCGGTGTTCAGTTCCAGGCGTTGTTCTGGTTCTGCGCGTGCGCGCCGTGCTGTCCCGCGCCGAACTGGGCCGCGAGGCCCTGGCCGATGGCGGCGTTCTGCGGCGGCATGACCTCGCTGGGCTGGACCAGGGCGAAGCCCTGTCCGAGGAAGCTGAGTTCCCAGCCCTCGCCCGTGTCGCCGCGGCGGCGGCGGACGTTGGAGTTCGTCGTCTGCGCCTGCATCTGCACCCGCAGCCCGGTGGACCAGGCGACGATCGCGTCCGCGTCGACGTTGACGTACTTGTCGGGCGTCACGTGCATCATCAGCGGCTGCCCGGAGGTCATCAGGGCGACCTTGCCGCGGCCGGAGATGTTGAGCTGGTACTTCCCGGAGCCGGAGATGCCGTACTGGCTGTCCACGGCGATGACCTCGGTGTGCAGGGTCGAGTCCAGCGCCAGGACGTAGGAGCTGTCCACGGTCATGCCCTCCTGCTCGACCTCCACGACGTGGACGTACTGGGCGAGGTTGGCGAAATAGACCGTGCCCTGGCCGGAGCAGCGCATCAGGTCGAGGCCCTCGCCGGTCCTGGCGCGGGACCGGCGCTGGCTGGGCGTCTGGTACTCCCCGTCGAAGTCGACGAGGCCCTGGTAGGCGACCATCGCACCCTTGCGGGCGAGGATGTCGTCCTGGCCGGTGAGCGCCACCCGCAGCAGCTGCGGGTTCTGGACGACGTACCGTTCCTGGCTCTGCTGTTCGGCGTGGTTGAAAAGCGGGCTCTGCATGGTTGTTCTCGCTCCCCCTCAGCCCCGGATCCGCAGGCGGTCGGTGCTGTCCTCGCTCGGCTGTACGACGACGATGCCCTGGCCGGAGAAGGCCATCTGGTAGGCCTCGCCGCTGCCCCGCCCGATCAGGGAGGAGGCCTTGAAGCTGCGCTTGCCCTTGACCTTGAGCGCCGGCGACCAGGCGACGAGCGCGTCCGGGTCGACGTACGTCTCGTCCTCGCCGCGGCCGCAGTCGACGACGATCGGGGTGCCCCGGGAGGTCAGGGCGACCCAGCCGGTACCGGCGATCTCGACGTTGAACAGGCCCTGGCCGGCGAACTTCGCCAGCCCCTTGACCCGTTCGACGCCCCACTGGAGGTGGGCGTCGAAGGCGAGGATGTTGGAGCCGTTGACCGACAGGGAGTCGTTGTTCAGGTTGATCACGACGACGTCCGCGCCGTAGTCGGCGAGGTAGAGCAGTCCGTCGCCGGAGCACTTCATGATGGGCGCGCCCTCACCGGTGGCCCACGCCTGCGCGACCTGGCGGACGGCGGGCGGGTTGGGCTCGTAGGTGATGAAGCCTTCGTAGGCGACCATCGAGCCGGTGCGCGCGTACAGGTCCTGGCCGGAGGCCATGGCGACCTTGAGCATGGCGCGGCCGTGGTTCTCCATCCGGGCGGCCATCGGGGTCGGGGCGAAGCCCGCGAGTTGCTGGTTCATGGTTCGGGCTCCCTCAGACCTCGTACGGCTGGACGACGATGAAGTTGCCGGGGGCGCCCCGGAACTGGAGGTTGACGGTCTCCCCGCTGTGACCGGGGTACGCGTTGCGGCGCAGCCGGACCTGGCTGGAGAGGATCACCTGCGAGGCGGACGACCAGGCGACGACGGCGTTGCAGTCGGCGAAGGTGGTCGGCGTGACCGGCAGCACCACGGGGATGCCGTGGGTCTTCACCACGACCGTGCCGGTGCCCTGGAACTGCATGGTGAACAGCGCGCCGCCGGGGATGCCGTGGCCCTCGATCCTGCGGACCTCGTACTGCAGCGACTCGTCGAAGGCGAGGACGTTCTCGGCGGAGACGCAGATGCCGTCGCCCTGCAGCTCGATCGGGTGCAGGTGGGCGCCTTCCTCGGCGAGGAAGACCTGGCCGCGGCCGGTACAGCGCATCAGCTGCATCTCCTGGCCGGTGGCGTTGCCGACGATCCGGCCGGTGAAACCGGCTCCCTTGTGGCCGAAGTCGACTTTGCCCTGGTACATGACCATGCTGCCCTGGCGGGCGAGGACGGGCACGCCGCCCATGGCGAGGTCGACCCGCATGAGCTGCTGGTTCTGCGGGGTCCACCGGGCCCCGGTCGCCGTCTCCTTGTACGGCTGGAGCGCGGCGGCGAGCCCGGCACCGGCGGCGGGGGCTCCCTGGGGGACCCCCATGCCGGCCGGCGGCATACCCGCGGGGGGCTGCTGGCCGAACGCGGGCTGACCGTAAGGAGCGGGAGCCTGCTGCCCGTACGGGGCGGGGGCCGGCTGGCCGTACGGCGACGGCGCGGCGGGCGGTGCGGTCTGGCCCGGGACCTGACCGAACTGCGGCTGCGGCGGCTGACCGTACGGCGCCGGAGCGGGCGCGGGCGGCGGGGCCAGGGGCGCGGCCATCGTGGGCGCCGCGTGCACCGGGGCCTGCGGGGCCGGCGCGGGAGCACCGAACGCGGGGGCCGGCTGGGGCACGTGCGGCGCGGGGGCCGGGGCGCCGAAGGCGGGCGGGGCGGCGGCCTGCGCCGGCGCGCCGAAGCCCGGCGCGGCCTGCGGGGGCTGCGCGGCCGGCTGGTCCTCGGCGACCTCGCCGCCGAAGTTCCGCAGCAGCGCGTCCAGACCGCCGTCGAAGCCCTGGCCGACGGCGGCGAACCGCCAGACGTCCTTGAGGTAGAAGTCCCCGAGCATCACGGCGCGCTCGGTGGTGAACTCCGCGCCGGTGAAGGCGTACCGAGCGACCTCCTCGCCGCCCGCCACCACGCGGATGTAGCCCGGGCCGATCTGCGACATCTGGCCGGCGCCGTCGATCGTGGCCGTGAACGACAGCTTGTGGATGTTCGCCGGGATGCGGTCGAGCGTGACGCGGAAGGACTCGGTGTCGCCGGACTGGGCGCCGAGCAGCTGGATGGACTCCTCGGGCGACTTCGGCTGGTTGAAGAAGATGAAGTACCGGTCGTCCGAGAGCTGCTCGTCGGCGTCGAGGCCGAAGCAGCTGATGTCGAAGGACAGCCCGGGCGCCGCGATCTGCACACCCACGTACAGATCGGTCCCCGGTGTCAGATCACTGATCTTGGCCTTGTGGCCGCGTTGGAATTCCCTGGCCATGCGTAACGACCGTCCCCCATCCCGAAATGTGAATGCGTCGCGTCAGGCTAACGGCTGTCTGTGACATTGAGCCAAGCCGGTACACATTCGGTACAGGATTGTCGCGGTCACTCCTCGTGGGCGCCGGGGAGGTGCGGCAGGCGGTCGGCGGCGACGACGCCTTCGAGGTAGCCCCGGGCACGCTCGGTGCGCGGATACGCCTCCAGGAGCCGCCAGAACCGGGGACCGTGGCCCGGCACCAGGAGGTGCGCCAGCTCGTGGACCAGGACGTAGTCGACGACGTACTCGGGCATGCCCTGGAGCCGGTGCGACAGCCGGATGCTGCCCTCCGACGGGGTACAGGAGCCCCAGCGGGTGTTCTGGTTGGTCACCCAGCGCACGGAGGCGGGGCGCGCCCGGCCGTCGAAGTACTGCTCCGAGAGCCGTTCGGCCCGCTCGTTCAGCTCGGCGTCGCCGAGGACGCGCTTGCTCTCCTGGGCGGCGAGCTTGTCCAGCATGACCGACACCCAGCGCTGCTCCTCGGCCTCGGACATCCGGGCCGGGATCAGCACGATCGTCCGGTCGCCCTCGCGGTAGGCGGAGACGGTCCTGTTCCGCCGAGGGCTGCGGCGGACCTCGACCGCACTGGTCCCCGGGCCGCGGGGCGGCGGCTTCCTTGTCACGCTGCGCTGTGGGTCGGCGGGCACGGGCCCGACGTTACCCGCTGTCAGCGGGGGAAGTCCCGCCTCCGGGTCGGTTCGGCCGTGATGCCGTCACGCGGCGCACCAATTGAATGACTAATACCCCGGGGCTGTGGACAACTTTTTCCGCCGGTCGCCGTTCCCGGGCAATGTGATCGCAGAGCAAGATCACGGGTCGAGATCACGGGGGCGGATATGCATCCGATGGTGAAACCGGCGCTGAGGCGCGCCTGGCGCAATCTGCAGAGCGTGCAGTTCGGGGCCACACCGGCGCACGCGGTCCTGGTCGGGCCGCTGGACACGACCACCGGCAGCCTGCTGGAGCTGCTCGACGGCACCCGCGGCATCGAGCTGCTGCGCGCGGAGGCCCGGGCGCTGGGGCTGCCGGAGGGGCAGCTGGAGGCGCTGCTCGGCCGGCTGGCCCGGGCCGGGCTGATCGCGGACGCCACCGCGCACCGCCCGGGGAAGCCCGGGGCGGCCGGGCGGGCGGACCCGGCGCTCGATCCGCTGCGGGCCGACCTCGCGTCACTTTCCGTGGTCCATCCCGAGCCGGACGGGGCGGCACGGCGGCTGGCCGCCCGGCGTGCCCAGCGGGTCCAGGTGCGGGGGGCGGGCCGGGTGGGCGCGGCCGTCGCCGCCTTGCTCTCGGCGTCCGGGGTGGGCCGCGTGGAGGTGCTGGACGCGGGCTCGGTGGAGCCGTGGGAGGTGTCGCCCGGCGGGCTGCCCGCCGAATCGGTCGGCGAACGGCGGGCGGTGGCGGCGCGCCGGCTCGTGCGCGCCGCCGCCCCGGGAGGCAGGGCGCCCCGGCCCGCGGCCTGCGGCCCGGGTGAGAGCGGCCGGGAGCCGGGACTCTCGCTGGTCGTGGTGGCGCCTCGGGACGGACTCGGGGCGTACGTCCCCGACCCGGTGCCGGCGCACGGCTGGATGGCCACCGGCACCCCCCACCTCTACGCGGGGGTGCTGGAGGCCACCGGGGTCGTCGGCCCGCTGGTGCTGCCGGGCGAGACGGCGTGCGCGCGGTGCGTGCAGGAGGAGCGCACGGACCGGGAGCCGGTGTGGCCGCGGCTGCTCGCCCAGTGGCGCTCGGGCCCGCCCCACGCGCTGCCGGCCTGCGACCTGTCACTGGCGACCGCCGTCGCGGGGATGGCCGCCGCCCATGCGCTGTCCTTCCTCGACGGCGAGTCGCCGGCGACCGTCGGCGCCCGGTGGGAGGTGTCGCTGCCGGTGCTCGAGTGGCGTGCGGAGCAGGTGAGGCCGCATCCCGCGTGTCCGTGCGGAGCCGTACGTAACAGAGAAGGGGAGCGCGCCTCGGGGGCCGGGTCGGCGCAGGACACAATGGCGGGGTCACCGTCCTGCGCGGCACGCAGTCTGGGAATTGGAGGGGCGTATGTCTGATCTTCCCCGAAAGGCGGTCACCCGGACCGCCAAGTTGGCCGCGTTGCCGCTGGGCTTCGCCGGACGGGCCACCTGGGGCCTGGGCAAGCGGATCGGCGGCAAGTCCGCCGAGATCGTGGCCCGCGAGCTGCAACAGCGCACGGCCGAGCAGCTCTTCAAGGTCCTCGGCGAACTGAAGGGCGGGGCGATGAAGTTCGGGCAGGCCCTGTCCGTCTTCGAGTCGGCGCTCCCCGAGGAGGTGGCGGGGCCCTATCGGGCGGCGCTCACCAAACTGCAGGAGGCCGCGCCGCCGATGCCGACGCGGACCGTGCACGGAGTGCTGGAGGAGCGGCTCGGGGAGGCGTGGCGGGAGCTGTTCCTGGAGTTCGAGGACAAGCCGGCGGCCGCGGCCTCGATCGGGCAGGTGCACCGTGCGGTCTGGCACGACGGCCGTGAGGTCGCGGTCAAGGTGCAGTATCCCGGGGCGGGCGAGGCGCTCCTGTCGGACCTGGCGCAACTGAGCCGGTTCGCGCGGCTGCTCGGCCCGCTGATTCCCGGGATGGACATCAAACCGCTGATCACCGAGTTGCGCGACCGGGTCTCCGAGGAGCTGGACTACGCCCTGGAGGCGGAGTCCCAGCGGGCGCACGCCGAGGAGTTCGCCGACGATCCGGACGTGGTGGTGCCGGCGGTGGTGCACCAGTCGGAGCAGGTGCTGGTGACGGAGTGGATCGAGGGGATCCCGCTCTCCGAGGTGATCGCCGACGGCACCCAGGAGCAGCGCGACCGGGCCGGTCAGCTGCTCGCCCGCTTCCTCTTCTCCGGCCCGGCCCGCACCGGCCTGCTGCACGCCGACCCGCACCCGGGCAACTTCCGGCTGCTGCCGGGCGGCCCGGACACCCGGGACGACGGCGGTCCGGAGAGCTGGCGGCTCGGGGTGCTGGACTTCGGCACGGTGGACCGGCTGCCGGGCGGCCTGCCCGAGACGATCGGCGCCTGTCTGCGGATGACGCTGGACGGCGACGCCGAGAGCGTCTACGCCACGCTCCGCGAGGAGGGGTTCGTCAAGGAGTCCATCGAGCTCGACCCGGACGCGGTCCTCGCGTACCTCCTGCCGATCATCGAACCGGCCGAGGTGGACGCCTTCGGGTTCTCCCGCGGCTGGCTGCGTGCCCAGGCCGCCCGTATCGCCGACCTCCGCTCCCCCGCGCACCAGTTGGGCAAGCAGCTCAATCTGCCGCCCTCCTATCTGCTCATCCACCGGGTGACGCTGAGCACCATCGGCGTGCTCTGTCAGCTGAACGCGACGGTGCGGCTGCGCGACGAGCTGGAGGAGTGGCTGCCCGGCTTCCTCGCCGAGCAGGAGGAGCCGACGGATGGGTGAACGTCGGAGGGGCGAAGGTCGGAGGGGTGAGAGGAAGGGCGGCGGGCGCTCACCACCAGGTGGAGTCGAGGCGTCCTTCGATGGACCTGATGTTCTCTCGGGCGCAGGTGTCGCAGAGGTAGCGGCGGGTGCCGTCCTCCAGGGACCAGGTCCATGTCACCGGCAGCTCCTCCGCGGTCTTGCCGCAGTGGGCGCACACGACGGGCTCCTCGGGTGTCCGGGCGTCTGTCACGGGGGTGACGATAGTCCCGCGGAGGCGCCGGCGGTACGGCAACGCACCGCGGGGGCCGGTCCGTTCGGACCGGCCCCCGCGGGGTTCTTCCAAGTCAGTTCATGACGGCCATGGCCAGCGCGCGCCGGGCGCGCAGCGAGACGCGCTCGGCGCGCCGCTGCATCCGCCGGGCGGCGACCAGGCGCTGGGCCTGGCGTTCCGCGTCGGCTTCCCGCAGGCGGTCGTGCATATGCGCACGAGCCAGGGCTTCTGGGATGAGTTGCATTTCGCGGGTCCTGTTCTGACGCGAGGCGTTCGCGCCGGTGATGGAAACGTCAGGGGTGGCGGAGCCGGACGGCTCGCTCGTGGAAGAGGTCATCGGGGCCTGCTTCTGGGGATCGTGCGTGAGGGGTCGGTCGATGGTTCCGGTGATGTTCATGCCATGACCGGGTTCTTGCGCGGACGGCCACGCGGCCGCTTGCGGGCGACGACGACACCCTGGACGAAGAGCTCTCCGCCCCACACACCCCACGGCTCACGCCGCTCCTTGGCGCCGGCGAGGCAGGCCTCCATCAGCGGGCAGGTGCGGCACAGCGACTTGGCGTACTCGACGTCGGCCGGGGACTCGGCGAAGAAGACCTCCGGGTCGAACGAACGGCACGGGACGGGTACGCCGAGGTTCTCGATGGCGTCGTCGAGCGCGGTGAGCGCGGTGAGGGGGGTGAGCGCGGTCAAGGTGGAGTCCTCCGTGAGGCCGGGCGGGGGGATCGTTTCGGAAGGCGGTACGGACGGGGCGTGCGCTTCGAGTTGCACGGGGTGTCTTTCCTCGTCTGTTGTTCCGGCCTGTTGGCCGGGGGTTCGGCTGGTACCGGGTCTTGCTTCGTCCCGAGGCCCCTTCGCTCCGTCATCCCCGTTCGGGGACAAACAGAAGGGCCGCGGATCCCGGGTGGGGTTCCGCGGCCCTGAAGGCGCCGGCCTGATCGAAGATCAGGCTGGATCACTCCAGGGTTCGAGCCCACGGAAGGCCCACATCGTGTGGTGGTGCGTCTGCTGCTGGGTTCCGGCACCGGTCGCCGCAAAGCCATAGGCCGTGGCCTTGCCTGCTGCTACTCCTGCTTCCAGTGCCTTGGTCGGTCGCTCATTGCGCTCCATGACGGGAAGAGCCGCCAGGAGGGCCGCGGGCCGCAGGGCCGCGGCACCGGCCAGGCCAGCGCCGGACATACCGGTGCCAGGAAGACCGCTGCCAATGAGGATCGAACCGGAGACGACGAGCGAGCAGGTGGAGACGACCGAGCGATCGGTCATTTTGTCGGTGCTGACGAAGCTGACGTTGGTGCCGTTGATGTTGCTGATCACTGGAATCGCCTCCTCTCGGCGTCTCGGAGGGCTCGGTGTGAGCCGGACCCTCATGTTTATTTGGACAAGTACAGCACGAAGACAGGGCTTCGAAGAAGCCGCTGTTTCCGTGGTTAAGAACCTATGGGGCTTGACGGGGCGTACGCAAACTATTTTTCCGACGAGTTTTCCTCAGGGTCCCTCGTCGACTCCTACAGGCGCCTGACCTGCCTCTTCGCCCGGCTCCTCGCCCGCGCAGAGGGCCAGGACGGCGGCGCCGAACCGGTCCAGCTTACGGGCGCCCACGCCGGAGATCGAGGCCAGCTCGCCATCGCTGGACGGGACGCACTCGGCGATCGCCATCAGCGTCTTGTCGGTGAAGACGCAGTACGCCGGCTGCCCGAGCTCCTTGGCCTGGTCGGAGCGCCATTCACGCAGCCGCTCGAACAGCGCCTCGTCCATGTCCGAGGGGCAGCCCTCGCAGCGCATCAGCTTCATCTCGCCCGCCTCGGTGAGCGTGGCACCGCAGACACGGCACAGCACCGGGCCGCGCCGCTTGCGGCGACCGCCGCCGCTCCCCCGGTCGACCGAGCCGCCACCGCCCGCGCCCGCCGCCCCGAGGGGCCCGGAGCCCGGCCGCAGCCCCTTGAGGAAGCGGCTGGGGCGCCGGGAGGCGCGGCCGCCCGGAGCCCGGGAGAGCGCCCAGGAGAGCGAGAGGTGGAGCCGGGCGCGGGTCACGCCGACGTACAGCAGCCGGCGCTCCTCCTCGACCTGCTCGTCGGTCTTGGCGTACGTGATCGGCATCATGCCTTCGGTGAGGCCGACCAGGAAGACGGCGTCCCACTCCAGGCCCTTGGCCGCGTGCAGCGAGGCGAGGGTGACGCCCTGGACGGTGGGGGCGTGCTGGGCGGCGGCCCGTTCGTCGAGCTCGGCGACCAGGTCGGAGAGGGTCGAGCCGGGCTTGGCGCGGGCGAAGTCCTCGGCGAGCCGGACGAGGGCGGCGAGCGATTCCCAGCGGTCCCGGACGGCGCCCGAGCCGGCGGGCGGCTCGGTGGTCCAGCCCTTGGTGGAGAGCACCGCCCGGACCTGGGAGGGAAGGTCCTCGGCGTCGTCGAGCAGCGAGTCGTTCCCCCCGGCGCGGGCGGCGCCCCGCAGGGCGATGCCGGCCTCGCGCACCTCCTGGCGCTCGAAGAAGCGCTCGGCGCCGCGCAGCTGATAGGGCACGCCGGCGTCGGCGAGGGCCTGCTCATAGACCTCGGACTGGGCGTTGATGCGGTAGAGCACGGCGATCTCGCCGGCCGGGACGCCCGCGGCGATCAGGTCGCGGATGCGGCGGGCGGTGCCCTCCGCCTCGGCGGGCTCGTCGGCGTACTCGCTGTAGGCGGGCTCGGGGCCGGGGTCGCGCTGGGAGATCAGCTCCAGCCGGTGCTCGGCGGCGCGGCCGCGCGCCTGGCTGAGCAGGCCGTTGGCCAGGTGGACGACCTGGGGGGTGGAGCGGTAGTCGCGGACCAGCTTCACGACGGTGGCGTCGGGGTGCCGGGTGCGGAAGTTCAGCAGGTGGTCGGGGGTGGCACCGGTGAAGGAGTAGATCGTCTGGCTGGCGTCGCCGACGACGCAGAGGTTGTCCCGGTCGCCGAGCCACAGGTCGAGCAGGCGCTGCTGCAGCGGGGAGACGTCCTGGTACTCGTCCACCACGAAGTGCTGGTACTGGCGGCGGATCTGGTCGGCGATGTCGTGCCGGTCCTGGAGGATGCCGACGGTGAGCAGCAGCACGTCCTCGAAGTCGATCACCGAGCGGTCGCGCTTGAGCTGTTCGTACATGGCGTAGATCTGGCCGATCTCCGCCGGGTCCCGGGGGGCCTCGCGCACGGACTTCGCGACGGCCGCCGGATAGTCGGCGGGGACGGTCTGGGTGACCTTCGCCCACTCGATCTCGCCCGTGACGTCGCGCAGCTCGTTCCGGTCGAGCCGGACGCGGCAGCGCGCGGCGGCCTCGGCGACCAGCTGGATCTTGCGCTCCAGGAGCCGGGGCAGATCACCACCGACGACTTTCGGCCAGAAGTACTGGAGCTGGCGCAGCGCGGCGGAGTGGAAGGTGCGCGCCTGGACGCCGCCCGCGCCGAGCTCGCGCAGCCGGCCGCGCATCTCGCCGGCGGCCCGGTTGGTGAACGTGACGGCCAGCACACTGCCGGGCTGGAGTATGCCCGCCCGCACGCCGTAGGCGATGCGGTGGGTGATGGCCCGCGTCTTGCCCGTGCCGGCTCCCGCCAGCACGCACACCGGGCCGTGCAGGGCCAGGGCGACCTCGCGCTGCTCGGGGTCGAGCCCGTCGAGCACCGCGTCGGCCGAGTCCGGGACCCGCGGGAAGAGAGTGGAGTGCGTTGCTGCTGTCACCCCGCCATGCTGCCAGGTTCGGCGGGGTGCGTGCGGCGCGTCGTCCACAGGCCCGGGGCGCCGGTCATATGAATCGGTCGCGGCCCGGGGCGCCGGGAATGGTCGGGCGAGCGCGTACGTTCTCCCCCTCGGCACCCATCCGCGAACAGAGGAGCGCCAGGTCATGCAGGGCACTGTGACGATGTACAGCACCACGTGGTGCGGCTACTGCCGTCGGCTGAAGGGCCAGATGGACCGCGAGGGCATCGCGTACACGGAGATCAACATCGAGCAGGACCCCGAGTCGGCCGCGTTCGTGGAGAAGGCCAACGGAGGCAACCAGACCGTACCGACCGTGCTCTTCCCGGACGGCTCGACGCTGACGAACCCGTCGCTCGCCCAGGTCAAGCAGAAGGTCGGCGTCTGAGCGGACGTCGCGCGCGTACGAAGGAGCCCCCGTCCGGCGCTGCCGGGCGGGGGCTCTTTTCGGCCATCGGGGCCGTCTGACGGCGGCGCCCCACGGGTTCAGGCCGGGTCGCCCGGCTTCGGCAGGGGCTTGCCGTACCAGAGCTCGATCAGGCGGGAGGCGATCGAGATGCCGTACGGGGGCAAGACCTCGCCCGACGCGAAGGCCGCCGTCAGGTCGTCGCGTGAGAACCAGCGGGCCTCGTGGATCTCCTCGCCGTCGACGGTGATCTCGGAGGACGTGGCGCGCGCGAAGAAGCCGAGCATCAGGCTGGAGGGGAAGGGCCAGGGCTGGCTGGCGACGTACTCGACCTCGCCGACCGTGACGCCCGCCTCCTCGAAGACCTCGCGGGCCACCGACTGCTCGATCGACTCGCCGGGCTCGACGAAGCCCGCCAGCGTCGAGAAGCGGCCCTCGGGCCAGTGGACCTGCCGGCCCAGCAGCGCGCGGTCGTGCTCGTCCGTGACCAGCATGATCACCGCGGGGTCGGTGCGCGGGTAGTGCTCGGCGCCGCAGGCCTGGCAGCGGCGGATGTGCCCGGCGGCGGCGATGACCGTGCGCTCGCCGCAGCGGGAGCAGAAGCGGTGGAGGCGCTGCCAGTTCTCCAGGGCGACGGCGTGCACCATGAGTCCCGCGTCGCGGGGCGAGAGCAGCAGACCGGCCTCGCGCAGTCCGGCCGGGCGGGCGGACTGGTCCATGCGGCCAGGCAGGGAGTCCTTCTGCAGGGCGAAGTAGGAGACGCCGTCGGCGTCCGTGCCCAGGAAATAGCGGTGGGTCTCGGTGACCGGGGCCTCGAAGGCCGGGGTCATCACCAGCTCGGTGCGGCCGTCGGGGGTGTCGTCGATCAGCACCTGGCCGCCGGAGACGACGAAGACGCGGGTCTTCGGGTGGCTCCAGGCCGCGGCCAGCCAAGCCTCGTCGAGACGGTGGTGCGCCGCGCGGTCGATGCCGCTGGGGGCGGTGAGCCCGATCGGTCGGGCCGCGGTATCGGTCTCGTGGTTCATGCTGCTCACAGGTGCTTCCAACTCCCCCGGTTCGGTGTGTGGGTTCGGCGTTCAGCGCTGCGGGGCGGCTGCCGGGAGGGCAGCGGGCAGGTCGGCCCACAGATGAGCGGTGGCCTCGACGCCCTTGAGGAGGAGGTCGAGCTCGACCTTCTCGTCGGGGGCGTGCCACCCGTCGGACGGTACGGAGATGCCGAGGAACAGCACCGGCGCGTCCAGGACGTCCCTCAGGTCGGCGGCGGGGCCCGAACCTCCCTCGCGGGTGTAGCGGATCGGGGCGCCGTCGAAGGCCAGGCTCATGGCGCGGGCGACCGATTGCAGGGCCGGGTGGTCCAGCGGGGTCAGGCACGGCCGGGTCGGGGCGCCGAAGACGATCTCGTACCGGATCCCGGCGGGGACCCGGGCGGCGAGCCAGTCGCGTACGGCGCGTTCGATCGTGGCCGGATCCTGGCCGGAGACGAGCCGGAAGGAGAGCTTCAGCTGGGCGGAGGCGGGGACGATCGTCTTGCCGCCCGGGCCTTGGTAGCCACCGCCGATGCCGTTGACCTCGGCGGTCGGGCGGGCCCAGACCCGCTCCAGGGTGGAGAATCCGGCCTCGCCGAGGGTGCCGTGCGACTTGGCCGTGCGCAGCCAGGCGGCCTCGTCGAAGGGGAGTTCGGCGATCAGGGCGCGCTCGGCGTCGGAGAGTTCGGTGACGCCGTCGTAGAAGCCGGGGATGGCGACCCGCTCGTCCTCGTCGTGGAGGGCGGCGACGAGCCGGCCGGCGACGGTCGCCGGGTTGGGCACGGCTCCGCCGAAGGCGCCGGAGTGGATGTCCTGGTCGGGGCCGTACAGCTCGATCTCGCAGTCCGCGACCCCGCGCATGCCGGTGCAGACGGTCGGGGTGTCCTCGGACCACATCCCGGTGTCGGAGACGATCACGATGTCGGCGGCGAGCCGGTCGGCGTGGGCCTCGACCAGATCGCGGAAGTGCGGGGAGCCGGACTCCTCCTCGCCCTCGACGATGAGCTTGAGGTTGACGGCGGGGGCGGTACGGCCGGTCGCGGCGAGGTGGGCGCGGACGCCGAGGGTGTGGAAGAAGACCTGGCCCTTGTCGTCGGCGGCGCCGCGGGCGTACAGCCGGCCGTCGGCGATGTGCGGCTCGAACGGGTCGGTCCGCCAGCCGTCCTCGCGGGCGGCGGGCTGGACGTCGTGGTGGCCGTAGACGAGCACGGTGGGGGCGTCGGGCTCCCCGGAGGGCCAGGAGGCGAAGACGGCGGGGGCGCCGTCGGTCTCCCAGACCTCGGCCGTGGTGAACCCGGTCTCCGTGAGCTTGGCGGCGAGCCAGTCGGCGCTGCGCCGGACGTCCCCGGCGTGGGCCGGCTGCGCCGACACGGAGGGGATGCGCAGCCACTCGGCGAGGTCGTCGAGGAAGGCGGCACGGTGCCGGCCGATGTACGTGCGTACGGCCTGGGTACGTGCGGTCTGGACGGCGCTGTCCGGGGTGTCGCTCATGCTCCTGAGCCTATCCGGCGTCCGGGTCCGCTCCGCCCGGCGGTCCGTACACCTGTCCGGGCCGCCGGCCGCCGCCGTGTCCTCGCGGGGCCGGGTCCCGCCGCTCCTCCCGCGCTCCGCCCAGGAGGATGTCCTCCAGCTCCGCGCGGCCGGGGAGGCGGGCGGGGCGCACGACGTCTCCCGTGCGGACGTAGACGAACGCGGCGGCGACCTCGTCGACGGGGAGGCCGTGCTGCTCGGCCCAGGCCAGGCGGTAGATCGCGAGCTGGAGGGGGTCGGCGGTGCGCAGGTGGCTGGTCTTCCAGTCGACGATCTCGTACGCGCCGGATTCCGGGTCGCGGTAGACGGCGTCGATCCGGCCGCGCACCACCCTCCCGGCGAGCGAGAGGTGGACGGGGACCTCGACGCGGTACGGGGTGCGATGGGCGTACGGGGTGAGGGCGAAGGCGTCCTTGAGGGTGTCGAGGTCGCGCTCGTCGGCGATCTCCGGTTCGCCGGCGAAGTCCTCGCCGCCGGGGAGTTCGTCCGGGCCGAGCATGGGGAGCGGCAGCTCCTCGAACCGCGACTCCACCCAGGCGTGGAACCGGGTGCCGCGGCGGGCGGCGGGCTGCGGGGGGCGGGGCATGGGGCGGGCCAGGTCCTGGGCGAAGCCGTCGGGGTCGGCGGCGAGGCGGAGGACCTGGGAGGCGGAGAGGTAGGCGGGCAGCAGGACGTCGCGGGTCGTGGCGCGGGCCCGGCGCAACTCGGTGGTGAGGGTGGTGAGGTCGCGGTCCCAGGAGGCGAGGGTGCGCTGTTCCTCGGGGGTGAGGGTGGGCGGGGGCGCGGGGGTGCGGGGGGCGGGCCGGGGCTCGGCCGGGGTGTCGTCCCTCGAGGTGCGGGGGGCGGGGATCTCGTCGGACGGCGGGCGGGCCGCCACCGGCGGTTCGGCGGCGGCCGGGGGTGCCGGCGCGGCCGGGGGCGGCTCCTCGTCCCCGAAGGGTTCCTCGTAGGGATGCTCGTACGGGTGCTCGTAGGGGTCCTCGTGCCACCGCGGCTCGTCCGCGTCGTCCCACAGGGGTTCCTCGGCGGACCACAGGGGTTCCTCCGCGGACGGTTCCGCCGCCCGGGGCGCGAGCGCCTGGGCCGGCAGCGCGTCCGGGGCCCAGAGCAGGGCCATCACCCGCTCCGCCGCCCGGCGGCGGCGGGCCAGGGAGTCCGGGTCGAGCGGGAGGGGCCAGGCGTGGTCCTTGGCGGACTGCGCGAGGGAGGGGTTCTCGGTGTCCGCCTCCGGTTCGTCGGCCCAGGCCTCGATCTCGCCGTACCCGGCCGCGCAGTGCTCGTACAGGTCGTGGAGGAAGGCGGAGGGGCCGCGGGGCTTCTTCTGCGCCGGGCCCCACCAGTGGGCGGAGCCGAGGAGGAGGGAGCGCGGGCGGGTGAACGTCACATAGCCGAGGCGCAGCTCCTCGGTGTGCTGGTGCTCCCGCATCCGTTCCTTGAAGCCCTTCAGGGCGGCCGCGTCCCAGCCGTCGACGTCCGGCAGGGTGGCGGCGTCGCCGCGCAGGGCGTGCGGCAGCACCTGGGGCTGCGAGGTCCACGACTCGCGGGCCCGGGCGCTGGGGAACTGGGAGGCGACCAGGCCGGGCACCGCCACCACGTCCCACTCCAGGCCCTTGGACTTGTGGGCGGTGAGGACCTTGACCGTGTTCTCGCCGCCCGGCAGGGCGTTGTCCAGGCCCTTTTCGTACTGCGCGGCCGTGCGCAGGAAGCCGAGGAAGGCCAGCAGCGTCGCCTCGCCGTCCACGGAGGCGAAGCCGGCCGCGATGTCCAGGAAGTTCGAGAGGGTCTCGCGGCGGCGGGCGGCCAGGGCGTGCGGGGAGGCGGAGAGCTCGACCTCCAGGCCGGTGGTGGCGAGGACCCGGTGCAGGACGTCCATCAGGGGGTCGGCGAGCGAGGAGCGCAGGCTGCGCAGCTCGGCGGCGAGGCGGGCGAAGCGGACCCGGGCCTCGGCGGAGAACGGCAGGCCGTCGTCCTCGCCGCCGGAGTCGAGGAAGGTGTCGAGCGCGTCGGCGAGCGAGACGACCTCGGCGGGGTCGACGCCCTCGACGGCGGCGGCGAGGCGCGCGTCGGCGTCGCCGTCGCCCCGTTCGCGGTGCACGAGGAGCCGGGCGCGGCGGCCGAGGAGGGCCAGGTCGCGGGGGCCGATGCGCCAGCGGGGGCCGGTGAGGAGGCGGACCAGGGAGGCGTTGGCGCCCGGGTCCTGGAGGACCTCGCACACGGCGACCAGGTCGGCGATCTCGGGGAGGTGGAGGAGCCCGGAGAGGCCGACGACCTCGACGGGGACGTCCCGGGCGACGAGGGCCGCCTGGATGGCGGGGAAGTCGGTGGCCGTACGGCACAGGACGGCGATGTCGCCCGGTTCCCTGCCGGTGCGGACGAGGTGGGCGAGGGAGTCGGCGAGCCAGTCGATCTCCTCGGCGTGGGTGGGCAGCAGCGCGACGCGGACCGTGCCGTCGCGCTCCGCGCCGGGGGCGGGCCGCAGCGCCTCCACGCCCGCGTGCATGGCGCGGAGGGGGGCGGCGAGACCGTTGGCGAGGTCGAGGAGCCGGCCGCCGCTGCGCCGGTTCTCGGAGAGGGCGTAGCGGGTGGCGGGGGCTCCGTCCTCGTACGGGAAGTGCTCGGGGAAGTCGTCGAGGTTGGCGACGGACGCTCCGCGCCAGCCGTAGATCGCCTGGCAGGGGTCGCCGACGGCGGTGACGGCGTGGCCGGTGCCGCCGCCGAAGAGGCCGGAGAGCAGCAGCCGCTGGGCGACGGAGGTGTCCTGGTACTCGTCCAGGAGCACCACCCGGAATTCGTTCCGGAGGATCGCGCCGACCTCGGGGCGGGTGGTGGCGAGTTCGGCGGAGAGGGCGATCTGGTCGCCGAAGTCGAGGAGGTCCCGGGAGCGCTTGGCGGCGCGGTAACGGACGACGAGGTCGAGCAGTTCGCGGCGGGCGGCGGCGGTCTCGGGCACCTTGCGCAGGTCGGCGTTGGAGAGCTTGGCGCGGGAGAGGGCGTCGAGGAGCCCGGCGTCGTACGCGTCCAGCCGCCGGGGGCTCACGAGGTGTTCGGCCAGCTCGGCGTCGAGGGCGAGGAGGTCGCCGACCAGGGTGGGGAACGACTTGGTCAGGGCGGGGTACGGGCCGGGGGCCTCGCGGAGCACGCGGGCGGCGAGCTGGTAGCGAGTGGCGTCGGCGAGGAGGCGGGAGGTGGGCTCCAGGCCGATCCGGAGCCCGTGGTCGGTGAGCAGTTGGCCCGCGAAGGCGTGGTACGTGGAGATGCGGGGCTCGCCCGGGGGGTTGTCCGGGTCGATGGCCTCGGGGTCCGTCACGCCGGCCCGGACGAGGGCGGTGCGGACGCGTTCGGCGAGTTCGCCGGCGGCCTTGTTGGTGAAGGTCAGGCCGAGGACCTGCTCGGGCGCGACCTGGCCCGTGCCGACCAGCCAGACCACCCGGGCGGCCATCACCGTCGTCTTGCCGGAACCGGCTCCGGCCACGATGACCTGCGGGGCGGGCGGCGCGATGATGCAGGCCGTCTGCTCCGGGGTGAACGGGATGCCGAGGAGCTCCTTGAGCTGCTCGGGGTCGGTGATGCGTGCGGTCACTCCAAAGAGGCTAACGGGGACCGCTGACATTCCCGTCCACGGCCGCCCCTGGCCACCGGTGACCTGTCGCTCCGGGGCCGGGCGGGGCGCCGGGCGCGCGGTCACTCGACGATGTGGCGGCCTTCCGGCTGGGCGCTGCACGAGGCGCGGAACGCGCAGTGGGTGCAGTGCTGGCCGGTGGCGGGGGTGAAGCGCTCGTCGAGGACCCGGCCCGCCGCGGTGGCGAGCAGGTCGCCGACCCACTCCCCCGCCAGGGGCTCCTGCGCCTGGACCTTCGGCAGCGCCTCCCCGCCCTCCTTCTTGGGGGCGGGCTGGCGCAGCTGGACGAGTTCGGCGCCGCCGGGGTCGGGCCGGCGGCCGTCGAAGACCTCGTCGAGGGCCCCCTCGCGCACCGCGAGCTGGTAGACGGCGAGCTGGGGGTGGTGGGACACCTCGTCGCGGGTGGGGGCGGACTTGCCGGTCTTGAAGTCGACGACGTAGGCGCGGCCGTGTTCGTCGGCCTCGACCCGGTCCATGGAGCCGCGGATCCGGACCTCGTAGGCGCCGGCTTCGAGGGTGACGTCGAAGTCGTGCTCGGTGGCGGCCGGGGTGCGGCCGCCGCGGTCCAGGACGTGCCAGCGGAGGAACCTTTCCAGCGCCACGCGCGCGTGCTCCTTCTCCTGGGCGGACTTCCAGGGGGCGTCGAAGGAGAGCCCGTCCCAGACGGAGTCCAGGCGGGCCATCAGGACGTCCAGGTCGGCCGGGGTGCGGCCGGAGGCGACCTCGTCGGCGAGGACGTGGACGACGTTGCCGAAGCCCTGGGCGGCGGTGGCGGGGGCGTCGGCCTTCACCTCGCGGCCCAGGAACCACTGGAGGGCGCAGGTGTTGGCGAGCTGGTCGAGCGCCGATCCGGAGAGGGCGACGGGACGGTCGCGGTCGCGGAGCGGAACGGTGCTGTGGGTCGGCTCGAACAGGCCCCACCAGCGGTCCGGGTGCGCGGCCGGGACGAGCGGCTGGTCCTCTTCATCGGTGAGGGCGGCGAGCCGGGCCAGCCGTCGGGCCGCCGCGTCGCGCAGCGCGGGCGAGGCGGCGGGGTCGACGGTGGTGGCGCGGAGTTCGGCGACGAGCGCGGCGACGGCGAGGGGGCGGCGGGGGCGGCCGGGGACGTCCTTGGGCTCGGCGCCGAGCTCGGTGAGGAAGCGGGAGGGCTGGTCGCCGTCCTCGGCGGGGGCCTTCACCGCGGTGACGACGAGGCGGTCGCGGGCGCGGGTGGCGGCGACGTAGAAGAGGCGGCGTTCCTCGGCGAGGAGGGCGCCGGGGGTGAGGGGTTCGGCGAGGCCGTCGCGGCCGATCCGGTCGGCTTCGAGGACGGAGCCCCGGCGGCGCAGGTCGGGCCAGAGGCCCTCCTGGACGCCGGGGACGACGACGAGGCTCCACTCCAGGCCCTTGGAGCGGTGGGCGGTCATCAGCCGGACGGCGTCGGGGCGGGCCTGGCGCCGGGAGAGGGTGTCCGCGGCGATGTCCTGGGCGTCGAGCTCTTCGAGGAAGTTGAGGGCGCCCCGGCCACCGACCCGGTCCTCGGCGCGGGCGGCGGTCTCGAACAGGGCGCAGACGGCGTCGAGGTCCCGGTCGGCGTTGCGCCCGGCGGCGCCGCCGCGCAGCGCCGCCCGTTCCAGGCGGCCGGGCCAGGGGGTGCCGTTCCACAGGAGCCAGAGGGCGTCCTCGGCGGTCCCGCCGGCGGCGAGGCGGTCGCGGGCCTGCCGGAGCAGTTCGCCGAGCCGCTTGGCGCCCCGGGCGTACGACTGGTCGTGCGCGACGAGCCGCTCGGGCTCGACGAGGGCGCGCGTGAGCAGGACGTCGGACGGCGGCGGCACCCTGTTCCCCCCGGCCCGCTCCTCGTCCCGCAGCGCCCGCCCGAGCCGCCGGAGATCGGCGGGATCCATCCCGGCGAGCGGCGAGGCGAGCAGCGCGAGCGCCGTCTCGGTGTCGAGCCGGTTCACGGAGGCGGGGGCGGCGGCCGCCTGGTCGTCGGAGGTGTCCGGGGCATCAGGGGTGTCCGGCGCGTCGGGGGTGTCCGGGGCGGCGGCCGCCTGGGCGTCAGGGGTGTCCGGGGCGGCGGGGGTGTCCGGTTCCCCCGGCTCCGGCGGGGCGTCGGCGACAGGGCTCGGGGCCGAGTCCTCCCCGTCCGAGGGGGTTCCCGTCGCCGCGGCGCGCAGGGCGAGGAGGAGAGGGGCGACCGCGGGTTCGTGGCGCAGGGGGGTGTCGGCCGTGTCCGTCTCCACGGGGACGCCCGCCGAGGTCAGGGCGCGGCGCAGGACCGGGATCGGGGTGCTCGCGCGGACGAGGACGGCCATGGCGTGCCAGGGCACGCCGTCCTCCAGGTGGGCGCGGCGCAGCAGGTCGGCGATGTTGTCGAGTTCGGTGGAGGAGGTCGGGTACGTGTACGTCTCCACCTGCCCCCCGCTCCGTACCGCCCCGAGGGCCCGGTGCGCGCGCACCTTGTCGGCGGGCAGCCGTGGCAGTGGCATGCGCTGGGTGAGGAGGCGCGTCGCGGCCAGCAGGCGCTCGCCCGAGCGGCGGGAGGTCGTCAGGACGCGTACGTCCGCCGGGCGGCCGTCCGGCCCGCGGAAGGTGTCCGGGAAGTCCAGGATGCCGTTGACGTCGGCGCCCCGGAAGGCGTAGATCGACTGGTCGGGGTCGCCGAAGGCGACCACCGTGCGCCCGCCCGTCGCCCGGCCGCCACGCGTGGTGGAGGCGCCCCGGGCGGCCCCTGTCGCTCCCCCGGCCAGCGCGGTCAGCAGCCGCACCTGTGCCGGATCGGTGTCCTGGTACTCGTCCACGAAGACGGCGTCGTACTCGGGCAGCGTCACCCGCTCGGACAGCAGGACCGCCCGGTGCACCAGCTCCGTGTAGTCGAGGACCCCCTGGAGGTCGAGGACGTCCAGGTACTCCGCGAGGAACCCCGCCGCCGCCTTCCAGTCCGGGCGGCCGACCCGCTGGGCGAACTCCGCCAGCGCGCCCGGTGACAGGCCCAGCTCCCGGGAGCGCGCCAGTACGGCCCGGACCTCGTCGGCGAACCCGCGGGTCGTCAGGCAGGCCCGCAGCTCGTCGGGCCAGCGCACCCGGTCGAGGCCCGCCTTCTCCAGGTCGAGCTGGCCCGCGAGCAGCTCCCGTACGGCCAGGTCCTGCTCGGGTCCCGAGAGCAGCCGCAGCGGCTCCGCGAAGAGGTCGGCGTCCTGGTGGGCCCGGATCAGGGCGTAGCAGTACGAGTGGAAGGTCGTCGCCTGCGGCGGCCGGGCGCCCCCGAGCCGGGCCGCCATCCGGTCGCGCAGTTCCACGGCGGCCTTGCGGCTGAAGGTGAGGACGAGGATCCGTTCCGGGTCCGCGCCCTTCTCGATCCGGGCCGCGACCGCCTCCACCAGCGTCGTCGTCTTTCCGGTGCCGGGCCCGGCCAGGACGAGCAGCGGTCCGCCGGCGTGGTCAACCACTTCCCGCTGCGCTGCGTCCAGCAGAGGGGGGTCCACCGGGGCCGGCGCGGTACGCACCAGCCGGTACGCGCCGGGGGCCCGCCGCGTACGTCGGGTGGTGGAGGAGGTACTCACGTGGATCGCCGGTCCTGGTGGATGGTGTGCTGGTGCTGAAGGCAAGCCCGTACGGGCACCCGTACGGGACGAACGACGACGTTACGGGAAACGGACGGCGTCCGAGTCCCCGTCCGAGCCGTCATCCGTACGGTGCCGTCGCGCGCCGGGTGCTCCCGTCATGGCCGAAGCTGTCACGTGTGAGTTCCGCCATCCCACCGCGCCCGCCGCATGTCGAGCTTGGGCAGATGCCCCTCGGCGGCCCGCCCCGCCTCGCGCAGCGGAGTCCCCTCCGCGCGGTAGTGGCCGAGGGCGCGCAGCTCGTGGCCGGGCAGCAGCGTGCCGTCGGCGCGCACCACGCGCCACCACGGCCCCGCGCCGCCGTACAGGGCCATCACACGGCCGACTTGGCGCGGGCCGCCCTCGTCGAGCCATTCGGCCACGTCGCCGTAGGTCATCACCCGGCCCGGCGGGATCAGCTCGGCGACGTCCAGCACCCGTTCCGCGTACGCGGGAAGTTCCGCAGGTTCCTCGGCGCTCATCCGCCCCATCCTGCCTCACCCCACCGACAACACCCTGATGCCTCCGTCGGGCCCCGCTTCATGCCACCATCGTGCGGGCGGTGACGGGTGATACGAGACCAGGCGCGACAAGAACACCGAGACGAGCACGCGGCGCGAGCGGCACAGACAGAGACGGACATGGTGATGGGGCACGACGCTCAGCCTCCGGAGGAGGAGGCTCACCCCGGCGTGCCCGGCGCACCCCCTCGCCAGGCCGCACCCGCGAACGGGGACGAGACGGCCCCCCGGCCGGAGGCCGGACCCGAGGCCGGACCCGAGGCCGACCCGGAGCGGGGCCCGGAGCCGAGGCCCGCCCTCGCTCCGAAGGCCACCCGCGCCCCCGACCCCGACGCCGACCCCGAGACCGACCCCGAGCCGGAGCCCAGTGAGCGGCTCTCCGGGGACGAGCCGCTGCTCGCCGCCCGGGTGCACCGGCCCTCCGACCTCATGCGGCTCCTCGTCGGCGTCCTCGCGATCGCCCTCGTCATCGCCATCGCCGCCTTCGCCCACGGCACCACCTCCGGCCTCGAACAGGACATCAACAAGGGCGCGGGCGGCGCCCCCGACCTCTTCGTCAAGATCGCCGGACTGGTCTCCAGCATCGCCGTCCTGCTCGTGCCGGTCGCCTTCGCCATCGAGCGGCTGATCAAACGCGACGGACTGCGGATCGCGGACGGCGTCCTCGCCGCCGTCCTCGCCCACGGCGTCACCCTCGCCACCGACCTCTGGGTCGCCAAGGCCGCGCCCGGCACCATCCAGGACGCGCTGACCCAGCCGCAGTCCGGCGGCGGTCTCACGGACCCGGTGCACAACTACCTCGCGCCGGTCATCGCGTACATGACCGCCGTCGGCATGGCCCGCAGGCCCCGCTGGCGGGTGGTGCTGTGGATGGTGCTGCTGCTCGACGCCTTCACGATGCTGGTGGCGGGGTACACCACCGCGTTCTCGATCATCCTCACCGTCCTCATCGGCTGGACCGTGGCGTACGGAACGCTGTACGCCGTGGGCTCCCCCAATGTCCGCCCCACCGGCCAGACACTCCTCGCCGGTCTGCGGAGGGTCGGCTTCCGGCCGGTCTCCGCGATGCGCGCGGAAGGGGTCCCGGACGCGGCGGACAGCGGCGACCGGGGCCGCCGCTACCTCGTGACGATGGAGTCAGGGCCACCGCTCGACGTCACCGTCGTCGACCGGGAGCAGCAGGCGCACGGCTTCTTCTACCGCGCGTGGCGGCGGCTGACCCTGCGCGCCATCACCACCCGGCGCTCGATCGTGTCGCTGCGCCAGGCGCTGGAGCAGGAGGCCCTCCTGGCGTACGCGGCGATCGCCGCCGGCGCCAACGCGCCGAAGCTGATCGCCACCTCCGAGCTGGGTCCGGACGCCGTCATGCTCGTGTACGAGCACCTGGGCGGCCGGACCCTGGACTCGCTGGACGACGAGGAGATCACCGACGACCTGGTGCGCAGCGCCTGGCGTCAGGTGCGCGCCCTCCAGTCGCGCCGGATCGCGCATCGGCGGCTCGCCGGGGACGCGATTCTGGTGGATCGTTCCGGCAACGTCATCCTGACCGATCTGCGGGGCGGTGAGATCGCCGCGGGCGACCTGGTCCTGCGAATGGACATCGCGCAGCTCCTCACCACCCTCGGGCTGCGGGTCGGCGCCGAGCGGGCGGTCGCCGCGGCCGTGGAGGTCCTCGGCCCCGACGCCATCGCCGGCTGTCTCCCCCTCCTCCAGCCGATCGCGCTGAGCCGCTCCACGCGCGCGACGCTGAGGAGAATGGCCAGGGAGCGTTCGAAGCGGGAGCGCGAGGCCGTCCTCGAAGCGTCGGAGGCGACGAAGCGGGCCCGGGCGGAGGCCGCCGACGGCGCCGGGGACGCGAAGGGCGACCGCAAGTCGGACCGGCGGATCGAGAAGGCGGAGAAGCAGGCCGAGAAGCGCGCGCTGGACGAGGCGCTCGACGAGGCCCGCGACGAGGACCTGCTGGCGCAGATCCGTCAGCAGGTGCTGCTGATCCGGCCCCAGGCGCCGGTGGAACCGGTCCGTCTGGAACGGATCAAGCCGCGCACCTTGGTGAGCCTGATCGCCGGCGCGGTCGCCGCGTACTTCCTGCTGTCGCAGATCGCCCGGACCCCGCTCTCCACCATCAGCCAGGCGGACTGGCGCTGGGTGGCGGCGGCGGTGCTGTTCTCGGCGCTGAGCTATGTGGCGGCGGCGATGAGCCTGCTCGGCTTCGTCCCCGAGCGGGTGGGGTTCTGGCGGACGGTCGTGGCGCAGGTCGCCGGCTCGTTCGTGAAGATCGTCGCCCCGGCGGCCGTCGGCGGAGTGGCGCTGAACACCCGGTTCCTCCAGCGCTCGGGGGTGCGGCCGGGGCTCGCGGTGGCGAGCGTCGGCGCGTCGCAGCTGTTCGGGCTCGGCGCGCACATCCTGCTGCTGCTCGCCTTCGGCTATCTGACGGGTACGGAGAAGTCGCCGTCCTTCAGCCCGTCGAGGACGGTCATCGCCGGGCTGCTGACGGTGGCGGTCCTGGTCCTCGTCGTCACCGCGATCCCCTTCATGCGGAAGTTCGTCTCGACGCGGCTGCGGTCGCTGTTCGCGGGCGTGGTGCCGCGCATGCTGGACGTGCTGCAGCGCCCGATGAAGCTGCTCACCGGCATCGGCGGCATGCTGCTGCTGACCGGCCTCTTCGTGCTCTGCCTCGACGCGTCGATCCGCGCGTTCGGGCACGACAGCGAGGGGCTCAGCTACGCGAGCGTGGCGGTCGTCTTCCTCGCCGGCAACGCGCTCGGCTCGGCGGCGCCGACACCGGGCGGCGTCGGCGCCGTCGAGGGCGCGCTGACCTTCGGCCTGGTGGCGGTCGGCCTCCCCTTCGAGGTCGCCACCCCGGCGGTCCTGCTCTACCGGCTCCTGACGCTGTGGCTGCCGGTCCTGCCCGGCTGGCTGTGCTTCAACTGGCTGACGAAGCGGGGGGCGCTCTAGGTCGTGCCAGCGGGGCGGCCGGCGGGGGCTGCCGGCGGGGAGTGCCGGGGGACGTGGCCTCCCGCCCCGCCCAAGGGCCGCCCGCCCAAGGGCCGCCCCACCCTCGCCCGCCCCGCCCAAGGGCCACCCCGCCCCCGGCCACCCGCGTGGCCCACGCGCCCGCGCGGGGTCGGCGGGGGCGGCACAGGATGGCTGTATGCCGATCTCCGCCGCGCAGCGCGCCGCCCTGTTCGCCCTGTCAGCCGTGCTGCTCGCCGCCGGATGCTCGGACGACGGGGGCACGGCGTCCGAGCCGGCGAAGCCGACCGTCTCCGCCGCGCTGGACCAGCTCGCCGCGCAGGAGCTGGAGTGGTCCCCCTGCCCGGCGCCCTCCGCCGCCCAGGGCGGCGGACCCTCCCCCTCGCCGCTGCCCGGCGGCGCCACCTGGGAGTGCACCTTCATGCAGGCGCCCCGCGACTACGCCGACCCCGGCGGCGAGACCGTCGAACTGGCCCTGATCCGTGCACGGGCCTCCGACCGGAACAATCGGATCGGCTCCATGGTGTTCAACTTCGGCGGCCCCGGCGGCTCCGGCGTGACCGGCCTGCCGTCCTTCGCGGCGGACTACGAGAAGCTCCGCACCCGCTACGACCTGGTCTCCTTCGACCCCCGCGGCGTCGGCCGCAGCGAGGGCGTCGAGTGCGAGAGCGACCAGGCCCTCGACGCGTACTACGCCCTCGACTTCACCCCGGACGACACGGCCGAGGAGCGGACCCTGTCCGACGCGCAGAAGAAGTACGCGGCCGGCTGCGAGGACAACTCCGGCCCCATGCTCCCCCACGTCGGGACGGAGAACGCGGCCCGCGACCTCGACCTGATGCGCCAGGTCCTCGGCGACGACAAGCTGCACTACTTCGGCATCTCCTACGGCACGGAGCTGGGCGGCGTGTACGCCCACCTGTTCCCGAAGAACGTCGGCCGCGCCCTGTTCGACGCGGTCGTCGACCCGTCCGCCGGCACCGAGGAGGGCGCCCTCGGCCAGGCCCAGGGCTTCCAGCTCGCCCTCGACAACTTCGCCAAGGACTGCGTCTCCCGCGGCGACGAGTGCGCCCTGCCCGGCTCGAACGTCGCCGAGATCCAGTCCTTCATCACCGGCCTCCTCGCCGAACTCGAGAAGAAGCCCATCGCGGGCATCGGCGACCGCAAGCTGACCCAGACCCAGGCCACCAACGGCATCGCGCAGGCCCTGTACTCCCGGGAGTTCTGGCAGTACCTGGAGCAGGGCCTGGAGGCCGCCGAGGGCGGCGACGGCGGGCTGCTCCTTGCGCTCTCCGACTCCATGAACGGCCGCGACGAGAACGGCCACTACAGCAACATCCAGGCGGCGAACGCGGCCATCAACTGCCGGGACTTCAAGGAGCGGTACACCCTCGGGCAGGCCAAGGAGCGACTCCCCGAGTTCCGCAAGGCCTCCCCCGTCTTCGGCGACTACATGGGCTGGGCCCTGTCGAGCTGCTCGCAGTGGCCGGTGCCCGGCGGCTGGGAGCACCCGGACGTCTCAGCGCCCGGCGCCGCCCCGATCCTGGTCCTCGGCACGACCGGCGACCCGGCGACGCCGTACGCGGGGGCCCGGGCGATGGTGGAAGCGCTGGGCAAGGGCGTCGGCGTGGAGGTGACGTACCGGGGCGAGGGCCACGGCGCCTACAACAGCGGCAACAAGTGCGTGCAGAACACGGTCAACGCGTACTTCCTCGACGGCAAGGTCCCGGCCGCCGGAACGGTCTGCAAGTAGCCCGGCCGGGCCAGGGCGCCCCGGGCGCTTCTCCGGGGCGCCGCCTAGGATGGCGTTTTTCCGTCCGGGTCACGGGGGTCCGCTTGTCCACACCACGTCCGTCGATACGGGTACGGGTGACCGCGCTGGCCGTCACCGGGCTGCTGGCCGCCGGCTGCACGAGCGGCGGGAGCGCCTCCGACGCTCCCCGCGCGACGGCCTCCGCCCCGGCCGACGGCAAGCCGTCCGCCGCCCCGGCCCGCCCCGCCCCCGGGCTTCCCGCCGCCCTCACCGGGCAGCGGCCGCGGTGGCAGCCCTGCGCGGCGCCGGAGGGCGGCGAGCGGCCCGGGGACGAGTGGCGCTGTGCGACCGTCACGGTCCCCCTCGACCATGCCCGCCCCACCGGGGAGACCATCCCCGTCGCGCTGATCCGCAAGGAGGCCCGCGACAAGAAGGCGCGCATCGGCTCGCTGCTGTTCAACTTCGGCGGCCCGGGCGCCTCGGGCGTCGACGTCCTCCCCCGCGCGGCCGCCGAGTACGGCAGCCTCAACCGCCGCTACGACCTGGTGGCCTTCGACCCCCGGGGCGTCCAGCGGAGCGCGGGCGTCGTCTGCCGGGACGACGCGGAGCAGGCGGCCGCCGAGGCGGCGGTCGACCTCAGCCCGGACACGGCCGCCGAGGAGCAGGCGTTCGTCGAGGACGCCACCGCCTTCGGGGCCGGCTGCGCCCGCCGCTCCGGCAAGGTCATCCCGTACACGACGACCGCGAACACGGCCCGCGATCTGGACCTGATCCGCCATGTCCTGGGCGACGCCGACCTGCACTACTTCGGCATCTCCTACGGCACGCAGCTCGGCGCCGCCTACGCCCACCTCTTCCCCGCGAACGTCGGCCGGACCGTCCTCGACGCGGTCGTCGACCCCACCGCCGACGGCACGGGCCACGCGCGGAACCAGACGGTCGGCTTCCAGCGGGCCCTGGACAACTATCTGAAGAGCGCCGGGCAGGACCCGAAGGCCGGGACGGCGCGGATCGCGGCGCTCCTCCAGCGGCTCGACCGGCAGCCGCTGGCGGCCGGCGAGCGGAAGCTGACCCAGAGCCTGGCGACCCTCGGCATCGCGACCACGCTGTACTCGCAGAGCAACTGGCCCATGCTGACCTCGGCCCTCAAGGCGGCGGAGAACGGCTCCGGCGCCGAACTCCTCCGGCTCGCCGACTTCTACAACGATCGCGACGCGTCGGGGCACTACTCGACCCAGTCGCACTCCCAGCGGGCGATCTCCTGCGCCGACTCCAGCGAGCGGTCCACTCCGGCGCGGGCCCGCGGCCTGCTGCCGGAGTTCCGTCGGCTTTCGCCGGTCTTCGGCGAGTTCCTGGCCTGGGACACGGCCGGCTGGTGCGCGAACTGGCCCGTGAAGGGCGAACGGGCCGTCCAGGACGTGAGCGCGCCGGGCGCCGGTCCGGTCCTCGTCGTCGGCACCACCGGCGACCCGGCGACCCCGTACGAGGGCGCGGAGCGGATGGCGAAGGCGCTGGGCGAGGGGGTCGGCGTCCTCGTCACCAACACGGGCGAGGGCCACGGCGCGTACGGCTCGGGGGCCTGCGCGACGCGGACGATCGACGCGTACCTGCTGGACGGCGAGGTCCCCCCGTACGGCAAGCGCTGCTCCTGACGGCATGCGGAAGGGCCCGGACCTGATGTCAGGTCCGGGCCCTTCCGCATGCCGTGTGGCCGTGTGGCTAGTAGACCGGCTTCTCGGGCTCGATCTGGTGCACCCAGCCGATGACTCCGCCGCCGACGTGGACCGCGTCCGCGAAGCCCGCGGACTTGAGCACGGCGAGGACTTCCGCACTGCGGACGCCCGTCTTGCAGTGCAGGACGATCCGCTTGTCCTGGGGGAGGTCCTGGAGGGCGCTGCCCATCAGGAACTCGTTCTTCGGGATCAGGCGGGCGCCGGGGATCGAGACGATCTCGTACTCGTTGATCTCCCGGACGTCGATGATGTCGATGTTCTCGCCCTCGTCGATCCACTCCTTGAGCTGCTTGGGAGTGATCGTCGAGCCCAGCGCCGCCTCCTGGGCCTCCTCGGACACGACGCCGCAGAAGGCTTCGTAGTCGATGAGCTCGGTGACGGTCGGGTTCTCGCCGCAGACGGCGCAGTCGGGGTCCTTGCGGACCTTGACCTGGCGGTACTGCATCTCCAGGGCGTCGTAGATCATCAGCCGACCGACGAGCGGGTCGCCGACGCCGGCAAGGACCTTGATCGCCTCGGTGACCTGGATGGAGCCGATGGACGCGCAGAGCACGCCCAGGACACCGCCCTCGGCGCAGGAGGGGACCATGCCCGGCGGCGGGGGCTCCGGGTAGAGGCAGCGGTAGCAGGGGCCGTGCTCGGACCAGAAGACGGAGGCCTGGCCGTCGAAGCGGTAGATCGAGCCCCAGACGTACGGCTTGTTCAGCAGCACGCACGCGTCGTTGACCAGGTAGCGGGTGGCGAAGTTGTCCGTGCCGTCGACGATCAGGTCGTACTGGCTGAAGATGTCCATCACGTTCTCGGCCTCGAGCCGCTCTTCGTGGAGGATCACGTTCACGTACGGGTTGATGCCGAGGACGGAGTCCTTCGCGGACGCCGCCTTGGAGCGGCCGATGTCCGCCTGGCTGTGGATGATCTGACGCTGCAGGTTCGACTCGTCGACCTCGTCGAACTCCACGATGCCGAGCGTGCCCACGCCCGCCGCGGCCAGGTACATCAGGGCCGGCGAACCCAGGCCGCCGGCGCCGACACACAGCACCTTGGCGTTCTTCAGCCGCTTCTGCCCGTCCATCCCGACATCGGGGATGATCAGGTGGCGGGAGTACCTGCGGACCTCGTCTACGGTGAGCTCGGCAGCCGGCTCGACCAGGGGTGGCAGCGACACGGGGGCTCCGTTGGTCGGTATGTCAGTACGGTTGTTCTCCCCGTAACACTGCCACGCCCCTTCTCATTCCGAGACACCCGGTCCAATGCGCGAGACGATTTCGTCCCAGTAGCCGGGCAGGGCCTGGAACGGGTCGGTTTGCCCGCTCTGTTCCCCGCGGTCGGTGAAGAAGATCGTCCCGGCGCCCTGCCAGCGCGCGATCCGCATCGCCTCGTCGAGGTGACTGCGGGGCACCCCGTGGACGAGGTGCACGAACTTCTCCGGCGGGTACTCGGCGGTCCACTCGGCCACCTGCGACCAGCGGTAGTCCGTCCACGGTCCGGTGAAGGTGACCAGCTGGTCGGCGGTCTCGGCGTAGCCGGGGTACGGGTGGGTGCCGTGGCCGAGGACGAGGTGGGCCTCGCCGTCGAGAACCGCCTCCAGGGTGGCGCAGACCCGCCGGACCTCGGGCAGGTCCGCCCGGTCGGCCGGGCAGCGGTCCAGATAGAAGCCGTCGACCTTGTACCAGTCCAGGAACCGGTGGGCGTCCGACACGATCTCGCCGAAGACGCGGGAGCCGTGGCACAGGTCCAGGTGTCCGAGGACCCGGACGCCGGCGTTGCGGAGCTTGCCCGCCGCCTCCAGACAGTGCGGGTCGGGGCGGGCTCCGGGGCCCTCGGCGACGTTGAGGACGGCCCAGTGGAGGGGGGTGCCGGGGCGGGTCAGCTCGGCCCACTCGACCGGTGCGAGCAGCGGGTGGGCGTAGCCGGGGACGCCGAAGCCCATCTCCTGGACGGCGCCGGTGGTGCTCGTCGTCAGATGCGGCATGCCGCCTCCATCCAGATGTCGGCGAGGGACTCCTCGAGGTTGATGCGGGGCCGCCAGCCGAGCCGGTCCCGGGCGGTGCGGACGTCGGCCTGCTGCCAGCTGCCGCAGCCGTCGGGGTACGGATAGGGGGCGGCGGCCAGCTGCTCCGCGATGGTCTCGGTGCGCGGGGCGCCGATGACGGGCCGCTGGGGCGGGCCGTCCAGCTCGTGGAGGGTCCCGGCGTATCCGGCGACCCGGGCGAGGACGGCGGCGGCGTCGCGGAGTTTGACCGCGCGTCCGGTGCCGATGTTCACGACGCCCTGGGCCGCGGAGAGCGAGGCCGCGTGGACCGCGCGGGCCACGTCCCGTACGTCGACGAAGTCGCGCTGCACGCCGAGGCCGCTGAGCTTGAGCTCGCCGTCGCCGGCCTGCATGGCGCGGCGCATGGCCTCGGCGAGGCGGCCGAGCGGGGAGCCCGCGGGCGTGCCCGGTCCGACCGGGGAGAACACCCGCAGGACGACCGCGTCCAGTCCGGAGCCGAGGACGAGTTCGGTGGCGGCGAGCTTGGAGACGCCGTACGGCCCTCCGGGGCGGGGCACGGCGTCCTCGGCGGTGGAGGAACCGGGCTGGGAGGGCCCGTACTCCGAGGCGCAGCCGACCTGGACCAGGCGGGCGCCGCAGCCGCTGCGGCGCAGGGCCTCGCAGACGGTGGCGACGGCGACGGTGTTGTGCCGGGTCAGGTCGCGGGCGCCGCCGCGGGTGGCGCCGGCGCAGTTGACGACGACGCCCGGGTGGACGGCGTCGAGGAAGCGGGTCAGCGCGCCGGGGCTGCCGCCGGCGAGGTCGAACCGTACGTCGGCGTCGTCGCCGCGCCCGAGGGCGGTGAGGTGGACGGCCGGGTCGGCGAGCAGCCGGTCGGCGACGAAGCGTCCGATGAATCCGTTGGCTCCGAGCAGCAGCACCCTCATCGTGCGGCCCCTTCTCGCCGACCGGCCGTTGCTGGGTATAGGGAGGTCATGTCTCTTTCGTCTCCTTGAAGTGGGTCCTGCGCGGGGGACGCGCCCGCGGCGTCGGCTCCGCGGGTGCGTCGGGGTTCAGGGGGCGTCATGGCGATCGGCGCGACCCCGGCAAGGTCGGCATGGCACCCCCTAGGGATGGGCGTGGGCCGAGGCCCGGGAGAGGGCGACGGTGGCGTGGGCCAGGAGGCCGACGGCCGCGGCGCCGCAGACGAGGGTGGGCAGGGCGCCGGGGCCCCAAGCGCCCACGAGGGTGCGGACGGGGACCGCGAGGAGGTCGCAGCCGGGGATCCGGGCGGCGAGGACGGTCGCGACGGCGAGGGCTTCGCCGGCGCAGGCGGCGGCGAGGCCGTTCGCGGCGGTGTCGGCGAAGCCGTGGACGGTGAGGAGCCGGGCGAGCAGGAGCAACACGCCGAGGGCGAGGGCACCGGGCGCGAAGCCGGTCAGGCCGAGCAGGGCGGCGAGGGCGGCCGTGTGCAGGGCGACGGCGAGAAGCAGCAGCGGGCGGGCGCCGGCGGCGAAGTCCTCCAGGCCGCGGCTTGCGGCGAGGCGGTGGCGGGCCCGTACGGAGAAGAGGTGGGCGCACCAGGCGGCGGGGGCGACGGCGAGAGCGAGGCCGAGGAGGGGCCCTGGGGCGACCGGCCAGCCGCCTTCGGGCCCGCCGGTGAGCGTCTCCTGGAGGAGACCGTCCCCGCCGAGCGCGTACGCGAGGAGCCACAGGGTCCAGACGCGCGCGGCGGGGGCGGTGCGGCCGGCGGCGCGCAGGGGGCCGCGCCGGACGGCGATGACGAGCGCGACGGCCAGGCCGAGGGCCCCGGCCACGCCGACGGCGAGGCGCACGGACCCTTCGGTGAGCGCGAGTCCGCCGACGGCGAGGGTGGCGACGGCTCCGGGCACGAGGGCCCGGACCGTCCACCCGGACCGTCCGGGGCGCGCGCCGGTCTCGCGCGCGGGGCGCACGGGCGCCCCGCTCCCGCGCGGCACGCGGGCGTAGAGCTCCTCGGCGAGCGAGAAGACGTCCCGGTGCCGGAACCGCGCGGCGGTGCGGTCGGTGACGCCGTGCGCCTCGAGACCTGCGGCGATCTCCAGGGGGTCGACGGCCCGCTCGCACAGCTCCCGGTGCCGGTGCATGAGCACCCGCACGGGGTCGACGGGCCCCCGTCGGGGGGCGTTCACGGGCACGGTCGCGGTGGTCTTGAGCGGGACGGTGTCGGCCTCCGCGTCGAGGCCGGGAAGGGCGCCGGCCTCCGGACCACGGCCCGGGAGGGTGTCGGCCTCCGCGCCGAAGCCCGGGAGGGTGTCGTCCTCGGGGGCGAGGACCGGGAGGGGGGCGTCCTGCGCGCCGAGGGGCGCAACGGTGTCCCCTTCTCCTTCCCATGCGGCGGTGGGGTGAGGGATGAGGGGCGTCAGCGCCTTCGTCTCCAGCAGGGCCTCGGAGTGGGCGTCCCAGGGGCCGGGGCTGGTGGGGGCGGCGGGGCCGCGCATGGGGGTGCCTCCTTCAGGCATCGGGGTCTCCCTGGCCGGCGGTCGCGCTCACCGGCTGGTCCGCCCAGGCGCCGGGGACGTACGCCTCGGCCGGGTGGGCGAAGGGGACGCCCTCGGCGGCGCGGCGGCGCACCGGCGCGTGGGAGAGGAGTTCGAGGTACATGTCGCGGAACGCCGCGAGGTTCTGCTCGACGGTGAAGAGTTCGAGCGCGCGGGCGCGTGCGGCCGCGCCCAGGCGGTGGCGGCGCTCCGGGTCGCGCAACAGCGCGAGGCACGCGTCGGCGAGCGCCCGGGGGTTGCGCGGGGGTACGACGAGTCCGGTGCCGCCGATGACCTCGACGACCGCGCCGACATCGGTGGAGACGGTGGCGCGGGCGCAGAACATGGCCTCGACCAGGCTGATCGGGAAGCCCTCGACGACGCTGGAGAGGACCACGACCGCGCCGGCGCCGTACGCCTCGGCGAGCGTCGGGGCCTCGGGTCCGCCGATCTCCTCGAAGGTGACCGGGTTCTCGCCGACGGCGTGCGCGCCCGTCGCCTCGTCGGGGAAGAGCTGGGCCGCGAGCCCCCGGCAGTGCGCGAGGTACGCCTCCGCGCCGGGCTCGCGCGCCGGCGCGGCGATGATCCGCAGCCGGGTGTCGGGCTGGGCCCGGCGCACGTCGGCGAAGGCGTGCAGCAGCGCGATCAGGTCCTTGGCCGGTTCGACCCGGCCGACCCAGACGAGCGTGGCCGGGTCGCCGCTCTCCTCGTTCTCGCCGATCTCGGCGAACCGTGCGGCGTCCATGCCGGGGTGGACCGTGCGCAGCTTGGCCCGGTCGGCGCCGCACCTCTCCTGCCAGCGGCGGGCGTGGGCGTTGCCGGGGGTGAGGAGTGCGGCCTCGCGGTAGACCTCGGCGGCCAGCCGGCCGTGGAAGGCGGCGAGCAGGGCGCGTACGGGGGCGGAGACGGGTGCGTCGAAGGCGGTGAGGTAGTGGGTGCGGAGCTGGACGCCGTACTCGGTGACCAGCAGCGGGGCGCCGAAGAAGCGTTTGGCCAACAGGCCGGGGAGAGCCGCCGATCCGCCCGAGGCGGCGTGGCAGAGGTCGGCCGCGCCGAGGTCGTCCTCGCCGTACCAGTCGAGGGAGAGCGGGCGCAGGGCGCGCTCCAACTGGTCGGCGAAGTCGAGGTAGTCGGGGACGGTGGCGCCTGCCAGGCTCCGGCGTGCGCCGGGGGCGCGACAGGCGGACTCCAGGGTGCGGACGGCGAGTTCGGAGCGGAGCGCGGCGTAGAGTCCGCCGCGCTCCCTGGCGAGTTCGGCGAGGCCGTAGAGCCCCTGGGCGAAGGAGCGCCCCGCGGCCCCGCCCGCGGGCTCGTCGCCGTCCGCGCAGATGCCGGTCGCGAGTGCCCGGAAGTGTCCGGCGAAGAGGCGGCGGTCGCGGCGACCGTAGGTGCGGCCGTCGTCCTCGGGGGCCCAGAGGGGTGCCGTACGGACGCGGCGGACGCCGTCGGGCAGGTCGACCCAGCCGCCGTCCTCCTGGCGGGCGCTGCGGCTGAGGGCGTAGACGTCGAACTCGTGCGGGGCGAGTCCGCGCACGAGCCGGTCGCACCAGAGCCTGGACTCACCCGTGGCGTACGGATAGCCACCCTCCGTGAGCAGTCCGATCCGCATGAGGCACACCCCCGCTCTCCCTTGGTCGCCGTCGCCTTCGGTCGGGCGACGCGCAGCGGGAAGAACGTAAGCGGATATGCGGGTGGCGCGATGGACGGTTGTCCATCGCGCCACTGGAAGGGGTGAATGCACGTAACTTTCACACTCGGGTCGCGTTCTGTCGCGCTACGAGGTGATTCGGTGACGAAGCGTGAGGCCCCGGCCGGTCCTGGGGCGTCTGTCCGGCCTCGCCGGTCCGGCCGTCAACGGCCACCGGGGCCCGTCAACGGCCCGGGTGGACCCACGGGTTGGGGCGGCACTTGATGCCGTCGACGTTCAGGGACTTGGTCTGCTGCTGCATCACCGGGGCGAGCGCGCCCGGGGTCTGGCAGTTCACATGGCCGTGTCCGAGCCGGTGGCCGACCTCGTGGTTGATGAGCATCTGGCGATAGGCGAGCATCGCCTTGGCGCCGTAGGTCTCCGATCCCTGCGCCCACCGGAAGGCGTTGATCATCACGCGCGAGGTGGAGGCGGAGTCGCAGGAGACGTTGTCGACGGTGGTGTCCAGGTCGGACTTGGCGCACCAGACGCCGGTGGTGCCGGGGCTGGCGAGGGTGACCACGAACTCGGGCTCCCCGCTGGAGATCCGCTCGAAGGTCATCTCCCCCTTGCCTGCCCAGCTCCGTTCGTCGTTGAGGGTCGTCTGCACGGCCCGCGCGAAGAGCTTCGCGTCGAGCCCGAGCCCCTTCTCGACGTCGATCCGGTAGCGCACCTTGTCCCCCTTGCCGGGGGCCTTGTCGAAGCCGGGGACGGTCTCGAAGTCGCCCGGCCCCCGGAGCGAGGGGTCGATGGGGAACTGGCTGTCCATCAGCTGTTCGTAGGTCGGCTGGGCGGCGGGCACGGCCGGGCCGGCGGGCGCCGGCTCGGCGGGCCGCACGGGCGTGTTCCGCTCGTCGGAGCGCGAGGCGGTCCCGTCCTCGGCACCACGGTCGGCGGGTCCTTCGGCGGCCTGGGCGAGGGCGCCGCCGGCTTCGCTCTCGGCGACCTGGCCGGCCACGACGACGGCGAGGACGGTGGTGACGGCGGCGGCCGCGATGCCGGTGAGGGTGCGGCCCTTGCCGCTCTTGGCCGGCCGCGTCCCGGGCAGGTCCTCCTCGGGGGCGTCGGCGGAGCCCAGCGCGGAGGTCTCGGAGGACGGATCGGCGGGCGTCCCGGTGGCGGTCTCGCGTCGGGGGCCGGGAATGAACGGGTCCTGCGAGCCGGGAGTTCGGCCGGTGGGGCGCGGGGCGCCGTGCCAGTCGCCGTAGCGTTCGGAGGGGGAACCGGTATCGGCGTGACCGGGGTGCCCGCCCCGTACGGGGGTGTCGGTGTGCGCGGCGGGGGTGCCGTGCGCCGGGGTGTCCCAGACGGCCTGGCCGTACGCCGTCGCCGTCCGGCCGTGGCCCTGCCCGTAGGGGGCCTGCCCGTACGGGTCCTGGCGGTACGCGTCCCCGCCGTAGGCGCTCTGGCGCTGCGCGTTCCGACCGTACGCGGCCTGCCGGTCGTACGTGTCCTGGTCGTACGTGTCCTGGTCGTACACGTCCTGGTCGGGCGAGCGCCTGCGGCGGCCCGTCCCCTGACCCTGCGGCTGGGCCTGACCCTGCGCCGACGCCTGTGCCGGCGTCCGCCCCTGTCCCTGCTGCCCTTGCCCGGCGGTCCCCCGCCGGGCCGTATCGGCCGCGGGAGCGGGCGCGGGCCCCCTCCGACTATGTCGTCCCACGCCCTGGATCAGCTCCCGCCGCTGTCGTCTGTGCCGGCCTCGTCGAACATCTCGGCCGGTTCGGTCCGTTCGGCCCGTCCGGACCGCCCGGCCTCTTCGGTTGTCCTGCCCCGCTCGGCCGCTTCGGCCTCGATCAGCTCCCGCACGGCCTGGGCGACCGTCTCGGGGTACTCCATCATGGCCACGTGCCCGGCGTCCGGAAGGGTCAGGAGCCGCGAGCCGCCGAAGGCCGCCGCCGCCCTGCGCGCCATCCGGTACGAGACGAGCCGGTCGCGGACACCGTAGACGAGGAGCGTCGGCGCGAGCACCCGCTCCGCCTGACGCCACAGGCCCTGCTGCCCTCCGAGGGTGTACGCGTCCACGATGCCACGCGAGGAGCGTGCCATGACATCCCAGAAGTACGGGAGTTCCAGGCGGCGTTCCATCTCCTCGACGGCGTGCTGGAAGCCCTCGTCGGTGACCCGTCCGGGGTCTCCGTAACAGAGTGCCATGACGCCGCGGACCCGCTGCTCCGGCGTCCAGTCCCGGCTCAGCCGGGAGAAGAGGGAGGCGACGCCCGGCAGCGCGAGCAGCGCCGTCGGCCAGGCGGTGCGCTGGGCGCGCAGCTCGGGCAGGGCCGGGGAGACCAGGGTCAGGGTGCGCACCAGGTCGGGCCGGACGGCGGCGACGCGGGTGGCGACGGCGCCGCCGAGGGAGTTGCCGATGAGGTGGACCGGGCCGCGGCCGCCGGCGTCGAGCAGCCGGATGACGGCGCGGGCGTGCCCGGTGACGGAGTAGTCGGAGTCGTCGGGCGGCGGGGAGTCGCCGAAGCCGGGGAGGTCGACGGCCTCGCCGTCGACGAGGTCGGCGAGCAGCGGCATCATGGCCGACCAGTTCAGGGAGGAACCGCCGAGGCCGTGGACGTACAGCGCGGGCGGGAGGCCGGGCCGGACGCCCGGCCGGGCGCGCACGGTGAGGGTGAGCCCGGGCAGTGCGACCGAGCGCAACTCCTCGCCGTCGGCGACCCGTACGGTGCGGGTGCGCGACGCGGGCGGGGCGGCGGAGGTCCGGGGCTCCGGGTACTCGGTCGACGACATGGCCGCAATATTACGAGACGATCACGCCGTGGCGCGTGTGTGGGGCGTCACAGGCTCGGGTGCGCCGGACGGGCTGTGCTCCTACGCTCGTAGGAGAGGGTCATCCGGAGAGCGACCGTGTGCCGGGGAGGAAGCCCATGACTGCCGATCCGAACGAGCCGGACACATTCGCCGAGGAAGAGGCCGGAGTGCTCGACGAGGAAATCCCCGAGGCCGACGCGGCCGAGCAGCAGACCGATGTCCGGCAGGACGAGGACGAGCCGCACACGCATCTGGAGCAGGAGTCGGCGAACGAGGCGGACGCCTCCGAGCAGGCTCGGGTGGTCTCTTTGGACGAAGACGACTACCGCTGATTTGTTCGGTTTAATGTTGAATTGCCGACCATTCCGGGCGTCCGGTCCGTGAAATTGTGCGTCCGCACCGCGCACAGCCGGGTTACCCAAAAGTACGATGGCGGGCGCGACGCCACAGCGCGCATGGATCGATTTTTGGGAGGCGGCGTGACAGCCATCGAGCAGACAGAGGCAGCACGCCCTCGGGGCACGCGCCTGCCGCGCCGAGCCCGACGGAACCAGCTCCTCGGGGCGGCCCAGGAGGTGTTCGTCGCGCAGGGCTACCACTCCGCCGCGATGGACGACATCGCCGAACGGGCGGGTGTCAGCAAGCCGGTGCTGTACCAGCACTTCCCGGGAAAGCTGGAGCTCTACCTGGCACTCCTCGACCAGCACTGCGAGGCGCTGCTCCAGGCGGTGCGGACCGCGCTCGCGTCGACCACGGACAACAAGCTCCGGGTCGCGGCGACCATGGACGCGTACTTCGCCTACGTCGAGGACGAGGGCGGCGCGTTCCGTCTCGTCTTCGAGTCCGACCTGACCAACGAGCCGGCCGTGCGCGAGCGGGTGGACCGGGTCAGCCTGCAGTGCGCGGAGGCGATCTCCGACGTCATCGCGGAGGACACCGGGCTCTCCAAGGACGAATCGATGCTGCTCGCCGTGGGCCTCGGCGGGGTCTCGCAGGTCGTCGCGCGGTACTGGCTCTCCAGCGAGTCGGCGATCCCGCGCGACAAGGCGGTGGCGCTGCTGACCTCGCTGGCCTGGCGCGGTATCGCGGGGTTCCCGCTGCACCCCTCGGAGGGCCAGCTGAGCGCCGAGGGCCACTGACCGGTCCGGGGGCGCCGGCCGCGCGCCTTTCGCGCGCTGTTCGCTCCTGGCGTTGAGCGGCTGCGCCGTACGTGTCCCCTCACCGGGCTAATGTGTGCAGCGTACGGCGCGGGAGACGCGCAACGCTGACCGTTCGGAGGGACATAGCCGTGGAGGTCAAGATCGGCGTGCAGCACGCACCCCGGGAGATCGTTCTGGAGAGCGGGCAGTCCGCCGAGGAGGTCGAGCGCGCCGTGGCCGACGCGCTGGCCGGCAAGGCGCAGCTGCTCAGCCTCACGGACGAGAAGGGCCGCAGGGTCCTGATCCCGGCCGAGAAGATCGCGTACGTGGAGATCGGCGAGCCGGCGGTGCGCCGGGTGGGCTTCGGCGCGCTCTGAGACGTACGTCCGGTACGTCCGGTACAGCGAAAGGCCCGGCGGATGTGATCCGCCGGGCCTTTCGTGTGTCCGGCGGCCGGACGAGGGCCGGGCGCGCGGTCGGTCGATGGCGGGTGTCCGCCGAATGTGCTGGTGGGGACGGCCGGGGAGGGTTGTATCGCGATGGGTTCGGGTAGGACGGCCTACGACCGAATTGCCCGCTCCGCTCCGCACGCGAGGTGATCCCGTGTTCCTGGAAGCCATCGGCTCCGCCCTGCTCGGACTCGCCCTGGCCTGGGCGGCCGTGCACCGGCTGCCCGACCGACTCCCCGGACGAAGGGCCGTCCTCCTGACGGGCTCGCTCGGCGCCGTCTTCGGCGCTCTGGTGACCCACGGGGCCCTGGGCCCCGGCCATGGCCTGGCGACCCTGATCGGGGCCGTCGCCGTGGCGGCGGTGCTGCTCTCCCTGCTCCTCCGCCCGGCCACCCGCCGCCGCCTCCGCCGATCAGCGGCGGCCTGACGGGCGGCTTGACCGGCGGTTCTGACCGGCGGCTTCCGCCTCGGCGCCTGCGCGGCCGGCGCCGGGCCGGCCGGCTGGCCGGCGAAGAAGGGTGACGGGCGGGCCGGCCGGACCCTGACCGGCAGCCGCGCACGGGCCGTGCCCTGAACCGGTGCCGTCCCCACCAGGACCGCGCTCCGCGGCCCCGCCTCGCCGCGACCGGCCCCGTGAGCGCCACGCCGTGGCGGGGAGACCGCCTCACCCGCGGTCTTCGGCGCCGAAGGCGTCCTAGGCCGCGAGGCCCAGGGCCGCCATGCGCTTGGTGTGGGCTTCGGTGATGCGGGAGAACATGCGGCCCACCTCCGCGAGGTCGAAGCCGTCCGCCACGCCGCCGACCAGCATCGTCGAGAGGGCGTCGCGCTCGGCGACCACCCGCTGGGCCTGGGAAAGGGCCTCGCCCATCAGCCGGCGCGCCCAGAGCGCGAGCCGGCCGCCGAGGCGCGGGTCGGCCTCGATCGCGGCGCGGACCTTCTCCACGGCGAAGTTGCCGTGGCCCGTGTCGTCGAGGACGGAGAGCACCAGCCGACGCGTGTCGGAGTCCAGACGGGCCGCCACCTCGCGGTAGAAGTCACTGGCGATCGAGTCGCCGACGTACGCCTTGACAAGGCCCTCCAGCCAGTCGGACGGCGCCGTCTGGCGGTGGAAGTCGTCGAGCGCCCTGGCGAACGGCTCCATCGCGGCCGTCGGCTCGGCGTCCACGGCGGTGAGCCGGTCGCGCAGCTGCTCGAAGTGGTGGAACTCGGCGGAGGCCATCTTCGCCAGCTCGGCCTTGTCCGCGAGGGTCGGCGCGAGCTTGGCGTCCTCGGCGAGGCGTTCGAACGCCGCCAGCTCGCCGTAGGCCAGCGCCCCCAGAAGATCGACGACCGCGGCGCGGTACTGCGGCTCGGCGGATGCCGTGGCCCAGTCCTGGGCGGCGATCCCGGTGGGTTCCTCGGCGGATGTGGCGTTGTCAGGCGTCTCCATGAAGCGCACAATAGCCCGCCCGCAGCACCGGGTAAGGCCCTGGTCAGTCACTGTGACCGCGCCCTCATTACGAATTCTCCCAACACACCTGCGCGAATCCGGGGTACAGTGATAAAGCGCCTGCTGAGTATGTGGACATGCTTTCGCACGTTCGGACGTACCCGGTGGGCCATCTCATGAATGAGGATGCCCGGTCGGTGGCCCGACTGGCTCCGACCCGACAGCCCTCCCCGCGCACCGCGGAAGGGTCCCTCAAGCGGCATGACGCTCGAGCGACGGCAGTGGTCCCGCGCCACCCGGTTGTGATCTTCACGATCCAGGATCGATCCGACTGATCCGGGACGTGTCCGATCCGGCCGGAAGTGAATCGGCACGGTACGACCCCCATCGTTCGCCTCGCGCCGCGTCTCACAGAAGAGGCAGCACCCTGACTACGACTTTCCGAGAGCTCGGAATCCTTCCCGAGACGGCCGAGGCGCTCGAAGCCGTCGGCATCGTGACCCCCTTTCCCATCCAGGAGATGACCCTCCCGGTCGCACTCTCCGGCAGCGACGTCATCGGCCAGGCCAAGACCGGCACCGGCAAGACGCTCGGCTTCGGCCTGCCGCTCCTGGAGCGCGTCACCGTCCCCGCCGACGTCGAGGCGGGCCGGGCCAGGCCCGAGCAGCTGACCGACGCCCCGCAGGCGCTGGTGGTCGTCCCCACCCGAGAGCTGTGCCAGCAGGTCACCAACGACCTGCTGACCGCCGGCAAGGTCCGCAACGTCCGCGTGCTCGCCATCTACGGCGGCCGGGCGTACGAGCCCCAGGTCGAGGCCCTGAAGAAGGGCGTCGACGTGATCGTCGGCACCCCCGGCCGGCTGCTCGACCTGGCCGGCCAGCGCAAGCTCGACCTCTCCCACGTCAAGGCCCTGGTCCTCGACGAGGCGGACGAGATGCTCGACCTCGGCTTCCTGCCCGACGTCGAGAAGATCATGAACATGCTTCCGGCGAAGCGCCAGACCATGCTGTTCTCGGCCACCATGCCGGGCGCCGTCATCGGCCTGGCCCGCCGCTACATGTCGCAGCCGACGCACATCCGCGCCACCTCGTCCGACGGCGAGGGCGTGACCGTCGCCAACATCAAGCAGCACGTCTTCCGCGCGCACTCCATGGACAAGCCGGAGATGGTCTCCCGCATCCTGCAGGCCAACGGCCGCGGGCTAGCGATGATCTTCTGCCGTACGAAGCGCACGGCGGCCGACATCGCCGAGCAGCTGCAGCGTCGCGGCTTCGCCTCCGGCGCGGTCCACGGCGACCTCGGCCAGGGCGCCCGCGAGCAGGCGCTGCGCGCCTTCCGCAACGGCAAGGTCGACGTGCTCGTCTGCACCGACGTCGCCGCGCGAGGCATCGACGTCGAGGGCGTCACCCACGTCGTCAACTACCAGTCGCCGGAGGACGAGAAGACGTTCCTCCACCGCGTGGGCCGCACCGGCCGCGCGGGCGCCAAGGGCACCGCGGTGACCCTGGTCGACTGGGACGACATCCCGCGCTGGCAGCTCATCAACAAGGCGCTCGGCCTCGACTTCCACGAGCCGGTCGAGACGTACTCCAGCTCCCCGCACCTCTACGAGGAGCTGGACATCCCGGCGGGCACCAAGGGCGTCCTGCCCCGCGCCGAGCGGACCCGCGCGGGTCTGGGCGCGGAGGAGCTGGAGGACCTGGGCGAGCCCGGCGGCCGCGGCCGGAAGAAGGCGGCCTCGGCCGCCCCGGTCGAGGAGCTCCCGGCGCGTACGCGCACCCCGCGCCAGCGTCGCCGCACGCGGGGAGGGTCGACGGCCGACGAGACCGTCGCGACCACCTCGGCCGCGACCACCACTGCCGCGCCCGCGACCGCGCCGTCCGCCGCCCCCGCGGCGACGGAGGAGTCGGCGGAGCCGCGCACCCCGCGCCGCCGTCGCCGCACCCGCACGGGCGGCGGCACCGCCACGGCCGTGGCCCCCACGGCCGCCCCGATCGCTCCGGTCGCGGAGGCCCCGGCGGCTCCCGTGGCCCAGCCGAAGGCCCCCCGGGCCCGCGCGGCCGAGAAGGCTCCGGTCGCCCAGGCGGCGCCCGTGGCCGTGGAGACGGTCGAGGAGGCCCCCCGGGCCCCGCGCCGTCGCCGCCCCCGCATCATCCGCACCGAGGCCGACGCGGTGACCTTCCAGACCCCGGAGACCGCCGCCGCCGCGGCGGCCGCCGCGGCCGCCACCCCCGCGCCGGCCGAGGTCGTCGAGGCGCCGGCCGAGGCCCCGAAGGCCCCCCGCCGTCGGGCCGCGAGGAAGGCCGTCGCCACCGAGGCCCCCGCGGTCGCCGCCCCGGCGGAGGCCGTGGAGGCACCGGCCGAGGCCCCCAAGGCCCCGCGCCGCCGCACCACCAAGAAGGCGGCCGCCGCCACGGAGGCCCCCGCGGCCGCCGAGGTCACGGAGACCGTCGCCGAGACGGTCGAGGAGACCCCCAAGGCTCCCCGCCGCCGTGCGGCCAAGAAGGCCGTCGCCGCCGAGGCCCCCGACGCGTCGGAGCCGAAGACGGCACCGCGCCGCCGCACCACCAAGAAGGCAGCCGCGGCTCCGGCGGAGGCCGTCGAGGCACCGGCCGAGGCTCCCAAGGCCCCGCGCCGCCGCACCACCAAGAAGGCCGCGGCCGCCCAGCCCGAGAGCTGACGCCCGCACCGCACCACGACACGGCGGCCCGTCCCCTGCGCAGGGGACGGGCCGCCGTGTCGTTCCGTACTCCGGCGCCGGTGCGCGCCGGTCGGCGGGCCCGCCGGGTCAGCCGATGAGGACGGGGACGGTTCCGACGAGGACCCGGTGGTCGGAGCACTGGGTCGGGTCGGCCGGCGGGGCCATCGGGTCGGGGGCGGTGCAGCCGGTCGGGATGGTCAGCGCGTCGGCGCTGTACGGTCCGGCGACGCGGCTCTCCCGGACGAATACGTGGTCGATCTTCGCCTTGTCGCCGCACGGCGGCGCGTTCCCCGGCACGGCGTCGGCGGTCCACTCGCCGTATCCGGGGCAGTTCGCCGCGTCGGCGTCGTCCAGCTCACGGTGCGCACCGGTGTTGTTCCCGTTGTTCCCGGCTACCGACGGCGCGTAGTAGCCGTCGAGGCGGCTGTAGTCGGGCTGGGCGTTGAAGTCGCCCGCGACGAGGTAGGTCTCGCCGGCGGCGTCGAAGCCGTCGAGGACCGCGCGGACGTCGTCGAGCTGGCGGACGTTGTCGGCCTTGGTCTGCCCCGGGCCCACGACGTTGCTGGTGGTGATGTGCACGGTGCAGAACTTCATCCTGGCCTGCTCGGCCAGGGGCGCGCACAGCATCTTGCGGGGCTCGGGCGTCGGCCGCTCCGCCGTCGGGGTGTCCGCCGGCAGCGGGTACTGCCGCGAGGAGCCGAGCGCCCGCTTGCTGAACAGCGCGTTCCCGAAACCCGACGCGCCGTCGCAGAGCCCGGAGCTCGGGGCGAGGGTCTCCGCGAAGCGCGAGAAGTTCCCCGTGTCCTCGGGCCATCCGGCGGCGATCAGGCCCTGCTGGATCGCCTTGTACTGGCTGAAGCAGATCTCGTTGAAGGACACGAAGTCCGCGTCGCGGTTGTCGATGGAGGACACGGCCTTGGTGACCATGCCGCCGGTGGTCTTCCCGTCCCACATGACATGGCCCGAGACGTTCCAGTGCCAGACCGTGTACGTCGCCGTGGTGCTCGCCGCCGAGGCGGGCGACGCCGCCGTCAGGACCAGACCGAAGAGTGACAGAACGACCGTGAGCCGTCGTTGTCCGCGCTTCACATTCCCTCCCCTGTTCAAAGGCGATCATCGTAGAGGGCGGCCCGGCGACCGCCCCCATCTGCGGATAAAGTCCTGTCATGAGCAAGCCCCGGTCCCTGGCGCTGCCGCCCCGCACCCGCCCCCGCCGGCTGCTGACGGGACGCGGGAGCTTCGCCGTGCTGGAGGCCGTTCCCCTCGGGGAGACGCGGGGCACGGTGCTGCTGCTGCCGGGTTACACCGGCAGCAAGGAGGACTTCCTCGCGCTCCTCGGACCGCTGAGCGACGCCGGCTACCGAGCGGTGGCCGTGGACGGCAGGGGGCAGCACGAGACGCCGGGGCCGCGCCGCCGCTCCGCGTACAGCCGGCAGGCGCTGGCCCGGGACGCCGTCGCACAGGCCGCGGCGCTCGGGGACGGCCCGGTGCATCTGGTGGGGCATTCGTTCGGCGGCCTGGTGGCCCGGGCGGCGGCCTGGCACGCGCCGGAGGCCTTCCGGTCGCTGACGCTGCTCTCCTCCGGGCCCGGGCGGGTCTGCCGGGCCCAGCGGGTGCGGGTGCGGGCGCTGCGGGCCGCGCTGGCCGTGCTGTCCAAGGATCGGGTGTGGCAGGCCATGCGCTGGCTGGACAGCCGGGGCGAGGCGCCGGGCGTGGTCGACCCGCCGGAGATCACGTGGTTCCTGCATCGCCGCTGGATGCGTACGCGGATCGTCCAACTCTCCGTCACGGGAAGGCTGTTGGTCTACGGCCAGGAGGGGACGGAGCAGCTGGCGAAGCTCACGGTCCCGCTGCACATCGCGTACGGCGACGGCGAGATGGTCTGGCCGGTCGCCGACCTGGCGGCCGCCGCGCGCCGGACCGGGGCCCACCACACGGTGGTGGCGGGCGCCGGCCACTCGCCGAACGTCTCGCACCCCGAGGAGCTGGCCGACCGGCTGACCGCGTTCTGGGAGCGCTGCTAGGGCGTGTGCGGGCGGCCCCGGACGGCACATCCCGTACGGGGCAGGCCGTACGGGGAGGCCGTACGGGGAGGCCGTACGGAGAGGCCGTACGGATGAGCCCCTACGGGATCGGCGTACGGGCGGGTCAGAACTGGTTCTGGAGGTGCTGCCAGAACCCGTCGCGCAGGGCCCTGCGCAGGGCCGCGTGGCCGCGCAGCGAGCGGCTGAGCAGCTTCTCCGCCTCGATCAGCAGGTCCTGGTCGACCGGTCCGGGCAGATAGGGGTGGCCGGGCAGCAGCTCGGCCATCGCGTCGCGGCCGCGCTCGCCGAGCCAGGTGGCGGCGATCTGCGCGCCGATGAACCGGGCCTCGTCGCGCGAGGGCGGGGGCTCGCCCTCGTTCTCGTACGTCGTGACCGGCCGGCGGGTGACGTACGGGCGGCAGAAGTCGAGGTCGAAGGTGCGCTGGCTGTCGACCTCCCACAGCAGCGGCTCGGCCTGGTTGCGGCCCTCGGCGGCCTCGATGCCCCAGAGGTGGACGCGGGCGCCGTACCCCTGGGCGGCCTCCACCGCGGAGACCAGGTCCTCGTCGCCGCCGACGAGGGCGGCGTCGCTGATGGCGCGGTGCCGGGCGAGGGACTCCAGGTCGGAGCGGATGAGGGAGTCGACGCCCTTCTGCTGGTTGTTGGCGTTGAGGTTGCCGAGGCGGACCTTGACGTCCGGCAGCTCGGCGATCGACTGCTGCTCGGGGGTGTGGGTGCGGCGCCGGGCACCGTCGTACCAGTAGACGCGCAGCAGCCGGCTGTCCGCGAAGATCGTGCGGGCCTTGTCGATGAAGGCCTCGATGATGCCTTCGGCGTCGAGGTCGAAGGAGCGCCGGTCCTCGGTGCCGACCACCAGCAATCCGGCCGCAGCATAGACGTAACCCGCGTCGACGAAGATGGCGTGGGTAGAAGGTGTCTTGGCCACCTCCGCCAGCATCCGCTGGAGGAGTTCGTTGGTGCGCTCCACGCGGGCGCCGAGCGCCCTGAGCTGGTCGGCGGTCGGCTCGGGCGGCGTCTGAGGGTTCTCTGCGTCGTTCATACGGGGCTCATTGTCCGCCGGGCAGGGGCCTGCCGCCAATGTCTCTTACCAGTCAGTAGTTAGCCATCCGAAAATTTTCCTTAGCGTAGGGAATGTTTGCAGGATGCATGCCGTTGTAGCCGTACGTAACCCCAGTTCTCCACCAGGAGGATCAACTCAGACGAAGGGAGAAGCCCGTGCGCTTCGAAATCCTGCGACTTGACGACATCGACGGCACGCCCGTCGACCGGACAGTCGTGGACGCCGCCTCCGTCAACCGGATCGTGCAGCAGGCCGCCTCGATCGGTCAGCGCATCTGGATCCGCCCGGCCGAGACCTCGGCCTCGTAACACCGTGACGCCCTGGCGCCGACGCCTCGCGCCGTGAGGCCGTGCCGCGTGTGGCCCGTAGGGCACCCACTCAAGCACCGCGCCCCCGCATGGACTCCGGAAACCGGAATCCGTACGGGGGCGCAGTGACGTCCGGGGGCGGCCCGGGGGCCGCTCAGGCGCCCTGGATGACCTGGGTGACACCGTTGATGATCTGCTGCACGGCGATGGCCGACAGCATCATGCCGGCGAGCCGGGTGACGAGCACGACGCCGCCGTCCTTGATGACGCGGATGATCAGCAGCGAGTTGCGCATGGTCAGCCAGAGGACGACGTGCATGGCGACGATCGCGGCCCAGACGGAGATCTGCGCGGAGGCGCCGTCGGCGTGCTGGACGGCGAGGATCACGGACACGATCGCGCCGGGCCCGGCGAGCAGCGGCATCCCGAGGGGGACGAGGGCGACGTTGACGTCCTTGGTCTGCTTGGGCTCGTCGGTCTTCCCGGTGAGCAGGTCGAGCGCGATGAGCAGCAGCAGGAGACCGCCCGCGATCATCAGCGCGGGGACGGAGACGTGGAGATAGGCGAGGATCTGCTGCCCGAGGATGCCGAAGACGGTGATGACACCGAAGGCGACGGCGACCGCCTGCCAGGCCATGCGGCGCTGGACCTTGGCCGGCCGGCCGGAGGTGAGGGCGAGGAAGATCGGGGTGATCCCGGGGGGATCCATGATCACAAAAAGGGTCAGGAAGAGCGAGCCGAAGACGGCGACGTCGAACACGGTGAGCCTTGCACGAGTTGGGGTGTACGAGAGGTGGGGGCGCCCTTGCGGGAGCGGGGAGCCGCCCCGGGGAGGGCGGCGGGGACGTCATGGCGCGGCGGGGCGAGTCCGTACGGGCCGAGGGCCTACGAGACCACTCCGGTACGAGGGCCGGGCGGGCCGGACCGTACGCACTGCTCGGTGCCGGAGCCGTGGCCTGGGCCGGGATTCGGTCCGGGTCGGCGGGCCGGTCGGGCCCGCACCGCGGATCCCGGCACCGGAGGCCGACTCTGATCGCCGCACCGGGAGCCCCGGGTGCCGGAGCGGTCGGTCCGTCGGCGCCGGAGGTCGGGGACCGGCCGCGTCGGGACGGGCTTCCGGGCCCTCGGACCGCACCCGGGCAGCCCGCCCGGGCGGACCGGGGCCATCGCCGCGCGAGGGTCAGGCGGGTCCGCCCGCACCGGGGACCGGGAAGGCTCCGGTGGCGCGGCGGGTGATCTCGCCGTAGATCTCGGGGTCGGTGGTGTACTCGCCGAGGCGGCAGGTCTTGCGGCTGCCGTGGTAGTCGCTGGAGCCGGTGGCGAGCAGCCCCAGCTCCTTCGCGAGCCCCCGCAGGCGGGCGCGGGTCGCCTCGTCGTGATCCATGTGGTCGACCTCGATGCCGTCGAGGCCGGCGTCGGCGAGCCGGGCCAGCGCGGCCTCCGGCACGACCTGGCCGCGCTTGACGGCGGACGGGTGCGCGAAGACGGTGACCCCGCCGGCCGCCTTGACCAGGCGGATCGCCTCGAAGGGGTCCAGCTCGTGCTTGCCGACGTACGCCCGTCCGCCGTCCGCGAGCCACTGCGGGGTGAAGGCGCCGGAGACGTCGGGGACGACCCCGAGCTCGACGAGCGCCTCGGCGACGTGCGGGCGGCCCACGGAGCCGTCGCCCGCGATCCGGGCCACCTGGTCCCAGGTGACGGGGACGCCCAGCTCCCGGAGCTTGCCGACCATGGCCTGGGCGCGCGGCACCCGGTCGTCGCGGACCAGCTCCCGCTCGGCGGCGAGCGCGGGCTCGTCGGCGTCGAAGAGGTACGCCAGCATGTGCAGACCGACGCCGTTGAGCCGACAGGACAGCTCGGCGCCGGTCACGAGGGTGAGCCCCTCGGGGAGCGCGGCGATCGCGTCGGCATGGCCGCGCGTGGTGTCGTGATCGGTGAGGGCGACGACGTCGAGCCCGGCGGCGGCCGCGTTCCGGACCAGGTCGGCCGGGGAGTCCGTACCGTCCGACGCCGTGGAGTGGGTGTGCAGGTCGATGCGCACGACGCGGTACTCCGGAGGCTCGGGGCGGACGAGGGGGACGCTTCAGCATAACGGGCGAATCGAACACCCCGGGCCCCGGACCCCGCCCGCCACACGGACCGCCCGCACGCCCGCCCGCACACGGACCGCACGACCCCGCACACGCCGTAACCCCCCGGCCGCCCGCGAGCGGTGACCCGGTGGCGGTACGCGCGGAACCCGCGGGTTGCGCGCGGCGAATCAGTGAGCCACGACGCTTGCCCGCCGGCCGGTCATCTCAGTAGGCGCGGTGTCAGCGCCCCGCACGGCAGGAGTTCCACTTCGGCTCCCGCGTCGCGCAGGTCCGTCAGCACCAGCTCGTCGTACATCAGCAGTCCCGACTGCTCGGGCCAGACGATCGCCCACAGCCAGAGCCCCCGCGCCTCCCCCGCGAACACCGCGCGGTCCTCCGGGCAGCCGTTGACGTGCCAGAGCGGGGTCGGGCGGCCGGCGGCGAGGACCTTCGTCTGGGCGGGTTTGTCGATGGCCATGCCGGGGCCGGGGTCGGGTCCGTCGATGCCGGCGTACCGCGCGCCGAGGCCGACGCCGAGTTCCTCGGCGATCAGCAGCAGCTCACCCAGTCCGCCGAGCGGCCCGGGTCCCGAGCAGGCGACCGCCGTCGCGCGTCCGCCGCTGCGGTCGTCCCCGGCGTACGCGACGCCGGTGAAGAGCCAGCCGACCGGGAGGGGCCACGGCATCCACACCGGCACCTCCGCACGGTGCACGACGACGCCGAGGGCTTCGACGCTGGGCGGGATCACGGGTTGCAGCGGGTGCACCGAGCCGTGCGTGTCGCACTGCCAGGAGTCGGCAAAAAGTCCGGGCGCCCTGACCCGGCCACCGCACTTCGGGCAACTGGGTTCGCCCCTCATAGAGCCCAACGGTCCTACCCCACCGCGTCCACGTCAAGGACGATCACCCGTCTGGAGGGGCGGGATTCCGAGAGTGACGGGCGCGCCGGCTCCCCGCCGCGCCGCGACACGCCACGACACGCCCGGGCCGGGCACCGATTCCGCCGGGCCGGACGGACGAGGGGCCGGGCGGGAGAGGGGCCGGGCGGAGCGGATGCCCGCCGGCAGCGGCGGACGGTCGGGGTCCGGTCAGTCCAGCCGGACCGACGTGCGCAGTGGATCGCGCAGGTCCGTGCCGTGCGTCAGCCAGCGCTCCTCCAGGGCCTTCGCCCCGTGGACCCGCTTCCAGGCCGCCTCGTTGGACGTCATGGGCAGCAGCGGGAGGAACCGGACCGGATCCATCGGCTCGTCCAGCTCCAGGTCCTCCACCAGGCCGCCGGACTCGGCGACGAGCACCGAGCTGAACGGGGCTCCCGGCCACAGGGGTTCACCGACGTCGAGCGAGGCGCCCGCGGCCACGATCACCCCTTCGACCTGCGGGGCCGAGGCGAGGACCGCGAGCGGGCGCAGCACCTTGTCGGTGTCGGCGAGCCCTGCCCGTACCGTCAGGACGAGCTCCGCGCGCGGGCCCTTCACCGGGTCGGCGAGCGCCGCCGTCGGGTCGGCCATCGGCTGGGCCGACATGCCGAGCGTGGCATACCGGACCACGTCTCCGTCGAGGAACCGGAGCACCTCGATCCGGTCCGTGCCGAGGAAGGTCACGGCGGCCCGCGCGTCCGGTTCGCCGAGCGCCGTACGCAAACGGGCCTCGACCAGAGCAAGAACTTGTCCCATGCGGCGAGCATAAAGCGCGTATGGAATGGGCAGGGGACGGGATTGACCCTCTGTCGGCTGATAGTCTTGGCCGCTGGTCGGGACTCCCGACTACACGTCACACGTCATCCCCCAAGGGGGACCGGCTGGAGGAGGTGGGGCTGCGGTGGATCGAAGTCGATCGGGCAGTACCAAACGCTCTTCCGCCCCGCACCCGAGCCCGGTGCGTATCTCCCGTTTCCGGTGATCCAAGGCCCGTTACGCGGCCCGGCCCCCCGGCATCGCGCACGACGGAAGAGCACTTCGCCTTTGCCTGTCTGTAGCGAACGCCGTCACCGCGACGCAGCGGTGCCGCCCGCTTTGCGGACGTAGGACATCAGGTCCACGCCCCCATTCCGGGCTGTGCCACGCCTCGCCGGCGGCTCCGACGTGAAGGAGCATGCCAGATGTCGATGATCCGTGACCTGCGTGCCGCGGTCCGCCCGTCCCTGCGGCCCTCCCTGCGCAAGACCAGCACCCCCTACGCGGCCTACGACTCGACCCGCGACCCGTCCGCCTCCAGCGCCGTCGTGGACTGCGCCGTCTACCGCGACGGAAGCCGGGTGGACGACCTGGACTGCCTGACCCCGCGCGGCGCGATGAGCCAGGTGCGGGAGGGCGGGGGGTTCGCCTGGATCGGGCTGCACGAGCCGACCGAGGCCGAATTCGCCGGTATCGCCGCGGAGTTCGGGCTCCACCCGCTCGCCGTCGAGGACGCCGTCCACGCCCACCAGCGGCCCAAGCTGGAGCGGTACGACGACACCCTCTTCACGGTCTTCAAGACCATCCACTACGTGGAACACGCGGCTCTCACCGCCACCAGCGAGGTCGTCGAGACCGGCGAGGTGATGTGCTTCACCGGCCCGGACTTCGTCATCACCGTCCGGCACGGCGGTCAGGGTTCGCTGCGCAACCTCCGCCATCGCCTCCAGGGCGAGCCCGAGCTGCTCTGCAAGGGTCCCTCGGCCGTGCTGCACGCCATCGCCGACCACGTCGTCGACGGCTACATCGCGGTCGCCGACGCCGTCGAGCTCGACATCGACCAGATCGAGATCGACGTCTTCTCGCCGCCCGCCAAGGGCTCCACGCGCGGTGCCGACACCGGCCGGATCTATCAGCTCAAGCGTGAGGTACTGGAGTTCAAGCGGGCCGTCACCCCGCTCCAGCGTCCGATGCAGCTGCTGAGCGAGCGCCCGATGCGGCTGGTCGACCCGGACATCCAGAAGTACTTCCGTGACGTCGCCGACCACCTGGCGCGCGTCCAGGAGCAGGTCGTCGGCTTCGACGACCTGCTCAACTCCATCCTCCAGGCCAATCTGGCGCAGGCGACCGTCGCGCAGAACGAGGACATGCGCAAGATCACGTCCTGGGCGGCGATCGTGGCCGTCCCGACGGCGGTCTGCGGGGTGTACGGCATGAACTTCGACCACATGCCGGAGCTGCACTGGCGGTACGGCTACCCCATGGTGCTCCTCGGCATCACGGCCATCTGTTTCACCATCCACCGCACCCTGAAGCGCAACGGCTGGCTCTAGCCCGTCTGCGGCGCGGGTCCGGTGACCGGTGCTCGGTAGGCTTCCCGCCATGACTAGTACGCCGCTCGGCCCCGCGCTCGTCGAGGAGGCCACCAAGAAGTCCGGCCTCATCTGGGTACGGGGCGACGCGCCGGCCGCCGCGCGGGCCCTGTGGCACGTGTGGCACGAGGGCGCGGCGCACGTCGTGGGCGACGGCCCCGGCGAGCAGCCGCTGCCCGGTCTGGTGGCCGGCTCCACCGCCGAGGTGACCGTCCGCAGCAAGGACAAGGGCGGCCGGATCGTCGCCTGGACGGCGGCGGTGAGCGAGCTGGCCCCCGGCACCGAGGAGTGGGACGCGGCGGTCGCCGAGCTGAAGGGCAAGCGCCTGAACGCCACCGACGGCGAGGCGATGCCGGGGCGTTGGGCGCGGGAGTGCCGGGTGCTGCGGCTGACGCCGCTGGCCTCCACGACGGAGCTGCCCGACGGTTCCCTCGCGGCCGCTCCGCTGCCGTCGGAGGCGACGACCCGCCGCCCCGTCCCGGCCGGGCTCCCCCGCCTGCTGCTCAAGCGCCGCAAGCGCTGACGGCGGCGGGCCGTCAGGTCCTCGGCAGTTGCCTGCCGTAGTCCACGGTCTGGCCGGGCGCCGGCTCCTCCAGCGGGAAGTCCTTGTCCCACTCGGAGAGCACCACCACGCCCGCGCCGCCGCCCCGCGCGAACTGCAGCGGGAACGGGACGCCGTCCAGCGAGACGTCCAGCGTGCCGCCCTCGCCGTCCTCGCCGCCCTTGACCTTGACCGTCCGCAGGCCGCCGATCTTGTCGCGGTCGCCCTTGACGACGTCCCCGTGCAGCCCGATGAGCCCGTCGAGGAGCAGGTCCATGTCGGTGAAGCCGCGCAGCTGTTTGTACGCGGGGTCGTCCTGCGGGACCTTGACGTACTTGTCGTCGAGCTTGTCGGCCGCGTCGCTGTCGGAGTCCCCGTCGGAGCCGTCCGCGTCCCCGTCCGCGTCCTCGCCGGCCGGGCCGCTCGGCGTCCCGGACGGCTTGTCGTCGGGCTCCCAGAACCCGGCGTCGGCCTTCAGATAGAGCGCCTCGCCGACCCGCAGCAGCTCGAAGGTGCTGTTCTTCGTGGTCACGGAGCCGCTCGCGCCGTCCTGCTTGAGCCGCATGTTGAGCTTGTACGTACCGCCCTTGCTGACCAGCGTCCCGGCCAGCCGTACCGATCTGGCCGCGTCCGCCGCCGACTGGGCCTTCTCCTCGATGGCGGAGGCCGAGAGCTTCCCGACTCCGTTCGTCCCCTCGTCCGGGTCCGCGGCGCAGCCGGCGAGCACCGCCGTCAGCCCGGCGCCGAGCGCCACGGGCAGGACGGCCCTGCGAATACGCGATGTCGGAGGGAGAGCGGCCACCTGCGCTGCCTCTCGTGTCGGAGCGGGAGGGGAATGGAGCAGTCCGCAGCGTACCCGGCAGGTGGGCCCCCACCGCAGGCAGCCGTACGGGGGCGCTGCCGGGGCGCGCCGTAAGGGCACGGGCTAGCCTGAATCAGGCATGGATCAGCATCGACACGGGACCGACCCGAATCGTGCGGCACCGAGGAGGCGCGTGGCATGGCGGCAGGCGCCCCCCGGATCTTCGTCTCCCACATCGCCGGCGTGCCCGTCTTCGATCCCAACGGCGACCAGGTGGGCCGCGTCCGGGACCTCGTGGTCATCCTGCGGGTGGGCCGCCGCCCGCCGCGCCTCCTCGGCATGGTCGTCGAGGTGCTGAGCCGCCGCCGGGTCTTCGTGCCGATGACGCGGATCACGGGCGTCGAGTCGGGCCAGGTCATCACCACGGGCGTGGTGAACATGCGGCGGTTCGAGCAGCGTCCCACCGAGCGGCTCGTCCTGGGCGAGCTGCTGGACCGGCGGGTGAGCCTGGTGGAGAGCGGCGAGGAGGTCACGGTGCTCGACGTGGCCATCCAGCAGCTGCCGGCCCGCCGCGACTGGGAGATCGACAAGGTCTTCGTGCGGCGCGGCAAGGCGGGGGCGCTGCGCCGCAAGGGCGAGACGCTGACCGTGGAGTGGTCGGCGGTGACCGGCTTCTCCCTGGAGGAGGAGGGGCAGGGCGCCGAGAACCTGGTCGCCACCTTCGAGCGGCTGCGCCCGGCCGACCTGGCGAACGTACTGCACCACCTCTCCCCCAAGCGGCGCGCCGAGGTGGCCGCAGCGCTCGACGACGACCGGCTGGCCGACGTCCTGGAGGAGCTGCCGGAGGACGACCAGATCGAGATCCTCGGCAAGCTGAAGGAGGAGCGGGCCGCGGACGTCCTGGAGGCGATGGACCCGGACGACGCGGCCGACCTGCTGTCCGAGCTGCCCGAGGAGGACAAGGAGCGGCTGCTCACCCTGATGCGGCCGGACGACGCCGCCGACGTGCGCCGGCTCCTGGCGTACGAGGAGCGGACCGCGGGCGGTCTGATGACGACGGAGCCGATCGTGCTGCGGCCGGACGCCACCGTCGCGGACGCCCTGGCCCGCGTACGGCAGCAGGACCTGTCCCCGGCGCTCGCGGCGCAGGTGTACGTCTGCCGGCCGCCGGACGAGACGCCGACGGGTAAGTACCTCGGCATGGTGCACTTCCAGCGGCTGCTGCGGGATCCGCCGTTCACGCTGGTCAGTTCGCTGGTGGACAGTGATCTTCCACCGCTCTCGCCGGGCACCGCGCTGCCCGCCGTGACCAGCTACCTCGCGGCCTACAACATGGTCGCCGCGCCGGTGGTGGACGAGAGCGGGTCCCTGCTCGGCGCGGTCACCGTCGACGACGTACTCGACCACCTGCTGCCGGAGGACTGGCGGGAGACGGAGTTCCACGACGAGGGGCGAGGTCATGGCGGCTGAGCGGACGCAGGACCGGGACCGGGAACGCGACCGGGAACGGGAGCGGGACCGGGAGCGGTCGATGCCCCGGATCCGGCTCGACCTGCCGCGCGAGCGGCGGTCCCGGCTGCTGCCGGAGTACGACCCCGAGGCCTTCGGGCGGCTCTCCGAGCGGATCGCCCGCTTCCTGGGCACGGGACGCTTCCTGGTCTGGATGACCCTGACGATCATCGTCTGGGTGCTGTGGAACATCTTCGCGCCGGCCCCGCTGAAGTTCGACGAGTATCCGTTCATCTTCCTGACGCTCGCGCTGTCGCTGCAGGCGTCGTACGCGGCCCCGCTGATCCTGCTCGCGCAGAACCGGCAGGACGACCGTGACCGGGTCAACCTCGAACAGGACCGGAAGCAGAACGAGCGGTCGATCGCGGACACGGAGTACCTGACGCGGGAGGTCGCGGCGCTGCGGATGGGCCTGGGCGAGGTGGCCACGCGCGACTGGATCCGGTCGGAGCTCCAGGATCTGATCAAGGAGATGGACGACCGCCGGGAGGGTCACCGGGAGGGTCACCGGGAGCACCGGGATCTATTCCCTCCGGGCGGCGATCACCGAAGTGACGTACCCGACCGCTGACAAGTCTTTCCGGGCCCGGGTGTCGGCGCCGTACCATCGTCCGTATGGCTACGGAAGACGCGGTGCGCGAAGCGCTGGCGACGGTGAACGACCCCGAGATCAACAAACCGATCACCGAACTCGGCATGGTCAAGTCGGTGGAGATCGGAGCCGACGGCAGGGTCGCCGTCACGGTCTACCTCACCGTCTCCGGCTGTCCGATGCGTGACACGATCACGCAGCGCGTCACCGACGCCGTCTCCCGGGTGGAGGGTGTGACGGGCGTCGACGTCACGCTGGACGTGATGAGCGACGAGCAGCGCAAGGAGCTGGCCGCGGCCCTGCGGGGGACGACGGCCGAGCGTGAGGTGCCCTTCGCCAAGCCCGGTTCGCTGACCCGGGTCTACGCCGTCGCCTCCGGCAAGGGCGGTGTCGGCAAGTCCTCCGTGACCGTGAACCTGGCCGCGGCGATGGCCGCCGACGGGCTGAAGGTCGGTGTCGTGGACGCCGACATCTACGGCCACTCGGTGCCCCGCATGCTGGGCGCGGACGGCCGTCCGACCCAGGTCGAGAACATGATCATGCCGCCGTCCGCGAACGGCGTGAAGGTCATCTCCATCGGCATGTTCACTCCGGGCAACGCCCCGGTGGTGTGGCGGGGCCCGATGCTGCACCGCGCGCTGCAGCAGTTCCTCGCGGACGTCTACTGGGGCGACCTGGACGTCCTCCTGCTCGACCTGCCGCCGGGCACCGGCGACATCGCGATCTCGGTGGCGCAGCTCGTGCCGAACGCCGAGATCCTCGTCGTCACGACCCCGCAGCAGGCCGCGGCCGAGGTGGCCGAGCGGGCCGGCTCGATCGCGGTGCAGACGCACCAGAAGATCGTCGGCGTGGTCGAGAACATGGCGGGCCTGCCGTGCCCGCACTGCGACGAGATGGTGGACGTCTTCGGCACCGGCGGGGGCCAGAAGGTCGCCGACGGTCTGACGAAGACGACCGGCGCGACGGTTCCGGTCCTCGGCTCCATCCCGATCGACGTCCGGCTGCGCGAGGGCGGCGACGACGGCAGGCCGGTCGTCCTGACCAACCCGGAGTCCCCGGCCGGCGCGGCGCTGCGCTCGATCGCGGGCAAGCTGGGCGGCCGTGCGCGCGGCCTCTCGGGCATGAGCCTCGGCATCACCCCGCGCAACAAGTTCTGAGGGTCCTTCCGGACCGGAGAAGGGCGCCACTCGTGACGAGCGGCGCCCTTTCTCACGCCCTCCCGGTACCGTCAGGACGCCCTTGCGAGAGTCCCGTCGGGCCCGGAACGCCCGGCGCGCGCGTACGCCTCCGGACGGCGGGGCGCGCGTACGCCTCCGGACGGCGGGCCGTCAGCGGTAGGCGCCGAGGTCCGCCACCGCGGCGAAGCCGAGCCCGTAGGCGCTCATGCCGCGCCCGTACGCGCCGATGTGCACCCCGGCGCGGGTCTCGCCCGCCAGGACCCATCCGAACTCGGACTCCCGGTAGTGGAACGGCATCGGGACCCCGTCCACCGGCAGCGACAGCGAGGACCACTCCGGCCCGTCGAGGTCGTCCGCCAGCTCGAAGGCCGTCTCCGTCTGCTGGTCCAGCCAGTCGTCGCGGAGCGTGTGGTCCAGCTGGGCGGGCCAGGTGTACGCCAGGAGCCCCGAGCCGGCCAGCCAGGCGGCGGAGGAGACCGTGGTCGCGTCCAGCACGCCCGTACCGTCACCCGTGCGGCGCACGGGGCTCGCGGCGACCGTGACGACGACCGCGAAGCGCTCCTTCTCGGGCACACTCGCGTCGGACTTTATCGACGGCTCGTCGCCGTGGCCCATCGCCCCGTGCTGAACGCTCCCGTCCGCCGCCGTGCCGACCTGCATCAGCCACCGGTCACCGGTGAACGCGTCGTCAAGGCCGTACCAGGCGAAGTGCGCGCGCTGATAGCCCTCGGCCGTGCGCCGGGCCGCGGGCATACCCTCCACCCGACTCGTGGTCTCCATCTCGGCCGCCTCCTCGATCCGTCGTGTCCGCGTCGGCGGACAACAGATGGAGGATAGCGACCGGCTTGCACCAGGTTGTGTCAGGTCGCGTCGGAGTCGTACGGAGGTCGCTCGACCGTGTCCGGCTTGTCCTGCTTCTTGGTCAGCGCGTCGGCCGAGCCGTTGACCGCCGCGGGGACGGAGGAGGCGGCGACGGAGGAGGCCGCCGACGACGTCTGCTCACGGCCGTGGACCGCGTCGGCGACGTCGTTCATCTCCTTCTTGAGATCGAAGCTGCCGCGCAGGTCCTTGAGCTCCTTGAAGTCCTCGCTGTCCTCCAGCTGCTTGCGGAGGAAGGTCTTGGGGTTGAGGTCCTCGAACTCGAAGTCCTTGAACTCCGGCCCCAGCTCCGTGCGGATGTCCTGCTTCGCGCTCTCGGAGAAGTCGCGGACCTTGCGGATGAAGCGCGAGACGTCCTGGATGACCTTCGGCAGCTTGTCCGGTCCGAAGATGAGCACGGCGAGGACCACGAGCGCCACCAGCTCGAGTATGCCGAGGTCGTTGAACACCTTGCCGCTCCTTACACAGGGTCCGGGGCCCGCTCCACGGTACCCGCCCGAACTGCCGGGCGGGTACCGTGCGGCGTCTGCCACATGACGCTCAGGTGCCCTGCGAGGAGCCGAGCGTCAACGTCTTGGTCTGCTCTTTGCCTCCGCGCAGCAGGGTGAGCTCCAGCCGGTCGCCCGGGCGGTGGGCGCGGATCTTCACGATCAGCTCCTCGCCGTTGTGGACCCGCTGGCCGTCGACCTTGGTGATGACGTCGCCGGGGCGGATGCCCGCCTTGGCGGCCGGACCGCCGGGGGTGACGGACGCGGAGCCGTCCTTGCCCTTGTCGCCGACGCGGGCGCCGTCGCCGCTGAACTGCATGTCGAGGCTGACGCCGATGACGGGGTGGCTGGCCTTGCCGGTGTTGATGAGCTCCTCGGCGACGCGCTTGCCCTGGTTGATCGGGATGGCGAAGCCGAGGCCGATGGAACCGGACTGGCCGCCGCCCTCGCCGCTCGTGCCGTCGCCGGCGGCGCGGATGGCGCTGTTGATGCCGATGACACGGGCCTTGGAGTCGACCAGCGGGCCGCCGGAGTTGCCGGGGTTTATCGGCGCGTCGGTCTGCAGCGCGTCGACATAGCTGACGTCGCTGCCGTCGCCCTTCTCGCCGCCGGCCGTGATGGGCCGCTCCTTGGCGCTGATGATGCCGGAGGTGACGGTGTTCTGGAGGTCGAAGGGGGCGCCGATGGCGACGACCGGGTCGCCGACGCGGACGTTGTCGGAGTTGCCGAGGGGCAGCGGCTTGAGGCCGGAGACGCCGGTGACCTGGACGACGGCGAGGTCGTAGCCGCTGTCCTTGCCGACGAGCCGGGCGCGGGCGGTCTCGCCGCTGCTGAAGGTGACCGAGATGTCCCCGGCGGAGGTGGCCGAGTCGACGACGTGGTTGTTGGTGAGGATGTGGCCCTTGGTGTCCAGGACGAAGCCGGTGCCGGTGCCCGAGGAGCCGGCGCCGTTGACGTGCAGGGTGACCACGCTGGGCAGGGCGCTGGCGGCGATCCCGGCGACGCTGTCGGGGGCGCGTCCGGAGTCCTCGGGGCCTGCCTGGGGCAGCTCGATGGTGGAGATGCCGCCGTTGCGCTCGACGTAGGCGCCGACCGCGCCGCCCAGGACGCCGGTGGTCAGGGCCAGGACGAGCGCGCCGACCAGCCCGAGCGCCCGCCGGGAGCCGCGCTTGCCGCCGGTCGCGACGGAAGCGGCCGCGCCGGGCGAGGACCAGGGGTCGTACTGCACCCACTGCCCCGCGGCGGGCGCGGCCGGCGGCGGCGGTACGGGCCCGCCGGGTGCGGGGGCCGGCATCGCCTGCGGCACGGTCGGCGGCGCGGCCTCCGGCACCGGGGCGGGCGCGGCGGCGTGCGCTCCCGGCGCGGGAGCCGGCCGCTGTACGGGCGGGGCGGGCGCCCAGGGCCCGGGCCCGCCGTAGGGCGGGGTGCGGTACTCGTCGGGCTCGTGCAGCGGCCGCGGCTCGGGCTGCGGAGGAGGCGGCACCTGCGCAGGACTCTGCCGCGGCACGTGCGCGTCGGCGGCCGGGGCGTCGGTGGGCGCCGGGGCCTCGTGCTTGGTCAGCAGGCCGGCGGGCCGCTGCTCCGGGGCCGGTGACGGGTCCGCGGGCCGTTGCTCCGGCCCGGCGGCCGGGGCGTCGGAAGGCGGCTGGGCCTCGTGCGTGGTCAGCAGATCGGCGGGCCGCTGCTCCGGAGCCGGTGACGGGTCCGCGGGCCGCTGCTCCGGCCCGGCGGCCGGGGCGTCGGAGGGCGCCGGGGCCTCGTGCTTGGTCAGCAGGCCGGCGGGCCGCTGCTCCGGCCCGGCAGCCGGGGCGTCGGAGGGCGCCTGGCTCTCGTGCTTGGTCAGCAGGTCCGCCGGCTGCTGCTCCGGGGCCGGCGACGGGGCCTCGGGCCGCGTCAGTGGGTCCGCCGGGCGCTGGTCCGGGGTGGGCGGGGCCGTCGCCGGGGGTGCGGGCGCGTCCGTGGGGGTGGGCGCGGCGAGGGTGAAGTCACCCTCGTCCGCGACCGGTGGCTCCGGCGCCGTCACCGGCGTGTCCGCCGTGCTCGTAGGCCGGCTCCACCACTTCGGCTTCTGGCCGGTGGGCTTCCCGTCGTCCATGCTCTCCCCGCAACAGCTGACCTGTCCGCGCCCCCTGGCGAAGGGCGCCCCTGCCTGGATTCAACCAGGTCCGGGCTCAGCGGTGTGCGGTGAGCGGGGTCGCGGTCGGGCCGGGGGCCGCCTGGTGGGGCGCGGGCGGGGTCACCGTCGGGCCGGCGGCCGGGAGCGGCCCCGGCGCGAAGGCCAGCCGGAGGGCGGGCCCCGTGGGGCGTATGAACGGCGAGAGCGCGAGCAGGGACTGCGTGGCCGGCGCCTGGAGCCGCAGGGGCATCACGGGCGCCGAGGTGCCGTCGGCCGCGTCGCCGCCGGGAACCAGCGGTCCGGCCACGATCGTGCCGGGCGCCGAGATCGCTCCGCCGGGCGCGGCCGCCGTGGCGGGGGTGGGCCGCTCGCCGGAGCGGGCTCCACGGCCGGGTGCCGTGCTCGCGTTCGTACCGACCGCGGTGCCGGTGCCCGTGCCGCCGACGCCGGTGGCGGCGGTCCGCTGCGGGGTGACGTTGTTTCCCGTGCCCGCGCCGCGCGCACCGGCGTTCACCGACGCCTCCAGCGGCAGGGCGCCGCCGAGGGCGATGGCGGCGAAGGAGACCGCGCTGGCCGCGGCGATGCCGAAGCGCCGGCCGCGCCAGGGGGAACGGTCGTGCTCGGCACGCGGGCCGACCTCGTGGATGCGGAAGCCGGAACGCGGGGAGACGGGCGCGGCGGTGGCGAAGCCGGCGGACCTCATCCCGGCGATACCGCCGCCGGAACCGGTCCCGCCCAGGTCGAAGAGGTCGTCGAAGCCTCCGCCCCTGCGGTCGTCACCCCCGGGGTCGCCCGGTCCCCCGGGCAGCCCTTGGAGCCGGGCGAGCAGCCCGGCGGAGGGCGGTGGCGGGGCCGTGGAGGCGAAGACGCTCTTCAGCCTGCGCTGGGCGTCGGCCTCGGCCTTGCACTTGGCGCAGGTCGCGAGGTGCGCGAGGACCCGCTCGCGGGCGTCGTGGCCCAGTTCGCCGTCGACGAGCGCGGCGAGCCGGTCCCCGAGATGCTGCTCCGCGGGGGTCGGGCCGACAGGACGAGAACCGCTCACGCCGTCCCGCCCTCCCAGCCGACGGCGGCCAGCGCGCGCTCCGCCCGGGCCTCGGGCGAGCGGTGCTTCAGCGCCTTGCGGAGGTGCGAGCGGCCGCGGTGGATGCGGCTGCGCACGGTGCCGAGCTTCACGCCGAGGGTGGCGGCGATCTCCTCGTACGAGAGTCCTTCGATGTCGCAGAGGACGACCGCGGCCCGGAACTCGGGCGCGAGGGTGTCCAGGGCCTGCTGAACGTCGGCGTCGAAGTGGGTGTCGTTGAACACCTGCTGCGGCGACGGCTCGCGGCTGGGCAGCCGCTCGGCGGCGTCGTCGGCGAGCGCGTCGAAGCGGATCCGCTGCTTGCGGCGGACCATGTCGAGGAAGAGGTTGGTGGTGATGCGGTGCAGCCAGCCCTCGAAGGTGCCCGGCGTGTACGTCGACAGGGAACGGAAGACGCGGACGAAGACCTCCTGGGTGAGGTCCTCGGCGTCGTGCTGGTTGCCGGTCAGCCGGTAGGCGAGGCGATAGACCCGGGCACTGTGCGTGCTGACGATCTCCTCCCATGTGGGCGGAGTCCACGCCTGCGATTCCGCATCCGATGCGAAGGTCGCGGTGGTGGGTGCGGCGTCGGCGGTGTGGAAACGGTCAGCGGTGTCGGTCACGGATTTCGGCTCACCCGCCGACCTGAGAAGACGCCGAAGCACTCCTCCCCGGTCCCCAGGCGCAGCCGCACCTCCCCTGTCGGCTCTGGTGGTGTCCAGTGGAGCCCCTACCATAGCCACCTCGCCCGTTAGCTCCGGATAAGAATCTTTACGCGAATTTGGGGACGGCTCGCCGGCCGTCCCGTCCGCGTCCTCACCCTCTAGGAACGCCCGGTCCCATCTGCGGGTTCCCGTACGCAGCGGATACAGTCACCGTTGCGCCAACTAAGGGGACAGGAGAGGGCCATTACCGCCAACCGGCAGACGAGCTGGGCGTTCGCCGACGCCTTTGTCGCCGAGGACGAAGCGCTGCGCTGGGCCCGTGAGCGGGCCCGGGAGACAGCGCTCCCCTCGGTGTCACCGGGCACCGGCGCCGCGCTGCGCCTGCTGGCGGCCACGGCGGACGCCAAGGCGGTGGCGGAGATCGGTACGGGCACGGGCGTGTCCGGTATCTATCTGTTGCACGGGATGCGGCCGGACGGGGTACTGACCACGGTCGACATGGATCCGGAGCGCCAGCAGTTCGCGAAGACGGCGTTCCGCGCGGCCGGTTTCGCGGGGAACCGGGCGCGGTTCATCCCCGGGCGCGCCCTGGAGGTCCTGCCCCGGCTGGCGGACGGCGGATACGACCTCGTCTTCTGCGACGGCGACCGGCTGGAGAGCCTGGACTATCTCGCTGAATCGTTGCGCCTGCTGCGACCGGGGGGTCTGGTCTGCTTCGAGGGCGTCTTCGCGGACGGCCGCACGGTCGACTCGGCGGCTCAGCCGTCGGAGGTGCTGCGGGTGCGGGAGCTGCTGCGGGCGGTACGGGAGAGCCAGGAGCTGCTGCCGACGCTGCTGCCGGTCGGGGACGGCCTGCTGTGCGCGGTGCGCCGGGGCTGATCCGCCCCCGCGGGCGGTGCGCGGCCCGCGGGTGCGGGGCCCGGGCAGACACGCCTCTGCCCCGGCGCGGTGGGTACCGGGCCGGGGCAGAGGCGGGAAATCCTGGCGTTATCGCGTCAGCCGACTACCTGCTTCAGGGCGTCGCCGAGGGCTTCGGCCTCGTCCGGGGTCAGCTCGACGACAAGCCGACCGCCGCCTTCGAGCGGAACGCGCATGACGATGCCCCGCCCCTCCTTGGTCACCTCGAGCGGGCCGTCGCCCGTCCGCGGCTTCATGGCCGCCATGCTCGTTCCCCTTCCTGAAACCAGCTCATCTCAGCCGACGGCTCCTGTCGAGGAGCATGCGTCACCGGCATCGAACACATTGCTTCCAGGTCATTATCCCGCATCACAGGACCCGATGACCAACATCGGGATGCATCGCTTGTGCAACGCGCTCTCTCAAAACCACCTATTTCGGCGATCGGCCTGCGATACTTCGCCGCTGCTTCCCCTCATGTCTTTGACGCAGGTCACATGTGCGGGGTGGGTGATCTCCGTCATGCTGGGGGTCCTCCCGACGAAGTCCGGGGAGGGTCAAGGACGCGAAGACGCGAAGGGAAGCCGTGATGGCCGACACCGTGCTGTACGAAGTGAGCGACGGGCTCGCCACGATCACGCTCAACCGGCCCGAGGCCATGAACGCGATGAACGTCGAGGCGAAGGTCGCGCTGCGGGAGGCGGTGGAGACGGCCGCGGCGGACCCGGCCGTACGGGCGGTGCTGCTGACGGCGGCCGGGGACCGGGCGTTCTGCGTGGGCCAGGACCTGAAGGAGCACGTGGGCCTGCTGATGTCGGACAAGGAGTCCGGGACGCAGGCCACCATGAACACCGTGCGGGACCACTACAACCCCATCGTGCGGGCCCTGACCGGCATGCGGAAGCCGGTGGTGGCGGGCGTGAACGGCGTCGCGGCGGGGGCCGGTTTCGGCTTCGCGCTGGCGGCGGACTACCGGGTGGTCGCGGAGACGGCGGCGTTCAACACCTCCTTCGCGGGCGTGGCGTTGACGGCCGACTCCGGGATGTCGTGGACGCTGCCCCGGCTGATCGGCGCGAGCCGGGCGGCGGACCTGATGCTCTTCCCCCGCTCCATCGACGCCCGCGAGGCCTACGACCTGGGCATCGTGAACAAGCTGGTCCCCGCGGAGTCCCTGGCCGAGGAGGCCGCCAAGGTCGCCAGGACGCTGGCGGAGGGCCCGACGGTGGCGTACGCGGCGCTGAAGGAGTCCCTGGCGTACGGCGCGGACCACTCGCTGGCCGAGGCGCTGGAGAAGGAGGACGAACTCCAGACGAAGGCGGGCGCGTCGGAGGACCACACGATCGCGGTCCAGGCGTTCATCGCGAAGGAACGCCCGAAGTACCTCGGCCGCTAGGCCGTGTCCTGTCGATCACGCCGCGACCCTGGCAGGGTCGGCAGGACACCCCCGGGGGGCGTCACCCGTCCCGGCGGGCGACGCAGTCCTTCAGGTGGTCGTCGACCAGGCCGCAGGCCTGCATCAGGGCGTAGGCGGTCGTCGGGCCGATGAAGCGCAGGCCGCGCTTCTTGAGGGCCTTGGCCAGGGCGGTGGACTCGTCGGTGACGGCCGGCACGTCCGCCGTCGTGAGCGGGGCCGTGCGCGTCTTCGGGTCCGGGGCGTACGACCAGATCAGCGTGTCCAGCTCGCCGGGCTCCCACCCGGCGAGCACCTTCGCGTTGGCGAGGGTCGCGTCGACCTTGGCGCGGTTGCGGATGATCCCCTCGTCCGCGAGGAGCCGCTCGCGGTCCGCCTCGCCGAACTCGGCCACCGCGGCGATACCGAAGCCGGCGAAGGCGCGCCGGAACCCCTCGCGGCGGCGCAGGATCGTGATCCAGGAGAGCCCCGACTGGAAGGCCTCCAGGCAGAGCCGTTCGAAGAGGGCATCGTCACCGTGGACCGGCCGCCCCCACTCCTCGTCGTGGTACGCGACGTAGTCGGGGGTGGAGAGCCCCCACGGGCACCGCGGCCGCCCGTCGGGGCCGGGGACCGCCTCGCCGGTCACGGCGCCTCTCCGTGCCCGGGGCGGGCCGCGTCGGCCAGCTCGGCCTCCAGCTCCGCGATGCGGGCGTCCCGCTCCGCGAGCTCGGCGCCCAGGCGGCCGAGGACGTCGTCCACGTCCGCCATGCGGTAGCCGCGGGCCGTGACCGGGAGGCGGAGCGCCTCGATGTCGGCGCGGCCGACGGGACGGGTCGCCGGCAGGGGGTCCACCGGCTGCTCCGGCGCCACCTCGGGCAGCACCTCGCTGTCGCCGCCGCCGACCACCGCGAGAGTGACCGCGGCGACGACCACGACCATCGCGATCAGCAAAAACCAGAACACCAGCGCGCGCCTCTCCGGAGGTGGAAAACGTCCCGTGCCGATCGTGCCATGCGCCACCGACGGTTAGGGTCGCAGGCGAACGGATGCGAGGGAGGACAAAAGGGATGCTGCGCTTGGGACGGCGTGAATTCGGGCCGCACGAGCCGGTGATCATGGCGATCGTCAATCGGACCCCGGACTCCTTCTACGACCAGGGCGCCACCTTCCGCGACGAGCCGGCCCTCGCCCGCGTCGAGCAGGCTGTGGCCGAGGGCGCCGCCATCGTCGACATCGGCGGGGTCAAGGCCGGCCCCGGCGAGGAGGTGTCGGCCGACGAGGAGGCGCGCCGTACGGTCGGTTTCGTGGCGGAGGTACGGCGCCGGCATCCGGACGTGGTGATCAGCGTCGACACCTGGCGCGCCGATGTCGGCGAGGCGGTGTGCCAGGCGGGCGCGGACGTCCTGAACGACGCGTGGGGCGGGGTCGACCCGGGCCTCGCGGAGGTGGCCGCCCGGTACGGCGCCGGGCTCGTCTGCACCCACGCGGGCGGCGCGGAGCCGCGGACGCGCCCGCACCGGATCGCGTACGAGGACGTGATGGCGGACATCCTGCGGGTGACCGTGGGTCTGGCCGAGCGGGCGGCCGCCCTGGGGGTGCGGCGGGACGGCATCATGATCGACCCGGGTCACGACTTCGGGAAGAACACCCGGCACAGCCTGGAGGCGACCCGGCGGCTCGGCGAGATGGCGGAGACGGGGTGGCCGGTGCTGGTGTCCCTGTCCAACAAGGACTTCGTCGGCGAGACGCTCGACCGGCCGGTCAAGGAGCGGCTGCTGGGGACGCTGGCGACGACGGCGGTCTCGGCGTGGCTCGGGGCCCGGGTCTACCGCGTGCACGAGGTGGCCGAGACCCGGCAGGTGCTGGACATGGTGGCGTCGATCGCCGGTCACCGTCCCCCGGCGGTGGCCCGCCGCGGGCTCGCCTGACGCCCGCCCCCGTCCACGGGGAAGGGCCGGGCCCCCTCGGCGGGAGCCCGGCCCTTCCGCTCGTCCTCAGCGCCGGACGGCCGGCGCCCGGCCTTCCACCCGGCCTCGGGGGGCGGTCAGCGCCCGGTCTCCTTCGACACCAGCTCCACAGCCTCGTGCACGTCGTCCGTGACGTGGAAGAGCAGCAGGTCGCGTTCCGACGCCTTGCCGCCCGCCACCACCGTGTCGCGGAGCCAGTCGACGAGCCCCTTCCAGTACTCCGTGCCGAAGAGCACGATCGGGAAGCGGGTCACCTTCCGGGTCTGGACGAGGGTCAGCGCCTCGAACAGCTCGTCCAGGGTCCCCAGTCCGCCCGGCAGCACCACGAACCCTTGCGCGTACTTCACGAACATCGTCTTGCGGACGAAGAAGTACCGGAAGTTCACGCCGATGTCGACGTGCGGGTTGAGCCCCTGCTCGAAGGGCAGCTCGATGCCGAGGCCGACCGAGATGCCCTTGGCCTCCCGCGCCCCCTTGTTGGCCGCCTCCATGGCGCCCGGGCCGCCGCCGGTGATCACCGCGAAGCCGGCGTCGACCAGGGCGCGGCCGAGGCGGACGCCCGCCTCGTACTCGGGCGAGTCGGGGCGCGTTCTGGCCGAGCCGAAGACGCTGATCGCGTTGGGCAGTTCGGCAAGCGCGCCGAAGCCCTCGACGAACTCGGACTGGATGCGCATGACCCGCCAGGGGTCGGTGTGCACCCATTCCGAGTCACCCTCGGTGTCCAGCAGACGCTGATCCGTGGTGCCGGACTGGACCTGGTCCCGGCGCCGCAGCACCGGCCCCTGTCGCTGCTCCTCCGGCTTCCACGCTCCCTCGGGGACACCCATGGCCTGCTCCCTCCACCGATCCACTGATCTTCTGGTTCGGTCAGGGTAGGTCCCCAGACGTGACAAAAAGCGAAATTACGCCTGTCCGTCAGTGAGCCAGTCGCGGAGGCGTGTCTCGCAGTGCCGGATCCGCTCGACGATCACGTGCTCGTCGCGCTTGTGCGCGTACAGAGGGTTACCGGGGCCGTAGTTGACCGCGGGCACGCCGAGGGCGCTGAAGCGGGAGACGTCCGTCCAGCCGAACTTGGGCTGGGCGGTGCCGCCGACGGCCTCCATGAAGGCGGCCGCGGCCGGGTGGGAGAGGCCGGGCAGGGCGCCGCCGCTCTCGTCGTCGACGACGATCTCGGCGACGCCGCAGTCGGCGAAGACCTCGCGGACGTGGAGCAGCGCCTCGGCCGGGGAGCGGTCGGGGGCGTAGCGGTAGTTGACGACGACGGTGCAGGCGTCGGGGATGACGTTGGTGGCGACGCCGCCCTCGATGCCGACGGCGTTGAGCCCCTCGTGGTACTCCAGGCCGTCGATGACCGGCTTGCGCGGCTCGTAGGCGGCGAGGCGGGCGAGGATCGGGGCGGCGGCGTGGATGGCGTTGGAGCCCATCCAGGAGCGCGCGGAGTGGGCGCGCTCGCCTTCGGTGCGCAGGTGGACCCGGAGGGTGCCCTGGCAGCCGCCCTCGACCTGGCCGTCGGAGGGTTCCAGCAGGACGGCGAAGTCGCCCTCCAGCCAGTCCGGGTGGGCCTCGGCGACCTTCCCGAGGCCGTTGAGGTGGGCGGCGACCTCTTCGTTGTCGTAGAAGACGAAGGTGAGGTCGCGGTTGGGCGCGGGGACGGTGGCGGCGATGCGGAGCTGGACGGCGACGCCGGACTTCATGTCGGAGGTTCCGCAGCCCCACAGGATGCCGTCCTCGTCGAGGCGCGAGGGCACGTTGTCGGCGATCGGGACGGTGTCGATGTGGCCGGCGAGGACGACCCGCTCGGCGCGGCCCAGGCGGGTGCGCGCCACGATGTTGTTCCCGTGCCGGTCGACGGTGAGGTGGGGCAGGGTGCGCAGGGCCTGCTCGATCGCGTCGGCGAGCGGCTTCTCGGTCCCGCTGACCGAGGGGAAGTCGACGAGTGCGGCGGTGAGCGCCGGCCCGTCCAGCGTGAGGTCGAGGGGAGCGTTGTCAGCCATGTGCCGACCCTAACCCGGCCTCCAGTACGGTGGGCCTCGTGTCCGAGTCCGCCTCCTTCCCCGGCCGAAACCGCACCTCTCGCCGTCGTGGCCGCGTCGCCAGGGCCACGGCCGGCTTCGCCGTGCTGCTGGCCGTGGTCGCCTATGTGGCCGTGCACTACGTCATCGGGGGCGGCGGCCCCGCGCGGTGCAGTGTGGGCACGGGCGAGAACACGTACGAGTTCACGCCGGAGCAGGCGGCGAACGCCGCCACGATCTCGGCGGTCGGCACGACCCGCGGGATGCCGGAGCGGGCGGTCACGATCGCCCTGGCGACGGCCTTGCAGGAGTCGGCGCTGCGGAACATCGCGCACGGCGACCGCGATTCGCTCGGTCTCTTCCAGCAGCGTCCCTCGCAGGGCTGGGGGACCGCCGAACAGATCCTGGACCCGGTGTACTCCTCGGGGAAGTTCTACGAGGGCCTGGAGAAGGTCCCGGGGTACTCGCGGCTGCCGCTGACCGTGGCGGCGCAGAAGGTGCAGCGCAGCGGTTTCCCGCAGGCGTACGCGAAGCACGAGCCGGACGCGGCGCTGCTGGCGGCCGCACTGACGGGCCGTTCGGCCGCGGCGCTGAGCTGTACGACGGGTCCGGCGCGCGACGGGCTGCCGGGCGATCCGGTGAAGGTGCGTGCCGAGCTGGTGCGGGACTTCGGTGAGAAGGCGTTGCCGGAGGCGGGTCTGGGCGGCGCGGGGAGCGCGGGCGCGCGGGCGGGTGCCGGTCCTGCGGAGCTGGCGGTGCCGGTGCGGGCGGCGGCCGGTTCGCGGGAGCGGCGCGGCTGGGAGCTGGCCCACTGGGCGGTGGCGCGGGCGGACGGGCTGCGCGTGGTGGAGGTCGCGTACGCGGGCAAGGTGTGGCGCGCGGGCGAGGCCCTGGGCGGCTGGTCGAAGACGGGCGATGCCCCCTCCGGTGGTGCCGAGGCCGCCTCCGGGACGGATTCCGTATTCGGCAGCGTCCGAATTCGCCTCGCACAGTAGCCGGTCATCCGTACGGGAATTCACTCGTCCGTGGCGGATACGGGGAACGGGCACCGGGTCATTCACCGGTCGCCGCGCGGGCCTTGGCGCGTCCTTTCATGTCACGGCAATGACCTTGCGGGACAAGGGAAGTGACGGTTCGGCAGCGTTTGACGCAATGACGTGTTCGCCCGTTTTCCTCCCCACCCGACAATACGACGCATTGCCAATTCTTTACCTTCGGCCGCCGCAACCTCTCCCTCCCCCCGGGCGGTTGTCACTGCGTCCGAACGCCGGACACCGCAATGTCCTCTCCGTCGAAGGAGCACCATGTCCCTCCCCCTGACCCGTCGGATCGCCCGCGCCGCCCTCATCGTCGCGGCCGGAGCAGCCCCCGTGGTCGGTGCGGCCGGCTCCGCGAGCGCCGTGGACCAGAGCCTCGCGCCGACCGGCGCGCTCTCCGGCATCAGCTCGCTCGACGGCGCCGGAGTCGGCAACGCCGTGGACGGGGCCTCGCAGACCGCCACCGGTGTCGCCGGTGACACCGGCAGCAAGGCCGTCGGCAAGGCCGTCCCGGCCGCCGGCAAGACCGTCGGCACGGCCGGCAAGACCGCCACCCCGGCCGCGCAGAAGGCCGCGGGCGACACCGCGGGCAGCGCGGGCGAGATCCTCGGCGAGACCGCCGGCTCGGCCACCGACAGCGCCCCGTCCACGGGCGCCCTCGGCGAGACCCTGCCGACCCAGGGCGTGCCGTCCCTGGGCGGCCTGCCGCTCGGCGGCTGACCGCCCGCGCCCACGGGCGCACGACGAGGGGCCCCGGGGAGCGCTGCTCCCCGGGGCCCCTCGTCGTGCGTGCCGGCCGTCAGCCGAGGCGCTTGACCGCCGCCTCGACGCGCTCGTCGGTGGCGGTGAACGCCACCCGGACGAACCGCTCCCCCGCCGCGCCGTAGAAGTCGCCGGGCGCGACCAGGACGCCCTTCTCGGCGAGGTACGCCACCGTCTCCCAGCAGGGCTCGTCCCGGGTCGCCCACAGGTAGAGGCTCGCCTCGCTGTGCTCGATCCGGAAGCCGTGCGCCTCCAGCGCCGTCCGCAGCGCCGTGCGCCGGGCGGCGTACCGCTCCCGCTGCTCGGCCACGTGCGCGTCGTCGCCGAGCGCGGCGACCGTGGCGGCCTGCACGGGGGCGGCCGTCATCATGCCGCCGTGCTTGCGGATCTGCAGCAGCTCGCCGAGGACGGCCGCGTCGCCCGCGATGAACGCGGCGCGGTAGCCGGCCAGGTTGGAGCGCTTGGAGAGCGAGTGGACGGCGACGACGCCCTCGTACGTACCGCCGCAGACGTCCGGGTGCAGGACGGAGACCGGGTCGGCCTCCCAGCCCAGCTCCAGATAGCACTCGTCGGAGAAGACGAGGACGCCGTGCTCCCGCGCCCAGGCCACGATCCGGGTCAGTTCGTCCTTGCCGAGGACCTTGCCGGTGGGGTTGGACGGCGAGTTGAGCCACAGCAGCTTCAGACCGGCGGGGTCGAGCTCCGTCGGGTCGTCGTACACGACCGCCTCGGCCCCGCAGAGCCGTGCGCCGACCTCGTACGTCGGGTAGGCCAGGCGCGGGTAGGCGACCCGGTCCCCGGCGCCGAGGCCGAGCTGGGTGGGCAGCCAGGCCACCAGCTCCTTGGAGCCGACGACCGGCAGCACGTTGCGGTGGCCGAAGCCGACCGCGCCGAGGCGCCGCTCGCACCAGCCGGTCAGCGCGTCCCGCAGCTCGGTGGTCCCCCACACCGTGGGATAGCCCGGGGAGTCGGCCGCCGCGACCAGCGCCCGCCGGATCAGCTCCGGCACCGGGTCGACCGGCGTGCCCACGGACAGGTCCACGATGCCGTCCGGGTGGGCCGCCGCCGTCTTCTTGTACGGCTCCAGCTTGTCCCAGGGGAAGACCGGCAGGCGCGATGAGACGGCGCCCGAGACTGCGCTCACGAGATGGCTCACTTCCTCGTACGTACGGAGAACGCGTCGGTCCCGTACAGCGGGCGAGGCCGTACGGGACCGAGGGCGGTTCGATCAGCCGTTCTGCGGCGGCAGAGCGGCGATGAAGGGGTGGTCACGCTCGATCAGGCCGAGCTTGGAGGCACCACCGGGCGAGCCGAGCTCGTCGAAGAACTCGACGTTCGCCTTGTAGTAGTCCTTCCACTCCTCCGGGGTGTCGTCCTCGTAGAAGATGGCCTCGACCGGGCAGACCGGCTCACAAGCACCACAGTCGACGCATTCGTCCGGGTGGATGTACAAGGACCGGGAGCCCTCGTAGATGCAGTCGACGGGGCACTCCTCGATGCATGCCTTGTCCTTGACGTCGACACAAGGCTGCGCGATGACGTAGGTCACGCTGTCGTTCCTCCTCGGTAGGGCTGGTCTGCGCGGGAGCGCGGCGTCGTCGATGCCCGCACCTAGTATCTCCGTTCTTGGGGACGATCCGAACAGGAGGGCCGGAGAAGCCGTGGAATTCACCGCCGGAGGGCGCCTTGAGGTGCGTATCACTCACGCTGACGTGGGGAAACGTGTCTCAGTTCGGTACGTGACGGACTCGGGCGGTCCCGGCGCGCGGTTCACCGACGCGGTCGGCGTGCTCACATCATGGGACGCGGGTGTGGTGCTGATCACACGACGGACCGGCCAGAGCGTCCGGATCGCGGAATCCGCGCTGGTCGCGGGCAAGGTGGTGCCCGCCGCGCCGGCCCGCAGGCGGGGCCCGGCGACCTCCTTCGAGGAGCTGGCCCGGGTCACGGCGCGCGCCTGGGAGCCGGTGGAGAGCGAGCGGCTCGGCGAGTGGACGCTGCGGGCGGCCGCCGGATTCACCCGGCGGGCGAACTCGGTGCTGCCGCTCGGCGAGCCCGGCCTGCCCCTCGACTCCGCCCTCGCGCGCGTCCGTGCGTGGTACGCGGCGCGGGAGCTCCCGGCCTACGTCCAGACGGCCACCGGCGCCGAGGGGACGCAGGAGCTGCTCTGCGCGGAGCTGGAGGAGCGCGGCTGGCGCCGGGAGGTCTCGGCCGAGGTACGGACCGGGGGCCTGGCGCCGGTCGCCGACCTCGACGCGGACGTCTCCCCCGTCGCGCTCTCCCGCTCCCTGGACCCCTTCTGGCTCCACCGCTACCAGCGGTTCGGTGTGCCCGGCCCCCATGTGCTCACGGTCCTGGAGAGCGGCCCCCGTGTGTGGTTCGCCTCCATACCGGGCACGGGAGACATACCGGCGGCGATCGGACGGTGTGTGGTCGACGGCCGCTGGGCCGGGTTCATGGCCGTGGAGGTCGACCCCGCGCAGCGGCGCCGGGGCCTTGCCACGTCCGTCATGACGGCGCTCGCCCGGAAGGCGCTGGACGAGGGCGCGTCGGCGGCCTGGCTCCAAGTGGAGGCGGACAACGCCGGCGGCCGGGCACTGTACGAAGGCATGGGCTTCGCGGTCCACCACCACTACCACCACTACCGAGCGGCGGAGGCGTGAGCGACGTGACCGACTGGCGGCGGGAGTTCGCGCAGGAGGCCCGGGCGCGACGGCCGGATCTGGCGCGGCTCTGTCTGCTGATCGGCGCGGAGGCGGACCCGGCGGTGACCCGGCACGACCTGGACTCCGCCGAGATCGAACTGGACCGCCTGGCCGGTCTCCTGCCGTACCGCACGCGCGGCGCCGGCGCCGACGCCTGGGTCGCGGCCCTGGAGGAGCTCCTGGGCCGCGAGTGCGGCTTCCAGGGCGTCCCGGCCGACTACCAGCGACTGGACTCCTCCCTGCTGCACGAGGTCCTGCGCCGCCGCCGGGGCCTGCCGATCCTCCTCTCCGTGGTGTGGATGGAGGTCGCCCGCCGGGCGGGGGCGCCGGTGTACGGCCTCGGCCTGCCGGGTCACTTCGTCGTGGGCTTCGGCGACCCGGCCGAGCAGGTCTTCGCGGATCCATTCGCCGGGGGCCGTGCGATGACCGGAGTCGACGCGGAACTGCTGGTCGCGGGCGCCACGGGCGCGCCCCTGGAACCGTCGATGCTGCGCCCCGCGGACTCGCTGGAGATCGTCCAGCGCATCCTGAACAACATCCGCGCCTGGGCCTCCCCCCGGCCGGAACGTTCGGAGGTCGCCCTCTGGGCGGTGGAGCTCTCCCTGCTGCTCCCCTCGCACCCGGCGCGCCTGCGTTACGAACACGCGGAGCTGCTGGTGCAGCGGGGCGAGTTCCAGGCGGGCGCGGCGGAGATGGAGGCGTACGCGACGATCGTGGACGCGGTCGAACCGAGCGCGGCCGCCTCGATCCGCCACCGCGCCCAGGCGGCCAGGGCCCTGCTGAACTAGGGCGTGCCCGGCCCCGCGGGCGATATCGCGTTGTGGGGTCCCGGGGACCGGCCTAGGGTCACCGGCATGTCTCTGCGTCTCCGTATGCGTCAAGCCCTGCCGGAAGCGATGCGCGCCCGCGACAAGGCCGCCGTGAGCGCCCTGCGCTCCACGCTCGCCGCGCTGGACAACGCCGAGGCGGTGCCGCTGTCCGAGGACCGGCTCCGTGGCACGGCCCTGGAGGCGTCCCCCGCCGGCGTCGGCGCCACCGAGGCCGTGCGCCGCGAGCTGACCGAGCGCGCGGTGCTGGACGTCGTACGCGCCGAGGCCGCCGAGCGCCTGGACGCCGCCGAGCAGTTGACCGCCCCCGCCCACGCCGACCGGGCGGCACGGCTCCGCGCGGAGGCGGAGGTCCTGCTCCGCTTCCTCGACGGCCCGCACCACACCCCCTAGGAGGGTGTCCGCGGCCTCGCCTCCGGACGGGACGAGACGGCCGGTTCGGCCATCCAGCCGCAGCCGACTCGTGCGGGTTCCCGGGGTGCGGTGCCGTGGACCTGGATGCGTGCCGACGTCCCCGAGCGCCGGGCGGCGGGCCCGCGTCCGGAAAGGCGGGACAACCCATGCCCATACCAGGAGCGGCAGCGCGCCGCCGAGGTTACGTCGCCGTCGTCGCCGCGCTGGTGACCTGCTCGGCCGCCTGGGCCGGCCAGGGCCCGGCCGTGGCCGGCGGGGCTCCCACCCCGTCGCTACCCGCCCCGGAGCCGAACTGGAAACCCTGCACGGAGGGCAGCCCGTTCGACTGTGCGGCCGTGAGGGTTCCTCTGGACTACGACGACCCGGGCGGCCGCGGCATCGAGCTGGCCGTGGTCAAACGGAAGGCGACCGGCCCCGGCCCGCGGATCGGCACCCTGTTCTTCAATCCCGGCGGGCCCGGCGGGCCCGGAACGGTCCAGATGCCACAGAACTACGAGTCCTTCCCGCGCGAGGTGCGGGAGCGGTTCGACATCGTCAGCTGGGATCCTCGTGGCATCGGCAGCAGCACCGCGGTGAACTGCTTCGGGAGCCCCGAGGAAGCCGCGGAGTGGAACGCGAGCAAACCGGCGGGCTTCCCGGTCGGGGAGAAGGAGCGAGCGGCGTTCAGCTCCGCGTACGCGGAGCTGGGCCGGCGCTGCGAACAGCGCGCCCCCGAGCTCCTGCGCCACGTGTCGACCGCCGACACCGCCCGCGACCTCGACCAGCTGCGCAGGGCGGTGGGCGACGAGCAGCTCACCTACTACGGGATCTCCTACGGCACCTACCTGGGCGCCACCTACGCGAACCTCTTCCCCCAGCGGGTCCGCGCCATGGTCCTCGACGCCAACTGGGATCCGCGGGCCTGGACGGACAACGCCTCCGACGCGGTCCCACGAACCACGGCGTTCCAGCGCCTGGGCTCGGGCCGGAGCGCCGCGGCCGCCGTGGACCGGTTCCTCACCTTGTGCGGATCCACCACGACGGCCCGCTGCGCGTTCTCCGCCGGCACCCCGCAGGCGACCCGGGACAAGTACGAGCGGCTGCTGGAGCGGCTTCGAAAGGAGCCGGTGGGCACGTGGACCTACGCGGGAACCGTGGCGGACACGGTGAGCAGCCTCTACGTCGTCCAACCCGGGGCCACGCAGCTCGCCGGCAGGCTGCAGGACCTGTGGCAGGGCCGCGTCCCCGAGCCCTCCCCGCCTCCGCCCCCGCCGCCGGTCGCCCAACCGAATCCGTACCTGGGCGAGGAGCAGAGCACGGCGGTCGTCTGCGGTGACAGCCCCAACCCCCGGGACGCGGACGCCTACCGCACGCTGGCGGACGCCGCGGCCATCGGCGCGGGGGACACCGGGCGCTTCTGGGTCTGGGCCTCCGCGGGCTGCGCAGCCTGGCCTGCGATCGTCGAGGACCGCTACCGCGGCCCGTGGAACACGCCGACGGCGAACCCCATCCTGGTGGTCGGGAACACCCACGACCCCGCCACGCCCCTGTCGGGCGCACAGGCCATGACGAAGGAGCTGGCCAACGCCCGCCTGCTGACCCAGGACGCCGTCGGGCACACGGCCCTGTTCAACCCGAGCACTTGCGTCGACGCCCGGACGAGCCGCTACCTCGTCGACGGAACCCTCCCACCGGTCGGCACCCGGTGCCGCCAGGACGCGCCCCCCTTCGCGGCACCTGAGTTGGCCGCGACCGGCGGTACCACCACGGCCAATCTCGCGGGCCTCGGCGCGGCCCTCCTCCTCACCGGAGGCGCACTGCTGCTCGCCCTGCGCAGTCGGCGCCGCGACCGCTGACACCCCCGACGCGTACGGACCCCGCCCACGCCCTCGCGTGGCGGGGTTCGGCCCCCTTCGGCGCCTAGCCCTTCACCCCGCCGACGAACGCCGCCCAGGCGGTGGCGCTGAAGACCAGGGCGGGGCCGGTGGGGTTCTTGCTGTCACGGACGGGGACGTGGGCGGAGCAGGCGGCGTCGTTGACTTCGAGGCAGTCGCCGCTGTTGCCGCCGCTGTAGGAAGACTTCCGCCAGGCGTCGCTCACCTCGAGGCAGTCGCCGCTGTCGCCGCCGCTGTACGAGGACTTGCGCCAGCCCGGGATCACCGAGGCGTCAGGGATGCTGGTCGGTGCGTGCTGCATGCTCGTATTCCTCCGCGACGGACCTGATCAGAGCCAGCGACTCGCGATGGGACAGCGCGTCGCCCAGAGCGTGATCGTAGGCCACCTGGCAATCCCGTACCACGGCCGGATCCTCCCAGACCCGCCCGGACTTGAGGCCTTCCACATACGCGATCGGCGGCTGATCCCCGAACCACATCAGCTTCACCTCGCCTTCGATCAGCGCGTGGTAGCCAGCTGCGAATGGCAGCACATGTACGCGGATGCGGCGGTTCTCCCCTAAGCGCCCGATGTGGCGAAGCTGCTCGCACATCACCACCGGGCCGCCGACGTGCCGCCGCAGAACGGCCTCGTCCAAGAGGGCCCACACCACCGGAGAGTCGAAGTTCTCCAGTATCCCGGCTCGCTCCAGCCGTGTGACGAGGAGCCTGTCACGCTCCTCGTCGCTCTTCGGCGTCGAACCGGAACTCAGGACTTCCTTGGCATAGGCCCCGGTCTGGAGGATGCCCGGTACGAGCTTCGGGGCGTACTCCCGGATCACAATCGCCTGGCTCTCGAACTCCAGCGCCTCCGCGAAGTGTTCCGCGACCTTCTTCCCGTCCAACGTCGGCAGGAACCGCTCGAAGAAGCCCCCCGCGTCCAGCACCTGGTCCAGGCGTCTCGCGTCCGCCACGTCCGGGCGACGGCGGCCCGCCTCCATGTGGGCCAGGTGGGTGCGCGAGATGATCGTCAGTTCACTCAGGCGCTCCTGGGTGAGGCCCGCCGACTCCCTTCGGCGTTTCAGCTCTTCACCGTATTTTCGGCGCGACTCCGGATTGTCCTCGATTGCCATGGCCAACTCCCCGACGTGCTGGTCGCGTTGTCACGGGCGAACCCCTGTCGAGCGTAACGTGATCCACGCCACTGTGTGACCGGAACAACACACAGAGCGAAAGGGCTCAGCACGTAATGGAAACCCCCCACGGTCCGGGCGACTTCGTCGCCCATACCGGAACCGACGTCTACGGCCCCGGGAAGGTCATCGGCGTGGACGGCGTCCACCGGCGTGTGCGATTCGTGCACTTCGTGGCGACGATCCGCGCCGACGACCTCCGGGCCGCCTCGCCCCGCGAGACGCGCGAGATGCAGGACTGGCTCCGCGAGAAGCGCCGGCGGTACGGCGGCGAGTGGTGATGACGCTGCGCGTCTCGCGCGACGGCGGGCGGACCTGGTCCGCCACGCGGACCTTCACACCCCGGCGGGGAGAGGTGCCGGTCGAGTCGGCTCTCCGCTATCCGCCGTGCCGCTGCCCCGCCTGCCTCGTCGCGCCGACGCGGAGCCTGCGGGCGGGCGGGTAGCGGTTCGCCGCGCGCGAGTTGTCCGCGCCACCCGGCACCGCTGTTCGCCGGGGCGTCCACGACGGTTCACCGGCGACTGCTGCGATACACGCGCCATGCGAACGGCGCACGATCGAGGAGGTCGAGTGAATCTCGTAGTCAACGGCGACGCGGAGAGCGGACCCGGCGGGACCGCCCGGCCGGTCACCGCCGTGACCGGCTGGGAGGTGCGGGAGGGAGCGCCCGCGCTCGTCGCGTACACCCTGGGCGGTGGCTATCCCGGACCGGCGGACCCCGGGCCCGCCGACCGGGGAGGCAGGTTCTTCTCCGGCGGCGACAGCCCCCGTACCGCCCTCGTGCAGGACATCGCCCTGCCCGAGCGGGGCTCCACGGGCCGCCGGGCCGTCGACACGGGGAGCGTGCGCTACACCCTCGCCGGCTGGCTGGGCGGCTACGCGGCGCAGGAGGACGGCGCCAGGCTGTCCGTGGAGTTCCGGGACGCCCAGGGGACCCCGGTCGCGCTGTCCGTGCTCGGCCCGGTGACGGCCGGCGAGCGGCTCTCCCGTACCGCGCTCCTGGAGCGCACCGCTACCGCCACGGTGCCGCCCGGCGCCCGCACCGCGCGGGTGCTGCTCGTCTTCACCCGCAGCGGCGGCGGGACGTCCAACGACGGTTACGCCGACTCCATATCGCTCACCTTGCACGCCACCGGGGGACGCTCGTGACCAGGCTCAACCGCCGCGATCTGCTCAAGGCGGCCGGGGCCGCCGGCGCCCTGAACCTCGCCTGGCCGCTGGCCGCCGGGCTCTCGCCCGCGCAGGCCCTGGAGGCCGCCCGGGCGCTCGGCGCCGACTACGACCCGGCGCCCTTCACCCTCGGCGTCGCCTCCGGCGACCCGCAGCCGCACAGCGTGCTGCTGTGGACCCGGCTCGCCCCCGAGCCGCTGGCCGCCGAGCAGAGCCTGCCCGAGATCGTCGAGGTCGACTGGGTCGTCGCCACCGACCCCCGGCTGCGGCAGGTCGTCGCGCGCGGCACCGCGCCCGCCTCGGCGACGCTCGGGCACAGCGTGCACGTCCCGGTCCCGGGGCTCCGCCCGGGCACCCGCTACTGGTACGCCTTCACGGCGCTGGGCAAGCGGAGCCGGACCGGCCGCACGCGGACGGCGCCCGTCGGCCGCGTCTCCTCCGTCCGCTTCGCCGCCGCCAACTGCCAGGCCTTCCACGACGGGTTCTACGCCGCCCATCGGGGCATCGCCCGCGAGGACGTCGACTTCGTCGTCCACCTCGGCGACTACATCTACGAACACGGGCAGGTCGGCGGCGTCCCGGCCGACCACGTCCGCGACCACGAGGGCCCCGGGGTCTTCACGGTCGCCGACTACCGCCGCCGTCACGCCCTCTACAAGGGCGACGCCTCCCTGCGCGAGGCGCACGCGGCCCACCCCTGGTTCCTCACCTGGGACGACCACGAGGTCGTCAACGACTACTCCGGTACGGGCGGAGGCGCGCCGTTCATGCGGCGGCGGGCGGCCGCGTACCAGGCCTGGTACGAGAACATGCCGCACCGCGACGGCGGCGCCGGCGTCTCGGCCGGGCTGCCGGACCCGGAAATCCACCGGGTGCGCCGCTGGGGGGACCTGCTGGAGCTGACGGTGCTCGACCTGCGCTCGTACCGCTCGGCGCAGAACCTCGCCGACGGCACGATCCTGGGCGCCGGTCAGAAGTCCTGGCTGAAGGGGACCGTCGACCGGGCCCCGGACTCCTGGCACGTCTGGGCCAACTCGATCATGCTCAGCCAGCTGCGGCGGAGCCCCGGCGGCTCCTACATGTTCACCGACCAGTGGGACGGCTTCCTCGCCGAACGGAAGGAGGTCCTCGGCCATGTGCACGACTCGGGCATGGAGGACCTCGTCGTCGTCACGGGCGACTGGCACTCGGCGTTCGTCGACGACATCCGGCCCGACTTCGACGACGTCACCTCGCCGGTCATCGGCACGGAGTTCACGGCCCACTCGGTCACCTCGGGGGCGTACGCGCCGAGCTGGAACGCCGCGAACGGGCCGGTCATGGGCGCGGCCAACCCGCATCTGAAGTACTTCGAGGGCGACCGCTACGGCTATGACGTGTACGAGGTCACCCCGGAGCGGTTCAGCGCCCACATGCGGGTCGTCGACGACCGACGCGACCCGGCGTCCCGCGTCTCGACGCTGACCACGTTCCACGTGGACCGGGGGCGGGCGGGGTCGTACGAGGACCCGGCGACGAGGAACTCCCCGGCGCAGTACCGCCGGGACTGAGACGCCGAAGCGCCCGTCCCGCCGGTCGTGACCGGCGGGACGGGCGCCCGTGTGCTGCCGGTGGTGGGCCGGTCGGCCGTGTCGGGAGCGGCGGTCAGCCCTGCCCGTCCAGGTCGATGACCTTGGTGCGTTCGGCCTGCGTCTTGCCCACCAGGGCGTCGCGCATCGCGAAGGCGACGTCGTCGGCGGAGACCTGGTGCTTCTTGCCGTCCCCCTTGGTGATCATGATGCCGTCGAAGACGCCGTCGAGGAGCTGGTCGATGGCGTTCTTGTCGTAGACCTCCACCAGGCGGCCGTCGACCGGCTTCATGGAGAGGATCTTCGGCAGGGACTTCGCCGGGCCGAACTGGATGCTCTTCGAGCCCGCCTTGATCGTGATCAGGCCGGACATGGCGGGCTTGGCGAAGGCGTTCATCGCCCGGTCCAGCTCGGCCCGGGTGATCGTGGGCTGGCGGGTCGTGACGGGCAGCTCGACGGTGTTCGGCCGGCCCGTCTGGACCTGGGCGCGGTACGCGTCCTTCACCGAGATCATGGAACGCGCGACGTCCACGCCCTTGCCGGGCTTGCCCTCGACGGCGGTGACCTTGCCGGGGGCGAAGACGATCGTGCCCTCGGTCGCCGAACCGGAGGCGCCGGCCACGTCCTTGAGGGCGACGCTCAGCTTCTCCTCGTCGACCGGGAGCACCGGCTCGGCGACGCGCTCGCCGCCGAAGAGGGTGCTGATGACGGAGACGGGGTTGTAGTCGCTGCCCGCGGCGCCCCGGACGGTCTCCTGGCTGTCGAGTGAGAGGCCCGCCTTGTCCGGGGCCAGCTCGACCTTCTTGCCGTCGACGCTGAGCTGGAGGGGGGCGGCGGCGCGCTGGCCGAGGGCCGCCTCCAGCTTGTTGACGGCCTCCTCGCGCGTACCGCCGCCGATGTCCACGCCGAGGACGGTGGTGCCCTTGGGGACGTCGGAGTGGTTGAGGAGCAGACCGGCGCCGTAGGCGACACCGGCGAGACCGACGACGCCGAAGGCGAGGAGGGGCAGCTTGGAGCGGCCCTTCTTCACCGGGGCGGGGGCGGGCCGGGTCGCGGAGGACGGGCGGGCGGGCTCGCGCGCCGGGGCCGGGGCCGCCGGCCTGCCGGAGGAGGCGACCTCGGGGGCAGAGAAGCCCTCGGGGCCCCGCCGGGCCGGGTCGGGGCCCGAGGGGACGACCGGGATGCCGCTCGTGAGCGTGTCGCCCGAGACGTGGCCGCCGTCGGCCGGGGCGCCCGAGCCGGGGCCCTGCGGGGTGAGGACCGCCGTGTCGTCGGACATGCGCGGTGCGCAGGGGAACGCGGGGTCGCCGTGCGGGCCGGCCGCGAAGGGGTGCGGGGTCCCGGTGTGCGGGTCCGCGGCGAGCGGGTTCCCCGCGTGCGGGCCTTCGGCGAACGGGTGCGGGACGGGCGGGGCCAGGGGGTTCCCGGCGTACGGGTCCGCGCCCCTCGCGCCGTGGTCCGGCACGGGGCCTGCCGACGGGCCCGCGCCCGGGCCGGACATCGGGCCGGTCATGGGGCCGGTCGTCGGACCGGTGGGGGGCTGCGGGGCCTCGCCGCCGTAGCCGCCGCTCTCGTCGAGGGGCGGGGTGGCGAGGTACATCGGCGTGCCGCCCGGCGGGGTGGCCGCCATCGAGGAGCCGCCGACCGTCGGGATGCCCCCGGTGGCGGGACCGGCGAAACCGGAACCGCGCGGGCCGCCCGGCTTCCCCGACGGTCCGGGCGTCCCGGAGGCGGGGGTCCGCGGGCCGTTCGGGCCGCCCGGCGCCGGGGCCCCGGGGCCCGCGGGCCCGGCGGGTGACGACGGCGCCGCGGGCGCCGCGGACTTGCGCGGGGCGAACCAGTCGCTGGTCGGCCTCTCCTCCGCCTTCGCGGGCTCGGCCGGCGCCGGAGCGGGCTCCGGCTCGGCGGGCGGGGCGGGCGCCGGAGCGGGGGTGCGGGACGCCGCGGCCTTCCCGCCGCCGTCCCCGGACGGGTCCGAGGGGGCGGTGTCCGAGGCCGAGTCCCCGACGGTCTTGCGGACCACCACGGGCGGGATCGGACGCGAACCCGGAATGTTGATTCTGATCCGGGTCGTCAGCGTCGTCTCGGTCTTGGGCTCCTCGGGCTGCGGCCGCACGGGCGCCGCGGGACTCTCCTCCGCCGCGTCCTGCGTCGGATGGAGCGACGGATACTGACGGGATCCGTACGGCGGTGTACCCGAGGGGTACGCGGCTCCACCGCGCCCCTGGGCGCCGGAGGAGGAACTGTCAGTCTCTCGACCAGTTTCACGACTCAAAGCAGGATCTCCCGGTTGGCTCCGCCGCCCGCTCTTGCTGATGCTCGTATACCCGGGCGGTTCGGCGGCGCGCACCACCATACTGTCCGCCGCCGGCACATAGCGGACGGCCTGGCGCCGAGCTACGGTCATTCCGGCCGAAGTCCGGGCACCCTCCGCTCAAGTCGGCCTGTTCACGGGGCCGGTCGCGGCAGCCGCCCCACCGTGGCGCACATCACAGCGATGGCCATGCCTCCCAGCAGGTAGAGCATCTCGGCGAAGCCTCCCGCGAAGAGGCCGTCGCCCTCCGGCCGTCCGAGGCTCAGCAGCACGACGGCGGCCAGCCAGCCGGCCGCCGGGGCGACCACCCCGAGCTGACGGTCGGTGGCGCGCAGCCCGCCGTAGAAGAGGCCCGCGACGCCGAGCAGCCCGGCGAGCAGACCGCCCGGAAACCACGCGTTCTGGACGAGCGCGCCCGCCGCGGCGACCACCGCGCCGAGGACGAAGAGGAGTACGTACCAGACCACTCGTACGTTCATGCGGTCGTTCACGCGCTCACTCCGGCGAAGAGGTCGTCCTCGCGCACGCCCTCGGGGGCGCCGGACGTCCCCGCCACCAACTGGTAGTACTCCGTGGTGAGGATCGGCTGACCGAGGTTGTTGGAGAGGGCGAAGAAGGGCCCGTCCACGGCGATTTGTGTGACATGGGCACGCATCGCGGCGATTTTGCGGGCGGCCCAGACGGGATCCCCGTCGATCCGGGCGGTGATGAGCGACTCGTCGACCACGCCCGGGACGTCACCGATGTCCGCGATGCCGGGGAAGGCCGCTCCCTCCGCCCGCAGCCGGGCGAAGCCGGCTTCGGCGGCCGGCCGGGGCACGCGGTTCCAGTAGATCTTCGCGAGGGTGTGCGCGGGGCCGAGGTCGGGGCGGTAGCCGGTGTCGGCGGCCAGTTCGGCGGCGCGCATGGCGACGCGGTGGGCCTGGATGTGGTCGGGGTGGCCGTATCCGCCGTCGGGGTCGTAGGTGACGAGGACCTGCGGGCGGGTCTCGCGGATCACCTCCACGAGGTACGGGGCGGCGTCGTCCACGGCCGTGTTCCAGAAGGCGCCCGCACGGCGGTTCTGCTCCACGCCCATCATTCCGGAGTCGCGGAACCGGCCGGGGCCGCCGAGGAAGCGGTGGTCGGTGACGCCCAGCTCCTTCATGGCGGCGGCCAGTTCGCCGACGCGGTGGTCGCCGAGGCGGTCCTCCCGGTCGGGGGCGAGATGGGCGAGTCCGGGCGGGATGACCTCGCCCTCCTCGCCGAGGGTGCAGGTCACCAGGGTGACCAGCGCGCCCTCCGCCGCGTACCTGGCCATGGTGGCGCCGTTGTTGATCGACTCGTCGTCGGGGTGCGCGTGCACCAGGAGCAGACGACGGGCTGGGAGATCCGTCATGGCCCCACCCTACGAGGCGGGGCCGGTGACCAGCACGAGGCTCAGAACTTGAGGCCGCCGATCATGCCGGCGACGTTCGTGGTCAGGGTGCTGATGGACGGGGCGATGGAGGAGCTCGCCAGGTAGAAACCGAGGAGCGCGCAGACCGCCGCATGTCCCGCCTTGAGTCCGGATTTCCGGATCAGCAGGAAGACGACGATCGCCAGCAGCACCACCGCCGAAATCGAGAGTGCCACGGCGGTTCACCTCCACACTTCTTCGGTCGGATATTCGGACGGTCAGGTCAGCGAGCATGTGCCAGGAGTCCTCTACCCACCTAGCGCTACGGATCATAACTATGTGTGGCTTCGTATCCATGGTGTACGGAGGCACAGGGGGGCGCACAGCGCTAGGTTCGATCGCATGACCTCGCCGCGGCACCAGTCGTATCCCCTCTCGTTTCCCCGTCAGTACGCCCGGACCCAGCGCTTCTCCCTGGGGGCTCCGCGCGCCTTCACGGTCTCGCCGGACGGCGGGCGGGTGGTGTTCGTCCGCTCCGCCTCCGGCACCGAACGCTCGCACGCGCTCTGGGTGCTGGACCTCGACGGGGCGGCGGGCGGGGCCCGGGAGCGGGTCACGGCCGATCCGGAGACGTTGCTGGGCGGCCTGGCCGAGGAGTTGTCGGCCGAGGAGCGGGCACGGCGGGAGCGCGCCCGCGAGGGCTCGGGCGGGATCGTCTCCTACGCGGTGGACGCGGCCGTGGAGTTGGCCGCCTTCCCGCTGTCGGGGCGGCTGTTCGCCTCGGAGCTGAGGGCGGGGACGGCGCGGGAACTGCCGGTCCCGGGTCCGGTGCTCGATCCGCGGCCCTCGCCGGACGGGCGGCTCGTCGCGTACGTGGCGCGGGGCGCCCTGCGGGTGACGGGCGCGGACGGGGAGGGGGACCGGCCGCTCGCCGAGCCGGAGGACGCGCGGACGTCGTACGGTCTGGCGGAGTTCGTGGCGGCCGAGGAGATGGGGCGCGGCCGGGGCTTCTGGTGGTCGCCGGAGTCGGACCGGCTGCTGGTGGCGCGGGTGGACGAGGGGCCGGTGCGCAGGTCCTGGATCGCGGATCCGGCGCATCCGGACCGGGAGCCGCAGGAGGTGGCGTACCCGGCGGCGGGGACGCCGAACGCGGAGGTCCGGCTGTACGTCGTGGATCTGGCCGGCGAGCGGACGGAGGTCGTGTGGGACCGGGAGCGGTTCCCGTATCTGGCCCGGGTGCACTGGTCGTCGGACGGGCCGCCGTTGCTGCTGGTGCAGGCGCGTGACCAGCGCTCCCAGCTCCATCTGGCGGTGGATCCCGCGACCGGGGCGACGCGGACGGTGCACGCCGAGGAGGATCCGGACTGGCTGGAGCTGCTGCAGGGGGTGCCGGCCTGGTCGCCGGACGGGCGGCTCGTGCGCGTCGAGGACCGTCCCGGCCCGGACGGGGCGCGGGTGCTCATGGCCGGGGACCGGGCGCTGACAGGGGCGGAGCTGCACGTCCGGGCGGTCCTGGACATCGGCGTGGACGACGTGCTGGTCGCCGCGTCGGCCGGGGAGGCGGCGGCGGATCCTGAGACCGGCGAGCTGCACGTGTACCGGGTGGGCGAGCGGGGTGTGGAACGGCTCTCCCGGGGTACGGGAGTGCATTCGGCGGTGCGCGGCGGCCCGGTGACGGTGCTGGCCTCGGCCCGTCCGGACGCTCCGGGGACCGTGGTGCGGGTGCTGCGGGACGGCGTGGAGGTGGCGGTGGTCGCCTCGTACGCCGAGACGCCGGTGCTGGCCGCGCGGGTCCGTCTCACGACGGGGGGCGCACGGCGGATTCCGTGCGCCGTCCTGCTCCCCGAGGGGTACCGCGAAGGTGACGGACTACTCCCCGTGCTGATGGATCCGTACGGCGGTCCGCACGCCCAGCGGGCGGTGGCCGCGCACCAGCCGCATCTGACGTCGCAGTGGTTCGCCGACCAGGGGTTCGCGGTGGTGGTGGCCGACGGGCGGGGCACCCCGGGCCGGTCCCCCGCCTGGGAGAAGGCGATCGGGAACCGGCTCACGCTGGCTCTGGACGACCAGGTCGAGGCGCTGCACGCGCTGGCGGGGGATCACCCGCTGGATCTGGGCCGGGTGGCGATCCGGGGCTGGTCGTACGGCGGGTACCTCGCCGCGATGGGGGTGCTGCGGCGGCCCGACGTCTTCCACGCGGGGATCGCGGGGGCGCCGGTGACGGACTGGCGGCTGTACGACACCCACTACACCGAGCGGTACCTGGGGCTCCCCCAGGAGGCTCCGGAGGTGTACGCGGCGAACTCGCTCCTCACCGACGAGGGCCTGTCCGGGCTGGAGAACCCGGCCCGGCCGCTGATGATCGTCCACGGCCTGGCGGATGACAATGTGGTGGTGGCCCACACCCTGCGGCTTTCGTCAGCGCTGCTGGCGGCGGGGCGGCCCCACGAGGTGCTGCCGTTGACGGGGGTGACCCATATGACCCCGCAGGAACAGGTGGCGGAGAACCTGCTGCTGCTCCAGGTCGACTTCCTCCGGCGGTCGCTGGGCATCCGGCCCGACGAACGGGAGTGATCCCGCCGCCTGACCGCCGGGTTCAGGCCCGTTCGTCGTCCGTCGGCACCACGTGCTTCTCCTCCGCGAAGTGGCAGGCGGAGTCGTGCCGCGCCGGGCTCTCCGTCAGGCGGAAGACGGCCGGCACCGCCAGCTCCGGGACCTCCAGGGCGCAGCGCTCCCGCGCCTTCCAGCAGCGGGTGCGGAAGCGGCAGCCGGAGGGGATGTTCGCCGGGGAGGGCACGTCACCGGTGAGGATGATCCGCTCGCGGTGGGCACGGGCCTCGGGGTCCGGCACGGGGACGGCGGAGAGCAGCGCCTGGGTGTAAGGGTGGGTGGGGTGGTCGTAGATCTCGGCGTCGGTGCCGATCTCGACGATCCGGCCGAGGTACATCACGCCGACCCGGTCGGAGATGTGCCGCACGATCGACAGGTCGTGGGCGATGAAGACGTACGACAGGGAGAACTCCGCCTGGAGGCGTTCCAGGAGGTTGACGACCTGGGCCTGCACGGAGACGTCGAGCGCCGAGACGGGTTCGTCGGCGACGATGATCTCCGGCTGGAGCGCGAGGCCGCGGGCGATCCCGATCCGCTGCCGCTGGCCGCCGGAGAACTGGTGCGGATAGCGGTTGATGTACTCGGGGTTGAGGCCCACGACGTCGAGGAGGTCCTGGACCTTCTTGCGCCGCGAGCCCTTGGGGGCGACCTCGGGGTGGATCTCGTACGGCTCGCCGATGATGTCGCCGACGGTCATGCGGGGGTTGAGCGAGGTGTACGGGTCCTGGAAGACCATCTGGATGTTGCGGCGGACCGCGCGCAGGGCCTTCGCGGACATCGTGGTGATGTCCTCGCCCTTGTAGAGGATCGAGCCGGACGTCGGGCGTTCCAGGTTGACCAGCATCTTCGCCACGGTGGACTTGCCGCAGCCGGACTCGCCGACGATGCCGAGGGTCTCGCCGGCCCGGAGGTCGAAGGAGACCCCGTCGACGGCCTTGACGGCGCCGATCTGCTTCTTGATCAGGACGCCCTGGGTGAGCGGGTAGTGCTTGTACAGGTCCCGGACGCGGAGGATCGGTTCGTCCCGCACCTCAGCCATGGAGGCATTCCTTCCAGTAGTGGCAGGCGCTCGCGCGCGGGACCGGCGACTCGGTCACCTCGTAGAGCGGGGGGACGTCGGTGCGGCACCGGTCGCGGGCCAGCGGGCAGCGGGGGTTGAAGGCGCAGCCGGGCGGGATGGCGAGCAGGTTGGGCGGCAGGCCCTTGATGGCGAAGAGCTCCGAGCCCTTCTGGTCCAGGCGCGGGATCGATTCCAGGAGCCCCTTGGTGTAGGGGTGGGCGGCCGACTTGTAGATCTCGTGGACGGGGGCGTGTTCGACGATCCGGCCCGCGTACATGACGGCGATCTTGTCGGCGACGTCGGCGACGACGCCCAGGTCGTGGGTGATGAGGATGAGGCCCATGTGGAGTTCGCGCTGGAGCTCGGCGAGCAGGTCCATGACCTGGGCCTGGACGGTGACGTCGAGGGCGGTGGTCGGCTCGTCGGCGATGATCAGCTCGGGTTCGAGGGCGAGCGCCATGGCGATCATGATGCGTTGGCGCATGCCGCCGGAGAACTGGTGCGGGTACTGGCCGACGCGTTCCTTCGCGGCCGGGATGCGGACCCGGTCCATGAGCTCGACGGCCTTGGCGCGGGAGTCCTTCCTGGACATGCCGCGGTGGACCTGGAACATCTCCCCGAGCTGGTCGCCGACGCTGATCACGGGGTTGAGCGAGGAGAGGGCGTCCTGGAAGATCATCGCCATCTTGGCGCCGCGGATCTTCCGCCGCTCCTCTTCCTTGAGCGTGAGCAGGTCCTGGCCCTGGAAGAGGATCTCGCCCCGGGTGATCCTGCCCGGCGGGACGTCGAGGATGCCCATGACGGCCTGGGCGGTGACGGACTTGCCGGAACCGGATTCGCCGAGCACGGCGAGCGTCTCGCCCTCGTCGACGGAGTAGTCGACGCCGTTGACCGCCTTGGCCACCCCGTCCCGGGTGTGGAACTCCACGTGCAGGTCACGGACTTCGAGCAGCATGGGCGCCTACCTCAGCTTGGGGTCGAGGGCGTCGCGCACCGCGTCGCCGAGCATGATGAACGCCAGCACGGTGACGGCCAGCGCGCCCGCCGGCCAGAGCAGCATGTGCGGGGCGTTGCGGATGTACTGGGAGGCGGAGGAGATGTCGATGCCCCAGGAGACGGTCGGGGGTTTGAGGCCGACGCCGAGGAAGGACAGGGTCGCCTCCAGCGAGATGTACGTACCGAGGGCGATGGTCGCGACGACGATGACCGGCGCGAGGGCGTTGGGCGCGATGTGGCGGAGCAGCATGCGGGAGTGTGAGGCGCCGAGGGCGCGGGCGGCCTGGACGTAGTCGTTCTGCTTGGCCGTGATCACGGAGCCGCGGGCGATCCGGGAGAGCTGGGGCCAGCCGAGGAGCACCATGAAGCCGATGACGGGCCAGATGGTGTTGCTGGTGACGACCGACAGCAGGACGAGGCCGCCGAGGATGACGGGGATGGCGAAGAAGATGTCGGTGAGGCGGGAGAGGATCGCGTCCCAGAAGCCGCCGAAGAAGCCGGCGAGACCGCCGAGGACGGAGCCGAGGACGGCGACGCCGAGGGTGGCGAGGACGCCGACGGCGACGGAGGTCCGGGCGCCGTACACGGTACGGGTGTAGACGTCGCAGCCCTGGCCGTTGAAGCCGAAGGGGTGCCCGGGCTGGGAGCCTTCCTGGGCCTTGGCGAGATCGCAGTCGAGGGGGTCCCCGGAGGCGATGAGCGAGGGCCAGACGGAGATGACGACCAGGAAGAGGATGACGAGGGCGGAGACGAGGAAGACGGGGTTGCGGCGCAGGTCGTGCCAGGCGTCGGACCACAGCGAGCGCGGCCGGTCGGCGGGGCCGGTGCCCTGGGGGCCTCCGGGGGTCTTCTCGAGGGTCTCGCCCTCGTCCATGGCGAGGTCGGTCCCGCCGCCGGCGCCGGTGTGGGCGATCGCGCGTCCGTCGTCGTACGGCTCGTGGCGTTCAGGCATAGCGGATCCTCGGGTCAAGGACGGCGTAGAGGAGGTCGACGAGCAGGTTGGCCACCAGGAAGACGAGGACGAGGACGGTCACGAAGCCGACGACGGTCTGGGTGTTCTGACGGACGATGCCTTGGTAGAGCTGGTAGCCGACGCCGTGGATGTTGAAGATCCGTTCGGTGACGATGGCTCCCCCCATCAGGGCGCCGACGTCGGTGCCGATGAAGGTGACCACGGGGATGAGCGAGTTGCGCAGCAGGTGGCGGGTGACGACCCGGCGGCGCGGCAGGCCCTTGGCGACGGCGGTGCGGACGTAGTCGGCGCGCTTGTTCTCGGCGATCGAGGTCCGGGTGAGCCGGGTGACGTAGGCGAGCGAGACGGAGGCGAGGACGAGGCCGGGGACGATGAGCTCGTCGAGCGGGGCCTCGGGCGAGACGGCCGGCTTGATCCAGCCCCATTCGACGCCGAGGAGGAGCTGGAGCAGGAGGCCGGTGACGAAGGTCGGCACGGAGATGACGACGAGGGTCAGCAGCAGCACGCCGGTGTCGACGGGGCGGCCGCGGCGCAGGCCGGTGACGACGCCGAGGGTGATGCCGATGACGATCTCGAAGACGATGGCGACGAGGGTGAGCCGGATGGTGACCGGGAAGGCGTTGGCCATCAGCTCGGTGACCGGCTGGCCGTTGAAGGCGGTGCCGAAGTCGCCGGTGAAGACGTTGCCCATGTAGGTCAGGTATTGCTGCCAGACCGGCTTGTCGAGGCCGAACTCGGCCCGTAGCTGGGCGGCGGTGGCCGGGTCGCAGGCGCGGTCGCCGCAGAGTCCGGCGATGGGGTCGCCCATCACGTTGACCATCAGGAAGATCAGCAGGGTGGCGCCGAAGAAGACCGGGATCATCTGCAGCAGACGCCGGATCACATAACGACCCATGGGAGGCTCCGGGGGGTGGGGGGAAGGCGTACGGCCCGGCGTGGGGGTGCCGCCGGGCCGTACGCCGCTGCCCTTGCGTCAGTTGACCTTGATCTCGTTGTAGACGGGCACGCTGAACGGGTCGAGCGCGACGTTCGAGATCCGCTCCGAGTAGCCGGCGCTGCCGTTCTGGTACCAGAGCGGGATGGCGCCCATGTCGTCGCGGAGGACTTCCTCGGCCTGCTGGAACAGCTGGACGGCCTTCGCGGTGTCGGACTCGGCGTTGGCCTGGTCGACGAGCTTGTCGAACTCCGGGCTCGTGTACTTGCCGTCGTTGGAGGAGGCGTTGGTGTAGTACATCGGCTGGAGGAAGTTCTGGATGAGGGGGTAGTCCATCTGCCAGCCGGCCCGGAAGGGGCCGTTGAGCTTCTGGGTGGTGACCTGGTTGCGGTAGTCGGCGAAGGTGCCGACGGGGTTGCCGACGCAGGCCCGGTTGTTGCCGAGGGCGTTGTTGACGGAATTGCAGAGGGCGTCCACCCACTCCTTGTGGGAGCCGGTGTCGGCGTTGTACGAGACCTTCATCGTGCCGCCGGGGATGCCGCCGCCCTCGGCGACCAGCTTCTTCGCCGCGGCCGCGTCGTACACGCACAGGTCGCCGCAGACGTCCTTGAAGCCGCCCTCCTCGCCGAGGACCGGGGAGGTCCAGTCGACGGCCGGGGTGCGGGTCTTCTGGAAGATCGTGTCGGTGATCTGCTGCCGGTTGATGGCCCGGGAGATGCCCTGCCGGAGCTTCTCCTGGCCGGGCTTGTTCCAGGCGGGGTCGTAGAACGGGATGGAGAGCGTCTGGATGATGCCGGCGGGGACGTTGATGTAACGGTCGCCCAGGTCGGCCTGGACGTTCTTGAGCTGGGAGGCGGGGACGTCGTCGACGAGGTCGAGGTTCCCGGCCGTCAGGTCGGTGTAGGCGGTGTTGTTGTCGGTGTAGACCTTGAGGGTCACTCCGCCGTTCTGCGCCTTGTCGGCGCCGGGGTAGGCGTCCCAGCGCTTCAGCTCCATCTGCGAGCCCTTGGAGTACGAGCCGACGGTGTACGGGCCGTTGCCGACGGGCTTGGACAGCCAGGCGGCGTGGTCGTCGTAGAACGCCTTGGGCAGCGGGGCGAAGGCGACGTAGCCGAGGGTCTCGGGGAAGGTGGAGAACTTCTGGCTGAGCTTGACCGTGAAGGTCTTGTCGTCGACCACCTTCAGGCCCGACATGGTCTCGGCCGTCGGCCGGCCCTTCTCCGGGTGGACCTGGGCGTAGCCCTCGATGTAGCCGAAGAAGTAGGCGTTCTTCTGGTTGTTCTTCAGATGGGCGCCGTAGTTCCAGGCGTCGACGAAGGACGCGGCGGTGACCTTCTCGCCGTTGGAGAAGGTCCAGCCGTCCTTGAGGGTGACGGTGAAGTTGACCGAGTCGGTCGTCTCGATCTTCTGGGCCAGCATGTCGGTGGCCTCGCCGGTCTTCGGGTCGTACTTCTTCAGCCCGCGGAAGATCATGTTGAGGACCTTGCCGCCCTGCACCTCGTTGGTGTTGGCGGGCTCCAGGGGGTTCTGCGGATCGCCCCACGAGGAGCTCACGATGCCGTCGGCGCCACTCCCGCCGCTGTCGCTCCCGCCGCCACAGGCCGTGGCCGTGAGGGCGACGGCCGCGGCCAGAGCGGCCCACTTGGCGTGCGTGGCTCCGCGCATGAGGTGCCTCCTGAGTGTCCTGGATCTCACGTAGGCCCCAATATCACCCCCTTTGCGCCCCTATGCACGTCTATCGCGTCCGTACGCATACGGCGAGCCCCCGGCGCCGCGAAGGGCACCGGGGGCTCGCTGTCACCCGATCGGGTCAGGCCACCTGGCTCAGCTGACCAGGACGGCCTTCTCCTCGGCGAAGTGGCACGCCGACTCGTGCGCGGCCGGGGTGTCCTGACCCTGGAAGCGCTCCGGGATCGCCAGGACCGGCACCTCGACGGAGCACTTCTCCTCCGCCTTCCAGCAGCGGGTGCGGAAGCGGCAGCCCGACGGCGGGTTGGCCGGCGAGGGGACGTCGCCGGTGAGGATGATCCGCTCGCGGTGCGCGCGGGCCTCCGGGTCCGGGACGGGGACCGCCGACAGCAGCGCCTGGGTGTAGGGGTGCGTCGGGTGGTCGTAGATCTGCGTGTCCGTACCGATCTCGGCCATCTTGCCGAGGTACATCACGCCGACCCGGTCGGAGATGTGCCGGACGATCGACAGGTCGTGCGCGATGAAGACGTAGGAGAGGTTGAACTCGTCCTGCAGCTTCTCCATCAGGTTGATGACCTGCGCCTGGACGGAGACGTCCAGGGCCGAGACCGGCTCGTCGCAGATGATGATCTCCGGGTTGAGCGCGAGGCCGCGGGCGATGCCGATGCGCTGGCGCTGGCCGCCGGAGAACTGGTGCGGGTAGCGGTTGATGTACTCGGGGTTCAGACCGACCACATCGAGCAGCTCCTGCACCTTGCGGCGCCGGTCGCCCTTCGGGGCCACCTCGGGGTGGATGTCGAAGGGCTCGCCGATGATGTCACCGACGGTCATGCGCGGGTTGAGCGAGGTGTACGGGTCCTGGAACACCATCTGGATGTTCCGGCGGACGGCCTTCAGCGCGCGGCCGGACAGCCGGGTGATGTCCTGGCCCTTGTAGAAGACCTCGCCCGCGGTGGCGCGCTCCAGGTTCATCAGCAGCTTGGCGACGGTGGACTTGCCACAGCCGGACTCGCCGACGATGCCGAGGGTCTCGCCCTGGTAGAGGTCGAAGGAGACCCCGTCCACGGCCTTGACCGCGCCGACCTGCTTCTTGAACAGGATGCCCTGGGTCAGCGGGAAGTGCTTGACCAGGTTGCGCACCTGGAGGATCGGCTCCCCGCGCTCGACCGGAGCCTCGATGGCGGCTACGGCCTCCGCCTCGGTGGCCGCGTCGACCGTCTCCACCTCGGTGACGTTCGGGGTCGCGTCCACGGCGTCGTCCTTCTTGCCGAGCTCAGCCATGGATCGTCTCCTTCCAGAAGTGGCAGGCGCTGCCACGGCCGGGCAGCTCCGTGCCGTCCCGCTCGGACACCGGCGCGAGCGCCGGGATCTCGGTGCGGCAGATGTCTTCGGCCTTGGGGCAGCGCGGGTTGAAGGCGCAGCCGGCGGGCACGCGGAGCAGGTTGGGCGGCAGGCCCTTGATCGCGTAGAGCTCCTGGCCCTTCTGGTCCAGGCGCGGGATCGAGTCCAGCAGGCCGCGGGTGTAGGGGTGGGCCGGGCGCTTGTACAGCTCGTGGACCGGGGCGGTCTCGACGATCCGGCCCGCGTACATGACCGCGATCTTGTCCGCGACGTCGGCGACGACGCCGAGGTCGTGGGTGATCAGGATCAGGCCCATGTTGTATTCCTGCTGGAGCTCCGCGAGGAGGTCCATGACCTGGGCCTGGACGGTCACGTCGAGCGCCGTGGTGGGCTCGTCCGCGATGATCAGGTCGGGCTCCAGGGCGAGCGCCATGGCGATCATGATGCGCTGGCGCATACCGCCGGAGAACTGGTGGGGGTAGTCGTTCACCCGCGCCGCGGCGGCGGGGATCTTGACCCGGTCCATCAGCTCGATGGCCTTGGCCTTGGCCTCCTTCTTGGAGAGGCCGTGGTGCACCCGGAACATCTCGCCGAGCTGGTAGCCGACGTTGAGGACCGGGTTGAGGGAGGACAGGGCGTCCTGGAAGATCATGGCGATCTTCCGGCCGCGGATCTGCCGGCGCTCCTCGTAGGACATCTTCAGCATGTCCTCGCCGCGGAACAGGATCTCGCCCCGCGGGATCTTGCCGGGCGGCATGTCGAGGATGCCCATGATGGCCTGCGCGGTGACGGACTTGCCGGAGCCGGACTCGCCGAGCACGGCGAGCGTCTCGCCCGCGTTCACGGAGTAGTTGACACCGTTGACCGCCTTGGCCACACCGTCGCGGGTGTGGAACTCCACGTGCAGGTCACGGACTTCGAGCAGGGGCCCGTTGTGGTCGTCGCCGTCTCGCGGCGCGGGAACGGTCGCCGTCTTGTCGATGGTGGTCACGTTTTACGCCCTCCTCAGCGCAGCTTGGGGTCGAGGGCGTTGCGGACGGCTTCGCCGAGCATGATGAACGCCAGAACGGTGATGCTCAGCATGATCGACGGGTACAGCAGGATGTGCTGCGCCGTACGGATCTGCTGGACACCGGCGGAGATGTCGACACCCCACGAGACGATGGGCGAGGACAGTCCCAGGCCGAGGTACGACAGGGTCGCCTCGGCCGAGATGTAGCCGCCGAGGGCGATGGTCGCGACGACGATCACCGGGGCCATCGCGTTCGGCAGGATGTGCCGGAACAGGATGCGGCCGGTGCCGGCGCCGAGCGCCTTGGCAGCGTGGACGTAGTCCGCCTGCTTGACCGTGATCACGGCACCGCGCATGACGCGGGTGATCTGGGTCCACCCGAGGAACGCCAGGGCGAAGACGACCACCCAGATCGTGCGCTCGGTGAAGGACTGCAGGACGACCATGGCGCCGAGCAGGAACGGGATGCCGAAGAAGATGTCGGTGACCCGGGACAGGATCGCGTCCGTGATGCCGCCGAAGTAGCCGGCGATCATGCCCATCACGCTGCCGATGATGGTGACGATCAGGGTGACGCAGATGCCGACGATGACCGAGGCACGGGTGCCGTGGATCAGGCGGGCGTAGACGGAGCGGCCCTGGATGTCGTAGCCGAACCAGCCCTCGGAGCCGATCTTGCTCAGCTCCGGCTTCCCGACGTAGTGGTTCACGAGGTCGCCCGCGGTGGGCGAGGCGCTGGTGAACAGGGTCGGCCAGGCGGCGATCAGCAGCAGGAAGAAGATCAGCACCGACGACACGAGGAAGTACGGGTTGCGGCGCAGGTCCGCCCAGGCGTCGCCCCACAGGGAGCGCGCCTTGTCCGCCTTCGCCTTCGGGGCCGGCTCCGCCGCGGACGGCGGCGCGATGGCGTCCTCGACGGCGGCGACGGTCTTGGTCACGTCAGGCATAACGGATCCTCGGGTCCAGGACCGCGTACAGCAGGTCGATGAGCAGGCTGGTGGCGAGGTAGACGATCACCAGGATGGTGACGAGGCCCACCAGGGTGGAGCCCTCGCGCCGGGTGATCGACTCGTAGATGAGACCGCCGACGCCCTTGACGTTGAAGATGCCCTCGGTGACGACCGCGCCGCCCATCAGGGCGCCGATGTCGGTGCCCAGGAAGGTGACGACGGGGATCATCGAGTTGCGCATGAGGTGGACACCGATGACCCGGCGCCTGGGCAGGCCCTTGGCGACGGCCGTGCGCATGTAGTCGGCGCGCAGGTTCTCCGCCATCGACGTACGCGTCAGGCGCGCGACGTACGCGAGGGAGAGACCACCGAGCACGATGGCCGGCGCGATCAGCTCGGACCACTTCTGGTCGTTGCTGACGTTCGGCTCCATCCAGCCCAGCTCGAAGGCGAACACCATCTTGATGATGAAGCCGAGGACGAAGACCGGGATCGAGATGATCAGCAGGGTGAGGATCAGGACCGCGTTGTCGGCCAGACGGCCGGCCTTCAGGCCGGCGATGACGCCGAGCGCGATACCGAAGGTCAGCTCGAATGCGAAGGCCAGAGCCGCCAGTTGCAGGGTGACGGGGAACGCGTCGCCGAGAACTTCCGTGACCGGTCGTCCGTTGCGGATCTGGGTACCGAAGTCCTGGTTCCAGATGATGTCCCACATGTAGTTGCCGTACTGGACCAGAATGGGCTGATCGAGGCCCAGGTCGTGTCTGATCTTGGCAAGGGTCGCCGGATCCACGCCCTTGTCACCGAACAGACCCGCCACGGGGTCGCCGGGCAGGCTGTAGACCATCAGGAAGATCAGCAGGGTTGTCCCGAAGAAGACCGGGATCATCTGGAGCAGTCGTCGTGCGACATAGCGCCCCATCATGCCTCCGTTGAGATGTGACAGCCGCAGCCGGACGGGCCCTCCCTCGGCATCCGTGTCCCGATGGGTACACGGATGTCGTGGAAGGGCCCCCCAGCCACTGCGTAAGGCACCGGGGCGGGGCCGACGGACGGTCGGCCCCGCATCGGCGTGCGGACTACGCTCGGGTGATTACTTCTTGACCTCGACGCCGGTCAGGATCGGGTCGCCGTCCTGGCCGTATGCCACGCCGGAGACCTTCTCCGAGTAGCCCGCGTTGACCTTGTAGTACCAGAGCGGGATCGACGGCATGTAGTTGACCAGGTCCTTCTCGATGGCCTGGTGCAGCTTCACGGACTCGTCCAGCGTCGCGGCGCCGTCGGCGGCCTTGATCTTGGCGTCCAGAGCCTTGTCGGAGAAGTCACCCTGGTTGCCCGCCGCACCCGTGCGGAACAGGTCGGAGATGAAGTTGGAGTTCACCGGGTAGTCGAGCACCCAGCCGGAGCGGTACAGGCTCTTGACCTGCTTGCTCTTACGAGCGGTCAGGTCGGCCTGGAAGTCCGGCTTGCCGTCGCCGACGCACTGGACGCCGGTGGCCTGCGTGATGCTGTTGCAGACCGCGTCGACCCACTCCTTGTGACCGCCGTCCGCGTTGAACTGGACGGAGATCTTGTTGCCCGGGACGCCGCCGCCGGCCTTGATGAGCTCCTTGGCCTTGGCGGGGTCGAACTTGGTGATGTCGCCCGCGGCGTTCTCCTGGAAGCCCAGGACGCCCTTCGCGACCCAGCCGGTCGCCGGCTCACGCGTACCCTGCAGCACCGTCTTGGTGATGGTGGCACGGTCGATCGCCATGGACAGACCCTGGATGACCTTCGGGTCGACCGGCTTCGGCTTCTTCCACTGGTCGGCGTAGAAGGCGACGGCGATGGACTGGACGGCGGAGTACGCCTGGTCCACGGCGCGCTCGCCGAGGTCCTGACGGTAGACCGGGAGGTCCTTCGGGCCGATCTGGCGCAGGACGTCGACGTTGCCGGACTTCAGGTCCTCGTACGCGGCCTCGAGGGTGGTGTAGTTCTTGAAGACCACACCGCCGTTCTTCGCCTTGTTCGGACCCTTGTAGGCGTCGTAGCGGACGATCTTGATCTGCTTCTTGTGGTCCCAGGACTCGAACTTGTAGGGACCGTTGCCGACCGGCTTCTGGCCCGCGGCCTTGGTGTCCTTGTAGAAGGACTCCGGCAGCGGAGCGAAGACGATGTAGGCGAGCTTGTGGCCGAAGGCCGGGACCGCGCCCGTGAGCTCGATCGTGAAGGTGTTGTCGTCGACGACCTTCAGACCGTCGAGCTTGTCGGAGGACGGCTTGGCGCCCTCCGCCTCCGGGTGGAGCTTCTCGAAGCCCTTGATGTCCGCGAACCAGGACGACAGGCCCTGGGCGTTGTTGATGTTGGCGTTCCAGTTCCACGCGTCCACGTAGGACTTCGAGGTCACCGGGGTGCCGTCGTGGAACGTCCAGCCGGGCTTCAGCTTGACGGTCCACGTCTTCGAGTCGGTCGTGGTGACCGATTCGGCGTTGATCATCTCCAGCGAGCCGTCGGCCTTGTAGTCGACCAGGGTCGAGAACAGGCCGGCCATGACCGCGGAGCCGTTGGACTCCATCGTGTCGCCGGTGTAAAGGGGCTTCTCCGGCTCACCGAGCTCGATCGAGAAGATCCCGTTCGGGTCAACAGCGCCCTTGGCGTCGCTGCCACCGTCGCTCTTACCCCCGCCACAGGCGGTCGCTGCCAGGGCGACGACGATCGCGCCCACTACCCACTTGGCGCTCTTGGCACCGCGCATGGGTTCCTCCTCATGAGTCCACTTAGTCACTACAAGAAGGGCACTCCGAGTCCGCCGACACCCCTGACGGCGTTGCACTCAAGTGCCCTGAGTGTGCTCGTGAGTCGGCACTCCCCACAGTGCGTGACCCATTGACCCGAGCTCAATGGAGCCAACTATTAAGTACGCCAGAGCTGTAAACCACACTTAAGCGGTCTCGTTTTGGCAACATCACCACGGGCCATGAGACCGAAATCCGGACAAAGCGATCACAGACAGACACCCCCGAAACGGACCGTTAACACACGTTCCGGAGAGCGACGGCCGATATCCGGACACGGCGCCCATGAAATCGAGTTGACGAAAGGCCCGGGCCCCCACAGTGTCTGCGGGGGCCCGGGCCTTGCGGTGAGACGGCGTCAACCGGCGTGTTATAAGCGGAAGGCGCCGTTCAGCGTCAGTTGTGCTTGGCGCGCGAGGCGGTGCGGCCGCGCTCCTTCTGGTCCAGGACGACCTTCCGGATGCGCACGGCCTCCGGAGTCACCTCGACGCACTCGTCGTCGCGGCAGAACTCCAGGGACTGCTCCAGGGAGAGCTTGCGCGGCGGGACGATCGCCTCGAAGGAGTCCGCCGAGGAGGAGCGCATGTTGGTGAGCTTCTTCTCCTTGGTGATGTTGACGTCCATGTCGTCGGCGCGGGAGTTCTCGCCGACGATCATGCCTTCGTAGACCTCGGTGCCCGGGTCGACGAAGAGGACGCCGCGCTCCTGCAGGTTGGTCATCGCGAACCCGGTGACCGCACCCGCGCGGTCGGCGACCAGCGAGCCGTTGTTACGGGTCGTCAGGGTGCCGAACCACGGCTCGTGGCCCTCGTGGATGGAGTGCGCGATACCCGTACCGCGGGTGTTGGTGAGGAACTCCGTACGGAAGCCGATGAGGCCGCGGGACGGAACGACGAACTCCATGCGGACCCAGCCGGAGCCGTGGTTCGACATGTTGTCCATGCGGCCCTTGCGGACGCCCATGAGCTGCGTGACCGCGCCCATGTGCTCCTCGGGCACGTCGACCGTCAGACGCTCGACCGGCTCGTGGACCTTGCCGTCGACGAGCTTGGTGACGACCTGCGGCTTGCCGATGGTCAGCTCGAAGCCCTCACGGCGCATCTGCTCGACCAGGATGGCGAGCGCCAGCTCACCACGGCCCTGGACCTCCCAGGCGTCCGGACGCTCGGTGTCGAGGACGCGCAGCGAGACGTTACCGATCAGCTCGCGGTCCAGACGGTCCTTCACCTGGCGGGCGGTGACCTTGCGGTCCTTCACGGCGGACTTGGCGTCCGCGCCCTTGCCGGTGCCACCGCGGCCGACGAGCGGCGAGGTGTTGGTACCGATGGTCATGGAGATCGCCGGCTGGTCGACCGTGATCAGCGGCAGCGCGATCGGGTTCTCCGGGTCGGCCAGCGTCTCGCCGATCATGATGTCGGGGATACCGGCGACGGCGCAGATGTCACCGGGGCCGGCGACCTCGGCCGGCTTGCGGGTGAGCGCCTCGGTCATCATCAGCTCGGTGATGCGGACGCTGGAGATGGTGCCGTCACGCTTGATCCACGCGACCGTCTGGCCCTTGCGCAGCTCGCCCTGCTCGACGCGGAGCAGCGCGATGCGGCCGAGGAAGTTGTCGGCGTCCAGGTTGGTGACGTGGGCCTGCAGCGGCGCCTCGTCGTCGTACACCGGGGCCGGGACGTGCTCCAGGATGGTGGAGAAGAACGGCTCCAGGTTGGTGGAGTCGGCGGGGACGGTGCCGTCCTCCGGCTTGGTCAGCGAGGCGACGCCGTCACGGCCGCAGGCGTAGACGATCGGGAACTCGATCTGGTCCTCGTCCGCGTCCAGGTCGAGGAAGAGGTCGTAGGTCTCGTTGACGACCTCGTCGATCCGGGAGTCCGGGCGGTCCGTCTTGTTGATGCAGAGGATGACGGGCAGGCGCTGCTGCAGGGCCTTGCGCAGCACGAAGCGCGTCTGCGGCAGCGGGCCCTCGGAGGCATCCACGAGGAGAACGACCGCGTCGACCATCGACAGACCGCGCTCGACCTCGCCACCGAAGTCGGCGTGGCCGGGGGTGTCGATGATGTTGATCGTGATCGGGGCCCCGCCGTCCTTGGGGTGATACTTCACCGCCGTGTTCTTGGCGAGGATCGTGATGCCCTTCTCACGCTCCAGGTCGTTCGAGTCCATCATGCGGTCGTCGAGGTGCTGGTGGGCGGCGAAGGCACCGGCCTGCTTGAGCATGGCGTCGACGATGGTCGTCTTGCCATGGTCGACGTGGGCGACGATGGCGACGTTACGGATGTCGTGGCGCGTGGGCATGGGTGCTTGCGCTTCTCTCGGATCGTGGGATGCGGCGTCGGTTCCTCTTACGCCCGCCGGGCGGACGCGCCACGGCTACGTCCCATGGTACGGGGCCGCCATGCAAGGGGCTTCCCCGACCGGATCCGAGAGGTGGGACCGGAGGTTTTGGGATGCCTCCGGAGTGTGATGGTGCCGTGGTGCCGGTGCACTGGGGGTGCGGAGTGCGGATACAGCCGGCCGGGTCAAAGGGCCGGTGGTGATCCTGCCCGCCGGGGTCACCGGCGGGCAAGCAACTTGAGCTGCATCTGAGGTTGTGACCTGCTCTTTCCGCTACTTGGCGGTATTGCGCTCGGCTCCCTTGGCCGTTTCGGGCTTCTTGAACCCGATGTCCTGGTAGCGCGGGGTCGCGAAGCCCCAGGCTCCCGCGTTCACGACGTTGTTCCGCGCGGCGACGAGCTGGGGGCGCTGATAGAGGGGAATCGATCCTGCAGCGGCCCAGATCCGGGCGTCGGCCTGACGGACCAGCTCCCGGGCCTCCTCTTCGTCGAGCGTGGCCACCGCCTGGTCGAACAACTGGTCGATGCGGTCGGTGCCGACACGGGCGTAGTTCTGCTCGACCAGCAGGGATCCGTCCGATGCGGGCTCGGGCTTGGCGAAGATCGGCCGGGCGTCGGTGGCCGGGAAGGCCGTGGCGGGCCAGGAGTAGAGCGCCAGGTCGTACTCCCCCGACGCGATGTGGTCCTTGAAGAAGCTGTCGTCGGAGACCTTGGTCACCGTGGTGCGGATGCCCACCACGTCGAGCATCTGGACGATCTTGTCGCCGACCGCCCGGAGCGTCTCCGAGCCCGGTCCCGAGGGAAGGACGAAGCGGAGACTGAGCGCCTTGCCGTCCTTGCCGAGGGGCTGGACGGCGGCCGCCGGCACGGCCGGGGCCGCGGTGCCGCGCGGGGCGTAGGCCCCGGCGACGCCCTTGTCGGTGGTGGTGGCCCGGTCGGACCGCTGGGCCTGCGCCTTCGACTCGGTCGCCGTGCCGGCCTCGGTCCCGGCGGCCCGGCGGGCGGCGCCCAGGGAGGCGGCCTGGCGGAGCAGGGCCACGTTCTGCAGGGCCGCGCCGGGGGCGGGGGCGAGGATGTCGACGCCGCTCCCGGGTCCGGTCGCGGCGAGCGCGGGCTCGGCGGCCCGGGGGGCCTTGTCGTCGGCCGTGCGGGCCTTGTCGTCCGAAGGGGCCGCCGCCGTGTCGCCCGGCTTGTCGTCGCCGACGATGTAGAGGCCCTCGTCGGAGGCGACGTCGGCCGCGGGCTTCCCGGCCGGCGGCCGGGCGCCGTCGGTCCTCTCCCCCGGGTTCTTCTCCGCCGTCTTCGAGGCGGCGCCCGGCTTCCCCTCCATGGGCGTCGCACCCGCCGGCTTCGTCTCCGCCGGCTTCTTCTCGGCGGCCGGTGCCTTCTCGGCCGGCTTCTTCTCGGCGTCCGCCGTGGCGGAGGCCGAGGCCGCCCCCTTCTTCTTCTCCGCCTCGCTGCCCGCCTTCGTCCCGCCCGGCTTCGTGGCGGCACCGCCGGGCACCCAACCGGCGTCCGCGAGGAGCGCGCGCGCCTCCTCGGTGTCCTGGCCGCCCAGCGCCTCGCTGCTGTCCTTGTACGCCGCCTGCCCGGCGAGGGCCAGGTGGCTGCCGGGCGGCTGGGCCGGCAGCCCGAGCGGCTTGAGCACGAATTCGGCCAGGGCCTGGCGGTCGATCGCCCGGGCCACCGCCCGCCGTACCCGCTCGTCGGAGAGGGGCCCCGACTCGCCGTTCAGCGACAGCTGGGTGTAGACGGGCTCCAGGGACTTGCGTACGGCGAACGCGCTCAGGGCGCCCTGCTCCTTCGCGTACCGCGCGACGGCCTGCCGGTTCTTCTCGCGGGCCGCCTGGACCGTGGCCGCCTGCTCCTCGTCGGAGCCGTGCGCGAGCGCCCAGGACTTCAGGGCCGCCGACGGGGTGATCGCGGCGCCGGGCCCGTGCAGAAGCGGCCGGCTTCCGTGCTGGCCGGACCGGGCGTCCTTGACGGCCAGGGCGATCCGGTCGGCGGCGGAGCGGTCGATCTCGGCCAGGTCGAGGTTGCCGGCGGCCATCGCCTCGACCCGCTCCGCGCGGGGCACGGCCCGCAGGACCACCTTGTCCAGCTTGGCCGGCTGGCCCCACCAGCGGGGGTTGCGCGAGAGGGTGACGGTGCCCGCGTCACGGTCGACGGGCCCGAGCAGGAACGGTCCCGCGGTCGTCTTGAGCGCGGCGCGGGCGCCGTCGTTGAAGCTGTCGGGGGACCCCATCACCTCCTTCGGGTAGAGAGGGGTGAAGAGGGACTGCCAGTCGGCGTACGGCTTGGCGTAGGTGACCCGTACCTCCAGGTCGTTCTTGCCGCGCTCGATCTTCTCGATCCGCTCGTACCCGGCGTTGCGGGCCGTCCAGTACGCCGTGTCACGGCCGCTCAGCGCGCGCCACTGGGCCACGAAGTCGGGGGCGCCGACCTCCCGGCCGTCGCTCCACACCGCCTGCTGGTTGAGCTTGTAGAGGACGACCTGCTTCGGCTCCGTCTCGATGATCTGCGCGGACTCCAGGAAGTCCGGGTTGCGCTGCGGCCGGCCGCGCTCGTCGAGGACGTAGAGGGAGGGGAGCACGGCCTGGGTGACGCGGGTGGTCGCCGCGTCGGCGTCCGCCTGGAAGGTGTTGAGGGTGGCGGGCAGCGCGTCCACGGCCCAGCGCAGAGTGCCGCCGTCGTCGACCCGGGCGCGCGCGGCGGGCGCGTGGTCCGGGGCGGCGACCAACGAGGAGTCGGCGTCGTCGCCGGAGCTGCAGCCGGCCAGCACGGAGACGGCGAGCACCGCACTGGTGAGCGTGGCGACGGAGGCGAGTGTGCGGGAGCGGGGGCTCCTGGAGCATGTCCTCCCGCGAGGGGCGCCGACTTGGGACATGACTTGTACCCCTTCGTCCAGTTTTATGGCATTTGGCGATGATCACACCTATTGCTCATCCACTGAAGAGGAAGGAGCCGCGCCGTTCCCGGCGACACGGCGACACGGCCGCTCAAGCCCACCCGTGCGGCCCAACCGCGTACCGGGCGGCCCCCCGGGGCGCGGGTCGGCGGGGCGCGGGTCGGCGGGGCGCGGGTCGGATGGGTGCGGGGCGGCGGGGGCTCGGGTCGGCGGGGCAGTCCGCCGGCCGGGACTCAGTGCCAGCCCTCGCGGTACGCCGTCCAGTCCCCCTCCCGCGCGGCGAAGTCGACGTAGAGCGCGACGCCGAACCGCGCCCGGCCGGGGTCCGTGCGCCCCAGCCCCAGGCGGGTGCCGCGGATCGCGGCCTCGACGGTCTCCGCCGACTCGTGGTGGCCGAGGTCGTCCTCGTGGAAGAACGGCAGGCCCATCAGCAGGTCGGTGGTGTCGGGCGTGACCTCCAGGGCGAGGCTGGTCTGCTGCGCGACGTAGCCGCCGTACATCCCCTCCAGCGGCATCCAGGTGTCGTACGACATGACGGCTATCTGGTCGACCCGGCGGGCGACCTCCCCGAAGAACCGCTGGGACCACCACTTCTCGCTGCCGCTCACGGCGCCGTTCACCGCGTGCAGGGCGGGCAGGGGGTCGATCTGGTGGGCGGCGACCGAGAGCGGCACCTTGCGGGCCCTGGTCAGCTCACCGAGGTCGTCGAGGAGGGAGAGGTAGTTCCGGTCGTCCGAGAGCAGCGGCTCCAGGTCGAAGTGGACGCCGTCGAACCCGGCGTCCAGGATCTGCCGCGTCGAGCCGACCACCGCGGCCCGCGATCCGGCGTCCTCCAGCCGCAGCCCCTCCGGGCCCTCGGTGGCGAGGATGTCGCCCAGCCACGCCTGGACCCGCACTCCGGGCATCGTCCGGTGCACGCCCTCGATCAGCCACTTCGCGCGGGGGTAGCGGTCGGCGGGGAGGGTGCCGTCGTGCTCAAGCGGGCCCGCGTGGACGTACAGGTCACGGATGCCGGTGTCCTTGATCCGCGCGGCGAACGCCGTGAGATCGGCGTCCTTCTTCCGCCCGTCCACCCAGGCGTGGCCCAGCCAGATCGCGTCCTTGCCGCGGGTCTGCGTCCCGGGCCGCAGGTCTCCCGCGTAGTTGAGCCGCAGCGCGAGAGCGCTGCCGACCGGTGGCAGGACCAGCAGCAGGACGAGGCCGAGGACGATCCACCGCCCCCGTCCCCGCCGCCACCAGTTCCGTACGCGTCCGCTCACCCGTGCCCCCAAAGGTCGCCGTACTCGTGATCACCACCGTAGGGGTGGCCACTGACAGTGACGCCTTGCCCAGCAATCGGGGTTCCGCCCGGTCGCGGGTGATCAGAACGGGACATAACCTCCCCATGTGACGCGAAGAGCCACCCGACTCCTGCTCGCGGCGCTGGTGGCGGCGGGGTGGCCGGTCGTGCCCGCCGTCTCCGCCGCCCGTGCCGACTCCCCCGCCGTAGCCCCTGCCGTAGCTCCTGTCGTACGGTCCGACGACCCCGTCGTCCTGTCCCGCGAAGGGCAGGTCACCGACACGGTGGGAGCGCTCGGCGACCGCCGGAGCGCGGTCACCCGGGCGCTCGACCGCCTCTACGACGACCGGCGCGTGCAGCTCTTCGTCGTCTACGTCCGCGACTTCTCCGGCCGCTCCGCCCAGGACTGGGCCGACGCCACCGCCGTCCGCAACGGCCTGGGCGTCGACGACGTCCTGCTCGCGGTCGCCACGCACGACCGGCAGTACGGCTACTCGGCCGACCCCGACGCGCGCCTCACCCAGGCCCAGCTCGACGACGTGGCGCGGACCGCCGTGGAGCCCGCGCTGCGGCAGAACGACTGGGCGGGGGCGGCGATCGGCGCGGCGAACGGCTTCGACGCCGTGCTCGCCGGACGGCCGGTGCCCACGCCCACGATCACGCCCGGGGCCGCCGATCCCGGGGGCGCGGACGACGGAAGCGGCTGGGCGACGGACCTGGTGCTCCCGGTCGTCCTCGTCGGCGGCGCGGGGGCCGTGGTGGCGTACGCGTACACCAAGCGGCGTCGGCGCACCGCGACCCGTACGACCCCGGCGGGCGGCCGGGAGGGCTGGGGCGCGCGGGAGCCGGGCGGGGACGCCGCCGACGGGGGCGGCGCCCCGGGCTGGGGCGAGGGCGCGGGGCCGGGGGCGCCGAGGAAGCCCGCCGCGCCGTCGCTGTCCGAGCTGGACGGCCAGGCCCGCCGGACGCTGGTGGCCACCGACGACGCGCTGCGCACCAGCCGGGAGGAGCTCGGCTTCGCGACCGCCCAGTTCGGCGAGGAGGCGGTCGAGCCGTTCACCGAGGCCGTCGCGTTCGCGCAGGAGGAGCTGACGGCCGCGTTCCGGCTGCGTCAGCGGCTCGACGACGCGTTCCCGGAGGACGACGCGACCCGCCGCTCCATGCTGGAGGAGATCCTCCGGCGGTGCGGCGAGGCGAACGCCCGGCTCGACGGCGAGTCCGAGGACTTCGACCGGCTGCGGGACCTGGAACGCCGGGCCCCCGAGGCGCTCGCCGCGGTCGAGGCCGCGTGCCGGGAGCAGTCCGGGCGGGTCGTCACGGCGGAGGCGGCGCTGACCGCGATGCGCGGCCGGTACGCCGAGTCGGCGGCCTCCCCCGTCGGGAGCGACGTCGAGCAGGCCAAGGACCGGCTGGTGTTCGCCACGGCCAACCTCGACCAGGCCCGGCAGGCCGTCGACGCGGGCGACCACGGCGCCGCGGCCGTGCACATCAGGGCGGCCGAGAGCGCCGTCGACCAGGCGGCCCGGCTGAGCGAGGCGGTGGACCGGCGGGCGCGGGAGCTGGCCGAGGCGGTCGGCAGGCTGGACACGGCGCTGAGCGAGACCGAGGCCGACCTCGCCGATGCCCGCGGTCTGCTCCAGGGCACGGCGGAGGGGGTCTCCACCGCCGATCTGCGGGGTCGTATCGCGCGGGCGGAGTCCGTCGTCGCCGATGTGCGGCGGATGACGGAGGCGGGCCGCTACGACCCGATCGACGCGCTTCGCCGGGTCGAGGAGGCCGACGGCGCGCTCGACGAGGCGCTGGAGGGCGCGCGGGAGCGGGAGTCGGGGTCACGGCGGGCCCGTGCGCTCCTGGAGCAGGCGCTCCTGACGGCCCGTTCGGCGATCGGCGCGGCCACCGACTACGTCACGACGCACCGGGGCGCGGTGGGCAGTGAGGCCCGTACCCGACTGACCGAGGCGCAGCGCCGGCTCGCGGAGGCGCAGGCGCTCGCCGCCGAGGATCCGCAGGGCGCGCTCGCGGAGGCCCGGCAGGCGGACGCGCTGGCCCGGCGGGCGCAGGAGCTGGCCGAGCAGGACGTCCGTACGTACGGGAATCCGAACGGTCCGGGCGGCCCGGCGGGCGGCGGTTTCGCCGGCCCGGGAGGAGGGGGCGGCGGTCTCGGCGGCGCGGTGCTCGGCGGGATCATCCTCGGCGGGCTCTTCGGAGGCGGCCGGGGAGGCGGCGGCCTGGGCGGCTTCGGAGGCATGGGCGGCATGGGGGGCGGTGGCTTCGGGGGGACGGGCGGCGGGGGCGGGCCCGGCAGCTTCGGCGGTGGGGGCACCCGCGGCCGGCGGGGCGGCGGCGGCCGTTTCTGAACCTGTCGACCATTCGCGCGCAAGGAGAAGGACCATGACGAAGCAGACGATCCTCGGCCGTGTCGCCCAGCTGGCGAAGGCGAACGTCAACGCCCTGCTCGACCAGGCCGAGAATCCGCAGAAGATGCTGGACCAGCTGATCCGCGACTACACGAGCAACATCGCGGAGGCGGAGGAGGCCGTGGCGACGACCATCGGCAATCTGCGGCTGATGGAGCAGGACCACCAGGAGGACGTGGACGCCGCCAAGGAGTGGGGCGAGAAGGCGCTGGCCGCCAGCCGGAAGGCGGACGGGCTGCGGGCCTCGGGGCAGACGGCGGACGCGGACCGGTTCGACAACCTGGCGAAGGTGGCGCTGGGCCGGCAGCTCCAGTCGGAGAAGGAGGCGCGGACGGCCGAACCGACGATCGCCTCCCAGACCGAGGTGGTGGAGAAGCTCAAGCGCGGGCTCGACCAGATGGGGAACAAGCTCGGTGAACTGAAGGCGAAGCGCGACGAGCTGGTGGCCCGCTCCGCGTCCGCGCAGGCGCAGAACCGGATGATGGACGCGGTGAAGGACATCGACGTCCTGGATCCGACGAGCGAGCTGAGCCGTTTCGAGGACAAGGTGCGCCGGGAGGAGGCGAAGGCGATGGGCAAGCAGGAGCTCGCCGCCTCCTCGCTGGACGCGCAGTTCGAGCAGTTGGACGCGCTCGGCGACAGCGCGGAGATCGAGGCCCGCCTCGCGGCGCTCAAGGGCTGACGCGGCCCGCACTTCGCGCCGCCAGTCCGGCGGGGGTGCGGGGTGCGGGCCGGGGCGTCGAGCCGTACGCCACCGGGCTGCCGGGCGACCGGGCCGTCCCGCCGCCAAGCCATCACGCCGTCGCGCTCGCCAAGCCGTCCCGCCGTCAGAACATGCTGAGGAGCTGCTCCACCGTCGGCTCGGCGACCCCGTCGCCGTCCGGCAGGGGCAGTTCGAACCAGACCGTCTTGCCCCTCGGTGTGCGGCGCGAGCCCCAGGCGGCGCTGAGCAGGCCGACGAGCTGCAGCCCGCGGCCGCCCTCGTCGGTGTCCCGGGCCCGGCGGCGCCTCGGCTGGACCAGGCCGGCGTCCCAGACCTCGCAGACCAGGGTGCGGTCGCGCAGCAGCCGCAGTCTGATCTCGCCCTCGCCGTACCGCAGGGCGTTGGTGACCAGCTCGCTGACGAGCAGTTCGACGGTGTCGACGAGGGGTTCGAGGTCCCAGGCGGTGAGCTGGGCGCGGGCCAGTTCACGGGCCCGGCCGACCGAGCGGGGCTCCCTCGACAGCCGCCAGTCGCCGACCGCCTCCGTGGGCAGGCCCTGGATCCGCGCCATCAGGAGCGCGATGTCGTCCTCGCCGTGCGAGGTGTCCAGGGTGGTCAGGACGTGGTCGCAGACGTCCTCGAGGGGGCACGCGGGGTCGGTGAGGGCGCTGCGGAAGGCCCGCAGCCCGTCGTCGAGGGTCTGGTCCCGCGACTCGACGAGCCCGTCGGTGTAGAGGGCGAGCAGGGAGCCTTCCGGCAGTTCGACCTCCACCTCCTCGAAGGGTTCGCCGCCGACGCCGAGCGGCATCCCGGGCGGCACGTCCAGGAGGAGCGCCCGCTCGCCGGGTTCGACGAGGACCGGGGGCAGGTGGCCGGCGTTGGCGAAGGTGCAGCGCCGGGTGACCGGGTCGTAGACCGCGTAGACGCAGGTGGCGAGGTAGACCTCGGAGAGTTCGGGCCCGCGGGCCTTGTGGGCGCGGCCACTCTGCTGCGCGCCGGCCGGGGCGCCGAGGCCGCGGGCGATCTCGTCGAGGTGGGAGAGGACCTCGGCGGGTTCGAGGTCGAGCTGGGCCAGGGTGCGCACGGCGGTGCGGAGTTCGCCCATCGCGACGGCGGCGCGCAGGCCGCGGCCCATGACGTCGCCGATGACGAGGGCGGTGCGGTGGCCGGGCAGCTCGATGACGTCGAACCAGTCGCCGCCGACCTCGGTGGCGGCGGTGCCGGGGAGATAGCGGCAGGCGATGTCGAGACCGGCGGCCTCGGGGTCGCCGGGCGGCAGGAGGCTGCGCTGGAGGATCAGGGCGCGTTCGTGCTCGCGGCGGTAGAGGCGGGCGTTGTCGATGCAGACGGCGGCGCGGGCGGCCAGTTCGACGGCGAGGGCCCGGTCCCGCTCGCCGAACGGCTCGCTGCCCTTGGTACGGGAGAACTGGACGAGTCCGACGACGGTGTCGTGCGCCACCATCGGCACGACGAGGGTGGACTGGACGAGGCCGCCCTCCTCGCCGGGCATCGTGCGCAGCCGCCCGGTGCGCAGGGCGCCCGCGCAGGGCGAGTTGAAGGGGTAGCGGTGGACGGAGCCGACCTCGACCGGTTCGGTGCCGCAACAGCCGCCCTCGGCGCCGGGCTCCCCGAGCGGGCCACGGGTCGGGGCGTCGGAGACGGCGCTGGCGAAGGCGACCCGGCGCAGCTCGGCGCTGCCCGCGCCGTAGCCCACGTCGTGGGAGCTGCCCCACCGCCCGGGCGGGGCCTCGTCGCCGGTCAGCAGCCCTTGGTAGAGGTCGACGGAGGCGAGGTCGCAGAAGCCGGGGACGGCGACGGCGAGGAGTTCGCGGGCCGTGGCCTCCAGGTCGAGGGAGTTGCCGATCCGGGCGCCCGCCTCGTTGAGGAGGGCCAGGTTGCGGCGGGCGTTGCGGGCCTCCCGGGCGGCGTTGTGCCGGCGGGTCACGTCGATGCCGAGCCCGGCGACCCCGATGGGCCGGCCGGTGCCGCTGTGCACGCGGTAGAGGTTGATGGCCCAGTGGCGCCGGTCGCGGGACCCGGGGGCGGCCCCGACGATCTGGAGGTCGTTGACGGACTCGCCGGTCTCCAGGACCCGCCGGAGCGCGGCGGTCATCCGGTCGGCCTCGGGGCGGGAGAGGTAGTCGTGGACGGTACGGCCCCGGTGGTCGTCGGCGGAGCCGCCGAAGACGGTGGCGAAGCGCTGGTTGGCGCGCTGCACGGTGAGGTCGGTGCCGAACAGCAGAAAGCCGAAGGGCGATTGGCCGAAAATGGCCTGTGAGGCGGCGAGGTCGGTCTCGATGCGCCGCAGCGCCCGCACGTCGACGACGATGCACAGCGCGGCCCGCTCCCCGTCGGAGGTCTCGCTGGGCATGACGTACATCTCGGCGATGCCCTCGGGACGCTTCTGGCCCGGGATGCGGAAGGGGACGAGGCCCGTCCACTCCTTGCCGTCGAGGACCTCCGCCACCCGGCGCCGGCCTCGTTCCCGCAGGTCGGCGGGCATGAAGGCCTCGACCGGGTCCTTGCCCATCGCCTCCTGGGCGGGCACGCCGAAGAGGTCGACGGCCCGGCGGCTCCACTGGTCGACGAGCCCGTCGGGCCCTATCGAGAAGGAGGCGACCCGGATGTAGTCATAGATCGAGCCGGGCGGGCTGCTCTGCCACACGACGCCGCTCGCCGACTCAGGTATCTCGCTCACGCGACCGTCCCCTCCAGCTCACCGCACCGGACCGGCCATGCCCGCAGTATTCAGCACTACGGCCCCCGACGGCACGACGTTCACGATCACAGGGTGGTCTCGTTCATTTTGAGCCGAGCTCCCGTTGATCGTCGTCCCACCCGTCTTCTAACCAGGCAGAGCCAGCTCGAACCACACTGTCTTGCCCGTCCTGCCCTTGCGGGTTCCCCAGCGGCGAGCGGAACAGGCCACGAGCTGCAGACCGCGACCGCCCTCGTCGTCGGGGCCCGCGGAGCGTTCGGTGGGCGGATCCGGAAGCGGATCGGAGACTTCCACGAGGAGCGCGGAGTAGTGGGCGGAGCCCTCGCCGTCGGCGTGGAGGAGGACGAGCCGCACCCCGATCGGGCCGGAGGCGTAGCGCAGGGAGTTGGTCACCAGCTCGCTCACCAGCAGGACCGTGACATCACCGATCGCCGCGTCGAGCCGCCAGGCCCGGAGTGTGTCGCGTACCGCGTGGCGGGCGGTGCGCACGGCGTCGGCCTCCGCGGGGAAGGACCACTCGGCACAGTCGCCTTCGGTGTCGATCACACCCGATCACTTCCCCAACCCAGCATCAGCAGGAAGACCCAGTCCTCTTTCGGGGGGTTATTCAGGACATACCCGATATTCGGGGCGGGATATCGCGGGATGTCACTCGCAGGCGCATGGTGGCACGAACGGCGTACGAAGGGTCGCGCGGAGGGGCACACGGAAGCGGGGCCTCCCCTTACGACTCCTCTTCCCGGGCTTTCGGGGCCGGCCCGAAGGGGTGGCGGCGGCCCCGCGCTCCGGTCGCCCCGGAGCCCTGGCCCTTCAGGCGCGCGCGTCGTCCGCCGGGATGGCCGGGAGCCGTCGTCCCGCCTCGGCGACGGCGGGGCGGTCCTGGTCGAGCCAGTCGACGGAGTCGAGTTCATGGCGGGCCAGCCAGCGCAGTTCGTCGTGGTCCTCCAGAGGGCGCGGCTCACCGGAGAGGAGCCGGGCGGTCCACACCTGGAGGACGTAGCCGGGCTTGAGGGGCCATTCGCCCGGGATGCGCTCGCCGGGCTCGGTCTCGACGCCGAGCTCCTCGCGCAGCTCGCGGACGAGGGCGTCCTCGGCGCTCTCCCCCGGCTCCAGCTTGCCGCCGGGCAACTCCCACCGGCCGGCGAGTTCGACGGGGGCGCTGCGGCGCGCGGCCAGCAGCCGCCCCCGGTCGTACACGGCTCCGGCGACCACGATCACACGGTCCGCGCTCTGCTCTGTCATGGGCGGGAGCGTATCCCGCGGGGGTCAGAGAGCGGGCTGGCCGATGCGCTCCACCCAGTAGAGCTGCCGGTGTCCGCTCGCGTCGAGGCTGTCGGCGATCTTCTGGGCCTCGTCCTGGGTGGCGTACCGCCCGACGCGATAGCGGTTGCCGTTGTCGTCCTGCCGTATGACCAGCCAGGGAAGGACAGGACCACTGTCGGTCATCGGGCTTCTCCCTCCGCCGGTACGGACATCTCAAAGGATCTCCAGGAAACCGCAATCCGCATATGCCTGAGCTTACGCCTGACCTTTACACAGCGGATACGGGTTTTCACGAAGAGGTACGAATCCGGCCGGGAACCATCGAAGGGAAGCCCAACGACCTGACGGGGCGTCGGCTCTTGGGCAGGAGGACATCGTCCGGCGCCGGGGCCGGGGCAGGGCCCGCGGCCTCGGGTTTCTTACCGCCGACCGGGCCGGGCGGCGGCGCCCGAGAGCTGTTCGCCGAGCGGACAGGGGCCGGCGGGAAGGGCCGACGGCGATGTCCGGAATTTCATGCGAGGTGTCGGGAAAGGGGGGCGTGGCCAGGCGGGGGGAGGGGGCAGGGAGGAGGGTTCAGCGGGAAAGGCCCGGCGGGCGGGCGCGGAGGCAGGGCCCGGCAGGCGGGGGCGTCCCGATGCGCGGGGTCGGCGCGGCCGCGTGCAGCGCCGTCGGACGGCCGCCCTCGCCCCGCGCTCGCGCCCGCCGGTCAAGCCCTCGGATCAAGCCGCCGGGTCAGCGCACCGGGAGGTGGTAGGCGATGCGGTAGCGGTCGGCGGGGACGACCACGTCCGCGGTCTCGACCGCCCGGCCCGACGCGTAGTACGTCCGCTCGACGACCATCACCACATGGCCGGGCACGCCGCCGAGCGCGAGCAGCTCCTCCGCCAGGCCGGGGCGCGCCCCGACCTCCTCCACCACGTTGTCGACGACCACGTCGATCGCGGCCATGCGCTCGACGACCCCGCAGCCGCCGAGCGGGCCCTCCTCGGGGAGCATCACGGGGGTCCGGCCGGTGACCTCGAGGGGCTCCCAGGAGGTGGAGAGCATCATCGGCTCGCCCGCGTCGCGATAGACGTACCGCGTGCGCATCACGCGCTCCCCCGGCTCGATGCCGAGCCGCGCGGCCACGGTCGCGCTCGCCTGCTCCTGCTCGCTGCTGGACTCCCAGGTGCCGCGCGCCCCGTCGGCGGCCTGCTCCTGGCGGAAGGGGCTGGCGCCGGACGGCGGGCGGTACCCGGACCGGGCGATCCGGCGCGGCACCGGCCGCTCGCGGACATACGTCCCGGACCCGGAGCGGCCCTCCACCAGGCCCTCGGCCATCAGCACCTTGCGGGCCTCCAGCGCGACCGTGTCCGAGACGCCGTACTCCTCGCGGATGCGGGCCTGCGAGGGCAGTCGGGTGTGCGGCGGCAGCGAGCCATTGGCGATCTTCTCCCGGAGATCGCTCGCCACGCGAAGATAGGCGGGCTGCTCACCGAACGTCACTGGACACTCCCCTCAGCTTGACGGACAGCTACAGAGTGACAACCCACGGTGCACACCCGCAAGCATGGGCCAAAGTTTCACTCGAAGTGATGACTTGCCTTTACGCACGCTCTTACCGCAGGTATGACCACGGGGCGCACGCAGCGGCCCGCCGGGAAGTGCCGAGATCCGCCGAACCCCTTGACCCCATTGGTCCAGACCAATACGTTCCTGTGAGCACAGCTCCCTTCCGGCACACGCACAGGAAACGAGCCTCATGCGTCGAACACCCCTTGCCCGGCTGGCGATCGCCGCCGTGTCCCTCGGTCTGGTGGCCGCCTTCGCGCCCACCGCCGGCGCGGCCCCGGGCGACCGGGCCTCCTCGTCCCCCGCATCCCCCACCTCCTCGGGCCACGGCCACGGCCACGGCGGCCCGTCGTACAAGCGCGTCGGGTACTTCACCCAATGGGGCGTCTACGGACGCGACTTCCAGGTGAAGGATCTGGAGACCAGCGGGACCGCTGCCAAGCTGAGCCACATCAACTACGCCTTCGGCAACGTCGGTCCCGACGGCAAGTGCTTCACCGGCAACACCCCCGGCGAGGCCGACGCCTGGGCCGACTACGTCCGCCCGCTGGACGCGGCGGGCTCGGTCGACGGAGTCGCCGACACCGCCGAACAGCCCCTGGCCGGCAACTTCAACCAGCTGCGCGAGCTGAAGGCCAAGCACCCCGGCCTCAAGGTCATGATCTCGCTGGGCGGCTGGAGCTGGTCCACGCACTTCTCGGACGCGGCCCTCACCCCCGCCTCCCGCAAGGCGTTCGTCTCCTCCTGCATCGACCTCTACATCAAGGGCGACCTGCCCGTCGACGGCGCCCGCGGCGGCGCCGGAGCCGCCGCCGGAATCTTCGACGGCATCGACCTCGACTGGGAGTGGCCGGGTTCGGCCGGTGACGTCGACACCGTCCACCGCCCGGAGGACAAGCAGAACTTCACCGCTCTCGTACGGGAGTTCCGCAGCCAGCTCGACGCGTACGCCAAGGCCACGGAGCGCGGCAAGAAGCGCAAGCACTACGAGCTGACCGCCTTCGTCCCCACCGCCCCGGCCAAGATCGACGCGGGCTTCGAGGTCCGCAAGATCATGCGCGACCTGGACTTCGTCAACCTCCAGGGGTACGACTTCCACGGCCCCTGGGAGTCCACCACGGCGCAGCAGTCGGCCCTCTTCGCGGGCCGCGGCGACTTCAGCGTCGACCAGACCGTCGGCGACTGGCTGCGGCGCGGCGCGCCCGCCCGCAAACTCGTGGTCGGCATGCCGTTCTACGGCCAGGGCTGGACGGGAGTGACGGGCGGCGGGAACGGCATGGGCCACCCGGCGGCCGGCCCCGCCCCCGCCACCTGGGCGAACGGTTACGAGGACTACAAGGCCCTGAAGAAGCTCGCCGACTCGGGGGCGTACACCGTGCACCGCGACTGGCGGAACGGCCACGCGTGGCTCTTCGACGGGACGACGCTGTGGACGTACGACGACCCGCAGGTGCTGCGCACCAAGGCGGCGTACGTCCGGGCCAAGGGGCTCGGAGGCGCGATGTTCTGGTCGCTGGACGGCGACACCCCCGACGGTGAGCTGATCAACTCGGTCGACCGGGGCCTCGGCCGCCGCTGAGGCGCGCGGCGTACGGCAGTGGGGCCGGGTCTTCTTGAGACGACCCGGCCCCACTGCCTGCCTCAGACCGCCTCCGGGGCCGGGTCTCCTTGAGGCGACTCGGCCCCACTGCCTGCCTCAGACGGCCTCCCCCGGCTCCGAGCCGGGCCCGCCGCCCTGCGTACCGCCCTCCCCCGCGCCCTGCGTCCCGCTCTCGTCGGGGAGTCCCAGGGCCGTGCGCACGTCGAACACCGACCCCCAGGCCGTGAGGTCGTAGGCCGTGTCGTACCGCTCGCGGAAGGCGGCCGCGTCGGCCGCCCCCGCCAGCGCGGCCCACTCCTTCGCCGCCGCGTCCATCTCCTTGACCAGCTCGGCCACCGGAGCGGCCGCGTCCCCGGGCCAGCGGTGGCCGGCCAGGCTCCGGCTGGACCCGGTGAGGGCGGTGCGGACCCGGGAGGCCCAGGCGGTGTTGGCCTTCAGGTCCTCCGACGGGCCCGCCTCCGGCTCGTCGAACAGGGCGGCGTCGAAGGTGTTGAGGGCCCGGAGGAAGTGGACCTGGTCGGCGTCGAGCATCGTCTCGTCGTTGCGCAGCGACCCCGTGACCGGTTCGCTCTCGGTGACGAGCGCGCAGATCACGGTCCGGTCGCCGGTCCGCCAACTCTCCCTCGTGGGGAGGTAGTAGTACGTCCAGACGTTCTCGGGGACCACCCAGGAGTCCAGGGCGTACTCATCGCCGAGCCGCTCGCAGCGGTCCCACGCGATCCCGTCGAGCACCGTGTCGCCCGGCCACTTCGTGAAGCCGGTGAGCGGGAAGGTGGCGGTGACCTCCCCCTCGTGGGCGACGGCGCAGTTCACCTCCTCGACCGGAGCGTCGAGGGCGTCCAGGGTGCCGTCGACGTCGAAACACTCGCCGGTGCGCAGCCCGTACGTCGACGCGGAGCGGGACGCCTCGCCGAGCCCCTCCTCGACCCCCTTCCAGGCCTTGCCGATCCCGCCGGTCACCAGACCGAGGGTCAGCAGCAGGGAGCTGGTGAGGGACAGGGCGATACCGGCGATCGCGAGGCCCTTCCCGGTCTGGTTCCTCTTCTTGATCCGCGGCAGGGCGATCACGCCGAGGACCAGCCCGAGCGGCGGGAGGCAGCAGAGGATGCCGGAGACCAGGGAGGCGATGGCCAACCCGTTGGTCACGCGCGGCGGCGCACCGAGCGGGCCGGGGCCGGTCCCGTAAGGGGGCGCGTAGGGGTTGGACCCGGGGCCGGGGACGGGACCGGGCGCGGGGCCGGGGCCGTAGGGGCCCCCGTAAGGGCCGGAGGGGGTCGGTCCGGGGTCGGCCGGCCCCGTGCCGGGAGCGGCCCAGTTCTGCCGCGGGGGCGGGGAATCCTGGGGCGGCGGAAGGGACTCCACGGGTACGGCGCTCCTGTTGGGCCTGGCGATACGAACACACGAACGGGCGCGCGCATCGTACGCGGTCCGGGGAGCGGGGCCGAAGGGCGGGGGACTCGATCCGGTGGCCCGGGGCGGCCGCGCTCGACCCGTACGGGCATGACGGAAGGGGCGGCCGCCCGTCGGCGACCGCCCCCGGTGTCACGCGCTATGCCCTGCGGTCCAGGCGATCAGGCGTCACCGCCATGGACCACGCACCACGGGCAAGGCTTCAGAACTGCACCGCCCAGGAGTCGATCTTCCCGGTGTCGTAGTTCGCGTTGTCGCTGACCCGCAGCTTCCACGTGCCGTTCGCGACCTCGGAGGAGGCGTTGACGGTGTACGTGGTGTTGATGTTGTCCGCGCTGCCGCCGGTGCCGTACCCCTTGAGCGTGTACGCCGTGCCGTCGGGGGCGATCAGCTGGACCTGGAGGTCACCGATGTAGGTGTGGACGATGTTCACCGGCACCTGCAGGGCGGCCGGCGCGTTGCCGGCGACGCCGCTGACGGTGACCGGGGACTCGGCGGTCGCGTTGTCGGCGATGGCGTAGTCCGCGGTGTTCTCGAACTTCTTGCCGGGCGGCGGGGTGGTGCCGCCGCCGACGAAGAGGAGCTTGTTCGGCGAGCCGGTGCCGGGGTTGGTCACCACGTTCGGGGTGGCGGCGGTGGTCAGCGCGGTCGAGACCTGCGCCGGGGTCGCCGACGGGTTGTCCGCCAGGTAGACGGCGGCGGCTCCGGCGACGTGCGGGGTCGCCATCGACGTACCGGAGATGGTGTTGGTGGCGCTGTCGCTGCTGTTCCAGGCCGAGGTGATGGAGGAGCCCGGGGCGAACAAATCTAGGACGTTGCCGTAGTTGGAGAAGCTGGAGCGGGCGTCGGTGTTGGTCGTGGAGCCGACCGTGATCGCCTCGGTGACGCGCGCCGGCGAGTAGTTGGAGGCGTTGGAGTTGTCGTTGCCCGCCGCGACGGCGTACGTGACGCCCGAGGCGATCGAGTTGCGCACGGCCGTGTCGAGGGCCGAGTCGATGCCGCCGCCGAGGCTCATGTTGGCGACGGCCGGCTTCACGGCGTTCCGGGTCACCCAGTCGATGCCGGCGACGACCTGCGCGGTCGTGCCGGAGCCCTGGTTGTTGAGCACGCGGACGCCGACGATCTTGGCCTTCTTGGCGACACCGTAGGCCGAGCCCGCGACGGTGCCGGCGACGTGCGTGCCGTGGCCGTGGCCGTCCTGGGCGACGTTGTCGTTGTCGATGGCGTCGAAGCCGTTGAACGCCCGGCCGCCGAAGTCGCTGTGGGAGATCCGTACACCCGTGTCGATGATGTACGCCGTGACGCCCTGACCCGCGCTGTCCGGGTAGGTGTAGCTCTGGTTCAGCGGGAGGGCCCGCTGGTCGATCCGGTCCAGGCCCCAGGACGGCGGGGAGGGCTGCGTCCCGCTGACCGTGAAGACACGGTTCTGCACGACGGACTCGACGGCCGGGTCCGCGGCGAGCTTCTTCGCCTGCGCCTCGGAGAGTTCGAGGTGGTAGCCGTTGAGCGCCGAGGTGTACGTCTTCTTGATCGTGGCGCCGTACTCGGCCGCGACCGCGCGGCCCTTCGCCGTCTCCGCCTGCGCGGACTCGTCGAGGGTGACGATGTAGCTGCCGGCCACCGTGCCGGGTGCTCCGGCGTTCTGGATGACACCTTCCGGAGCGGCCTCGGCCGCGGTGGCCGGGAGGGCGGAGACGGAGCCGAGGGCCAGAGCGGCGACGGCTATGGCGCTGGCGGCGGCGAGTCTGCGCCGCGAGTCACGCATCACTGACATGTGAGGGGTCCTCCTCATAGGTGCTGCGCTGCTGTGGGGGAATGGCAGGTGCATGACAACACGGCGTCCGAGGACACCGGGACGCGTCCTCGCCGGGTCGTACATCCGGCTGCCGAGCGAAAGATTGACGGATCCATAGGAATCTCACAAGACCTGCGAGCGCCCCGTCACACAGCGGCCACACGGCTGCCATGCTGACCCGCATGACGGCCTACGTCTGCCCCCGTTGCCGGGTCCACGCCCCCGCCGACTCCCTCACCTGGTGTTGTCCGCGATGCCGCGGTCCCTGGGATCTCGAGTTCACGAGCGGGCCCGTTTCCCTCACGTCTCCCCCGTCCCTCACGTCCCGCGTGAATTCACTGTGGCGTTACACAGAGGCACTGCCGCTCGCCACGCACGCCCCCGCCGTGACCCTCGGCGAGGGCCGTACGCCCCTCGTCCCCCTCACCGAGGGCGTTTCGGCCAAACTCGACTTCCTCATGCCGACGCTCTCCTTCAAGGACCGCGGCGCCGTCATGCTCGCCGAACTCGCCCTCCGGCTCGCCGAGGGGGGCGGTCTCGGCCATGTCGTGGCGGACAGCAGCGGGAACGCGGGGACGGCGATCGCCGCCTACTGCGCGCGGGCGGGCCTCGACTGCGTCGTCCACGTACCGCAGGGCACCTCGCCCAAGAAGCTGGAGCAGATCCGCGCCCACGGCGCGCGCCTGACGCAGGTCCCGGGCGACCGCGAGGCCACGGCGCGCTCCGCCCGCGCGGCGGCGGACGAGCCCGGCGTCTTCTACGCCTCGCACGTCCACAACCCGCACTTCCTGCACGGCACCAAGACGTACGTGTACGAGATCTGGGAGGACCTCGGCGGCAGCCTTCCGGACACGCTCGTCGTCCCGGTCGGCAACGGCACCCTCCTCCTGGGCGCCGCGCTCGCGGTCGAGGAACTGTACGGCCACGGGCTCGTCGACCGGCGCCCGGCGCTGGTCGCCGTGCAGGCCGAGGCGGTCTCCCCGCTCGCCACGGCCTTCCACGCGGGCGAGGCGGAACCGGCCGCGCCCGCCCCCGCCCGACCCACCCTCGCCGAGGGGATCGCGATCACCGCCCCGCCCCGCGCCCGCCAGATCCTGGCTGCGGTACGCGCGTCGGGCGGGACCTTCCGCACGGTGACGGAGGACCAGATCCGCTCGGCCCAGCGGGACCTGGCCCGCCGCGGGCTCTTCGTGGAGGCGACGGGCGCCGTGTGCTGGGCGGCGGTGCGGGCGGCGCCGCCCGCGGGGCGGTGCGTGGTGCCGCTGTGCGGGGCGGGCGCGAAGACGGGCCTGGTCCCCTGAGGACGGCTCGGGGGCCGCTTCAGTCGACCCAGTAGGTGTCGTGTTCGAGGAAGAACTCCGCCCGCTCCTCGTCGGTCATCCGCGCCACCGTCCCGACCTTCTCGAAGTACTCCTCACGGGGCGCGCCCGGCGCGAAGAGCAGCAGGAGGGAGGCAGGTTCGTCCGACTCGTTCCGGAAGGCGTGCAGCCCGCCGGTCGGTACGTACAGGAAGTCGCCCTTCGTGGCGTCGACCCACTGGGCGCCGTCGTAGAGGCGGACGGTCCCGTCGAGGATGAAGAAGCTCTCGGAGATCGTCCGGTGGAAGTGGGTGCTGGGCCCGCCGGCCTTGGGCGTCATGTCGACGCGGTAGAGACCGAACTCGCCGCCGGTGGAGGCGGTGGTGGCGAGATAGTGCGTCCGGGTCCCGTTGGAGACGGTGAGTTCGGCGGGGGCGCCGGCGGGGCGGAAGGAGGCGCTGATCTCTCCGTCGTCGCCGTGGTAGCGGGGCGGGGGGTACGACATGGTGCGCTCCGTTCGTCGTGGAGAGCCGGGCGGGGGTGTCGGGTTCCTGCGGTGCGCGCAAGATCCAGGATGCCCCGGGCGTACCCCGCGGGGGCGGCCTTTCGGTGGGAAAATGGGGGTGAGCCACCCATTCCTCTGAGGAGGTGGATCATGGGAGAGGCACGTGTCCTGATGGAGCGCCTCACCGAGGCGATCACCGGGAAGCCTGACCTGGAGGCCATCGCCGGCCTCTTCGCGGAGGACGCCGTCGCGTACACCCCGGACGGCGGCGAGATGCGCGGACGCGAGGCCATCGTCGAGTACTGGCGCCTGATGACGGAGGCCGTCCCGGAGGCGACGTACACGTCCCTGCACGCGTACGAGGTCGGCGACACCGCCATCGACGAGGGCATCTACAGCGGCCGCAACACCGGCCCGATCGCACTCCCCACGGGGGAGACCCTCCCGCCGACGGACAAACACCTCACGATGCGCGGCATCGACCTGGCGACGGTCGCGGACGGCCGCATCGTGAGCTACCGGCTCTACTTCGACCAGATGGAGTTCCTGGACCAGCTGGGGTTGCTGCCGGCGACGTAGGGGGGCGGGGGGCGCGCACGGGAGGCCGCGCCCTCGCGCCGGCGAGCACCCTCCACACGCCGAGCGGGGATGAAGGAATGCCCCTCTTACGAGGGCCACCCCTGTGCGGCCCTCGTGGAGGTCGTCAAGGTCTGAGGCAGTCTCCCTGCTGGCCGTGAGGGGTGCCCTGCGGACTGGCCGCGGACTGGTCGAGGGTCCTGAGGCAGAGAAATCCATGGCGCACCGGCAGGACCCGCCACGAGACTGCGCAGGTGAGCGATTCCTACCCCTGCCCCTGCTGCGGACACCACGTGCTGGGCGCGATGCCCGGCTCGTACGAGATCTGCCCCATCTGCTTCTGGGAGGACGACGGGGTCCAGTTCCGCTGGCCGACCATGCCCGGCGGCGCGAACAAGGTGTCCCTGATCGAGGCTCAGCGCAACTACCAGGACTTCGGCGCCTGCGACGAGCACGACCGCCGGTTCGTCCGCCCGCCGGCGGAGGACGAACCGCTCGACCCCGCCTGGCGACCCATCGACCTGACGCGCGACTCCTTCGAGGACTGGGCAACCGAGGACCGCGCCCCGTGGCCCGAAAACCGCTCGGTGCTCTGCTGGTGGCTGCCTACTTTCTGGCGCCGGGACCAGCCATGACCACCCACATCGAGAGACTCGTCCAGCAGCTGGACGAGTCGGCCGGTCCGTCGTACGACGCCCGCGCTGAACTGATCGGCATCGGCTCCGACGCCCTTCCCGCCGTCATCGACGGACTGCCCTCCCTCGGCGGCTTCGGGCAGCTGACCGCCATCGAGGTCTACGAAGAGGCGGCCGAACTGTGGCCGACGGCGTCGTGGCCGCGTCTCGTCTTACCCAGCCTGGCGGTCTCTGGACCAGTGGTCCACCCGGACCGGGCCGACCCACGCAGCTGGATCGATCAACTCTGAGACTGCGTGAACGGCTGGACGCGCCCGCGATCTGACACTAGCGATCACTTTGTCCCGATAGTGGTCAACGCCAGTCACTCCAGGAACGGACGGGGAACAACGGGGAACAAAGGAGGCAACGGGCAACACCCCCGAACCCCAATTCTCCAGGCGCGCGTCGTGCCAGACTCGCTCTCGGATGCAAAGCGAAGTGGCGTCGTCACAGCGGGTGTTCGTCGTCGTGTTTCGTGGCGACCAATGATCGTCGCATGACGGCTCGCCACGAGGACGGCCGGCTCTCGCGGTCACTGTTCAAGGGGAGGTTAATGATGGACGCAACTTTACGTTTCGGACCGGAGCTTCGCCGCTTACGAGTAGAAGCGGGGCTGACACTGACCGAGTTCTCCGCAGCGCTCAACTACGACAAGGGGCACCTCAGCAAAGTCGAGCGCGGGGAGCGTTGCGCGTCCCCCGAACTGGCCCGGCGGTGCGACGCCTTCCTCGGCGCGGACGGCGAGCTGCAGCGCCTGGTCACCCGTCCCCAGTCGGACTCGGGCACCGCCGAATCCCCCGCCGGTCCGAGCCGTTGGCTCGTCGGGCGCCGGGCGGTCCTCTCGGCGGGTACAGGAGTGCTGATCGACCTCGGCCTGAAACTCGGCAGTCAGGCGCTGCCCTCCACCGACGACCCCCTCCTGCCCTCCTTCCGCATGCAGTTCGACCAGCTGCGGAAGCTCGGCCAATCCACGGCACCCAAGGTCCTGTTGCCTCTCCTTGAGACGCAGACCCGCATGATCACCGGGCTGGCCAGCGCCGCCCCGTCCGCTTCTCGGGCCCCCGCACTCCTGCTCGCCTCGCGGTTCGCGGAGTTCACCGGCTGGATGGCCCAGGAGGCCGGAGACCGGGACGCGGCACTCGGCTGGACGGGCGAGGCCGCCGAGATGGCGCGCGCCGGGGGTGACTCGCACCTCGGTTCCTACGCATTGGTGCGACGTGCCCTGGTCACGATGTACGGCGGGGACGCCGTCGGCACCGTAGCCCTGGCCCGGCGCGCCCAGAGCAGCGAACTCCCGCCGCGCATCCGGGGACTCGCGGCCCAACGGGAGGCCCAAGGGCACGCGCTCGTCGGCAACGAGGTCGACTGCCTCCGCAGCCTCGACAGGGCGCGGGAACTACTCGCCAGCGACGACTCCCGCAACGGCGCGGAGCCCGTGATCGGCACATCCCATGTGAGCGATCCGGCGGCGATGTCGACCGGCTGGTGCCTGCACGACCTCGGCCGCCCCAAGGCCGCCGCCGAGGTGCTCGACCGGGAGTACCGCCGCATCCCGCCGCACGCGCTGCGCACGCGCACCCGGTACGGATTCCGCAGGTCCCTGGCCCATGCCGCTTCCGGAGAGGTCGAGCACGCGTGCACGATCGCCGCAGAGCTGCTCGGCGTCATGTCGGCTGTTCCGTCGGCGACGGTGAACAGCGACGTTCGGCGTCTCTCACGGGAACTTGCCCGGTTCCGGAGCAGCCGCGCTGTGCGTGATCTGCAGCCCGCGCTGGCACGCGTACTCGCCCCCGCGCACGACTGACAGCCTCTCCACGACCGACACAGGCTCGAGCCGCCGGCTCGCCGCTCTACCTGCTCCCCCCGGCCCTCCGGATCCGACGATCCCCGGCGGGACCCTCCGATGACCGCTCGGCGCGTTCGCATCGCACTCCGGCTTCTTCGAGCCGTCCGCGAAGTGAGCACCAGGTGGCGCCTTCCGTCCTCAAGCTTTCCCGTGGATGCGCCATGCCGTCCCACGGTCGGAACCGCATGGCCGGGCGGACCACAGCCCCGTGCCCGTTCACCCCGTCTTCCTTTTCCCGAAGGGAACCTTCATGCCCGACGTCTTCGTCAACTACCGCACAGGCGACGAGGAGTCCGCCGCAACCATGATCGCGCGAGAGCTCTCGCGCCGGTTCGGATCCGAGCGGATCTTCTTCGCCAGCAACTCGATCGAGGCCGGACGCCGTTTTCCGGTGGAACTGGTCAAGGCAGTGGAGGAGTGCGAGGCGCTCCTCGCCGTGATCGGCCCGCGCTGGGCACAGGTGCGGGGGGCCGACGGCCGCCTCGCCCTCGAGACGGAGCAGGACTGGACCCGTCGTGAGATCCAGACCGCGCTCGACCGCGGTGTCCTGGTGATCCCCGTGCTCGTCGGCAAGGCCACACGGATCGACCGCGCTGTCCTCCCGGACGACCTGCTGGAGCTGGCGGACTGCCAGTACAAGCGGTTCGACCACCGGAACGCGGAGTCGGACCTGACGGCGCTCGGCGACACCCTCGCCCGGCTGCTGCCCGGACTGGGCACGGAGGATCTCGACGCCCATGCGGCGCGGGAGCGAGCGGAGGCGAAGTCCCGCGAGAAGCCGACCCGGGAGGGTGGGCACCCCAGGATGCGGACGCGCGATGTCGAGCAGCGCGTGCGCGGCGGCATCGGAAACCTCAACGGAGATCTCTCCGGCACCTTTGTCAACGAGCCGCAGGGACCCGTGAACACCGGTCGGGGCCACCAGTACAACGCGCCTCACTTCGAGGGTGACAACACCGGGGTCCAGTTCACGGCAGGCGACAACAGCGGCACGGTCCACCAGCGCTTCGAGCGCGAGCGCCGGCGCTCGGACGACGGACGATGACCGAGCAAGACCGCGTCACCGTCACGGATGCATATGGTCCGGTGAACAGCGGCCCGGGTCCCCAGAACATCTTCTACGGCATCGGCGCGGATTGGATGATCCGCAAAGGGGTCGAGTCCCTCCGGATCACCCGAGAGGACCGGTTGCGCCTGGCTGACCGGTTCGTTCCGCCGGTGGGCTATCGCCATGCCGCCGAATGTCTGGAGAAGCCCGGATCGGTGGTGTTGCTGGAAGGGCAGCCCGGCATCGGCCGCCGCGCCGCGGCGATCATGCTGCTGCACGGGTTCGGTGAGGACGAGGGCGCTGACCAGGAGGGGGGGCGGTTCGAGGAGCTTCCCAACGGCAAGGACGAGAACCCTCTCGTTCCCGGCGCGGGGGACCGTTTCCTCCTCGATCTCTCCGGAATCGCCGACGAGGAGGCGTACGACACGGCCCAGCGCCGCCTGGCCGTGCGCCGTTCACAGGTCCAGGAGGCAGGGGCCCACTTGGTCGTCGTCCTGCCGTCGGGCCTGGAGCACGCCCACCCGCGGAACCTCGCACCGCAGACGGTGAGGCTTGGACGCCCCCGGGGCATCGCCGTCATCACCCGGTACCTCCGCATGGACCGGATGCCCTTCCGCCCCGCGGACCTGGGGAGCGCCGTCCTCCAGAGTCTGTGCGACCGCTCCCCCATGTGGGAACTGGCGCAGCTCGCGGGCCTGGTGAGAGCCGCCCGCGACAGCGGCCGGTTCGGTGCCGACTTCGCGGGATGGCTCGACCAGGCAATGCACGCGGTGACCGACCGTGCCGGTGAGGTGGGCCGGCAGGTGGCCGCGGTCCGTACCGCACCCGAGCGTGCCCTACTGCTGGCGACGGCGATGTTCGAGGAGGCCCGCGCTGACGTCGTCTACGAGGCGTGGCACGGTCTCATGAAGACAGTGAGGCTTGAGGAGGAGGCGACGACCGAGCTCGGTCGGACGGATTTCGGAGAGCGGTTGGCGGGGCTCGGGGTCAAGCGGGATCCAAACGGGCGGCTTCACTTTGAACGATTGGCCTACGCCGACGCAGTACGGACGTACTTCTGGACGAACTTCCCCGGGGTACGCGACGACCTCAGTAGCTGGGTCGGCCGCGCCGCCGGGCTGCGCGGTCTGACCGCCGACGACCGGGTGAGCGTCGTCGTCCGCTTCGGCGAACGAGCCCTGGACGTCGGGCGGCCTGACCACCTCTTCGACCTCGTATGCCTCTGGGCGGGAACCGGAACGCTCCGCGATCCGCGAGCCGTGGCGGCACTTGAACTCGGTCTCGGCCACGAGAGGTTCGGGGGTTGGTTCCGCAAGCGGATGTACGAGTGCGTCGTGAGATCCAATTCCTTGCCGGACGGCCTCGCGCGTGTCCTGACTACAGCCTGCGTTCAGAGCCTCAGCGCGACCCACCCGGATCAGGCGGTGGTACGGCTCCACTACCTCGCCGTACGGAAGGGGGAGGTGGCGCGCGAGGCCCGGGAGGCGCTCCTCGAACTCGCCGGCCGCGACCGCAGGCTCTACCGGCTGCTGATCGACCGCTTGCGGGACAGGGCGCTTCTGGAGCCGCACGAGGCAGAGCCCCATCTCCGTCTGCTGACAGAACTGTTGAGCAGCGAGCGCGCACCGGATCCTCCGGCGTGGCCGGACCTGTTCCTGGGCTGGGAGGCGGTGTTCTCCCAGCCGCCGACGGAGCTCTGGAACCCGCTGGTGAGCAGCTGGCTGAATGCCGTGGCGGGCGACACCACACGGAAGATGGCGCTGGATGTGATGGTCGGGGCGACACGCGGCCGCGCGGTGGCCCTCCACCGTCTCTACACCATCACCTGCGACTGGGCCGGGTCCGCGCGCCAACCGTCCCGGGCAGCGGTCGCCGCGCTCTTCTGGCAGTACATCGACCAGGTGCAGTACGGCCGCACGAAGCGTGCGGATACCGGACCACGAACCACGGAAGAGGCACGATGAGACACCGTTTTTCCAGCTTGTTGTTCGTCGCCCTCTGCGGCCTCGCACCGATTGTGCTCGGAAACCTCCTGGACTGGTCGGCCTGGCTGTGGGGCTTCCTGTCCATGGTCACGGCCTCGGGTTCCCTGCTGGTCGTGATGACGGTAGTCAGCAGTGGTCGCACGTCGGCCGGCCCGTACGAGCCAGGGGAACCCGAACCGCCCGCGGTACCGGTGGAGCAGCCGTACCAGGAGACACGGGTGATCGATGCGGTCTTACCGAGCGCGACGGACGGCTACGACTTCCTCTTCTCCGCCACCGTGTGGTGGAAGCCTGTTCCCGACCACGCCGGCAGGTCCGACGACGCCTCCCCGGCCCTCGCCGCCTCCTCGGTCGTCAGCCGGGCCCGTGAGGTCGTCCGCCACGAGGAACCCCGCCGGGCGAGCTTCGCGCAGTATCTCCTGGACGGGGAGTTGGGCGTCCTACTCCCCGACCGGAACGATCGGGTGAAGGCCCTGGCCACCGATGTGACGCTGACCCTCGCTTCCGCCGACCGCGAGCGCCTGCGGAAGCTGAACGATCTTCGCAAGGACGAGGAGATTTGGGAGTACGAGCGCGAGCACGAACGCAACAAGCGGCGCTACCTCGGCGACGACGTACTCAAGAGTGCGGGCAGCGCGGTGGTGTGGTGGCTGGCCCGCCACGAGAACGAGATCGAGAAGGCGGTACACATGATCGGCCCGCTCGCCCAGATCGCGGCGGCCGCAAACGACGAGGAGGTGCCCGAGCTCTTCCGCCACCTGCTCGTTCCGCCCGTGGGCGTGCGGAGCGAGGCGACCGTTGGGGGACCGCTTTGGGACGAGGGTGCCCACGGAGGGGAGATGCTCGACCGCGAGGAGGAAGTGGGGGTCTCGGATCGGCTGCGGCTGTTGCTGACGGCTGCGGGCCTCAAACCGGACATGGACGGGTACACGGTGCTCGTGCACCGTGTGATGCGGTTTCTGCAAGCTGAGGGGCTGGATGAGGCCGCCGACGAGATCAGGCGGGCCTTCGGTCTGGCCCCCGACGAGGGGCCAGAGGGCGAGACCTCGGACGAGGGGGGCACTACTGCGCCCTGGCCGCCCTACTCTCCAGCTCCTGAGGACCCGCCGTTCACCGACATGGCCGCGGACCCGGATGACGACACGGGCGAAGACACGTTCACGCCCCGGGCGGCGGAGAGCAGCGCAAAAGAAAGGAACAGCGATTGGTGGGAGAGAGGAGAGGACGACGTGACGTCTTCGCCCGTCTGGGACCCCTCGCACAGCCCTCGCCGTCCCGCCGAACCCCGCACACGAGACGAGGACGGGAGTTGATCTGGTAGACGGTCGGCTCTCCGAGGCTCGGAGGGGGCTTGGCCTTAGGGTCAGGCCCCCTCCAACCTGCGCATTACTAGATCATCGACGTGACGGCGGCATCCGCTCCACGTTGAAACGCATGTATGAGGGATCGCGGCGTCGAGCACCGTCCTCGGCTGGCCGCCGAACCCACTCCACCGCAGGTCAGACGGCCTTTCACCGAACGTATTAGACGTTGAAGCGGAACTCCACCACGTCGCCGTCCTGCATCACGTACTCCTTGCCCTCCATGCGCGCCTTGCCCGCCGCGCGGGCCTCTGCCACCGAGCCCGTTTCGACCAGGTCCGCGAAGGAGATGACCTCGGCCTTGATGAAGCCCTTCTGGAAGTCCGTGTGGATCACGCCGGCCGCCTCGGGGGCCGTCGCGCCCTTCTTGATCGTCCAGGCGCGGGATTCCTTCGGGCCCGCCGTGAGGTAGGTCTGGAGGCCCAGGGTGTCGAAGCCCACGCGGGCGAGGGTCGCCAGGCCCGGCTCCTCGGCGCCTACGGACTGGAGGAGCTCCATGGCGTCCTCCTCGTCGAGCTCGGCGAGGTCCTGCTCCAGCTTGGCGTTGAGGAAGATCGCCTCGGCCGGGGCGACCAGCGCGCGCTGCTCGTCCTTGAAGGCGTCGTCCGTCAGCTCGTCCTCGTCCACGTTGAACACGTAGAGGAAGGGCTTCGTCGTCAGCAGGTGCAGGTCGTGCAGCAGCTCCGCCTTCTCCGAGCCCTGCAGGATGCCCTGCGAGAAGAGGGTGTCGCCCTTCTCCAGGATCTCCTTCGCCGCCTCGACCGCCGCGACCTTCGGCGCCACGTCCTTCTTGATCCGCGCCTCCTTCGCCAGGCGCGGCAGGACCTTCTCGATCGTCTGCAGGTCCGCGAGGATCAGCTCGGTGTTGATCGTCTCGATGTCGTCCTTCGGCGAGACCTTGCCGTCGACGTGGACGACGTTCTCGTCCTTGAAGGCCCGGATGACCTGGCAGATCGCGTCCGACTCGCGGATGTTCGCGAGGAACTTGTTGCCCAGGCCCTCGCCCTCGCTCGCGCCGCGGACGATGCCCGCGATGTCGACGAAGTCGACCGTCGCCGGCAGGACCCGCTGCGAGCTGAAGATCTCCGCCAGCTTCGTCAGGCGGGGGTCGGGGACCCCGACCACGCCGACGTTGGGCTCGATCGTGGCGAACGGGTAGTTGGCCGCCAGCACGTCGTTCTTGGTCAGGGCGTTGAACAGGGTCGACTTGCCGACATTCGGCAGGCCGACGATTCCGATCGTGAGCGACACGTTGGCGACTTCCCTAGCGATGGATGCGGTGGACGCGGTGTGGGCCACGGTGTGGACGGTGGGCCGATCCCTCAGTTTACGGGCGTGGCGAACCGGCCAGCGACGTGCGTTCCCCGTCGACTCTCGGTCGATATCGACTTCAAGGTCACCCAAAGGGCGTGTCCCACGGCGGTGACCGACCCCTACCCGACCTACGTTGGTGGAGTGGAGCAGCACAGGACAAGTCAGCCTCAGGGCCGCCGGCGGCCGCACGCCCCTCTGACCCCGCCCGGCGCGCTCGTCGAGGGCGCCGCCGTCTACCGCGTCGCCGCCCGCCCCGGCCCCACCGGCCGCGGCCGGGTCGAGCGCGCCGCCGCGCCCGCCCGCCCCAAGCCCGTCGCCCCCGCGGCGTCCGCCGGCCAACGGCTGCCCGGCCCCCGCCTGACCGGTCTCGGCGCCGGGCTCTTCGCCTCCGCCGTCATGCTCGTGCTCGGCTTTCTCGACCAGCTGCTCCTCGACGGATCCCCGGTCGTCTACGGGCTGCTGTTCCTCCCGGTCAGCGCCCTCACCGCGCTCTGGGTCCGCACCGCCGACCTCGTCACGGCCCCGATCAGCGTGCCCATCGCCTTCGCCGTGGGCGTCATCCCCATCGCCGGCGGCTCGGGCGGCTTCGGCGGCCAGGCGATGGCCGTCGTCACCGCCCTCGCCGTCCACGCCGGATGGCTGTACGGGGGCACGCTCGTCGCCGGTCTGATCAGCAGCGTCCGGAAGGTACGGGACATGGGGCGGCGCCGGCGCACCGGCGCCCGCCCCCTGCAGCGCCGCCGCCCCGCCCCGTAAGCGCGGCGAAAGCGGGGCGCGCCGTCAGCTCCGCTTCGACGCCATCGCCGCGCCCACGATCCCCGCGTCGTTCTGCAGCGCCGCCGGGACGATCTCGGCCTCGATGCCCTCGATCAGCGGCAGGAACTTGTCCGCCTTGCGGCTCACTCCCCCGCCGAGGATGAACAGATCCGGCGAGAACAGCATCTCCACGTGCGCGAGATACTTGTGCAGCCGCCGCGCCCAGTGCTCCCAGCTGAGGTCCTCGTCCTCCTTCGCCTTCACCGAGGCCCGCTTCTCCGCGTCGTGCCCCTTCAGCTCCAGGTGGCCCAGCTCGGTGTTCGGCACGAGCCGCCCGTCGACGAAGAGGGCCGAGCCGATGCCCGTACCCAGCGTCAGCATGATCACCGTGCCCTGACGGTCCCGCCCGGCCCCGAAGGTCATCTCCGCGACCCCGGCCGCGTCCGCGTCGTTCAGGACCGTCACCGCCCGGCCCCCGAGCCGGTCCCCGAACAGCTTGCCCGCGTCGACGCCGACCCATCCCTTGTCGACGTTGGCCGCCGTACGGATCGTGGAGCCGGTCACGACGCCGGGGAAGGTGACGCCCACCGGCCCGGACCAGCCGAAGTGCTCCACGACTTCCGCGACGCATCCCGCGATGTCGTCCGGCGTCGCGGGATGCGGGGTCAGTACCTTGTGGCGCGGTTCCGCGAGGGCTCCCCGTTCCAGGTCCACGGGAGCGCCCTTGATGCCCGAGCCGCCGATGTCCACTCCGAAAACGTTCATGGAATCAACGGTAGGGGGAAACACCGTCCGGTGTTCACTCCTCCAGGAGCGCGGCGGCCTCCGCCCGCAGATCCTTGTTGCGCAGCTCCTTCGGGAGCGAGAACGTCAGGGACTCGTCGGCGGTCTTCACGATCTCCACGTCGGCATAGCCGCGCTCGGAGAGCCACACCAGGACCTCCTCGACCAGGACGTCCGGCACCGAGGCTCCCGAGGAGAGACCGACCGTCGTGACGCCTTCCAGCCACGCTTCGTCGATCTCGCTCGCGAAGTCGACGAGGTACGCCTCCGGCACACCGGCCTGCTTGGCGACCTCGACCATGCGGATGGAGTTCGAGGAGTTCTTCGAGCCGACCACGATCACCAGCTCCGCCTGTCCGGCGAGCTCCTTGATGGCCATCTGCCGGTTCTGCGTGGCGTAACAGATGTCGCTCGACGGCGGGGAGATCAGCTGCGGGAACTTCTCCTGCAGCGCGTCCACCGTCTCCATCGTCTCGTCGACGGAGAGGGTCGTCTGGGAGAGCCAGACGACCTTGGACGGGTCGCGCACCTCCACCTTCGCCACGTCCTCCGGGCCGTCGACCAGCTGGATGTGGTCGGGCGCCTCGCCGGAGGTGCCGATGACCTCCTCGTGGCCTTCGTGGCCGATCAGCAGGATGTCGAAGTCGGCGTCGGCGTACCGGACGGCCTCCTTGTGCACCTTGGTGACCAGCGGGCAGGTCGCGTCGATGGTCGCGAGCCGGCCCTGCCGGGCCTCGTCGTGGACCGTCGGCGCCACGCCGTGCGCGGAGAACATGACGATGTTGCCCGGGGGCACCTCGGTCGCCTGGTCGACGAAGATCGCGCCCTTCCGCTCCAGGGTCTGGACGACGTACTTGTTGTGGACGATCTCGTGGCGGACGTAGATCGGCGACCCGTACTGCTCCAGGGCCTTTTCCACGGCGATCACGGCACGGTCGACGCCCGCGCAGTAGCCGCGGGGAGCGGCGAGCAGGACACGCTTCGGGCGGTTGGTCGCGGGCGTAGCAGTCATGCGTCCCATCGTAAGGCCGCGCCATGAGGGCCCCGGCGCGCAGCCACCCGTACGCCCCCCTCACGACCCCGACCCGCCCCGCTCGCCCCCGCCCGCCCGCCGCACGCGCGCGTACGGCGGGTCGCGGCGCGTACGGGCTCGTACGGTCGCGTCGGTCAGGCGGATGATCCGCTCCGTGGCCGAGACTGACCCCATGGCGCAGGAATCACCGCAGGATCCGCCGGTCGCGGAGCACACCGGGCTGCGGCGGACGCTCGGCTTCCGTGACCTCGTCGTCTACGGACTGCTCTTCATCGCGCCCATGGCCCCGGTCGGCGTCTTCGGCACCCTCGACGCCAAGTCGCACGGCGCGGTGGCGCTGGTCTACCTCGTCGCGACGGTCGCCATGGCGTTCACCGCCTTCAGCTACGCCCTGATGGTGCGGGTCGCCCCGCAGGCGGGTTCCGTCTTCACCTACGCCCGCAAGGGGCTGGGCGAGGGCCCCGGTTTCATCGCGGGGTGGATGGCGATGCTCGACTACCTCCTCATCCCCGCCGTGGCCTACCTCTTCGCCGGGATCGCCATGGAGGCACTGGTTCCGGAGGTCGACCGGTGGGTGTGGACCGGGATCGCGGTGATCATCACGACCCTCCTCAACCTGTGGGGCGTCCGCGCGGCGGCGCGGGTCGGCTTCGCGGTGCTCGCGATGGAGATCGTGGTGCTGCTGATCTTCGTCGTGTCGGCCGTGACCGTGCTCGTACGGGACGGGGCACGGCGCGACTGGTGGTCGCCGCTCGTCGGCGACGCGTCGTTCTCGCTCGCCGCCGTGTTCGGCGCGGTGTCGGTGGCCGTGCTGTCGTACCTCGGCTTCGACGCCATCGCCTCCTTCGCCGAGGAGGTCACCGGCGGTTCGGCGAAGGTCGCGCGGGCGGTGCTGTTCTGCCTCGCCCTCGCCGGTGTGCTCTTCATCGCCCAGACGTATCTGGTGGCGCTCCTCGAACCGGTGTCGTCGGCGGAGCTGGCGGCCGAACCCGTGAAGCAGGGCTCGGCCTTCTACGACGCCGTCGACGCGTCCGTCGGCGGCTGGCTGCACGACCTGGTGGCGGCCTCCAAGGCGATCGGCGCGGCGTTCGCGGCGTTGGCGGGGCAGGCGGCGGGAGGCAGGCTCCTCTTCGCGATGGGCCGCGACCGGCGGCTTCCGCGCGCCCTCGCCCGGACGGATTCGGGTGTGCCGCGGGTGGCCCTCCTGGTCGCGGCGACCGTGACGATGGTCGCCGCGGTGTGGGCCGCGCGGCAGGACGACGGGCTCGACCACCTGGTGTCGGTGGTCGACATCGGGGCGCTCACGGCGTTCGTCCTGCTCCACGCGAGCGTGGTGGGCTGGTTCGCCGTACGGCGGGCGGAGGGTCCGCCGCACGTGCTCAAGCACATCGTGGCGCCGGTGCTGGGCGCGGCGATCCTCGTGGCCGTGATCGCGGAGGCGGCGACCTCAGCGCAGCTGGTGGGCGTGATCTGGCTGGGCGTGGGGCTGGTGATCCTCGCGTTGCAGGGGACGACGAGGCGGGCGTGACCTCCACTGGCGGGGCGGGCTTCGGCGCGGGCGTCCCGGGGGGCGGGGCCGGGCCTGTACCGGGGATGGGTCGGGCCTGTCGCGCTCGTACGGGGGATGGAGCTGGGCCTGCCGGGCCCGTAGGGGGGATGGGTCGGGCCCGTCTGCGCCTCCCCCGGCGGGTCCCTCCGATGTCCGAGCGGGGCACTAGTCTCGGCGCATGGCTCTGAACACGTCCGCCGAAGCTCCGATTCCCGTCGGGGAGGTCTCCCGGCTCATCGGGGGGTGGATCGACCGGCTCGGGGCCGTGTGGGTCGAGGGGCAGATCACGCAGCTGTCGCGGCGCCCCGGCGCCGGTGTCGTGTTCCTGACCCTGCGGGATCCGTCGCACGACATCTCCATCGGCGTCACCTGCTACCGCCAGGTCTTCGACGCCGTCGCCGACATCGTCTCCGAGGGCGCGCGGGTCGTCGTGCACGCCAAGCCCGAGTGGTACGCCCCGCGCGGACAGCTCTCGCTGCGGGCCGTGGAGATCAAGCCGGTCGGCATCGGGGAGCTGCTGGCCCGCCTCGAACAGCTGAAGCGGAGCCTCGGCGCCGAGGGGCTGTTCGCGCTCGACCGCAAGAAGCCCCTGCCGTTCCTGCCCCAGCTCATCGGCCTGGTCTCGGGCCGTGCCTCCGCCGCCGAGCGGGACGTCCTGGAGAACGCCCGGCGGCGCTGGCCGGCCGTCCGCTTCGAGGTCCGCAACGTCGCCGTGCAGGGTGTGAAGGCCGTGCCGCAGGTGGTCCAGGCCGTCAAGGAGCTCGACGCGCACGAGGGGGTGGACGTGATCATCGTGGCGCGGGGCGGCGGCAGCGTGGAGGACCTGCTGCCGTTCTCGGACGAGCAGTTGATCCGGGCCGTCGCCGCCTGCCGTACGCCGGTGGTCTCCGCGATCGGCCACGAACCCGACTCGCCGCTGCTCGACCTGGTCGCCGACCTGCGGGCCTCCACGCCGACGGACGCGGCCAAGAAGGTCGTGCCGGACGTCGGGGAGGAGCTGGACCGGGTGCAGGGACTGCGGGACCGGGCGCTGCGGACCGTACGGGGGCTGCTGGAGCGCGAGGAGCGCGGGCTGGCGCACGCCCTGGGGCGGCCGGTCATGGAGCATCCGCAGCGGATGGTGGAGCTGCGCGAGGACGAGCTGGACGCGCTCCTCGCGCGCAGCCGGCGGACGCTCGGGCACCTCCTCGACCGGGCCGACTCCGAGCTGTCCCACACCCGCGCGCGGGTACGGGCCCTGTCGCCGGCCGCGACGATGGAGCGCGGCTACGCGGTGCTCCAGCGCGGGGACGGAACCGTGGTGCGCAGCCCGGAGGAGGTGGGGGCGGCGGAGGAGCTGCGGGCCAGGGTGGCGGCCGGCGAGTTCGCGGTCCGCCGCGTCGACGGTGAGGCGCCCACCCCGCACCGCCCCGACGCGAACGAGGCCGACGCGAACCGCCCCGACGCGAGCGAGACGGGCGAGGACGGCACGGGCCCGGTCGCGGCGCACCAGGCCGCCGCGCACCGGGTCGCCACGAGCCCGGTCGACGCGGACGGATCGTGATCCCTTGTCCGACCCCACGCATAGGGTGGTACGCATGGCAGGCACGGTGGAAGAGGCAGCGCTCGGCTACGAGCAGGCGCGGGACGAGCTGATCGAGGTCGTCCGGCGCTTGGAGGCGGGCGGCACGACCCTGGAGGAGTCCCTCGCCCTCTGGGAGCGCGGCGAGGAGCTGGCGAAGGTGTGCCGGCGCTGGCTCGAAGGGGCCAGGGCGCGGCTCGACGCCTCCCTCGCGGCGGAGGCGGCGGACGACGAACGGGGCTGATCAGGGACCGGGGCTGCCCCTGCGCTCCGCCGGGCGCCTGTGAACCGGATCACTATCCGCATTGTTTAGTTGAAAATTAACCAATCGCCGTCGTACGGTCGGGACATCGCTCGAACCCCTTGCTTGTCCGGAAGGTACGCAGATGTCTCTCGCCCTTGACCCCGCCGCCCAGGACCTCCTCTTCCGTGAGGCCCGCACCGCCAACACCTTCACCGACGAGCCGGTGACGGACGAGCAGGTGCAGGCGATCTACGACCTGGTGAAGTACGGCCCGACCGCCTTCAACCAGACCCCGCTGCGCATCACCCTGGTCCGCTCCCCCGAGGCCCGCGAGCGTCTGGTCAAACACATGGCCGAGGGCAACCAGCCGAAGACCGCCGCCGCCCCGCTCGTGGCGATCCTCTCCGCCGACAACGAGTTCCACGAGGAGCTCCCGGCCCTGCTCCCGCACTTCCCGCAGGCCAAGGACATGTTCTTCGCCGAGCGCCCGGCCCGCGAGGGCTCCGCGCTGCTCAACGCCGCCCTTCAGGCCGCGTACTTCATCATCGGCGTCCGGGCCGCCGGCCTGGCCGCCGGCCCGATGACCGGCCTGGACTTCGCCGGCGTCCAGAAGGAGTTCCTGGACGGCGACCACACCCCGCTGATGGTCGTCAACATCGGCAAGCCCGGCGAGGACGCCTGGTTCCCGCGCTCCCCCCGTCTGAGCTTCGACGAGGTCGTCACCACCGTCTGACATCCGCGCCGCGACCCGGAACCTCCCGGATCCGGCACGGCGAAGGCCCCCGGCGCATCGCGCCGGGGGCCTTTCCCGTCTCCCGTCCGCCCCGCAGGGCCGAAGGACACCCGCACCTCGCCCGGACCTTCGCCTCGCCCGGACCTAGACCTTGCTCGGCCCGGCGGGCTTGCCCGCACGCAGCGAGCCCGCCATCTCCGCCAGCCGCTCGAACGACGCCGTACCGGTCACCACGGTCGTCGCCTTGCCGTCCGTGCGCACCAGGGCGTCGTAGTGCGGGCCCTCCCAGCGCTGCCAGACCTGGCCGGCCACCGTCTGCGTCTTCCCGGAGTTCTCGGCCTGCTGCGTCACGTCCGGGACGAACTTCTTCGGCTCCGACGTCGACTGGTACAGGGCCACGTACTGCGTGTCCGGGTCGAGGAAGCCCAGCCGCCACGTGTCGCCCTGCTCGCGCTTGTACGAGACGACCGTCGCCTTCCAGTCCGCGCCGAGCCCCTCGGGAGCCAGCACCGGATAGGGCGCCGCCCGCTGGGCCGTCAGGAGCTCCACCCGGTAGTCCTTGGTCGGGACCGGGTTCGCGTCCTCGTCATGCGGGATGAAGTAGTACATCACGCCCGCGGCGACCAAAATCACCGCGAGGGACTGGATCATCCCGCGTACCGTCTGCCTGCCTCGCATACCTGCCACGCCCCCCATGGTCGCATCATGGTCCCGTGCTCATACGTGGACCCCTCTGCTCAATTTGTCGACGTACCGATAGAGTCGCAGCACCCTCCATTCCGGCCGTCGCCGTACAGAAAGGTGCGCTCCGATGACCGAGCATCATCTGCCGTCCGAGCTCGAGGTCTCGCCCGAGGCCCCCGACCGCAACCTCGCCCTCGAACTGGTACGTGTCACCGAGGCCGCCGCCATGGCCGCCGGCCGCTGGGTCGGCCGCGGGGACAAGATCGGCGCCGACGGCGCCGCGGTCAACGCCATGCGGACCCTCGTCTCCACCGTCTCGATGAACGGCGTCGTCGTCATCGGCGAGGGCGAGAAGGACGAAGCCCCCATGCTCTACAACGGGGAGCGCATCGGCGACGGCACCGGCGCCGAGGTGGACATCGCCGTCGACCCGATCGACGGCACCACCCTCAACGCCAAGGGCATGCCGAACGCCATCGCCGTCCTGGCCGCCGCCGACCGCGGCACCATGTTCGACCCGTCCGCGGTCTTCTACATGGACAAGCTGGTCACCGGCCCCGAGGCCGCCGACTTCGTCGACATCAACGCCCCGGTCTCGGTCAACATCCGCCGCGTCGCCCGGGCCAAGAACATGGCCCCCGAGGACGTCACGGTCGTCATCCTGGACCGCCCCCGCCACGAGGGCATCGTCAAGGAGATCCGCGAGACCGGCGCCCGGATCAAGTTCATCTCCGACGGCGACGTCGCCGGCTCGATCATGGCGGTCCGCGAGGGCACCGGCGTCGACCTGCTGCTCGGCATCGGCGGCACGCCCGAAGGCATCATCTCGGCCTGCGCCATCAAGTGCCTGGGCGGCGTGATCCAGGGCAAGCTGTGGCCGAAGGACGAGGCCGAGCGCCAGAAGGCGATCGACGCGGGCCACGACCTGGACCGGGTGCTCTCCACGGACGACCTGGTCAGTGGCGAGAACGTGTTCTTCGTCGCGACCGGCATCACGGACGGCGAGCTGCTGCGCGGCGTGCGCTACCGCTCGGAGACGGCGACCACGTCGTCGCTGGTGATGCGCTCGAAGTCCGGCACGATCCGCCAGATCGACTCGACGCACCGGCTCGCGAAGCTGCGCGCCTACAGCAAGATCGACTTCGACCGCGCGAAGTAGCACCCCGCCCCGGTCTCCTTCCGGAGGCCGGAGGCCCACCGGCGGTCGCGAAGAGCTACGAGGTACGAAGAGGGGCGCCCCCATGTGCGGTGGGGGCGCCCCTTCTCGTACGGCCTGGCCTCCGGGGCCGTCGGCCGAAGGTCAGCCGGCCGCGGCGATCCGGTCCGTCGCCGCCTTCCGCAGCTCCACCTCGCGCCGCCGGCGCCGGGCGAGCACCACGCGGCGCTCGGCCGCGGTCAACCCGCCCCACACGCCGTACGGCTCCGGCTGGAGCAGCGCGTGCTCCCGGCACTCGACCATCACGGGGCAGCGGGCGCAGACCCTCTTGGCGGCCTCCTCTCTGGAGAGCCGGGCGGCGGTCGGCTCCTTCGAGGGGGCGAAGAACAGCCCCGCCTCGTCCCGGCGGCACACCGCCTCCGTGTGCCAGGGGCCTGCCTCGTCCTCCCGTGCGGGGGCACGCTGAGGGGGGACGGCAGCGACCTGGAGGGGCTGATGCGGCGGATGCAGCACGGTCTACTCCTGACGACGGCTTCGCGAGCGAGAGACGATGCAGCAGCCTTACCCGCTGTGCGTACGCCTATGCACCGCGTGCCGTGGAGTTCCGGAGTGCGGAATCCGAGGGGCGGAATCCGGTCACCGGGATCCACGCCGACACCGGCCCCCGCGCCGGCCGGACCGCCTGGGCACGTCCGTACCACCGGCACGTCCCGACCGCCCGGACACCTCCGTACCGTCCGGGCCCCTCTGCCCGCGTCCGGTCAGTGGCCGAGGTGCTTGCGCACCTGGTTCTGCAGGTCGGTGATCCACTTGCCGCGCTTGGGCTTGGCCTCGACGTTGCCGAACACCGAATAGCCGTTGATGACGACCACGGGGGCCTGCGGGTCGGCACCCTCCAGGTTCACCACCTCGAAGTTGCCGAAGATGCCCGTGCCGTTGCCGCGCAGGGTGATGTTCTCCGGAACCCGGACCTCGACGTTGCCGAAGATGGAGGTGGCGTTGATGGTGGTGAGGCGCTGGGCGAAGAGGGCTTCGGTCAGGTCGATCTCGATGTTGCCGAAGAGGGAGAAGGCGTTGGTCCGCCGGCCCACGCGCCAACGGCCCTTGCGGGTGGTGCTGGAGAAGACGGCCACCAGATTGTCCGCGGGGCCCGAGGCGTCGTCGGGGCCGTAGGCGTACGCCGATTCGGGCGTGGGGCGGGGATGGGTGCCGGCGGGCAGGTCGCGGACGATGGGCTCCAGCTCGCCCACGGTCTTCGCGCGGTAGACGGCGTCGATCCGCTCGGAATGCTCCTCGGCGTCGAGCCGCCCCTCGGCCAGGGCGTCCCGGAGGATGTCCGCGATCCGGTCCCGGTCGGCGTCCGAGGCCCTCAGGGAGTCGCCGACGGCGGCGGGCGCCGGGGCGGGCTCGGCGGGGGCGACCGGCTTCTGAGGCTGCTTATCGAGGTCCACGTCACCACCTTAGCGAAACGCGATAGATCGCGACTAGCCCACCGCGCGGGTGGTGTGGACAACAGCCGAGTCGCCACCCGCGCCGGCACCCGGCTCCCCGCCGGTTCCGCACCCGCTCCGGACCCGCTCCGGACCCGCCAGACGCCCGGGCGGCCCTGACCGGGATTCAGCCCACCGTCGTCCGGAGGGACGCGGTGTTGTCGCTCGGATCCGGGTCGGACGTGGCCGCGCCCACCGTCGCCGTGTGGGTGACCGTCGACCCCGACGGGGCCCGGACCGCGACCCTGACGGTCACGGTCGCCTGCGCGTGGGCGGCGACGCGGCCGAGCGCGCAACTCACGGTGTCGGACGACCCGCCGCGCGGCAGGGCCGTGCAACTCCCCTGGCTGGGCGACGCGCTGACGAACCGTCCCTCGCCGGGCAGGTTGCCGTCGAGCACCACGTCGTCGGCGGCGGCCGGCCCGTCGTTGTGGACCGTGATCGTGTACGTCAGGCCGTCGCCGCTCGCCACGGACGCGTCCGGGGTGATCGTGACCCGCAGATCGGCGCGGGGCAGGACGACGGCCAGACTGTGCGCGAAGCCCGCGGTGACCGAGCCCACGCCCTCCAGCGGCCGGTCGCAGTCGGCCGTCTGGGCGGCCGCGCAGAGGCGGTTCGGGGTGGTCCTGCCGGTCCCCCAGAGGCGGGCGGTGCCGTCGGAGTGCCGGGTCAGGCTGGACCGGAACCCGGCGTCGACGGCGGTCGCCCCGCCGAGGAACGTGGTGCACCCGGCGCCCGTCCCCGTACCGCAGACGCGCACCGGCGTGTACCGGTCCGTCGTCGTACCGTCGCCCAGCTGGCCCTGGCTGTTGCGGCCCCAGGCCCGTACGCCACCGTCCGACAGCACCGCCAGGCCGTGGTCCTCGCCCGCGGCCACCGACGCCACACCGCCGAGGAAGGCGGTGCAGCCGGCCGTCGTCCCCACCGCGCAGACCCGCACGGGCGCGGTCCGGTCGGTGGTGGTGCCGTCGCCGAGGTGGCCGTGGAAGTTCTGGCCCCAGCCGCGGGCCGTGCCGTCCGTCATCGCGCCGAGGCTGAAGAAGAGGCCCGCGGCGACGCCGCGTACCCCGCTGGTCAGCAGGCTGGGCACGGGCACGAGCCGCTGTGCGGTGGTGCCGTCGCCGAGGGCTCCGTGGCGGTTGTCGCCCCAGGCGCGCACCCCGCCGCGCGTCCCGACGGCGAGGCTGTGGGCGTAGCCGGCCGAGAGGGAGGTGACGCCGGTGAGGAAGCTGGTGCACCCCGCCTCCGTGTTCTCGGCGCAGACCTGGACGGGGACGTTGCTGCCGGTGGTGGTGCCGTTGCCGAGCTGGCCCTGGCCGTTGTGCCCCCAGGCCCAGACCGTGCCGTCCGAACGCAGCGCCAGGGTGTGCAGCCGCCCGGCGGAGAGGGCGGTCACCCCCGTCAGCGAGCCCACCCGGACGGGCGCCCGGCGGCTGACGTAGGTGCCGTCGCCCAACTGCCCGGTCGCGTTGCTGCCCCAGGCCCAGACCGTGCCGTCGGCGGCGAGGGCCACGCTGTGGTGGTAGCCCGCCTCCACGGCGATCACCTGGCCGAGCGCCTTGGGGCAGGGGGCGGCGCCGCAGACCGCGACCGGTCCCTGGGTCGCGCCGACGGTCGAGGCGTCGCCCACCTGCCCGTACTCGTTCGACCCCCAGGCCACCACCTGGCCCGGATCGGCCGCCAGGACCCGGGCGGTACGCGGCGGCGCGGCCGCGGAATGCGCCCTGCCGGCCGTATCCGCCCCGCCCGCCGCGGCCTGCGCGGGGGTGAGACCCGCCCACAGCAGGGCGGTCAGCCCGAGGGCCGCGGCCCGCCTCAGGGGCCGGCGTTGCCGTACCGCACGTTCCATGGCTCGTCCTCCGAACACGTTCGAGGCCCCCGGCGGCGCGGAAGCAGGCGGCCGGCGCGCAGGGCACGTACGAGCACAATCTGGACCTCTCGCCCGGGGCGAGGGGGCAGACACGCAGCGTGAGTGTCACTTGGCCGATACGGACATCACCCGCCCGGAACTGAGCCTTACCTCACAGACCCGGCCCGAGAGCCGCGCTCTACGCTGGAGGACGCGCCGCCAATGGAGGCGGCGCAGCTGTCTGCCGAGTGAGGAATGGCCGCCGTCATGCCAGAGTTTTCGTACTCCGATCTGCTCCCCCTGGGAGAGGACACCACGCCCTACCGCCTGGTGACCGCCGAAGGTGTCTCCACCTTCGAGGCCGACGGCCGTACGTTCCTCACGGTCGAGCCGGAGGCCCTGCGCCGGCTGGCCGCCGAGGCCATCCACGACATCCAGCACTACCTCCGCCCGGCCCACCTGGCCCAGCTGCGGCGGATCATCGACGACCCGGAAGCCTCGGGCAACGACAAGTTCGTCGCGCTCGACCTCCTCAAGAACGCGAACATCGCCGCCGCCGGTGTCCTCCCCATGTGCCAGGACACCGGCACCGCGATCGTCATGGGCAAGCGCGGCCAGAACGTGCTGACCTCCGGCCGCGACGAGGAGGCCCTGTCCAAGGGCGTCTACGACGCGTACACCAAGCTCAACCTGCGGTACTCGCAGATGGCCCCCGTCACCATGTGGGAGGAGAAGAACACCGGCTCGAACCTGCCCGCGCAGATCGAGCTGTACGCGACCGACGGCGGCGCGTACAAGTTCCTCTTCATGGCCAAGGGCGGCGGCTCCGCCAACAAGTCCTTCCTCTACCAGGAGACGAAGGCCGTGCTCAACGAGGCGAGCATGATGAAGTTCCTGGAGGAGAAGATCCGCTCGCTCGGCACGGCCGCCTGCCCGCCGTACCACCTGGCGATCGTCGTCGGCGGCACGTCCGCCGAGTTCGCGCTGAAGACCGCGAAGTACGCCTCCGCGCACTACCTGGACGAGCTGCCCACCGAGGGCTCGGCCGAGACCGGCCACGGCTTCCGGGACAAGGAGCTGGAGGAGAAGGTCTTCGAGCTCACGCAGAAGATCGGCATCGGCGCGCAGTTCGGCGGAAAGTACTTCTGCCACGACGTCCGCGTCGTCCGGCTGCCGCGCCACGGCGCCTCGCTGCCCGTCGCGATCGCCGTCTCCTGCTCGGCCGACCGCCAGGCCGTCGCGAAGATCACCGCAGAGGGCGTCTTCCTGGAGCAGCTGGAGACCGACCCGGCGCGCTTCCTGCCGGAGACGACGGAGGAGCACCTCGCCGCCGACGGCGACGTGGTGAAGATCGACCTGAACCAGCCGATGGACGAGATCCTGGCCGAGCTGACGAAGTACCCGGTCAAGACCCGCCTCTCGCTGACCGGCCCGCTGGTCGTGGCGCGCGACATCGCGCACGCCAAGATCAAGGAGCGGCTGGACGCGGGCGAGGACATGCCGCAGTACCTGAAGGACCACCCGGTCTACTACGCCGGCCCGGCTAAGACCCCCGAGGGCTACGCCTCCGGCTCCTTCGGCCCGACGACGGCCGGCCGGATGGACTCCTACGTCGAGCAGTTCCAGGCGGCGGGCGGCTCGAAGGTCATGCTGGCCAAGGGCAACCGCAGCAAGCAGGTCACGGACGCGTGCGGCAGCCACGGCGGCTTCTACCTGGGCTCGATCGGCGGCCCGGCGGCGCGTCTCGCGCAGGACTGCATCAAGAAGGTCGAGGTCGTCGAGTACGAGGAGCTCGGCATGGAGGCGGTCTGGAAGATCGAGGTCGAGGACTTCCCGGCGTTCATCGTGGTGGACGACAAGGGCAACGACTTCTTCCAGAATCCGGCTCCGGAGCCGACGTTCACCCACATCCCGGTGCGCGGGCCCGGCCTGTAGCCGGTCCGGGGCGGGGTTTCCGGTGGGGCGGCGGGTGGTCGGCCGCCCTGCCTCCCCCGTCCCTGATCGACCCTCATTAGGCTGGCGCCCATGAGACATCACATACGGGTGCGAGCCGCCCTGGCTCCCGCCCTCCTCGCCGTCGCCTCCGTCGGCGTGCTGGCCGGATGCGGGACCGAGAAGGCGTCGACGGCCTCGCCCGAGGCCGCCAAGGACGCGCCGGCCGCCGCCGGGGCTAAGGCCGCCGCGTCGCTCGGCGAGCCCGGTACCGCGTGCGTGCTGCCGGTCTCCTTCGGTCTCGCCGCGGACTGGAAGCCCAAGGCCGTCACCGTCGACGCCGGCGACGAGCTGTCCGCCGCCCTCGGCAAGCAGGGGCCCGCGACGATGGTCTGCGAGATCGACGCAAAGCCCGCCGGGAACATCGGCTATCTGCGCGTCTGGACGGCCCCGGGGGACTCGGCCCGTACGGCGCTCGAAGGGTTCGTGAAGGCGGAGAAGAACAGCTCCAAGGTCGCGTACGAGGAGACCAAGGCGGGCGCGCTCCCGGTCGTCGAGGTCACGTACACCGTCTACAACAAGATCATGGAGGAGTCCAAGGAGGAGAGCGCCTTCGCGGTCTCCACCCCGAAGGGCACGGTCATCGTGCACCTCGGCGGGCTCGACAGCGAGGAGCACCGCGAGATGCTCCCCGCGTACGAGCTGGCCCGTTCGAGCGTCAAGGCCCTCTGACCGAGCGCCCGCCGAGGCCCCCGTCCCGCACCGGACGGGGGCCTCGGCGCACGGGACTGCGCGCCGTCGCCTCGCGCGCGCCCCGTTCGACCTACACGAACCGCTGGTTCACCGAGCCGGAGCAGTTCTGCAGCCGCAGCGGCTCCTTCGCCGCCGCCTGGGTCAGGCAGAGCCCCGTCGCGGCCGCCGGCCGGACCGTGGCCCCGTCGCGTACGAACCTCTGGTTCGCCGCGCCCGAGCAGTTCCAGAGGACCACCGCCGTGCCGGCCTGGTACCGCGCGCCCGGTACGTCCAGGCAGCGGTCCTGGGTCAGCTCCGTGTGGAAGGTGGAGCGGGCGGGGTCGTACCACCAGCCCTGGTTGCGGCCGCCGTGGCAGTCCCAGCCGAGCACGGCGGTGCCGTTGGCGCTGGCGGAGGCGTGGACGTCGGCGCAGTCGCCGGTGGCGGCGTTCCGCAGCGGCTTGTACGCGTCGTCCCAGGCGTACGGGACGAGGAGCGGTCTGCCCGTGGAGTTCACGTCCGCGCAGCCGGCTTCGCGCAGGCCGGTGGCGTACAGCTGGGTGAGGCAGGAGGCGAAGGCGGCGTGACCGCGGGCGTTGGGGTGGAAGGACTGCCGGACGGAGTTCTCGTCCGGGGTGCCGGGCTTGGAGAGGTCGATGTAGAGGCCCCGGGCCCAGGGGTCCTCCATGCAGACCTCGTGGCCCTGGAAGAGGCGGGAGTTGTCGAGGTAGGTGGCTCCGGTGTTCGCGGCGGCCCTGCGCATGCCGCGTTCGAAGGCGGGGACGGCGGTGTTGCGGCCCCAGACGGTGTCGGAGTCGTAGCCGAGGCCGCCGCAGGCGAGCTTGCCGGGGAAGTTCGGGTTGTCGCGGAAGTCGGGGCCGATGGGGCTGGGGTAGCCCATGACGACGAGCCGGTAGTCGCCGTCGGCGTAGCCGGCGTCGCGCATGACGGTCCGCAGGTCGCGTACGGTCTGCTCGACCTTGGGGACGAGCGCGTCGACGCGGGCCTGCCAGCCGGGGGCGTACTTCGGTTCGCAGGCGCCCTGGAGGGTGAGGTAGCGCGTGACGCAGTCCGTCATCACCGGGCCGAACTGGAGGTCGTCGTTGGCGCCGGCGACCAGGAGCACCATCTTGAGGCGGGTGTTGCGGGCCTTGACGGCGAGGTTGTCGCTCTGGACGAGTTCGTCGGCGTACTGCTTCGAGCCGCCGATCCTGATGTTGCCGCTGTAGGCGCCGGAGCAGGACACGTTGAAGGTGAGGTCCGCGGGGATTCCGGTGCGGTGGATGGCGGCGTCGGGCGAGCGGTGGCACCAGTTGGTGGGGCCGTTGGTCGGCGGTTCGTAGCTGCCGACGCCCTCTCCGGAGATCTCGCTGTCGCCGAGGGAGATCAGCCCGGTCTTGCGTTCGGCGAACGGGCGCTCGGCGGGGTCGCCGTAGATCCTGGTCGCCTCGGCGGCGCGGACGGCTTCCAGTTCGGGCGGGAGCGGTACGGATGCGCTGCGGGTGACGCGGTCGGTGGCGCCGGTCGTGCCGTCGGTCGTGTCGGCCGCGCCGGCGGGTGCCGCGGCTGCCATGGTTCCGAGGGCCGTCACGGCAGCGGCCGTGGCCGCGATCGTCCAGCGGAGTCTGCGCCTGGTGCGCCTCATCGCGCCTCCTGGAGGTGGGGTTACCCACGGTTTCTACTGGTCGGTACGCGCCTTGGGAATAGGCGGAACAAGACAACTGCTCAACTTTTACAGGAGGTTGCGAACCATGAGTGACACGAGTGACAACCGGGAGTTCCGGATCGAGCACGACTCCATGGGCGAGGTGCGGGTCCCCACCCACGCCAAGTGGCGCGCCCAGACCCAGCGCGCGGTGGAGAACTTCCCGGTCTCCGGGCAGCGCCTCGAACGCACCCACATCGAGGCCCTCGCCCGCATCAAGGCGGCCGCCGCCAAGGTCAACGCCGAACTCGGCGTGATCGACGAGGACATCGCGGGCGCCATCGAGGAGGCCGCCGCCGAGGTCGCCGAGGGGCGCTGGGACGAGCACTTCCCGGTCGACGTCTTCCAGACCGGCTCGGGCACCTCGTCCAACATGAACACCAACGAGGTGCTGGCCACCCTGGCCGGTGAACGCCTCCCGGAAGGCCGGGGCGTCCACCCCAACGACCATGTGAACGCCTCCCAGTCGTCCAACGACGTCTTCCCGTCCTCGATCCACATCGCCGCGACGGCCGCCGTCACCCGTGATCTGATCCCGGCCCTGGCCCGTCTGGCCGACTCCCTGGAGCGGAAATCGGCCGAATTCTCGGAGGTGGTGAAGTCCGGCCGTACGCATCTGATGGACGCCACTCCGGTGACCCTGGGCCAGGAGTTCGGGGGGTACGCGGCCCAGGTCAGGTACGGGATCGAACGGCTGGAGTCCGCTCTCCCCCGGCTCGCCGAACTGCCCCTCGGCGGTACGGCGGTGGGCACCGGCATCAACACGCCACCCGGCTTCTCGGCCGCCGTCATCGCCGAGGTCGCGCGCGCGACCGGTCTGCCCCTGACCGAGGCCCGTGACCACTTCGAGGCGCAGGGCGCCCGGGACGGTCTGGTGGAGACGTCCGGGCAGCTCAGGACCATCGCCGTCTCCCTGACGAAGATCTCCAACGATCTGCGCTGGATGGCGTCGGGACCGCGCACCGGCCTGGCCGAGATCAATCTGCCCGATCTCCAGCCGGGCTCCTCGATCATGCCGGGCAAGGTGAATCCGGTCATTCCCGAGGCGGTCCTGATGGTCGCCGCGCAGGTGACCGGAAACGACACCACGGTGGCGGTGGCGGGCGCGGCCGGGAACTTCGAGCTCAACGTGATGCTGCCGGTGATCGCGAAGAACCTCCTGGAGTCCGTCCGGCTCCTCGCCAACGCGGCCCGCCTGCTGGCGGACCGTACGGTGGACGGCATCACCGCCAACGTGGAGCGGGCCAGGGAGTACGCCGAGTCGTCCCCGTCCGTCGTCACGCCGCTGAACAAGTACATCGGCTACGAGGAGGCCGCCAAGGTCGCCAAGAAGTCCCTGGCGGAGCGGAAGACGATCCGCGAGGTCGTCCTGGAGGCCGGGTACGTCGAGCGCGGCGACCTGACCGTGGAGCAGTTGGACGAGGCCCTGGACGTGCTGCGCATGACACGTCCGTAGGCGCCCGTGGGCGCCCGAAACCGGCTCGGACGTATCTGACTCATCCGTGACCTGTGCCGCAGCGGTGCGGGGGGCACGCCCCTAAGATCTGCGCATGACAGGATCGGGCGGCCCCCAGCACTGGGCGCCGGGGGAGCACATCCTCTGGCGCTACCGCGGCAACGGCTCCGGCGCTGTGCACATCTGCCGGCCGGTGACCGTCGTCCAGGACACCTCCGAGCTGCTCGCCGTCTGGATGGCGCCGAACACCGAGTGCGTCAAGCCCGTGATCGCCGACGGGACTCCCGTACACGAGGAGCCGCTGGCCACCCGCTACACCGCGCCGCGCACCACCACCCGCTCGCGCTGGTTCGGCACGGGCGTGCTGAAGCTCGCGAGACCCGGGGACCCCTGGTCGGTGTGGCTGTTCTGGGACCGCGGCTGGCGCTTCCGCAGCTGGTACGTGAACCTGGAGGAGCCGCGGACCCGCTGGGACGGCGGCATCGACTCCGAGGACCACTTCCTCGACATCTCCGTCTACCCCGACCGTAGCTGGATGTGGCGGGACGAGGACGAGTTCGCGCAGGCCCAGCGGGCCGGTCTGATGGACGCGCCGCAGGCCGCGCGGGTGCGGGAGGCCGGCCGGGCCGCCGTAGAGGTGATCCGGTCGTGGGGCGCGCCGTTCTCGGACGGCTGGGAGGACTGGCGTCCGGATCCGCACTGGGGCGTTCCCGAGCTTCCGTCGGACTGGGATCGCACTCCGGCGCACACCGCACCATGAGACCCTTGATGCGCCCCCGGGGTGCAAACGTAGGATCGTCCTCCGCAAGACCGTGATCAACCGAACGCCGTGTCAACCACTGAGCACAGCGCAGGACCTGACCGTAAGTCATCCAAGAGGGGGAGAGCCGTGCCGGACGTGTGCCCGGGTGTTCCGACCCCTGCCGCCGTCGCCGCCCGCGGGGTCTTCGGATCCGGCGCCCGCCAGGGGTTTATCCCCGGTGAAGGAGCGGCATCGGCGAGAAGAGCGAGTGCATCGCACCACCGGCCCGGACGGACGGAACCCCACGCGTGACGGAGCATCCCACCTCCCACGAAGGCCGCCAGCCGCTGGCTGCCCGGTCGCAGGAGCGCACCCGCCCCCGGCAGGAGGCGGCCCCGGCCGCCACGACGGCCGCGGCCGTCGCGGTGCCCGCGCCCGGCGGCGGGGTGGCGCAGGACGCCGCCGCCTCGCGGCGGGAGGGTGACCGGCTGCGGTTCGTGGGCGCGGCGACCCGGCGGATCGCCCGCGGCATAGACCTGGACGAGATCGTGCTCGGCCTGTGCCGGGCCACCGTGCCGACCTTCTCCGACGTGATCCTGGTCTATCTGCGCGATCCGCTGCCGGTGGGCGACGAGCGGCCGGTGGCGCCGTTCGTGCTGCGGCTGCGCCGCACCGACCGGCTGCGCTTAACGGACCTGGAGGGCGAGGAGCTCGTCCTCGTCCCCGATCCGGATCCGACGCCGGCGGCCGAGCTCTGCGAGGTCCGCTCCGGCGGAGCCCTCGCCGAGGTGCTGCGCGGGGTCCGGCCGGTCTTCGGCGACTCGGCGGCCGCGCGGGCCGCGCTGCCCGAACTGCTCGGCTCCGACCATCCGGTGCCGGGCGGGCACCGGGCGATCCTCGCGCCGCTGCGCGGCCGGCGCCGGGTCATCGGCGCCGCGGTCTTCCTGCGCCGCCCCGAGCGTCCCGGCTTCGAGCCGAACGACCTGCTGGTCGCGGCCCAGTTGGCGACGCACACGGCGCTCGGCATCGACAAGGCGGTGCTGTACGGCCGTGAGGCGTACATCGCGGACGAGCTGCAGCGCACGATGCTGCCGGACTCGCTGCCGCAGCCGACCGGTGTGAAGCTCGCCTCCCGCTATCTCCCGGCGGCCGAGACGGCCCGGGTGGGCGGTGACTGGTACGACGCGATTCCGCTGCCGGGCAGCCGGGTGGCGCTGGTCGTCGGCGACGTGATGGGCCACTCCATGACGTCCGCCGCGATCATGGGCCAGCTGCGGACCACCGCGCAGACGCTGGCCGGTCTCGACCTGCCGCCGCAGGAGGTGCTGCACCACCTCGACGAGCAGGCGCAGCGGCTGGGGCAGGACCGGATGGCGACCTGCCTGTACGCGGTGTACGACCCGGTCTCGCACCGGATCACGATCGCGAACGCGGGTCATCCGCCGCCGATACTGCTGCACCTCGGCGGCCGGGCGGAGGTGCTCCGCGTGCCGCCGGGCGCCCCGATCGGCGTGGGCGGGGTGGACTTCGAGGCGGTGGAGCTGGACGCTCCGGCGGGCGCGACCCTGCTGCTGTACACGGACGGTCTGGTGGAGTCGCGGCTGCGGGACGTGTGGACCGGGATCGAGCAGTTGCGGGAGCGGCTGGCGGCGACGGCGCAGTTGACCGGCCCGGACCATTCGCCTCCACTGGAGGCGCTCTGCGACGACGTCCTCGACATGCTCGGCCCGGGTGACCGGGACGACGACATCGCGCTGCTGGCGGCCCGGTTCGACGGGATCGCGCCCAGTGACGTGGCGTACTGGTTCCTAGAGCCGGAGGACGCGGCTCCGGGGCGGGCCAGGCGGCTCGCGCGGCGGGCGCTGACCCGCTGGGGTCTGGAGGAGCTGTCGGACTCGGTCGAGTTGCTGATCAGCGAGGTTGTGACGAACGCGGTGCGGTACGCGGAGCGGCCGGTGACGCTGCGCCTGCTGCGGACCGATGTGCTGCGCTGCGAGGTCGGCGACGACTCGCCGCAGCTGCCCCGGCAGCGGCGGGCGCGGGACACCGACGAGGGGGGCCGGGGGCTCTTCCTGGTGAACCGGCTGGCGCGGCGGTGGGGGGCGACCCGGCTGTCGGGCGGCAAGGTCGTGTGGTTCGAGCTGTCCACGCGGACGTAGGGCGCGAGCACCGAGTATGACGATGGCCGGGCCCTTGAAGGGCCCGGCCATCGTCATACTCGCGGGAGCCGGGCGGTCGCCGGGCACGGACCCGGCTCACCGAATACGGCTCCGGCTCACGGGCGCCCGGGCCCGGGTCCGGCGCACGGGCGCCCGGGCCCGGGTCACCAGGTCACCAACTCACCCGGTCACGGGAAGGAACGTGCGCCCTCGTCGCCGCCGTTGACCGGGGGTTCGATCGTCGGGTCCGTCGTCTCCGTCGGTGTCGGCTTCGGCTTCGGCGGCGGCGGGATGGTGATCGTCCGGGTGGGCTGCGGCGGCGTCGAGCCGGTCGGCTTCGGCGGCGGCGTCGGGTCCGGGGTGTCGGAGGTGGGCGGCGGGCTCGACGACGGGGACTCCTCGGTCCGGGACGGCGTCGGCTCCGGATCGACGACGCCCGAGTCGCCGGTCTCCAGGTCGAAGCGGGCGTCCGAGCCGCCGCCGAGCGCGCTGGTGGTGTAGGCGCCCCAGATCTGGGCCGGGGTGCGGCCGCCGTTGGCGCGGCCGGCGTTGATCGTGTCGGTCAGGGTGACCTGGTTGCCCTTGGGGTCCTCGCCGAAGAGGCCGACGGCGGTGACCAGTTCGGGGGTGTAGCCGACGAACCAGGCGGAGCGGTTGTTCTCCGAGGTGCCGGTCTTGCCGGCCGCCGCGTAGTCGCCGGCGGCGCGGAAGCCGGAGCCGCTGGAGACGACGCCGGTCATCGCCTTGGTGACGGTGTCGGCGGCCTCGCGGCTGAGGACCCGCTCGCCGATCCCCTTGACCGGTTCGGCCGTACGGTCCTTGTGCTCGGCGGACTTCACGATGGTCGGGGTGACCTTCACACCGTGGTTGTCCAGGGTCGCGTAGGCGGCGGCCATGTCCCAGGTGGAGGCGCCCATGGTGCCGAGCGACATCGCGGGGCTCTCGCCGAAGTCGGCGCCGTCGCGCAGGCCGAGGTCGAGCGCGGTCTTCTTCACGTTGCCCGGGCCGACGTCGACGATCATCTGGGCGTACACCGAGTTGATCGAGCTGTTGGTCGCCTTCTGGACGGTGACGGGGCCGTAGCTCCTGTTGTCCTCGTTCTCCGGCCGGAAGGCGACGTCGCTGCCCTCGACCGGGCGCTTGCTGGTGCCGTCGTAGACGGTGCCGAGGCCGATCTTCCGGCCGTCCTGGGTCTCGGCGCCGTTCTCCAGGGCGGAGGCGAGCACGATCGGCTTGAAGGTGGAGGCGGGCTGGTAGTCGCGCCGGGTGGCGTTGGACAGCCAGTGTTCGGTGGCGCCGACGCCGCCGTAGAGGGCGAGGACCTTGCCGGTCTTCGGGTCGACCGAGGTGGCGCCGGCCTGGACGGTGGCGTCCTTCTTGTCGCCCTCGCGGTCGAGCTTGTCCTCCAGCTGCCGCTCGACCGCCTTGATCAGCGACTTCTGCTTCTTCTCGTCGATGTTGAGGGTGATCGTCCAGCCGCCGGCCCTGATGTCGCCCTCGCTGATGCCCTGGCGCATCAGCTCCTGGTTGGCGGCCTCGACGAGGTAGCCGGTCTGGCCGCTCATGCCGGGGGCGGGCTTGGGCTTCTGCGGGACGGGGAACGTCAGGCCGGCCCGCTCGCTCTGCGGCAGCCAGCCTTCCTCGACCATGTTGTCGAGGGTGTAGTTCCAGCGCTCCTCGACGAGCTTGCGGCCGGTGGGGCTTGCGGAGGTCCAGTCGTACTGGTTCGGGGCCTGGAGCAGGGAGGCGAGGTAGGCGCCCTGGGCGACCGTCAGCTTGGAGGCGTCGACACCGTAGTAGGACTGGGCGGCGGCCTGGATGCCGTAGGCGCTGCGTCCGTAGTAGCTGGTGTTCATGTACCCGGCGAGGATCTCGCTCTTCGAGGAGCGCTGGTCGACCTTGAGGGCGATCACCATCTCCTTGAGCTTGCGGGTGACCGTCTGGTCCTGGTCCAGGTAGTAGTTCTTGACGTACTGCTGGGTGATGGTCGAGCCACCCTGCTTGCCCTTGCCGGTGATGGTGTTCAGCGCACCGCGCGCGGTGCCCTTGATGTCGACGCCGTGGTCCTTGTAGAAGGTCTTGTTCTCGGCGGCGACGAAGGTCTTCTGGACGCCCTCGGGGATCTTCTCCAGGCCGACGATCTCGCGGTTGATCTCGCCGGTGCGGGCGAGGACCTTGCCGTTGGCGTACTTGTAGACGTTGCTCTGCATGGTCGCCTGGGCGTTGGCGGTGGGCACCGGGACCAGCAGATAGACGGCGTAGAAGGCCCCCATGACGAGGAGGCAGCCGACGAAGAACGTGCCCAGGAGTTTCCTCCAGGTGAAGAGGCGGCGTATCCGCCCGCCTTTTCCTCCCTGGCCCTTGTCCGCTCGGCCCATGTGCCTCGTCGCTCCGCTCGTCGTCGTTCCGGCTCGGTGTCCGCCGTCCGGCTCGGTGCCCGCGCCGAATCAGCTCAGCAAGCTAACACCGCTCATGCAGACAAAGGGCGATCGATCCGGTCTTTCCGGACGTGACAATCAGCACCTGTCTCCACGGGAACCGACGCGTCCGGGGCGGCGATGGTTGTGCGATACCGGTCACAGGCTGCCCGAACAGGCGTATACATCGCGCGTATACACCGGGTGTAGAGTGCGGCCATGTCCATCGGTCACACCCTTCTCGGGCTCCTGGAGTCCGGACCGCGCCACGGCTACGACCTCAAGCGCGCCTTCGACGAGCGATTCGGCCACGACCGGCCCCTCCACTACGGGCAGGTCTACTCGACCATGTCCCGGCTGCTGAAGAACGGCCTGGTCGTGGTGGACGGGACGGAGGCGGGCGGCGGCCCCGAGCGGAAGCGGTACGCCATCACCGAGGCCGGCATCACCGATGTCGAACGGTGGCTGGCCCAGCCCGAGAAGCCCGAGCCGTACCTCCAGTCCACCCTCTACACCAAGGTCGTCCTGGCCCTGCTGACCGGGCGCGGGGCGGCCGAGCTGCTGGACGTGCAGCGGGCCGAGCACCTGCGGCTGATGCGCGACCTCACCCGCAGGAAGAAGGACGGCGACCTCGCCGACCAGCTGATCTGCGACCACGCGCTGTTCCACCTGGAGGCCGACCTGCGCTGGCTGGAGCTGACCGCCGCCCGCCTGGACCGCCTCGCCGAGGAGATCCGCCGATGACCGGCGCGCCCCGCCCTCCCCTCCTCCGCGCGAGCGGCCTCGTCAAGGCGTACGGACCCACCCCCGCGCTCTCCGGCGCGGACTTCGCCGTCCGGGCCGGAGAGGTCGTCGCCGTGATGGGCCCCTCCGGATCGGGCAAGTCCACGCTCCTGCACTGCCTGGCCGGAATCGTCCGGCCCGACGCCGGCACCATCACCTACGACGGACGCGACCTCACCGCCCTCTCGGACGGCGCGCGCAGCGCCCTGCGCCGCACCGACTTCGGCTTCGTCTTCCAGTTCGGCCAGCTGGTGCCGGAGCTGACCTGCGTCGAGAACGTCGCCCTGCCGCTGCGCCTGGGCGGCGAGCGGCGCAAGGCCGCCGAGGCGCGGGCGCGGGAGTGGCTGGACCGTCTGGAGGTCGACGACGTCGCCGGCAAGCGGCCCGGCGAGATATCCGGCGGACAGGGCCAGCGGGTCGCGGTCGCCCGCTCGCTCGTCACCGCGCCCCGGGTGCTCTTCGCCGACGAACCGACCGGCGCGCTCGACTCCCTCAACGGCGAGCGCGTGATGCACCTGCTCACCGACGCCGCCCGGGACACCGGCGCCGCCGTCGTCCTCGTCACCCACGAGGCCCGCGTCGCCGCCTACTCGGACCGCGAGGTCGTCGTCCGTGACGGCTCGGTGCGCGACACGGAGTGGGCGGTATGAGGCTCCGCACCTGGTCCCGCGACCTCGCCCTGGGCGCGCGCTTCGCGGTCACCGGAGGCCGCCGCGGCTGGATCCGTACGGCGCTGACGGCCGTCGGCGTCGGCCTCGGCGTGGCCATGCTGCTCGTCGCCGCCGCTGTCCCGCACATGTCGTTCGCCCGCGAGGTGCGCGAGTCGCAGCGCAGCGTCGACGCGAGCACGGAGGTGAAGAGCCCCACCGCCGACTCGTTCCTCTACGCCGACCCGGCCACCGTCTACCGCGGCGAGGCCGTCACCGGCCTCGTGCTGCGCCCCGAAGGCGCCCGCGCCCCCGCCCCGCCCGGGATGCCGAAGATCCCCGCGCCGGGCGAGATGTGGGTCTCCCCCGCGCTCGGGAGTCTGCTCGGCTCCCCCTCGGGCGAGCTGCTCCGGGAACGGCTGCCTTACCGGATCGCCGGGACGATCGGGGACGCCGGGCTCATCGGCCCGGCCGAGCTGCGGTACGTCGCCGGTGACGCGACCCTCTCCGCGGACGCCTTCGACGGCCGGGGCCGCGCCTACGGCTGGTCCGTGCCGGAGGAACCGCTGAACGCCTTCCTGCTCCTGCTCGTCGTCATCGCCTGCGTCGTGCTGCTCCTGCCGGTCCTCGTCTTCATCGCGACCGCCGTCCGCTTCGGCGGCGAGCAGCGCGACCGGCGGCTGGCCGCGCTGCGGCTGGTCGGCGCGGACACGGCCATGGTCCGGCGGATCGCGGCCGGCGAATCCCTGGCGGGCGCCCTCCTCGGGCTGGCGGTCGGCGGCGTCTTCTTCGCCCTGGGCCGGCGGCTCGCCGGCCTGGTGCGGGTGTGGGACGTCAACGCCTTCCCCTCCGACGTGGTGCCGCTGGCCCCGCTCGCCGCCCTCGTCCTCACCGTGGTGCCGGTCTCGGCGGTCGTGGTCACGCTCTTCGCGCTGCGCGGGGTCGCGATCGAACCGCTGGGGGTCGTCCGCACCGCCACGCCCCGGCCCCGCCGGCTCTGGTGGCGGCTGGCGCTCGTCGCGGCCGGGACCGCGCTGCTGATCCCGATGGCCGGCGACATCGACCTGCGGGACACCGCGATCGACACCTCCGGGGTGGCGGTGGGCGCCACCCTCGCCCTGATCGGTCTCACCACCCTGCTGCCCTGGCTGGTGGAGGCGTGCGTCGGACGGCTGCGCGGCGGTCCGGTCGCCTGGCAGCTGGCGACCCGCAGGCTCCAGCTGAGCAGCGGTACGGCCGCCCGGGCGGTCAGCGGCATCGTCGTCGCCGCGGCCGGGGCGATCGCGCTCCAGATGATGTTCCACGCGATGCAGAGCGACTTCATGAGGCCGACCGGCATGGACACCGCGCGGGCGCAGATGCAGTCGACGATCGACGCGAGGGACGGAGGCGAGGCCCGCGAGATGATCGAGAGGTTCTCGCGGACCGAGGGCGTCGCGGGTGTCGTCGGCACGATCGAGTCGCACGCCTGGCGGCCCGGACCGCTGCGGAAGGGCGAGGACTTCGGTCCGATCACCTCGCTGGTGGTCGCCGACTGTCCCTCCCTCAAGGAGCTGGCGCGGCTCCCTTGGTGCGCGGACGGCGACGTCTTCGTCGCCCTCGCCCACGGCCGGGAGGGCGGCGCACCGGACGACTGGGTCCAGGAGACGGCCAGGGCGGGCGCCGTGGTCGCCCTGCGGGACCCGCTGGAGCACCGGGGCGGGCCCATGCCGACCTGGCGGATCCCGGACTCGGCCCGCACGGTCGACGCACGGCCCGACCCGGTCGGGGACCTTCGGTTCGGGATCTTCGCCACCCCGTCGGCGATCGATGCGGCCCGTCTCGACGAGGCGCGGGCGACGGCGATGGTGCGCGTCGACCCGAAGGCCGCGGACGCCGCCGAGCACGTGCGGAACACGGCGGCGGCGATCGACCCCCTGGCCTGGGTCCGCACCCTGCAGAACACCGAACGGGACGCGCAGTACAGCAGCGTCCGCACCGGGATCCTCGCCGGCGCCACCGCGACGATGATGCTGGTCGCCGCCTCGCTGCTGGTCACGACGCTGGAGCAGCTACGGGACCGCAAGCGGCTGCTGTCCTCGCTGGTCGCCTTCGGCACCCGGCGGTCGACGCTGGCCTGGTCGGTCCTGTGGCAGACCGCGGTCCCGATCGGGCTGGGCCTGGCGCTCGCCGTCGTGGGCGGCCTGGGGCTCGGCGTCGCGCTCCTGAACATGATCGGCAAGCGGGTCGAGGACTGGTGGGTCTTCCTGCCGGTGACCGGCGTCGGCGCGGCGATCGTCCTGGGTGTGACCCTGCTGAGCCTGCCGCCGCTGTGGCGCCTGATGCGCGCCGACGGCCTGCGGACCGAATAGCCGCGCGGGCGGCGGAAGGAGTACGAGAGGGGCGGGGCGCCCGGGCCGGTTTCAGGCGCTGTCGCCGGGCGGGGCGCGGGGCCGGTTCAGGCGCTGTCGCCCACCACCCGCACCGGGAGCCGCCGCATCGCGCCCCGCAGCGAGCGGGCCAGCTCCTCGAACTCCTCGTGCCGAGCGGCCCCGGCGCGCATCGCGAGGGCGACCCGTCGCGAGGGCGCCGGGTCGGTGAAGCGCCCGGTGAGCAGGGCGGTGTCGCGGGCGGTCTCGACCTTGACGGCGGTGCGCGGGAGCAGGGTCACGCCGAGGCCGCCCGCCACCAGCTGGACCAGGGTGGAGAGCCCGGCCGCCGTGGTGGTCACCGGGGCCCCCTCCGTACGGCCGGCCTCGCGGCAGATGTCGAGGGCCTGGTCGCGCAGGCAGTGGCCTTCGTCGAGGAGCAGCAGGTTCAGCTCCTTGAGGGCTTCGCGCGGGATGTCGTCCCGGCCGGCCAGGGGGTGCCCCTGGGGGGTGACCAGCACGAAGTCCTCGTCGAAGAGCGGGAGTTCGGTGACACCGGGCACGCCGAGCGGCACGGCGAGCAGCAGCAGGTCCAGCCGCCCGGCGGCCAGGCCCTCCAGGAGCGAGGACGTCTGCTCCTCGTGCACCTGGAGGTCGAGTTCGGGATAGCGCTCGTGGACCAGGCGCAGGACGGTGGGCAGGAGGTACGGCGCGACCGTCGGGATCACGCCGAGCCGCAGCACCCCGGTGAAGGGCGCCTGCGCCGCCTCCGCCTCCTCCATCAGCTCCGCCACGGCGTCCAGGACGGCCCGGGCGCGGACGGCGAGGCGCTCCCCGGCGGGCGAGAGCAGCACCTTCCGCGTCGTACGCTCGAGGAGCTGGACACCGAGTGCCTCTTCGAGAGCCGAAACCGCGCCCGAAAGCGCGGGCTGGCTCATGCCGATGGCGGCCGCCGCATCGCGGAAGTGCAGATGCTCGGCGACCGCCGAGAACGCCCTGAGCTGCGAAAGGCTGGGCTGCTTGCCTCGGTAAGGGTTGTACGGGAATCCCACTGATAACCACCTTCAATCAACACGCCGCAGTCTAGCTATTTCACTGATCAATGCACTGCGTGCCATGCTGTAGATCGTCCAACCCCCACGGAAGACCTCAAAAGGGACTTCCACACCCTCTACGAGGAGAGCGCGTGCTCACTGTCGGTGACCAGTTCCCCACCTACGACCTGACCGCCTGCGTGTCGCTGGAGAGCGGCAAGGAGTTCGCTCAGATCGACCACAAGACCTACGAGGGCAAGTGGCGTGTGGTGTTCTTCTGGCCGAAGGACTTCACCTTCGTCTGCCCCACCGAGATCGCCGCGTTCGGCAAGCTGAACGAGGAGTTCGCCGACCGCGACGCCCAGATCCTCGGCGTCTCCGGTGACTCCGAGTTCGTGCACCACGCCTGGCGCAAGGACCACGACGACCTGCGTGACCTGCCCTTCCCGATGCTCGCCGACTCCAAGCACGAGCTGATGCGCGACTGCGGCGTCGAGGGCGAGGACGGCTTCGCGCAGCGCGCCGTCTTCATCGTGGACCAGAACAACGAGATCCAGTTCACGATGGTGACCGCCGGCTCCGTCGGCCGTAACCCCAAGGAGGTCCTGCGGGTCCTCGACGCCCTGCAGACCGACGAGCTGTGCCCCTGCAACTGGACCAAGGGCGAGACCACCCTTGACCCGGTCGCGCTCCTCTCCGGCGAGTAAGGACGGCTGAACTGACATGGCTCTCGACGAACTCAAGTCCGCCATACCGGACTTCGCCAAGGACCTGAAGCTGAACCTCGGTTCGGTGATCGGCAACAGCGAGCTGCCGCAGCAGCAGCTCTGGGGCACCGTCCTGGCCTGCGCGATCGCCTCGCGCTCGCCGAAGGTGCTGACCGAGCTGGAGCCGGAGGCCAAGGCCAACCTCAAGCCCGAGGCGTACCAGGCCGCCAAGTCCGCCGCCGCGATCATGGCGATGAACAACGTCTTCTACCGGACCCGTCACCTGCTGTCGGACCCCGAGTACGGGACGCTGCGCGCCGGTCTGCGGATGAACGTCATCGGCAACCCGGGCGTCGAGAAGGTCGACTTCGAGCTCTGGTCGCTGGCCGTGTCCGCGATCAACGGCTGCGGCCAGTGCCTGGACTCGCACGAGCAGGTCCTGCGCAAGGCCGGTGTCGACCGCGAGACGATCCAGGAGGCCGTCAAGATCGCTTCGGTGATCCAGGCGGTCGGCGTGACGCTGGAGGCGGAAGCGGTGCTGGCCGAGTAAGGCCGTCACCCTCCGTACGTACGTCGGAAGGGCCCCGGGGCACATCGCCCCGGGGCCCTTCCGACGTTTCGCCGTCGCTCTCCCGGCCGTTTTCCCCGCCGAGCGGCCGGGCGTCGCGTCCCGCTGCCGGGGCCCGGGCGTTCACGCCTTGAGGGCGGCCATCAGCGCTCTCATGTCCTGGACGAGCAGGGTCTCGACACCCGACAGGTCGGACTTCCCTGCGCCCTCGACCGCCTCGCCCTTCTCGACGTCCCAGGTCTGCTGCCTGCTGACCCAGATGTCCAGCTGCGCCTGACCGTCGAGGACGGCGATCCAGGGACCGGAGGAATCCGCGTCGGTCGAGACGTACGCCGCTTCCCCGAGCCCCTCGACGGGCTCGGCCTGCTTCGCCATGTCGCCGAGATCGGGCACGAACTCCGGCCCCGGGTCGGTCTTCTTGTGCAGGTCGTACCGCACGTCGACGGTGTAGCCGCTGTCGGGCGACCCCAGCGTGACCGAGCATCGCGCCCTGTCGAGGGCGGGGTGACGCGCCGTCGGCTCGTTCGCCGCGGGATCCACCGCCCGCTTGCCCAGCTCCGCCGAGAGCGCCTTGAGCTCGACCTTCTCGCAGAGGGACTCGACCGTGCGGTAGCCCCCGAGGTCGGGCCCCGCGTCCTGGACCCTGTCCCACACGACGAGGCCGCCGGCCCACACCGCCGAGGCGGTCAGCGCGCCGCCGAGCGCCCACTGCCAGGGCCGGCGCGGCCGGGGCGGGCTCGGCGGCACGGGGCCCGGTCCGAGGCGGAGCGGCTCGGGGGCCGGCGCGGCCGGCCCGCCCATCAGTTCGGGTTCGGAGATCACTCGCCGTCCCTGTCTCGTGCGCCGGGGGCGGGGGTGGGGGCGACCGCGTGGGCGGTCGCGCCGCGCGGTTCGGGGGTGCTGAGCAGGGCTACTTCGGTGGTGTACGCGCGGAGGTAGCCGACCACCGTGTTGGTGACGGCGACCAGCGGGACCGCCACCACCGCGCCGCCGATGCCCGCGGTCAGGCCGCCGGCGGCGACCGCGAGGACGACGCCGAGCGGGTGGACCCGCACGGCCCGGCCCAGGATGAAGGGCTGCAGGACGTGGCCCTCGATCTGCTGCACGGCGAGGACGACCACCAGCACCATCAGGGCGGTGAACACGCCGTTGGTGACGAGGGCGACCACGACCGCGAGGGCTCCGGAGATGACGGCGCCGACGAGCGGGATGAAGGCGAAGAGGAAGATGAAGACGGCGAGCGGCACGGCCATCGGGACGTCGAGGAAGTACAGCCCGAGGCCGATGAAGACCGCGTCGATCAGGGCGACGAGGACCGTGCCTCGGACGTAGGCGGTCAGCGTGCGCCAGGCGCGGGGACCCGCGCCCGCGACGCCGGGCCGGGCCTGGGCGGGCACCAGCCGCAGTGTCCAGTTCCAGACCTTCTTCCCGTCGTAGAGGAGGAAGAGCGTCGAGAACATGGCGAGCAGTATCCCGGTCATCGCCTCGACCACCACGGTCACGCCCTGGAGGCCGGCGGAGGTGATCTGCTCGGTGTTGGCGCCGATGGTGTCGCTGAGGTTCTTCGCGATCTCGTTGATCTGCTGCTCGGTCACGTGGAACGGGGAGTCGAGCAGCCAGCGCTTCAGCTCCTCGATGCCGTCCCTGACCCGGTCGGACAGGTTGTCGATGTTGTCCATGACCTGCCAGACCACGAACCAGCCGACCAGGCCCATGATCACGAAGCCGGAGACGGCGGTGACGGCGGTGGCCAGCCCGCGCGGCAGTCCCGCCTTGCGCAGCCGGGCCACGGTGGGCTGGAGCAGGGCGGTGATGAGGAGCGCGGCCACGAAGGCGAGGACGACGAGCCTGACGGAGCTGATCACCTTCATCAGCACCCAGAGGGTCCCGGCGAGGACGAGCAGCCGCCAGCCGGCCTCGGCGGCGACCCGGATGCCCCACGGAATGGCGTCGACGGGGTCGGGCCGCGCGGCGACGGCGGGGGCGTAGGCGGGGGGCGCGGGGACGGCCGCCGGGGCGGGCCCGCGGCGGCCCGGCCACCGGCCGGAGCCGGCGCGGCCGGACTCCCGTCCACCGGTGTCCTTGCCCGTCGGGGCCTCGCCCTCCGGCCCGTCGTCTTCGCCGCCGGCAGCGCCGGGGTCGTCGGAGGAGCCGGGTTCGCCGGACGTGTCGGCCGCGCCCGGGACGCGGGAGGTGCCGGAAGCGCCGGGGCCGTACGGCCGTTCGCCCAAGTCGTCGTCGTCGGCTTCCGCACGCGCCCGGCGCTCGTCAAGGCGTTCACCCATGCGGCTCAGGCTGTCGCCCAGCCGGCCCAGCCATCCTGGCAGTCTCGACATGACCTTCCCTCTTCCCCCCGCTCACTCCCCCACTCGCCCCGGGAGCCCGACGAACCCCGAACCTACACGCACGGAGCCCCTCACCGTACGGCGGTGAGGGGCTCCACGAGGTCGGGACGCCGGTCTAGTACCAGCGGTTGGCCTGCCAGAACGACCACGCGCCACAGGGGCTGTCGTAGCGGTTGTTCATGTAGTTCAGGCCCCACTTGATCTGGGTGGCCGGGTTGGTCTGCCAGTCGGCGCCGGCCGACGACATCTTTGAACCCGGGAGGGCCTGGACGAGACCGTACGCACCCGAGGAGGGGTTGACCGCGCGGTAGTTCCAGCCGGACTCGTGGTCCACGATGTTGCTGAAGCACTGGAACTGGTCGCCCGGGATCATCTGCCGGGCCATCGCCTTGACGTCGGAGATGGAGTACGACCCCTGGGCGGCGAAGCTCGACGCGTCGCGCACGGAGGAGCGGTTGGCGCGCTCCTCGGCTTCCTTGCGCGCCTTCTCCGCCTTGTCGGCGGCCTTCTTCTTCGCCTCCGCGTCCTTGGCGGCCTGGTAGCGGGCCGTCTCCTCCGCGGACTTCCTCGCGGCCGAGTCGGCAGCGGCGGCCTGGGCGTCGGCCTGCTGCGAGAGCGAGGAGACCTGCACCTGCGCCTGCTCGCCCGCGGGGATGTCCGCGAGCAGCGTGGTGTCGGCGGCGGTGGCCTCGAAGTTGTCGTCCGCGGGCTGGGTGCTGCCCGACGCAACGCCGACGACGGCGCCGACGGTGGTGACCGCAGTGGCCGAAGCCACCGCGAATCCCCGGACCGAGATCCGGCTCACACGGTTTCCTTCCAGCATCGCCCGCACAGGTGACCACGTGGGCGAAATCGTGCCCCTGGCGCTGGTCTCCGAACTACTGGGTCACTGAAGACACGGGCCCGTGGTGCTGTGGGCGGCATACGGCGAACAGTTGTTGAGTTGTGTGGTGCCGCACCCCTGAGGGTGCACGTGTGCCGTATGCGGGGCCTGACGGAAGCAAGACTCTGCCGGACGGCAACGCCGCAAGGCAATTATTCGTTGCGTGTGAAAGCTCACACCCCTTCCGCCCCAGGGGTTTTGGCCATACGGGGGACAGCGCGGCGCCGCCCGGCTAAGCTCGTGCGCTTTGCCGGGCGGCGCCAACTCCCGTATCCCTACGGGGCGGTACGAACAGGGTCAGATCTGGCCGTCCTCCAGCATTTCGGTCACGAGCGCGGCGATCTGCGAGCGCTCGGAGCGGGTGAGCGTGACGTGCGCGAAGAGCGGATGCCCCTTCAGCTTCTCGACCACGGCGACGACTCCGTCGTACCGGCCGACCCGGAGGTTGTCGCGCTGGGCCACGTCGTGGGTCAGCACGACCCGGGAATTCGCGCCGATCCGGGACAGAACGGTCAACAGGACGTTCCGCTCCAGGGACTGGGCCTCGTCGACGATCACGAAGGCGTCGTGGAGGGAGCGGCCCCGGATGTGGGTGAGCGGCAGGACCTCCAGCATGCCGCGCCCGAGCACCTCCTCGATGACCTCACGGCTCGCCACGGCCGAGAGCGTGTCGAAGACCGCCTGCGCCCAGGGGCTCATCTTCTCGGCCTCGCTGCCGGGCAGATAGCCGAGCTCCTGTCCGCCGACCGCGTACAGCGGACGGAAGACCATCACCTTCTGGTGCTGACGGCGCTCCAGGACCGCCTCCAGGCCCGCGCAGAGCGCCAGCGCGGACTTGCCGGTGCCGGCCCGGCCGCCCATGGAGATGATGCCGACGTCCGGGTCGAGGAGCAGGTCGAGCGCGATCCGCTGCTCGGCGCTGCGCCCCCTGATCCCGAAGACCTCCCGCTCGCCGCGGACCAGCCGGACGTTGCCGTCGGGCGTGACCCGGCCGAGCGCCTTGCCCCGCTCGGACTGCAGCACCAGGCCCGTGTGGACCGGAAGCTCGGCCGCCTCCGGGACGTACAGGGTCTCCTGGTCGAAGAGGATGTCCACCTGATCGGCCGCGAGGGCCAGCTCGGACATGCCGGTCCAGCCGGAGTCCGTGACGGCGAGCTCGGCGCGGTACTCCTCCGCGAGGAGGCCGACCGAGGACGCCTTGATGCGCAGCGGCAGGTCCTTGGAGACGACCGTGACGTCGTACCCCTCCGCCTGGAGATTGCGCGCGACCGCCAGGATCCGTGTGTCGTTGTCCCCCAGCCGGTAGCCGGCCGGAAGCACGCCGGGGTCGGAATGGTTGAGTTCGACACGCAGCGTGCCGCCCAGGTCCCCGATGGGGAGCGGGGCGTCCAGGCGCCCGTACCGGACCCGGAAGTCGTCCAGGAGGCGCAGGGCCGCCCGGGCGAAGTAGCCGAGTTCGGGGTGGTGGCGCTTGGCCTCCAACTCGGTGACCACGACGATCGGGAGCACGACCTCGTGCTCGTCGAAGCGGGACACGGCGTTGGGGTCGGCCAGCAGGACGCTGGTGTCGAGAACGTAGGTGCGCCTGTCGGACAAGCGGCGCTTAGTGCTGGTCACCACGGAAGGACAGACCCCCTTTGACGACCCCTGTGAGGTCGGGGCGCGACGGAACCTGTGTCGCTGCGGGATGGGACCGGGCTGTGGCCGCGAAACGCGGGCCGAGCGCCGGCCCTCCGCTTCGTCCGTACATGTCCTGCACGGTCGTCCTGGTGCAACGGGCCTCCCGGGTGGCGGTCTCCGTGCCGCTCACTCTGCAAGGGATATGCCCTCGAACGAGCCACGCCATGCCATGGCATATGACGACGCGTTCATGAACGCGGGATGACCTCTCCCGCCGGGGTGGTGCCGGTTCCGTGACGGGAGGGTGTCAGGTGCCGTAGCGCCGGTGCCGGGCGGCGTAGTCGCGCAGTGCCCGGAGGAAGTCGACCTTGCGGAAGGCCGGCCAGTGGACCTCGCAGAAGTAGTACTCCGAGTGGGCGCTCTGCCACAGCATGAAACCGGACAGGCGCTGCTCGCCGCTCGTGCGGATGACCAGGTCCGGGTCGGGCTGGCCGCGCGTGTAGAGGTGCTCGGAGATGTGCTCGACGTCGAGGATCTCGGCGAGCTCCTCGAAGCTCGTCCCCTTGGACGCGTGTTCGAGGAGGAGGGAGCGGACCGCGTCGGCGATCTCCTGGCGGCCGCCGTAGCCCACGGCCACGTTCACGAGTATCCCCGTGTTGCCGCGGGTGGACTGCTCGGCTTCCTTCAGTACGGACTGGGTGCGGGCCGGCAGCAGGTCCAGCGTGCCCACGTGGTGGACCCGCCAGCGGCCGTCGGCGGCGAGGGAGCGCACGGCGTTCTCGATGATGCCGAGCAGCGGGACGAGCTGCTCCTCGGGCCGGTTCAGGTTGTCGGTGGAGAGCATCCAGAGCGTCACGACCTCGACGTCGGTCTCGGCACACCAGCCGAGCAGCTCCTGGATCTTGTCCGCGCCTGCCTTGTGCCCCTGCTCGGGAGTCCCGCCGGACGCCTTGGCCCAGCGACGGTTGCCGTCGAGGATGACACCGATGTGCTTGGGCACCTGGTCGTGGTCGAGGCGGCCTTCCACCTGGCGTGCGTAGAGCCCGTACACCAGGTCGCGCAGGTTCACTGTTCTTAACCCCTCCATGCCGCGTTGGTCCCCGAAGCCGCCACATTACTGCGCACGGGTCAATGGCACCCAGCCCGGGACTGTCACAAGTCCGTGATAAGCAGAGATACGTGACTGACACCCCCTTGTACCGCGCCTCGGCCGACCGCTACGACCACATGGAATACCGCCGCACCGGCCGCAGCGGCCTCAGGCTCCCGGCCGTCTCGCTGGGCCTGTGGCACAACTTCGGCGACGACCGCTCGCTCGACTCGCAGCGGGCGATCTTGCGCCGCGCCTTCGACCTCGGCGTCACCCATTTCGACCTGGCGAACAACTACGGACCGCCGCCCGGCTCCGCCGAGCTGAACTTCGGCACGATCTTCGCCCAGGACTTCGCGGCCTATCGCGACGAGCTGATCGTCTCGACGAAGGCCGGCTATCTGATGCACCCCGGCCCGTACGGCGAGTGGGGCTCCCGCAAGTACCTGATGTCGTCGCTCGACGCCTCCCTGAAGCGGATGGGCCTGGACTACGTCGACATCTTCTACTCCCACCGCTTCGACCCGCACACCCCGCTGGAGGAGACGATGGGGGCCCTGGCCTCCGCCGTCCGGCAGGGCAAGGCGCTGTACGTCGGCGTGTCGTCGTACACCAGCGAGCAGACCGCCGAGGCCGCCGGGATCCTCAAGGAGATGGGCGTTCCCGCCCTCATCCACCAGCCGTCGTACTCGATGATCAACCGCTGGACCGAGGACGACGGTCTCCTCGACACGCTGGAGGCGGCCGGCATGGGCTGCATCTCCTTCGTGCCGCTGGCGCAGGGCCTGCTCACGAACAAGTACCTGAAGGGCGTGCCGGAGGGTTCGCGGGCCACTCAGGGCAAGTCCCTCGACCCGGGCCTGCTCTCCGACGAGGTGCTGCGGCGCCTGCGCGGCCTGGCGGACATCGCGGAGCGCCGGGGCCAGTCCCTGGCGCAGCTGGCGCTGTCGTGGGTGCTGCGCGACGAGCGGATGACCTCGGCGCTGATCGGCGCGTCCAGCGTCGGACAGCTGGAGGAGAACGTGGCCGCGCTGGCAGGTCCGCCGCTGACGGCGGAGGAGCTCGAGGAGATCGACACGTTCGCGGTGGACACCGTCGGCACGAACATCTGGGCCGGACGGGGCTGAGTCGCCGCCGCTCTCGTGAACCGGTGCGGCGGGGTGCCGGCCTCGCCGTACGGCCGAGAAAAAACGGGCCGGTCCGTGGGGGGGGGTTACGGACCGGCCCGAGGGGGGGTTTCCACCATAACCCTTCGTCCGTCGTGATGGGTGCCACCGGGAGCCGGCGAACGAGCCCGGAGCCGCCGGAGGCCAGGCGCGGCACGGGTCGTAGGGCTCGGTGGCGGGTTTACGCCCCGGCGTGGCGGCGGTTTCGGTACCTCCCACGGGGGACCCCCGGGGACGTGCGCGGGGTTGACGCGACGGCGGACGGGGAGGGGCGGCACGACGCCGGTCGCCGCGTCGACTCCTCAGTCGTACCCCTCTCCCCTCGGCCCGCGCCAACTCCTGGATTCGTCGCCCCCGTTCGGTCAAGGCGGACAGCCCCTGACCTCATTCGCGCCTACCGTCGGCCGCATGACCTCGATCCCCTCCCCCGTCACCTGGGCCCAGGCCGCCACCCGCCGGATGAGCCGTCAGTTCCTCGCCGGGCCGACCGGTCCCACCCCCGCGGCCGCGACCGCCGCCATGCTCGGCGCGCACGCCCAGGTCCTGTCGGCCGCCGAGCTGTCCGTGGCGCTGCGGACCGCCGACGCGACCCGCGCGGACGTGCGGGAGGCGCTGTGGGAGGACCGCTCGCTGGTCAAGACGTACGGACCGCGCGGCACGGTCCATCTGCTGCCCGCCGCCGACCTGCCGCTGTGGACGGGGGCGCTCTCCGCGCTCCCGGCCGGGCCCCAGCCGCTGCCCCCGGACGTGCGGATGTCGACGGCGCAGACGGACGAGGTCGTGGCGGCGATCGGGGACGCCCTCGCGGGCGCGGAGCTGACCGTCGACGAACTGACGGACGCGATCGTGGCGCGGACCGGGCCGTGGGCGGGCGAGCGGGTGATGGACGCCTTCCAGGACAAGTGGCCGCGTTGGCGCCAGATGACCCACACGGCCGCCCACCGCGGGGTCCTGTGCTTCGGCCCGAACCGAGGCCGGAACGTCACGTACACCAGCCCCGGCGTGCGGCCCGACGAGGGCACGCGGGCGCTCGCCGCGCTGGTCGAGCGGTATCTGTACGCGTACGGGCCGGCGACTCCGCAGCACTTCGCGAAGTGGCTGGCGGCCCCGGCCGGGTGGGCCGGCACGCTCTTCACGACGCTGGCCGGGGAGGGGCGGATCGAGGAGGTCGCCTTCGAGGACACGAGGGCGTGGGTGGTCGCCGGGGACACGGAGTTCCCGGCCGGCCCGGCCCGGGGGGTGCGGCTGCTGCCGTATTTCGACGCCTTCACCATCGCCTCCCAGCCACGCGAACGGCTCTTCCCGGGCGCCGCCTGGGGTCGGGCGCTCTCCCGCGGGCAGGCCGGGAACTATCCGGTGCTGCTCGTCGACGGAACGGTCGCGGGGGTATGGCATCAGCGGCGCTCCGGGCGACGGATCGCGATCACGGTCGAGCCGCTGACCCCGCCGACACCCGCGACCCGGCTGAACGCGGCGCGGACGCGGCAACTCAAGGCCGAGGCCGAACGGGTGGCGGCGATTCTGGAGGGGACGGCGGAACTGACCGTGGGGACCGTGACGGTGGGCCCGCACGCGTGACCCCCGTCGGGGGCCCGGCCAGCGAAGGGCGGTGGAGGGGGCGGTCAGCGCACGGTGGTGGCGGGGGCGGGCGCGGGGGTGGCCGTCGTACGGCGCAGCAGGGTGAGGCCGTCGCGGGCGGCCACCAGCCGGTAGCCGTACTTCTCCCGCGCCGCGGCCAGCTCCGCCAGCTGCCGCTCGATCGGGTACGGCCAGTGCCCGACCTTGTACGGCCAGGCCTCCGGCGCCTGCGCGTCGTGGACGATCCACTCGGCGGTGGGCGCCGGGAAGCTCGTCCGGTCGTACGCGTAGAGCTTGCTGTCCACCGGGAAGGTCGGGAAGACGACGACCGTGCACCGCGAGGTGAGCTGCGGGACCAGCCGGTTCGAGGCGGCGACGGTCGCGCCGTCCGGGATCCTCGCGAGGAGCGCGCGGGCGGCCTCGATGTGCGGGGTGGTGCGCCAGGTGGCCCGTTGGGCGAGCTGCGCCAGCGGGAAGGACGGGAGCATCACCACAGTCACGGCGAGCACGGTGGCGAGCGAGGCCCGGACGTGGCGGGCGGCGAGCGGGTGGCCGTCGCGCCGCCACCCGGCGAGGGCGTCGATCAGTCCGGCGAAGACGACCGGCATGAGGATCGCGCTGTAGTGGAAGGCCGTGCCCCAGTGGAAGCCGTTGTCGGAGACCATCCGCCAGGCGAGCGTCGGGACGGCGATCAGGGAGAGCGGCGAGCGCAGGGCGAGCAGCGCGGACGGGGCGAAGACCAGGACGAGGGTCATCGCCTTGATGTCGGGGCGCAGCGCGTCGAGCGGGGCGTGGGCGAGGGTGGAGAGCAGCGAGCCGTACCCGTCGGAGAGGTTGTCGCCGTGGGCGTAGCCGCCGCCGGGGTTGACGGCGGGCAGCAGGAGCTTGATCTCGATCAGCGAGCCGAGCAGACCGCCGACGGCGACCAGGGCGCCGAGCCGGCGCGGGCCCTTGAGGGCGATGTAGAGGCCGATCGCGGCGAGGGTGAGGCCCAGATCCTCCTTGACGAGCAGCAGGGGCGCGGCCCAGGCGACGGCGGCGCCCCAGCGCCGTCGGCCGAGCGCCTCCAGGGAGAACGCGAGCAGCGGTACGGCGAGGGCGATCTCGTGGAAGTCGAAGGCGGCGGCGGAGGCGATGCCCCAGCTCAGGCCGTAGCCGGCGGCGACGACATGGGCGGACCGGCGGCCGAGCGCGCGCACGGCCCAGCGGGCGAGGGGGACGACGGCGAGGGCGAGCAGGGCGGACTGGGCGACCAGCAGACAGACGGGCGAGGGCCAGAGGCGGTAGAGGGGGGCGAGGACGGCGAGCAGGGGGTGGAAGTGGTCGCCGAGGAGGTTGAAGCCCTCGCCGCGCAGGGGGACGACGGGGGTGCGGAGGTCGGCGTAGGCGCGGACGGCCTGCTCGAAGATGCCGAGGTCGTAGCCGGTCGTACGGAGCAGGACGTGCCGGCGCACGGCGACGGTGGCGTAGAGCAGCGTGAGTCCCGCGGCCCACGCCCAGGGCAGGAGGGCGGAGGGGTTCGGGGGGAGGAGGGCGGACGCCCGCGGCGGCAGCCGCAGGACCGCTGGTACCACCTGAATGTTTTTGTCGGTAGATGCCCGCATATGACGGGATGCTAGGGCGCGAGGGTCAGGGGGTGGCGGAGAGCGCGCCGAGGAGGAGACCGAGCAGGGCCCCGGCGAGCATGAAGGGGCCGAACGGGATCGCGGTCCCCCGGCCGCCGCGCCGGCGCAGGAGCAGACCGAGCCCGTACACCGCGCCGAGGAGGAAACCGGCGAACGCCCCGGCGAAGAGGACGGCCCAGCCGTACCAGCCGAGAGCGGCGCCGAGCGAGAGCGCGAGCTTGACGTCGCCGAAGCCCATGCCCTTCGGGTTGATCAGGAACAGGACGAGATAGCCGCCGCCCAGGGCAAGCGCGCCAAGCAGAGCGTGGGGCCAGGATCCGGCGTCGTCCGGGAGGAGCGCGGCGCCGCCGAGGAGCAGCGGCGTGACGAAGGCGAGGGGGAGCGTGAGCCCGTCGGGGAGCCGGTGCACGCGGACGTCGACGGTCGCCAGGAGCACGCCGAACGGCGCGTACAGCAGCCAGACGGCGAGCTCGGGACGGGGGCCGGCGGCCGCGGCGAGGGCGGCACAGAGGAGGGCCGTGAGGGGGACGGGGGTGGTGGGGGTAGGGGTGCGGGCGGTGGTGGGGGTGGGGGTGGTGCGGGCGGTGGTGGGGGTGGTGCGGGTGGGGGCCCCGGGGGGTGGGGTGTCCGTGGTGGTGCAGGTGCCGCAGGCGGGGCGGCCGAGCCAGGCGCCCACCGGGCCGGTGAGGGGGTGCCCGGCCGGACAGTCGATCCGCCACGCCTCCCCCGGCTCGACCGAGAGACGGTACGCGGCCCGGGGCACCAGCAGCCCCGTGGCGGCTCCCCACAGGGCGGCGACGACGATCAGAGCGGCGAACACGGTCCTGACCCTAGGGTCGGGGCACCGCTACCGTCTCCCCTATGGGGAAGTGGCGTGACGGTACGGGGACGTTGACGGTCCGCGACGCGGGCGGGGGCGAGCGGGGCGGGGGCCCGGGTGCGGGAATACCGCTGGAGATCGCGGCCTCCTACCGGGCCCGGCGGCGCGGGCTGCTCGGCCGGGACGGGATCGCGGGCGCCCTCCTCATCACCCCGACGAACAGCGTCCACACGTTCGGGATGCGCTTCGGCATCGACGTGGCCTACCTGGACCGTTCGTTCCGGGTGCTCGACGTCGTGACGATGAAGCCGGGCCGGATCGGCATGATCCGGCTGCGGGGCCGGCACGTCCTGGAGGCGGAGGCCGGCGCGATGGCGGCCTGGGGGTTGCGGCCGGGCGTACGGGTCACGGTGGCCCCGAGCCGAGAAGCGTGAACGCACCGTAGACGGCGGAGGCCGACGCGAGGCCGGTCAGGACGAGGATCCGGTTGCGCACCCGGAGCCGTACCAGCGCCACCGCCGCCGGAAGCAGCAGACCGAACGCGGGCATCATCAGGCGCGGCCGGGAGCCGAAGTACGCCGCGCCGACGAGGGAGATCACGACGACGGCGATCGTGTACACGAGCAGCGGCAACGGCTGGCCCTGCCGAACGCACAGGACCACCAGCCACGCGAGCAGGCCGAGGGCCGCGCAGAGACCGAGGGCGGCCAGGGGCGGCAGGCCCCAGATGAAACGGGCGAGGGCGACCCCGCCGTCGATCGAGTTCCCCCAGGCGGCCTGGACGTCGAAGTAGGCGGTGGCGCTGCCTTCCCGTACGCCGACGTAGACGACGTATGCGAGCCAGCCCAGCGGCGCGAGCAGCGCACCGGCCGCCACGCGCGCGTGGAGGCGGCGGTCGCGTACGACGGTGACCAGTGCGGTGATCCCGATGGCGGCGACGAGCGCGGCGGCGGTCGGGCGGGTGAGCCCGGCGAGCACGCAGAGGGCACCGGCCAGGATCCAGCGCCCGCGCAGGACGGCGAGGACCGACCAGGCGGCGAGGGCGGTGAAGAGCGTCTCGGTGTACGCCATCGACTGGACGAAGGCGGTCGGGTAGACGCCCCACAACACGGCGAGGGCGGTCCCGGCGGGCCGGCCCGCGACGTGCGTGCCGACGGCGTAGATGCCCCAGGCGGCGGCGAGGGAGGCGGCCCAGGAGACGAGCAGCCCGGCGGTGGCGGCGTCGACGGGCAGGACGGTGGACAGGGCCCGTTCGAGGAGGGGGAACAGCGGGAAGAAGGCCAGGTCCGCGTGGACGCTGCCGTCGGGGAGCGTGACCTGGTAGCCGTACCCCTGCTCGGCGATCCGGACGTACCAGACGGAGTCCCAGCGTCCGTTCAGCCGGTGCAGCCCGTCCTTGCCGGTGACGGCGGCCGCGATCGCGAGGACCGCGAGGCCGAGGAGGCGGGTGGCGGCGTAGCCGCCGAGAGCGGGCCACGGGACGGCCGCGAAGACACGCGCGAGGTCGGGCCGCCGCGGGGCGGTGGGCTGAGCTGGGGACATGCGGTCGATTATGTCCGGGGCGCGCAAGGGCTCCGACGGGGCGTCCGCATCGGGGGATGTCAGCCGCCGGGCCGTATCCTGCCGAATTTCGCCGCCAGCCGGGGCCCCAGCTCGCGGACGATGCCGTGGCCGGGTTCGTGCGGGTACGGGAGGTCGTTGAGGAACGACGTGACGATGACCTCGTCGATCCCGAGGACCCCGCGGCCGCTCTGCTCCTCCAGGAAGTCGAGGGTGCGGCGCCAGGGGGGTGGCGGGGCGGGGGCGGGGGTCGGTCCCGTGTCGGGCCCGGGGCCGAGGAAGGACCGGACGGTGTCCTGCACGACGTCCCAAAAGAACACGTGCGGACGGACGACGCCCTGGTGGAAGACATGGGTCTCGAACGCGGCCCGGAATTCGGGGATCCGGGCGACGAGGTCACTGACCAGTTGCACGCTCGGCGGCGTTGTCGTCGTCATCACGTACAGGATGGGGCACGTGACGGGGAGTTATCCACAGGGGATGCGAACAATCCCTCATCCGTGGATCGTTGGGGCGTGAGGTCGAGAGGCGTAAGGCGTGAGGCGTAAGACGTGAGGTCGTGACGGGGGTGACGGTGGTGGAGGTGTGCGGCGCGGGGAGCGTGGGGGGCGCGGTCGTGGAGGACTTGGTGCAGACGGCTCGGGGCGGGGTGCTGCTGACCGAGTGGGCGTATGTGGCGGGCTGGTCGCGGGGACGCCTGCGGGGGCGGTTGCGCGGCGAGGGGTGGCAGTGGATCTGCCGGGGGGCGTGGGCCGTCCCGGGAAAGGAGGTGGACTGGCGGGTCAGGGCGAGAGCGGTGCAGTTGCTGCGGCCGGGGTGGGTGTGCAGCCACGCGACGGCGGCGGCGCTGCACCGCGTCGAGACCCTGCACGGGCCGGCGGACGGGGGCGGAGGGGAGGTGCTGCACTTCACCGTGGCCCGGCGGGACGGTAGCGGCGGCTCGCGCCGGACGGGGCTGCGCGTCCACGCCACGGCCGTGCTCACCGACCGGGACGTGTGCATACGGTCGGGGCTGCGGGTGACGACCCCGGCTCGGACGGTCGGGGACCTGATGCGGTGCGGCAACCGCGAGGAGGCCGTGGTGGCGGCGGACTCGGCGCTGTCCCGCCGCACGATCCGCGGCGTCCGCCGCGACCCCCTGGTCCGCCCCGACGACCTGGCCGCGCACCTCACCGCCCGCCTCCCGGGCGCGGCCCGGGCCCGACGGTGCCTGCCTCTGGCCGACCCGGCGACCGGCTCCCCCGCGGAGACGATCGCCCGCCTCCACATGCACGACGCGGGCCTCCACCCGGAGTCCCAGCCCCTGCTCCACACCCCGTCGGGCCGCCCGCTACGCCCCGACTTCCTGTTCCGCGAGGCGGGCCTGGTCATCGAGATCGAGGGCTACGCCTTCCACGGCACCCCCCACGCCCACGCCCGCGACATCGCCCGCTTCAACGCCCTGACGGAATGCCCCGAGGTCCGCCGCATCCTGCGCTTCACGGCGACGGAGGTCTTCCACCACCCGACCCGGATGATCGCGACGATCAGGGGGGTGGCGGGGCCGGGGTGAGGGGGGCGGTAACCGCATGGACGTCAGCCGCCCGTCGTACGGGGGAAGGAGATCTCGACGCGGCGGTTCTTCGTGCGGCCTTCCTCGGTGTGGTTGTCGGCGATGGGGTAGTCCTCGCTGTAACCGCGGATGTCGAACGTCATCCCCGGGTCGAGGGTCTTGGCCAACTCCTGCTGGACGGCGTTGGCGCGCTCCTTGGAGAGCTTCACACCGTGTTCGTACGTACCGAGATTGTCCGTGAATCCGAAGACGCGGACCTTGCGCGAGTCCTGCTTGTTGATCTCGACGGCGATGGCGGCGATGCGGGCACTGGCGGCGCCGCTGAGCTTGGCACTGTCCTTCGGAAACAGCACCTCCGCCTGAAGCGCGAAGGTGACGTCCACATTGGTGTCCTCCCGCCGCTGCTCGCCGCCCTCCTCCTCGACGATCTGCTTGATGTCGAGCACCTTGGCGGGCGCGAGGGTGGCCCCGTCGGGAAGCATGAGCTCGGGAGAGTTGGCGTCGATGGGGGGCGGCGGGGAGGCGCTGGAGGTGGAGTTGGGCGGGTCGTCGGCGAGGGCGGGGGCGCCGGGGAGAAGGACGAGGAGGAGGGTGGCGGCGGCGAGGGGGGCGAGGCGGCGGGGATTCGTCATGGCAGCGGCGTCCGTCAGGAGAGTTTGATGGTGCCGGGCTCGAAAGTGGGCAACTGGAACGAGACCTCTGTCGTACTTGCGGGTGGAGCGGGGAACTGCATGAAGACGGCGATCGATCGGCCGGCCCCGAGGCCGGGCATCCCTGTTGTGGTCAATGGCCGACCATCGGTGTCCCGCAGCACGTAGTAGCGCTTCTTCCCGGCTGAATCGACGAGAGTGGCACCGCCCAACGAGTTGCCGTGCTTCACCACCTCCGTCTCGTCTCCCGCCGTCTGGGCAGGGATGGCAGTGGCGGAGTCAGAGGTATTGGCCAGCCTGCCCTTGATCGTCAGGAATCCACCGGCGTCGCGCTCCGCCGTGTTGATGGAGAGCTCCAATCCCTTCTGCCCCTTCAGTGCCGCCAGCACTTCGGCAGGCTCTTGGGTCTGTGTCTCCTTGGGGCTGCCATCGGCCGTCGGAGCGGCGGTGCTTGCGGCGGGCTTGTCGTTCTTCGGCTTGTCGTCGCTTCCGCATCCGGTTGCGACGAGGGCCAGTCCGACCGCACATACAAGTGCGGCCGCGCCCCCTCGGGACTTGCTCGCATACCGAACGCTCATGAATCGCGTTTCCTTTACTCGTCATTGGTGGGTCAGTCGGCAAGTCGGACAGTGAAGAGGTCTGCGACGTCAGGCAGTCGCGGTTGCTCCGGATCGATCTCCCAGGGCTCGCCGCCGCACCACAGACCGACGATCGGACTGGGCTCCGTTGGACCGGGATCAGGCTCAGGGGGCAGCTCAGGTCCCGGATCCGGTTCCTGAGTCGGCTCGGGAGGGTCGAACGTACAGCGTGGTTCGATCACCGCTTTGGCGCTCGCCGTAGCGTGCTGCCGTTCTGTGCCGGGCACCACGGACTCTCCCACAGCTCGGAGGGTCCGAACTTCCACTCTGAAGCCCTCTGCATCCATCGGCAGACGTGAGCATCCATCACCCCAGAGCAACGCGTCGTTCTTTGCAGCGAAGGACGCAGCTCTACGGCAGGCGCTCCCCTCGACGTAGGACTCGCCGTTGATGAAGTCGTCCCACCGTCCGGGATCCGTGATCACTTCGAGCCAACCGTCCCGGAGCTGATCCCGTGCGTCCTGCGCTGCTGCGAGCGCGGCCGCGTCAGCGGCCGTCTGGGCACCATTGCGGGTCGCTGCGGCTTGTCCGACTGCGAAGTACACGAACGCAAGGAGGAGCAGTCCCGCCACCACGGTGATGTAGATGGGGAACGCCTGGCCCCGATCTGCTCGCCGACCGTGCAGCGTTACTCGCCGCCGCCCCCGGTCAGTTCGGTGATCTTCTGAGAGATGGCGGTCTTGATCGACTGGCCGATGTCCGTGCCGGTGATGGCGATCACGATCGCGACCACCACCACGATGATCCCCAGGTACTCCACCGCCGTCTGCCCCCGGTCCTTCGACGCCTCTCGCGTCCAGGCAGTCATGTGCACCTTGGCCCTCGTCACGGCCTTCAACATGACGTCGCTCATGGTGGTCCCCTCCGGATACGTACATCACGGCGCCGATTCCGCCCCGCTCACCGTACGCGTCCGGGCCGTCACCGCGACAGGGTCCGTGGGCCCAAAGGCGGGGTCTGGTCATGAGGTGGTCCTGGTGCCGAGCCAGGCGGCTATGGCCTCGCTGCGGGTGGTGCTGTGGAGTTTGGCGAAGATGCGGTTGATGTGGTTCTTCACCGTCTTCTCGCTGATGAAGCACGTGTCCGCGATCTGGCGGTTGTTCAGGCCCGATGCGATCAAGTCCATCACCTCCCCCTCCCTCCGGCTCAATCCGAAGCATGACACATCTCGTTGCACGTGCGAAGTAAAATCGCCAAACTGCGATCGCTCGGGGGCTCTTACCCACTCACTCACGTGTGCAGTCGCACCCGGATCCATTCCGCGCACCACCCCCAGTACCGCCTTCGCCGCCGTCGGCGTGAAGTGGGGGCGGCCGGATCGGACGTCCCGTACCGCCGTCACCAGTTCCTCCACCGTGAACTCCCCGTGGACCAGATAGCCCCCCGCGCCCAGGCGCAGCGTCTCGCGGACCACCGCCGTCTCGCCGCTGTACGTCAGCATCAGGACCGGGGCCAGGCGGGTCAGGGAGGGAAGGGCGCTGAGGCCGTCGATCAGGGGCATGCGGACGTCGAGGAGGATCACGTCCGGGCGGTGGTGTTCCGTCGCCTCGATCGCCGTGCGGCCGTCGCCGGCCTCCGCCACCACCTGGAGGTCGGGGTGGTGGGACAGAAGGGACGTCAAGCCCGCGCGGACGACCGGGTTGTCGTCGGCGACCAGGACGGTCAGCGTCATCGCGCGCCACCTCCCACCGGAAGCTCCAGGCGTACCTCCGTGCCCCGCACCGACTCGCCCCTTCCGATCCTGAGCCGCGCGCCGACGCCCGCCGCCCGTTCGACCATGCCCACCAGGCCGAAGTGGCCGGTCCGGCGCAGGCCGTCCAGGGTCGTGCCCGGGGGGAGGCCCGGGCCGTCGTCCCGGACGCTGATGCGGAGCAGGCCCGCGACCACTCCGGCCGAGACGTCGACCCGGGTCGGCCGGGCGTGGCGTTCCGCGTTCTCCATCGCCTCCGACGCGATCGTGAGCAGCTGTCGGGCCACGGCGTACGGCACGGGCGGTACGGCGCCCTCGCCGACGCCCCGGTAGGCCGCGTCGATGCCCGAGCGTCGGCTGAAGTCGCGTACGCGATCGTGGAGTTCGGCCGCGACGTCGACGCTCTCCCCGCCTCCGTACGACTGCCTGCGCAGGTCGGCGAGGAGTTCGCGGGATTCGCCGGCCGCCCGGCGGGCCGCGCGCGCGACGAGTTCGGCCTGGTGGCGGACGGTCCGTGGGTCCTCCGTCGCGGCCAGGGCGTCGGCGGCGAGCGCCAGGCCGTGCAGGGTCTTGGCGACGGAGTCGTGCATCTCGCGGGCGAGGCGGGCGCGTTCCTCCTCCACCGCCTGGGCCGCCGCGAAGCGGGCCCTGACCCGGGTGAGGGAGTGGGTCGCCGTACCGAATCGGAGCAGGAGGTTCCGGTGTGTCACGCCCCAGGCTCCGGTGATGACGCAGAGGCCCGGGAGGAGCGTCGCCTCGCCCGGCGACACGTCCAGGTGGCGCGGGTCGGCGGCGTAGATCGCCAGCAGGATCAGGGCCTGGAGGCAGGCGAAGAAGGCGGCGCCCCGCCAGCCGTAGACGAGTCCGGCGAGCAGCGGCGTGCAGACGCTGACGTAGCCGAGGGTGCTCTGCGGGCCGGCCGTGACGAGCAGCAGCGCGCCGAAGAGGGTGTCGGCGGCCAGCAGGGCGGGGTGCTTCAGGAGCAGCGGGCCGAACCGTTCCCAGTCCCGGAACAGGACGTACGACACCATGAAGGTGACCAGGACCGCCGCGCCGACGAGCCGCTGGGCGAGGCCGGGGGCGGCGTTCAGGAGCGCGGCCGGGGTCGCCAGGGCGATCATTGCGAGGCGGAAGCCGAAGACCTGGCGGCACAGGGCCTGGAGGGCGTTCACCTGGAGGTCCACCCCCAGGTGAACCCCCGGCCCCGCCCCTAAATCCACCCTCGGCCCCACCCCCGGATCCACCGCCGCGTCCACCGCCCCCGGACCCGAAGCCGAGGTGCCGGCGGAGGCAGCGCCGGCACCCTCGGCACCGCCCCCGCCCCCGCTCCTCGTCCAGCCCCACCCCATCCGGCTCACTCCCCCGTGACCGAGCCGAAGTCGGTCCCCGTGCCCAGGAACAGGCCCGCTCCGAGCAGGATCATCGTCGCCGGGACCATCAGCGTCGTGATCACCATGGTCGCCTTCGGGACCGCCTTGGCCGCCTTCCTGCGGGCGTTCTGGGCGTCGGTCCTGCGCATGTCGTTGGCGATCTGGATGAGGGTGTCGACGATCGGCGCGCCCAGCTCCTCGCCCTGCTGGAGCGCGGTGACGAACTGGGCGACCTGTTCGGAGTCGTTGCGGCGGCGCAGCTCGTCGAAGGCCTGGCGGCGGCTGACGCCCATGTCCATCTGGCGCAGGGTGATGCGGAGTTCGTCGGCCCAGGGGCCTTCGTACTTGTCCGCCACCCGGTCGAGGGCCTGGCGGAAGGCGAGGCCGGCGCTGACGACGACGGCGAGGACGTCGAGGAAGTCGGGCAGGGTGCGTTCGATCTGGTCCTTGCGGATGCGGATGGCCGACCAGATGCCGACCTCGGTCCAGAAGACGCCGAACGCGAAGAGGAGGAGGGCGACGAGGACGTCTCCGTTGGAGAGCATGACCAGGCCGCCGAGGCCGCCGAGGAAGCCGTAGACGGCGCGCCGGGCCCCGTACCGGTCGATGGTCAGGCCGCCGGGGTTGCCCGCGAGGTCGATGCGGCGCCTGACCTGGTTGACGCGGGTGGGGCCCATCGCGCGCAGGACGGCCGGGGAGTAGCGCATGCCGAGGCGGTCCACGACGGAGTCCACGGCTCCGGTGCGGGTGGAGCCGACCTCCAGGGCGAGCCGGAGGTCGTCGGGGAGCCGGGCGTCGGCGCGGTAGAGGCGGATGCCGTAGAGGATTCCGGTGACGGAGAGGGCGGCGGCGAGCGCGAGCAGCAGGTCCATGGTGTGTCTCCCGGCCCCTCAGACGTCGATCTTCGAGAAGCGGCGGATGACGGCGAAGCCGAGGACGTACAGGCCGAAGGCGAGGACGACCGCGGCCTGGCCGAGGCCGGATCCGGTCATCCGGTCGAGGGCGCCCGGCTGCATGTTGTCGATCAGGAACAGGGAGCCGATGCCGATGACGGGTACGGCGTAGGCGGTCATGCTCACCTGGGAGAGCTGGGTGCGGACCTCCCGCCGGGTCTCCTTGCGTTCCTCGAGGGTCTCGGTGAGGTTGCGCAGCGAGGCGACGACGGTGCCGCCGGCCTTGTTGGCGAGGACGAGGGTGGTGACGAGGACGACGAGTTCGCGGGAGGGCAGGCGTTCGGCGAGTTCGCCGAGGGCGTCGTCGATGGAGGTGCCGACGGCGAGCTGCTGGGCGACTTTCTCCAGTTCGTCGCCGGCGGGCGCCTCCATCTCGTCGGCGGCCATGCTGAGCGCCATCCGCAGGGCGAGTCCGGCCTCGGTGGCGTTGGCGAGGATGCGGGAGAGCTCGGGGAGCTGGTTGATGAACCTCTCGATCCGCTTCTGCCGCTGCCAGTTGAGGAAGCCGAGCGCGACCCAGACGCCGAAGAAGCCGCAGAGGGGGCCGAAGAACGGGGAGAGCAGCGCCTGCCCTGCGATCCACAGCGCGGTCACGGTCGCCGCCATGGCGGCGACGAACTCGCCGGGGGTCAGGTCGAGTCCGGTGGCCGAGATCCGCAGGTCGAGGCCGCGTCCGAAGCGGGTCCTCCGCAGGCGCCGGTCGAGGGCTCGGAAGCGGCGCCGTCGGCGGCCGGTCCGTTCCGGTTCGCCGGTGTGGGTGAGCCGGGCGACCAGGGCGGCGCGCTGGGCCGCCCCGGCGGCGTACAGCTGGACGCCGATCACGCCGAGGACGCAGCAGAGGAGCGCGACGCCGATCGTCAGCAGGGTCGGATTCATCGTTCGTGGCCTCTCCTACTTCGCTTCCCGGGTCGCGAGCTGCCCGTCCGACGCGGCCACGCCGTAGGCCTGGGGGATGGGCTGGCCGGCGAGGTAGAGCCGTTCGGCGACCCGGCGCGGCAGCGGGTGGTACGTGAACTCGCCGTGCACGCGCCCGTCGGCGGCGAGCGGCCGGGCGCGGAAGCGGCAGACGGTGGCGAGGGTGAACCGTTCGCGTCCGTCCGAGGCCAGGACGGCGATCTCGGTGATCCTGCGGGTGCCGTCGGCGTGCCGGGTGAGCTGGACCAGGACGTCGACGGCGCTGTTGATCTGGTCCCGGAGCGCCTCGAAGGGGACCTTGACCTCGGACATGGAGGCGAGGGTCTGGAGCCGCATGAGGGCGTCCTCGGCGGAGTTCGCGTGGACGGTGGCGAGGGAGCCGTCGTGGCCGGTGGACATCGCCTGGAGCATGTCGAGCGTCTCGCCGCCGCGGACCTCGCCGACGATGATGCGGTCGGGGCGCATGCGCAGGGAGTTGCGGACGAGGTCGCGGATGGTGACCTGGCCGCGGCCTTCGATGTTCGGGGGGCGGCTTTCGAGGCGGATGACGTGGGACTGCTGGAGCTGGAGTTCGGCCGAGTCCTCGATGGTGATGACGCGTTCGCCGTCGGGGATCAGCCCCGAGAGGGCGTTGAGGAGGGTGGTCTTGCCGGTGCCGGTGGCGCCGGAGACGATGATGTTGAACTTCGCCTGGACCAGGCCGGCGAGCAGCAGCAGCATGTGCTCGTCGAGCGAGCCGAGGCCGATCATCTCGGTGAGGGTGTACGCGCGGGGGAAGCGGCGGATCGTCAGGGTGGCCCCGGTCAGGGACAGCGGGGGGATGACGACGTTGACGCGCTCGCCGGACGGCAGGCGGGCGTCGACCATGGGGTTCGACTCGTCGACCCGCCGGTTGACGGTGGAGACGATCCGTTCGATGGTCTGCATCAGCTGTTCGTGGGAGGCGAAGCGGAGCGGGAGGAGTTCGACCCGTCCGGCGCGTTCGATGAAGATCTGGTCGGGGCCGTTGACCATGATCTCGGTGATGGACGCGTCTTCGAGGAGGGGTTCGAGGACGCCGAGGCCGAGCGCTTCGTCGACGACGCGGCGGATGAGCTGGGCGCGTTCGGCGGTGGAGAGGACAGGGCCCTCGCGGCTGATGATGTGTCCGAGGACGCGCTCCAGGCGGGCCCGGCGCTCGGCGGCGGCGAGCGCGGACATCTCGGTGAGGTCGATCTCCTCCAGGAGCTTGGCGCGGAAGGAGGCGACGAGGTGGCCGTCCTCCCTGCCGCCCGGGCCGTTCTCCTCGGGGGTGCTGATGCGGGCCCGCAGGCTCATGAGTCGTCCTCCTCGGACGCGGACATCGGCAGGGTCGCGGTCTTGGTGACGTTCCCGAAGTCCCAGAAGGGGACGACCGACGGGATCCGGACGGTCACCGTCGCCGTGACCTCCTCGGCCCCCTCGGGCGCGCCCACGGTGCTGCGCTCCGCGATCCAGTCGCTCATCGCCGCCCGGCCGGCCGCTTCCGGGGCGAGGGTCGTGTCGTCGTGGGAGGCGGCGCGGGCGGCGGCCCGGGCGCCCGTCCCGGCCTGCTGAGCGGCGTAGGCGGCGATGCCGAGCTGGATGCCGGCGAGGGCGACGAGGAGCAGGATGGGCAGGAAGCCGAGGTACTCGACGGCGACCTGGCCCCGGTCCCGGTTCCGGTGCCGACCCCCGATTCCCAGGCTCCCGCCGCTGACGGCCCCGTCCCGCCCGGCCCCGTGCCGTTTCCCGCGCACGCCGAAGGCCCCGGCCCCGCGCCGTTTCCCGCGCACGCCGACAGCCGCGTCCCGCCCGGCCCCGTGCACGCTGAAAGCCCCGTCCCTCCCGGCCCGCCGTACGCCGAAAGCCCCGTCCCGCCCCTCCCCGCGTACGTTCCTCACGGCCCCTCCCCCTCTTCCCGTACGGCTCCCGCCTCGCCGGTCACCGTGAAGGGGAAGCTGATCGCCCCCGGGAACAGCACCGGCACCCGGAGTCCGACCTCGGCGCGCACCATGCCGCCTCCGGACGGTCCGCAGTCGACGGACGCCCCCGAGGCCCACGCGCCGTCCAGGTGTCGTCTCGCGGCGCCCGCGCAGTCGCCGTCCACGGCGGCCTCCCGGGCCGCCTCGTCGGCCGCGTTGCCCGCGAGGGTGAAGGTGTAGCCGACCAGGACGCACTGCCAGAGCAGGACGAGCGTGAGCAGGATGAGGGGGACCATGCCGAGGAACTCGACGGCCACCTGTCCCCTGTCGTCGTCCCGGTACGACGTCGGCACGGCTCAGCGCCCCTTGCCGCGTCCGCGCCGCAGGCCCGTCGGCCCCCGGTCGCCTGACCGGTCGGATCCGCGCGCCACCCGTGCGAGCTGCTTCCCCGGCCCCGTACCGCCGCTCTGGTCGGCCGGGGCGACCAGGCCCAGTTCGCCCGCCAGGGACCACAGCGCCTGCTTCACCGTCGAGCGGGCGTCCAGTTCGTGGAGGCGGCCCGCGTCGACGACGCCCTGGAGCTCCTTGAAGTGGGCGGGGACGACGACGCCGGCCATCCGGGTGCCGGTGATCTTCTGGATGAGGGCCGGCTGGATCTCGGTGGCGCGGGTGTAGCGGTTGACCAGGCAGACGCTCTCCTCCGCCTTGCGGATCTGGAGCCGGTCCCACATCCGTACGATCCGCTTCGCCGCCCGGACGGCGACCACGTCCGGGGTGGTGACGAGGACGGCGGCGTCGGCCATCTCGACGGCGACCGCGCCGGCGCCGGTCAGATAGGTGCCGCAGTCGATGACCACGACGTCGTAGCGGGAGCGGAGCGCACCGATGATCTGGCGGGCGGAGCGGTCGGCGACCTCCTCGCCGCGTTCTCCCTCGCCGGGGGCGAGGAGCAGGGCGATGCCCGTCTCGTGGGTGTAGACGGCGTCCTGGAGGACGCGGGGGGAGATGTCGTCGACCGCCGCGAGGTCGGCGAGGGAGCGGCGGAACTGTACGTCGAGGTAGGAGCCGATGTCGCCGCCCTGGAGGTCCAGGTCGACGAGGGCGACGCTGCGGCCGGAGGCCTGGGAGGCGAGGGCGAGCTGGACGGCCGTGACGGTGGTGCCGACCCCGCCCTTGGCCCCGCTGACGGTGACGACCGTGCCGCCGGGGCCGGTCAGCACGTCGGGTCCCGCGCCGAGGTGGCGGCGGACGCCGACGGACCACTGGGCGGCGGCGTGAACGCGGCTGGCCAGTTCCTCGTATCCGAGGGGGAGGGTGACGAGGCCGCGGGCGCCGGAGTCCATGGCGGCGGAGAAGAGGACGGGGCTCGCGTCGGCGGTGATGAGGACGACGCCGACGGCGGGGAAGCGGAGGGCGACCTCGCGGACGAGCTCTAGGGCGGGGACGGGGCCGATGCGTTCGTGGACCAGGACGACTTCGGGGAGTTCGTCGAGGGATGCGGCGGCGAGCCGGGCGAGGGTGTCGACGAGGTGGGTGGAGTCGGCCACGGGCGCGGCCGGCTCGGCGTCGGGGAGCTGGCTGAGCAGGGTGACGACGGCCCGGGCCGCGTCCGGGTCGCCGACGGCCGGCAGGATCCTGGTGGTCATACCGGCCTCACTTGTCCTTGTCGAGCGTGTAGGTGCGGTCGCCGGGCTTGACGGGGGGTTCGCCGCCGGGCGCCACGAGGGCGAGTCGTACGTGTTCGGCGAAGGACTCGGCGTAGGCGACGCGCTGGGTGTCGAGGGTGCTCAGGGCGAAGGTGATCGGCACGGCCTCGGTGGCACGGTCGGCGCGGTCGTCGCGCTTGGCGTCGATCGGGGTGAGTTCGCCGACGTCGATGACGCGGGCGTTGCTGACGATGACCTTGGACTGGGCGGGCTGTCCGCCGCGTTCGCCGGCGAAGGTGGCGTAGATGTTGACCGTGGCACCGGGGGTGATCTTGCCGGCCACTCCGGTGGCGGCGTCGATCATGATGGCGATCTCCTGCTGGCCCGGCTGGAGCGCGGGACGCTCGACGATCATGTCGCTCTGCAGCAGCGAACCGGCCTTGAGGCCGGTCACGGCGATCTTCCCGTCGATGCGGGAGAGATCGGTGACGGCATTGGCCGAAAGCCATCGCTTCGGCATGGTGATCTTCTCGAAGTGGCGGGCGCCGAGCGGGGTGTACGGCGCCACGTCGCCCTTGACGCGGTACGCCGTCACTTCGGGGCCGACCTTGGAGTTCACGTCGCTCATCACGGAGAGGACGCCGGCGAACGCTCCCAGGGCACACAGGACGGACAGCAGCAGGATGATGACGCCACGGCGCTGGCGGGAGTTCATTGCCGTACAACCTCGATCGGTGACATGGGACTCGGCGGGCAGGGACCGGAGGGCGGGACCATCGGGCGGTGCGGGACCAGCGGGCGGGACGAGAACATCGGGCGGTGCGGGGGCGCGGGCGTCGGGCGTGACACGGATGGGGTTCCGGGTGGCGTTACGGGATGCGGGCCGTGGAGGCGTGGCGGCCGGATGCCGGGGTGTGACGCCCGGCGGCCGCAGCCCGGTGTCCGGCGGCGGCCTCCTCCGGCCGGCCCGCCGGGGCCTGATGACGGACGGTCGGCAGCGGGGCGGAGCAGAAGCCGCAGCGGTCCCCGATGAGTTCCATCGCGCACCAGTGGCAGGTCTCGCGCCGGACGGAGGAGACGAGTTGGTGCAGGACCGGCAGGTCGGGCAGATAGGCGGCGAACTCGACGATCCTGCCGGTGCCCCACCATCGTGGCGACTCGGCGGGCAGCGGGGCCTCCTGCACGCCCCTGACCTGCCATCCCGGTACGAGGGTGCCGGTCGGCCAGTCGCTCTGGAGCTGCCCCCGGGCGAGGACGAGTTCGGTGACGAACTCCGGTCCGGGGGGCGGCGGGACGCCCGGGCCGATCCTGTCGAGCTGGGGAACGGGCCCGGCGAGGACGGCGAACTGGGCGCCCGGGAGCCAGCCCTTGACGTGGGACTTCAGGCTGACGGGCACCCGGTCGAGCTTGGCGACGGAGCCGAGGACGGCCCCGGCGTAGATGTAGTGGGCGAGGAGCCGGGCGGCCGAGGCGATGACGCCGGGGCTGAAGTCGCAGACGGAGAGCTGCCGCAGCTGGCGGGCGAGGACGGCGGTGCCGAGGGGCGGCAGGTCGGTCTTGACGAGGGCGATGCGGTCGCTCTCCAGCAGTGCCCGGATCGCGTGCAGACGTCGCTCGGTGGCGGTGGGCACGGAGGAGGGGCAGAGCACGATGACGTAGCCGTACCGGTCGAGGAGGAGCTGGAGTTCGGCGACGGCGGAGGCGAGCGGCTGGGTCTCGGGCGCGGGCAGGACGACGGCGGCGGGGGTGCGGGGGTCGGTGGGCGGCAGCACCAGGTCGGCGCTGGTGACCGCGATCGCTGTCGGCACGTCGAGCTCCCCCGTCCACGTCACTCACTGCGGTCACCGCGTCACTGCACTCGCGGATGCCACTGCACTTTATCCACGTCTCGCGGGCTGGTGAACACACAATCCGCCAAGCGGCAGGGGTTTTCCCGGGTCCGGCGCTGGGCCCCCGGTGGGCCCGGCGTAGGCCCGGGCCTGGGCCGCCCCTGGGTCCGCACCTGGGCCCCCGCTGGGCCCGGCCGTGGGCCCGCCTCCGAGCGCCCCGCCGGGCACCCGGAACCGCCCCCGCCGCCCGGTTCCTCCATCCCCCGCCCAACGTCCCGTCGTGCCACAGGTCTTGACAACTGAATTGGTCTGGACCAACTTGTTCCCTCAGCGGTGGCCACCGTTCCGTACCTCCACCTCCCACTCCCCCTCCGGAGGCAGCCAGTGGACCGCACCACCACACGCTCGTACCGTCGCAGAGCACTCGGCGGAGCGCTCGCGCTCGCCGTCGGCTCCGGACTCGTCCTCGTCGGCGGCGCCGGCACCGCCCAGGCCGCCGACGTCAACGTCGCCAAGAACGCGGGCTTCGAGTCCGGTCTCGCCAACTGGTCCTGTAGCGCGGGCAGCGGCGCGGCCGTCTCCTCGCCGGTACGCACCGGCGCCGGGGCGCTTCAGGCCACCCCCGCCGGCCTCGACAACGCCAAGTGCACCCAGACCGTGACCGTGAAGCCCAACGCGCGCTACACGCTGAGCGCCTGGGTGCGGGGCGGCTACGCCTACCTCGGCGCGGCCGGCACCGGAACGACCGACGTCTCCACCTGGACGCCCGACAGCCCGTCCTGGAAGCAGCTGACGACCACCTTCACCACCGGCGCGAGCACCACCTCCGTGCAGATCTACACCCACGGCTGGTACGGCACGGCCGCCTACCAGGTCGACGACGTCAGCGTCTTCGGCCCCGACGGAGGCGGCGGCACCGACCCCGACCCCGTCGTCCCGGCCACCCCCGCGGGCCTCGCCGCCGGTGCGGTCACCACGTCCTCCGTCGCCCTGAACTGGAACGCGGTCTCCGGCGCCACCGGCTACAACGTCTACCGCGGCACCACCAAGGTGCAGTCCGTGAGCGGGACGTCGGCCACCGTCACCGGGCTCGCCGCCGACACCTCGTACCAGTTCCAGGTCTCCGCGACGAACGCCGCCGGCGAGTCCGCGAAGTCGGCCGCCGTGACCGCGAGGACGAGCAAGACCACCGACCCCGGCCCCGGGCCGGCCGTGCCCAAGCACGCGCTGACCGGCTACTGGCAGAACTTCGACAACGGCGCCACGGTCCAGAAGCTGCGGGACGTGCAGTCGCAGTACGACATCATCGCCGTCTCCTTCGCCGACTCCACGGCCACGCCCGGTCAGATCGTCTTCAACCTCGACCCGGCCGTGGGCTACGCCTCGGTCGCCGACTTCAAGGCCGACATCGCGGCCAAGAAGGCGGCCGGCAAGTCCGTGATCATCTCGGTCGGCGGCGAGAAGGGCAACGTCACGATCAACAGTGACGCCTCCGCGACCGCCTTCGCGAACAGCGCGTACGCCCTGATGCAGGAGTACGGCTTCAACGGCGTCGACATCGACCTCGAGCACGGCATCAACTCCACGTACCTCACCAAGGCGCTGCGCCAGCTGTCCGCCAAGGCCGGTTCGTCGATGGTCCTGACGATGGCCCCGCAGACCATCGACATGCAGAACACCGGGACCGAGTACTTCAAGACAGCGCTCGCCGTGAAGGACATCCTCACGGTGGTCAACATGCAGTACTACAACAGCGGTTCCATGCTCGGCTGCGACGGCAAGGTGTACAGCCAGGGCTCGGTGGACTTCCTCACCGCGCTCGCCTGCATCCAGCTCCAGGGCGGTCTGGACGCCTCCCAGGTCGGCCTCGGGGTGCCCGCCTCGACCCGGGGCGCCGGCAGCGGCTACGTCGACCCGTCCGTCGTGCGCAACGCGCTGGACTGCCTGACCCGCGGCACCGGCTGCGGCACGTTCAAGCCGTCGCAGACCTGGCCGAGCCTTCGCGGCGCGATGACCTGGTCGACCAACTGGGATGCGACGGCCGGGAACGCCTGGTCGAACGCGGTCGGCCCGCACGTCCACAACCTGCCGTAAGACCCGCCGGCAAGACACTTCTTAGGAACCTCCCCCGCAGCGCCGCCGTTTCCCCGGCGGCGCTGCGCGCGTTCACCCCTCCAGATGGCGGTCGAGGACGAGGTCGAGCTGGGCGGCCCACTCCCGTACGCGGGCGGCGCGGCCGTTCACCTCGCACTCGTACGTGCTGCCGTCCCGGAGCGTGACGACGACGCGGAACTGCCGTCCGCGCCACGGGGTCTCCTGGGCGACGGCTCCGATCTCGTCCCAGCCGAACTCCGCCTGCTCGCCGAACAGCTCGAAGGCGATCCCGTCGGCGTCGGCGATGATCCCGCACTCGCCGTCGGCGGCGATGAGCGCGGGCCCGGACGGCGGGGCCGACGGCATCGGCGGCATCGGCGCCGGGGAGGAGGGCGAGGCGGCGGCCGGCGGCGCTACCGGAGGCGGCGGAGGCCCGGCGGGCTGCTCCGGCGGCGCTACGGAACCGGGCGCGCGGTCCCGTACGGGGGCCGGCGCAGGGGCGGCGGCCGGTGGCCCGACCCGTACGCCCGGCCCGCGCCGCGCCTCCCCCACGTCCTGGGTGGGCAGCGCGTGCGGAGGGACCGCGTCCCGCACGTCGGCGGGCACGTGCGGCGCCGCGACCACCGTCGGCGTCGGGGCGGGGCCCGGGGCGGGCGCCGCCGGGGCGGTGAGGACGTCGAGGATCCCGCCCGGTGCCGGCCGGGCGGCCGGGTCCTTGGCCAGGCATGCCGCCACCAGCCCCCGCAGCGCGGCCGGGACCGCGGAGAGGTCGGCGGGCTCGTGGACGGAGCGGTACATCAGGCCCATCGGGGTCCCGTCGCCGAAGGCCCGGCCGCCGGCCGCCGCCACCAGGACCGCGCCCAGCGCGAAGACGTCGGCGGCGCCGGTCACCTCCTCGCCGAGGGCCTGCTCGGGGGCGAGGTACCCCGGCGTCCCGAAGGCCGTCCCGGTGGCGGTGAGCCGGGTCGACTCGACGGCGCGGGCGATCCCGAAGTCGAGGACCCGGGGCCCGTCCGAGGCCATCACGATGTTGCCGGGCTTGAGGTCGCGGTGGACGAGCCCGCAGCCGTGGATGGCCTCCAGCGCCTCGGCGAGCGCGGCCCCGAGCGCGCGCAGCCGCGCTTCGGGCAGCGGGCCCTCGGCGGCGACGAGCCCGGCGAGGGTCGGCCCGGGGATGTACGCCGCGGCCAGCCAGGGCGCTTCCGCGTCCGGGTCGGCGTCCACCACCTGCGCGGTGTGGAAGCCGCCGACCCTCCGGGCGGCGGCGACCTCGGCGCGGAAGCGGGCCCGGAAGCCCGGGTCCGCGGCGAGTTCCGGCCGGGCGACCTTGACGGCGACCGCGCGTCCGCCGCGCGAGCGCGCCAAATACACGGTGCCCATGCCGCCTTCGCCTAGCTTGTGCTCGACCTCGTACGTACCGATCAGCGTCCCCACGCGGGACAGTATGGCCGAACCCGACACCTTGACCTGTGCATGCCAGGACTTCACGATGTGGCCCGGACACCCGCACCGAGTTCTGTCGCACACCCCCACACTCCCCACCCAGGAGACAGCATGCGACTTCGCATCCGCGGAGGAAGGTCCGCCACACTCGCGGCCCTGCTGGCGTTCGCCGTGGCGGCGCCGCTCTCCGTCAGCGCGACCCCCGCCGGGGCCGGCCCGGCGCCGACCGCCGCCACCGAGGAAGTGATCCGTCAGTACGAGGTCACCGGACCCGCCACCCCCGCCGCCAGGACCGCCCTCGCCGCCACCGGAGTCTCGGTGGACGAGGTCGACGCCCGCTCGGTCGTGGTCAGCGCCACCGCCGAGCAGCTGAGGAAGGTCAAGGCCCTCGGCTACCGGGTGACGCCCCTGCCCGGACCGCCCGACCGTTCCATCGAGGGGCTCGGCGTCCGGCCGCTGGACTTCCCCTCCGCCGACTCGAAGTACCACAACTACGCCGAGATGAACGCGGAGATCGACCAGCGCCTGGCCCAGTACCCGGGCATCATGAACAAGCGGGTCATCGGCAAGACGTACCAGGGCCGGGACATCATCGCCGTCAAGATCAGCGACAACGTGGGCACGGACGAGGCCGAACCCGAGGTCCTCTTCACCCACCACCAGCACGCCCGCGAGCACCTGACCGTCGAGATGGCGCTCTACCTCCTGCGCGAGCTCGGCGCCGGCTACGGCACGGACTCCCGGATCACCAACGCGGTCAACGGCCGCGAGATCTGGATCGTGCCGGACCTCAACCCGGACGGCGGCGAGTACGACATCGCCTCCGGCTCCTACCGCAGCTGGCGCAAGAACCGGCAGCCCAACAGCGGCTCCAGCTACGTCGGCACCGACCTGAACCGCAACTGGGACTACAAGTGGGGCTGCTGTGGCGGCTCATCGGGCTCCAAGAGCTCCGAGACCTACCGGGGCACCGCCCCCGAGTCGGCCCCCGAGGTGAAGGTCGTCGCCGACTTCGTCCGCTCCCGCGTGGTGGGCGGGAAGCAGCAGATCAAGGCCGGCATCGACTTCCACACGTACAGCGAGCTGGTGCTCTGGCCGTTCGGCTGGACCAACGCCGACACCGCCCCGGGGATGACCCAGGACGACCGGAACGCCTTCGCCGCCGTCGGACAGAAGATGGCCGCCAGCAACGGCTACACCGCGGAGCAGTCGAGCGACCTCTACATCACGGACGGGTCGATCGACGACTATCTGTGGGGGTCGCAGAAGATCTTCGGGTACACCTTCGAGATGTACCCGGCCTCCTCCTGGAACGGCGGTTTCTACCCGCCCGACGAGGTCATCGAGCGCGAGACGAGCCGCAACCGGGACGCCGTCCTGCAGCTCCTGGAGAACTCCGACTGCATGTACCGCTCGATCGGCAAGGCCCAGCAGTACTGCACCGGCTGACGGGCCGACAGGCACCCGTCGATATCGATTCCGTGAACTCCCCGTCCCGGATCCGTCCGGGACGGGGAGTTCCATGGCCGACCCGCCCCTGTCGTGCCACTGTGGAGCGGTACGGGTACCAGGGGGAGGTACGGCATGACGGGGGCGCGCCTGGAGGAGCTGCGCGGGGACGATCCGCCGCGGCTCGGGCAGTACCGGCTGCTGGGCAGGCTCGGTACGGGCGGCATGGGCCGGGTCTATCTCGGGCGCGGCCGGGGCGGACGGCTCGTCGCCGTGAAGACCCTGCTCGCCGAGGGAGTGGTCGGCGAGACCGACCGGCGCCGCTTCGCGCGCGAGGTGGCGGTCGCCCGGCGGGTCACCAGCGTCCACACCGCCCGGGTCCTGGACGCGGACGCCACCGCCGACCGGCCCTGGATGGCGATCGAGTACATCGCCGCCCCCTCGCTCTCCGAGCTGGTCCGCGCCAAGGGCGTGCTGCAGGCATCGGCCGTCCGCTGGGTGGCCGCCGGGACGGCGGAGGCGCTGGTCACCCTCCACCGGATGGGGATCGTCCACCGCGACGTGAAGCCGCAGAACATCCTGCTGCCGGCGGCCGGGCCGCGGCTCATCGACTTCGGCATCTCGCACGCCAGCGACCTCACGCGGACCCAGCTCACCCTGGGGACCATCGCGTTCACCTCGCCCGAGCAGGCGCGCGGCGAGGTGTCCACGGCCGCCGCCGACGTCTACTCCCTCGGCGCCACCCTCTTCCACCTCTCCGTCGGCCGGCCGCCGTACCCGGAGGACGGGGACACGCTGCGGCTGCTGGCCCGGGTGCAGCGCGGCGATCTCGACCTGGGCGGGCTGCCCAAGGAGCTGGCCCCGCTGATCCGGCCCTGCCTGGCGGTGGATCCGGGCGCCCGGCCGGCCCCGGCCGAGGTCCTGGACCAGTTCACCTCCGCGATCGCGGGCCTGCCGAACGCCCCCGGCTCGCCCGCCGGGAACCGGTGGCTGCCGCCGCGGTGGACGGAGCTGATCGGCGCGTACGAGCGTCAGGCGCGCGTCTTCCAGACGGCCGGCTCGGGGGGCTCCCTGGGGCCGGCCGCGGACCAGCGGACGAGCGCGGTCCCGCCGCCCGGCCCGACCCGGGTCCTCCCGGAGGAACGGGCCCGCCGCGAGGCGCAGGCCCGGGCGGAACGGGAACGGGCGGAACAGGCCCGGGCCCGACAGGCGCAGGCCGAGCGGGAGCGAGCGGAACGAGCCGAACGGGAACGGGCCGATCGGGAACGGGCCGAACGGGAACGGGCCGAACGGGAACGAGCCGAGCGGGATCGGGCCGAACAGGCGCGGGCCGCGCGGGAGTCCATGGCGGCGGCCCTGGCGGCCCAGGAGGAGGCCCTCAAGCGGGCCGCCCCGAACCCGCGGCCGGCGCCCGCGAGCCGTCCCGACCGCCCGAACCGTCCGAGCGGTCCCCGTGCGGGGGCGACACCGCCGACCCGTACACCGCCCGCCCGTACGACCCCACCCGCCCCACCCACACCCGCACCCGCCCCGAAGAGCGGCGGGGGCGGAGACGGCTGGTTCTGGCTCGTCCTGCTCGCCGTCATCGCGTTCTTCGTCTACCAGGCGAACGCCGACGACGACACGGGTTCGACCGGTAGCGGCTCGTCGCCGTCGACGAGCTCCACCGCCACCTACGGCTCCCGCACGACCCCGACGCCCACCGCCACCTACGGCTCCCGCACGACCCCGACGCCCACCCCGGACGCCGAGGACCGCGCCTTCCGGGCCGTCGACACCAGCGACTGCCTCACCGCCTTCGACGACGGCTACGCCTCCTGGTCGACCTCCGTCCCGCAGACGGTGGGCTGTGCGGCCGCCAACGCCTTCCTGCGGGTCACCGCGGCGACCGAGGGCATCGACTTCGCGGACTGCCCGACGGGCACCGGGCGCAGCTACTGGTACCACGCGGGCTCGCGCGCCGCCTTCTCCACGACGCTGTGCGTGGAGCGGCAGTACCGCAAGGGCCAGTGCTTCGTCGCCAAGCGCAGCGGCACCACCATCACGGCGTCCCGCCCGATGAACCTGTGGAACTGCGACGCGGACACGGTGCCGAACGGCTACAACACGGTCCTGCAGATCACCGGCTACCACACGGCGCAGTCGTCCTACCCGGCCGGCTACTGCTCCCGAAGCACCGGCGACCGGAGCGTCTACTGGACGTACGCGGTCGACGGAGGAAGGAACGTGCTGTGTACGACAGCGGTCTGACCGTGCTCCTGCCCGCCCTGGCGGGCGGGGCGTCGGCGTGGATGCTGGTGCGGACCCGACGGGCCGCGGAGCGTGCGCCCGTGGCACCGGCGGAGTGCCCTGACCCGGTCGACCCGGCGGGGATCGCGCTGCTCGCGGGCGGTCCGGCGCGGGTCGCGGACACGGTGCTCTTCGGGATGCACACTGCCGGCGTCCTCGTGCTGTCCGGGAGGAGGACGCGGTGGGGCGAGGGCCGGGCGTACGACGCGGATCCGCTGCGCCGGCAGGTGCGCGCGACGTTCTCGGCGGAGAAGAAGTCGGCCAAGGGCGACGTGGCGTCGAGCCGGCTGCACGAGCGACTGGTCGCCTCGGCGGCCGTGCGGGCGCTGGACGAGGCTCTCGTCGACGACGGGCTGCTCCGCCCGCTAGGTCCGCTGCGCACCTGGCGGTCGGTCTGGTTCCTGCACATGGCGGTCTGCGCCGTGTCGGCGTTCGTGGGGTGGGGGGTGTACGCCTCGGCCGGGGAGGGGACCGCGGCCTGGTGGAACCCCGCCTCGCTGCTCGCGGTGGCCCTGCTGATCGCGGGCTTCTGCCTGTCGCCGTTCGGGCGGTTCACCCCCGAGGGCAGGCTGACCCCCGCGGGCCGCGCGGCCCTGCGGCGGCTGCGGGAGACGCACCGCCACCTCGCCGGGTCCGCCTGGGCCGAGGCTCCCGCCTGCGGTGACGATCACGGGCACGTCGACCCGGACGGGATCGGCGTGGCGCTGTTCGGCACCGGCGGGATACGGGACAAGGGGCTGCGCCGGGCGATCAGGAAGGCCAACGAGCGACCGTCCGGCGGGAGCGGCTGCGGCGGAGGGTGCGGGGGCGGCTGCGGCGGCTGAGGGCCGGAGACCCGGGGGAAAGGCCGTGCGGAGAGGCGGGGCGCCTTCGATCCTGAGGCCGGCGGGAGGGGGCACGGAAGAGTCCGTACTCCTCGCCACTCTCAACTTATAGCGCACAGGGGGGCTTGCGGCAAGGCCCCCGTCGTACCGCAGAATCACTCACCTGTCCCGGAGCCTGCAGAATTGGGTGATTCACGAAGTGCGCGTTTCTCTGTCAGCTTTCGACCTTCCCGACCGTCTCGCGTCCAAGGCCGATCCCGCGCTCATCGCCGACGACGAGCGGCACTTCGCGGCCGTCGCGGAGAGCCTGGAGCAGTCGATCGCCGAGCTGTCGGACCGTCTGGACGCCGCCCGCCGGGCGCCCGGGGGCGTCGGCCGGGAGGCGTTGGAGCGTGACCTGGAGGTGCACCGGCTGACCGGCCGGCTGCGCGCCCTGCGGCGCTTCGGCCTCGACCTGTGCCTCGGCCGGGTCGTCGGCGCGGACGGCTCCGAGCCCGTCTACATCGGGCGGCTCGGTCTCACCGACAGCACCGGGCGGCGGCTGCTGATCGACTGGCGCTCCCCCGCCGCGGAGCCGTTCTTCGCGGCGACCCACGCCCGGCCGATGGGGCTGGCGAGCCGCCGCCGCTACCGCTGGACCGGCGGGCGGGTGAGCGACTACTGGGACGAGGTGTTCACCGCCGACGGTCTCGACCACCACGCCGCCCTGGACGACCAGTCCGCGTTCATCGCCAGTCTGGGGAGCAACCGCTCGGCCCGGATGCGCGACGTGCTCGCCACCATCCAGTCCGACCAGGACGCCGTGATCCGGGCGGGGTCCCGCGGCGCCCTCGTCGTCGACGGCGGCCCGGGTACGGGCAAGACCGTCGTCGCCCTGCACCGCTCGGCGTACCTCCTCTACTCCGACCCGCACCTCGGTCAGCGTCGCGGGGGCGTGCTGTTCGTCGGCCCGCACCAGCCCTATCTGGCGTACGTCGCCGATGTCCTCCCCAGCCTCGGCGAGGAGGGCGTGCGGACCTGCACGGTGCGGGACCTCGTCACCGAGGGCGCCACGGCGGTGCCCGAGGCCGATCCGGAGGTGGCCCGGCTGAAGTCGTCCGCGCGGATGGTGGGGGCGATCGAGAAGGCCGTCCGCTTCTACGAGTCGCCTCCCGAGGAGGGGATGACGGTCACCACCCCCTGGGCCGATCTCCGGCTGAGCGCCGCGGACTGGGCCGAGGCGTTCCGGGCGGCGGAGGCGGGCGTCCCGCACAACGAGGCGCGGGAGCTGATCTGGGAGGAACTGGTCGCGATCCTGCGGGACCGGCTCGACGCCGAGGTGCCCTCGGACCTGTTCCGCCGGGCGCTGCTGCACGACGAGGAGCTGACCGGGGCCCTCTCCCGCGCCTGGCCGCTCCTCGAAGCGGCCGACCTGGTCGGGGACCTGTGGTCCGTGCCGGCGTACCTGCGGATGTGCGCCCCGTGGCTGTCCCCGGACGAGGTCCGCGCGCTGCGGCGGGCGGACGCGCAGGCCTGGACGGTGTCCGACCTGCCGCTCCTGGACGCGGCGCGGCAGCGGCTCGGCGATCCGGAGGCGTCCCGGCGCAAGCGGCGCCGGGAGGCGTCCCTGGCCGCCGAGCGGGAGCGCATGGCGGGGGTCATCGACAACGTGCTCGCGGCCGACGACGACGGGGAGGGGGCGGTGACGATGCTCCGCGGGCAGGACCTGCGGGACACCCTGGTCGACGAGTCCGCGGCGCCGGCCGCCGACCCGGAGCCGCTCGCCGGGCCGTTCGCGCACATCGTGGTGGACGAGGCGCAGGAGCTGACGGACGCGGAGTGGCAGATGCTGCTGCTGCGCTGCCCCTCGCGGAGCTTCACCGTCGTCGGTGACCGCGCCCAGGCGCGGGACGGTTTCACCGAGTCGTGGCGGGAGCGGCTGGAGCGGGTGGGTCTCGACCGGATCGAGATGGCCTCGCTGACCGTCAACTACCGGACACCGGAAGAGGTCATGGCGGAGGCCGAGCCGGTCATCCGCGCCGCGCTGCCGGACGCGAACGTGCCGGCGTCCATCCGCAGCAGCGGCGTGCCCGTCCACCACGGGCGGGTCGCGGAGCGGGACGGGATCCTGGCGGCGTGGCTGGCCGAGCACGCCGACGGGACCGCCTGTGTCATCGGCGATCCCGCCTTCCGGCCGGCCTCGCCGCGGGTCCGGTCCCTGACCCCATCGCTGGCGAAGGGCCTGGAGTTCGACCTGGTGGTCCTCGTGGACCCGGAGGCGTTCGGGACGGGGGTGGCGGGAGCGGTCGACCGTTACGTGGCCATGACCCGGGCGACCCAGCGGCTGGTGGTCCTCACCTAGAACGGGTGGTTCTCCGGGGAGGCGGCTCCCCGGGGAGCCCCCCTACACCACCAGGCTCAGGGCCGCCGCGACCGCGAAGCCGGCCAGCGAGAGCACCGACTCCAGGACCGTCCAGGACTTGAGGGTGTCCCGCTCCGAGATGCCGAAGTACTTGGAGACGATCCAGAATCCGCCGTCGTTGACGTGCGAGGCGAAGATCGAGCCGGCCGAGATCGCCATGATGACCAGGGCGAGGAAGGCCTGCGAGTGGTCGCCGCCCTCGACCAGGGGCAGCACGATCCCGGCCGTCGTGACGATCGCGACGGTCGCCGAGCCCTGCGCGACCCGCAGGACGAGCGAGATCAGGTAGGCGAGGACGATGACCGGCAGTCCGACGTCGTGGAAGGTGTCGGAGAGCGCCTGGGCCACGCCGCTCGACTTGAGGACGGCGCCGAAGACCCCGCCGGCACCGACCACGAGCAGGATGTTGCCGACCGGCTTCAGCGACGAGGTGGAGACCTGCTCGAGCGAGGTGCGCGACCAGCCGCGGCGGATGCCGAGGAGGTAGTACGCGAGGAGCAGCGCGATCGTCAGGGCGACGAACGGGTTGCCGAAGAACTCGATCACGGACCGGAGGGTCGAGGGGTCGAGCCCGATGGAGGAGAAGGTCGCGGCGAGGATCAGGACGAGCGGGGTGCCGATGATGAGGAGGACGGTGGAGAGCGGGACCGGGGCCTCGGCGACTCCGGTGCGCTCGGCCTCGACCTTCGCCCTGGCCTCCTCGGCGGCCTCCACCATGTCCTGGGGGACCTCGACGAACAGGCGCTTGCCGATCCAGGCGGCGTACCCCCAGGCGGCGAGGACGGCGGGGATGCCGACGAGGACGCCCATCAGGAGGACCCAGCCGAGGGAGACGTGCAGCAGACCGGCGGCGGCGACGGGCCCGGGGTGCGGCGGCAGGAAGGCGTGGGTCATGGACAGGCCGGCGAGCAGCGGCATGCAGTAGAGCAGGATCGACCTGCCGGACCGCTTGGCGGCCGCGTAGACGATCGGCGCGAGGACGAAGATGCCGACGTCGAAGAAGACGGGGATGCCGAAGATGAGCCCGGTGAGGCCCATGGCGAGGGGCGCGCGCTTCTCTCCGAAGAGGCCGAGGAGGCGTGAGCTGAGCACCTCGGCGCCGCCGGAGACCTCGAGTATCGCGCCGAGCATGGTGCCCAGGCCGATGATGATGGCGACGTGGCCGAGGATGCCGCCCATGCCGTTCTCGATGACGGAGGTGGCGGCCGACTTCTGGACCGTGCCGAAGAGTTCGGTGACGGAGAGGCCGGCGGCGAGGCCGACGGTGATCGAGACGGCGAGCAGGGCGACGAAGGGCTGCAGCCGGACCTTGATGATCAGCAGGAGGAGCAGGGCGATGCCGAGGGCGGCGACGGTGAGCAGTCCCGCGGTGCCCGGTATCAGGAGCAGCAGGCCGCCGGTGTGGGGTGGTGGAGCGGTGGGGGTCATGGGGCGGGGGGCCTCGTTTTCGGGTAGGGGGGAGCGCGGCACGGCGTTCCGGTGACGGACGCCGTGCCGTGGAGCGGGTGTTCAGGGAGGGCCGTCCCGGTCAGCCGAGGACCGCGAGGGCGTCGATCTCGATGAGGAGGCCCTGGGGGAGACCGACGTAGACCGTCGTACGGGCGGAGGCGGGGGCCTTCAGGCCCTGCTCCTCGAAGTACTGGTTGTAGATCTCGTTCATCTCGGCGAAGTGGTCCACGTCGGTGAGGTAGACGCGCATCATCATCACGTCGTCCCAGCTCGCGCCGCCCTCCTCCAGGATCGCCTTGACGTTGGCGAAGGTCTGGAGGGTCTGCTCGCGCAGGGTGGGCCCGGCCGGGGTGGGGGCCTGTCCCTCGACGGCGGGGAGGAAGCCGACCTGGCCGGCGACCTGGAGGATGTTGCCCTTCCTGACGCCATGGGAGAACTTCGCCGGCGGGGCGGTGTGGGTGGCGGGGGTGAGGGCGGTCTTCTCGGTCATGCGCTGTCCTTCAGTCCTTGGCGGGGTTGCCTGAGTACTCCCGGCTGATGGTGTCGGCGGTGCGGCGCACCAGGGGGAGCAGGGTGAGGAGTTCCTCGGCCGTGACGACCACGTTGGGGGCCGAGACCGACATGGCGGCGACGACGCGGCCGTCCGCGCCGCGGATGGGCGCGCCGATGCAGTTGATGGACTCCTCGTGGCCACCGAGGTCGGTGGCCCAGCCCTGTTCGCGTACGGTCGCCAGCTCCTTGAGGAAGGCGGTGGCGTTCGGGGTCGAACGGGGCGTGTACAGGGGGTAGTCGAGCTTGGCGGCGACGGCGCGCCGCTCGGGCTCGGGGAGGTCGGCGAGCAGCAGCTTGGCGACGGCGGCGACGGTGATCGCGACGGGCTTGCCGATCCGGGAGTACATCCGGACGGGGTAGCGGCTCTCGACCTTGTCGATGTAGAGGACTTCGCTCTCCTCGTACACCGCGAGGTGGACGGTGTGTCCGATGCGTTCGTTGAGCGCGGTGAGGTGGGGGTGGGCGATCTCGCGGATGTCGAGGTTCTCGACGGCCTCCTGCGCGAGGGCGAAGAGGCGGGCGCCGAGGCGGTAGCGCTGGTCCTGCTGGCGGTAGACGAGCCCGTGCTCGTGGAGGGTGCGCAGCAGGCGCAGGGCGGTGGACTTGTGGACGCCGAGGCGTTCGGCGACCTGCCCGAGGTCGGCGGGGCCCTGCGCGAGCAGCGGCAGGATGCTCAGCGCGCGGTCGACGGTCTGGCTCATGGCGTACGTACCTCCTGGTCCTCCCCCGTCCAGCCGGGGCCGAGGTGAAGTGTCTCCCAGGCGCCGTCGTCGAGTCCGGCCAGCCGGTCGGCGTGCGCGGGCGTCGCGGGCGTCCCGAGGTCGCCGGGGACGGTGAGGGCGGCGGCGGCCATGAGGTGGCCGTGCCGGATCCGTGCCGTCACGTCGAGGCCGCGGAGGGTGGCGGAGAGGAATCCGGCGGCGAAGGCGTCCCCGGCGCCGACGGCGGCGACGACGTCGACGCGGGGGGCGGGGACGGAGGTGACGATGTCGACGGGGGGCGCGGGAGCGGCCGCGGCCGCCGGCCCGGGGGTGCGGTCCGGGCCCGTGCGGGCGCCCCGGCCGCCGGGCGCCACCGGCGCGTGCTGGAACACGTCCACGGGCGCCGCCGGCCCGTGCTGGAACACGTCCCCGGCCTCCGCCGGCCCGTGCTCGAAGACGACCGCACCCGCGCCGCCCCGCTTGACCACGAGGACCGCCGGCTCGGGGAGGATCGCCCGAACCGCGTGGGGACCGTGGACCCCCCAGGCCTCCTCCGCCTCGTCCTCGCCGACGAAGACGAGGTCCGCGGCCCGCGCGAGGTCCAGCAGGATCCGGCCGCCCGCGGCGGGGTCGCGCCACAGTCCGGGGCGGAAGTTCACGTCGAAGGAGACGGCCGGCCGGCCGGCCCGCGGGGCGGTGAGCTCCCGTGCCAGGGCCAGGCAGTCGTCGGAGAGGGCTGCGGTGATACCGGACAGGTGGAGGACCCGCCCGTCCGCGACGGAGTCGTACGGCACCGTCGCCGGGGACATCGTCGAGGCCGCCGATCCGGCGCGGTAGTAGGCGACCTCGTGCGCGGCGGTCGCCCGGTCGGTGGCGGTACGGAAGTAGATCCCGGTCGGCCGCGCGGTGTCCCGTCCGACCGCCGACACGTCGACGCCGTACGCCCCGACGGCCGCCACCAGGTGGTCGCCGAAGCCGTCCGCCCCCACCCGGCTGACCCACTTCGCGCGGTGCCCCGCGGCGGCCAGCGCGCAGGCCACGTTGGACTCGGCGCCTCCGATGGCGCGGGCGAAGGAGGGGACGTCGGCGAGGCGGCCCGGCCGGGAGGGCAGGAAGGTGACCATGGACTCGCCGAGGCAGACGACATCCACGGGTGGCGCGTCCCCGGGCGGGTCTACGGTCACGGTCACGTACGGGCTCCTCGTCGGTCGTCGGCCTCATGGATCCATTGACCCGGCATTGGCCCGGATGTTAGACACCACTAAGCGATATGCGCAATGACTGTTGCACATAATGCAACGCCCTTGAGGAGGCCCCATGCAGCAGCCCACACCCACCCAGCGGCTGGCGGACGAGCGCGTCGACCACCGCTTCAAGGCCCTGCCGCCCGACGCCGAGGGCCTGACCGTCGGCGAGCTGGCGGCCCAGCGCCGCAACCTCTTCACCGGCGGCTTCACCACCCCGGTCCTCGCGCTCTCCGCCGAGTCCGTCGCACACAACCTCCGCCTCCTGGAGACCTACGCCGAGCGGCACGGCCTCGCCTTCGCCCCGCACGGCAAGACCTCCATGGCCCCGCAGCTCTTCGACCGCCAGCTGGAGCACGGCGCCTGGGGCATCACGGCCGCCGTCCCGCACCAGGCGCGCGTCTACCGCGCCCACGGCATCGCCCGGATCTTCCTCGCCAACGAGGTCGTCGACCCGGCCGCCCTGCGCTGGCTCGCCGCCGAACTCGACGCCGACCCCGGCTTCCGGTTCATCTGCTACGTCGACTCCGTCCGCGGGGTCGAGCTGATGGACGCGGCCCTCACCGAGGCGGCCGCCCACCGCCCCGTCGACGTCGTCGTGGAGCTGGGCGCGGGCGACGGGGCGCGCACCGGAGCCCGTACGGAGGCCGACTGCACGGCCGTCGCCGACGCCGTCGCCGCGAGCACCACCCTGCGCCTGGTCGGCGTGGCGGGCTACGAGGGCGAGGTCCCCGGTGCCACCACCGAGCGGGTACGGGAGTGGCTGCACCGGCTCGTCTCCCTGGCCGCCGACTTCGACAAGGCCGGCCGTTTCCCGCCCGACGTCGAGCAGATCGTGATCAGCGCGGGCGGCAGCGCCTGGTTCGACACGGTCGCCGACGTCTTCGCCGGGATCCCCGAACTCTCGCTGCCCGTCCTGAAACTGCTCCGCTCCGGCGCGTACGTCTCGCACGACGACGGGCACTACCGCAAGCTCACGCCCTTCAACCGGGTCCCCGAGGAGGGCGCGCTCCAGCCCGCGTTCCGCCTCTGGGCGCAGGTCGTCTCCCGCCCGACGCCCGAGCAGGCGTTCGCCAACGCGGGCAAGCGCGACGCCGCCCACGACCTGGACCTTCCCGAGGCGCAGGTCGTCCGCGACGCCCGCACCGGCGAGGTCCGCCCGGCCGACGGCATCACGGTCACCGGCCTGTCCGACCAGCACACCTGGCTCCGCACCGCGCCGGGTGCCGGGATCGAGGTCGGGGACTGGGTGGGCATGGGCCTGTCCCACCCCTGCACGTCCTTCGACAAATGGCAGTCGATCCCGCTGGTCGAGGCGGACGGCACGGTCGTCGACTACATCCGCACCTTCTTCTAGAGGAGCCGGTCACCATGGACCTCGTCATCCGCGACGTGGACGTCATCGACGGCTCCGGCGGCGACTCGTACCGCGCCGACGTCGCCGTGGACGGCGGCCGGATCGCCGCCATCGTCAAGGAGGCCGCGGCGGCGGGCTGCCAGCGCCCCACCGCCCGGCGCGTCCTGGACGCCGAAGGGCTCGCCCTGTCCCCCGGCTTCATCGACATGCACGCCCACAGCGATCTGGCGCTGCTGCGCGACCCGGAGCACACCGCGAAGGCCGCGCAGGGCGTGACCCTCGAAGTCCTGGGCCAGGACGGCCTGTCGTACGCGCCGGTCGACGACCGCACGCTGGCCGAGGTCCGCACGGCGATCACCGGCTGGAACGGCGGCGCGCCCGGGGACACGTCCGTCGACTTCGACTGGCGCACGGTCGGCGAGTACCTGGACCGGCTCGACCGCGGGATCGCGGTGAACGCGGCGTATCTGATCCCGCAGGGCACGGTGCGGATGTACGCGGTCGGCTGGGACGACCGCCCGGCGACCGACGCCGAAATGGACCGGATGCGGCAGCTCGTCGCGGAGGGCATGGAGCAGGGCGCGGTCGGCATGTCCTCCGGCCTGACGTACACCCCCGGCATGTACGCGCCCGACTCCGAACTCACGGAACTGTGCCGGGTCGTGGCGGGGTACGGCGGCTACTACTGCCCGCACCACCGCTCGTACGGCGCCGGCGCGCTCCAGGCGTACGAGGAGATGATCGCCCTCACCCGGGACGCCGGCTGCGCCCTGCACCTGGCGCACGCGACGATGAACTTCGGCGTGAACAAGGGCCGGGCCCCGGACCTCCTGTCCCTCCTCGACGAGGCGCTGGAGCGGGGCTCCGACATCAGCCTCGACACCTACCCGTACACGCCCGGCTGCACGACGCTCGCGGCGATGCTGCCGAGCTGGGCGAGCGAGGGCGGGCCGGAGGCGGTCCTGGCGCGCCTGCGGGACGCGGAGACCTCGGAACGGATCCGCCGGCACCTGGAGGAGATCGGCTCGGACGGCTGCCACGGGGTGCCGATCGAGTGGGACACGATCGAGATCTCGGGGGTGAGCGACCCGGGGCTCGCGTCCTGCGTCGGCCGGACGGTCGCCCAGTCCGCGCGGATGCGGGGTGAGGCGCCCTGGACGACCGCCCGGCGCCTGCTGATCGACGACCGGCTCGGCTCGACGATCCTCCAGCACGTCGGCCACGAGGAGAACGTCCGCGCGATCATGCGCCACCGGGTCCACACCGGCGGGTCGGACGGCATCCTCCAGGGCCTCAAGCCGCACCCCCGGGCGTACGGCACGTTCCCGGAATACTTGGGGAAGTACGTACGCGAGGAGGGCGTCCTCTCCCTGGAGGAGTGCGTGGCCCACCTGACCTCCCGCCCGGCCGCCCGCCTCCGCCTTCCGGACCGCGGCCTGGTCCGCGAGGGCTACGTCGCCGACCTGGTCCTCTTCGACCCGACGACGGTCGCGGCGGGCTCGACGTACACCCACCCGCGCACCCTCCCGGTGGGCATCCCGCACGTCCTGGTGAACGGCACGTTCGTCATCGAAGACGGCAAACGCACCCCGGCCACCCCGGGCCACGCAATCCGCCGGACCCCGCCCTCCTGAACGCCGGGCGACCCCGCTCCCGGACGGGCCGACGCTCCGCCGGGGGCAGGGCTGTTCGCCGCTCCTCAGTCCCGGCAGGCACCTCGGACGATCAGGCCGACGACGGCTGCCGCGCGCTCCGGGTGGTCGCGCAGCCATCGTCCGAGGTGTTCCCGCACGGCTTGTCCGACGCACGCGCGCGCCGAGGAGTTGCCCAGCCCACCGCGCGTGCAGCCGGTGAACTCGGGTTCGTCCAGCTTCACGGACACGACCGCCGTCAGGCCTTCGCCGATCCGGTCGGCGCCGAGGTCGGGATCGGATGCTGCCAGCAGGCCCTGCGCCCGCGCGTACGCGGTCACCGCGGCCGCCACCCCGTCGCGGAAGCCCGCCACATGCGCACCACCCTCGATCGTGGGCCGGCTGTTGGCAAAGCTCCGCAAGCGTTCCTCACGGGAGCCGGACCAGCGCAGGGCCACCTCCATCGCCCCCGCCATGCGCGGGTCCTCGCACTCGAAGGCGACGGTGTCCGGGAGAGCGGCGGCCGCCGGGTGTCCGTCGAGGAAGGCGACGAAGTCCCGCGCCCCGCCCGGGAACCGGAACCGGACCGAACGGGAATCGTCAGGGCGGCGCCGGTCGGTCAGCGAGACGTCCAGGCCCCGGTTCAGGAAGGCCAGTTCCCTGAAGCGTTCCGCCACGTCGTCGAACCGGCACTCCGCGGTTCCGAAGATGTCGGCATCCGGCCAGAAGGTGATGGTGGTCCCACTGTCGGCCGCCGTCCCCGCCTCGGTGAGCGGGGTGACGGCAACGCCACGGGCGTACTCCTGTACCCAGCGAACTCCCGCCCGCCTCACCTCGGCTGTCACCCGGCGCGACAGCGCGGTCACGACGCCCGGCCCCATGCCGCAGTAGCCGAGCGTCACATCGTCGCGGCCCCGGGGCCCGGCCCCGGACCGCATGTGCGTCAGCAGGACTTCCAGCCCGGACACGCCGGTGCCCGCCACCTCGTCGACGGAGACACCCGGCCCGTCATCGGCCACGCGCACGCCGCCGTCGGGCAGGAAGGTGATGTCGAGGGAGGCGGCTCGGCCGGCCAGGATCTCGTTCACCCCCCGGTCGGCGATCTCGTTCACCAGGCGCCACAGACCGCGTTCGCCGGTCGACCCGATGTACAGCCCCGGCCGCTTCCGGACGGCTTCCCACCCCTCCAGTACCTCGATGTGGCTGGCTTCGTACGTGGCGGCTTCCTCGCTCACGCCATCCCCTCCCCTTGGTGCCCGGCGGAAGCTCCCATGCTAGGCAGATCCCGAGAAAACACCAGGTCAGAGCCGCTTTCCCGAAGCGTCAGGCGGGCGGATGAGGGGCGCTACGGAGGGAGCCGACCCCGGGGCCGCAAAGCGCCGCCGGAGCGCACCCGCGGCCCCGCCGAGCCCGCGCACGGCACCGTTCCCGACGGCCCCGCGGCCATCATGTGACCCGCTGTCCGGAAGTGGACAGCGGCGCGGCTTGTGCGCCCTGGCGAAGCGCTCAGCAGTGCGTCGCCCGAGTGCCGAACCACCGCTTTCCGACCAGGGGATCAGAGTTCGGTCGTCCAGATCCCAGCAGGATGGTCACGCGGAGGCAGCCACAACCGAGGCTGTGACTCGCGATGCCTCTCATCTGCCTGCCGATCCCAGTGGAAACGGCCCTCGGTGTCAGGCCACGCGACTTGCAGTACGGGGAGAGGAGGCCGGCGGTAGAACCCGATGGCCTGCCCGAAGAAGGTCCGATACCAACCGCGATCAGCCCGCCTGAGCGCCAGTCGGCAGCCGGCGACAACATCAGGGTGACTCTGGCCGTCCGCCAGCGCCTCACCCGCGGCGGACTTCTCTCCCAGCATGTTGAGGATGCGGTGCATGGTGTGGACATCGAGCCCGAACATGGCGAGTTCAGGCCCACCGTGAGTGTGCGCGAGGCCGACCGTGTAGGCGAAGCCCGGGCCGACCTCGTCTTCGGGAACCATCACGACGTGCCATCCGTGCTGCCGCACATGCTCGATGACCGTCAGATCCATGTGGTCCGCTTCGTCCCGGTCGCCGTAGTCATGGCAGAGGACGCAGCGGCACTCGAACGGATCATCAGTCATGTGCGGAGGGTATGAGGTGAGCAGTCACATCGAGCAACCAGGATCCCTGCCTCGATCGCTCAGCTCCGGTGGGGCCGACACTCCAGTGCTGCCCGGCTTCACAGCCGGCTGGCGGGCGTCCCCTCCGACTGTCCGCCCGCCGAAAGGGCGGCGGCGCCATGGGAACGGCCCCACGGCTCCCTCCGCACCCAGACGAGCCCCGCCGCCAGCACCAGCCCCGCGACCACGAACCCGTACCACGGCGTCGCCCCCGTCGGCGCCGTCTCGTACGCCAGGGCCGCCGAGAGGACAGCGAGCAGTTGCCCCGCGCGCGTGTCCCAGGCGACCGCGGCGACCGCGCAGACACCCCACAGCAGGTACCACGGCTGCACCATCGGTGACAGCGCCACCAGTGCCACCAGCGCCAGTCCCAGCCCCCGCACCGGGTCGATCCGCCCCTTCCACGCCCGCCACGCGAGCGCCAGGATGACCGCCACCGCCGCCAGCAGGCCCAGCTTCTGCACCACACCCTTGACCGGCTCCGGGCCGTCGCCGAACAGCAGCCCGAGACCCAGGCCGATGTCGCTCGTCAGGGAGAGCGCGGTGTGGATCGTCCCGGCGACGCTCTGCGTGCGCAGCCAGCCGAACCCGGTACCGGCCACCACCGTGGCGCCCGCCGCGACCGCCCCCGCCACCAGCCCCGGCAGCACGAGCCCCCGCGCCACGCCCCGTACGCCCCCGTCCCGCCGGGCCACCGTCACGCCGATGAAGAGCAGCGCCACGGCGGCCGGGGACTTGATCATCATGGCGAACCCGACGAGGACGCAGCCGAGCACCCACCGCCCCCGGGTCGCCAGCAGGACCCCGCTCAGCATGAGGCCGATCATGAGCCCGTCGTTGTGCATCCCGCCGATGACATGGATGAGGAGCAGGGGGTTGAGCGCGGCCAGCCAGAGCGCCCCCGGGCCGCCGCCGAGACCCCGCACGGCCCATACGATCAGCGCGAGCGCGCCCAGTGCGATCAGCCGCATGCCGAGGACGGCGGGCACGATCTCGCCGCCGGTGAGCTTCACGACGGCCTGGGCAAGGACGAGGAAGACGGGGCCGTAGGGGGCGGGGGTGTCGGTCCAGTGCCCGCCGACGCTGGCCGCCGCGTCCGCCCCGAGGTCCCCGGGGCCCAGGACCGACGGCCCCGCGCCGTACACGTCGTGACCCTCCAGGACCATGGCGCCCTGCGCGATGTAGCTGTAGACGTCCGCGCTGTGCAGCGGCGGGGCGAGGAGCAGCGGCGTGGTCCACCAGGCGAGGGTGACGAGGACCCGGTCGCGGACCCCGGCCGCGAGGAGCCGGCCGTACCGCCACCAGGCCGCGACGAGCAGGGTGAGTCCGGCGTACGCGAGGACGGTGGCGGCGAGGGTGATCCCGGAGCCCCGGGGCTCCCAGAGGCCCCACGGCTCGCGCTCCGGCAGGGTGCCCGCCGCCAGGCCGCCGACCGCGACGGCCAGCGATCCGGCCGCCCCCAGCCACCGGCATCCGGAGGCGCTCACACGTGAAACCCACATGACGGGTCAATGTAGCCTGACGCGCCGAGCGCCCCGGCCGGCCGCCGGCCGTCCCCCGTTCGGCCGCCTCCGGCCCACTCGCCGCCCCCTCCCGTACCGGCGTACGCCCCCGCCCGCGGGCGTGCCCGACCCGCCCCGTACCGCCCGACGTGTCCCAAAACACGAGGCGCCCGGCTCGGCACCGCCGTAAGCTCGCGTCATGCAGGTGATCCAGTCCACGAAGCTCGCCAACGTCTGTTACGAAATCCGGGGCCCGGTGCTCGAAGAGGCGATGCGGCTGGAGGCCGCCGGTCATCGCATCCTCAAGCTGAACACCGGCAATCCCGCCGCCTTCGGCTTCGAGTGCCCGCCGGCGATCCTCGAGGACGTCCTGCGCAATCTGGCCGACGCGCACGGCTACGGCGACGCGAAGGGGCTGCTCGCCGCCCGCCGCGCGGTGATGAGCCACTACGAGACGAAGGGCATCCCGCTCTCCGTCGAGGACATCTACCTCGGCAACGGCGTCTCCGAGCTGATCCAGATGTCGATGCAGGCCCTGCTCGACGACGGCGACGAGGTGCTCGTCCCCGCCCCGGACTATCCGCTGTGGACCGCCTCGGTCTCGCTGGCGGGCGGCACGGCCGTGCACTACCGCTGCGACGAGCAGGCGGACTGGATGCCGGACCTCGCCGACATCGAGCGGAAGATCACCGACCGCACCAAGGCGATCGTGATCATCAACCCGAACAACCCCACGGGCGCCGTCTACGACGACGAGATGCTCCGCTCCCTCACCGAGATCGCCCGCCGGCACAATCTGGTCGTCTGTTCGGACGAGATCTACGACAAGATCCTCTACGACGGCACGACCCACACGCCGACCGCCGCGATCGCGCCCGACCTGCTGGTCCTCACGTTCAACGGCATGAGCAAGAACTACCGGGTGGCCGGTTTCCGCTCCGGCTGGCTCGCGGTCTGCGGCCCGAAGGCGCACGCCACGTCGTACATCGAGGGCCTGACGATCCTGGCCAACATGCGGCTGTGCGCCAACATGCCGGCGCAGCACGCGGTGGCGGCGGCGCTCCAGGGCCGCCAGTCGATCGAGGACCTGGTCCTGCCCGGCGGGCGACTGCTGGAGCAGCGGGACGTGGCGTACGACCTGCTCACGCAGATCCCCGGTGTGACCTGTGTGAAGCCGAAGGGCGCGCTGTACCTCTTCCCGCGTCTGGACCCGAACGTCTACAAGATCAAGGACGACCGCCAGATGGTCCTCGACCTGCTGCGGACCGAGAAGATCATGGTGGTGCACGGCACCGGCTTCAACTGGCACGAGCCGGACCACTTCCGGATCGTCACGCTGCCCAACGCCACGGACCTGGCGGACGCGGTGACGCGGATCGGCACCTTCTTGGACGGTTACGGCCAGCCCTGAGCCCACCCACCCGCACCGCCCGCAGCACCCCCGTCCGCCCCTCACGGGCCCCGACGGCCACCGACCCGGACGTCACTCAACTTTAGACGGAATCTAAGCTAGGATGGCTCCAGAGCTACCGTAGGAGGCCATCCCCATGTACGAGCCGATCCGCACCAAGTCGGTCCACCGGATGGCCGACGACGACCGCGACGCGTATCCCCACCGCTCCCGCGAGGAAGAGCTGGACATCCAGCTCGCCGGACACCTCTCCGCCCTGCTCGCCGTCACGGACGAGCTGGGCGACACGGCGGCCGGTGAGCGGATCGCCGAGCAGGTGGCCCGGCTGCGCGGCGCGCCCCCGGCCCGCCACGCCGGACTGAGCGGCTCCGCCGCCCCGTCCCTGCACCGCCGCGCCCACGCCCTCGCGGGCCGCGCCCTCGTCGTCGCCGCCTCCCGGGCGGACACCGCCGCCGCGATCCTCGCCGCCGAGCGCATGGACGCGCACTCCGCCGCACTGACCTCGCCCGACCTGGTCAGCGCCCCCTGACGGCCCCGGTCCGCGTGCCGTCGAGGCGCGCGGACCGGGTGCCACCCACGCGCGCGACCCCGCCGTCCGACCGGACCGGGGAAAGGGGCCGGCCCCCGAAGCTGAGGGGCTTCGGGGGCCGGCACGCGTCGTGACGAGCCGTCGTGACCCCACTGGTCAGGGCGGTTGTCGTGGGCAGCCCGTCACGAGTCTCGGGCGGGGCTCAGCCCAGGCGCTCGACCAGCGCGCGGTACTCGTCCCACAGCTCCTTCGGCGTGTGGTCGCCGAAGGTGTTCAGGTGCTCGGGGACCAGGGCGGCCTCCTCGCGCCAGACGTCCCGGTCGACCTTGAGCAGGTACTCCAGGTCCTCGGCCGGCATCTCCAGGCCGTCGGTGTCCAGGGAGTCGACGGTCGGCAGGATGCCGATCGGGGTCTCGACGCCCTCGGCCTTGCCCTCCAGCCGCTCCACGATCCACTTCAGGACGCGGCTGTTCTCGCCGAAGCCGGGCCAGACGAACTTCCCGGCCTCGTTCTTGCGGAACCAGTTGACGTAGTAGATCTTCGGGAGCTTGGCGGCGTCCGCCTGGGCGCCGACCTTGACCCAGTGGGCCATGTAGTCGCCCATGTTGTAGCCGCAGAACGGCAGCATGGCGAAGGGGTCGCGGCGCAGCTCGCCGACCTTGCCCTCGGCGGCGGCGGTCTTCTCGGAGGCGACGTTGGCGCCGAGGAAGACGCCGTGGTTCCAGTCGAAGGACTCGGTGACCAGCGGCACGGCGGAGGCGCGGCGGCCGCCGAAGAGGATCGCCGAGATCGGCACGCCCTTCGGGTCCTCCCACTCCGGCGCGATGGTCGGGCACTGTCCGGCCGGGACGGTGAAGCGGGCGTTGGGGTGGGCGGCCGGGGTGCCGGACTCCGGCGTCCAGTCGTTGCCCTTCCAGTCGGTGAGGTGCTTGGGCAGCTCTTCGGTCATGCCCTCCCACCACACGTCGCCGTCGTCGGTGAGCGCGACGTTGGTGAAGACGGAGTTGCCCCACAGGGTCTTCATGGCGTTGGCGTTGGTGTGCTCGCCGGTGCCGGGGGCGACGCCGAAGAAGCCGGCCTCGGGGTTGATGGCGTAGAGCCGGCCGTCCTCGCCGAACCGCATCCAGGCGATGTCGTCGCCGATGGTCTCGACCGTCCAGCCGGAGATCGTGGGCTCCAGCATGGCGAGGTTGGTCTTGCCGCAGGCGGACGGGAAGGCGGCGGCGACGTACTTCGCCTCGCCCTGCGGCGGGGTGAGCTTGAGGACGAGCATGTGCTCGGCGAGCCAGCCCTCGTCGCGCGCCATGACGGACGCGATGCGCAGGGCGTAGCACTTCTTGCCGAGCAGGGCGTTGCCGCCGTAGCCGGAGCCGTACGACCAGATCTCGCGGGTCTCGGGGAAGTGCGAGATGTACTTGGTGGTGTTGCAGGGCCAGGGCACGTCGGCCTCGCCCTCGGCGAGCGGCGCGCCGAGGGTGTGGACGGCCTTGACGAAGAAGCCGTCGGTGCCGAGCTCGTCGAGGACGGCCTGTCCCATGCGGGTCATGGTGCGCATGGAGACGGCGACGTACGCGGAGTCGGTGATCTCGACGCCGATGGCGGAGAGCGGGGAGCCGACGGGGCCCATACAGAAGGGCACGACATACATCGTGCGGCCCTTCATGGAGCCGCGGAAGATCCCGTCGCGGCCGGCGAAGATCTCCTTCATCTCCGCGGGGGCCTTCCAGTGGTTGGTCGGGCCCGCGTCCTCCTCCTTCTCGGAGCAGATGAAGGTCCGGTCCTCGACGCGCGCGACGTCGGACGGGTCGGAGGCGGCGTAGTACGAGTTCGGGCGCTTGATCGCGTCCAGCTTCTTGAACGTGCCCTTGGCGACGAGCTCCTCGCACAGGCGCTCGTACTCGGCTTCGGATCCGTCGCACCAGACGATGCTGTCCGGCTGCGTGATCGCCGCGATGTCGTTCACCCAGGAGACGAGTTCCTGGTGCTGGGTGGGGACGGTGGTGGGAGCCGCGTTGTCGCGCGCCACGATTGCTCCTTGATGAGGGGTTTTTAGATGTAGGCCCCTTGGGGGCTGCGACCCGGATGCTTCTCGTGTGGAGACGCTCGCGCTCATCCGGTGCCGACCGCACTCATTTGATCATCCGACGCATGCGCCCATATGTCCAGAGGGCCGCCCACGTGAGCATCGCCACTCCTCTTCGGGACCTACGGGGGCGTAGGTAGCATTCGGTCCATGAATTCCGCCATGCCGTCGGTGAACGAGATAGAGCAGTTCGTGAAGCCCCGACTCAGGGGCTGGCTGCACGCCGGTATGTTTCCCGCCGTGATCGTGGCCGGTGTGGCCCTGGTCGCCCTGTCGGACTCGCCCCGGGCGAGGATCGCCTGCGGCATCTACGTCCTCACCGCCTGTCTGCTCTTCGGGATCAGCGCGCTGTACCACCGGGGCAACTGGGGCCCGCGCGGCGAAGCCGTCCTGCGCCGCCTGGACCACGCCAACATCTTCCTGATCATCGCGGGCACCTACACCCCGCTGACCCTGCTGCTGCTCCCCGACTCCACCGGGCGTCCGCTGCTGTGGGCGGTCTGGGTGGCGGCCGTGGCCGGCATAGCGTTCCGGGTCTTCTGGGTGGGCGCCCCTCGCTGGCTGTACACGCCCTGTTACATCGCGATGGGCTGGGCGGCGGTCTTCTTCCTGCCCGACTTCATGCGGGCGGGCGGCGTCGCCGTCCTCGTCCTCGTCGTCGTCGGCGGGCTGCTCTACAGCGCGGGCGGCGTCGTCTACGGCATCAAGCGCCCCAACCCCTCCCCGCGCTGGTTCGGCTTCCACGAGGTCTTCCACTCGCTGACGCTGGCGGCCTTCGTCGCCCACTACATCGGCATCTCCCTGGTGGCCTACCAGCACGCCTGACCCGCACAATGACGACCATGCCCGTCGACCCCGCCACCCGTCCCGGCCTGCGCGAACGCAAGAAGACCCGTACCCGCGCGGCGATCCGGAAGGCCACCTACCGGCTCGCCGCCGCGCACGGCTGGGACGCGGTCACCGTGGAGCGGATCGCCACCGCCGCCGAGGTCTCCCCCTCGACGGTCGTGCGCTACTTCCCGGTCCGGGAGGACATCCTCCTCACCGACGAACGGGACCCGCTCCTGGAGGCCCGGCTGCGGGCCCGCCCCGCCGACGAGGAGCCGCTGGAGTCGCTGCGCGCCGTGATCCTCGAAGCCGTGACGGCGGCCCTCGCCGACGAGCCCGAGGAGACCCGGCTGCGCGCCCGACTGATGGTGGAGATCCCGGCCGTACGGGCCCGGTTCACCGAATCCACCGCCGACACCGCCCAGCGCCTCGCCCGCGCCCTCGCCGACCGCACCGCCCGCGACGCCGACGACCTGGAGGTACGGGTCTTCACGGCCGCCGTCCTCGCCGCCCTCCGCGAGGCCACCGTCCACTGGGCCGAGCACGGCCGGAGCGAGGACCTGATCCCGCTGCTGAACCGGACCGTCGACACCCTCAAGGGCGGGCTGACGCTCCGAACGCGCCCCTGACGACCCGCCCCGACTCCGGGTTGTCCGCGCACGCCCACACCCCGTGCGGGCAGTAGTCCGTGAAGGTCTGGTAGACCGGCCGGTACCGGGCGAACCAGTCGAGCATCCCCCGGACGTACTCCGGATTGTCCCCGTTGCGGAAGAGACCCCATTCCGGGTATGAGACGGGCTTGCCGTGCGCCGCCGCGAACCGCACGTGGTCCGCGAGCCCGTACTCCTCGGCCACCTGCCCGGCGAAGTCGAGGCCCTCCGGCTGGTCGTAGGCGTCCATCCCGATGATGTCGACGAACGCGTCGCCGGGATAGCAGCGCGTCCACTCCACCGCGTCCCGGCCCCGGCTCGCCGTGAAGTCGAAGCGGAACCGCTGCCCGGGCACCTCCCGCAGCACCCCGACGATCCGCCGCCAGTACGCCTTCCAGCTCTCCGGGTCCGGGCCGCAGCGATGGCTGTAGGTGGTGCCGTTCATCTCCCAGCCGAGGACCAGGATCGCGTCGGAGAGCCGGTGCTCCACCAACCGCCTGCCCAGCGCGCGGAAGTGCGCGTCGTACGCCCCCGTCGACCCGCCCCGCAGCCCCGCCCGGACCTCGGTGTCCGGCAGGCCGTCCTCGCTGCGGTCCATCATCGGCACGTTCAGCACGAAGAGCCGCCCTGGCCCGGCCTCCTTCCACCGCGCCCACGGCTCGAAGAGCGCCGGATGCCCCTCGATGTTCGACCAGCGGTCGCCCGGCAGATACGTGTGCCCGACGGTCAGCGACGCGCCGCCCAGCCAGCTCTGCACCTCGCCGATCCGCCGTACCCCGGTCTCGTCGGAGCCGGTGAAGAAGCCGGACGGCACCGTCAGCGGCGCCGGGGCCGCCTCGGGCGCGGCGGGCTCCCCCTCCTGCCGGGAGCCCGGGGCGAGCCGGTCGCCCGGCAGGACGAGAGCGAGAACGGCCGCGAGCAGCACGGTCAGTGCAGCCCGCGGCCCGAAGGACGACGTCACGTCAGCCGGTCCAGAAGTCCCACCACCGGGTCAGGACGAGCATCCCGATGATCCCGATGTGCAGGACGGGCAGGGCGAAGGTGAACTCCTCGAAGAACCCCTTCAGGGCGGCCGGCGCCGGCAGCAGGCCCGCCCGGACGTTGAGCGAGGTGACGTACCAGAACATGACGATCGTGGCGACCCAGGCCAGACAGCACCACAGGCAGAGCGAGTTGATCTCGTACAGCGACTGGTACATCAGCCAGGTGCAGAAGCCGACGCCGAAGAGCATCCCCGCGTTGAGTCCCAGCCAGAACCAGCCGCGGTAGCGCGCCCCGGCGAGCAGCCCGGCGCCGACCGCGACGACCACCGCGTACGTCACGAGCCCCAGCATCGGGTTCGGGAAACCGAACACCGCCGCCTGCTCGCTCTTCATGATGTTGCCGCAGGAGACCACCGGGTTGAGGCTGCACCCCGGCTGGAAGTTCGGATCCTCCAGCAGCAGGATCTTGTCGATCGTGATGACCCAGCCGGACAGCACGCCCGCCGCACCGGTGATCATCAGCATCCAGGCGAAGGCCCGGCTCGCGCCGATCACCCCGCCGCTCTCCCGGGCCCCGTCCTGCCGCTGCTCCGGCACCCCGCCCCGTACGTTCACCGTCGCCATGACGCCGCCCCCCGCCGCTCAGCGCTGCAGTCGCCGTACCGGCAGCAGCAGGTGCGCCCCGGCCGCCAGGACGTCGTCGTCCGAGGCGAAGGCCCGCAGCCGCTCCTCGGAGAGCGGCTCGCCCGGCACGGCCTCCGGCCAGGGGCGCACCGAGCAGATGAGGTAGGCGTGCCCGATCTCCTTCGCGGCCGCCTCCCACTCCGCCGGCACCGGACACTGCACCTTCATGAACGGCAGGGTGAGCACGGCCTGCTGGGCCTCGACGAGCAGATGGGCGCCCACACCAGGCTCCTGCGCCACGTCGACCACCTGACCGCCGAGCGGCAGGCCCATGGCCTCCAGGGCGGCCCGCATCGCCTCCTCGCCGGCCTGGGGGCCGTCACGGCCGTCGCCGAGCGAGTACACCATCAGGAAGGGGGTGACGGGGGTGTCGCCGACGGGTCCGGTCGTCCACGAGACGACGGTCAGCGTGCCCAGCGGGGAGGCGCTGCGCTCCGAGGAGACAACATTGGGAGTGGTCATGGGTCGGGATGCTAGTGGCCCAACTCTCCTTTACCGGGCACGAATTCACCCGATCGGCCGACATTCACCCCGGCGCTCCGCCTGCCGCAACAAAGGCGCGTTCCCCTCGTTAAGCCCTGAGGGCATTCTGCCTCCGCCTGCGCCGGAGGGCCCCGATCAGCCGTTGCCGGAGGATTCCCGACCACCAGGAGATCCCTCATGATCGTTTCGCGCCGGGTGGCGCTGCGGTCCCTGTTCACCCTGACCGTGGCCGCGTTCACGGGCGGCGTGCTCGCCCGTATCACCACCACTCCCCGCGGCGGCCGCCCCCGGGCCGCCGCCGGTCTCCCCGCCGCGCCGGCGCCGTCCGCCGCGGACGCGGAGGAGACCTTCGACGAGATGTACCGGGGGCGCCGCATCCAGGCCCGCGCCACGCCCGCGGGCGTGCCGGAGGTCCTCGTCGACGGGCGGCCGCTGCACCTGATGCGGTGCGCGGACGGCGGCTATCTCACCCCCGTCGACCACTACGAGTCCTGTCCGACGCCACGGGCGGCCACCCGCGCGGCCGTGGACCAGCTGGGGTCCGCGCCCCTCTCCCCCCTCGCCGCCTCCCACGGCGCCCGGGGCGACCACGGCGCCGGCCCGGGAGGGAGCCCGCGTGGCGTACACGCGTAAGAACCAGCGCGACCTGACCAGCGCCGAGCGGAAGAAGTTCGTCTCCGCCGTCCTGGAGCTCAAGCGCCGCGGGACGTACGACGAGTTCGTCCGTACGCACATCGACTACTACGTCGCCGACGGCGAGGGCCGCCTCCGCGTGGCCCATATGACGCCCAGTTTCCTGCCCTGGCACCGCAAGTTCCTGCTGGAGTTCGAGCGGGAACTGCGCCGGGTCGACCCGACGGTGAGCGTGCCCTACTGGGACTGGACCCGCGACAACACCCCGGCGGCCGGCCTCTGGGCCGAGGACTTCATGGGCGGCAACGGCCGCCGCGGCGACCTGCAGGTGACGACCGGCCCGTTCGCCTTCGGCGGCGGGCAGTGGACCGTGAAGCACGCCATGACCGAGACCACCTTCCTGACCCGGGACTTCGGGAACCCGTCGAACCCGATCACGCTGCCCACCTCGGCGCAGGTCGACGCGCTGATGCGGGAGACGGTGTACGACGTGGCGCCCTGGAACTCCACCAGCTCCTCCGGGTTCCGCAACGGCCTGGAGGGCTGGGGACCGGGCCGGACCAACGACCGCTTCCGCGTGCACAACCGGGTGCACCGCTGGGTCGGCGGCATGATGCTGGGCGGCGCCTCGGTCAACGACCCGGTGTTCTGGCTCCACCACTCCTTCGTCGACCTGCTCTGGTCCCGCTGGCAGCAGCGCCACCCGCGGGCCGGCTATCTGCCGGAGCGGCAGCCGCCGCCGGGCGACGCGCAGCGCGGCCGGATCGCGGCCCGCGACGAGCGGATGGGGCCGTGGAACGTCACCCCGGCGCAGATGCTCGACCACAGCGACCTCTACCGCTACGCGTAGCGGACGGGTGTACGGAAGCGGCCCCCCGGCAGTCTGCCGGGGGGCCGCTCGCCGTTCGGCTCGGTGATCGCCTGGGTCAGGCGCCGTAGCCGCCGCCGTCACGGTGCTGGTCGCCGCCGCCGTCGACGTTCGCGCACTGGTTGCCGAACGCCGGGTTGATCAGACCGATGACGGTCACGGTGTTGCCGCACAGGTTGACCGGGATGTGGACCGGGACCTGCACCACATTGCCGGAGGCGACACCGGGCGAGTTGAGCGCGGCACCCTGGGCACCCGAGTCGGCGACGGCCATGCCGGCTCCGCTGAGGGCAACGGCACCCGTGCCGGCGAGAACAGCGGCAGCCTTCGCGATGCGAGACATCAAGAACTCCTTGGACGTGGAAAGGCGACCGCGAGAATCACGGCCGTCGTTCCCCTTCAACGCCGAAAGGGCGCGCGAGTCACGGCCTTTAGGCCGGACGGGACGACTTCGCGGAGAAGTGGCCCGCAGACCGGTGGTCCACCCGCCGTCGGATACGACGGAGCGAACCCCCGGGTCTGCGAGCCGCGGCCATGCGACAGGCATTCTGTTGTAACGAACAACGACCCCTCGGGTGGCGGGGAAGAATCGTGTCTTCACCCGCCGGGTCATCGGTCGTACGCCAGAACGCCGTCAGGCCGTCGGCTGCGCCAGGCCCAGCTGGGGGCCGAGCGTTCCCCGCACGGCGGGGCCGATGACGCCGAGCTGGGGCTCCGCGAGGGCAGGGAGGCCGGCGTGCTCACCGCGCGGCTGGGTGACGGGGTTGCCGAGCGTGGCTCCGGGGGTGGCGGTGGCCATCGGGGCGCGCGGGTTGGTCAGCAGGGCGGTGCCGGGCTCGCTGCCCTCCAGGACCTCGGGCAGCGGGGCGGCCACGAGGGTCTCCGGGACGGTGGTGCCGAGCGGCACCTGGGGCACGCCCAGGTCCGGCAGGGCGGCGGAGCGGCCGTGCTGGAAGCCGGTGGGGGCGCCGGGGACGGGCGTGGGGACTCCGCTCGCCACGGTGGGGGCGTCCATCGGGATCACCGGCTCGAGGCCCTGGAGCGGAACGATCACCGGCGCCTCGGCGGCGGTAGCGGGGGCCGCCATGGCCGCGGAGGCGAGAGCGGTCATGAGGATTCCCATGCCGGCTTGAGCTCGCAGATTCATGACTGCGTACGTCCTTCAGAGCAGGAGACAAGGGTGCGGTGGTGCTGTGCCGTGTGAACGAGCCCTCCGCGGGGAACGTCGCGAAATTCGCCTGATTGCAGCAACGTGAAAGCCCCCCACCGGTGACGGCGGGGGGCTGGGTTGACGGCCCGTCCGTGGCTCGGGTCAGCCGTCGTGTCCGGAGCGCCGGACGCGGACGAGGCGGCTGCCGCGGAGACGGACGAGCGCCCCGCCGACGATCAGCGCCGCACTCGCGGCGGCGGCGCCCCTCAGCTCGGCCTCACTCCCGGTCTCGGGCAGGGTCCCGCCGGGCGCGCCCGGAGCGGGGGAGGTGTCGGGTCCCTGTGGCCCACCCGGGTTGCCGTCACCCGGCGACCCGGGCCCGTCGGGAGCGGAGGGCGGGACCGTGGGGGGCGTGCCGGGCTGGTCCGGGGTACCGGGCTCGTCCGGGTTTCCGGGCTGACCCGGCGTACCCGGCTCGTCCGGGTTTCCGGGCTGGTCCGGAGTACCGGGTTCGTCGGGGTTACCGGGCTGCCCCGGGTTCCCTGGCTCGTCCGGGTTTCCGGGCTGGTCCGGGGTACCGGGCTCGTCGGGGTTACCGGGCTGCCCCGGGTTCCCCGGCTCGTCGGGGTTGCCCGGCTGACCCGGCGTACCGGGCTCGTCAGGCGTCCCGGGCTGCCCTGGGTTCCCCGGCTCGTCGGGGTTCCCCGGGTTCCCCGGCTCGTCCGGATTGCCTGGCTGGCCTGGCGTACCGGGCTCGTCCGGGTTGCCCGGCTGGCCTGGCGTACCGGGCTCGTCCGGGTTGCCCGGCTGGCCTGGCGTACCGGGCTCGTCAGGGTGGCCACCGGGGCCGTCCGGGTTCTCCGGGGTGCCGGGGTTGCCCGGCTGGTCGGGGGTGCCGGGCGGCGGGGGGTACTCCTCGTCCGGCTCGTCGCCGTAGCCACCGGGCTCGTCGCCGTATCCGCCCGATGCGTCGCCGGAGCCGTAACCCTCGGAGTCGTCGCCGTCGCCGTAGCCGTCGGACCCGTCCGGGGCGGAGTGGGCGTGCGGGTGCCGGTCCGGGGTGGTGGAGGGTGTGGCTTCCGCCGTCGCGGCGAAGCCGCCGGTCAGCGACAGGACACCCGTCGCGGCCGCGGCGGTGAGCAGTTTCCTGCTGATGATGGATCGCATACCGCTCTTCCTCTGGGGAAAGGGAGACCGGCAGGGAATCCCCCCTCGCTCCGACCGGCCTGTCCCCACACTCGATCCGTCGGTCGTCTGCGGCGACCGGTGGTCGTGGGGGTGGCGAGAGCCTAAGGAGCGGCGCACCGCGTGACCGGACCACACGGTCGGCGATCGGGGAAAGTCATACGATCGGCCGACGCGGGGCGGTGGTGGGGCGCGGAGGGAGCGAGCGCCCGCCGGGGGTGGAGCGAGGGTGGGGGAGTCGTCAGCCGCCGAGCGGAAGGCCGCCGAGGAGCTGCGTGCCCTTCTTGGCGTCGTTCAGCGACTCGGCGGTCTCGCCCACGGTCTTGACCATGGAGCCGTCCGTGGTGCTGCTCAGCGTGTCCGTCTTCAGACCGTCGCTGCTGAGCGCCTCCAGACCACCGTCCAGGCTGGTGGGGACGGCCGTCGGCTCGGCGGCCATGGCGGGCGCGGCGGCGGCCAGGGCCATCATGGAACCGGCGACGACCGCGGCAACCTTGGTGGGCTTCATGGAGTGAGTCCTTCCTCGATGACGTCTTCACAAGCAAGTCGCTTGCCGTACAGGCCTCTTGGCCGATTCCTGTACGTCGTTCCGTCTTCTGTAACGAGAGGTTCGCTCCCCGGAAACTCCGGGAGGAAGGATTTCTCGACACTGCACCCGAACGAAGGGGCGCGCGGTCCTATTTGCCGATCGGACGCGCGAGCGCCGTGCCGGTCCAGGGGTGCTGGACCGGCACGGCGCAAGCCGGACACGCTCTAGGACGTCGACGCTCCGACGGGGAGCTGCGGGGCGGTCGCCGGCGCGGCCGGGAGTTCCGGCAGGGCCGGGAGCGCCGGGAGCGGCAGTCCGCCGAGGAGCGACTGCACGAGTGCGTTCACCGTCGCGGTGATCTGCGTGACGATCCCGGTGACGCCCCCAAGGGGGAGGGAGGCGAGCAGATCGGCCACCGCCTGCTCGACGGCGGCGACGGTGTCGCCGATGAGGTCGGCGGGTGCCGCCGCGCGGGTGGCCGCCTCGGTGGCCGCCTCGGTGGCGGCCTCCGTAGCGGCCGCGGTGGCGGCCTCGGTGGCGGTTCGGGTAACGGCCTCGGTGGTCGGCGTCGTCGGGAGCGCGTCCGCTTCCGTGACGACGGCGGTGGGCCTGATGGGTTGGTGTTCGTCGGCGACGGCGGGTCCCGCCGCGCCGAGGGCGAGTGCGGCGGATATCGCCAGGACGGTGAGACGGCGTGATGCCAGGGGACGCATATTTGTTCCTTTTCCTTATGCGTCGGACAACTTCTCTGTCACCGTGCCTGCGGTGATAGCGCTCCGCAACGGCTGAGCTACACAGCGCCATGCCTCCGTTCGGGTGAATCCACCCCTCTGACCTGCCCCTCCAAGGGGCGTACGCCGTTGCACCGGACGGCGCACAAGGGTGCGTCCGAATGAGGAAAGGCCGACACGCCGCACCCGGAAGGGGCGGCGCGCCGGCCTCGGAGGGACCGCGATGCGGGGCGCTCGATCAGACGTTGGCGCAGGTGTTGCCGAACGCCGGGTTCAGGAGACCGATGACGTTGACGGTGTTGCCGCAGACGTTGACCGGCACGTGGACCGGGACCTGCACCAGGTTGCCGGACAGGACGCCCGGGGAGTGCAGGGCCGCGCCCTCGGCGCCGGAGTCGGCGGCGGCGATACCGGTGGCACCCGCGACGGACGCGGCGACACCGACGGTCAGGACTACAGCCTTCGCGATACGGGACATGGGGAAGCACTCCTCGATTGTTTTCTAGCCTCTTGGACCGGACGGCCGGCTCGCAGACGGATTCGCCCGACTCCCTCAACAACGCGGGCCCATTTCATTGGTTGCGCTCCCGAACGGGTGACGTTCAACCGATCTTTGGGCCACAAGAGGGCCATTTGGGCGAGCGAGCCTGGAAAGGCGCAACACGCACAACGAGGAACCGGCCCAAGGGATACGGGAGTTAGCGTTTCCGGGCATCTAATGCTTACTATCGCCCGGCATCGGGGTTATAACGTTCCCGAACGTTGCTTCCGGGCCCGCCGCGCGTTCACCCATTTCGTGCGGACGACATCTCACTCTCTCCCGATCTTCACGGGTCTTCCCTTCCTCCTCTCATCAAAGCGGAGAACCTGTATGCGGAATTCAACGGTTCGTGACGCGCGCCGCGGTGCTTTGGGCGCCCTTTCCGCGAACGTCGTCCGGCGCTGACGTGCGGGCCTCTCGAGAATCGGATTCCTCCCCCTTCACCGTTCTGCACGCGGTCCAGCCCGGTGACGCCGGGGTCGCCCGCGTCGTCACCGACCTGGTCCGGGCGCAGCTCGGCGAGGGGATGCGGGTGGCGGTCGCCTGCCCGCCCGGCACGCCGCTCGCCGCCGCGGTCCGCGCGGAGGGCGCCGTGGTCCACGACTGGCGGGCGGGGCGCGAGCCCGGGCCCGGGCTGGTCCGCGAGACCCGCGACCTGGCCCGGCTGATCGACGCCGTGCGCCCCTCCCTGGTCCACGCGCACAGCGCCAAGGCCGGGCTGTGCGCGCGGCTGGCCCTGCGGGGGCGGGTGCCGACGGTGTACCAGCCGCATGCCTGGTCCTTCGAGGCGGCCGACGGCGCGGTCGGGGCCATGGCCCGCCGCTGGGAGCGGTGGGCGGCGCGCTGGACGCAGCGGATCGTCTGCGTCAGCGACGCCGAGCGTCGTACGGGTGAGGAGGCCGGGGTGCGGGCCTCCTGGTCGGTCGTACGCAACGGCGTGGACGTGACCCGGTTCGCGGCCGCGGCGGCTCAGACCCCCGATCCGGGGCCGGGCGAGGGTCCCCTCGTCGTCTGTGTCGGACGGCTGTGCCGGCAGAAGGGCCAGGACGTGCTGCTCGCCGCCTGGCCCGCCATCGTCGCCGAGGTGTCGAAGGCACGGCTGGTCCTCGTCGGCGACGGGCCGGACCGGGTGCGGCTGCGCACCGGGGCGCCGAAGGCGGTGCGCTTCGCCGGCGCCGTGGACGACATCGCGCCCTGGTACCGCGCGGCCGACCTGGTCGTCCTGCCGTCCCGTTGGGAGGGCATGGCGCTGGCGCCGCTGGAGGCCATGGCGAGCGGCCGGCCGGTGGTGCTCACCGATGTGGCCGGCGCGCGCGAGAGCCTGCCGCCGGACCACGAACCGCACTGCCTGGTCCCGCCGGAGGACCCGGCCGCCCTCGCCGCCGCCGTGGTCCGCCTCCTCGGCCGGCCGGAGCTGCGGCACTCCCTGGGCCGCCAGGCCCACGAGCACGTACTCAGCAGATTCGATGTGCGGCGCACCGGCGCGGCCGTCGCGGACGTGTACCGCGAGCTGGCCGGAGTGCGGTGCACCGAGCACAGAGAGCCGATTGCGCAGTGACTACGGAAAGCACCAGCGTTCCCTCTTCGCCGGGCCCCTGGCCCTCGACGCGCCAGGCCGTCCACGGTCTCGCCTCCCTCGCCCCGCCGCGCGGCACGTCGGACCGGCTGGCGCTCCCGCCGCGCCGTCCCGCGCCGGTTCGGTCCACCGCGGCGCCGCTGATCGCGGCCGACGCGCTGGCCGTGCTGTGCGCCGCGTGGCTGGTGCCCGAGCCGTACCCCGCCGTCCGGCTGCTCCTGCTGGTCGCGGGGTGCGTCCTCGCGCTCAACTCGTACGCGGGGCTGCACCGGCCCGGCTCCCTCACCGCCGTGCTCGACGAGGTGCCGGCGCTCGCCGCCCGCGCCGGGGTCGCCTGGTGCGTGGCGGCCGCCGTCGTCGCCGCGTTCACGCCCTCCCTCGCGCTCGGCCCCGGCGCCCTGTGCACCGCGTACGCCGGGCACGTGGCCACCGTGTGCGTGGCGCGGGGCGCGGTGCGGGCGCACCGGCGGCGGACGGCCCGGGCGCAGCCGCGCTCGGCGTTGGTGGTCGGCGGGCCGGGCGCGGCGCGCCGGTTCGCGGCGACGATCGGACAGCACCCGGAGTACGGCATGCGGCCGGTCGGGATCGTCGGCAGCCGGCAGGACGGCGGGACGCCGCAGCCGCCCGGGGAGGCGGGGCTTCCGGTCCTGACGAGCATGGAGGAGATCCACCGGGCGGTCATCCAGAACACCGTCCGCGACGCGGTCTTCCTGACCGAGGACGCCGCTCTGGTGAAGCTCTTCCAGCACTACGGCTGCACGACCTGGCGGGTCGGCGGCGAGGGCCAGGACGGGCCGATGAGCGACCACCTGTGGGGGTACGGCTGCCGCCGTCTCGTCCCGCCGGGCGAGCGTCGCGGGCTGACCGCGAAGCGGGCCCTCGACCTGGCCGTGGCCGGACCGGCGCTGGCGCTCGCGCTGCCCGTCCTGCTGCTGTGCGGTCTGGCGGTGCGGCTCGCGGACGGCCCCGGGGTGCTCTTCCGACAGGAGCGGGTGGGCCAGAACGGGCGGCTCTTCACGCTGCTGAAGTTCCGTACGCTGCGCCCGACGGACGAGGCCGAGTCGGCGACCCGGTGGAGCGTGGCCAACGACCGGCGGATGAGCGCGGTCGGCAACTTCCTGCGGCGGACCTCGCTCGACGAGCTGCCGCAGCTGTGGAACGTGCTGCGCGGTGACATGAGCCTGGTCGGGCCCCGTCCGGAACGCCCGTACTTCGTGGCGCAGTTCAGCCGCATCCACGCCGGTTACGCGGCCCGCCACCGGATGCCGGTGGGGCTGACCGGGCTGGCGCAGGTGCACGGGCTGCGCGGTGACACCTCGATCGAGGACCGCTGCCGGTTCGACAACCACTACATCGATCACTGGTCGCTCTGGCAGGACGTCCGCATTCTGCTGCGGACCGCCGCCGGACTCGTACGGCCGGCGGGGAGCTGATGATGGCGACGGCCGTGGCGGTCGCCGCCCCGCTCGACGGGGCCCGCGACGAGGTCCGGGACGGGGTGCGCCGGGTGGTGGCGCTGTCCCCGGTCCTGGCGGTGATCGCGCTGCTGCTCGTCCCGTCCGCCGGTGGCGCGGAGGGCGGGACCGGCGGTACGGGCACCATCGCGGACGCGGCCTCGGGGCTGCTCGTGCTGATCTGTCTGGTGCGGGTGGTGCGCGGCGGGGCGCGGCCGCTGACCCGGTGGGCGGCGTTCGTGCTCGGGCTGCCCGTCCTCGGGATCTGTCTGGCGGCGATCACCTCGCAGGACCCGGCGGCGAGCCTGCCGGGCGTCGCCCGTTACGTCCAGATCTTCGTGCTCGTCCCGGCGGCCGTCCTGCTGACGATCCGCGACCGGCGGGACTTCGCCGTGGTCGCGTGGGCGCTGGTCGCACTGGGGCTGGTGCAGGGCGCGGTCGGGGTGACGCAGTATCTGACCGGCACCGGCGCCTCGTACATGGGCGAGGACGTCCGGGCGGTCGGGACCTTCGGGCCGACCGACGTGATGGGGATGGCGACGGTCGTCTCGTACGGGCTCGTCGTCGTCACCGGCATCGCGCTGGGCAGCGGACGCGGGCGGGCGCGGACGGCCGCCCTGGTGTGCGCGGGTCTCCTCGCCGTGCCGCTGGTGCTGTCGTTCAGCCGGGGCGCGTGGATCGCGACGGTCCTGGCGTGCGCGATCCAGCTGCTGCTCTCCGGGTTGCGGCGCGCCGGGCGGGTGGCGCTCGTGACGGGCGCGCTCGGGGTGGTCCTGGTGGGCGGCCTCGGGATCGGCTCGGCGATGGTGAAGGAGCGCGTCGCCAGCATCACGCAGGTGACGGCGGCGCCGGACCAGTCGGTGACGGACCGGTACACGATGTGGGCGGCGGCCGGGCGGATGTGGCGGTCGGAGCCGGTGACCGGCGTGGGCCTGAAGGGCTTCCCGCAGTACCGCGACGGGCACGCCTCGCTGGCGCTCTCCTCGGGCAGCGACACGGCGGGCGCGGGAGCGGCGTTCCAGCGCCAGCCGCTGCTCTCCCCGCACAACATGTACCTGCTGGTGCTCAGCGAGCAGGGCCTGGTGGGCCTGCTGGCCCTGGCCGGCAGCTGGGCGGCGCTGCTGGTCGGGGCGCTGCGGCGGCGTACGCGCGGCGCGGACTGCGCGCTGGTGGCCACCGGTCTGCTGTCGTGGCAGCTCATCGACTTCTTCTACGCGGACATCGGCGGCCCTTCGACGGTGCTGATGTCGGTCGTCCTCGGCCTGGCGGCCTGGTGGTCGCTGGCGGAGGTGAAGCGTGCGTGACCCGTGGCGCGGGGAACCGGAGCCGACGGACGGGCCGCGCCCCCCGGAGGCCCCGGATCTTCCCCGCCCGATCCCCGCGCCCGCTCCCCGGTCCGCCGAACAGCCGCCGGCGCACCGGCCCCGGGTGGTGGCGACGGCGGCCCGCGTGCCGTCCTGGGCGGCGGAACGGGCTGCGGAACGGGCGGGCGACGGCGCGGCCGGTCGGGACACGACCCGGGGCGCGATGCGAGGCAAGGCTCGGGGCAGGCCCCGGGGCAAGGTGCGGGGCGGGGACGGCGGAAGCGCGCCTCGGGGCGCGGAGGGACGGCGGGGCGTGGTGGGGCGACGGCGGGGCCCGAAGCGGCGGCCGTGGTCGCCGTCCGGCCGGTTCCTGGCGCGGGCCGCGGCCGTCACGGCGGGCCTGACGGCCGCCGGGGCCGTGCTCGGCCTGGTCCGGGACCAGATCCTCGCCCGTTACTTCGGGGCGGGGGCGGAGACCGACGCGTTCCTGGTGGCCTGGACGGTGCCGGAGTTCGCCTCGACGCTGCTCATCGAGGACGCGATGGCGCTGATCCTCGTGCCCGCGTTCGCCCGCGCCCTCACCCGGCGCGGCGGCGGCCCGGCCGGCGACCCCGTCCGTACCCTCGTACGCTCCACACTGCCCCGCCTCGCGCTCACCGTCAGCGCCGTCTCCGCGCTGCTGATCGCCGGCGCGCCGCTCCTCGTCGCGGGCCTCGCACCCGGGCTCCCCGACCCCGGGCTCGCCGTCGACTGCACCCGGCTGACCGCGACCTGCGTGCTGACCTTCGCGCTCGCCGGCTACTGCTCCGCCGCCCTGCGCGCCCACGGCCGCTTCCTGTCGCCCGCCGCCATCTACGTCGCGTACAACATCGGGATCATCGGCACGATCGTGCTGCTCCGCGAGCCGTTCGGCGTACGGTCGGCCGCGGCCGGGGTCGCCGTCGGCGGCGCGCTGATGGTGCTCGTCCAGGCGCCGTTCCTGCTGCGGGAGTTGCGCCGCCCGACGGAGGCCAAGGAGCGGCCGGCCGTGCCCGGCGCGGGCGACGGGCGGCTCCTCGTGCTCGGGCTCATCGCCCCCGTCATCGCCTTCGCGCTCTCCCGCCAGTCCCAGATCCTCGTCGAGCGGTTCCTCGCCTCCTCCCTGCCGTCCGGGGCCATCTCGCATCTGAACTACGCCCAGAAGGTGGCGCAGATGCCGATGATCCTCTCCCTGATGCTGTGCACGGTGAGCTTCCCGGTCGTCGCCCGCGCCCTGGCCGCCGGTGACGCCGAGGGCGCCCGCCGCCGCGTCGAACGGGATCTGCTGCTCGCCGCGGTCGTCGTCCTCGTCGGCGCCTCGATCGTGATCGCCGCCGCCCCGCAGATCGTCTCCCTGCTCTTCCAGCGCGGCGCGTTCGACGCCACCGACACCGCCGCGACCGCCGCCGTGATGCGCGTCTACGCCCTCGGGCTGCTCGGCCAGACGATGGTCGGCGCCCTGGTCCGCTGCTACTTCTCCGCGGCCCGCCCGTTGTGGTACCCGGCCGCCGTGATGGCCGCCGGACTCGCCGCCACGGCCGTCACCGGAGTACCGGCCGCACGGGCGTGGGGCGCCGTGGGCATCGCCGCCGCCAACGCCTTCGGGATCACCCTGACCGCCGTGATGCTGCTGGCCGGGGCGCACCGCCAGTCCATCCCGGTCCGCGTCCGCCACCTCGGCGTGGATCTGCTGCGGCTGGCCACCGCCGCCGCATGGGCCACCGCCGCCGGCTGGCTCTGCTCGGTCCTCATCGTCCCGGCCGTCCTCTCCCTCACCGTCGCGGCCCTCGCCGCCACCGGCGTCTTCCTCCTCTTCCTCGCCTGCGCCGCCCACGCGCCGGACATCCCACCCCTCACCCGCACCGCATCACGAAGGCTCGCCCATGCCCGTAGTCATGGCGCCCCGCGCCGCCGCGATTCGTCGTCTGCTGCCGAAGCCGCCCCCGTGGGTGGCGATGTACCACTCGATCACCGACACCCCGGATGATCCGTACCGGGTGACCGTCCCCCCCGGGCGGTTCACCCGGCAGCTGCGCTGGCTGAGCGACCACGGCCTGCGCGGTGTCTCGGTGGGCGAGCTGCTCACGGCGACCGCCGCCGGGCGCGCCAAGGGCCTGGTCGGTCTCACCTTCGACGACGGTTACGCCGACTTCCTCGACACGGCCCTCCCCCTGCTGCGCGGCCACGGTTTCACCGCCACCGTCTACGTCCTGCCCGGCCGGCTCGGCGGCGAGAACGCCTGGGACGCGGACGGGCCCCGAAGACCGCTGCTGACCGAGGACGGGATTCGGCGGGTCTTCGAGGCCGGGATGGAGATCGGCTCGCACGGGCTGCGGCACGTCTCGCTCCCCGCCGCCGACGACAAGGCCCTCGCCGAGGAGACCCGGAAGAGCCGCGCCCTCCTGGAGGAGATCACCGGCGCCCCGGTGGCGGGCTTCTGCTACCCGTACGGACACGTCGACGCCCGCGTCGTCCGGGCCGTACGGGAAGCGGGCTACGGCCACGCCTGCGCCATCGCCCCGGGGCGCCTGACCGGCGCGTACGCGCTGCCGCGGGTGCACATCGACGGGCGGGACACCTCCTGGCGGCTCACCGCCAAACGCGCCCTGCACCCCCTGCGCCGCCGCCACCCCGGCCCGACGGCCGCCCCCGACGCCCCCGGCACCCGGCCGGCGCCGGCCCCCGAGGCCGGCCGGCGGGCCGCGGCGGACGTGTCATGAAGGTCCTGCACGTCATCACCGGCCTGAACATCGGGGGTGCGGAACAGCAGCTGCGGCTGATGCTGCGTCACCTGCCCGTGCGCAGCGAGGTCGTCACGCTCACCCACCCCGGCGCCGTCGCCAAGGGCATCGAGGCGGACGGCGTCCCCGTCACCCACCTGGGCATGGCCGGCAACCGCGATCTCGGCGCGCTGCCCCGCCTCACCCGGATCGTCCGCCAGGGCCGCTACGACCTCGTCCACACCCACCTCTACCGCGCCTGCGTGTACGGCAGGATCGCCGCCCGGCTCGCCGGGGTCCGCGCGGTCCTCGCCACCGAGCACTCCCTCGGCGACACCCAGATCGAAGGCCGGCCCCTCTCCCCCGGCACCCGCGCGCTCTACCGGGCCACCGAACGGCTCGGCACCGCCACGGTCGCCGTCTCGCCCAGCGTCGCCCGGCGCCTGGAGGGCTGGGGCGTCGCCCCGTCCCGTATCCACGTCGTGCCCAACGGCATCGAGACGGCCCGCTTCCGGTACGCGAACGGGGCCCGCCCCCGTACCCGGGCGGCGCTCGGGCTCCCCGAGGACGCCTTCGTCGTCGGCGGGGTGGGGCGGCTCGCGCCCGGCAAGCGCTTCGACCGTCTCGTACGGGCCGTGGCGTCGGTGCCGGGGGCGCGGCTCCTCCTCGTCGGCGAGGGCCCGGAGCGGCAGGCCCTCCTGGACACCGCCCGGGAGTGCGGGGCCGCCGACCGGGTGCTCCTCGCGGGGGCGTGCGAGGACCCCCCGCCGGCCGGGGCCGACGGGGCCGATCTGCCGTCGCTGCTCGCCGCGATGGACGTCTTCGTCTCCACCTCCCCCGACGAGACCTTCGGACTCGCGGTCGTCGAGGCGCTGGCCGCCGGGCTGCCCGCGCTCTACGTGGCCTGCCCGGCGATCGACGACCTGCCGCCCGACGCGGCGCCCGGGGCCCGGCGGATCGGACCCTCCGTCCCCGAGCTGATCAGCGCGCTGAGCGGGATCCGGGACGCCCGCCTCGCCCGGCTGCCGCAGCCTGCCGCCGCCCACCGCTACGACATCGCCCACAGCGCCCGGCAGTTGATGTCCCTCTACGAACAGGCCGTCCACGGCACCCCTTCTCCCGCTAAGCGAGCTGCTCCATGAACCCGTCACGCTCCGCCCTGAGAATCGTCCTGCGCACCCCGCGCCGATGGTGGGTGCTGCCCGCCTCCGTCCTCGTCGGCGCCACGCTCGGCGGCGGCTACGGCGCGCTGAAGACCCCGCAGTACGCGGCGACCAGCTACGTCATCGTGGTCCCCGGCGAGAAGTCGGACCCGGCGGCCGCCCTCGGGTTCGCCCAGGCGTACGGCAGGGTCGCCACCGACATCGCGGTGACCGGCGACGCCCAGGTGTGGGCGGGGGTGTCCGCCGCGACCCTGCGCTCCGCCGTCCAGACCGCCACCTCGCCGGACGCGCCGATGATCTCCATCACCGCGCGGGCGGCCAAGCCCGCCAAGGCGGTCTCCATGGCCGACGGTGTCGCCCGGGCACTGGTCCTCAACAGCACGCACGTCTCCGGCAGCACCGGCGTGAAGGTCGTGCAGTTCTCCCGCGCCACCAAGCCGCTGGCGCCCGTCTCGCCCTCCGCGCCGCTCTCCGCGCTGGTCGGCGGCTGCGCGGGCGGGCTGCTCGGCGGACTGGCGCTGCTGGTACGCCCCCGGCGCGGCGCCCGTGCCGAGCAGGGACCCGGACGCCCGCAGCCGTCCGCGTCCGTCCCGGGTCCGGCGGTGGCCTCCTCCTCGGCCTCGTCCGGGGCGGCGAGCGCGCACCAGCCGGAACCGGAGTCGGTGTGACCGCGGGCGGCGCGCACGGTCTGCGCGGCGAGGTCTGCCGCGACGCCGCCGAGTTCGGCCGGCTCGCCGAGCGGTGGACATCCCTCTATGGGCGCTGCGCCACGGCGACACCGTTCCAGTCCCACTCGTGGCTGCACTCCTGGTGGCTGTCGTACGGCAGACCGGGCGCGCTGCGCGTGGTTCTCGTACGGCGGGACGACGGCGCGCTCGTCGCGGCCGCGCCCCTGATGCGCGCCCCCGGCCCCCTGCCGGTCCTCACCCAGCTCGGCGGCGCCATCACCGACTTCACCGACGTCCTCCTCGACGACGACTGCCCCGAGGCAGCGTCCGCGCTGACCGAGGCGCTGGCCGGAGCGGCGCGCGGTGCCGTGATCGACCTGCGGGAGGTACGGCCGGGGGCGGCGGCCGAACGGATCCACGCCCAGTGGCGCGGCCCGCGCCGGCGTCTCCCCGACTCGCTCTGCCTGGAGCTCCCCGCGGTGCCGATGGACGCCCTGCTCGCACGGATCCCGTCGGGCAAGGCCCAACGGGTGCGGGCCAAGCTGCGGAAGCTGGACGCGCTCGGCATCGACGAGCGGATCGTGAGCGGCGAGGAGGTCCCGGCGGCCCTGGAACGCCTGCTGAGGCTGCATCAGCTGCAGTGGAGCGGCCGCGGGGTCACCGCGGAGCACACCAGCGACCGGTTCGCCCAGCACCTCACGCGGGCGGTACGTCCCATGGTCGAGCGGGGGGACGCGATGGTGACCGAGTTCCGGCTGGCCGGGGACGTGGTGGCCGCCGACCTCACCCTGATGTCGCCCCGGCTCGCCGGAGGCTATCTGTACGGCGCCGACCCCGAGCTGCGCGCCCGCAAGATCGACGTGGCGACGATGCTGCTGCGCCACGGGTCCCGCCAGACCAGTGCGAGCGGGCGGGCGACGCTGAGCATGCTCCGGGGCACCGAGCCGTACAAGCTGCACTGGCGGCCGGAGACGGTCCCCAACCAGCGGTTGATGCTGGCCGGTCCGGCGACGGCACCGCTGTTGTGGCTGCGGGCGGGCGCGGCGGACGGCCGGCGCTGGGCGGCGCGGCAGGCGCGGGAGCGGGAATGGGTGGGCCGGGCGGTGCGCAGGTTGCGCGGGCGGACGAACGGCGGCGGAGGATGATCTCCTCCGCCGCCGTGGCGGGCCGGTGACGGATCAGAACGGCCAGACGCTGTTCATGAATCCGGTCACGTCGATCTTCACGGCCTCCTTGTAGCCGCTCTTCGGGACGCAGACGGGTCCGCCGATCCAGCTCTCCACCCACGAACCGAGGTTCACCGTCCAGCACTCGGCCGCGGGAGCGGGAGCGGGCTCAGGAGCCGGCTCCGGCAGAGGCAGCGGGACGGGCAGGGGCTTCGGAGGAACCTGGGGGGCGGGCTCGGCCTTGGGCGGAACCTCGGGCGCAGGTTCCGTCTTCGGCGGGACCTCAGGCGCGGGCTCGGGCTTGGGCTCGACCTTGGGCGGAACCTCGGGCGCAGGTTCCGTCTTCGGCGGGACCTCGGGGGCGGGCTCGACCTTGGGCGGAACCTCGGGCGCAGGTTCCGTCTTCGGCGGGACCTCGGGGGCGGGCTCAACCTTGGGCGGAACCTCGGGCGCAGGTTCCGTCTTCGGCGGAACCTCGGGCGCAGGTTCCGTCTTCGGCGGCACCTCAGGCGCGGGCTCCGTCTTCGGCGGCACCTCAGGTGCAGGCTCGGGCTTGGGCTCGACCTTGGGCGGTACCTCGGGCGCCGGCTCCGGCTTCGGCGGGACCTCAGGCGCAGGCTCCGGCTTGGGCTCGGGGGTCTTCGGTACGTCGGGGTCCGCCGGCTCCGGGACGACGGGCTCCGCCGGGAAGGGCCAGTCCGGGTCCTCCGGAATGTCGGGGTCCGGGAAGTCCGGGAAGTCCGGGTCCTCGGGGAACTCGGGCCACTCCGGGAAGTCGGGCCACTCCGGGACCTCGGGCACCTCCGGCGGCTCCGGCGCCTCCGGGATCTCGGGGATCTCCGGGGGTACGGGCGCGTCGGGACCGGACGGGGTCTCGGGCGCCTCCGGAGCGTTCCCGTACAGCATCTGCCGGAAGACCTCCGAGGCCTTCGGGTTGCTGTCGCACTGCCAGACGCCGTGCGGGCAGTAATCCGTGATCGTGTGGTACAGCGGCTGGTGCTCGTCCATCCACTCGAGCATCCGCCGCATGTACTCGGCGTTGTCGCCGTTCCGGAAGAGCCCCCATTCCGGATAGGAGATCTCCTTGCCGTGCTCGGCCGCGAATTCGACCTGCTTCTTCAGGCCGTACGGCTCGTTCACGTGCTCGTCGAAACGGGAACCCGGCGGCTGGTCGTACGAGTCCATGCCGATGATGTCGACGACATCGTCGCCGGGATAGCACTCCGTCCACGGAATGGCGTCCGTGCCCCGGCTCGGGTTGAAGTCGAAACGGAACTTCTGGCCGGGAACGGAACGCATGGCGGTGACGATCCGGTTCCAATACTTCTTCCACGCGGTCGGGTCGGGCGCGCACCGGTGCGTGTAGGTGACGCCGTTCATCTCCCAGCCGAGGACGATGACGGTGTCCGTCGCCTTCATCTCGACCAGGCGTTCGGCCAGCGTACGGAAGTGGTGGTCGTAGTGGCCGGCCGCGCCGAGCTGGAGCTGGCGGCGGACCTCGTGGTCGGAGACCCCGGCCTCGTTGCGCTCCAGCATCGGGACGTTGAGGACGAAGAGCCGGTCCTCCCGTTGGTTGCGCCAGTCCGCCCAGGCGTTCAGGAAGCCCGGGGGACCCTCGATGTTCGACCACAGGTCGCCGGGGAGGTACGTGTGACCGACCCGCAGCTCGCGTCCGCCGAGCCACCGCTCCAACTGGGCGATCCGGCTGACGCCGACGGGGCCGGATTCGAGGAACGCCCCCATCGCCTGGGACAGAGCCGGTTCGGGCACCTTGGCCCTGCCCGTCGCGGATTCGGCGGCGAAAGCGGGAGAGGACAGCACGACTGAGCCCGATGCGAGGAGACCGGCGGTGAACACCCCCAGCCACGCACTCGAGATTTTCCGCTTCCGGTCGCCCATGGCCACTCCTTCACGTCCAGCACCATTTGATGGTCCGTCAGTCTGATCTTCAGAAAGTATTCCTAATGACCCGACCGTGAACGCGAAGATGATCTGATCCGTAGTCCATTGGTGTATTTCATTGCCCGGTTGGGGCACCGCGAGCCGTGTCGCCCTTGCAATCCCGGGCACGGGAAGGGGCCGGCCCCGGGAGACGTCGTGGACGTCTCGGGGAGCCGGCCCCTCAGAGCGCACCCGTTGCGGGGCGCGCGGTGTCAGGCGTTGATGCAGGTGTTGCCGAAGGCCGGGTTCACCAGGCCGATGACGTTGATGCTGTTGCCGCAGGCGTTGATCGGGATGTGGATCGGCGCCTGGATGACGTTGCCCGAGAGCACGCCCGGCGAACCGATGGCCGCACCATGCGCCTCCGAGTCGGCGAAGGCGGGCGACGCCGCACCCATGGCCATGACGATTCCGGCGACGACGACCGCAGCCTTCTTGCCCATCATTTCGTCTGGATCCTTTCCGCGGCGGAAGACACTTCACGGATTTCGTGATGCACGGGCGCAATTGCCGCTCCCGGCCTCCGCTGCACACATGACAACGACCATGCCGCACAAAGGAAACCGGCTACTCGCCGGGACTCCTTTTTCACTCCATCGCGCCCACAGAATTCGGCCGTACGCCGCACATTCCCCGCGACGGGCGCCCTCACCGCCGCACCCCCCGCGAAGGCCGTGGCGGCCGCGCGGAACTCAGCGCGGCCAGATCGGGGTGGTCGTGAGCCGTTCCCACTCCTGGTCCGGGATTCCCGGTACCGTACGCCCCGCCCGGGCCCAGCGCTGCACCATCGAGGAATAGACGGGGAATGGACCCCGGTCGGCAGGTGGTGGCGGGTCCGCCACGTAACGGCTCTTCGGAATGAAGGCCATCCGCTCCCATTTTCCGGGATCGGGTGCCATCGTCGCCCTCCCATCCACTGCGGTCCCCCAATCATTCCACAGGCCACGCAGGAGAGTGATTCCTCCCGCCCATGTCGCGTCGCGTACCTGTGTGCGACGGCTTTCGATTTACCGTGCGCGCATCCCCCCATTCCCGAGCCCCGGTGGTGTCCGCCCGTGTCCCTCAGGAAAAGACCGACCCGTCCACGGCGGGCGGCGCTCGCCTCGGCCGCGCTCCTCGCCCTCGGCTCCGGAGCCCTCGCCGCCGCCCCCGCCCCCCTGCCGGCCCCGGCCGGCGGGCTCAACATCCTGGTGGCGGGCGTCGACAGCCGGCAGGGCGTCACCCCGCAGGAGAAGGCTAAGCACCGCCTCGGCGGCAAGGGCTGCGACTGCACCGACGTGCTGATGCTGGTGCACGTCTCGGCCGCCAACGACCGTGTCAGCGTGGTCAGTCTCCCCCGCGACTCGCTCACCTCCTTCCGCGCGGGCCACCACGACCAGCGGACCGGCGCCGAACACGGAGCCCACCAGGCGAAGATCAACGCCGCCCACACGGAGGGCGGCCCGGCCTTCACCGTCGAGACCGTCGAACGGATGACGGGCACTCCGGTCCACCGCTACCTCGAGATCGACTTCCGGCGGTTCATGGACGGCGTGGACCGCCTGAAGGACGGGGTGCCCGTCTGCACCAAGGCGCCGCTCAAGGACCCCGTCACCGGCCTCGACCTCGCCCCCGGCACCACCAGGGTCGGCGGCGGCGAAGCCCTGCAGTACGTCCGGTCCCGGCGCGCGGACGGCAAGATGGACTTCGGCCGCATGCAGAAGCAGCAGCAGTTCTTCGTCAACACCCTGCGGAAGGTACGCACCGACCTGCTCGGGGACGCCGGCGCGCTACGGGCGTTCGCCTCCACCCTGCGCGGTACGGCGACGGTGGAACGCGGTCTGTCCGTCACCGACATGCTGACGCTCGCCACCCGGCTGCGAAACCTCCCCCCATCCCGTACGGAGTTCGCGACCGTCCCCGTCAGCGGCTTCAAGACCGTCGACGGCGTGGGCTCCACTGTCGCCTGGAACGAGCGGCAGGCCGCCGAGATCTTCGAGCGGCTGCGCACCGACCGGCCGCTGCCCGCGCCCGCCACCACCCCGACGAGCACCATCCCGCAGGGACTCGGCGAGTACCGTCCGGCCGGCGGCTCCTCGCTGCTCTGCGCCCCCTGACACGACGCCGCCCCGGCGACCCTCCGAAGAGAGGTCGCCGGGGCGGCGTCCCGTATCCCCGTCAGCGGGCCAGCGAGCGGGCCAGTTCCGCCGGGTCGGTCGTCGGCGCGTCGCAGGCGAAGTGCCGGCAGACGTACGCGGCGGCCGCCCCGCCCACCAGCGGGCGGTCCTTCAGCAACGGGAACTCGTCGCTCTCCGGCGTACCGAACGCGACGACCGCGCCCGGCGCGTCGGCCAGCAGCGCGGTCCGATGCAGCGCACGGGCCGCTCCGGCGCCGTCCCCCTCGCCTGCGGGGCCGACGACGACGATCTCACGGGGCCCGTCGAGCAGCGCCTCCGCCGTGGCAAGCCCCCAGCCGATGAACCGGGGCGCGCGCGGCCCCAGCGCCTTCACCACCCCGAGCGCCCCCTCGGCCGCGGCACGGTGCGCCTCCGAGCCGGTGTGCGCGGCGTACGACAGCAGCGCCCCCGCCGCCGCCGTCCAGCCGGACGGGGCCGCGTTGTCCGTCGGGTCCTGCGGCCGGCGGATCAGGCTCTCGGCGTCGTGGGCCGTGTCGTACAGCGCGCCGCCCTCGGCGACGAACTGGTCCAGGACGATGTCGAGGAGGAACCCGGCGAACTCCAGCCAGGCCCCCTCCCCGCTGACCCCGGCGAGCGCCAGGAAACCCTCGGCCACATCGGCGTAGTCCTCCAGGACCCCCGCGTTGGCCCCGGCCTGCCCGTCCTTGGAGGTACGCGTCAGCCGCGCGCCCTCGCCCATGTGGAGGCGTACGAGCAGATCGGCGGCCTCGGTGGCGCGCTCGACCAGGTCGGGACGGTCGAAGAAGGCACCGGTCTCGGCGAGCGCGGCGATGGCCAGCCCGTTCCAGGCAGCGACGATCTTGTCGTCCCGCCCGGGCCGTTCGCGCCGCTCCCGGGCGGCGAGCAACCGCTCCTTGACCGAGGCGACCCGCTCGGCACCGGCCACGGCCGCGTCGCCCTCCCCCGGCGGAAGCTGAAGGACGGAGGACCCCTCCTCGAACGTCCCGTCCTCGGTGACCCCGAAGTACCGGGCCGCGAACCGCGCGTCCTCCTCGCCCAGCACCTCGGCCAGCTGCTCCGGCGTCCACACGTAGTAGGCGCCCTCGACGTGCCGCCCGGTCCCGTCGTCGGAATCGGCATCGAGCGCGGAGGCGAACCCGCCCTCGTTGGTCCGCAGTTCGCGCACCATGAAGTCCGCGGTCTCCAGCGCGACCCGCCGGGCCAGCTCGCTGCCGGTGACCCGCCACAGATGCGCGTACACCCGGCAGAGCAGGGCATTGTCGTACAGCATCTTCTCGAAGTGCGGGACGACCCAGTCGCGGTCCACCGAGTAGCGGGCGAAACCGCCGCCGAGCTGGTCGTAGATGCCGCCGCGGGCCATCGCCTCGCAGGTGTCGGCGGCCATCTGCAGGGCGCCTTCGGCCCCGGTGCGGGCGTGGTGGCGCAGCAGGAACTCCAGCGCCATGGACGGCGGGAACTTGGGCGCGCCGCCGAAGCCGCCGCGGGTCGCGTCGTACTCCCGCGTCAGGCCGAGGAGCGCCTGGGCCAGCTCCTCCTCGCCGGGGACGCCGTCGCCGCCGTAGGCCAGCGACCGTCCCGCGAGGTCCTTGACGATCCTCCCGGCGACCTCGTCGACCTCGTCGCGGCGCTCGGTCCAGGCGCGGGAGACGCCATCGAGGACGTCACCGAAGGACGGCATGCCGTGGCGGGACTCGGGCGGGAAGTAGGTGCCGAAGTAGAACGGTTCGGCGTCCGGGGTGAGGAAGACCGTCATCGGCCAGCCGCCCTGACCGGTCGCCGCCTGCACCGCCTCCATATAGACGGCGTCGACGTCGGGGCGCTCCTCGCGGTCGACCTTCACGGCGACGAAGTGCTCGTTGACATAGGCGGCGGTGGTGTCGTCCTCGAAGGACTCGTGGGCCATCACATGGCACCAGTGGCAGCTGCTGTAGCCGACGCTGAGCAGGACGGGGACGTTCCGGCGGCGCGCCTCGTCGAACGCCTCGGTCGACCACGGCCACCAGTCGACGGGGTTGTCCGCGTGCTGCAGGAGATAGGGGGACGTCTCATGGGCCAGTCTGTTCGGCATACCCCAATCCTTGCGCACTCGGCGGAGCCGTGCCTCTACGCCACGGGGAGGGCGGGTCGGGGCCGGCGCCGTGGCCGGGTGGAAACGGGAGCGGCCCCGCTCCCTCGCAATGGATATGCGAGGAGCGGGGCCGCTTCAGCGGAGATGCTGGCGTCAGCCGCCGACGTTTCCGTTGTCCGCCAGGACGTTGCGCAGGAGGTTCGACAGCGGGTCGTCACCGGTCTGCTGCACGGAGTTCTGGGTGCAGGTCTGGTTCGACATGTCGTTGCCGATGACGTCCTGAACCGCGACCGGGATGGCGATGACGCCGACCGGGACCTGGGCCTGGACCTTCTGGATGTCGAAGCAGTGGAGAACGCCACCGTTGACAAGGCCGAAGTTCGGGCTCATGTAGCCACCGGTGGAGTTGCTGCCGATCGCCTGCTTCGACGAGTTGCCGATGATGTTGGCGCTGTTGCCTTCGTCGCCCGCCGCCATCGCCGTCGTCGCCGAGACGCCGACAACGGAGGCCGCAACTGCCGCCGTGGCAAGAACCTTCTTGATCACGAGATTTCCTTCTTGAGCTGGAGGGCCCTGGAATGCTCCGTTACCGAAGCATGCTGATCAACTGCCGGAAAATGGATTGGTTCCGGAGCCTCACCCGGACGCGCTATTCGGCAGATGAACGCCATCGGACGCGATGTCGAGGGGCAGCCGTTCGGTCCGGCCCGTTTCCGTCCCGGGCGCGGGCGGGACACGGGCGGGGGGCCGGTCGCGGGCCGCGGCTCCTCGCCGGGGCGCGCGGTCGGCAGGACACGTGTTCCCGGAAGAAGGGGTCCCCGAGGAAGGGGAGGTGCCGGCGGGTCGCCGGGGGCTGAAGGGCCCGGTGATCAGTGGGCGGGCATGCCACGAGGGCCCCGGGTGCCCGGGGCCCTCGTGTCAGGTCGGGGGAGCCGCTACTCCCGCGTGGCCGTCTTCTCCGCCGTGGGGGCGGAGGCGGCCGGATCGGCGGCCTCCTCGAAGGAGACCTTGCCCATGTGGCGGTTCATCGACTTCATCAGCATCCAGACGGCCAGGGCCATCACGGCGAAGACGACGAAACCGAGGACGCCGGGGGTCACCTTGTTCTTGTCCAGCTCTTCGGCGGCGAAGGGGACAAGCTGGGTCAGTGCCAGGTGTGCGCTCATATCAGGCATTGTCGCGGATGCCCGCGAAGAGGTCGCTCTCGGGGAGGGAGGTATCGACCAGCGACTTGCTGAGCTCGTACTCCTCCGTCGGCCAGACCTCCTTCTGGATCTCCATCGGGACGCGGAACCAGCCACCGTCCGGGTCGATCTGCGTACGGTGCGCGACCAGGGCCTTGTCGCGGGTCTCGAAGAACTCCGCGCACGGGACGTAGGTGGTCAGCGTGCGCTCGGCGCGCTGGAAGTCCTTCCACCGCTCCAGCCACTCGCCGTACGGCGACTCCAGGCCCCGGGCGAGCAGGGCTTCGTGCAGGGCGAGCGTGCGGGGCCGGTTGAAGCCCTGGTTGTAGTAGAGCTTCTGCGGCTGGTACGCCGGGCCGAACTCCGCCTCCGGGTACTTCTCGGTGTCGGCCGCGGCCTCGAAGGCCACCATCGAGATCTTGTGGGTCATGATGTGGTCGGGGTGGGGATAGCCGCCGTTCTCGTCGTAGGTCGTGATGACCTGCGGACGGAAGGAACGGATCTTGCGCACCAGCTCGCCGGCCGCCTTGTCGATGTCCTCCAGGGCGAAGCAGCCCTCGGGCAGCGGCGGCAGCGGGTCGCCCTCGGGAAGGCCGGAGTCGACGAAGCCCAGCCACTCCTGCCGGACGCCGAGGATCTCGCGCGCCTCGTCCATCTCCTTGCGGCGCACCTCGTGGATGTTCGCCTCGATGTAGGGGTCGCCCTGGAGCTTGGGGTTGAGGACGGAGCCGCGCTCGCCGCCCGTGCACGTGACCACAAGGACGTCCACCCCCTCGGACACGTACTTGGCCATCGTGGCCGCGCCCTTGCTCGACTCGTCGTCGGGGTGGGCGTGAACGGCCATCAGTCGCAGCTGCTCAGTCAAGACTCGGTCCTCGGGTGATCGGTCGCGAAGGGAGGTCTCTATAGTGACGGAACCGGGGGGCGGAAAATTCCGGGTGCCCCGGCGGCGAGAGGTAAAGATCATGAGCGCGGTTCGAGAGCAGCGGCCCGAAGGGCGCTACGGCCGCTCGGCGGACGAGCGCGCCGACCGCACGCTCAGGATCGCGGGCGCCGTGCTCGGAGCGCTCTTCCTCGGCCTGCTGGGCTGGTTCGCCTGGTACTACGTCGCCGACAACAAGATCAGCGCCGAGATGATCAAGTTCGATGTGGTGAGCGACACCGAGGTGCAGGTGCACCTGGAGATCCGCAAGGACACCGACGCGCGGGGCGTCTGCACGCTGCGCTCGCGCTCCGAGGACGGGGCCGAGGTCGGCCGCAAGGACGTCCGCGTCGAGGAGGCCGGCGACCGCGTCGACCGCGTGTGGTCCGTGCGCACCACCGCGCGGGCGACCAGTGCCGAGCTGGTCGGGTGTACGGCCCGGTAGCAGCGGGTAGGGAGCGTGCGGCGTGTCGGGCTTCGATGCGGGGTCTGACCTGGGGTGATTCCATCCCTGTGGTTTTTGTCCTCCCCCTTTTCGCCACTAATTGTTAGGCTCGTGGTTTCGCCCACTCAGGAGGGAACATCCTTCCGGGTAGGGCGATGCTTTGTATTCCCGGTACCTACGAGGAGCACCCGTGACCCAGACCAGCGACAACGTCACCTGGCTCACCCAGGAGGCGTACAACCAGCTCAAGGCCGAGCTGGAGTACCTGTCTGGTCCCGCGCGAACCGAGATCGCCGCCAAGATCGCCGCGGCGCGCGAGGAGGGCGACCTGCGCGAGAACGGCGGGTACCACGCGGCCAAGGAGGAGCAGGGCAAGCAGGAGCTCCGGGTGCGTCAGCTCACCCAGCTCCTCGAGCACGCCAAGGTGGGCGAGGCCCCGGCCGACGAGGGCGTCGTCGCGCCCGGCATGGTCGTCACGATCGCGTTCGACGGTGACGAGAACGACACGATGACCTTCCTGCTCGCTTCCCGCGAGTACGCGAGCGGTGACATCGAGACCTACTCCCCGCAGTCCCCGCTCGGCGTGGGCGTGAACGGCAAGAAGGCCGGCGAGGACGCCGAGTACGAACTGCCGAACGGCAAGAAGGCCGCGGTGAAGATCCTCAGCGCCAAGCCGTACACCGGCTGACCCGTCTCCGCGCACGTGAAGGGCCGGACCCCCCGAGGGGTCCGGCCCTTTACGCTGCGTGCCCATGCGATGATGCCGTGCTGACGTCGCGTCAGTCGTGACCCTGTCATGACCGACGGTGGCGGTCGCGACGGTCGTCACTTGGGGGGATGGCAGGGTGCTGGGGCCACTGCGCGCGGGAGCGCCACGGCGGATCGGTCCGTACGAGGTCATGGCGCGGCTCGGGGCGGGCGGCATGGGGGAGGTGTTCCTGGCACGCGCGACGGGCGCGGACGGCACGTTCGTGGCCGTGAAGACCGTCCGCCGGGACTTCGCCGGCGACGCCGCCTTCCGGCAGCGCTTCCGGCGGGAGATCAAGGTCGCGGCGATGGTGCGGAGCGCGTACGCCGCGGCGCCGGTCGGCGGAGACGCGGACGCCGAGGTGCCCTGGCTCGCGACGGCGTACGTCCCCGGTCCCAGCCTCTCCCAGGCCGTCCGCCGGACCGGTCCGCTGCCGGTGGCGACCGTTCGGGAGCTGGGCGCCGGGATCGCCCGGGCGCTGGCCGACCTGCACGGCGCCGGTGTCCTCCACCGCGACCTCAAGCCGGGCAACGTCATGCTGTCCGTCGACGGGCCCCGGTTGATCGACTTCGGCATCGCTCGTAACGGCGGTGCCACGACGATGACCGCGACCGGGATGATGGTCGGCACGCCCTCCTTCATGTCCCCCGAGCACGTGGCCGGCGCGCGCTCCGTCACCGGCGCCTCGGACGTCTTCTGCCTGGGCTCGCTGCTCTGCTACGCGGCGACCGGCGAGGATCCCTTCGGGGACGGGCCCGTGGCCGCCGTCCTCTACCGCGTCTCCCAGGCCGAGGCCGACCTGGAGCGGGTGCCGGAGGAGCTGCGCGGGGTGATCGGCGCGTGTCTGCGGCTCGCCCCGGCCGACCGGCCGTCCGCGGCCGAGCTGGTGGGGCTGCTGGGCGGGGAGCGGCGGCCCGCGTGGCCGGCGGGCGTACGGGAGCACATCGGGGAGTACGGCAGGGAGCTCGCGCAGCTGGTGGCGTCCGGGGGCCCGCTGCTCCCGCCCGGCGACCCGGCCCCCGTCGCGGTGGCGGCCCCGCGTCGCGACGAGCTGCCGACGATGCCGCCGACGGCCCCGCCCGCTCCGCCGGAGACCCCGCGCCGGGGGCGCCGCCGTGCGCTGGTCGCGGGCGTGGTGGCGCTGGCCCTGGTGGGCGGCGGCCTCGGCACGTATCTGCTGTGGCCGGAGCGGCCCCCGGCCACGGCGGTTCCGCCCGCCGACTCCGCGCCCGAGGCGCCCGTCGTCTCCGCCGCCGGGGTGCACGGCGTCGACGACCGCGGCCCGGCCGACGCCTCCGGTCTCGTCCCGCAGGACGCGGCGCAGCGGCCGGCCGCGTGGAAGCCGTGGCGGGCGAAGCTGACGGCGTCGGCGTTCGGCTGCTCGGCCGGCGCGTCCGTGCTGGTGTGCCGGACGACCGACGGGCGGTACGAAGCGCTGGACACGGCGAGCGGGGCGAGGCTGTGGGAAGCGGACCTGGTGGCGGACCCGCGCGACAGCGAGAGCTTCATCGGCCCCACCGGCGGGGTCTTCGTGGCGGGCGGCACCGCGAGGCCCGCCGTCCACGGCTCGTCCGTCGCCCTGCTCTCCGGCGGTCGCCTCCAGGTGCGGGACGCCCGCGGTGGCGCGGTGCGGTGGGAGAAGAAGGGGCCGGGCGGGGGCGGGGTGGAAACGCAGCCGATCGTCGCCGACGGCATGGTCTTCGTCCCGACCGGTGACGACACCAGCGGCCGTATGACCGCCTTCGCGCTGGCGGACGGCCGTGAGCTGTGGACGAAGGCGCTGACCAACACCGAGCTGGCCCGGTCGGAGTTCCGCGACTTCGAGCCGGTCGCGTACGCGAACGGGCTGGTGTACGCGCTGAGCGACGCCGGGTTCGTCGCGTACGACGCGAAGACCGGCGCCCAGCGGGGCCAGGTGCCGTCCGAGGCCGTGGGCTGCGACAGTCTGCGGATCCAGGGCCGGTACGCGTACTGCGCGCCGCTGGACGCGACCGCCGAGGAGCCGCTGGTGCTGTACCGGCTGGACGCCACCACCCTCGCCCTGGTGGGCGGGGGCCCGCTCCCGGTGTCCGCAGGCGTCGCCGCGTCGGGGCCCCGGCCGACCGCCGTCTCCACGGCCGCGGCCGTGGTCTTCGACCAGGGGCCCGAGCGCTGGGCCGACTGGGGCGGGGCGGGTGCCCACAGTGGCGTGCACGTCCTCGATCCGGCCACGGGTACGAGCCTCGGCCGCCGGCCGGTGCCCTCGCTCGTCTCGGCGGACGGGCGGCGGCAGCGCCTCTCCGACCCGCTGATCGCGGGGGACGCGTTGGTGTACGCGGACTTCTCCTCGCTGCGGTGGGTGCCGCTGGGCGAGGGCGGTGTGCCCGGCACGGAGCGGGTGGTGCCGGTGCCGGGGGCGCCGGGGCCGCGTGCCGAGGAGACGTACGAGCGCTCCGGGGGCACCTTCATGGACCGGGAGGTCCGTGCGCCGCAGGTGCTGCCGCTCGGTGGTGTGGCACACGTCGTGTACGACACCGGGGTCGTCGTATCGGTCGAACTCCCCGGCAGGAAGGGATAGTTCCGTGCTGGAGGCACTGCCCGTCGGGCAAGGACCACGGTTGGTCGGGCCGTACCGGCTGCTCGCGAGGCTCGGCGCGGGCGGCATGGGCGAGGTCCATCTGGCGTGTCGTACGGACGCGCCGACGGCCGACCCGTACCGCATGGTGGCGGTGAAGACCGTACGGGAGGACCTGGAGGTCGACGGGGACTTCCGGACCCGGTTCCGGCGGGAGGTCGGGGCGGCCCGGGCGGTCGGCAGCCCCTACGCGGCCCGGCTCGTCGACGCCGACGCGGACGCGGCGGTGCCGTGGCTGGCGACCGAGTACGTTCCCGGGCCCTCGCTCGCGGAGGCGGTCACGCGGGCGGGCGCGCTGCCGGTCGACGCCGTACGGGCGCTGGGTTCGGCCCTGGCGCGGGCGCTCGTGTCGGTGCACGCGGCGAAGGTGCTGCACCGGGATCTGAAGCCGGCGAACGTCCTGCTCGGGGCCGCCGGGCCCAAGCTGATCGACTTCGGCATCGCGCAGGCCTTCGAGGCCACGGCGCTGACGTCGACCGGACTCGTGGTCGGTTCGCCGGGGTTCATGTCCCCGGAGCATCTGGTCGGGGGCGGGGCGGTCGTGCCGGCGTCGGACGTGTTCTGTCTGGGCGCGGTGCTCGCCTTCGCGGCGAGCGGGCGCGGGCCGTTCCACGACGAAGAGATGGCGTCGGTCGTCTTCCGGATCAGCCGTGCCGACGCCGAACTGGACGGCGTGCCGTCGGAACTGCGGCCGGTGGTGGAGCGGTGTCTGCGGCTCGACCCGGCGCAGCGGCCGTCGGCGGAGGAGCTGGTGGGGCTGCTGGGCGTCGAGGTGCCGAGGGTGTTCCCGTGGCCGGGCGGGGTGCTGTCCCTGCTCGCGGAGTACGGGGACACGGCGCGGCGGATCGGTGAGGCGGCGGCCTCGGGCACGGGCGTGGCGGATCTGCCGACCCTCGGCCCGGCGGTCCCGTACTCCCCTACGGCGGCGGGGTACCGGCCGGCCGGCGCGGGGCCGGAGAGCCGGCGCACGCGGTGGGGGCGGATCACGGCGGGGGTCGCGGCGGTGGCCGTCCTGGCGGCCGTGGGCGTGGTGTTCGCGGACCGGCAGGACGGGCAGGCCGGTTCGGCCGGGGACACGCCGGGCGGTGGCGGAGGCACGGCCGGTACGTCGCCGTCGGCCGGCGCGGGGCCCGTGGCGCTCGACCGGGTGATCCAGCCCTACGGCGGTGAGGGGCGGACCGGGGACTTCGGCGCGGGCGGTTCCGACCGCGAGTCCCGCCCGGCGGGCTGGTCGCCGTGGGCCACGACGGTGGACGCGGGCGTCGGCCCGTGCGCGGTGGGGCCGGAGCTCCTGGTGTGCTCGGGCGACGGGGGCGCGGCGGTGGCGCTGCGCTCCGCCGACGGGAAGAAGGCGTGGTCGAAGCCGTCGAGGGTTTCCGCGCCGCTGACCGGCGGGCAGTACCCGGCAGTCGTCGGGGAGGTGGCCTGGATGACCGGGCCCGAGGGGCTCGTGGGGTACCGGCTGAGCGACGGCGAGGAGGTGGGGCGGCTCGCGGCGCCGGGCGGGGCGTACGCGGTCAAGGGGACGGACCTGCGCAGTGACGTCCTGTACACGACGTACATGGACGGCACCGACTTCGAGAAGCCGGCCGGTCTGGTGACGGCGGTCTCGCTGGCCGGCGGCGTGCCGGAGGAACGGTGGCGGACGGCTGTCGACGTCTTCCCGGAGACCCCCGTGGCAGCGGGCGGGCAGGTGTACGTCCCCGGGAACGGCACGGTCCTCGCGCTGGACGCCCGCGGCGGCGGGCGGACGGCCCGGGCGGACGGGCTCGACAGCTGCTCCGACGACCTCGTCGTCCGCGCCGGGCGGGTGCTGTGTCCGCGGGTGGGGGAGCCCGGGGTCGAGGTGCTCGACGCCCGCACCCTGCGGCGCGAGCGGATCCTCGGGCGGAGCATGCTGGTGACGGCCCGGCCCGCGGTGAGCTCGGCGGGAGTGGTGGCGCTGAGCGACGGCACGAGGCTCGCGATGTACGACCTGGAGACCGGTGCCGAGCGGTGGAGCGGGGAAGCGGGCGGGCAGTGGGTGGCGTTCGTCGGTGACCGGCTGCTCTCCGGGACGCGGACGGCGGTCTCCGCGGTGACCGTGGACGACCCGCCGGCCTCTCCGGGCGGGGCGGACCGCCGGGTGTACAACGGGCCCGAAGGGGCGGCGGTGGAGGGCGAGTCGATCGCCACCGGCGCGGTCGCCGCCGGCGGGGCCCTCTTCATCGGCCTCGCCGACGGCGTGGTGGTCTCGGGCTACGCGCCCTGAGGGTGCTCTCGGTTCCGGGCGCCCCGGGTGTCCGGGGCGCCCGGGGCCGTCAGGCCGTGGCCGAGCGGTACTTGCGGACCGCGAGGGTGCGGAAGGCCACGATGATCAGGACCGACCAGATGATCGAGGCCCAGACCGGATGCTGCATCGGCCACGCGTCCGGCGCCTGGTAGCCGGGCGGGAAGTTGCCGAAGAGTTCACGGGCCGCCTGGACCGTGGCGCTGAAGGGGTTCCATTCGGCGATGGTCCGCAGGAACGTCGGCATGTTCTCGGACGGGACGAACGCGTTGGAGATGAACGTCAGCGGGAAGAGCCAGATCAGGCCGCCCGAGGTGGCCGCCTCCGGGGTGCGCACGGACAGGCCGATCAGCGCGCCGATCCACGAGAAGGCGTAGCCGAGGAGGAGCAGCAGGGCGAAGCCCGCCAGCACCGAGCCGATGTTCTCGTGGGTGCGCCAGCCGACCAGGAGGGCGACGACGGCGAGGACCACGAGGGTGAGGGCCGTCTGCACCAGGTCGGCGAGGGTGCGGCCGGTCAGGACCGCCCCGCGGGCCATCGGCAGGGACCGGAAGCGGTCGATGAGGCCCTTGTGCATGTCGTCGGCGATGCCCGCGCCCGCGCCGGCCGTGGCGAAGGTGACCGTCTGGGCGAAGATGCCCGCCATCAGGAACTCGCGGTAGGCCTCCGGCGACAGGCTGCCGTCGACGCTGATCGAGCCGCCGAAGACATAGCTGAACAGCACGACGAACATGATCGGCTGGATGAGGCCGAAGATGATCATCTCGGGGATCCGGGTCATCCGGATCAGATTGCGCTGGGCGACGACCAGGGAATCGCTGATCGACTGGACGATCCCGCCCCGCGGGACGGGGGTCTTGCGGTGCGGGGCGCTGTCCGTGACTGCGGTCACTTGGCCGCCTCCTTCCGGCTCTTTCTGCGGTCCTTGGCGTCCTGGGGCGTCTCGCCGCTCTCCTCGTCCGCCAGCTCGGCCGCGTGGCCGGTGAGGGAGATGAAGACGTCGTCGAGGGTGGGCCGCCGCAGGCCGATGTCGTCGATCCGTACGCCCCGGGCGTCGAGGTCGCGGATGACCTCGGCGAGCAGCTTGGCGCCGCCGGTGACGGGGACGGTCAGCTTGCGGGTGTGGTCCTCGACGGAGACCTCGCCGTGGCCGGTGCCGGCCAGGCCGTAGCGGGCGAGGACGTCGCGGGCCGGGTCGATCATCCCGCGGTCGTGGACGACCACCTCGACGCGCTCGCCGCCGGTCTGGGCCTTGAGCTGGTCGGCCGTGCCCCGGGCGATGACCTTGCCGTGGTCGACGACGCAGATGTCGTGGGCCAGGTGGTCGGCCTCTTCCAGATACTGGGTCGTCAGGAGCAGCGTCGTACCGCCCGCGACGAGTTCCTGGATGACCTCCCAGAGCGCCTGCCGGTTGCGGGGGTCGAGGCCGGTGGTCGGCTCGTCCATGAACATCACCGGCGGGGAGACGACGAGGGCCGCGGCGAGGTCGAGCCGGCGGCGCATGCCGCCGGAGTACGTCTTGGCGGGGCGGTCGGCCGCGTCCGCGAGGCTGAAGCGTTCGAGGAGCTCGCCAGCCCGCTCCTTGGCCCGCTTGCCGTTCATCTGGTAGAGCCGGCCGACCATCTGGAGGTTCTCACGGCCCGTCAGGTATTCGTCGACGGCGGCGAACTGGCCGGAGAGGCCGATCGAGCGGCGGACCTCGTTGGGGTGCTTGAGCACATCGATCCCGGCGACGACCGCCTTCCCGCTGTCCGGCTGGAGCAGCGTCGTCAGGACGCGTACGGCGGTCGTCTTCCCCGCGCCGTTCGGGCCGAGCAGACCCAGGACCGTGCCCTCGGGGACGTCGAGGTCCACGCCGTCCAGTGCTCGTACGTCACCGAAGGTCTTGACCAGACCCTCGGCATAGATCGCGCCTGGCATGTGGTTCTCCCAGCGATTCGGGCGTTTGCCACCCCAGCTTAGGGACGCCGGGCCCCCGCCGCCCACCCATTTTGTGACGGGTGCCACACGGTGTCGCCGCACAGGGGCGACGCGCCTTCCGCCGCGCTTGTCTCCTCGCGCGCGGGGGGGCCGCCCTAGTGTCCCCGCGCGCGCGGGGGCTAGCCGATCACCGCGTAGCCCGCCTCCCGCAGGGCCGCCGCGACCTCCTCGCAGTGCTCGGGGCCCTTCGTCTCCAGATGGAGTTCGACCTCCGCCTCCGTCAGGCCCAGACGCGGATCGGTCCGCACATGGCTCACGTCGAGCACGTTCGCGTCGACCACCGTGAGCACCGCGAGGAGCGTCGCCAGCGCCCCCGGCCGGTCCGTGACCCGCAGCCGCAGGCTCAGATAGCGGCCGCCGGCCGCCATGCCGTGCCGCAGGACCCGCTGCATCAGGAGCGGATCGACGTTCCCGCCCGACAACACCGCCACCACCGGCCCCCCGAACGCCTTCGGATCGCTCAGGAGCGCCGCCACCGGACTCGCCCCCGCCGGCTCCACCACCAGCTTCGCCCGCTCCAGGCACAGCAGGAGCGCCGTCGACAGCGCGTCCTCGGAGACCGTACGGACCTCGTCGACGTACTCCCTGACCAGCGCGAACGGTACGTCGCCGGGGCGCCCCACCTTGATCCCGTCGGCCATCGTCGCCGGCGCGTCGACCATGACCGGATGCCCCGCGGCCAGTGAGGGGGGATAGGCGGCCGCGCCCTCCGCCTGGACGCCGACGACCCGCACGTCGGGGCGCACCGACTTCACCGCGAGCCCGATGCCGGCCGCCAGACCGCCGCCGCCCATGCCGACCACGATCGTCCGGACCTCCGGGCACTGCTCCAGGATCTCCAGGCCGACCGTGCCCTGACCGGCGATGATGTCCGGGTGGTCGAAGGGGTGGATGAAGACCGCTCCCGTGCGGGCCGCGTACTCCTCCGCCGCCGCCAGCGTCTCGTCCACGACCTGCCCGTGCAGCCGCACCTCGGCGCCGTACTCCCGGGTCGCGGCGACCTTCGGCAGCGGGGCGCCGAGCGGCATGAAGACCGTGGAGCGGACCCCCAGCAGCGAGGAGGCCAGTGCGACGCCCTGCGCGTGGTTCCCCGCCGAGGCGGCGACGACCCCGGCCGCCTTCTGCTCGGGCCGCAGCCCGGAGATCCGTACGTACGCCCCGCGCAGCTTGAACGAACCCGTCCGCTGGAGGTTCTCGCACTTGAGGTGGACCGGGGCCCCCACCAGCGAGGACAGGTGCCTGCTCCCCTCCATCGCGGTCACGCGGGCCACCCCGGAGAGCATCTTCTGCGCCCCGCGGACATCGTCGAGGATCAGCGGATGCAAGGGGCCTGGCGTACGGAAGCTCATGACAGCAAGTCTCGCAGCTCACGGGCCTCGTGGCCGCCCGGCCGGCGGGTGGCCGAGCGGGTTTGCGCAGCGCCGGTACGGACTCCCACAGCTCCGCGTACTCTGTCCCCCACCAACCGACCACCGCACGAGAGAGCCCTTGCAGCCATGCCCACATCTCAGGACATGACGACTGAGCTTGACCCCGGTCTCCTCGATGCCCTCCAGCACCAGGTGGCCGTCTTCGCCCGCCGGGCCGAACAGACCCGCCTCGGCGGCACCGGTCAGCTCCGCAACTCCATGGACCGCGCCGCCTACCTGCTCCTCAACCGGCTGGACCAGGAAGGCCCGATGGGCGTGAAGGCCCTCGCGGCCGGCATGGGCATCGACTCGTCCACCGTCACCCGGCAGGTCGCCCCGCTCGTCGACACCGGTCTGGTCAAGCGGACCTCGCACCCCGAGGACGGCCGCGCGGTCGTCCTCCAGCTCTCCCCGCGCGGCCTGACCCGCCTGGAGGAGGTCCGCTCCTCGCGCCGGCAGCTGATGGCCGAGGTGACGGACGGCTGGACCCCCGCCGAGCGCGAGTCGTTCTGCACCCTGCTCACCCGCTTCAACTCCGCGCTCTCCGCCCGTCAGTCGGGCCTCCCCGCGAACCCGGAAGCGGAGTCCGGCCCGACCTCTTGACCTGGGCCGCGCCCTGTCCTCATATGAGGACGTGCGAGAAGGACGGGACGGCATCCGGCGGACGCCCGGACCCAGCGGCGAAGAGCGCCACCGCACCCGGCAGTTCGAGGCGTTCGTGGCCGGGGCGGCGGGGCGGCTGCTGCACGCCGCGACCCTCCTCACCGCCGAGACACCGGTCCGCAACCCGCGCGCCCAGGCGCTGTTGACCGCCTCCCTCGCGCACACCTACGCCCAGTGGGCGCGGCTGCGCGGAGAGGATCCGTACGACGTCACCCGCGCCGACCTCGTGGCCCGCTTCGCCCGCGCCGCCTGGCGGCACCACCGCGCCCGGGGCGGCGGCGTCCTCGCCCCGCTCACCCCGCAGGAACGTCTCGTCGTCGTGCTGCGGCTCTACGAGAGCGTCGCCGAGGAGCAGACCGCGGCGCTCCTCGGACTGCCCGAGGAACGGGTCCGGGCGATCTGCGCCCGCTCGGTCGTCGCCCTGCGTGGGGCGGCCGCGCGCCCCGGGGCCGAAGCGGCGGGAGAGCCGGGATCGACCGAGGGGCCGGGCAGGACCGGGCGGCCGGGATCGGCGGACGGGCCGGGCACGACGGAGACGAGGGCCGCCTCATGAGGCACGAACGGCGGGAGGACGAGGTCCGGCGGATGCTCGAAGCGCCGCATCCGCGGGTCCCCCGCGACCTGTCGGCCCGGGCCGTCGAGCGCGGGATCCGTCTGCTGCACCGGGACCGGGCGGTGCGCCGGGTCCTGTGGACGCTGCTCGTCCTGGCCGCGGTCGCCTTCGCCGTGTGGGCGTCGGCGGTCCGGCCCTGGGAGGTCCCGCCCGGCACGACTCCACCCCTCGAAGGCTGGTGAGGAGGGGCATAGCCTGGAAGGAGCGGTACGCGGCCACGGGACGAAGCGGTGGTACGCGGTCCGAGCCGAGGAGGTCGTCATGGCCAGGAAAGTCGCCGACTGCCGCAAGACTCCCAGCGTCATGAACTGCACGCTCACCATCATCGGTGACGAGGAGGAGGTCGTACGGGCCGCCTCCGAGCACGCCGTCTCCGTGCACGGCCACACCGACAGCCCGGAGCTGCGCGCGATGGTCCGTGACTCGCTGGAGGACGAGAAGGTCCCCGCCTGAGGCGCTTCGCGGAGCGGCGGGCCCGATGGGCCCGGTGGGCTCGGGCGCCGGAGGGTCCCGCGGGCCGGTGCGACGGGTTCTCGGTCGGGCCGGTAGGCCGGTGCGATGCATGGCCTGGCGGGCCGGTGCGACGGGTTCTCGGTCGGTCGCAAGCGGCCCACGGCCCGGGCGCCCGCGAGGGGCGCCCGGGCCTGGGTCCGGCGAAGGACTAGCCCAGCGCCTGGCGCAGGTCGGCCAGCAGGTCGTCGACGTTCTCGATGCCCACGGAGAGCCGGACCAGGTCCGCCGGGACCTCCAGGGCGGAGCCCGCGACGCTCGCGTGCGTCATGCGGCCCGGGTGCTCGATCAGCGACTCGACACCGCCCAGGGACTCGCCCAGCGTGAAGAGCTCGGCGCGGTCGCAGACCGCGACGGCCGCCTCCTCGCCGCCCGTCACCTGGAACGAGATCATCCCGCCGAAGGACTTCATCTGCTTCGCGGCGATCTCGTGGCCCGGGTGGTCCGGCAGGCCCGGGTACAGCACCTTGGTGACCTTCGGGTGCTGGGTCAGCATCTCGGCGATCTTCTCTGCGTTCTCGCTGTGCCGGTCCATCCGGACGGCGAGCGTCTTGATGCCGCGCAGCACGATCCACGAGTCGAACGGTCCCGCCACCGCGCCCATCGCGTTCTGGTGGTACGCCAGTTCCTCGCCGAGCGCCTCGTCGGCCGTCACCAGCGCGCCGCCGACGACGTCGGAGTGCCCGCCCATGTACTTGGTGAGGGAGTGGACGACCACGTCCGCGCCGAGCGCCAGCGGCTGCTGGAGGTACGGCGAGGCGAAGGTGTTGTCGACGACGAGCTTCGCGCCGGCCGTGCGGGCCACGTCCGCGACGGCCGCGATGTCGGTGATGCCGAGCAGCGGGTTGGAGGGCGTCTCGACCCAGATCACCTTCGTACGGTCGTTGACCGCTTCCCGCACCGAGGCGAGGTCGGAGGTGTCGGCGACGGAGAAGTCGACGCCCCAGCGCTGGACGACCTTGGCGAAGAGCCGGAAGGTGCCGCCGTAGGCGTCGTTCGGGATGACCACGTGGTCGCCGGGGGCCAGCAGCGTGCGCAGCAGGCAGTCCTCGGCGGCGAGGCCGGAGGCGAACGCGAGCCCGCGGCGGCCGCCCTCGAGCGCGGCGAGGTTCTCCTCGAGGGCGGTGCGCGTGGGGTTGGCGCTGCGGCTGTACTCGTAACCGCCGCGGAGCCCACCCACGCCGTCCTGCTTGTAGGTGGACACCTGGTAGATGGGCGGGACGACCGCGCCGGTCAGCGGGTCGGCCGTGTTGCCCGCGTGGATGGCGCGGGTCTCGAAGCTCTGATGAGAGTGCTGGTCGCTCATGGTTCAGGAGCGTAGTCCCGAGACCGGCTCCGCGCCGCCCACCGTCTCGACCGGTGTCTCACGGACGCCGGATCCGTGGCCGACGGACGCCGGATCCGTGGCCGACGGGCGCCGGGTCCGGGCTCCGGGGGGCGCCGGGCCCGTCTCCCCCCGGGCGGCCGGTCCCGGCCGGCGGGCGCCCCGGCCGGTGTCCGACGGCCGTACGGGACAATGGACGCATGGAGATTCTCTGGTTCCTGCTCGCGATGGGTCTGCTCTTCGCGGTCGTCGCTCCCTTGGTACGGCGCCGCCGGGGCGATGTCGTCGGCATCCACCAGGTGGCGCCCGGCTCCCCCGACGCCGCCGATCCGGAGGCGTACGGCTTCCTCCGCCAGGAGGAGCAGGACGTGCGGATGCCCGGCCCCGACCCCGACCTGCTCGATGTCCTCGACGTGGTGCAGGCGACGCAGGACTGGCGGGCGGCCGCGCAGCTCCTGGCCGGGACGGAGAAGGAGGGCGAGGTCCGCTGGCAGCGCGTCCAGGCGTTCGCGGGCGCGGCCGCACTGGATCTCCAGCAGCGGCCAGGGGTGGGCGGCGCGTGGCTGCGCGCCTGGCGCGCGGACGCGCCGAAGGACGCGGGCGGGGCGGCCGTGCACGCCGAGTTCCTCGTGCAGCAGGCGTGGCGCTCCTCGGCGGCCGGCACCGACGACTTCCGGATCATCCTCGAAGAGGCCCGCAAGGTGACCGAGGAGGCGGCGCTGCTGGCACCCGGCGACCCCGTCCCGTACATCACGCAGCTCGCCATCGCCCGCGGCCTCGGCTACAGCCACGAAAAGTTCGACCAGGTCTGGGCGAAGATCATCGACCGGGCGCCGCACCACATGGGCGCCCACCTCTCCGCGCTGCACTTCTGGTGCGAGAAGTGGCACGGCTCGCGCGAGGACGCCGACCGGTTCGCGACGGCGGCCGCGGCCCGCGCCCCGCGGGGTTCGCTGCTCGCCGCGCTGCCGCTGTTCGCGGTGTACGAGCACCTGCCCGAGGTCATCATGGTGCGGGACTTCTACCGCTCGGCGGTGGTCGGCAAGGCGATGGAGGGCGCGCTGTACGCGGTCCACTCGGCCCGCCCCGACGACCCGATGCTCGCCCACGTTCGCCACCTGCTCGTCCTGTTCCTGGTCCGCGGGGAACGGTGGGCCGAGGCGATGCGGCAGCTGGTGCACGTGGACGGGCATGTCGGCGCGCTGCCGTGGACGCTGAACGGCGACCCGGCGGCGGAGTACACGGTCTACCGCAACCTGGCGGTGGCGGGGTACGAGGCGAACGGCGGCAGCCCGGCGACGCTGTCGCACTGAGCCGCGCCCGGGGGCCGGGAGGGAATCCCTCCCGGCCCCCGGGCGTTGTGCGTACTGCCCACCGTCGAGGAGATGCCGCATGTTCCTGTCACGCACCCCCGTCCTCCCCACCCCCGAGCAGGCGCTCAAGGGCCGCCCTGAGCCCGAGTTCGCCGTGCCGGAGCGCCACACGGTCCTCGGCAACCCGCTGCTCGGGCCGTATCCCGAGGGGCTCGAGGTCGCGGACTTCGGCCTCGGCTGCTTCTGGGGCGCCGAGCGCACGTTCTGGCAGACCGAGGGCGTCTGGACGACGCTCGTCGGCTACCAGGGGGGTCACACCCCTAACCCGGCCTATGAAGAGGTGTGCTCGGGCCTCACCGGCCACACCGAGGCCGTGCGGGTCGTCTTCGACCCGTCGGTCGTCTCGTACGAGCGGCTGCTCAAGCTCTTCTGGGAATCGCACGACCCGACCCAGGGCTTCCGCCAGGGCAACGACGTCGGCACCCAGTACCGCTCGGCGATCTACACCCACTCCCCCGAGCAGGCCGAGACGGCGGAGTCTTCCCGCGCCTCCTACCAGCGGGTCCTGACCGGCTCCGGCTTCGACACGATCACCACGGAGATCCTCCCCGCCGAGGGCCGGACCTTCTTCCCCGCGGAGGGGTACCACCAGCAGTACCTCGACAAGAACCCGGCGGGCTACTGCGGCATCGGCGGGACGGGCGTCTCCTGCCCGATCGGCGTGGCGAAGGCCGAGTAGGAGCAACGGGACAGCGGTGAAGAGGGGCGGGCCGGCGCGACCGGCCCGCCCCTCTCGGCCGCGCCCCTAAATCGCTGGGACCCCCTGGGAGCCCGGCGTTAGACTCGCTCGCATGATGGGTTCGTACTACTTCTTTCTCTGATCCCGGCCGCGGACACGGCTCGACCCGCTGACGGCGTCTCGCGACGCGGCGGTGGCGGTCGCCGGTGTCCCCTTCGTCCGGCCAGGAAGAACCCAGCATCCAGGGAAAGAACCATGCGCGATCGCGCCCAGCTCACGCTCAGTCATGTCTCCAAGGCCTATGGGGACCGCTCCGTCCTCGACCAGGTCTCCCTCACCGTCCGTCCCGGCGAGAAGGCCGCCGTCATCGGCGAGAACGGCGCCGGGAAGTCCACCCTCCTGCGGTTGATCGGCGGGGCGGAGGCCCCGGACACCGGGGAGGTCACCGTCCGGTTCCCCGGTGGCGTCGCCCGGCTCGCCCAGACGCTCGCCGAGACGTACGGCGTCGGCCCCGACCGGACCGTGCGGGACACCGTCGACGCCGCGCTCGCCGGCCTCCGGGCGATGGAACGGGAACTGCGCGCCGCCGAGGAGACGCTCGGCACCGCGACGCCCGAGCGGCTCGCCGCGTACGGCGAGCTGCTGACCTCCTTCGAGGAGCGCGGCGGCTACGAGGCCGACGCCCGCGTCGACGCCGCACTCCACGGGCTCGGCCTCGGCCACGTCCCGTACGAGCGCCGGATCGGGACGCTCTCCGGCGGGGAGCAGTCGCGGCTGGCGCTCGCCTGCGTGCTCGCCTCGGGCGCCGAGCTGCTGCTCCTCGACGAGCCGACGAACCATCTCGACCGGGCCGCCGCCCGCTGGCTGGAGGAGCGGCTGCGGGCCCACCGCGGCACGGTGGTGGCGGTCACCCACGACCGGGCGTTCCTGGAGGGGATGGCGACCTCGATCCTGGAGGTCGACCGGGACACCCGGGCGGTGACGCGGTACGGCGACGGCTGGTCCGGCTACCGCGCCGCGAAGGCCGCCGCCCGCCGCCGCCGGGCGCGGGAGCACGAGGAGTGGCGGGAGGAAGTGGCCCGTACGCAGGGGCTGGTGGCCGCGGCCGGGCAGCGGCTCGCCGTCTCCGGCAAGGATCCGGGGCAGGGCTTCGGCAAGCACCGGCGCTCGCACGAGAACAAGCTGTCCGGGCAGGTCAGGGCGGCCCGTCAGCGGCTCGAACAGCTCCTCAGGGAGCCGGTGCCGGCGCCGCCGGAGCCGCTGCGGTTCACGGCGCGGCTCGCCACGGCCCGGGCCGGGGGCCCGGATCCGGCGGGGTCCGGTGACGTCCTCGCCGCGCTCGCCGACGTCGTGGTCGGCGATCGGCTGAGGATCGACGAACTGCGGGTCGGGGCCGGGGAGCGACTGCTCGTCTCCGGGCCCAACGGCGCCGGCAAGACCACGCTGCTGCGGGTGCTCGCCGGGGACCTGCGGCCCGACAGCGGCACGGTCAGCCGTCCGGACCACGTCGGCTATCTGGCGCAGGAGCTGCCCGCCGTGCCGGTCCGCGCGCCGCTGCTCACGGCGTACGCCGCGGGCCGTCCGGGACCGCCGGAGGAGTACGGGCCGGAGCTGCTCGCCCTCGGGCTCTTCCGAGAGGAGGACCTGGGCGTGCCGGTGGCCGCGCTCTCGGTGGGGCAGCGGCGGCGGCTGGAGCTGGCCCGGCTGGTGGCCCGGCCGGCGGATCTCCTCGTCCTGGACGAGCCGACGAACCATGTGGCGCTGTCGCTCGTGGAGGAGCTGGAGGCGGCCCTCGCTGCGTTCGCGGGCGCGGTGGTCGTGGTCTCGCACGACGACCGTTTCCGCGCGGGCTTCGACGGCAGGCGGCTCGATCTGTGCTCAGGCCGTGCCGTCGCCCGACCCCGCGCGTGACTCCGCGCGCAGGAGCGCGGCGGTGCCGGCCGGGTCGTAGCCGGGGCCGACGCCGTCGATGAGCTGAATGTCGCCCGGGATGTGCCGGGTGCGCAGCGGGATCAGCTCCTGGTAGGCGGCGGAGTCGTACCAGCGGCGGGCGTGGTCCATGGAAGGGAAGCCGATGAGGACGACGCTGCCGGGCCACTCGCCCTCCTTGACCTCGCGCTCGGGGGCGCCGTGGACGAGGAAGCGGCCGTCGTAGGGGTCGAGGGTGGCCTGGATCCGCTCCATGTAGACGAGGACGTCCTCGACGGGGGCGGTCCGGGGGTACAGGTTGGCCAGCGCGTAAGCGGTCATGACGTCAGGATGCCGGGGCATGACGTACGGGGTCGATGACCCCGGAGGTCATGCCCCGGCCTCCGGGGTGACCGCCTGGACGGCGGGTGCGCCCCGGGCGGCCGGCGTGCCCCGGCGTCCTGGCGTGGGCGCCGATGCCTCGTCGCGCCCGGGCGTCTGTCAGATCGTCGACGCGTCGATCACGAAGCGGTAGCGCACGTCGCTCGCCAGCACCCGCTCGTACGCCTCGTTGATCCGGTCGGCGCTGATCAGCTCGATCTCGGCGCCCAGGCCGTGCCGTGCGCAGAAGTCGAGCATCTCCTGCGTCTCGGCGATGCCGCCGATCATGGAGCCGGCGAGGGTCTTGCGGCCGCCGATCAGCGAGAAGAGGTTGAGCGCGATCGGCTCCTCGGGGGCGCCGACGTTGACGAGCGCGCCGTCCGTCTTGAGCAGGCTCAGATAGGCGCCGAAGTCGATCGGGGCCGAGACGGTGGAGACGATCAGGTCGAAGGAGCCGGCGAGCCGGGTGAAGGTCTCCGGGTCGGCGGTGGCGTAGTAGTGGTCGGCGCCGAGCTTGAGGCCGTCCTCCTGCTTCTTCAGGGACTGGCTGAGCACGGTCACCTCCGCGCCGAGCGCGTGGGCGATCTTGACGCCCATGTGGCCGAGGCCGCCGAGGCCCACGATCGCGACCTTCTTGCCGGGGCCGGCGTTCCAGTGGGCGAGCGGGGAGTAGAGGGTGATGCCGGCGCAGAGCAGCGGGGCGGCCTCGTCGAGGGCGATGCCCTCGGGGATGCGCAGGGTGTAGTTCTCGTCGACGACGATGTGGGTGGAGTAGCCGCCGTAGGTCGGCTCGCCGCTCTTGTCGAGGGCGTTGTACGTGCCGATCATGCCGCCGCCGGCGCAGTACTGCTCCAGGCCCTGGAGGCAGTACGCGCACTCCCGGCAGGAGTCGACGAAGCAGCCGACGCCGACGCGGTCGCCGACCTGGTGCCGGGTGACCGCGGAGCCGACCTCGGTGACGATTCCGGCGATCTCGTGGCCGGGCACCATCGGGAAGATGCCCTCGCCCCAGCCGTCGCGCGCCTGGTGGATGTCGGAGTGGCAGATGCCGGCGTACTTGATCTCGATGAGGACGTCGTGTTCCCCCACCGGACGGCGCGGCACGGTGGTGCGCTCCAGCGGGGCGTTGGCGGCGGGTGCGGCATAGGCGGAAACGTTCGTGGTCATGCTGTCGAGCATGCCTGGCCGGGCGGAACGTACCCAGCCCCCTGTTCTGCCTACGTCCAGCGTGCCTACCACTGGCAGGGACAGGCTGGCCGGTCCGTCCGGGCGCGCGGCCTGGGATAATCAGGACACATGGATCTCAGTGCCGAACTCAGCGAATTCCTGCGCTCGCGCCGGGCCCGGCTGAAGCCGGAGGACGTGGGTCTGCCGGAGTTCGGGCGTCATCGGCGGGTGCCGGGGCTGCGCCGGGAGGAGCTGGCGCAGCTGGCCGGGGTGTCCGTGGCGTACTACACCCGTCTCGAGCAGGGCAACGGCCGCAATGTGTCGATGGAGGTCCTGGACGCGATCGCCCGGGCGTTGCGGCTGAGCGACACCGAGCGGGCGCATCTGACGCATCTGGCGAAGCCGACGGCGAAGAAGAAGCAGCAGCGGGCGGCGATCGTCCGGCCCCAGCAGGTGCGGCCGGGGCTGCGTCATCTGCTGGACTCGCTGGACGGTGTCCCGGCCTTCCTGGTCGGCCGGCGGCTCGACGTCCTGGCGTGGAACCGGATGGCCCGGGCGCTGCTCGGCGACTTCGCGGCGATGGAGCCGGAGGAGCGCAATCTGGCCCGGATGGTCTTCCTCGGGCCCAACTCGCGTGATCTGTACGTGGACTGGGAGTGCAAGGCGACCGAGGTGGTGAGCGTGCTGCGGCTGTACGCGGGCTGCTATCCGGAGGACCCGGCACTGCTCGCGCTGGTCGGCGAGCTGTCGGTGCGCAGTGAGGAGTTCCGCTCGCTCTGGGCGGCGCACACCGTCGCGGACAAGGGGCACGGCACGAAGCGGCTGCGGCATCCGCTGGTGGGCGAGATGACGCTGGCGTACGAGAGCCTGAAGGTGGCGGGCGGGGACCCGGACCTGGTGCTCGTGACGTACCAGGCGGAGCCGGGGACGGCGTCGGCGGACGCGCTCGCGCTGCTCGCGCAGTGGGGGGTCGAGGAGGTCGTGCGCTGAGGCCGGCCGGTACGCGTACGGCGGCCCCCTCCCGGTCGGGAGGGGGCCGCCGTTTCTCGTACGGGTGGCTCGCGGGTCAGACCGCCGAGCCGGCCTTCCACGCGGACCAGCTCATGTTCCAGCCGTTGAGGCCGTTGTCCGGGGCGATCGTCTTGTCCTTGGAGTTCTTGACGATGATGACGTCGCCGACGATCGAGTGGTCGTAGAGCCAGGCGGCCGTCTGGTTCGGGTCGCCGGCGCCCTTGACGTCGTTCAGGCCCACGCAGCCGTGGCTGGTGTTGGAGTTGCCGAAGATGGAGTCCGGGCCCCAGTAGTTGCCGTGGATGAAGGTGCCGGACGTGGAGAGCCGCATGGCGTGCGGGACGTCCTTGATGTCGTACTCGCCCTTGCCGTCGTCGTCCGTGAAGCCGACGGTGGCGCCGTTCATCCGGGTCTCCTTGAACTTCTCGGAGATCACCATCTGACCGTTGTAGGTCGGGTTCTCCGGGGAGCCGGCGGAGATCGGGATGGTCTTGACCGTCTTGCCGTCCTGCGTGACCTTCATGGTCTTCGTGGCGACGTCGACGGTGGAGACCTGGTTGCGGCCGATCTTGAAGGTGACGGTCTTCTGCTGGACGCCGAAGACGCCGTCGGCGCCCTCGACGCCGTCGAGCTGCAGTTTCAGGGTGACGGTCGAGCCCTCGGTCCAGTAGTCCTCCGGACGGAAGTCCAGGCGCTGGGAGTTGAACCAGTGCCCGACGATCTCCTGGCCGCTGCTGGAGGTCACCGTGACGCCGCTCTGGACGGCCTTCTTGTCGGTGATCGCCTTGTTGAAGTTGATCGAGACCGGCATGCCCACGCCGACGGTGGAGCCGTCCTCGGGGGTGAAGTTGCCGATGAAGCTGTTGGCCTGGGAGACGGTGGTGAAGGAGGAGTTCTCGTGCGCCTCCAGGCCGTCCGCGTCCTTCGCCGAGGCGGCGATCTTGTAGACCGTGGACCGCTTCAGCTGCTCGGTCGGGGCCCAGCTCTTGCCGTCGGCGGCGATCTCGCCCTTGACGCTCGCGCCGTCGGCCGTGGTCATCGTGACCTCGGTCAGCGTGCCGTCGACGACGGTGACCTTGGCGTCCTTGTTGATCGAGGCGTTGTCGGCGCCGTTCTTCGGCGAGATGGATATCTGGGCCTTCGACGTCTTCTGCGCCGCCGCCTCGTCGACCTGCGCCTGTGAGTTCGGCGTCGGCGAGCCGGCACTGCCCTTGTCCCCGTCGTTGCACGCCGAGAGCACCAATACGCCACCGAGCACCGCGGCCGCGGCCGCCAGGCTCTTGCGGCGGCGCTTGCCGTCCGTCATCACACGCTTCTCCATCGTCGCCGAGTCCCTGCCCACACTGCTCTGAACATCCATGACACCCCTTCCGGTTCCGGAACCGGAAGGATTGTGGGAAACACCACTGATCGACACGCTGACGCGGGCCGCCCGGTTCCCGTACACGTGAAAGCCCCGGCGGACGTCGCGCCGAGCGACGTCGCACCGGGGCTCGTGGCGGGGGGCGGCAAGCGCCGCGGTCCCCGCCAGGCCCTGCCGTCGTGTCCCCGCCAGGCTCTGTCCTCACAGACCCGCCTGGCCCGTGACGACGGGCCCTAAACCCGTTCCTCGTCGTCCGCCTCGTCGGCGTCGTCCGCTTCGTCTTCCTCGTCCTCCCCATCTTCCTCGTCGAGGTCCCACTCCTGTGCGTCGGGGTCGTAGTCGATCTCCTCGCTGCTCCAGGACGCCTGGACGAGTTCGACGCCGGGCACGGTGCTGACCAGATCGAACGGCTCGACGAGATAGGCGAGCGCCTCGGCGCTGTCGTCCTGGACGGAGGAGCGGGCGTGGACGCGCTCGTCGTCGGGCATGAACTCGTCGGTGTCGATCCGGCCGACGGCCGCCTCGGTCAGCTCCTCGGGGCCGTCGATCTCCAGGACGACCTCCACCCGAAGCCGTACGTAACGTGATGTCTCGGAAGTGCTCATACGACCGAGCGTAGGCTCCGCGAGCCCTCGGCTTTCCCGCGACCCGCTGTGTTCATTAGCATCGGCGCCACACACCAATTCGCGGTTTCCGCAAGGGGGATCGAAATCTGTGTCCGTCGCACGACGCCCGCTGCTGACCGCCACCGCCGCCGGGACACTGCTGTGCGCTCTGTGGTTCGTTCCCTCGGCGAACGCCACGAACGATGAGCTTCCCGGGGGCGCGCGGACAGCGGTGACCGAGGACGGGGGCGCGGCCGGGGAGACCGGTGGAGCGCGCCTGGCCGAGACCGGTACGCCGACCACGACGCCGTATCTGATCGGCGGGACGGGTTTCCTCGCCGTGGGCGCGGGCTTCGTGGCGCTGGCGATGAGACGCGGCGGCCGGGCTTCCTAGGCCGCCCGTACGACGACGAAGGGCCGCCCCCGGCGTGGGGGGCGGCCCTTCGTCGTCGTACGGGCGGGCGGGATTCCGCCCGGCCGGTCACGCCAGCTTGCCGGTGACCTGCTCGACGGCCGCGACGAGCTTTCCGTCCCGTACGAAGGCGTCGGCGGCCTCCAGGTCGGGGGCGAGGAAGCGGTCGGGGCCGGGGCCCTGGACGCCGGCGGCGCGCAGGGCGTCGATGGCGGCCCGGGAGGCGGGGGCCGGGGTCAGGCCGTGGCGGAGTTCGATGCCGCGGGTGGCGGCGTACAACTCGACGGCGATGATCCGGTTGAGGTTGCCGATCGCGGTGCGCAGCTTGCGGGCGGCGGACCATCCCATGGAGACGTGGTCCTCCTGCATCGCGGAGGACGGGATCGAGTCGGCGGAGGCCGGGACGGCCAGCCGCTTCATCTCGCTGACCAGGGCGGCCTGGGTGTACTGGGCGATCATGAGGCCGGAGTCGACGCCGGCGTCGTGGGCGAGGAACGGCGGCAGGCCGTGGGACCGGTTCTTGTCGAGGAGCCGGTCGGTGCGGCGCTCGGCGATGGAACCGAGGTCGGCGGCGGCGATGGCGAGGAAGTCCAGGACGTACGCGACGGGGGCGCCGTGGAAGTTGCCGTTGGAGCGGACCTGGCCGTCGGGCAGCACGACCGGGTTGTCGACGGCGGCGGCCAGCTCCCGCTCGGCGACCAGGCGGGCGTGTGCCATCGTGTCGCGTCCGGCGCCGGCGACCTGCGGGGCGCAGCGCACCGAGTACGCGTCCTGGACGCGGGGCGCCTCGTCGGCCTGGAAGTGGCCGGTGAGCCCGGAGCCCTGGAGCACGGCGAGCATGTTGGCGGCGGAGGCGCCCTGGCCGGGGTGGGGGCGGATGGCGTGCAGCTCGGGGGCGAGGACCTTCTCGGTGCCGAGGAGGGCTTCGAGGGAGAGGGCCGCGGTGATGTCGGCCGAGGTGTAGAGGGTGTCGAGGTCGGCGAGGGCCATGATCAGCATGCCGAGCATGCCGTCCGTGCCGTTGAGGAGGGCGAGGCCCTCCTTCTCGCGGAGCTCGACGGGCCGGATGCCGGCCTCGGCGAGCAGCTCGCCCGCGGGCCTGACCGTCCCGTCCGGGCCCTCCGCGTCGCCCTCGCCCATCAGCGCGAGCGCGCAGTGGGAGAGCGGGGCGAGGTCGCCGGAGCAGCCGAGGGAGCCGTACTCGTGCACGACCGGGGTGATGCCGGCGTTGAGGACGTCGGCCATCGTCTGCGCCACCTCGGGGCGGACGCCGGTGTGCCCGGAGGCGACGGTCTTCAGCCGCAGGAACATCAGCGCGCGCACCACCTCGCGCTCGACGCGCGGGCCCATGCCGGCCGCGTGGGAGCGGACGATGTTGCGCTGGAGCTGGGCGCGGAGTTCGTGGCTGATGTGCCGGGTGGCCAGCGCGCCGAAGCCGGTGGAGACGCCGTAGACCGGCTCGGGCTTGGCGGCGAGCGCGTCGACGATGGTCCGGGCGGCGGCGAGCGCCTGCACGGCTTCGGCCGACAGCTCGACGCGGGCGCCGTGGCGGGCGACGTCGATCACGTCCTGCGCGGTGGTGCCGGACGGACCAAGGACGACAGAGTGCATATCCATATTCAGCACCCTACGGACTGAATCTCAACGTGTCACTAGGCATCGAGTCACCATCCAGTGGACCGACGGACCCTTACCCGGCCGACGGGTCCGGATCAGGCGCGGAACGCCCGGGCGGGCCCGGAACCGACGGGCGTACGGCCCCTCATACCGGCGGGGCGTCGCGGAAGCGGCGGCGGTCGCGCGCTCCGGGCGGGGCGTCGGCGAGCGGGATGACCGAACCGTCGCGCCCGGCGACCACCGGCTTCGCCGAGCGCGCGGCCTTCGCCTGGTACTGCGCCGCGTCCGCCAGGCGGAAGAGGCGGCGCGCCGACTTGAGCGGGCCGATCGGGTCGCCGGTGGAGGCGACCCCGCACGCCACACCCTCACCGAGCTCCAGCTCCCCGGCCCGTACGCACAGCTCGTCCGCGACGGCCACCACCTCGTCGGCGGTCGGCCCCACCGAGAGGAGGCAGAACTCGTCGCCCCCGAGGCGGGCGGAGAGGGCGCCCGGCAGCATCGCGCCGCAGCGGGAGAGGACGGAGCCGAACCGTTCCAGCAGGCGGTCGCCGACCGCGTGGCCGTGGGTGTCGTTCACCCGCTTCAGGCCGTTCAGATCGCACACCACGAGACTGACCACGGAGCCGTCCACGCGGTACCGCTCGACGGCCTCGTCGAGCCGGGTGTCGACGGCCCGGCGATTGGCGAGCCCGGTCAGCGGGTCGGTGAAGGCGAGCTTGCGCACCTCCTCCAGACGCTCGGCCTGGGCGATCCCCGCCGCCACCACGGCGGCGACGACCGCCGCGAAGTCGGCGTCGTCCCGGTCGAAGACGGGCGCCCCGGCCCGGCGCGCCACGTACAGCTCGCCCCAGGCGCGGCCGTGGAGCACGACCGGCGCGACCACGCAGCAGCCGCGGCCGCGCCGGCGCAGCCCGGCGACCCGGCCGGTCACGACGTGGTCGTCCGCGGTCTCCACCCAGGCGTCCGGCTCGGCGCCGCCCGCCCACTGCTCGTGCAGGAACTCGGTGATCTCGGGGAACTGGTGGACGGGGTAGGTCTCGGCGTCGGGGAACTCCTCCTCCCCCAGCGCCCGGTCCCCCGCGTTCACCAGCACTTTCAGCCGACCGTGGTCGCGTTGCCAGACGGACAGTGCGGCGAAACTGCCGCCGAGCGCATCGCGGGCGCCGAGCGCCGCCGCCCGCCAGAACTCGCGCGGAGTGTGCGTCGCCGCCATCGCCTGCGCCAGCGCCACCACGGCTCGCAACCGCACATCCTCTCCCATTTCTACAGCTTAGGGAGGGTTGGCCCTTTTTCACCTGTGGAGCGTCACGGAAAGTTACATGACGGACAAAAGGGGGCGTTTCTCAGGGCTTTCTCACTCGCCGGGCCACTGCGGCTTCCGCTTCTCGTTGAACGCCGCCACGCCCTCGGCCCGGTCCCCGGAGAACGCCACCGACCGCCACGCCGCGTCCTCGACCTCCAGGCCGGCCCGCAGGTCCAGGCCCTGGCCGAGCCGCATGGCGCGCTTGGCGGCGCGCAGCCCGACCGGGGAGTTGGCCGCGATCCGCCCCGCCAGCTCCAGCGCGGCCGTCCTGGCGTCCTCCTCCAGCAGGTCGACCAGACCCAGCTCGCGGGCTTCGGCCGCCTCCACCCGGCGGGCGGTGAAGACCAGCTCGGCGGCGCGGGCCGCGCCGACCCGGCGCGGCAGCAGCTGCGTACCGCCGCCGCCGGGGATCACACCGACGGAGACCTCGGGCAGGCCGACCACGGCCGTCGCGTCCGCCACGATCACGTCGCAGGCGAGCGCCAGCTCGAAGCCGCCGCCAAGCGCGAAGCCGTGCACGGCCGCGACGGTCGGCATCGGCAGTTCGAGGACGCCCGTATAGGCGCCGCGGGCGGTGGGCCGCTGGCGGACCAGCTCGGCGTCGGTGAAGGAGTTGCGCTCCTTGAGGTCGGCGCCGACGCAGAACGCCCGGTCGTTCGACGAGGTCAGCACCGTCACCCGCACCTCGGCGTCGGCCGCGAGCGCGTCGCAGGCGGCGCCGAGGGAGCGGGCCATCTCGGAGGAGACGGCGTTCATCGCCTTGGGCCGGTCGAGGACCAGCTCGGCGACGTGCCCGTCCTTCCGGACCACGACGAACTCACCAAAGCGCTGCTCGGACTGGACCGACATGACCGCACCCTCCCGGTTAACGACTGTTCACCGGGATCCTAGGCGGGGCGACGGCCCGGCTGCCAGGCCTGTGGACGAGCACGGCCGCCGGACCGCGGAGGCGGGTGCCCGGCTGCCTGGGCCTAAGTCGGGCCCGGCTCGGCCGCCGGGCCCTCAAGGGCCGGTTCAGCTGCCAGGGACCGGGCGGCGGCTGAGGTGCCAGGGCTCCACGACGCCGAGACCGCGCACCGGCCGCTGCCACATGGGCTGGAGCGCGAAGCGGTACGCCGGCGCCTCCTCGCCCTCCTTCTCGGCGCGGGCCGCCTCCTCCGCCGCCTGGGTCTCGGAGACGGGAGCCTCGCCGGTCCTGGTCAGCTCCTCGGCGAGCGCCCCGTCCACCAGGACGGTGTCCTTCGGGGCTATCGAGGTGAGCCGGCTGGCGAGGTTCACGGTCGTGCCGAAGACGTCGCCCATCCGGGTCGTCACCGTGCCGAAGGCGATGCCCACGCGCAGGGCGGGCATCGTCTCGTCGTGGCCGAGCGTCTCGATCAGCCGCAGCGCGATCTCGGCGGCGGTCCCCGCGTCGTCCGCCGCGTACAGCACCTCGTCGCCGAGCGTCTTGATCAGCCGGCCGCCGTGCGCGGCGACCAGATCCGCGCAGGTCGTCTCGAAGGCCTCGACCAGCTCGCCGAGCTCCTCCTCCTCCAGGCGCCGGGTGAGGCGGGTGAAGCCGACGAGGTCCGCGAAGCCGACGGCCAGCCGCCGGTCGACCATCTCCTCGTCGTCACCGGCCTGGACGACCCGGCCGGTGGCAGCGGCGAGCTGGCGGCGCCAGACGTAGATCAGGAACTCCTCCAGCTCGGGCAGGAGCAGCTCGACCAGGGGGTACGTGACCTCGGTCCGGGTCATGCCGGGCTCGGGCGGCTCGGTCAGGCCCTCCAGGAAGGAGTCGATCTGCCACTCCGCCAGCCGGGCGGTGGTCTGGCCGGTGGAGCGGGCGACCTGGACGGCCATCGGCTCGCTCAGCAGCCCCGCCTCGACGAGACCGGCCAGGCGCCGCAACGCGAGGACGTCGGCCTCGGTGAGCGCCTTGGCCTGTCCGATGTCGGCGAAGCCCATCGCGCGCCAGAAGCGGGAGGCGAGCTCCATGGAGACGCCGGCGGTGCGGGCCGCCTGGAAGGGGGTGTAGCGGCGCTCGGCCCCGAGGATGAGCTGTTCGAGGCGGATGGCCAGGGGATCGTCGGTCGGCTCGGCCGTGTGGTCGACGACATGGTGGGGGGTGGGATACGTGGCCGGCTCGTCCCCGCCCGCGTTCTCGTCGTCGACGGTCACCGGCCGCCTCCTGCCCGTTCCCTGCCCACTGCCCTGCCGATCTGTCGCCTGGATCGCGCTCCACGATACGACAGGTGTGTGCCAGCTCACGCCGTAACCGTGTGCCGGGCCCCCGTCGTCACGCCACGGCGGGTGCCGGGCACCCGCCCCAGGGGGCGGGCGCTCCGGGTCCCTCACCGGGGAGGAGCCCCGGGCCGTGTCCGGTCAGTCTGGCCCGGTCCGCGGCGCGCCGCACTCCCGGCTCCGCGACGCGCCGCCTCCCGGCCCCCCGGCGGTCGGCTCCTCCGCGTGAGCGTCCGCTCCGAGCAGCGGCCGGCTCCTCCGCGAGGCGGTCGGCTCCTCCGCGCGGGGGCTACTCCTCCGCCGGGTGCTACTCCTCGGCGCGCAGGTGGACGATGTCGCCCGCCGAGACCGCCTCGGTGCCGCCGCCCTCCGTCGCCACCACCAGCCGGCCGTCGCCGTCCACGGCCACCGCCTCGCCCTCCAGCATCCGCTCGCCCGGCAGCTCGGCCCGGACGCGCCGGCCGAACGTGGCGCAGCCCGCCGCGTACGCCGCCTGCAGGCCCGAGCGCTCGGGGTCGCCGCCCGCCCGCACCCACTCCCCGTACCACTGCTCCAGGGAGCGCAGCACGGCCCGCAGCAGCGTGTCGCGGTCGGTGGAGACGGCGTTCGCGAGGAGCAGGGAGCCGGCCGCCGGGACGGGGAGTTCGTCCTCACGGAGGGTGACGTTGATGCCGAGCCCGAGGACGACCCCGTCCTCCCCGGCGCGCTCGGCGAGGATGCCGCCGGTCTTGCGTTCCTCGCCGCTGACCGAAACCAGCAGGTCGTTGGGCCACTTGAGGGACAGGTCGGCGCCGGCGGCCTTGGCGAGGCCGGTCGCGGCGGCGACGCCGGTCAGCAGCGGGAGCCAGCCCCACCGGTGGACCGGCACGTCGGGCCTGAGCAGGACGGAGACGAAGATGCCCGACCGGGCCGGCGCGACCCAGTCGCGGTCGAGGCGGCCGCGTCCCGCGGTCTGCTCCTCGGCGACCAGGACCGCCCCCTCGGGCAGGTCGCCGGCGCGGGCGGCCAGGTCGGAATTGGTGGAGCCGGTCGTGGGGACCACGTCCAGGGAGGTCCACAGGCCGTCGGGGAGCAGGAGCGCGCGGCGCAGCGCGGCGGCGTTGAGCGGGGGCCGGTCCAGGTCGGACCAGGGCCCTCCTGAGCCATGAGAGGACGTCATGCAAGGCAGCCTAGGTGTGGCAAAGACCGCAGTGCCGAACGGTATCGGCGTCGATACCCTACGGATCAGTAGCCCAGCAGTAGCCCATTGGTAGTCAACGTACCCCCGTGACCAGGCAGGGAGCCGCATCCCGATGTCCGAGTCGGTAGAGCCGCAAGAAATCGACATTCACACGACCGCGGGCAAGATCGCGGATCTGAGGCGCCGCATTGACGAGGCGACCCATGCCGGCTCCGAACGTGCCGTGGAGAAGCAGCACGCGAAGGGGAAGCTGACCGCGCGCGAGCGGATCGAGCTGCTGCTCGACGAGGGCTCGTTCGTGGAGCTGGACGAGCTGGCCCGGCACCGTTCGACCAATTTCGGTCTGGAGAAGAACCGGCCGTACGGAGACGGTGTCGTCACCGGTTACGGCACGGTCGACGGCCGTCCGGTCGCCGTCTTCTCCCAGGACTTCACGGTCTTCGGCGGCGCCCTGGGCGAGACCTTCGGGCAGAAGATCATCAAGGTGATGGACTTCGCCCTGAAGACCGGCTGCCCGGTCATCGGCATCAACGACTCCGGCGGCGCCCGCATCCAGGAGGGCGTCAGCGCGCTCGGGATGTACGGCGAGATCTTCCGCCGCAACACGCACGCCTCGGGGGTGATCCCGCAGATCTCGCTGGTCGTCGGCCCGTGCGCGGGCGGCGCGGTCTACTCCCCCGCGATCACCGACTTCACGGTGATGGTGGACCAGACCTCGCACATGTTCATCACCGGCCCGGACGTCATCAAGACGGTGACCGGCGAGGACGTCGGCTTCGAGGAGCTGGGCGGAGCCCGGACGCACAACGCCACCTCCGGCGTCGCGCACCACATGGCGGGCGACGAGAAGGACGCGATCGAGTACGTCAAGTCCCTGCTGTCGTACCTGCCGTCGAACAACCTCTCCGAGCCGCCGGCCTTCCCGGAGGTCGCCGAGCCGGACGTGACGGACGAGGACCGCGAGCTGGACGTCCTGATCCCGGACTCCGCGAACCAGCCCTACGACATGCACCGGGTCATCGAGCACGTCGTGGACGACGGCGAGTTCCTGGAGACGCAGGCGCTGTTCGCGCCGAACATCCTCACCGGCTTCGGCCGGGTGGAGGGCTTCCCGGTCGGCATCGTCGCCAACCAGCCGATGCAGTTCGCCGGCTGTCTGGACATCGACGCGTCCGAGAAGGCCGCGCGGTTCGTCCGGACCTGTGACGCCTTCAACGTCCCGGTGATCACCTTCGTGGACGTGCCGGGCTTCCTGCCGGGCGTGGACCAGGAGTACGGCGGCATCATCCGCCGGGGCGCCAAGCTGATCTACGCGTACGCCGAGGCGACGGTCCCGCTGATCACGGTCATCACCCGCAAGGCGTTCGGCGGCGCGTACGACGTCATGGGCTCCAAGCACCTGGGCGCCGACCTCAACCTGGCCTGGCCGACCGCGCAGATCGCGGTGATGGGCGCGCAGGGCGCGGTCAACATCCTGCACCGCCGGACGATCGCGGCGGCCGAGGACCAGGAGGCCGAGCGGGCGCGGCTGATCCAGGAGTACGAGGACACGCTGCTCAACCCGTACACGGCGGCCGAGCGCGGGTACATCGACGGTGTGGTCATGCCGTCGGACACCCGTCTGCAGATCGTCAAGGGTCTGCGTCAGCTGCGGACGAAGCGGGAATCCCTGCCTCCGAAGAAGCACGGCAACATCCCCCTGTAAGGAGCCGTTGTGATCAAGGTCGTTCGAGGCAATCCGACCCCGGAGGAGCTGGCCGCCGCACTGGCGGTGGTCCAGGCCCGGGCCGCGGCGACGGCGGCGGCGTCCGCCGCCGAGGGCGGCCCGGGGGTTCCCGAGGGCTGGTCCGACCCGTCGCGGATCGCCCGCGGGGTACGGCACCGGCCGGGGCCGCGCTCGTGGGCGCGCTCCTACTGGCCCGTCTGACGCCTGCGCGCACGGAAGGCCGGACCTCTTGTGCGGGAGGTCCGGCCTTCGCGCGTCCCGGGGCCGGCCGGCAGCGCCGTACGGAAGAGCTTCGCGCGTCCCCCGGTCCGGCCGGGCGCGGTCAGACGAGGGGGGCGACCGCCTCGGCCATGAGGCGGTAGCCGGCGTCGTTCGGGTGCAGCCGGTCCTCGTACGCGTAGGCGGGGTGCAGCGCCCGGGGGTCGGCCGGGTCGGCGAGGAGCCGGGCGAAGTCGACGACCGCGTCGAACTCCCCGGACGTACGGATCCAGTGGTCGACCTCGGCGGCGGTCCGCTCGGCCGTCGGGCCCCAGTGGCTGCTGCCCTTGAAGGGCGGCAGCGTCGCGCCGACGATCCGCACGCCCCGGTCGTGGGCCGCGTCGATCAGCGTCCGGTACCCGGCGATGAGTTCGGCGGAGGTGACGACCGGCGAGGGCTTGTAGGTGGGCGAGGGGTCGGCCTTGAGCGCGGCCTCGCTGAAGCCGATGTCGTTGACCCCCTGGAGCAGGACGACGGTGGAGACGCCGGGCTGGTCGAGGGCGTCGCGGCGGAAGCGGGCGGTGGCCCGTTCGCCGTACCAGGCGGAGTCGTTGAGGACGAGGTTGCCGCCGATGCCGGAGTTCACCACGGGCCGGTCGAGGCGCTCGGCGAGCGCGTCGGAGTAGCGGCGGTCGGCGTGGGGGGTGGAGCCGAAGCCGTCCGTGAGGGAGTCGCCGAAGAGGACCACCGCGCCGGAGCGGGGCGGGGTCCCGCCGCTCACGTCCACCCCGCTGAGGTAGTACCAGGACGAGGTGCGGGCGGTGAACGCCCGGCCGCTCACATCGGCGCGGTGGTCGCCCTCGGCCCGGTAGCTGTCGGCCCAGGCCTGGGAGTGGAAGGTCGCGGGGCCGGTCGTCCCGGCGAAGTGGAGCGTGACGGTGACGGAGTCCAGCCGCCGCACCGGGAGGGCGGCGGGGTCGCTGCGCAGTTCGCCGCGGGCGGGGACGGTCACGGAGCGTCTGCCGCCGAAGGTGAGGTGGCGGACCGAGCCGGGTACGACCGCGGCGACCCGGCCGGGGCCGGTGTCCGTACGGGCGAGGGTGGCGCCGGTGACGACGAGCGGCGAGGTGCCGTACGCGTGGGAGAGCCGGATCCGGAGGTGGTCGCCGTCCTCGGTGACGCGGACGACCTGACGGACGGTCTGGCGCGAGAACCCCTCTTGCGACCAGTTCGGGGTGAAGCCGGTGGCGGGCGCCTGCGGGGCGGCGCCCCAGGCGGCCTGCCAGCCGGGCCCGTGGGCGGGGCGGGCGCCGGCCGGGGGGCCGGAGAGGAGGGTGAGGCCGAGGGCGGCGACGAGCAGCGGCGGGAGGAACTTCTTCATGACACGACCCTTCCGAGGGCTAACGGGAACCGAGTTCCATTAAGATGGAAGGACGGTAGCAGAGTCGGAGGCGTTAATGGAACAGCAGACCCATTTGGATGGAGCCGATGGCCCGGAGGGCGGCGGTCGCCAGGACGGCCCGGAGGCCGGGAACGGAGCCGGGAACGGACCCGAAGGCGGAGAGAGGGCCGGGACAGGAGCCGGGACGCCGGCCGCGGAGGGCACGCCCGGCACGGTCCGGCCCGGCGGCCGTACCGCCAAGGTCCGCGCGGCGGTCCTGGCCGCGACCGAGGACGCCCTCGCCGGCGCCGGCTTCCACGCGCTGAACATGGACCACGTCGCCGCCGCCGCGGGGGTCGGCAAGACGACCGTCTACCGCCGCTGGGGCTCCCCCGTCGGCCTCGTGACCGACCTCCTGCGGGACATGGCGGACCGCTCCCTGCCCGCCTCCGACACCGGGAGCCTCGCCGGCGACCTGCGGGCCAACGCCACGCTCGTACGCCACACCCTCACCGACCCGCGGATGGGCGCGGTCTTCCGCGCGGTCATCGCCGCCGCGGCCTGCGACGAGGAGTGCGCCGCCGCGCTGAACGGCTTCTACCGCGCCCGCCTGGAGGAATGGGCCCCGGTCGTCGAGCGGGCCGCCGCCCGCGGCGAGGTCCCGGCGGGGACCGACGGCCTCGAACTGCTCCGGGCCGTCTCGGCCCCGCTCTACTACCGCTTCATGATCACCCGCGAGCCGCTGGGGGCCGACGACGCCGAGCGAGCGGTCACGGCGGCCCTCACGGCGGCCGGTGCTGGCGTCTTCACCCGGGGGTGAGTAGTCCATCGGGACCGGGGGTCTTGAGTACGGGTACTCAGGCGCACCGGCCGCCGCCGGCCGCAGGATCGGGACATGCTCTGGTCCGACCCGAAGAACGAGCCCCCCAAGGAGATGCGCGACATGCAGGCGATGCTGCGGCGCGCGTCCATCCTGCTGGCTCTGGCGATGCTGGTGGCGATGCTCGCGGCGGGCCTGCACTGACGCCGTCACCCACGCCCGGGGAGCCGAAGGCCCCCGCCCGCGCCGGGCGCGCGGGCCGGCGCGCCCCCGGCCGGTGCCGCGGACTGGCTACGCTTCCCCCATGACTGCTGATCGCCGCCGTGTCGTGCTCGCCTCCGCCTCCCCCGCCCGGCTCGGACTGCTGCGGCAGGCCGGACTCGCCCCCGAGGTCATCGTGAGCGGCGTCGACGAGGACAAGACGCACGCCCCGACCCCGGCCGAACTCGCCCTCGCCCTCGCCGAGGCGAAGGCCGCCCACGTGGCCGCCCGCCCCGAGGCGTTCGGCGCGCTCGTCATCGGCTGCGACTCCGTCCTGGAACTCGACGGCCGCGCCCTGGGCAAGCCGGCCGACGCCGAGGAGGCCACGGCCCGCTGGAAGGCCATGCGGGGCCGGGTCGGCATCCTCCAGACGGGCCACTGCGTCTACGACACGGCCGCCAAGCGGTACGAATCGGCGACCGCCTCCACCGTGGTCCGCTTCGGCGAGCCCACGGACGACGAGATCGCCGCCTACGTGGCGAGCGGCGAACCCCTCCACGTGGCGGGCGCGTTCACCCTGGACGGCCGCTCGGCGCCGTTCATCGAGGGCATCGACGGCGACCCGGGCAACGTGATCGGACTGTCCCTGCCGCTGCTGCGCACGCTGCTCGGCAAGCTCGGGGTCCCGATCACCGACCTGTGGACCTGAGCGCCCGCCAGGTCCCTAGGGGGTGTCTGACAATTCCCCGTGGAAGAAGGAGCGGTGTCCGGCGCGTGCGATTCGCAAGGCGCCGGAGAGCCCTCGTAGCGGAGCTACTAGGGCTTTTCGGCAACGCGGCGAGCGTGCGTGCCGGACACCGCGACGCCGCGGGGAATTGTCAGACACCCCCTAGGCGGTCGCCGGAGCCCCTTCGGGGGCTCCCTCGGTCTTCCCGTACGCCACGAGCGTCAGGACGACGAGACCGAGCACCACGGACAGGAACGCGAAGGCGCCCCAGCCGATCAGACCGACCGTCACCGCGGCGAGGATGCCGTGGATCACCGCGCAGCCGATGAGGAGGGCGCGGCCCGCCCGGCCCGGACGCCGGTCGCGGATGCCCGCCAGGGCGGCCACCAGGGCGCACAGGGCCAGCAGGACGCCCGAGACGATGCCGAGCGCCCAGGTGCCCGTCACCATCGCGTCCGGGTCGAGCCCGTCGAGTGACATCGACTGGATCTCCACGAACCGCGCCATCACGGCGTTGAGGACGACGATGCCCGGCGCCTCCAGGAGGAGCACCGCCGCCGTCACGAGTGCTATCGGTCTTCGGGCCACGCGGGCCACCCCCTGAGTACGGCTGTTACCTGCAGTACGGACGACAGCGCGAAGGCTACTGACTGGTAAACCTTCGGACAAGGGTCCGCGCAGCCGGAGCCGACCGCAAAGAATCATTGGGCCATTCGTAGGGACTCCACAAAGAAACCCGCTCGGCGACTGGCCGCTGGAACAGAGACCTGCGCCACACCTCGGAGCTACTGTGCCGTAAAGGAACCCTGCGTACCGTGGTGCGACAAGGGATTTCACGACCCGAGCGGGCCTCGTATCACGCTCCGTGTGGGCAAGCTCACCACTGGGGACGGGTCGAAAGGCCGTGTCGGCAGTCCCTAAACTCAGCTTGTTTCAAGGAGGGAGCCATCGTGCGCAAGGTGCTCATCGCCAACCGTGGCGAAATCGCTGTCCGCGTCGCCAGGGCGTGCCGGGATGCCGGGATCGCGAGCGTAGCCGTCTACGCCGACCCGGACCGGGACGCTCTGCACGTCCGCGCGGCCGACGAGGCGTTCGCTCTGGGCGGTGACACCCCGGCCGCCAGCTATCTGGACATGGCCAAGGTGCTGCAGGCGGCCAAGGACGCGGAGGCGGACGCGATCCACCCCGGGTACGGCTTCCTCTCCGAGAACGCCGAGTTCGCCCAGGCCGTGCTCGACGCGGGTCTGACCTGGATCGGCCCGCCGCCGCAGGCCATCCGCGACCTCGGTGACAAGGTGGCCGCCCGTCACATCGCCCAGCGCGCCGGTGCGCCGCTGGTCGCGGGCACGCCGGACCCGGTGTCCGGCGCGGACGAGGTCGTCGCCTTCGCCGAGGAGCACGGGCTGCCGATCGCGATCAAGGCCGCCTTCGGCGGTGGCGGGCGCGGCCTGAAGGTCGCCCGCACCCTGGAGGAAGTCCCGGAGCTGTACGACTCCGCCGTCCGCGAGGCCGTGGCCGCCTTCGGTCGCGGCGAGTGTTTCGTCGAGCGCTACCTCGACAAGCCGCGTCACGTCGAGACGCAGTGCCTGGCGGACACGCACGGCAACGTCGTCGTGGTCTCGACCCGTGACTGTTCCCTCCAGCGCCGCCACCAGAAGCTCGTCGAGGAGGCGCCCGCGCCGTTCCTGACGGAGCAGCAGAACGCGGAGCTGTACGCGGCGTCGAAGGCGATCCTGAAGGAGGCCGGCTACGTCGGCGCCGGCACGGTCGAGTTCCTCGTCGGCACCGACGGCACGATCTCCTTCCTGGAGGTCAACACCCGTCTCCAGGTCGAGCACCCGGTGACCGAGGAGGTCACCGGCATCGACCTGGTGCGGGAGATGTTCCGCATCGCCGACGGCGAGGTCCTCGGCTACGACGACCCGCCGGTGCGCGGTCACTCCTTCGAGTTCCGTATCAACGGCGAGGACCCGGGCCGCAACTTCCTGCCGGCGCCCGGCACCGTCACCGTCTTCAACCCGCCCACCGGTCCCGGTGTCCGGCTGGACGCCGGTGTGGAGTCCGGTTCGGTGATCGGCCCGGCCTGGGACTCGCTGCTGGCGAAGCTGGTCGTGACCGGCGCCACCCGTGAGCAGGCTCTGCAGCGCGCCGCCCGCGCGCTGTCGGAGTTCACGGTGGAGGGCATGGCCACGGCCATCCCGTTCCACCAGGCCGTCGTGGTCGACCCGGCGTTCACCAGCGATCCGTTCCGCATCCACACCCGGTGGATCGAGACGGAGTTCGTCAACGAGATCAAGCCGTTCGCCCCGGCCGGTGCCGAGGCGGAGGAGGACGAGTCCGGTCGCGAGACGATCGTCGTCGAGGTCGGCGGCAAGCGCCTGGAGGTCTCGCTGCCGGTGTCACTGGGCATGAGCCTGGCCCGCACCGGTCTGGCCGCGGGTGCCAAGCCGAAGCGCCGCGCCGCGAAGAAGTCGGGCCCGTCCGCTTCCGGTGACACCCTGGCCTCGCCGATGCAGGGCACCATCGTGAAGGTGGCGGTGGAGGAGGGCCAGGAGGTCAAGGAGGGCGATCTGATCGTCGTCCTGGAGGCCATGAAGATGGAGCAGCCCCTCAACGCCCACCGTTCGGGCACGGTGAAGGGCCTGGCGGCGGAGGTCGGCGCCTCGGTCACGTCGGGCGCCCCGATCTGCGAGATCAAGGACTGATCCGGGCACACCGGTACCGTACGAAGGGCCCGCAGGCGCACTCCGCCTGCGGGCCCTTCGTCGACGGGGCCGGGTCGACCGCAACGGGGGTGGGGAGACGGATGCGTGCCGACGCGCGCCGCAATCACGAGCGGCTGCTCGCCGAGGCCCGTGCCGCGTTCGCGGTGCACGGTACGGATGCCTCGCTGGAGGACGTCGCCCGCCGGGCGGGGGTCGGCATCGGCACGCTGTACCGGCATTTCCCGAGCCGGGACGCGCTGGTGAACGCGGTCTTCCAGGAGGCGCTGGGGGCGCTGCTCCAGCGCTCCCGTGACCTGGCGGAGGCGGCGGATCCGTGCGGGGCGCTCACCGAGTGGCTGCGCGCCCTGATCACCCATGCGGGTGAGTACCGCGGGCTCGCGCGGGCGCTCATGTCGGCTTCGTACGACGAGAGTTCGGCGCTCGCGCCGTGCAGTGTCCCGCTGCGGGCGGCGGGCGAGCGGCTGCTCGACCGGGCCGTGCGGGCGGGTGCGGTCCGCGCGGACGTGTCGATCGGCGATCTGATGCAGCTCACCAAGGCGATCGCCCTGGCCGCCGAACAGTCGCCGGACGACCGGGGCCTGGCGGACCGGCTGCTCGCCCTGACGCTGCGGGGCCTCGCGAGGTGACGGGGCGCCGCCGCGCCCTCGGCGGGCGGGGCGGTTCGCGGCGGCAGGGAGGGTCAGCGGCGGCGCATGTCCGCGACGCGGGCGGTCCTCTCCTGCGCGAGCGGCTCGGCGGCCATCGCGGCGGCGCCGCGGAACTGTCCGGCCGGATACCGCCCCCGCTGACCGGGCAGCGGTACGTCACGTCGGGGGCGGCCGCCGCCCGGGGGGACCTGGTCACCTCCCGCGCCCGGAGCCGCGCCCGTGCCCGCCACCGCGATCTGGACGCCCTGGTCGGCCAGCGCCTGGAGCTCCGTCGCCGCCCGGTCGTCGTGCGGCGGGGGCTCGTCGGTGACCAGGCGGGTGATCACGTCCGTGGGCACCGTCTGGAACATCGTGTCGGTGCCGAGCTTGGTGTGGTCGGCGAGGACCACGACCTCCGCGGCCGCCTGCACGAGGGCCCGGTCCACGCTCGCCGAGAGCATGTTGGAGGTGGACAGGCCGCGCTCGGCGGTCAGTCCGCTCCCGGACAGGAAGGCGCGGGAGACCCGGAGCCCCTGCAGGGACTGCTCGGCCCCGCTGCCCACCAGGGCATAGTTCGACCCGCGCAGCGTGCCGCCGGTCATGACGACCTCGACCCGGTTGGCGTGGGCGAGAGCCTGGGCGACGAGCAGGGAGTTGGTGACCACGGTCAGACCGGGCACGCGGGCGAGCCGGCGGGCCAGCTCCTGCGTGGTCGTCCCGGCGCCGACGACGATGGCCTCGCCCTCTTCGACGAGGCTCGCGGCGACGTCGGCGATGGCCGTCTTCTCCGCGGTCGCGAGATGGGACTTTTGCGGGAAGCCGGACTCTCGCGTGAACCCGCCCGGCAGTACCGCACCGCCGTGCCGGCGGTCGAGGAGTCCTTCTGCCTCCAGTGCCCGCACGTCTCGCCGTACGGTCACTTCTGAGGTCTGGACGACGCGGGCGAGCTCACGGAGCGACACGGCACCGTTGGCGCGCACCATTTCGAGGATCAACTGACGACGTTCTGCAGCGAACACGAAACTGACAGTAACCTGAGCGGCCGATACTTTTCAGCAGTATGCGCCGAATTGCAGAAGATGCGCACAGACGGGGCTCCCAACTGATATGGGAAGCCCCGTCGTCGATCCCCTCATGCGCGCGGTGGCCCCGATTTCGCCGGGGCTCGCCGGGGGGCGCCGCGCGCTCCCCCGGCCCGCCGGGCGGACTACGCCTCGCCCGTCGCCTTTCGGGTGTGCAACTGCCGTGCCACTTCCGCGATCGAGCCCGACAGGGACGGGTACACGGTGAAGGCGTTCGCGATCTGCTCGACGGTCAGATTGTTGTCGACCGCGATCGAGATCGGATGGATCAGCTCGCTCGCCTTCGGGGCGACGACACAGCCGCCCACCACGATCCCCGTGCCGGGACGGCAGAAGATCTTGACGAAACCGTCCCGGATGCCCTGCATCTTCGCGCGGGGGTTACGCAGCAGCGGCAGCTTGACGACCCGGGCGTCGATCTTGCCCGCGTCCACGTCCGCCTGGGTGTAGCCGACGGTGGCGATCTCCGGGTCGGTGAAGACGTTGGAGGAGACCGTCTTCAGGTTCAGCGGCGCCACCGCGTCCCCGAGGAAGTGGTACATCGCGATCCGGCCCTGCATGGCCGCCACCGAGGCGAGCGCGAAGACGCCCGTCACGTCACCGGCGGCGTACACGCCCGGGGCGGAGGTACGGGAGACCTTGTCGGTCCAGATGTGGCCGGAGTCCTTCAGCCGGACCCCGGCCTCCTCCAGACCCATTCCGGCCGAGTTCGGGATGGCGCCGACCGCCATCAGGCAGTGGGTGCCGGAGATGACCCGGCCGTCGGCCAGGGTGACCTCGACCCGGTCGCCGACCCGCTTGACGGACTCGGCGCGCGAGCGGGCCATGACGTTCATGCCCCGGCGGCGGAAGACGTCCTCCAGGACGGCGGCGGCGTCCGGGTCCTCGCCGGGCAGCACGCGGTCACGGGAGGAGACGAGGGTGACCCGGGAGCCGAGGGCCTGGTAGGCGCCGGCGAACTCGGCGCCGGTGACACCGGAGCCGACCACGATGAGCTCCTCGGGGAGCTCCTTGAGGTCGTAGACCTGGGTCCAGTTCAGGATCCGCTCGCCGTCCGGCTGGGCGTCGGGCAGCTCGCGCGGGTGCCCGCCGGTCGCGATCAGCACGGCGTCGGCGGTGAGCGCCTCCTCCTTGCCGTCGGCGACGGTGACGATCACCTGGCGGGAGCCGTCCACGGCCTGCTGCCCCGACAGCCGGCCACGGCCGCGCAGCACCCGCGCGCCGGCCCGGGTGACGGAGGCGGTGATGTCGTGGGACTGGGCGAGCGCGAGGCGCTTCACCCGGCGGTTGACCTTCCCGAGATCGACACCGACGACGCGGGCGGCCTGCTCCACGTGCGGGGTGTCGTCGGCCACGATGATGCCCAGCTCCTCGTACGAGGAGTCGAAGGTCGTCATCACCTCGGCCGTCGCGATGAGGGTCTTCGAGGGGACACAGTCGGTCAGGACGGACGCGCCGCCGAGGCCGTCGCAGTCGACGACGGTCACCTCCGCGCCGAGTTGGGCGCCCACCAGGGCCGCCTCGTATCCGCCGGGTCCGCCACCGATGATCACGATCCGGGTCACGTGGGTTACGCCTCGCGCTCTCGTTCTGCCGGGGGGTGACCCCGTGGGGCTGCGTGCAGTGCGTACCCCATTGTCCCGCACGCTTCAAGGGTGCTCTCGTCGGGGCCTCCATACGGCCCCCACCACGGGCTTCCGCGATCACGCCTCCCCCTCCCGTACCCTCGGACCCATGTCGCTCTACGCCGCGTACGCCGGCAACCTCGACGCGCGGCTCATGACCCGCCGCGCCCCGCACTCCCCGCTGCGCGGCACCGGCTGGCTCAACGGCTGGCGGCTCACCTTCGGCGGCGAGCAGATGGGGTGGGAGGGGGCGCTGGCCACCATCGTGGAGGCGCCGCGCTCGCAGGTCTTCGTGGCGCTGTACGACATCGCGCCGATGGACGAGGACTCGATGGACCGCTGGGAAGGCGTGGGGCTCGACATCTACCGCCGGATGCGGCTGCGGGTGCACACCCTGGACGGCGAGGAACCCGCCTGGGTGTACGTCCTCAACGGTTACGAGGGCGGCCTGCCGTCCGCGCGCTACCTCGGCGAGATCGCCGACGCGGCGGAGTCGGCGGGCGCGCCGCACGACTACGTGATGGAGCTGCGGAAGCGGCCCTGCTAGGTCGTCCTCCTCGCCTCGGCGGAGGAGGCCCGACCTGTCGGCCGGAAGCCGGTTCGGCGGAAGCGGGGCGCCGTGCGGCGGCGCCGTTCGTCGGAAACGACAAGACAACGATCGCATGTCCGTCAGCATCGTCATCTACGCGCGTAGGCAATCTCGGGCTACGCTTCTGCGCGTAGGAAATCCGTCCGGGGCGCTCCCCTCGGACATCCCCTCCCCGAGGCGAGAGAGTCAGTGAACGCAACTGCCACCCCGTACGAGGCCGCCGAGGCCGCTGCCACGCGCCTTCGCGAGCTCACCGGCACCGAGAACCACGACGTCGCCCTGGTGATGGGTTCCGGCTGGGCGCCGGCCGTCGACGCGCTCGGCGCCCCGCAGGCCGAGTTCCCGGTCACCGAGCTGCCCGGCTTCCCGCCGCCGGCCGTCGAGGGCCACGGCGGCACGGTCCGCTCGTACAAGATCGGCGAGAAGCGGGTGCTGGTCTTCCTGGGCCGCACGCACTTCTACGAGGGCCGGGGCGTCGCCTCCGTCGCCCACGGCGTGCGCACCGCCGTCGCCGCCGGCTGCAAGACCGTCGTGCTGACCAACGGCTGCGGTGGTCTGCGCGAGGGCATGCGCCCCGGCCAGCCGGTCCTGATCAGCGACCACATCAACCTGACGGCCGCCTCCCCGATCGTCGGCGCGAACTTCGTGGACCTCACGGACCTGTACTCGCCGCGGCTGCGCGCACTGTGCCAGGAGATCGACGCGACCCTGGAAGAGGGCGTGTACGTCCAGTTCCCCGGGCCGCACTACGAGACCCCGGCCGAGATCAACATGGTCCGCGTCATGGGCGGCGACCTCGTCGGCATGTCCACCGTCCTGGAGGCGATCGCGGCCCGCGAGGCCGGCGCCGAGGTCCTGGGCATCTCCCTGGTGACCAACCTGGCGGCGGGGCTCTCGGGCGAGCCGCTGAACCACGAGGAGGTCCTCCAGGCGGGCCGCGACTCGGCCGCGCGCATGGGCGAACTGCTCACCCGCGTACTCGACCGCATCTGACGTCCGACCGGCCCGGCCTTCCGGCGGACCGCTCGTACTCCGGGGCCGCTACCGGATCGGCAGCTGTCCGACGCCGAGACCGGGTCGCGACCCGGCCGGCTCGACGTCTGCCGGTCCCGAGGCCCGCACCCAGCCCTCCCCGCGCCCGGCGTGCCCCGGACGCCAGGGCCCCTGCGGGGCGCGGGGCGTGCGCCCAGGGCGCCAGTGGCCGGTCGGGCTGCCAGGCGTGGAGGCCTGCGGCATTCCCAGCGCGCGCGGCTCCGGCGCCCGACGGGCACCGAGGCCCGGCCTCGGTGCCCGTCGGCCCGGGTCCGTAAGGCTTCGTGGCTCGGAGCGCTCGTCGCGCCACGGCCCGGCGTCCGGGAGGCCGCCTCCCGGCCCGTACGCCCGGCGCGGCACGGGGGCGGCTCGTGGCCCCGGTCGGGTTCGACGACCGCGGCCCGGCACCCGGTACCGGCACCCTCAGGGCGGCATCCGCAGGAGCCGCGCCGCCTCCCCGGCCTCCTCCCCCGTTCGGGAAGGGGCGGGGCGGGGAAGAGAACCCGCCCGCGCCCTCCCGTCCGTACCCTCCGAAAGGCACACACCGTGACGCAGGACGACCTCCTCGCCCGGGCCCAGGCCTGGCTCGCCGAGGACCCCGACAACGAGACCCGCGACGAGCTGGCCCGGCTCCTCGCCGACGGCGAGACCGACGAGCTCGCCGTCCGGTTCGCCGGCACGCTGCAGTTCGGCACCGCCGGCCTCCGCGGGGAGCTGGGCGCCGGACCCATGCGGATGAACCGCTCGGTCGTGATCCGCGCGGCCGCCGGACTCGCCGCGTACCTCAAGGCCAAGGGCCAGGAGGGCGGCCTCGTCGTCATCGGCTACGACGCCCGCTACAAGTCCGCCGACTTCGCCCGCGACACCGCCGCCGTGATGACCGGCGCCGGCCTGCGCGCCGCCCTGCTCCCGCGCCCGCTGCCGACGCCCGTCCTCGCGTTCGCCATAAGGCACCTGGGCGCCGTCGCCGGTGTCGAGGTGACCGCGAGCCACAACCCGCCGCGCGACAACGGCTACAAGGTCTACCTCGGCGACGGCTCGCAGATCGTGCCGCCCGCCGACGCGGAGATCGCCGCCGAGATCGCCGCCGTGCGCTCGCTCGCCGACGTGCCCCGCCCGGAGTCCGGCTGGGAGACCCTCGGCGACGAGGTCCTGGAGGCCTACCTGGCGCGCACGGAGGCCGTCCTGACCCCTGGGTCGCCCAGGACCGTGCGGACCGTCTACACCGCCATGCACGGCGTCGGCAAGGACGTCCTGACCGCCGCCTTCGCGCGCGCCGGGTTCCCGCCGCCGGCGCTCGTCGCCGAGCAGGCCGAGCCGGACCCGGCGTTCCCGACGGTCGCCTTCCCCAACCCGGAGGAGCCGGGCGCGATGGACCTCGCGTTCGAGGCGGCCCGCGCCGTGGACCCCGACATCGTGATCGCCAACGACCCCGACGCCGACCGCTGCGCGGTGGCGGTGCCGGACGCCGGTGCCGAGGGCGGCTGGCGGATGCTGCGCGGCGACGAGGTGGGCTCGCTGCTCGCCGCGCACCTCGTCCGCAAGGGCGCGCGGGGCGTCTTCGCCGAGTCGATCGTGTCGTCCTCGCTGCTCGGCCGCATCGCCGAGGCCGCCGGGGTCGGTTACGAGGAGACCCTGACCGGGTTCAAGTGGATCGCCCGCGTCGACGGCCTGCGGTACGGCTACGAGGAGGCGCTGGGGTACTGCGTCGACCCCGAGGGCGTCCGCGACAAGGACGGCATCACCGCCGCGCTGATGGTCGCCGAGCTGGCCTCGGAGCTGAAGGAGAAGGACCGGACGCTGACCGACCTCCTGGACGACCTGGCGGTGGCGCACGGCCTGCACGCCACGGACCAGCTGTCGGTACGGGTCGAGGACCTGAGCGTCATCGCCGACGCCATGAGCGCGCTGCGCGAGCGGCCGCCGGTCTCGCTGGCCGGCCTGACCGTGACCCGGGCGGAGGACCTGACGAAGGGCACGGAGTCGCTGCCCCCGACGGACGGTCTGCGCTACTACCTGGACGGCGAGCACAAGGCCCGGGTGATCGTCCGCCCCAGCGGCACCGAGCCCAAGCTCAAGTGCTACCTGGAGGTCGTGGTCCCGGTCGGCGGCGCAGGCGAACTGGCCGCGGCCCGCGCGAAGGGCGCCGAGGTCCTCGCAGCGATCAAGCGGGACCTGGCGATCGCCGCCGGCCTCTGAGCACCCGCCGGTCCCAGGCGCCGGCCTCCGAGCACCCGCCCGGCCCAGGCGCCCGCCCGGTCGGCGGTGCTGCGACGACACGCCCGAGGGGCCCGTACGGAATCGCTTCCGTACGGGCCCCTCGCCGTTTTCCCCCCGCGCCCCCGGTCACGTCCTCCGTCCTTCCCGTACGAGTGAATCCGGTACGGCAACGGATGCAACGCGCGTCCCGCGATCAGGTGCCCCGGGCCAGGGTGACCCGGTATCCCGAACGTCCACCCCTGGAGCCGCCGCGGTGCCCCCGGTGCTGACCGTCCGCCCCACCGTGCCCGCCTCGCGACGGCCTCAGGACCCGCCGCGCGACGCCCTCCCGGAGCGGGTGCGCGGAACCCTGCGGCACGCCGCCCCCGCGCTGCTGGGCTATCTGGTGGTACGGCTCCTGGGCCTGCTGGTCCTCACCCGCTGGGCGCATCTGCGCGGCCACGGCGTCTGGCCGACGCTGGCGACCTCCTGGGACTCGTCCTGGTACCTGGGCATCGCCGAACACGGCTACGCCCAGGAGCTCGGCGAGCGGACCTACGGCAACAACCTCGCGTTCTTCCCGCTCTACCCCGCGCTGATCAGGGTCTTCTCCGCCCTCGCGCCGGGCTCGCCCGCCTCCGTGGCGCTGGTGGTCGCCGGGGTCTGCTCGCTGATCGCCGCCTGGGGCGTCTTCGCCGTCGGCGACCGGCTGCACGGCCGCCGGACCGGCACCGTCCTCGCCGTGCTGTGGGGCGCGCTGCCGGTCGCCGTCGTCCAGTGGATGGGCTACACCGAGTCGCTGTTCACCGCGCTGACCGCCTGGGCGCTGTACGCCGTGCTCACCGGCCGCTGGGCCTGGGCGGCGGGGCTCGCGGTGGCCGCGGGGCTGACCCGGCCGACCGGGATCGCCCTCGCCGCGGCGGTGACGGCCGCCGGCCTGCTCGCGGCCCGGCGCGGCTGCCGCCCCGCCCTGGCGGCGGCGCTCGCGGCCCCGCTGGGCTGGCTCGGTTATGTGGGCTGGGTGGGGCTGCGCCTGGGCCGCTGGGACGGCTACTTCGCCGTCCAGCGACTGTGGACGAACGAGTGGGACGGGGGCGCCGAGACCGCGCGGACCCTGCGGGAGCTCCTGGTGTACGACCGAAGGCCCCAGCTCTTCCTGGTCGTGGTCTCGGTGGTGCTGATCGGCGCGGCGGCGCTGTTCCTGCTCTGCCTGGGCGACCGGCAGCCGCTGCCGCTGCTGGTCTTCACGGGGGTTCTGCTGCTGGTGGTCCTCGGCAGCGGCGGCGTCTACTTCCCGCGCGCCCGCTTCCTCCTGCCGGGCTTCCCGCTCCTCCTCCCCCTGGCCCACGCCCTGGCCCGCGCCCGCCTCCACGCGGCCGCCCTGGTCCTGGCGGCGGCGGCCCTGTCCTCGGCCTGGCTGGGCGGTTACATGCTCCTCGTCTGGCACGGGCCCCCGTGACCGTCACAGAGCTGTGACAGTCGGGACGGAGTCGTGACGAGGGAAGCAGAGGGGTCGTCAGAGTCCGTTGTTAGCCTCGAACCTTTGACCGTTTAACCACAGTGGGGGGCCACTTTGCGCTATCGCGCGAGAAGACACACGGATCAGGCACGTCGGCGACCGGCGGCGATCGCCGTCGCCGTCGCCGCGGCGGCGGCCGCCACGCTCCTGCCGCTCACCGGCGGACCGGCGGTCGCGGCGGAGGGCGCGACCCCGACGGCACCGCTCACCATCCCGGCCCAGAAGTCCCGGGTCCCGGGGCAGATCGTCTACGCGGGGGCGACCGGCTTCCTGCAGAAAGACTGGCAGGGGTACGTCTGGGTGACGTACGCCGACGGCGCCGCCGTCCGGTACGACGCCAAGGACGCCCACAACGTGTACGGCACGGGTACCGGGATCGCCCGCCTGTACGAGCCGCTGGGGGGACCCAAGCGGGTGGTCTTCCAGGACGGCCCCACGGCTGCCGAGCGGACCGTGACGGTCCCCGTGAACCAGTCGTTCGCCCATGTCGAGGCCGGCTCGGTCGTCACCACCGAACACGCGGGCGCGAAGACCGTCCATGTCCTCTCCCACGAGAACGGTGTGCTGAAGGACCGCACGGTGATCGCGCCGGCCGGTGCCGAGCGGGTCACGGCCCACAGGGATCAGGGCAACGGCAAGGGGTTCTTCGTCTCGTACACGGCGGACGGCGCCCAACGGGTCGGCTGGGTCGGCCTCGACGACCTGGTCGTCCGTCCGACGGGAATCGCGTACGACATCACCGGCCGCACCGCGCCGCTCGTCGGCTCGCGCGTCATGGACTTCGACTACCGAACCGGCCGCCTCAAGGTGTGGGACACCGAGGGCGACCTCACCCGGCCGGTCGCGGAGATCTCCGTACCCGAGCCGCCCTCGGCGCTCCTGGGCGACTACGCGGTGGTCCGAGAGAAGTACCAGGACGGTGACGACCCGCACGCGCTGTATCCGCTGGACGGGGGCGAGCCACGCCCGGCGTTCGACGCCGACGCGGTCCTCGGCGCCCCGGACGACGGCGCGCTGGCGACGGTCAAGGGCGCGGACGGGACGTACAAGGTTCATCGGGTCCAGATCCCCGAGGACGGGTCCGAGCCCGTCCTCACGCCGCTGTACGAGACCGCGCTGGGCATCACCCGCACGGAACAGCTGGTCGTCGCGCAGGGCGTCCTGCACGGCACCGAGAACTACGAGTACGACCGGTACAACGCGGCGGCGGTCGTCTCCCGGAACCTCACCCTCAGCGGTGACCTCGCGGCGGGTCCGAGGATCGACCGCGGCCAGGACGGCTACAACAACGTCCCGGGATACTGCCGCGATTCGTGCGAGACGATCGTTCCCTCCGGCGACGGCCGGCTCCTCTGGACCGGATACCCGGGCAACGTCCGGGTCGCCGAGGAGGGGAGCGTTCTCGAGCGCAACCAGTGGACGGACACCCGTCTCGACCCGTCCGGATTCCAGTCGTCCGGCCGGTACGTCGCGTACGTCGAAGACCACAGCACGCCGAAGACGTACAAGGTCCACGACATCGACACCGACAAGAACGTCTTCTCCCGTGCGATCGGGGACCGGCTGACCTCGCTCGACGGCGGCACGCTGTGGGTGGAGAGCGGGACCGCCGGGGTCGTCGACGCGGTCGACGTCAGGACCGGCGCGACCACGCGCTCGGTGAAGGTGGCGAACTGCGACCTGACGGGGCTGCAGGCGGTCGGCGCCGCCGTGTACTGGAAGTGCGCGACGGCCACCGGGGTGAAGAACCTCGACACGTCCGCGAACGTCTCCCTGCCCGCCCACACCTCCGCACTGCTCGGCGACGGCTACATCGCCCACGTCCAGGGCCACACGGTCTCCGCCACCCCCCTGCGCGGGGGCGGGGCGACCCGCGTCATCGGGACCGTGGCGGATCCCGTACCGCATCGCGGCTGGACCGTGGACCGGTTCGGCGGCCACGTCTCCTACGTGGACGCCGCGGAGAACATCCATGTCGTACCCGTCGGGGTGGCGGCGCCGCCCCTGCGGGTGCTCGACACCCTTGCCCCCGCCGGGATCCTGGACCGCAAGGCCGCCGACCCGACGTGGTCGGGCAGCTGGTGGCTGTCCAAGCCCGCCTCGTCCTGGCGGATCGCCGTCCGCGACGCGGCCGGCACCGTCGTCCGCACCCTCCAGGGCGGCGAGACCCGCGGCCGGATCGAGGCGACCTGGGACGGCAAGGACGCGTCGGGGACGACGCTACCGGACGGGCTGTACGACTGGTCGCTGACGGCCGTCCCGGCGGACGGCGAGGGAGCGGCGCTCACGCTGACCGGTGACGTCGCGCTGACCCGCGCCCAGTCCCTGGCCTCCGGGGCGTACCAGCCGGTGACGCCGTCGCGGGTGATGGACACCCGGGACGGCACGGGCGTGGCCAAGGCCAAGGTCGGCGCCGGCAAGACGGTCTCCCTGACGGTCGCGGGCAAGGGCGGCGTCCCGGCCAGGGGCGTCTCCGCGGTGGTCATGAACGTCACCGCCACCAATCCGACGGCGGGAACGTTCGTCTCGGTCCACCCCTACGGCACGGCCCGCACCAGCGCGTCGAACCTCAACGTCACCGCGGGGAAGACGGTCCCCAACCTGGTCGTGGTCCCCGTCAAGGACGGCAAGGTCAGCTTCTACAACCGCAACGGCAGCGTCGACCTCATCGCCGACGTCGCCGGGTACTACACCCTCACGGGCTCCGGTTCCCGGTTCGAGCCGGTGACGCCGTCGCGGGTGATGGACACCCGGGACGGCACGGGCGTGGCCAGGGCCAAGGTCGGCGCCGACAAGACCGTCTCCCTGACGGTCGCGGGCAAGGGCGGCGTCCCGGCCACCGGAGTCACCGCCGTCGTCCTCAACGTCACCGCCACCAACCCCACCGCGGGGACCTTCGTCTCCGTCCACCCCTACGGCACGACCCGCACCAGCGCGTCGAACCTCAACATCACCGCGGGACAGACCGTCCCCAACCTGGTCGTCGTCCCCGTCAAGGACGGCAAGGTCAGCTTCTACAACCGCAACGGCAGCGTCGACCTCATCGCCGACGTCGCCGGGTACTACACCGACACGCAAGCGGGTTCGCTCTACGAGCCGGTGACACCGTCACGGGTGATGGACACCCGGGACGGCACGGGCGTGGCCAAGGCCAAGGTCGGCGCCGGCGAGGCGGTCACCCTGACGGTCGCGGGCAAGGGCGGCGTCCCGGCCACCGGAGTCACCGCCGTCGTCCTCAACGTCACCGCCACCAACCCCACCGCGGGAACGTTCGTCTCCGTCCACCCCTACGGCACGACCCGCACCAGCGCGTCGAACCTCAACGTCACCGCGGGACAGACCGTCCCCAACCTCGTCGTCGTCCCCGTCAAGGACGGCAAGGTCAGCTTCTACAACCGCAACGGCAGCGTCGACCTCATCGCCGACGTCCAGGGCTTCCACGCCCCCTGAGCCGACGGTAGGCAGAGCGAAGGGCCGGGTGCGCACCGCGTGCGTCCCCGGCCCTTCGTCGTACGGCGGACGCTCAGCCCGTCGCGAGCAGCACCACGAGCAGCACCAGGCCGGCCGCCGCGGGCGCGATGATCTCGTACGCCCACCGCAGCCGCGGCTCGCCCTGGGCTCCGGGTCGGGTGCCGCACCGCTCCGCGAGGTCGCGGAGGTCGGCCACTGTCCGGTCGGCGGGGGCGAGCCGGGAGGCGTCGCTCACATCGGCGTGGACGGACGTGCGGCCGTGCGGGTCGTCCTGCGCGGCACGGGTCTGGCGCCGCGCGGCCCGCTTGCGCTGGCGCAGCGACACGGGGACGGCCCAGAGCTGGTACTTCGTCCCGGACCGGGTGAGCGCCTCGCTGGAGTACCCGGCCCGGACGTCGGCGACGGCGGCCCAGGGCAGCGTGATGTCGCGGAACGGGTTACGGATCCGGAGCCGGTCCTCGCTCGCGTAGACCGCGGGCCGGAAGGTGAACGCCACGATGAGCGGCACGAGGAACAGGAGCGCCGCCAGCGCCACCCACGGGGTCCGCCCGTGCCCGCGGACGATCGCGTCACCGCAGAACCAGCCGACGAGTGCGAGCGTCAGGACACCGCCCGCGATCCCGAAGGGCGAACGGAAGACGCGGTCGGCGTAGGCCGGCTCGGCGGGCGGCTGGGGGCTCGTCATACCGCCGATTCTGCCTCAGCGCCCCCGCCACGGCTCAGGCGGCTCGGGCACGCGAAGGAAGGCGGGGCCTGTACAGGTCGCTACGCGCGTAGATATGCTCGACTGGTGACCATGCCCACCACTGCACCTGCAGCACACACTTTCGCCGACGTGACCGCGTCCGACAGTGCGCTGCGTCGCTTCCTCCACGGGCTGCCCGGCGTCGACGCCGTCGGCCTGGAGGCGCGCGCCGCGTCCCTCGGCACCCGCTCGATCAAGACGACGGCCAAGGCCTACGCCATCGACCTGGCCATCTCGATGATCGACCTGACGACGCTCGAAGGCGCGGACACCCCGGGCAAGGTCCGGGCGCTCGCCGCCAAGGCCGTCCATCCCGACCCGTCCGACCGTACGACCCCGACGACCGCCGCCGTCTGCGTGTACCCCGACATGGTGGCCACCGCCAAGGCCGCCGTCGCGGGCTCCGACGTCAAGGTCGCCTCCGTCGCCACGGCCTTCCCTGCCGGGCGCGCCGCGCTCCCCGTGAAGCTCGCCGACACCGCCGACGCGATCGCCGCAGGCGCCGACGAGATCGACATGGTCATCGACCGTGGCGCCTTCCTCGCGGGCCGGTATCTGCAGGTCTTCGAGCAGATCGCCGCGATCAAGGCCGAGTGCGGCGACCGCGCCCGCCTCAAGGTGATCTTCGAGACCGGCGAACTGTCCACGTACGACAACATCCGCCGCGCCTCCTGGCTCGGGATGATGGCCGGCGCCGACTTCATCAAGACCTCGACCGGCAAGGTCGCGGTCAACGCCACCCCCGCCAACACGCTGCTGATGCTGGAGGCGGTGCGCGACTTCCGCGCGCAGACCGGCGTCCAGATCGGCGTGAAGCCGGCCGGCGGCATCCGCAACACCAAGGAAGCCCTCAAGTTCCTGGTCCTGGTCAACGAGACCGTGGGAGCGGACTGGCTGGACAGCCACTGGTTCCGCTTCGGCGCCTCCAGCCTGCTCAACGATCTGCTCATGCAGCGTCAGAAGCTGGCGACCGGCCGCTACTCCGGCCCCGACTACGTCACGGTGGACTGATCGATCATGGCATCTGTATTCGAGTACGCCCCGGCGCCCGAGTCGCGCTCGGTCGTCGACATCGCCCCGTCGTACGGCCTGTTCATCGACGGCGAGTTCGTCGAGGCGGCCGAGGGCAAGGTCTTCAAGACCGTCTCGCCCTCCTCCGAGGAGGTCCTCGCCGAGGTCGCCCAGGCGGGCGCCGAGGACGTCGACCGCGCGGTGAAGGCGGCCAGGAAGGCGTTCGAGAAGTGGTCGGCGCTGCCCGGCTCCGAGCGCGCCAAGTACCTCTTCCGCATCGCCCGGATCATCCAGGAGCGCAGCCGTGAGCTGGCCGTCCTGGAGACCCTGGACAACGGCAAGCCGATCAGGGAGACCCGCGACGCGGACCTCCCGCTCGTCGCCGCGCACTTCTTCTACTACGCCGGCTGGGCCGACAAGCTCGACCACGCCGGCTACGGCGCGAACCCCCGCCCGCTGGGCGTGGCCGGCCAGGTCATCCCGTGGAACTTCCCGCTGCTGATGCTGGCGTGGAAGATCGCCCCGGCCCTGGCGACCGGCAACACCGTCGTCCTGAAGCCCGCCGAGACCACCCCGCTCTCCGCCCTGTTCTTCGCGGACATCTGCCGCCAGGCGGGACTGCCCAAGGGTGTCGTCAACATCCTCACCGGCTACGGCGACACCGGCGCCGCGCTCGTCGAGCACCCGGACGTGAACAAGGTCGCCTTCACCGGCTCCACCGCGGTCGGCAAGGCCATCGCCCGTTCGGTCGCCGGCACCCGCAAGAAGCTGACGCTGGAGCTGGGCGGCAAGGGCGCGAACATCGTCTTCGACGACGCGCCCATCGACCAGGCCGTCGAGGGCATCGTCACCGGCATCTTCTTCAACCAGGGCCAGGTCTGCTGCGCGGGTTCGCGCCTGCTGGTCCAGGAGTCGATCCAGGACGAGCTGCTCGACTCGCTCAAGCGGCGCCTGTCGACGCTGCGTCTCGGCGACCCGCTGGACAAGAACACCGACATCGGAGCGATCAACTCCGCCGAGCAGCTGTCCCGGATCACCACGCTGGTGGAGAAGGGCGAGTCGGAGGGCGCCGAGCGCTGGTCGCCGTCCTGCGAACTGCCCGCGTCCGGGTACTGGTTCGCCCCGACGCTCTTCACCAACGTCACGCAGGCGCACACCATCGCCCGCGACGAGATCTTCGGCCCGGTGCTCTCCGTGCTGACGTTCCGTACGCCGGACGAGGCGGTCGCCAAGGCCAACAACAGCCAGTACGGCCTGTCGGCGGGCATCTGGACGGAGAAGGGCTCGCGGATCCTGGCCGTGGCCGGCAAGCTCCGCGCCGGTGTCGTCTGGGCCAACACGTTCAACAAGTTCGACCCGACCTCGCCCTTCGGCGGCTACAAGGAGTCGGGCTTCGGCCGCGAGGGCGGTCGCCACGGCCTGGAGGCGTACCTCGATGTCTGATGAGAACCGTCTGAGCGTCTTCAAGACCTACAAGCTGTACGTCGGGGGCAAGTTCCCCCGCAGCGAGAGCGGCCGGGTGTACGAAGTGCAGGACCACAAGGGCAAGTGGCTGGCGAACGCGCCGCTCTCCTCCCGCAAGGACGCCCGTGACGCCGTCGTGGCGGCGCGCAAGGCGTTCGGCGGCTGGTCCGGCGCGACGGCGTACAACCGCGGCCAGATCCTCTACCGCGTCGCCGAGATGCTGGAGGGCCGCAAGAGCCAGTTCGTGCGCGAGGTCGCGCAGGCCGAGGGCCTGTCGAAGTCCAAGGCGGCGGAGATCGTCGAGGCGGCCGTGGACCGCTGGGTCTGGTACGCCGGCTGGACGGACAAGATCGGCCAGGTCGTGGGCGGGGCGAACCCGGTCGCGGGTCCGTTCTTCAACCTCTCCACCCCGGAGCCGACCGGTGTCGTCACCGTCGTGGCGCCCCAGGACTCCTCGTTCCTCGGCCTGGTGTCGGTGATCGCCCCGGTGATCGCGACCGGCAACACCGCGGTCGTGATCGCGAGCGAGAAGGCCCCGCTGCCGGCCCTGTCCCTGGGCGAGGTGCTCGCCACCTCCGACCTTCCGGGCGGCGTCGTCAACATCCTCTCCGGCAAGGCGTCGGAGATGGGCCCGCACCTCGCGGCGCACCAGGACGTCAACGCCATCGACCTGACCGGCGCGGACGCGGACCTCGCGCGCGAGCTGGAGATCGCGGCGGCGGACAACCTCAAGCGCGTCCTGCGCCCGCGGGCGACGGACTTCACGCGGCCCCAGGGCACGGAGCGGCTGACCGCCTTCCTGGAGACGAAGACGGTGTGGCACCCGACGGGTTCACTGGGCGCCTCGGGCTCCTCGTACTGACGCACCGAGCACCACCGCGCGACGGCCCCCGGGGAACCGACCCCGGGGGCCGTCGCGCGCGTTCCGTACGGAACCGGGCGTCGCTACCGGGGCAGCAGAGCCTTCACCGCCTCGCCGGCCACCGGCAGATCGGCCAGCGCCCCGCCCTTCGTGACGGGGTCGGTCACCAGGTTCGTGCCCACCGGGCGGAAGTCCGCGACCTGGGTGCCCACGCCGTTGGCGAGGGGGTCGACGCCGGTGTTGGCCAGCGGGTCGAGCTGCAGCTCCGTCAGGGGGCCGACGCCGTGGCCGACGGCACCGAGGACGCCCGCCCCGGCGGCCGCCGCGTCCGAGCCGACGACCGAGTCGACCGGCAGCGGCGCCGGGGCGGACGGGGCCGCCTGGGCGGCGGCGCCCAGCCCGAGGACCGCCGCCCCCGCGGCCGTGACGGTCAGCCCGGCCTTCGACCAGGCACCGCGGCGAGAGGTCCCGGATGCTGCGTGACGCGCCATGAAAAGTCCTCCGACTTCGAGTAACCACGAAGGCACCGAGAGTAGTGGCGCCGTGATGCGCACACCAACGTCCTCCCGGGTGGGTCCGCTCCCCCGGGTGATGCCTCACACTGGTGTCCCGTGAGTTCCCCTTCGCTTGTGACCCGTGTCGTCCTGCTCGCGGGCCCTTCCGGCTCCGGCAAGTCGTCCCTCGCCGCCGCCGCCGGCCTCCCCGTCCTGCGCCTCGACGACTTCTACAAAGAAGCCGACGACCCGACGCTCCCGCTGGTGGCGGGCAGCGCCGACATCGACTGGGACTCGCCGCTGTCCTGGGACGCGGACACCGCCGTCGCGGCGATCGTGGACCTGTGCCGGTCGGGCCGTACGGACGTTCCGGTGTACGACCTCGCCACCAGCGCACGCGTGGACCACGAGCTGCTGGACATCGGGCGGACCCCGCTCTTCGTCGCGGAGGGCATCTTCGCCGCCGAGATCGTGGCGCGCTGCGCGGACCTCGGCGTGCTCGCCGACGCGCTGTGCCTGCGCGGCCGGCCCTCGACGACGTTCCGCCGCCGGCTCGTCCGCGACCTCAGGGAAGGCCGCAAGTCGGTCCCGTTCCTGCTGCGCCGCGGCTGGCGCCTGATGCGGGCGGAACGCTCCATCGTGGCCCGCCAGACCGCGCTGGGCGCCCACCCCTGTGCCAAGCAGGAGGCCTTGGGCCGTCTCGCCGCCGCGGCGGCGGGCCGCCACCGCGCCCCGGCCGCCTCGCACTGAAGGGGACGACACGACGCGGGCCGTACAAGCCCCCCCGGCTTGTCCGACCCGCGCCATTTCCCCCGTGCCCCGTACCCCCCGTACGGGCCCCCGTGTCTCCCCCGTGGTTCCCCCCGTTCCTTCAGGCCACCAGCTCGCCGAAGGACTCCTCCTCGTCACGGCCGAAGCTGAGGACCTCGTCCTCGCGCAGCCGGCGCAGGGAGCGCCAGATGCTCGACTTCACCGTGCCGACACTGATGTCCAGGATCTCCGCGATCTCCGGATCCGTACGGCCCTCGTAGTAGCGCAGCACCAGCATCGTGCGCTGGAGCTCGGGCAGCCGGGCCAGGGCCTGCCACAGGACCGCCCGCAGCTCGGTGCCGCGCATCGCGTCCGTGTCGCCCGCCGTCTCCGGCAGCTCCTCGGTCGGGTACTCGTTGAGCTTGCGGCGGCGCCAGGCGCTGATGTGCAGGTTCGTCATGGTGCGGCGCAGATAGCCGCCGACCGCCGCCTTGTCGCTGATCCGCTCCCACGCCCGGTACGTCGAGAAGAGCGCGCTCTGGAGCAGGTCCTCGGCCTCGAAGCGGTCACCGGTGAGGTGGTAGGCGGTGGCGTACAGGGAGGCTCGGCGTTCCTGTACGTAGGCGGTGAACTCCGCCTCCGACAGGGACGTCCGCTCCCCCGTGCCCTCCCCGTACGCCGCTCCCCCGTCAGCCACGGCGACCATGTACGGCGCCTTGTGCTGACGTCCGGCGCTGCGAACGCACCCCCGTCCGTTCACCCCGCCGGACTTCTCGGTGCTCCGCACGACGTCGTGGAGACGCGTGACAACTGCGTTCGAGGTGGTGCTGTGCAGTGCGTTCATCTCACGCCCCCCGTCGGTTGGAGTCGGCTTCGGTCCGTGTGCCAAGAAGCTTGCCGCCCGCACTTCATCGCGGTGTCCGTCGACTGTCACAGCCGTGTCACAGGGGGCGGTGACGCCGCGCAGTCGAACTCCGAGGGCCGCATGGGACAGAATGGCGCCGTGCCTTTCCTGTTGCTGATCGAGGACGACGACGCCATCCGCACGGCCCTCGAGCTCTCCCTGTCTCGCCAGGGCCACCGAGTGGCCACCGCGGCGACGGGCGAGGACGGCCTGAAACTGCTGCGCGAGCAGCGGCCCGACCTGGTCGTGCTGGACGTGATGCTGCCCGGGATCGACGGCTTCGAGGTGTGCCGGCGCATCCGGCGCACCGACCAGCTGCCGATCATCCTGCTGACCGCGCGCAGCGACGACATCGACGTCGTCGTGGGTCTGGAGTCCGGGGCCGACGACTATGTCGTCAAGCCGGTCCAGGGCCGGGTGCTCGACGCCCGGATCCGTGCCGTACTGCGGCGGGGCGAGCGGGAGTCCACGGACTCGGCCACGTTCGGTTCGCTCGTCATCGACCGTTCGGCCATGACCGTGACCAAGAACGGGGAGGACCTGCAGCTCACGCCGACCGAACTGCGGCTGCTCCTCGAACTGAGCCGGCGGCCCGGCCAGGCCCTCTCCCGCCAGCAGTTGCTGCGCCTGGTGTGGGAGCACGACTATCTGGGCGACTCGCGTCTGGTGGACGCCTGTGTCCAGCGGCTGCGCGCCAAGGTGGAGGACGTGCCGTCCTCCCCGACCCTGATCCGTACGGTGCGGGGCGTCGGTTACCGACTGGACGTCCCTGCGTGAGAAAGGGGATGTTCGCGGGCCTGCGCTTCACCAGCCTGCGGCTGCGGCTGGTCGTCGTCTTCGCGCTGGTGGCGCTCACCGCCGCCGCGTCCGCGTCCGGCATCGCGTACTGGCTGAACCGCGAGGCGGTCCTCACCCGCACCCAGGACGGGGCGCTGAACGACTTCCGGCAGGAGATGCAGAACCGGGCCGCGACGCTGCCCCTGCACCCCACCGAGGAGGAACTGCGCGGCGCGGCCGAGCAGATGGCGAGCGGCAGCGCCGGGTACAGCGTGCTGCTGCTCGGGGAGCGGGACGAGGGCAAGCCGATCATCGGGGCCTCGAACCCGGACACCTTCACCCTCGCGGACGTGCCGTCCGCGCTGCGCGCGCAGGTGGAGAAGCGGCGGCCCGTCACGGACGCCAACCCGTATCCGTACCACCTGTTCTGGCAGCGCACCCAGCGCGGCGGGACGCCGTACCTGGTGGGCGGGGCGAAGGTCGACGGCGGTGGTCCGACGGGGTACATGTTCAAGTCCCTGGAGGCCGAGCGGGCCGACCTGAACTCGCTCGCCTGGTCGCTGGGGATCGCCACCACGCTCGCCCTGATCGGCTCGGCGCTGCTCGCGCAGGCCGCCGCCACGACCGTGCTGCGGCCGGTGCACCGGCTCGGCGAGGCGGCCCGGCAGCTGGGCGAGGGGAAGCTCGACACCCGGCTGCGGGTCTCCGGGACGGACGAACTGGCCGATCTGTCACGGACGTTCAACGGCGCGGCGGAGTCCCTGCAGAAACGGGTGGCGGACATGAGCGCCCGGGAGGAGTCCAGCCGGCGCTTCGTCGCCGACATGTCGCACGAGCTGCGCACGCCGCTGACGGCGCTGACCGCCGTGACGGAGGTCCTGGAGGACGAGCAGGACTCCCTGGATCCGATGATCGCGCCGGCCGTGGCGCTGGTGGTCAGCGAGACGCGCCGGCTGAACGACCTGGTCGAGAACCTGATGGAGGTGACCCGCTTCGACGCGGGCACGGCCCGGCTCGTCCTGGACGACGTCGACGTCGCCGACCAGGTGACCGCGTGCATCGACGCGCGGGCCTGGCTGGACGCGGTGGAGCTGGACGCCGAGCGGGGCATCATGGCGCGGCTCGACCCGCGCCGGCTCGACGTGATCCTGGCCAACCTCATCGGCAACGCGCTCAAGCACGGCGGGTCGCCGGTGCGGGTGGCGATCCGCATGGAGGACGACACGTTGGTGATCGAGGTGCGCGACCACGGCCCGGGCATCCCCGAGGAGGTCCTGCCGCACGTCTTCGACCGGTTCTACAAGGCGAGCGCCTCCCGGCCCCGGTCGGAGGGCAGCGGTCTCGGCCTGTCGATCGCGCGGGAGAACGCGCTGATCCACGGCGGTTCGATCACGGCCGCGAACTCGCCCGATGGCGACGGGGCGGTGTTCGTGCTGCGGCTGCCGAGCCAGAGCGAGCCCGGAGAAGAGGGTGGGGAGCGGTGAGCCGGCTTCGGCGTACGGGAAGGGGCCGCCGCGGCGCGGTGGGCGCGGGCGTCGTCGCCGCGCTGGCGGTGCTGCTCTCGGGGTGCGGGATCAGGACGACGTCGGTGCCCGTGGACGCGGGCCACGCCCCGTCGCGGGTGCCGTGCAGCGTGCCGGAGGAGGACGCGGCCCCGGGGGCGGCGGGCGTCCCGGTCCGGGTCTTCCTGGTGTGCGGTTCGCAGTTGGAGGCGGTGGAGCGCCAGTCCCCGCTGCCCGAGGAGAAGGCGAGCGCAGACGCGGTGCGCAGGGCGTCGGCGCTGCTGGCGCAGTTGGGCACCGAGCCGTCGCAGAGCGAGCGGCAGGCAGGGTTCACCACGGCCGTGAAGGGGCCGCTGGCGGTCTCCGGCGGGCACCGGGGCGATCCGGCGGGCACGCTGCGGCTGAGCAGGCAGCCGGAGGACCTGGCGCCGACCGCGCTGTCGCAGATCGTCTGCACCTTCGCGCTGGGCGCGGCGGGTGCGGAGCCGAGCGCGGACTCGGTCGTCCTGGGCGGCCCGGGCGGCTATCCGCCGCGCCGCTACCGCTGTACGACCGAGCTGCGGGAACGCCCGGAATCGGCGGCCCCGACGGCGGGCCTGGTGACACCCCCGGCGGCCTGAGGCCCACGGGGCCGGCGGGCGGGCGGGGCGGGGTGTTCCGCGTCGCGGCGGAACCGATTCCGGCTCGGGGCGCGTCTTGGGGGGCGTGCAGCGTCAAGGTTCAGGCGGCAGTGCCGCCGTGGTCGTCCGTGTGGCGGGGTTCGTCCTCCTCCTCACGCATCTGCTGCTCGTCGCCTGGGTCTCGCTCCGACCACTCGACGTGCCCTGGGTGACCGCGCCGAACCTGACCCCGCTCGCCGGAATCAAGGGGGACCTGGCGCTCGGCCCGGCCCAGGCGGCCCGCCGCATCGGCGAGGGGTTGCTGCTCCTGGCCCCGCTCGGGGTGCTGCTGCCGATGGCCGAGGGACGCCTGCACGTGTCCCCCTGGGCGTCGCTGGCCCGCACGGTCGCGGCCGGGACGCTGATCTCCCTCGCCGTCGAACTGCTGCAGACCGCCGTGCCGGGCCAGGTCGTGGACATCGACGCGCTGCTGCTCAACGGCGCCGGGGTCGCCCTGGCCCATCTGCTCGTGGTGCCCGCAGGGCGGGCGCGGCTGCGCCGCGGGGAGGACGCGGGGCGGGGCAGGTCCTCCTCGGGGAGGACGGCCCGCAGGGGTCCGGCCCGGTCGAGGGACGAGGGCTCTCAGGGAGCGACCCCGACGATTCCCAGGGTCGGGATCGCCCCGTAGACCGACGTTTTATCCCCCGTTCGGGGGCGAGTATGGAGTCACCGGGAGCCCGACGAAGCGGCTCCCGGGACACGCCTCTCGAAGGAGCACACCATGGCCGCACTTGCCCGCCCCCGTGACGGACGCATGATCGGCGGAGTGTGCGCAGCGCTGGCACGGCGCTTCGGCACCTCGGCGAACACCATGCGGGTCATCTTCCTCGTCTCCTGCCTGCTCCCCGGCCCCCAGATCCTGATCTATCTGGCGCTGTGGCTGTTCCTGCCGGCGGAGAAGCCGGCGGGCACCGCCTGGTAAGGCCGGCCGGCGACGCGCGAACGCCGATGGGGCGCCCTCCCGGTGCGGGTGGGCGCCCCATCGGCGCGTACGGCGTGGATCAGCCGAGGGGGAGGCCGTTGAGCGGCAGGCCGCCGAGGAGGCCGGTGACCGCGCTGCCGCCGAGCGCGCTGGTCACACCGTCGACCGGGACGCTCTTGGTGGCCTGGTCGGCGGTGGCGGGGAGGGTCTTGACGCCCTGGTCGACGCCGGTGCCCAGGGCGCCCTGGGCGCCGGTGAGGGACTCGGTCGCGCCGTCGGGGAGCTCGGTGAGGCCGTCGCCCAGCGGCACGGTCTGGGTGACCAGGCCGAGCGCGTCGGGGACGGCGGGCGCGGCCGGGGCTGCGGTGGCCGTGCCGGCGGCGGCAGCGGCGAAAGCGGCACCGAGAGCGGCGACACCGAGCTTCTTGGCGGCAGACTGCTTCATCAGAAAATCATCCTCTGAGGATCTTTGAGCTGCGGGAAAGCAGGAATTCGGGGAATGCAGGGCGGCTTTGCAAACTAGCCAGCAATGGACGCTCCCGCAAACACCGAAAAGCGGCCGGGTGCGTGTCTCCCGGCCGCTTCAAGCCTTTTTTCCCGCCGCCCGTCAGTCGCTCTGGCGGGAAGAGTCGCTGGTGGTGACGGTCTGCTGGAACAGCCATTCGGACTTCAGCTCGGCATAACCCGGCTTGATCACGTCGTTGATCATCGCCAGCCGTTCATCGAAAGGAATGAACGCTGATTTCATCGCATTGACCGTGAACCACGCCATGTCGTCGAGCGTATAAGCGAACGCATCGATCAGCAGCTCGAATTCCCGGCTCATGCTCGTGCCGCTCATCAGCCGGTTGTCGGTGTTGACCGTGGTCCGGAAGTGGAGCTTGCGGAGCAGGCCGATCGGGTGCTCGGCGATGGAGGCGGCCGCGCCGGTCTGCAGATTGGAGGTCGGGCACATCTCCAGCGGGATCCGCTTGTCGCGGACGTACGCGGCGAGGCGGCCGAGGGTCACCGAGCCGTCGTCGGACACCTCGATGTCGTCGATGATGCGGACGCCGTGGCCCAGCCGGTCGGCGCCGCACCACTGCAGCGCCTGCCAGATGGACGGCAGGCCGAAGGCCTCGCCGGCGTGGATGGTGAAGTGGTTGTTCTCCCGCTTCAGGTACTCGAAGGCGTCGAGGTGGCGGGTGGGCGGGAAGCCGGCCTCGGCGCCCGCGATGTCGAAGCCGACGACGCCGGCGTCGCGGTAGCGGTTGGCCAGTTCGGCGATCTCCAGGGCGCGGGCCGCATGCCGCATGGCGGTCAGCAGGGCGCCGACGCGGATGCGGTGGCCGTCGGCCCGCGCTTGGCGCTCGCCCTCGCGGAAGCCTTCGTTGACGGCCTCGACGACCTCTTCGAGGGTGAGTCCGGCTTCCAGGTGCTGCTCGGGGGCGTACCGCACCTCGGCGTAGACGACTCCGTCTTCGGCGAGGTCCACCGCGCACTCCGCGGCGACGCGCACGAGCGCCTCGCGGGTCTGCATGACGGCGCAGGTGTGCGCGAAGGTCTCCAGATAGCGCTCCAGCGAACCGGAGTCGGCGGCCTCGCGGAACCAGATGCCGAGCTTGTCGGGCTCGTTCTCGGGCAGGCCGTCATAGCCCTGGGCGGCGGCGAGTTCGATGATCGTGCCGGGGCGCAGTCCACCGTCGAGGTGGTCGTGCAGGAGCACCTTCGGGGCCCGGCGGATCTGTTCCTTGGTGGGCAGGTTGGGGGTCTGGCTCGTCATTGCGGCACTCTAGCGCCTACGCGCGTAGAGCGCGCCCTGTCCGGTCGCCTGTCGACGCGTTCCCGTCGATACGTAACAGTGACCGCGCGTACGGCTGGCGTACACGTCGACTTCTGAGACTGTTCTGCCATGGCGCACTCCGCACTCGTAGGGACTGCCGACGGCCGGACACCCCGGCTCGGGCGGCCGGTCGGCGCATCGCACCCCCTCCCGGCGGTGGGCGGTGTGGTCCTGCTGCTGCCCGACGGGGAGGTGGCGTCCGGGCGGCGCGCCTCGCTCCGCACGCACCTGGCGGCGCTGCCGCTGGGGCGGCGGCTGGCCGCCGCGGGGCGCGAGGAGGGCCTGGTGGCGCACGTGGTGCGTTACCGGGGGCGGGGCTGGAACGGCACGGACGGACAGCTGGCCGCCGACGCGACCTGGGCGGTGTCGGAGGCGGTACGGCGCTACGGCGACGTCCCGGTCTGCCTGGCCGGCCACGGCATGGGCGCCCGGGCGGCGCTGCGGGCGGCCGGGCACACGGCGGTCGACTGCGTCCTGGCCCTCGCGCCCTGGCTGCCGGAGGACGACGTGGCGGCGGAGCCGGAGCCGGTGCGGCAACTGGTGGGGCGCCGGGTGCTCGTGGTGCACGGGACCAACGACGCGCGGACGGATCCGGAGCTGTCGTACCGGCTCGCCGAGCGGGCGAAGAAGTCCAACCGCGACACCTGCCGCTTCGAGGTCCACTCGGACGGTCACGCGCTGCGCCAGTACGGTGCCGAAGTCCGCGCGCTGGCCTGCGACTTCGTCCTCGGATCGCTCTTCTCCCGCCCGTACGCCCGGCCGCTGGCCGACGCGATGGCCGCACCACCGCCGCTGGGGCTGCGCATGCCGCTGGCGGCCGGCTTCGGAGGCTCGTGAGCCGCGGAGCACGTTCCGGGCTCCGCCCGGCGGTCACACGGCCGACGGCGCCGGCCCGGGGCTCCGGGCTCCGCCGGGCGGTCACACCGGCCCGTCACTCCGGGAGCGACCGGCCTTCCGGCAGCAGGTGACCCCGCTTGCTCAGCAGGAACTTCTTGAAGGCGGCCACCGGCGCGGTGTCCGGGTGGCCGTCGAGCCAGGCGACGCCGATTTCGCGGACGGCGCGCGGGGCGGTGACGGTGAGCTCGACGACGCCCGGTCGGGCGACCGCCGGCGGGGGCAGCAGGGCGACGCCGAGGCCGGCAGCGACCAGACCGCGCAGGGTCTCGGCCTCCTCCCCCTCGAAGGCGACCCGGGGCGTGAACCCGGCCTCGGCGCACAGGTCGTCGGTGATGCGGCGCAGGCCGTAACCGGGCTCCAGGGTCACGAAGGTCTCGTCGGCGGCCTCCGCGAGGCGCACGCGCTTGCGGGAGGCCAGCCGGTGGTCGTCGGGGACCACCAGGCGCAGGCGCTGCTCGTCGATCCGCCGGGCGACCAGGTCGGGCGCGTCCGGGACCGGGGAGGTCAGGCACAGGTCGAGCTCGCCCGCCCGCAGGCGTTCGATCATCGCCTCGCCGTAGTTCTGCACCAGCGTGAAGCGGACCTTGGGGTGGTCGACCCGGAAGGCCCGGATCAGCCCCGGCACCGTCTCCGAGCCCATCGTGTGCAGGAAGCCGAAGGCGACGCGCCCCGCGGTGGGGTCGGCGTCCGCCCGTACGGAGTCCGCCGCCCGCTCCACCTCCGCGAGCGCCCGTTCCGCCGAGGCGAGGAAGGTCCGGCCCGCCGGGGTCAGCGAGACCGTGCGGCCCTTGCGGGCGAACAGCGCGACCCCGAGGTCCCCTTCGAGCCGGACCATCGCCCGGGAGAGCGTCGACTGGGGCACCCCCATCTCGGCCGCCGCCCTGGTCACATGCTCGTGCCGGGCCACCGCCGCGAAGTACGCGAGCCGGGGCGCGAGCAGCAGCCCCATGTCTTCTTCGTAACTACTCGGTGACAGCCGACCCTGTGACCTGTACTCATGCGCCATGGGAACGATTACAGCAGTTCCATGCATTGGACGCATCAAGCGGATCGCCCTACGTTCGAGGTATGCCTTCCGCCAGTACCAAGGCGGCCGCCACCAGCACGGCCGCCGACACCCGCCTCGCCCCCGGTGCCCCCGGCTACCGCCGCATGAGCTTCGCCCTCTTCGCCGCCGGACTCGCCGCCTTCGCCCTCCTCTACTCCACCCAGGCCCTCCTCCCCGCGATCTCCGCCGAGTTCGGGGCCACCGCCTCCGCGGCCTCCTGGACGGTCTCCGCCGCCACCGGCGCGCTCGCCCTGCTCGTCCTGCCGATGAGCGCCCTCTCCGAGCGGTTCGGGCGGCGCACGCTGATGACCGCCTCGCTCGCGGTCGCGGTGGCCGTCGGACTGCTCGTCCCCTTCGCCCCGAACCTGGAGTGGCTGATCGCGCTGCGCGCCGTCCAGGGCGCGGCCCTCGCGGGCCTGCCGGCCTCGGCGATGGCGTTCCTGGCCGAGGAGGTCCGGCCGAAGGCGCTGATCGCGGCGATCGGCCTGTTCGTCGCGGGTAACTCCATCGGCGGGATGAGCGGCCGGATCGTCACCGGCTGGGTGGCCCAGATGTGGGGCTGGCGCGCGGGACTGCTCGCGGTCGGTCTGACGGCGGCGGTGTGCGCGGTCGCGTTCCGCCTGCTGCTCCCCCGGGCCCGGCACTTCACCCCCGGATCGCTGAACCCCCGCACTCTGGCCCGGACGGTCCGCACCCACCTCTCCGACCCGCTGCTGATGCGGCTGTACGCGATCGGCGCCCTGTTCATGACGGTGTTCGGCGCGGTCTACACCGTCATCGGCTACCGCCTGGTCGAGGCCCCCTTCTCGCTCCCGCAGGGCGTGATCGGCTCCATCTTCCTGGTCTACCTCGTCGGGACGGTCTCCTCGGCCGCGGCCGGCAAGCTGGTGGCCCGCACGGGTCGGCGCGGCGCGCTCTACCTCGCGGTCGGCACGACGGCGGCCGGGCTGCTGCTGTCGCTGTCCTCCTCGCTCGGCGCCGTCCTGCTCGGCCTGGTCCTGATCACCGCCGGCTTCTTCGCCGGACACGCGGTCGCCTCCTCCTCGGTGAGCCGGACGGCCACCACGGGCCGCGCGCAGGCCTCGGCGCTCTACCAGTCGGCGTACTACATCGGCAGCAGCGTGGGCGGCGCGCTCGGCGCCGTCGCCTTCCACGCCGGCGGCTGGTCCGGCACGGTCCTGCTCGGTCTGGTCGCGGTCCTCGGCGTCGTGTCGATCACCCTCTACGGCAGCCACAGCGCGCGGGTCTCGGCCCGGGCGGAGGCGCGCCGCTTCCAGGTCCGCACGGCCGCCTGAATCGACGCCGTTCCCGTACAACCGCCACGGCTTTCCGTTCGTCCTACGGCATAGGAAACGAAGGGGGAGTGGTGATCATGGGAGCCATACGCAAGCGGGCCGGGATCGTCCTCGGCATCACCTCGATGGTGGTGCCGTTGACGGTCGCCCTCGGAGCCGCACCGGCTCAGGCGGCGTCGTGCGGCGCGACGACGGGGCCGTACCAGAAGCAGGTCGAGCAGTTCCTCGGCCGCCCGGTGGACGGCCGCCAGTCGCGCGCGGACTGTCTGGCCATCCAGGGGTTCCAGCGCAAGCACGGCATCACGCCGACGCAGGGCTACGCGGGCCCGCTGACCTGGCAGACGATGTACACGATGTACACGCAGAAGTGGGCCGGCACCACTCCGAACAAGGCCGGGAAGTGCCCCACCAACCGCGGCCGGATCGCCTGTGTGGACCTGACCCGCCAGCTGAGCTGGATCCAGGACGGCGCGCGGCTGAAGTACGGCCCGGTGCCGGTGCGGACCGGCAGGAACGGCGCCGAGACCCGGACCGGCTCCAAGAAGGTCTACTGGCGCAACATCAACCACTGGTCGACGCTCTACGACGTCTCCATGCCGTACGCGCAGTTCTTCGACGGCGGCCAGGCCTTCCACTCCGTCACCAAGTCGATGTGGAACCCGCCGGGCTCGGCGGGCTGCGTCAACATGCGTCCGGCCGACGCGAAGGCGTACTGGAACCTGCTCAGGAACGGCGACGACGTGTTCGTCTACGGACGCAAGCCGGGAACCTGACCCCCGCTGTCGGTGCGCTGCGGTAACTTCCCCTCACCGGTATCGCGTTGGTACCGGTGAGGGGCGAGTGGGGTGGACCCGATGAGCGATACCGCGACGACCGACGACCTGGACTCCCGACTGGAGAAGTACCGCACCGAGCTGACCGGCTACTGCTACCGGATGCTCGGCTCGGCCTTCGAGGCCGAGGACGCCGTGCAGGACACGATGGTCCGCGCCTGGCGGTCCATCGACTCCTTCGAGGGGCGCTCGTCGCTGCGCTCCTGGCTCTACCGCATCGCGACCAACGTCTGCCTGGACTCGCTCAACGCGGGCAACAAGCGGGCCAGGCCGATGGATCTGACGGCGGCCACGCCGGTCGCCCAGGCGCAGCTGACCGCGCGGCCCGAGATCACCTGGCTGGAGCCGGTGCCGGACGGGCGGGTGCTGCCTTCGGTCGCCGACCCGGCGGACACGGCGGTCTCCCGCGAGACCGTGCGGCTCGCGTTCGTCGCCGCCCTGCAGCACCTGCCGCCGAAGCAGCGGGCGGTCCTCATCCTGCGCGAGGTGCTGGCCTGGAAGGCGAGCGAGGTCGCCGAGCTGCTGTCCACCACGGTCGCGTCGGTCAACAGCGCGCTCCAGCGGGCGCGGGCCACGCTCGCGGAGCACGAGCCGGGCGCCTCGGACCCGGCGAACCCGCTCGACGATGAGCAGAAGGAGCTGCTGGAGCGCTATGTCGCCGCCTTCGAGGGGTACGACATGAAGGCGCTCACCGCGCTCCTGCACGAGGACGCGACTATGTCCATGCCGCCGTACGACCTGTGGCTGCGGGGTCACGACGACATCGTGGGCTGGATGCTGGGCGTCGGCGAGGTCTGCGCGGGCTCGAAGCTGGTGCCGACCGTGGCGAACGGCTCGCCGGCCTTCGCGCAGTACCACCCGGACCCGGAGGGCGGATACAGCCCGTGGGCGCTGATCGTCCTCGACATCCGCGACGGCAAGGTCGGCGGGATGGACTTCTTCCTGGACACCAAGCGGTGGTTCCCGCTCTTCGACATGCCGGAGCGGCTGGAGGCGTAGGAAGCGCGCGACCGGTTCAGACGAGGTCGGCGAGGCCGACCAGGCCGAGGAGGAGCCGCAGCTCGGGTCCGGTGCCCCGGAAGACGAGCCGGTGGCCGTGACGTCCCGCGGTGAGCCGCAGCCGGGCCAGCGCGTCGACGGCGGCGAGGTCGGCGTGCGCGAGCGCGCCGACCTCGCAGCGGACGTCCGTGGGCGGCGCCGCTTCGAGCACGGCGCACAGCCGCGCCACCTCGTCCGGGGTGGGCCGGGCGGCGAGGGTCAGAACGAGCGGTCGACTGGTGTCCACATCAGAGAGACCCCCGCCGCGGCCGGAACTCATCGGAGGGCCGGGGGGCGTCGTGCCGAGGGCCGGATCCGCCGCGACCCGGGGGCGCGGCGCGTCACCGTTCGCGGAGCGCCGTACGGGACCGGTGGGGGTCCACCGGTCCCGTAGCGCCCGGCCACGTCGTCGGCGCGGCGCTGGAGCGATCAGACGGTCAGGCGATGCGGTCCAGGACGATCGGGTTCGGGGTGAAGGACGTGCCCGCCGTCGCGATGTCCCAGGCCGTGTCGAGGGACTTCAGGGCGTAGTCGAACTTCTCCGGGGTGTCCGTGTGCAGGGTCAGCAGCGGCTGGCCCGCCGTCACCGGGTCGCCGGGCTTGGCGTGGAGTTCGACGCCCGCCCCCGCCTGGACCGGGTCCTCCTTGCGGGCGCGGCCGGCGCCCAGGCGCCAGGCGGCGATGCCGATGTCGTAGGCGTCGAGGCGGGTCAGGACGCCCGAGGACGGGGCGGTGACGACGTGCTGCTCGCGGGCGACCGGGAGGGTCGCGTCCGGGTCGCCGCCCTGGGCCGCGATCATGCGGCGCCAGACGTCCATCGCCGAGCCGTCGGCCAGCGCCCGCGCCGGGTCCGCGTCCTTGATCCCGGCCGCGTCGAGCATCTCGCGGGCCAGCGCGACCGTCAGCTCGACGACGTCCGCCGGGCCGCCGCCGGCCAGGACCTCGACCGACTCGCGGACCTCCAGGGCGTTGCCGGCGGTGAGGCCGAGCGGGGTGGACATGTCGGTGAGGAGGGCGACCGTCTTCACCCCGCTGTCGGTGCCGAGGCCGACCATGGTGTGCGCCAGCTCCTGCGCGTCCGCGAGGTTCTTCATGAAGGCGCCCGAGCCGACCTTGACGTCCAGGACGAGCGAGCCGGTGCCCTCGGCGATCTTCTTGGACATGATGGAGCTCGCGATCAGCGGGATCGCCTCGACCGTTCCGGTGACGTCACGGAGCGCGTAGAGCTTCTTGTCCGCCGGGGCGAGGCCGTCGCCCGCCGCGCAGATCACCGCGCCGGTGGTGTCCAGGACGTGCAGCATCTCCTCGTTGGAGAGCAGCGCACGCCAGCCCGGGATCGACTCCAGCTTGTCCAGGGTGCCGCCGGTGTGGCCGAGTCCGCGGCCCGAGAGCTGCGGCACGGCGGCGCCGCAGGCGGCGACGAGCGGCGCCAGCGGGAGGGTGATCTTGTCGCCGACCCCGCCGGTGGAGTGCTTGTCGGAGGTGGGGCGCGAGAGGGACGAGAAGTTCATGCGCTCGCCGCTCGCGATCATCGCGGCCGTCCAGCGGGCGATCTCGCCGCGGTTCATGCCGTTGAGCAGGATGGCCATGGCGAGGGCCGACATCTGCTCGTCGGCGACCTCGCCGCGGGTGTAGGCGTCGATGACCCAGTCGATCTGCTCCGGGCTCAGCTCGCCCTTGTCCCGCTTGGTGCGGATGACCGAGATGACGTCCATGAAGTGCCTCTTTCTACGCGCATAGAGGAGTGGGAAAGGGAGAGCGGCCCTCCCATCGTGCCGGAAGGGCCGCTCGGATGTCCTACGGGGCCAGGTGGCCGGGCCCGAAGGCCTGCGGAAGCATCTCCGCGAGCGTCAGCCGTCCGGCCGGAGTCTCCAGTACCAGCTCGGCGCCGCCGAACTCGTACAGCAGCTGACGGCACCGGCCGCACGGCACCAGGGCCTCGCCGCGGCCGTCGACGCACACGAAGTGCGTCAGCCGGCCGCCGCCGGTCGCCTGGAGCTGCGAGACGAGGCCGCACTCGGCGCACAGGCCGAGGCCGAACGAGGCGTTCTCGACGTTGCAGCCGAAGACCACCCGGCCGTCGTCGACGAGCGCGGCGGCTCCGACCGGGTAGCCCGAGTACGGCGCGTACGCGTGGGCCATGGCCTCGCGCGCCGCCTTCCGCAGGGTCTCCCAGTCGGCCTCCGACACGGCCGTGGGGGTCACTTGCCCTGCCCCTTGCGGTACCGCATGCCGTCCGCCTTGGGCATCCGCAGCCGCTGTGCGGAGAGCGAGAGCACCAGCAGGGTCACGACGTACGGCGTGGCGCTGACGAACTCGACGGGAACGGTGTCCGTGCCGAGGTACCAGACCAGCACGCCGGCGCCGATGACGGCGCTGATGGCCGCGGTGATCCAACGCTGCTTGTACGCCTTCCAGACCGCGATGCCCACGAGGATCGCGACGAGCAGCAGGAGCAGCGCGTGGACGGTCTGGCCGCCGCTGCGCAGCTGGAGCGCGTCGGCGAAGCCGAACAGGCCGGCGCCCATAGCGAGACCGCCCGGCCGCCAGTTGCCGAAGATCATCGCGGCGAGGCCGATGTAGCCACGGCCGCCGGTCTGGCCCTCGTTGTAGATGTGCGAGGTGACCAGCGACAGGAACGCGCCGCCGAGACCGGCGAGTCCGCCGGAGACGACCACGGCGATGTACTTGTACTTGTAGACGTTGACGCCGAGGGACTCGGCGGCGATCGGGTTCTCACCGCAGGAGCGCAGCCGGAGACCGAACGGGGTCTTCCACAGGACGAAGAACGAGCCGATCACCAGCAGCACGGCGAGGATCGTGACCAGCGAGAGGTTGGTGACCAGGCCGCCGAGGATGCCGGCGAGGTCGGAGACGAAGAACCAGTGGTGCTTCTCGATGTCGGCGAGCCAGTCGGAGAGCCCCGGCACGGTGACCGAGGTGATGTCCTCGGCGGGCGGGGACTGCTTGGGGCTGCCGCCGCGGGCCGCGGCCTCGCCGCTGTTGAACCAGAGCTTGGCGAAGTAGGTGGTGATGCCGAGCGCCAGGATGTTGATCGCGATGCCGGAGATGATGTGGTCGACGCCGAAGGTGACGGTGGCGACCGCGTGCAGCAGACCGCCGAACATGCCGCCGACGATGCCGGCGAGGACACCGATCCAGGGGTCGGTCTGCCAGCCGGCCCAGGCACCGAAGAAGGTGCCGAGGATCAGCATGCCCTCGAGGCCGATGTTGACCACGCCCGCGCGCTCGGACCACAGGCCGCCGAGGCCCGCGAGGCCGATCGGCACGGCAAGGGAGAGGGCCGCGCTGATCTGGCCGGCCGAGGTGAGGTCCTGCGCCCCGGTGATGGCGCGGACGGCGGAGAGGGCGAGGAGCCCGCCCGCGACGATCAGCAGGATCACGGGGAGGGAGAGGCGGGTGCGGCCGCCCTTGCCGCCGGCCACCTTGGGGGCCGCGGGCGGCGGGGTGGAAGTCGCCGTGGCGCTCACGCCGACACCTCCGTCTTGTCGTTGGATCGGGCCTGGGCCGCGAGCTTCTCGCCGACCTGGCGCTGCTGGCGCTTGAGGCCGTAGCGGCGCACGACCTCGTAGGCGATGACGACGCAGAGGACGATGACGCCCTGCATGACGCCGACGATCTCCTTGTCGTAGCCCTCGAACTCGAGCTTTCCGCTGCCGCGCTCCAGGAAGCCCCAGAGGATCGCGCCGAGCGCGATGCCGATGGGGTGGTTGCGGCCGAGGAGGGCGATGGCGATACCGGTGAAGCCGATGCCGACCGGGAAGCCTCCGCCGTACTCGTACGAGTCGTTGAGCAGGGTCGGCATGCCGATCAGGCCGGCCATGGCGCCGGAGATCAGCATGGAGGTGACGACCATCTTCTTCACGTTCACACCGCTGGCCGCGGCCGCGGTGTCGGACTGGCCGACCGTGCGCAGGTCGAAGCCGAAGCGGGTGCGGGAGAGCGTGAACCAGTACCCGACGCCGGCGATGACGGCGATCACCAGGAAGCCCCAGATCGGCTCCGGCGTGGTCGGGAACTCGAAGAAGCGCGAGGACTCCGGGAGCGGCGAGGTCGCGACCTCGGTGCCCGCCGCGTCCAGGTGGCCGAGGCGGCCGGGCTGGAGGAGGTAGCCGATGATCGCGGTCGCGATGAAGTTCAGCATGATCGTCGCGACGACCTCGCTGACGCCCCGGGTGGTCTTCAGGACACCCGCGATGCCCGCCCACATGGCGCCGACGATCATCGCGGTGATGATGATCAGCGGGATCTGCACGATGCCGGGCAGCGTCAGCGCGCCGCCGACGGCGGCGGCGAAGAACGCGGCGAGGCGGTACTGGCCGTCGACACCGATGTTGAACAGGTTCATGCGGAAGCCGATGGCCACCGCGAGACCCGCCAGGTAGTACGTCGTCGCCTTGTTGATGATGTAGACCTGGCTGTCCGACTTCACGCCGTACTCGAACATGATGCCGAAGGCGCTGAACGGCTCCTTGCCGGTCGCGGCCAGGACCAGGGCGGTGATCAGGAAGGCCGCGACCACCGCGAGGAGCGGTGCCGCGAGGCCCAGGAGCAGCCGCTCCTTGTCGATCTTCTTCATCGGGCCTCGTCCTCCGGGCCGTCGGTGGCCTCGGGGCTGCCGCCCTCGGGGCCTTCGTGCTCAAGGTGACCGGAGGCGGCACCGGTCATGGCCGAGCCCAGCTCCTCCGGCGTGATGGTGGCCGGGTCCGCGTCGGCGACCAGACGGCCGCGGTACATGACGCGCAGGGTGTCGGAGAGGCCGATCAGCTCGTCCAGGTCGGCGGAGATCAGCAGCACCGCAAGGCCCTCGCGCCGCGCCTCGCGGATCTGGTCCCAGATCTGCGCCTGCGCGCCGACGTCCACGCCCCGGGTGGGGTGCGCGGCGATCAGCAGCTTGGGGTCGTGGCTCATCTCGCGGCCGACGATCAGCTTCTGCTGGTTGCCGCCGGAGAGGGAGGCCGCGGTGACGTCGATACCGGGGGTACGGACGTCGTAGTCGCGGACGATCCGCTCGGTGTCCCGGCGGGCGGCCTTCAGGTCGAGGATGACGCCCTTGGAGTTGGGCTTCTCGGTGACGTGACCGAGGATGCGGTTCTCCCAGAGGGGGGCCTCCAGGAGCAGACCGTGCCGGTGGCGGTCCTCGGGGATGCAGCCGATGCCGTCCTCGCGCCGCTTGCGGGTCGGCGCGGTGGAGATGTCGGCCCCGTCCAGGGTCAGCACACCCCGGTCGAGCTGGCGCATGCCCATGATCGCGTCGACGAGTTCGGACTGGCCGTTGCCCTCGACACCGGCGATGCCGAGCACCTCACCCTTGTGGATGGTGAAGGTGATGCCGTCCAGGACCGCGCGGACGACGCCGTCGGGGTCGACGGCGCTCAGCGACAGGCCCTCGACCGTCAGCATCGGGATGTCCGTCACCGTCGACTCGCGGGTCTCCGGGGAGGGCAGCTCCGTGCCGACCATCAGCTCCGCGAGCTGCTTGGGCGTGGTGGAGGCCGGGTCGGCGGTGCCGACCGTGGTGCCGCGGCGGATGACGGTGATGTCGTCCGCGACGGAGAGGACCTCGCCCAGCTTGTGGGAGATGAAGATGACGGTGAGGCCCTCGGCCTTGAGTTCGCGCAGGTTGTCGAAGAGCGCGTCGACCTCCTGCGGGACCAGGACGGCGGTCGGCTCGTCGAGGATCAGCGTGCGGGCGCCGCGGTACAGCACCTTGAGGATCTCCACGCGCTGGCGGTCGGCCACGCCCAGGTCCTCGACGAGGACGTCGGGGCGGATGCCGAGGCCGTACGCGTCGGAGATCTCCTTGATCTTCGCGCGCGCCTTGTCGCCGATGCCGTGCAGCTTCTCGGAGCCGAGGACGACGTTCTCGAGGACGGTGAGGTTGTCCGCGAGCATGAAGTGCTGGTGGACCATGCCGACGCCGCGGGCGATGGCATCACCGGGGTTGCCGAACGTCACCTGCTCGCCGTCGATCGCGATGGTCCCCTCGTCCGGCTTCTGCATGCCGTAGAGGATCTTCATCAGGGTCGACTTGCCCGCTCCGTTCTCGCCCACGAGGGCGTGCACGGTGCCGCGGCGCACGGTGATGTCGATGTCGTGGTTGGCCACGACGCCGGGGAAACGCTTGGTGATGCCGCGGAGTTCTACGGCGTGGGGACTGCTGGAGCTGGAGGCTTTGATGGCGCACTCTCCTAGGCAGGGAGCGTGAGGAGGACGAGGCAGGGACGCAGGCGCTGTCGGTGGCGAAAAATACCGCGTGGGGCGGAAGCTACGCGCGTAGCGTTCGCGAAAATGTTCAACTGCCGGTGGGCATACGTGTGAAGGGGGCCCGGAGTGTCGGCCGACGCCGCAGTCCGGGCCCCCCTCCGACGAACGTCAGAGGGTCGTGGCGACCTTGATCTGGCCGTCGACGATCTTCTTCTTGGCCGCGTCGAGCTGGGCCTGGACGTCCTTGAGGTGGTCGCCCGTGGTGGTCAGGGAGACGCCGTTCTCGGCCAGGGAGTACATGTGCTCACCGGTCAGCGGCTTGCCGTCCTTGACGGACTTGATCAGGTCGAAGACGCCGGTGTCGACGTTCTTGACGACCGAGGTCATGATCGAGCCGGCGTACTTGGCCAGGGCCGGGTCCTTGGCCTGGTCCGAGTCGACGCCGATCGCCCAGGTGCCCGGCTTGGCGGAGACGGCCTCGATGGCGCCGGCGCCCGAGCCGCCCGCGGCGGCGAAGATGACGTCGATGCCCTTGTCGAGCATGCCCTTGGCGGCGGCCTTGCCCTTGTCCGGGGCGCCGAAGCCGGAGAGGTCCGTACCGGTGGACAGGTACTGGATCTGGACGCTGGCGCCCGGCTTGGTGTCCTTGACGCCCTGCTGGAAGCCGGCGGCGAACTTCTTGATCAGCGGGAGGTCGACGCCACCGATGAAGCCGATCTTGCCGTCCTTGGACTTCAGCGCGGCGGCGACACCGGCGAGGTACGAGCCCTGCTCCTCGGTGAAGACGATCGAGTCGACGTTCTTCTTGTCCGAGACGGAGTCGATGAGGCCGAAGGTGGTCTTCGGGAACTTGGCCGCGACCGCGTCGATCGCGTCCTTGTAGGCGAAGCCGACACCGATGACCGGGTTGTAGCCGCCCTCGGCCAGCGAGGCGAGGCGCTGCTCACGGTCGGCCGGGGTCTCACCGTTCTTGGCGGTGAGCTCCTTGGTCTCGACGCCCAGGTCGGCCTTGGCCTTGTCGAGACCGCGCGCGGCGGAGTCGTTGAAGGAGTTGTCGCCACGGCCGCCGACGTCGTAGGCCATACCGACCTTGATGGTGCCCGAGTCGGAGCCCGTGTCCTCGGTGGAGGACTCTCCGCAGGCGGTGGCAGTGAGTGCGAGAGCCGCGGTGACAGCACACGCGGCGGTGATCTTGGATACCCGGCGCACGAGGAGGTCCCTTCAAGACTGACCGAAAGCGCCTCTTGCGGCGCTGGTTTCGCGGCGATCGTAACGCGCGTAGATGTCTGGTAAACCCCTGTTCATCAGTCGTTACCAGATCGAAGCGCAGGCCTGTCGGCGGCAGTCGGGGCCCGTCGGCAGCGCTCGGGGCCCGTCGGACGACGCCCGGCGGGCCGTACGCCCCACCGACAGACCCTCACCCGGGCAGTCTCCCACCGGAGCCGCGGTCTCTCCACCGCACGGGGCCTCGGCGCGCCGCCGGGGGCCGGGGCGCCGCGAGGGCGGGTTCGGCCCGGGGGCCGGCGCGCCAGGGGCCGGCGGCGGGGTCAGGGCTGCGGGGGGCCGGGTGGGGTCAGGGCTGCGGGGTGTCGTTCAGGAGGGCGGCGGCGGTGAAGAGTTCGACGCCGACCTCGATGGCGGTCTCGTCCACGTCGAAGTCGCCGGCGTGCAGGTCGCGGCGGGTGGTGTCGCCGGGGACGCGGACGCCGAGGCGGGCCATGGCGCCGGGGACCTGTTCGAGGTACCAGGAGAAGTCCTCGCCGCCGAGGCTCTGCTCGGTGTCCTCGATGGCGTGCGGTCCGCGGCGGGCGGTCATGGCGTCGGCGATGAGGTCGGCGACGTCCGGGTCGTTGACGACGGGCGGGACGCCGCGGACGTAGCTGATGGTCGACTTGGCGCGGTGGAGGGTGGCGACCTCGTCGACGGCGGCGTGCACGAGGTCGGGGGCGTCGCGCCAGGTGTGCAGGTCGAGGCAGCGGACGGTGCCGGAGAGCGCGGCGTTCTGCGGGATGACGTTGCAGGCGTGGCCGGATTCGATGCGGCCCCAGGTGACCGAGAGTCCGGAGCGGGCGTCCACGCGGCGGGCGAGGACGGCCGGGACGTCGGTGGCGACGCGGGCGACGGCGGTGATCAGGTCGGTGGTCATGTGGGGGCGGGCGGTGTGACCGCCGGGGCCGTCGAGGGTGATTTCCAGCCGGTCGCAGGCGGAGGTGATGGGGCCGTGGCGCAGACCGATCCGGCCGGCGTCGACCTTCGGGTCGCAGTGCACGGCGATGATGCGGCCGACTCCGCGCAGGACTCCGGCCTCGATGGCGTCGGCGGCGCCGCCGGGCAGCACCTCCTCGGCGGGCTGGAAGATCAGCCGGACCGCGTTGGGCAGGAGACCCTCGCGGTCGAGTTCGGCGAGGACGAGTCCGGCGCCGAGGACGGTGGTGGTGTGGACGTCGTGGCCGCAGGCGTGGGCGCGGTTGGGCACGGTGGAGCGGTACGGGACGGTCTTGACGTCCGGGATCGGCAGCGCGTCGAGGTCGGCGCGGATGGCCAGCATGGGGCGTACCCCGTCCCAGGTGCCGATGTCGCAGACGAGCCCGGTGCCCGCCGGGAGGACTCTCGGCGCGAGGCCGGCCGCCTCCAGGCGGCCCTTCAGGGCCGCGGTCGTACGGAACTCCTGGTTGCCGAGCTCGGGGTGCATGTGCAGGTCGCGGCGGAAGGCGATCAGTTCTTCGCGCAGCGACGCGGACAGCGTTCCGGGCAGGGCGACGGAGCCGGGCTCACGGGACATCAACTGGTTCACCTTTTGAAGGGTAGGCCCCCCGAGTGGTCAACTGCCCGATGATCACGAAAACTTCAACCCGTTAGGGGAAAGAAAACCGGCTGACGAGGCGTGACGACCACCCCTTGTGGGTAAGCTCACCCGAATTCGAGCCGTTCGACGGCCGGGGTGGCGCGGGCGGCGGTGAGCCGGTCGACCTCGTGGGCCGCGGTGCCCGCGACGCCCGCCAGGAAGCCCTGGGCCCGGGGTGAGACGTGCTCGCTCAGCCACTCGGGCGCGATCTCGCAGACGGCGACCTTGACCCCGGTGCCGTGCAGGGCCAGCGGCAGGGTGTGGACGACGGTGGACGGGAAGCTCACCACCGTGCGGCCGATGGGTCCGCGCCGGGCGATCACCTCCAGGGGCAGGTCGGGGCGGACGATCTCCAGACCGGTCTCCACGGCGATCCGGTGCAGTTTCTCGGTGCTCTCGCGGCGGTGGGCGAAGTAGCGGGTCGCACCGTGGGCGCGGGCGAGGTCGGCGACGGCCTGCGTGTACCGGCCGGCGTCGACGACGCCCGTCTCGACGAGCGAGGTCCCTACAAGGTCGGCGCCCCGAGTGAGGCGGGGCGGGCCGAAGCGGGCGCGGGTCCAGGCGAAGGTGTGCGGGGTGACCGTGGTGCCCGGTGGCGGGTCGACCGGGAGCGAGGTGAAGATCTCCACCGTGCGGCGGCGGGTGGGGGCGAGCCGGCGCCGGGCGAGGGCGGTGACGGGTGCGAGGACCAGTTCGCGGGGGCCGCGGCTGCCCTTGCGGTGCCAGCGGACCAGGCGTTCGCCGCGGGCGAGCTGGGCGGCGAACTCCATCGTGGCGGTGCCGTCGTCGACGACGGTGAGCCGGCGGGGGCCGAACAGGGTGAGCAGGAGCTGGACGTAGCGGGAGAAGGGGTCCCCGACGATCACCCGGTCCGCCGTCCGCAGCAGCGGGGCCAGGTCCCGCAGCGTACGGACGAGGGACCCGCGGCCGCCCCGGGCCTCCTGCCAGCGGACGTGGAACCCCTCGTCACGGGCGAGCTGCGCCATCCGGCGCAGCTGGCCGCGTGACATGGGGTCGGTCGGGGACAGCACCACGATGGTGAGCCCCGGGGCGGCCGCCTCAGGCCGCGGGGCGGGGGCCTGCGCGCGGGGGCGGGTGCGCTGGGAGGGGAGGGCGGGGAGGGCGGCGGACCGGCCCCCGGGGGCGGCGGCGCCCGGCTCCGGGGTGGACGCCGCCGCGTGGGCCCATTCCAGGACGTTCAGGAGCTGGACCGGGCTCTCGACGAACGCCAGCTGCCCGGTCATGCGGCGACGAGCCCCTGGACCCGGCGGAGCTTCTTCATCGGGCCCAGCTCCGACTCGTAGACCTTCTTGACGCCGTCGCCGAGCGCGGTCTCGATGGTGCGGATGTCGCGGACCAGCCGCTGGAGGCCCTGCGGCTCCACGGAGGCGGCCTGGTCGGAGCCCCACATCGCGCGGTCGAGGGTGATGTGCCGCTCGACGAAGGCGGCGCCGAGCGCGACGGCGGCCAGCGTGGTCTGCAGGCCGGTCTCGTGGCCGGAGTAGCCGATCGGGACGTTGGGGTACTCCTCCTTGAGGGTGTTGATCACCCGCAGGTTCAGCTCCTCGGCCTTGGCCGGGTACGTCGACGTGGCGTGGCAGAGCAGGATGTTGTCGCTGCCGAGGACCTCGACGGCGTGCCGGATCTGCTTCGGGGTGGACATGCCGGTCGAGAGGATGACCGTACGGCCGGTGGCACGCAGGGCGCGGAGCAGCTCGTCGTCCGTGAGGGAGGCGGAGGCGACCTTGTGGGCCGGGACGTCGAACTTCTCCAGGAAGGCGACGGCCTCGGTGTCCCACGGGGAGGCGAACCAGTCGATGCCGCGCTTCCTGCAGTGCTCGTCGATGGCGCGGTACTCGTCCTCGCCGAACTCCACGCGGTGGCGGTAGTCGATGTACGTCATGCGGCCCCAGGGGGTGTCGCGCTCGATGTCCCACTGGTCGCGCGGGGTGCAGATCTCCGGGGTGCGCTTCTGGAACTTCACGGCGTCGCAGCCCGCGTCGGCGGCGGCGTCGATGAGCGCGAAGGCGTTGTTCAGGTCGCCGTTGTGGTTGATGCCGATCTCGCCCGTGACGTAGACGGGGTGGCCGGGGCCGGCGGTCTTGCTGCCGAAGGTGCGGATGCGGGTGTCGGTGCTCATGGTTCGTGTGTTCCTTACAGGTCGGGGGTGTGGAGCTCGGGTCCGAGGAGCCAGCCCGCGATCTCGCGGACGGCTCCGGAGCCACCGGGGGTGACGGTGACCGCACGGGCGGCGGCCCGTACGGAGTCGTGGGCGCTGCTCACCGCGACGGGCCAGCCGACGAGGTGGAAGCAGGGCAGGTCGTTGACGTCGTTGCCCGCGTAGAGGACGCGTCGGGGGTCGATCCCCTGTTCCTCGCACCACTGCTTGAGGGCGAGGTCCTTGCGCTCGATGCCGTGCAGGACGGGGATCCGGAGCTTGCGGGCGCGGGCGGCGACGACGGGGTTCACCTCGGAGGAGAGGATCAGGATCGGGACGCCGGTGCGGCGCAGGGCGGCGATGCCGAGGCCGTCGCCGCGGTGCACGGAGACGAACTCCCGTCCGTCGGCGTCGATGTGGACGCGGTCGTCGGTCTGGGTGCCGTCGAAGTCGAGGACGATCGCGTCGACGTCGTCGATCCGGGGCGTGGTGGGGATGTCGAGGAGCGGCGCGAGGGCGCGGGCGCGGGCCAGGTCGTGCGGATCGTCGATCTCCAGGACCCGGGAGGGGTCGGTGACGACGAGCGCGGTGTGGCCGAAGAAACGGTGCCGGTGGGTACGGAAGCCCGCGGCGTCCATGGCGTAGACGGCGCCGGTCTCCAGGTACTCGGGCTCGCGGTCCTGGCGCCGGGGGCGGTGGGCCTTGTCGTGATTGACGCCGGTCCCGCCGCCCACGGATTCCGCCGTGCCGGTGGTGCCTCCGGTTCCTGCGGGGCCGGTGGTGCCCAGGGTCCCGTTGGTGCTCGCGGAGGCGGTGCCCGTGGCGGAGGCGCCGACGGTGCTCGCGGTCGCCGCTGCCCGGCGCCAGAGGAAGCCGTGGCTGGGGGCGACGGTGAGGGCCGTGTCGGCGCCGCCGGTGGCGATCTCCTCGACGGTGCCGTTGACGTCCGCCGGGGTGAGGAAGGGGCTGGTGCACTGGACGAGCAGGACCGTGTCGACGCGCCGGCCGGTGGTGGCCTCGAAGGCGTCCATCGCGTGCAGGACCGCCGACTCGCTGGTGGCGGTGTCGCCGGAGAGCGACGGCGGGCGGTGGACCGCCTCCGCGCCGGCCGCGCGGGCCTCGGCCGCGATCGCCGGGTCGTCGGTGGAGACGACGACATGGGTGACCAGGCGGGCGCCGAGGCAGGCGCGGACCGCGCGGGCGACCAGCGGGACGCCGGCCACCGGCGCGAGGTTCTTGGCCGGGACGCCCTTCGAGCCGCCGCGGGCGGGGATCACGGCGAGGACGGTCCTGTCGCTCAGGGACGCGCCTCCCGGGGCGGTGGCCGCCGCGGTGGCCGTCGTGGATCCCGTGCGCGGGCCGACGATCACTGGCGCGGCCACGCCGGTCCCCGTGCCCACCGGGCTACTCCCGCCCGTACGCGACTGGTCGCCGATCCCCGTGCCCACCGGGCCGCTCCCGTCCGTACGCGCCTGGTCGCCGGTCCCCGTGCCCACCGGGCCGTTCGTGCTCGTCGCGGTCATCAGAGTTCTCCCAGCCTGCGGATGACGGGCGCCACGCGCTGGACGCCGTGGCGGTACGCGCCCCGCGCCGCCTCCCGGACCACCCGGCGCAGTCCGCTGTCGCGCTGCTCGGGGGCGGTCACGTCGAGGCGGTGGCGGGCGAGGATGCCGGGGAGGTAGCCGGGGGCCGTCTCCGCCGTGTAGTAGGGGGCGATCGGGGGCAGTCCGGACGGGCGGGCCAGCAGTTCGCCGACGCGGTCCCGCGCCGCGTCGAAGGCGTTCGCGTACGCGCCTCCCGCCGCGCCCGGCGCCGTGGCGGAGCCCCCGGCGGCGACGCCCTGCCGGGCCAGCCACTCCTCGTCGGGCACCGGCCGGACGTCCGCGTCGAGGCGGTCGAACGAGGTCAGCAGCCCCGAGCCGATGAAGTGGTGGTTGCCGAGCACCTCGCGGACGCCCAGGTCGCTCAGGATCGCCGTGGGGATGCGCCGGTGCAGCGCTTCGAGCGCAGCCGTCGAGGAGACGGTGACCAGCAGATCGGTGCGGTCGAGCACCTCGCCCATGTGCCCGTAAACGAGCCGGAAGTTGGGCGGCACCGCGAGTGCGCGCACCAGCCGCTGGTACGGGAGCTCCTCCAGGTGCGTCGTGTGCTCGCCGGGCTTGGAGCGCAGCTTGAGGAGGACCTCGCGCTCCGGGTGCTCGCGGGCGTAACCGACGAGCCTGCGCAGCAGGTACGTGCGCTCGGCGCGGCCGGCGGGCACGGACGGCTGGGCGGCGAAGACCAGTGTGTCGCGGCCGGGTTCGGGGGCGTAGGGGGCGCCGCCGAGGAACGGCAGGGCGGCCTCGACGACCGAGGAGGAGTCGGCGCCCACCCCTTCGTACACCGCGCGGAAACGCTCCGCGTCGTGGCGGGAGTTGGCGAGGACGACATCGGCGCCGTGGCGCAGCAGCAGCCCGTCGGCGAGCTTCTCGTACACGACGCCGACGTAGCCGGTGACGATGACCGGCCGCCGGTCGAGGGCGAGGTCCGCCAGGCCTTGAAGGACGGCGCGCACGGTGCCGCCGACGAGGGCGAGGACGACGACGTCGTACCCCTCGCCGCGGGCCGCCGCGTCCCGTACCGCGCGCAGGAACTCCGCTCCCGTCACCTCGCGCGGCGGCGTGCGGGACGCCCCGGTCTCGGCGAGTTGGCGCGCGGTGGGGGTGGCCCTGCCGCGCAGGAGGAAGCCGGTGGGTTCCACGGCGTCGGCCGTGATGCGGCGCGCGGTGAGGGCGCCCCATTTCCACCGGGTGTCGGAGTCGGCGAGTACGGCGACGCGCACCGCTTCTCTGGTACTTGCTGGCACGCCGAGGACGTTAGAGAGGCATTCCGCTTGTCGGCCCAACTGGGACACAACAAACGGTGAACAGCACCGTTACGCCTTCTGAAAACGGCCGGGAAAAGCGTGTCGCCGACTGGTGGGCGGCCTTTCACCCAGGGCGGTTAAGGGCCCCGCCGCTTTGTGTTCACCGAGCATCTCTCTGCCGGTCAGGACGAATGCCGGGGCGGCGCATAGCGTCGTGGCGTGGTCAAGCTCTCCGTCGTCGTGCCGTTCTACAACGTGCACGCATACGCCCCCGACACCCTCAGGAGCCTGCGCGCCAACGCCCGCGAGGACTTCGAGTTCCTGCTCGTCGACGACTGTTCGACGGACGGGACCACGGAGCTGCTCGAACGGGCCGCGCGCGAACTCCCCGGCGCCGTCCTGCTCCGACACGCACGCAACGAGGGTCTCGCCACCGCGCGCAACACGGGCCTGGACGCGGCCCGTGGCCGCTACCTCGCCTTCCTCGACGGGGACGACTGGCTCGCGCCCGGCTTCTACGCCGAACTCATCGCGCGCATCGAGGAGTTGGGCTGCGACTTCCTGCGCACCGACCATGTCCGGGTGACCGGGCGGGCCCGCTCGGTGCGCCGGTCGCCGGTCGGGCGGCGCGGTGAGGTGCTGCGCCCCAGGGCCGCGATCCTGCCCGCCGACCGGACCACGTCGGTGGACTACCCCTACGCCTGGGCGGGGCTCTACGACCGGCGGCTCCTCGACAACGGCCTGCTGCGTTTCACCCCCGGCCTGCGGACCGCCGAGGATCGGCCGTGGATCTGGCGGCTCCACCGCGAGGCGGATTCCTTCGCCGCGGTGAGCACGCTGGGAATCTTCTACCGTCGCGGCGTCTCCACATCCCTCACACAAGTCGGCGATATTCGACAGCTGGATTTCATTCGCGCATTCGACCAGGTGATCGACGAAACCATGGCCGATCGCGAAGCCGATCTTCTCCTTCCGAAAGCGGTCCGCACCTATTGCGCCCTCATTTCGCATCATCTCGGCAACACCGGAAGATACGAGCCGGCGGTGACCGGGCAATTGCGGGCGATGAGCGCGGCGGCGCTGCGGCGCATGCCGCAGGAGGTCCTGCGGGAGGCGCTCGGGTCGATGGACGCGCAGCGGGCGGCGGTCCTGCGCAAGCTGCTCCGCCGCCGTCGCGCGGGCGCCGTCTCCCTCCCCCGGGCCCGGGGCGCGGAGGTGGCCGCGTGAGGACCACCCAGCTCTTCTACGCCTCCACGCTGTACGGGGCGGCGACGCTGGCCGCCGCCCTGGACAGCGGCTGCTTCGGCCCCGCCGACCGGCGGCTGCTGGTGGTCGCCAACAACGCGGCGGTGCCGGAGACGACCCCCGCGCTGGACGAGATGCCCGGCTTCGGGACACTGCGGGGCCGTTTCGACGGCGTCCTGTCCTGGAACGAGGCGATCTCGCCGCTCCACCCCGCCGGCTGGACCCCCCGGGCGGACGACCTGCCCCTCCTGGAGCGCCATCTGCGGCTGCTGTGGGGGCTCGGCGACGACCGGATCGAACTGGTCCTGGAATCCGTGCAGGTGACGCCCGCGCTGACGATCGCCCGGCTGTTCCCGGACGCGGCGCTCGATGTGTACGCCGACGGGCTGATGAGCTACGGCCCGACCCGTAACAAGATCGAGCCGCTGGTCGGCGAGCGGGTCAGGCGGCTGCTCCACCTCGATCTGGTGCCGGGGCTCGCGCCGCTGCTGCTCGCGGAGTTCGGGGTGACGGCGACGGTGGTGCCGACGGAGGCGTTCACCAAGGTGGTCGCCGAGCTGTCGGACCCGGCCGCCGACGCGCCGGGCCTTGCCGAGGAAGGCACCGGCCCCGTGGAAGGGGCCGGCCCGGCCCTGTTGCTCGGTCAGTACCTGGCGGCGCTGTCCCTCCTCACCCCCGCCGAGGAGGAGGAGCTGCACCTCCGGATGGTCCGCGGCGCGATCGCGCGCGGCCACCGCCGGCTGGTCTTCAAGCCCCACCCCACGGCGCCGGACGCCTGGACGCGGAGTCTGGCGCGGGAGGCGGAGCGGCTCGGCGCGGAGCTGGCGGTCCTGGACCGGCCGGTGCTCGCCGAGGTGCTGTACCGGGAGCTGCGGCCGGCGCTGGTGGTCGGCTGCTTCTCCACCGGTCTCTTCACCGCCCGCGCGTTCTACGGCATCCCGGTCGCCCGGGTCGGCACCCGCGCGCTCCTCGGCCGGCTCGCCCCGTACCAGAACAGCAACCGGGTCCCGGTCACCCTCGTCGACGCGCTCGTCCCGGACCTGGAGGACGACGGGCCGGGCCGGCCCCCGGCCGGGGAGGAGCTGGCCGGGCTGGTCGCGGCGGTCGGCTTCGCGATGCAGCCGAAGATCCGGGCGGACCTGCGGGAAGCCGCCGTACGCCACCTCTCGGGTCCGCTCGCCGAACGCACCCGGCACCACTTCACCCGCCGCCGTCTCACCGTCCTCGGCCTCCCCGGCGGGCTCCCGGTCCCCCGCCACCCCCGGGTCCGCCGCCTCGCCCGCCGCGCCCTGAAGCTGAAGCGGGCGCTCGCGAAGTAGCCGCGCCCGCCCGGACGCCTCTCCGGGCGGGCCCGCTCCCCGCGCTACGCCCGGGTGACGGGCTCCTGGAGTTCCGTCACCCACTTCGTACGGTCGTCCGGGCATTCCAGGTACAGCTCGCGGGAGTATCCCGTGGAGCGGTAGCCGTGGGCGTCGATCCAGGTGGCCAGGGTCTGCACGGTCGGCAGGAGGTCCTCCATGGGCCCTCGGTGCACGACGGTCGCCGCCTCGTCCAGGCCGGGCAGCACGACGACGTCGACGCCGGCGACCTCCCGCGTACCGTCCGGGAGGGTCATCCCGGCGTGGACGACGACCGAGCCGTCGCCCCGCCCCGCGTCCTCGTAGTACGCGATCCCCGGGCCGAACCCGGTGACGCCCGCCGCCGTCAGGCGGGCGCACAGCCGCTCGTACAGCGGCTGGATCACCGGGCCGATCTCGCCGGGGCCGAAGCCCGCCGCCACCCCGCTCAGCTCGGCGAGCCGTACGGGCGGAATCCTCTTGATCACGACGTCCTGGGTGGGCATGTGCCCCTCGCTCTCGATGGCTCGGAGCCGCGCGCCGACCCGGGCCAGGCGTCCCGCCGCCTCCGCCAGGGCCGTCTCCAGCTCGGCCTGGCGCAGCCGCAGCATGCCGCGCAGCTCCTCCGCGCCGACCTGCTCGTCGAGGATCGACCCCACCTGTTCGAGGGTGAAGCCGAGCTCCTTGAGCGCGATGACGCGGTTGAGGCGGGCGAGCTGGTCCGCCTCGTAGAAGCGGTAGCCGCTGTGCGGGTCGACCTGGGCCGGGCGCAGCAGTCCGATGGCGTCGTAGTGGCGCAGCATGCGGACCGACACCCGCCCGTGCCGGGCGAAGTCTCCGATGGTGAACATGACGACCCCTACGACACGGCCTCACACGGTGTGAGGGTCAAGCGGCGCTGCTGAGGGAGAGCTTCGCGGCGAAGCCGAGGAAGAGCGCGCCCGCGGCGGAGGTCGCTCCCGCCGAGAGCCGTCTGCGGCTCCGGAACGCGGCGGCGAGCCGGGTACCGCCGAAGATCAGCGTCGTGAGGTAGAGGAAGCTGCTGATCTGCAGCAGCGTGCCGAGGACCAGGAAGGACAGCGCCGGATAGGCGTAGCCGGGGTCCACGAACTGCACGAAGAACGAGATCAGGAAGAGGATCGCCTTCGGGTTGAAGAGGCTGATGATCAGCGCCCGGCGGTACGGGTGCTCCCCCGGCGCCGTCGGCTCGTGCGCGGTCTCCTCGCCGGAGGCCTCGCCCCGCCCGCGCCACATCGACCAGGCCGACCGGAGCATTCCGTACGCCATCCAGGCCAGATAGCCCGCGCCCGCGTACTTCACGATCATGAAGAGCAGGGGGGTGGTCTGGAGCAGCGAGGCCGCGCCGAGCGCGGCCAGCGTCATCAGGACCGCGTCGCCGGTGAAGACTCCGGCGGCGGCCTTGTACCCGGTCCGCGTGCCCTTGCGGGCGGCGACGGACAGGACGTACAGCGAGTTCGGCCCCGGCAGCAGGATGATGAGGACGAGGCCCACGAGATACGTCGGAAGATCGGTGACACCCAGCATGACGGGGAGTCTCGCACGGGGGTACGACACCGCGCGCGTCCGTTTCGTATCGCGGAAGATCAGAACGCGTCGGTGGGGATGTAGGTGCCCCAGACCTCGCGCAGCGCGGTGCAGACCTCGCCGACCGTGGCCCGTGCCCGGAGCGCTTCCTTCATGGGGTAGAGCACGTTGTCCGTCCCGGCGGCGGCCTTCCTCAGCGCGGCGAGCGCCGTGTCCACGGCCGCCTGGTCCCGCCCGGCGCGCAGGGCGGCCAGCCGCTCGGCCTGTTGGGCCTCGATCGCCGGGTCGACGCGCAACGGCTCGTAGGGTTCCTCGACGTCCAGGGTGAAGCGGTTGACGCCGACGACGACCCGCTCGCCGCTGTCGGTCTCCTGCGCGACGCGGTAGGCGGAGCGCTCGATCTCGCCCTTCTGGAAGCCGCGCTCGATCGCGCCGACCGCGCCGCCGAGCTCCTCCACCCTCTCCATCAGGGAGACGGCGGCCGCCTCGACGTCGTCGGTCAGCTTCTCGACGACGTACGAGCCGGCGAACGGGTCGACGGTGGCGGTGACGTCCGTCTCGTAGGCGAGGACCTGCTGGGTGCGCAGGGCGAGGCGGGCGGACTTGTCCGTCGGCAGGGCGATGGCCTCGTCGAAGGAGTTGGTGTGCAGCGACTGGGTGCCGCCGAGGACGGCGGCGAGGCCCTGGACGGCCACGCGCACCAGGTTGACCTCGGGCTGCTGGGCGGTGAGCTGCACCCCGGCGGTCTGGGTGTGGAAGCGGAGCATCAGCGACTTGGGGTCCCGCGCGCCGAACTCCTCCCTCATCACCCGCGCCCAGATCCGGCGGGCGGCCCGGAACTTCGCGACCTCCTCCAGGAGGGTCGTGCGGGCCACGAAGAAGAAGGAGAGCCGGGGTGCGAAGTCGTCCACCTCCATGCCGGCGGCGACGGCGGTACGGACGTACTCGATGCCGTCCGCGAGGGTGAACGCGATCTCCTGCGCGGGCGTGGCGCCGGCCTCGGCCATGTGGTAGCCGGAGATCGAGATGGTGTTCCACTTCGGGATCTCGGCCTTGCAGTACCGGAAGATGTCCGCGATCAGCCGCAGCGACGGCTTGGGCGGGAAGATGTACGTGCCGCGGGCGATGTACTCCTTGAGCACGTCGTTCTGGATCGTGCCGGTCAGCTTCTCCGCAGGGACGCCCTGCTCCTCGCCCACCAGCTGGTAGAGCAGGAGCAGCAGGGCGGCGGGGGCGTTGATGGTCATCGAGGTGGAGACCTCGTCCAGCGGGATCCCGTCGAAGAGCACGCGCATGTCGTCGATCGAGTCGACGGCCACGCCCACCTTGCCGACCTCGCCGTGCGCGATCGGGGCGTCGGAGTCGTGGCCCATCTGGGTGGGCAGGTCGAAGGCGACGGACAGGCCCGTGGTGCCGTTGTGGATCAGCTGCCGGTAGCGGGCGTTGGACTCCGCCGCCGTGCCGAAGCCGGCGTACTGCCGCATGGTCCACGGCCGGCCGGTGTACATCGACGGGTACACGCCGCGCGTGAAGGGGTACGAGCCGGGCTCGCCCAGCTTCTCGGCGGGGTCCCACCCGTCCAGGGCGGCCGGTCCGTAGACCGGCTCGATGGGCAGCCCCGACTCCGACTCGCGCGCCATCCGCTGTGCCTCCCGATCGACCGCTCTCTCCCTCACAGCATGCTCCGGACTTCCGGCCGGTGCGCAACCAGGAACGGCCGGAAAGCATCCCTTAGAGCACAGACTCATTCGGGGGGAAAAGATGCGCCGTTCGTCCGTCATACGCAGAGCACTCCTGGCCGCCGCGGCGGTGGCCCTGGCCACCGGCTGTACGGCCCAGGCGGCGGGGACGGACGGGACCGCGGCGCCGTCGCCGTCCGCTTCCTCGTCCGTCTCGCCGTCCCCCTCGGCGCCCGAGCCGAGCGACACGGCGTCCGCGTCGCCCTCGGAGCCGACGGCGACCCCCACGGAGGGCGACTCGGCGTCCCCGTCGGCCTCGGCCACGCCCACGGGCAAGGTCCTCGCGAAGGACGGCGACGAGAACGCGCGCGTCCGGGAAGTCCAGGCGCGACTGCGCCAGATCGGCTACTTCGACCGGGCGCCCACCGGTTTCTACGGCACCCTCACCGGCAAGGCCGTCTCGGCCTTCCAGAAGAAGCGGGAGCTGCCGCAGACCGGGGCGGTGGACGAGACCACCTGGCAGCGTCTGCTGGCGATGACCCGCGAGCCCACGGCGGACGAGCTGAAGCCGGCCACCACCAACAAGCTGGACAAGCCGGACGACCGCTGTATGACCGGCCGGGTGCTGTGCATCAGCAAGGAGAGCCGGACGCTGGCCTGGATGATCGACGGCAAGGTCGTCTCCTCGATGGACGTCCGCTTCGGTTCGGAGAACACCCCGACCCGCGAGGGCATCTTCAACGTCGACCGCAAGGTCCGTGACGACTGGTCGAAGCTGTACCACACGCCGATGCCGTACTCGATGTACTTCAGCCGCGGCCAGGCCGTGCACTACTCGGCGGACTTCGCGGCCCGGGGGTACAACGGCGGTTCGCACGGCTGCGTGAACGTACGGGACCGGGGGAAGCTCGCGGCGCTCTTCGACCAGGTGAAGGTCGGCGACAAGGTCGTCGTCCACTGGTAGGACGGGGAGGCCGTCCACGGTCGGGACGGGAGAAGTAAGGGGCGCGGGTGGGACCGGGGGAACGTGTCCCACCCGCGCCGGGTGCGCAGAGCCGAAGGTACGGGGGGAACCTTGGCTCCATGCGCCGCCGATGACCAGTCGGCTCACTCAGTACTGCGTCGGCGGGTCGAAAAGTGTCACACCTGGTAGGCGGGGGTCCCGGCGAAGGCCGGTCCAGCGGTCGGGTGGGCGAGTCCCGCGGGGACCGTGAGGGCGTGGCCGGAGCGGATGCCGCCCGTGCCGTGGCCCGTCGTCCCGGACCCGTCCCGGCCCGCGTTCCCGTGGCCGCCCCGGCCCTGGTCGCCGCTCCCCGGGGCGCCCTTGCCGCCGCCGGTCCAGCCCCCGGAGCCGGGTGCTCCGACGGGACCGGCGGCGCTGTCGCCTCGGTCGTCCTCGTCGCCGGAGCCGTCGCCCCTGCCGTCGTCCTTGCCGCCGGCGGAACCCCCGCCGGCGGGTCCGGTGGAACCGCCGGGGGCGCCGCCCGTTCCGGCCCAGTCGCCGGCCAGGACCCGGTCGCAGAAGCGCCGGACGGTCTCGCCGCTCCGCGCCGAGCCGGCGAGCCGCCGCTGGTCGCTGTCGTCCAGACGCCCGGCCTTGAAGTCCTGGCATGCCTTGAGCGTCCTGGCCCGCAGGGTGGTGAGGTCCCTGCCGGAGCCCTCGTCGGTCTTCGGGGGCGGTGTGGCGTCGCCGCCCCGGCCGCCCTCGGAGCCGCCACCGCCCGGTCCGGCCGTCGCCGGGGGCTCGCCCGGCGAGGACGGGGACGGGGAGGAGCCGGCGGACGGGCTCTCGGTGCCGGGGGGCACCGGGGGCGGCGTCTGTGTGACCGAGCCGTCCTCGGGGGTGTGGGAACGGAGCGGCTCGGGGGTGTCGGCGACCGTGACGGACGAGGCGGGCGGCGCCGGGGTCTCGTCGAACGGCCGCGGCAGCAGACCCGTACCGGCGGCGACGGCGACCCCGCCGACGGCCACCGCGGCGACCGCGGCCGCCAGGCCGTACCGCAGGGAGCGGCCCCACCGGCGGGCGGAGGGCACGGGTGCGATCCGCACGCCGTCCAGCTCGGCGGCGGGGACGGCCCCGGCGGAGCCGGGCGCGTCGGCGGCGGACGCGGAGAGCGCGGACGGGGAGCCGGCCCGTTCGGCCATCGCCTCCCGGAAGGCGGCCAGGGCGGCCGCCTCGCCCGGAAGCTCGGCCTCCGCCGCGCGGGCGAAGGGGACGGGGCGGGCCGATTCGAGGGCGTGGGCGAGACGTCCGGCCTGTTCACGGGCGTGATCGTCGACGGCGTCGACCGGTTCGCCGCGCAACAACCGCTCCGCGGCCTCCTGGTCGAGCCATGGGTACCGCTCGTCCGCCATCACATGTCCTTCTGCGTACACGCGCGCGATTGCGTCACACCACCCGGGGCGGGGGCCGCCGGTTCGCGGCCGCGCTGCGGCGGTACGCCCCCGAGCGGGGCGGCGCCCGCGTCGGCGCCCTCGGCGTCGTCGACTCCGAGGAGTTCGGCGAGCCGCTTGAGGCCGCGGTGCGCCGCCGTCCGCACGGCGCCGGGGCGTTTGCCGAGGGTGTCGGCGGCGCTCTTGGCGTCCAGGCCGACGACGACCCGGAGGACCACGGCCTCGGCCTGGTCCTGCGGGAGCTGCGCGATCAGATGCATGGTACGGCCGGTGGCGAGTGCTTCCATGGCCTGGTCCGCGGTGTCGGAGTCGGCCGGCTTGTCGGTGAGTTCGGTCTCGTCGCCGCCCACGGCGGGGCGCCTGCCCCGCATCCGGATGTGGTCGAGCGCCCGGTTGCGGGCGATCCGGGCCGCCCAGCCCCGGAACCGGTCGGCGTCGCCGTCGAAGCGGTCGAGATCGCGGGCTATCTGGAGCCAGGACTCGGAGGCGACGTCCTCGGCGTCGGCGTCACCGACGAGCGTACGTATGTAGCCGAGCAGCCGGGGATGCACGGCGCGGTACACCGTACGGAAGGCGTCCTCGTCCCCGTTCCGCGCGGCGAGCACGGCGGCCGTCAGCTCCGCGTCGTCCCCCAGCACTCCCCACAACCTGTTCGTCATCGCGGCTGGTCACCACCGCCGCGCCGCCCGGCGCGCAGCAGCACGCTACGTCCTTCTCCGTCGTCGCGTCCATGTTCGTCCGCTCTTTGTACAAACTGCAACCTTCTCCGTCCGGCGGCGGTGTGACAGAAAACGCACGCCTGGCGCTGAGAGGTATACGGGGCCGTGCTGCGGCCCCGTCGGACGACGACCGGGGCCTCTCCTGTGGGGGGTGGCGGCCCCGGTCGTCTTCCCTTGTCCCGGGTATCCCCGCGGATGTCCCCGGATACCCCCGCGCACCGGCGCCATGACGTCGGATGTTCGCGCCCCGGAGCTCCCTTGCCCCCGCCCCGACGAGGGCGTGCTCGCGCGTCGCCAAAGAGGTCATGACGAGACCCGTGCAGTGTCAACTGATGGTTGACACCCCGCGGAGTGTCAACCTAGGGTTGCACCCATGACGAAACCAGTCGGCACGACCCATCCCGTCCGGCTCGACGACCTCATCGAAGCGATCAAGAAGGTCCACACCGACGCGCTCGACCAGCTCTCGGACGCGGTCATCGCGGCGGACCACCTCGGCGACGTCGCGGACCACCTCATCGGCCACTTCGTGGACCAGGCCCGGCGCTCGGGCGCCTCCTGGACCGACATCGGCAAGAGCATGGGCGTCACCAGGCAGGCGGCCCAGAAGCGCTTCGTACCCAAGGACCCCAAGGACGCCGAGTCCGCGGCCCTCGACCCGAGCGAGGGCTTCAACCGCTTCACCCCCCGGGCCAGGAACGTCGTGATGGCCGCGCACAACGAGGCCTCGGCCGCGCGCAACGCCGAGACGCTCCCCGCCCACCTGGCCCTCGGCCTCCTCTCCGAGCCGCAGGGCCTCGCCGTCCACTGGATCACCTCGCGGGGCGTGACCCCGGAGCAGGTGCGCGAGGCCGTCACGGCGACGCTGCCGCCGGCCGTGGAGGAGGTGCCCGGGCTCATCCCGTACGACGCGGGCGCGAAGAAGGTCCTGGAGCTGACGTTCCGCGAGGCCCTGCGCCTCGGCCACAACTTCATCGGCACCGAGCACATCCTGCTGGCGCTGCTGGAGTTCGAGGACGGCAAGGGCGTCCTGACGGGCCTCGGCCTGGACAAGGCCCGCGCGGAACGCGAGATCGCCGAGACGATCGCCTCGGCCATGCCGGTCCAGGAGGCGTGACCAGGCCCCCGACTCCGCCCTGTCGGGGTCAGTCCGTAGGGATCGGTCCCTACGGATCGGGCCGTAGGGATCAGGCCGTAGGGGCTGAACCCCAGGATTCGGCCCGTACGGATCACCCCGCCGCCCGGCCCGTACGGGTCACCCGTCGGTCAGGCCGTGCGGGCCCGGCGGGAGACCACCGCGCGCAGGACCCGGCCGCCTTCCTTGGAGAGTTCGCGGGCCCGGCGCAGGCCGGTCGGGCCGTGGGCGACGGATTCGAGGACGGCGTGCTGGCGGCGCAGCTCACCGGCGAGCAGCGGCCCGGCGCCCGACGGGTCGCCGGAGCGGCAGGCCTCGACCAGTTCGGGCGCGCCGCCGGCCCCGTCGTACCGCCCGTGCAGGGTGAGGGAGGTGGCGGAGCAGCCCGAGGCCCAGGCGCGCAGGTCCGGTGCGGTCCAGGCGGCGGGGGCGGCGCCCAGCATCTCCCGGACGAGCCGGGCCCCCTCGTCGCCCGCGGGCGCCTCGTCCAGCTCGACGCCGGCCTTGGCGAGCGCCTCGCCCCACGCCCCGCCGTCGCCCCGGGCCACCGCCGCCCAGACGGGGCGGAGCGACTCGCCGCCGTCGGGCGCGAGCAGCGGCAGGCACCGGTCCAGGCAGGCGAGCCCGGCCGCGGCCAGGGCCCGCTCGTCGGCCCGGTCGATCAGTTCCAGCAGGCTCATGGAGGCCTCCCGATTGCGGACGCAGTTCTCCTCTTACTGCGCCGCTTGGCGCGATGACGTCACTGCGAGGCCGGAATCATGCCAGTGGCCCGGGCGTGCTGCATAGGGGTCCGACGTCGGCCGACGCAGCGAAGTGGCGGACGACGACGCCGCCGTCCGCCACGGCCGCGCTTCCGAGGAGGCTCAGCGCACCTCCGCCGCCAGCGCCCGGAACCGCTCCCAGCTCATCGCGGGCGCGCGCTCGTCCCACAGCTTCTGCGCGGTCGCCGTCAGCGGCATCCGGATCCCGTCCGCCACCTGCGCCTGGGTCTGGGCGCCCGCCAGGTCGCACCAGACCGCGAACAGGCCGCCCAGGATCTGGGAGTCGTACCGCTCCGGGACCGCGGTCGTGCCCCGCAGGACGCGCGGGGTCCACTGCTCGTAGATCCGCTCACCGGTGGGGTACGTGAAGTCGTTCGGCTCGCCGAGGACGTAGTAGAGGAACTCGTCGTTGAGGTTGACCACCGGACGGCCCTCGCTCAGGTACTCGGCCGGCGGCCGAGCCCCGATCTCCTTGCCGGTCCAGTACTCGACCTCGATGTTCTTGTCGGCGTGCACGATCCCGCCCCGGAAGAAGCCGTCGTTCCAGGCCTTGGCCGTCTTGCCCGCGGCGCGGACGACCGCCGCCCGGTCGTTGAGCCAGCCCTCGGCGAGGTCCTGCACCCCGGCCCGCGCTCCGTACTTCTCGCGGGCCGCCGTGGCGAGCTGCGGGTAGGAGGCGGCCGGGTCGCTCACGGTCAGCGCCTGGTACTCGTCCGCGCCGACGTGGAACCAGCGGCCGGGGAAGAGCGCGGAGTACTCGCGCAGCAGGTCGTCGACGAGCGCCGCCGCTCCCGGCTTGGAGATGTCGATGGCCCCCTCGCGCGGGGTGCCCTGGACGTTGCGCAGCTGGAGGTCCGGGTGGGCGCGGAGCACGGCCCCGAGGTGTCCGGGCGAGTCGATCTCGGGCACGACGGTGATGTGGCGGCTCGCCGCGAGGGCGATGATGCGGCGCACCTCGGCCTTGGTGAGGTGCTCGGCGGAGACGATCTCGGGGTGGGTGTCGGAGGCGATGCGGAACCCCTGGTCGTCGGAGAAGTGGAGGCCGAGCTGGTTGAGCTTGAGGTCCCCCATCTCGCGTATGCGGTCCTCGATCCAGCCCGCGTCGAAGTTCTTGCGGGCGGTGTCGAGGCTGAGTCCGCGCTGCGGCTTGGCGGGCCGGTCGTTCACGACCCCCTCGGGCATGGCCCCCGAGCCCTTGACGGACTGCTTGAGCGTGCGGGTGCCGTAGAAGACGCCCGCTTCGTCGGGGCCGGTGATCCGGACGCGGTTGTCGCGGGTGGTGAGGGTGTACGACTCGGCCGCGCCCTTCCCGCCCAGCGCCAGCTCGACATCGCCGGAACGGACGGCCGCCACCCCTCGGTACGGGATCCTCAGCTCGCCCGCGAGGAGCCTGCCCTCGTCGGCGAGGCGCTCGCTGCCCTTGGCGACGACGACACCCGCGCTCGGGGCCGGCCGCCAGCCGGGGCCCCGGGCCGGCTCGTGCGAGGCGACGGCGGGGACGGTGAGGGGGGCGGACGAGAGGGGATACGTCCGGGTGGGCGTCGGCGTGGGGCTGGGGCCGGTCTCCGGCGGTGGCGTCGGCGTCGGCGGCGCGCCGACGGTGGAGGACGGCGCGGAGACCGTCCCGGACGCGCCCTGCGACGACCCGCCGGAGCAGGCCGCCACGGTGACCGATGCCACCACGGCCGCCAGGAGAGCGGGGCCCGTGTGGGACCCCCGTATGGAGTACCGCATCACTCGGAATCCTCCCTCAGGAAACGGAACGGGGCCATTCGGCGGAACCGGACTCACCACCCGACTCGGTCCGAAACGTCCACCGCCGTATCCGAAACTCTCCCTTCCGGGTGAAATTCGCGCATCCGTCGGACGCTTCCCTCTCCCCGTCGGTAACGTTGCGCCACACCCACCCCGCCCTTCCCGGAGCCCACGCTGACCAGCGACACCCACGCCCTCTCCCGGACCCTGGGCTCCCCCGCCATACCTGCCCGCCAGGGCGGCCACCGGCACCCCACCGGCCTCCTGCGTTTCAACGTCGCCCCGCCCGGCGTCGTCGAGGAGCTGCTCCTCGGCTGCTGCGGCAGCCGCCGTTGGGCCGAACGGGTGGCCGCGCACCGCCCGTACCCGACGCTGGACGCCCTGCTCGCCGCCTCCGACGAGGCCGGGTACGACCTGTCCTTCGCCGATCTCGACGAAGCGCTGGCCGGCGAGTCCTCTGCCGCCAGCGCCGCGCTGCACCCCGACGCGCCGCCCGCGGCCCACACCGCCCTGCTGGCCGCCCGCGGCGCCTACGAGAGCCGCTTCGGGCACGCCTTCGTGATCAGCCTCGACGGGGTACGGCCCGGAGAACGCCTCGACCAGGTCCTCGCCGCCCTCCGGTCACGGCTCGGCAACGAACGGGACGAGGAGCGCGCGATCACCGCGGACGAACTGCGCCGACTCGCCCGGGCCCGCCTCGTCCAGCTCGTCTCCCACCGAAATCTGTCCGTTATGCGGTGATCCGGGCTTGTGCGATAGCCCGTCCGTGCCTGTTTGATCACACCTATGGACCCCGCGCGAGCGAACCGACAAGTCGTCGCTACGATGACCAGGGCCGGTGGACCGTACCCGGCCGGGTCAGACCGACACTGAAGCCGGCCGACCCTGATCCCCGCTCCCGGAGGGTTTTTCCGTGCCGGCTGGAACGCTGTACCGCGGCCGGGAAGGAATGTGGTCCTGGGTGGCTCATCGAGTCACCGGCGTCCTCATCTTCTTCTTCCTGTTCGTACACGTGCTGGACACCGCTCTCGTCCGCGTCTCCCCCGAGGCCTACGACGAGGTCGTGGCCACGTACAAGACGCCGATCGTCGCCATCCTTGAGTACGGCCTCGTCGCCGCCATTCTCTTCCACGCGCTGAACGGCCTCAGGGTCATCGCCGTGGACTTCTGGTCCAAGGGCCCGCGCTACCAGAAGCAGATGCTCTGGACCGTCGTGGGCATCTGGGTCGTGCTGATGGCGGGCTCTGTGTATCCCGTCCTCGGCCACGCCGCACGTGAACTGTTCGGGAGCTGACGCCAGACATGTCTGCTGACACCTCTACCGCGATCGGCCCCGTCGAGGGCGGCGCCCACTACGACGTGGACAACCCCGCGCCGTACATCGAGGCCCCGCGCAAGCGCACGGGCCGCACCCCGCGGGCGACCCGCGGCAACTTCGAGATGGCCGCCTGGCTCTTCATGCGGCTGTCCGGCGTCGTCCTCGTCGTCCTCGTCCTCGGCCACCTGCTGATCCAGCTCTTCCTGGACGGCGGCGTCTCCAAGATCGGCTTCGCCTTCGTGGCCGGCCGCTGGGCGTCCCCGTTCTGGCAGGTCTGGGACCTGCTGATGCTGTGGCTGGCCATGCTCCACGGCGCCAACGGCCTCCGCACGGTCATCAACGACTACGCGGAGCGCGCCAACACGCGCCTGTGGCTCAAGGGCCTGCTGTACACCGCCACGGTGTTCACCATCCTTCTGGGCACGCTGGTGATCTTCACCTTCGACCCGAACATCCGCTAGGCACGGGGCTGAGGTAATCCACGTCATGAAGATCCACAAGTACGACACCGTCATCGTCGGCGCCGGCGGCGCCGGCATGCGCGCCGCCATCGAGGCGACGAAGCGCAGCCGCACCGCCGTGCTCACGAAGCTCTACCCCACCCGCTCCCACACCGGTGCGGCGCAGGGCGGCATGGCCGCCGCGCTCGCCAACGTGGAGGAGGACAACTGGGAGTGGCACACCTTCGACACGGTCAAGGGCGGTGACTACCTGGTCGACCAGGACGCCGCCGAGATCCTGGCGAAGGAGGCCATCGACGCCGTCCTCGACCTGGAGAAGATGGGCCTGCCGTTCAACCGGACCCCGAACGGCACCATCGACCAGCGCCGCTTCGGCGGTCACTCCCGCAACCACGGCGAGGCCCCGGTCCGCCGGTCCTGCTACGCCGCGGACCGCACCGGCCACATGATCCTCCAGACGCTGTACCAGAACTGCGTCAAGGAGGGCGTGGAGTTCTTCAACGAGTTCTACGTCCTGGACCAGCTGATCACCGAGGTCGACGGCGTCAAGAAGTCGGCCGGTGTGGTCGCCTACGAGCTGGCCACCGGCGAGATCCACATCTTCCAGGCCAAGGCCGTCATCTACGCCTCGGGCGGCACCGGCAAGTTCTTCAAGGTGACGTCGAACGCGCACACCCTGACCGGAGACGGCCAGGCGGCCTGCTACCGCCGCGGCCTGCCGCTGGAGGACATGGAGTTCTTCCAGTTCCACCCGACGGGCATCTGGCGCATGGGCATCCTGCTGACGGAGGGCGCCCGCGGTGAGGGCGGCATCCTCCGCAACAAGGACGGCGAGCGCTTCATGGAGAAGTACGCGCCGGTCATGAAGGACCTCGCGTCCCGTGACGTCGTCTCGCGCTCCATCTACACGGAGATCCGCGAGGGCCGCGGCTGCGGCCCCGAGGGCGACCACGTCTACCTCGACCTGACGCACCTCCCGCCGGAGCAGCTCGACGCCAAGCTCCCGGACATCACCGAGTTCGCGCGGACGTACCTCGGCATCGAGCCCTACACGGACCCGATCCCGATCCAGCCGACCGCGCACTACGCCATGGGCGGCATCCCGACCAACGTCGAGGGTGAGGTCCTGCGCGACAACACCACCGTCGTCCCGGGCCTGTACGCGGCGGGCGAGGTCGCCTGTGTCTCCGTGCACGGCGCCAACCGCCTGGGCACCAACTCGCTTCTCGACATCAACGTGTTCGGCAAGCGCGCCGGCCTCGCCGCCGCCGCGTACTCGGCCAAGGCCGACTTCGTCGAGCTGCCCGAGAACCCGGCCTCCTTCGTCGCCGAGCAGGTCGAGCGGCTGCGCGCCTCCACGGGTTCGGAGCGGGTCGCCGTCCTCCGCAAGGAGCTGCAGGAGACGATGGACGCCAACGTGATGGTGTTCCGTACCGAGCAGACCATCAAGACGGCGGTCGACAAGATCGCCGAGCTGCGCGAGCGCTACCTGAACGTGTCCATCCAGGACAAGGGCAAGCGCTTCAACACGGATCTGCTCGAGGCGATCGAGCTGGGCAACCTGCTCGACCTGGCCGAGGTCATGGCCGTCTCGGCCCTGGCGCGCAAGGAGTCCCGCGGCGGTCACTACCGCGAGGACTACCCCAACCGCGACGACGTCAACTTCATGCGCCACACCATGGCGTACCGCGAGGTCGGCGCCGACGGCTCCGAGACCGTGCGTCTCGACTACAAGCCCGTCGTCCAGACCCGCTACCAGCCGATGGAGCGTAAGTACTGATGGCTACCCCCGTACTGGACAAGGTGGAGAAGGACTCCGCCGCCTCGCCGTACATCACGGTCACCCTCCGGATCCGCCGCTTCAACCCCGAGATCTCGGACGCGGCGGTCTGGGAGGACTTCCCGATCGAGATCGACCCCAAGGAGCGCGTGCTCGACGCCCTCCACAAGATCAAGTGGGACGTCGACGGCACGCTGACCTTCCGGCGCTCCTGCGCGCACGGCATCTGCGGCTCCGACGCGATGCGGATCAACGGCAAGAACAGGCTCGCCTGCAAGACGCTGATCAAGGACGTCAACCCGGAGAAGCCGATCACGGTCGAGGCCATAAAGGGCCTGACGGTCCTCAAGGACCTCGTGGTCGACATGGAGCCGTTCTTCCAGGCGTACCGCGACGTCATGCCGTTCCTGGTCACCAAGGGCAACGAGCCGACGCGCGAGCGTCTGCAGTCCGCCGAGGACCGCGAGCGCTTCGACGACACCACCAAGTGCATCCTGTGCGCCGCGTGCACGTCGTCCTGCCCGGTCTTCTGGAACGACGGCCAGTACTTCGGTCCGGCCGCGATCGTCAACGCGCACCGCTTCATCTTCGACTCGCGTGACGAGGCGGGCGAGCAGCGCCTGGAGATCCTGAACGACAAGGACGGCGTGTGGCGTTGCCGTACGACGTTCAACTGCACGGACGCGTGCCCGCGAGGCATCGAGGTCACGAAGGCGATCCAGGAAGTCAAGCGTGCGCTGATCACGCGCCGCTTCTGAGACCTGGTTCGGGACCGGGGCCCGCTTCTGTACGCTGCGGCGTGCAGGAGCGGGCCTTTGTCGTTGTGGAAAGCGGGGAGTCATGACCGAGCCGAACCCTTACGCGGACGGGGATTACACGTGGGGACCCGATCGGCAGGCGGGGGCGCCCGGTTACGGCTACCCCCAGGGCACGCCGGCCTACGGCTACCCGCACGCGGCGCCGGGCGCCGGGTACCAGCCGACGCTGCCGGGCGTGCCGGTGCCGCCGCAGCACCCGCCGGCCGTCCAGGGCGGGGCGCCGCTGCTCAGCCTGGGTGACATCACCGTCGTCGGGGACCAGATCATCACGCCCGCGGGGGCGTTGCCGCTCAAGGGCGCGGTGTGGAACGCGATGGACATGTCGCGGACCGAGGAGAAGATCCCGGCCGCCGCCATCGTGCTGGCCATCGTCTTCTTCATCTTCTGCCTGCTGGGACTGCTGTTCCTGCTGATGAAGGAGAAGCAGACGACGGGCTTCATCCAGGTCACCGTGACCAGCGCCGGCCGCCACCACTCCACGATGATCCCGGCGACCGGTCCGAACACCTTCGCCTGGGTGATGGGACAGCTCAACTACGCGCGCTCGCTGAGCGTCTGACGCGCCGACGTCCCGCGGGTCGGGCCCGCGGCACAGCGGGCGCGGGCCGGGCACGGGCGTCGGCTGGGCGGGGCGGTGGGGTCGGGCGGCGGTCAGCCGTGCCAGGCCTCCGTGCCGCCGCGCTCCTCCGCGACGACCATGATCCGGCGGAGCATGTCGTTGAGCCGGTCGCGCTCCTCGGCGTTCAGGACGCCGAGGAGACGCTCCTCCTCGTGGCCGAGGACGTCCATCGCGCCGAGCCAGGTCTCGCGGCCGGATGCGGTGAGTTCGACGACCACGCGACGGCGGTCGGTCGTGGACTGCGTACGGCGGACGAAGCCGCGCCGCTCCAGTGCGTCCAGACGGCCGCTGACCGACGCCGGGGCGAGGTCCAGGTCCTTGGCCAGCTCGGAGGGCGCGGCGCTGCCGCCACGGCCCGCCAGCTTGTGCAGGGTGTCGAACTCGTGGCGCTCCAGGTCGAAGTCGACCAGGGACTGCTCGCGCACCCGGCGCAGATGGACGGAGAGCTTCTTCATCCGGGTGACCGCGCCCTCGACGACCGGATCGAGGCCCGGCAGCACCGGCTGCCAGCGCTCCACGTGCTCGTCGGTCCAGTCTCGCCGCGCCGGTCCCGCCGGCTGAGGGCGGGGCGCGGAGTCGGCGGGCTCGTCGCGGCCGGACGGCCGGGTGGGCTCCATGGACCGATGGTACGTCGGGGCTCCCCGGCGCTCCGCTCTCGAAGGCGCCGTCGCCGCGCCTGTCGGCCCCCGCACTACTTCGTTGCCGAATATTTCGTTGCCGAATCATTCGGTATCGAAATACCTTGGGGTCCATGCCCGACCCCTCCGCGTCCGCGTCGCCCCCGGCAGCCGCCCCGGCACCCCCGAAGGCCGTACCCCACCCCCTGCGGGGCCGGCCCTTCCGGCTGCTCCTGACCGCCCGCTCCCTCTCCCTCCTCGGGGACGCGGCCATCCCCGCCGCACTCGCCATCGCCGTCTGGGAGGCAACCGGTTCGACCTCGGCGCTCGCGCTCGTCCTGGCCTGCGCGATGGTCCCCAAGCTGCTCCTGCTGCCCGTGGGCGGTGTCGTCGCGGACCGCTTCGACGCCCGTACGGTGGCCCTGGCCGGCGACCTCGTGCGCTGCGCCACCCAACTCCTCGTCGGCGTCCAGCTGCTGAGCGGTGAGCCGACCCTCTGGGTCATCGCCGCCGCCGAGGTGGCCGGCGGCGCCGCCGGGGCCTTCGCCATGCCCACCGGCTCCCCGCTGGTCAAGGGAACGGTCGCCCCCGAGGCGCTCCAACGCGCCAACGCCGCACTCGGCGTGGCCCACAGCGCGACCCGGATCGGCGGCCCCGCGCTCGCCGGCGCGCTGATCGTGACCGTAGGGCCCGGCTGGGCCTTCGTCCTGGACGCGGCGACCTTCGCGCTCAGCGCGGCCCTGCTCGGCGCCGTACGGGTCACACGGGTGCGGATCCCCCGCCGCTCCCTCCGCGCGGACCTCGCCGAGGGCTGGCGGGAGGTCCGCTCCCGCGACTGGTACTGGACCAGCCTCATCGGCCACAGCGCCTGGAACGGCGCCGCCGCCGTCCTGATGACCCTCGGCCCGGCCATCGCCCTCACCCAACTCGGCGGCCGCACGGCCTGGGTGGTCTTCCTCCAGGTCGGCGCCGTGGGCTACCTCCTCGGGGCCCTCACGGCCGACCGGATGCGGCCCCGGCGCCCGATCCTGGCGGCCAACCTCGGCCTCGCGACGTACGCCCTGCCGCTGGTGCTCCTCGCCCTCCCCGCCCCGGCGCCGGTGGCCATCGCCTCGTACGGGATCGCGCAGGCCGGACTCGGCTTCCTCTCGCCGGTCTGGGAGACCGCCGTCCAGGAGGCGGTCCCGGCACACGCGCTGGCCCGGGTCACCTCCTACGACTGGCTGCTCTCCCTGGCCGCGATGCCCCTGGGCTACGCCCTCGCCCCGCTCGCCACCTCCGCCTGGGGGCCGCGCGTGCCGCTGATCACGGCCGCGGTGGTGGTGGGCGGCTGCTGCCTGGGCACGGCACTGGTGCCGGGGGTACGGCGCTTCGGCACCACCCGCTGACCGGGCGCCCGGCCGGGGCGTGGGGCGGGCGCGCCGGCCGGGGGTGTGGGGCGGGCGCGCCGGCCGGGGGTGTGGGGCGGGTGCGCCGGCCTTGGCGTGGGGCGCTACCGCGCGGTGCGGCCGGCAGGAGCGCCCTCGGCGGCGGGGGAGGCCCCCTCGGCGGCCGTGGGAGGCCCGTCGGCGGCTTCGGGTGGGCTCCGATGCGACCGGCCGGTCAGGACGCCCGGGCGGAGGCCAGGGCGGGGGCCAGGAACTCCACGAGCAGCCCCGTCGTCTCCTCCGGGCGTTCCAGGGAGGGGAGATGGCCCGCCCAGTCCAGTTCGAGGAGGCGGGCCGCCGGGAGGAGGCCGGCGAGGCGGGCCGCCACGGCGCGGAAGTCGGGGATGTCGTGGGCGCCGGAGACGACGAGGCAGGGCACGTCGATCGCGGCCAGTTCCGCCGTGCCGACCCCGGGATCGACGGGAGCGAACTCCTCGGGTGCGGCCAGCTGCACCTCGAAGGCACGCCGCTGCATCGCGCCCACCAGCGCGCGGGCCCCGTCCCCCGCCTCCGGCCCGAGCCAGGTGTCGACGTTGAGGGCCACGGCGGCGTCCAGCTCCCCGGCGTCGATCAGCGCGTCCTCACGCGCGCCCCAGGCCCGCAGCTCCGCGCTCGGCTCGTGGTCGGGCGCGTTGGGGCAGAGCAGCGCCAGCGCGGAGACCCGTCCGGAGTGGCGGGCCGCGAACTCCAGGGCGACGACGGCGCCGAAGGAGGAGGCGACCAGGGCGGCCCGCTCGACACCGAGGGCGTCCAGCAGGTCGCGCAGGTCCTCGCTGTGCGTGTGCGGCCGGTCGACGGGGGTCTCGCCGAAGCCGCGCAGGTCGCAGCGCACCACCCGGTGCCCGGCGTCGGCCAGGGCCGTGAACTGCGCGTCCCACATGCGCCGGTCGCAGACACCGGAATGCAGGAGGACGACGGCGGAGGGGCCTTCACCGGCCACGTCGTGAAAGAGCGTCATCCGCGCGACCCTAGGCGCCCACCGCGCCCGCCGCCTCCGCTTTTCGGGCCTCGGTCCCGGGCCCGTACCGAACCCCTCAACGCACTTGAACATGTTCAAGGAAGGCCCTACAGTCGGAGACGCCAGCATTTGAACGCGTTCAAGGGAGCGTGGGGCATGGACCTCACTGTCATCGCGTACATCGTCTACCTGCTGATCAGCGTGGCTCTCACCATCTGGGTCGCCCGTACGCTCAGCCGCAACGGCAAGGTCTTCCTCGCCGACGTCCTGCACGGCAACGAAAAGCTCGCCGACGGCGTGAACCACCTCCTGGTGGTCGGCTTCTACCTCGTCAACTTCGGCTTCGTGGCGCTCTATCTGAGCCAGGAGGACGCCGTCCTCGACGCCCGGGCGCTCTTCGAGGCCCTCTCCGTCAAGCTCGGGGTCGTCCTGCTCGTCCTCGGTGTGATGCACCTCGGCAACGTCTACGTCCTCAACAAGATCCGCCGCCGCGGGGTGATGGAGCGCGAGCAGGTGCCGCCGGTGCCGCCGCAGGGCTGGACCGGGACCGCCGCGGGTGCCTGGGCGCCGCCCGCCCCCGGAGCGTGAGGCACCCATGACGACCCCGGCACCGGACCAGGGACAGACCCGGGCACCGACACCGGCCCAGGGACAGGCACCGGCACAGGCGCAGGCATGGGCATGGGCACCGGCACCGCCGCCGCACGGGCCCATCGGCCATCCCGCCCGCGCGGGGGCCGTACGGCCGGTCACGCCCGTCCACCGCCTGACCGTGCTGTACGACGCCGACTGCCCGCTCTGCGTCCACCTGCGGCACTGGCTCCTGCGGCAGCGCCACCTCGTCCCGCTGGACCTCGTCCCGGCCGCCTCGCGCGAGGCCCGGCGGCGCTTCCCCGGCCTCGACCACGCGTCCACCCTGCGGGAGATCACCGTGATCGGGGACCGGGGGCAGGTCTACCGTTCCGTCTCCGCCTGGATCGTCTGCCTGTGGGCCCTGGCCGAACACCGGCCCAAGGCCCACTGGCTGGCCACACCGGCCGGCCGGCCCTTCGCCCGGGCGACCGTCCTCGCCGCCGCGAAATGGCGCGAGGCGCTCAAGGAAGGCGACGGACCGCCCTGCGAGGACGGGCGGTGCGAGGCGCCCGGCGTCCCCGGTTAGGCTCGGGCACTGTGAAGGACGCGAAGGAAGAGAAGCCCGACGGGACCCCGGACCCGACCACGGCCGACGCCACGGCCCCGGCCGGCGCCCCGGCCACGGCCCCGGCGAAGGCCCCCAAGAGCGAGCAGACCCGCACCCTCATCCTCGAGACCGCCCTCCGGCTCTTCAGGGAGCGCGGCTACGACAAGACGACGATGCGGGCCATCGCCCAGGAGGCCGGGGTCTCCGTCGGCAACGCGTACTACTACTTCTCCTCCAAGGAACACCTCGTCCAGGGCTTCTACGACCGGATCGCCGAGGAACACCAGGCGGCGGTCCAGGGAATCCTCGACGGCGACGAGAAGGACCTCACGGCCCGCATCCGCGGGGTCCTCCTCGGCTGGCTCGACATCGCCGAGCCGTACCACGAGTTCGCGGCCCAGTTCTTCAAAAACGCCGCCGACCCGGACAGCCCGCTCAGCCCCTTCTCCCCCGAGTCGGAGGGCCCGCGCGAAGCCGCGATCGACGTCCACCGCCGGGTCATCTCCGGGGCGTCGGTGAAGATCGACCCCGAACTGGCCGAGCCCCTGCCGCAGTTGCTGTGGCTCCAGCAGATGGGCCTGGTGCTGTTCTGGGTGTACGACCGGTCCGAGGGGGCCGCCAACAGCAGGCGCCTGGTCGAACGGCTCTCCCCCGTCACCGCCCGGGCGATCAGCCTCTCCCGCTTCCGTCTGCTGCGCCCGCTCGTCCGGGAGACCCACGACCTGCTGGCCGACTTCATGCCGACGGCCGCGGGCATGGCCGCCTCGGGCAAGCCGCAGGCGGTCCTGACGAAGACCGCGAAGCGCGTCCCGTCCAAGAAGGCGCCGGGCAAGGACGTCACCAAGCCCGAGAAGTAGGACGGGGCGCGGGCATCGGCCGGGGCGGTCGGAACCCGCCCTAGATCCAGGTCAGTTCCCAGAGCCGCCAGATGCCCGTGCCGTCCGTCAGGTACTGCGAGCCGGCGACGTCCTCCGTCGCCAGGACGTAGTCCTTCTTCTGCCACAGCGGCACCAGCGGGACCTCCTTCGCGACCTCCAGCTGGATGGCCTCGAAGTCGTTGGCGGCGGCGGCGCGGTCGCTGTACTGCTGGGTCGCGGCGATCAGGGAGTCGATCCGACCGTTGGCGAATCCGCTGTGGAGGCTGTTGCCGGTGCCGACCAGCGGGGCGGTGAAGTTGTCGGAGTCGGGGAAGTCCGGGAGCCAGCCGACGGTGTAGGCGTCGTAGTCGCCCTTCGCGTACGCCTTCTGGAAGTCCTGCCACTCCGCCTCGACGACCTCGACCTCGAACAGGCCGGTCTCCTCCAGCTGGCGCTTCAGCTCGGCGGCCTCGGCGGCGTAGGCGGCGTCCTTGCGGTGCGCGAGGGTGAAGGACACCGGCGTCTCGACGTCCGCCTTCCCGAGCAGGCTCTTGGCCTTCTTCGCGGACGGCTCGGGATAGGCGTCGTAGAACGCGGTGCTGTGGCCGATGAAGCCCTGCGGGATCAGCGAGTACAGCGGCTCGACTGTGCCCTGGTAGGCGCCGGTGACGATCTCCGGACGGTCGATCACGGCCGCGACGGCCTGCCGCACCGCCTTCTCCGCCATCGGCGAGCCGGAGCGCACGTTGAAGTTCAGGTTGCGGATCTCGGGGCTGTCCGCCTCCGTGATCCGGCCGCTGTTCTTCCTGGTTTCGCCGAGGTCCGAGAGGAACTTCGGCGGCATCTGCCGGTGCGTCACGTCGACCTGCCCGGCCTGCCAGGCGGTGGCCAGCTCGTCGGAGGTGGTGAAGTACTTGACGACGACCGGGCCGCCGGTCTTGGTGACCGCGCCCCGGTAGCGCGGGTTGGGCTCCAGCCGCGCGCTCTCGCCGGGCTTGTACTCCTTGAGGACGTACGGTCCCGACCCGTCGACCGCGAGGTCCCCGCGCAGCTTGCCCGCCGGGTACTGGCTGCGGTCGACGATCGAGCCGGCGCCCGTGGCGAGCTTGAGCGGGAAGGTGGCGTCCCGGGCGCTGAGCTGGAAGGTCACCGTCCGGCCGTCGGCCACGACGCTCTTCAGGGTCGGGAAGAGCGGCTGCGGACCGACGTCCGCCTTGATCTGCATCATCCGCTCGAACGAGTACTTCACGTCCTCGCCGGTCACCTTGCGGCCGTTGGAGAAGGTGAGGTCGTCGCGGAGGTCGCAGCGGTACGTCGTGAGCTTCGCGCCGACGAACGCGCAGCGCTCGGCGGCGTCGGGGACCGGGGTGGTGAACCCGGTCTTGAAGGTGAGCAGCGACTGGTAGACGTTGCTGTACATGGCCCAGGAGCCGGCGTCGTAGGCACCGGCCGGGTCCAGGGAGGTCACCTCGTCGGTGGTGCCCACGCTGACGGGATCGGTCCGGGTGTCGTCGGACGGCAGCAGCTGCCAGCCGCCCACCCCGGCCGCCACCAGAACTCCACATGTGATGAGGATCCGCAGACGGACCGTCGACCGCATTGCCGTGTTTCCTTTTGTCGAGCCCACCCCTGCCGCGGCGGCACCCGGCCTGCCGCGATGGCGACACCCAATCACAAGGTCTTCACTGGTGGAAGAGTAAACCTTCACAATGCATGCATATGTCCGGGAAATCAGACTTCAGGTGACTGACCAGTACGTTTCGGTCTACGTCCCCCCGTACGGCGGCGGGGTCAGGCCTGCGGGGACGCCAGCTGGACGAGGGTGATGTCGGAGGGCGCGCCGACCCGGACCGGAGGTCCCCACGCGCCCGCTCCCCGGGAGACGTAGAGCTGGGTGTCGCCGTACCGCTCCAGGCCCGCGACGGTCGGATTGGCGAGTTCGGCGAGGAAGTTGCCCGGCCAGAGCTGGCCGCCGTGGGTGTGGCCGGAGAGCTGGAGGTCGACGCCGTGGCGGACGGCGTCGTGGATGACGACCGGCTGGTGGGCGAGGAGCACGGCGGCCCGGGCGCGGTCGCGGTCGCCCAGCGCGGTGGCGAAGTCGGGGCCCTGCCCCTCGCTCTCGCCGGCGATGTCGTCGACGCCCGCCAGGTCGAAGCCCGCGGCGATCTCGGTCCGGGCGTTGCGCAGCGGGCGCAGGCCGAGGTCGCGGACGTGGTCGACCCAGGCGTCGGCGCCCGAGAAGTACTCGTGGTTGCCGGTGACGAAGAAGGAGCCGTGCCGGGCCCGGAGCCGCGCGAGCGGCTCGGCGGCGGAACCGAGGTTCTCCACGGTGCCGTCGACGAGGTCGCCGACGACGGCGACGAGGTCGGGCTGGGCGGCGTTGATGGTGTCGACGATGCGCTGGGTGTGGGCGCGGCCGAGGATGGGCCCGATGTGGATGTCGGAGACGACGGCGATGCGGTAGCCGTGGGCGGAGCGGGGCAGCTTGGCGAGCGGCACGGTGACCCGCTTGACGCGCGGCCCGCGCAGCACGCCGTAGGTGCCGTAGCCGACGGTCCCGAGGGCGGCCGCGGCGGCGGCTCCGCCGACGGCCCGCGAGACGAACAGCCGCCGGGAGACGGCGGCGGGGGTCGCGTCCGGGGCCTCAGGGGCGGCCGAGGCTGCCGGGGCCTCAGGGGCTGCCGGGGTCGAGGCGGCCGGGGCGGCCGGGGCCTCGGGGGCGACGGTGGTCGTCGCGGGAGCGCCGGCACCGCTGGCGACCGGCACCCGCGACCCGGCCTCCGCGGCGGCCTGGTCAGCCGCGCTCGGCCCGCTCTCCCCGGCCGCGACCGCACGCCGCTCCAGCCACCGGCGCAGGAGGGGGCGGACCGCCTCGCCGACCACCAGGGCCAGCGTCACGTAGAGCAGGACGGCCAGCCAGAGGAAGCCCGGCCAGGCCACGACCTGCTGCAGCCAGAAGGGGGCGCCGGCCCGGGAGGAGGCGAGGGCGGAGACCGACAGGACGGGAAGCACGAACGCGGCCGCCGTCCCCAGGCGCCGGGCCACCCCGCCACGAGCGGTCACATCGCGGACCAGGCGCCGCCACACGTACCAGTGGACGCCGCCCAGCAGGGCGAGTACCGCGACGAGAACCAGCAGCAGGACGACCACGCTTCGTAACCCCTATCCGCGTGCGCGACGCCATGCGCGCACGCCACGCAACCCGATCACGCCGATCACCGTCCCCAAGACAAAGGACGTCACGGCGAGCAGCAGATGAACCCAGAAGTAGGCCGTCGGATCGCCCGCGTCGTCGAACGCGAGCCCGCTCCCGTCGTTCCATAGGTTCTTGATGAAAGTGATCCAGATGAACCAGCTCCACACCCCGAACGCGAGCAGGAACCAGGAGACGGGCCGGCTGAGCTTCATGTCCCCAGTATCCTCACCCGCCCCGCGGGCCCCGCGTCCGGGTGGACGGGAGGGGGTGGACCGCCCGGCGGGGTTCGGAAGACTCCGGGCGGCATGTACGTTCTCGATCGTGCCTGCTTCGAAAAAGTCCGTATGGACGGTCACCGCCGCCGTCGCCGCCGCCGCGCTGCTGCCCCTCCTCACCGCCGCGCCCGCCGTCGCGGAGCCCACGCCGGACAAGAAGAAGGAGGAGGTCCAGCCCCAGCCGCCCGCCCTGATGTCGCACGTCGGCGGTGCGCTGCTCGGCAGGCCCGGGACCCAGGTCCAGCTCGGGCCCGGCGCTCCGGTGCTGCCCAAGGAGCTGAGCGGGCGGTCGTGGATCGTCGCGGACGCGGAGACCGGGGACGTCCTCGCCGCGCACAACTCCCACTGGCGCCTCGCCCCCGCCTCCACGCTCAAGATGCTCTTCGCGGACACGCTCCTGCCGAAGTTCCCGAGGACGACGAGCCACACCGTCCTGCCCGCCGACCTCGCGGGCATCGGCGCCGGCTCCAGCCTGGTGGGCGTCAAGGAGAAGCAGACCTACTCGGTCCACGACCTCTGGCTGGGGGTCTTCCTGCGCTCAGGCAACGACGCCGTCCGGGTCCTGAGCGCCATGAACGGCGGCATCCCGCAGACCGTGCGGGACATGAACGCCCGTGCCACCGAGCTCCAGGCGCTCGACACCTTCGTCGTCTCCCCGGACGGCTACGACGCGCCGAGCCAGCTCTCCTCCGCGTACGACCTCACCCTGATCGCCCGCAGCGGTATGCAGAAACCGGACTTCCGGGAGTACGCGGCGACGGCCCGCGCGAAGTTCCCGGGCGAGCTGAAGCCGGGCAAGAAGCGCGAGACCTTCGAGATCCAGAACACCAACCGGCTGCTCACCGGCGACTTCGGCATCCCGCCGTACCAGGGCATCGCCGGGGTGAAGAACGGCAACACCACGCACGCCGGAGCCACCTTCACCGGGGTCGCGGAACGCAACGGCAAGGTGCTGCTGGTGACGGTGATGAACCCGTCCTCGAAGGAGCAGCACGCGGTCTACAAGGAGACCGCCCGCCTGCTGGACTGGGGCTTCGCGGCCTCGGGCAAGGTGAAGCCGGTCGGCGAGCTGGTCCCGCCGATGTCCGCCCTCACGGACGACGGAACGGTCGAGGACGTCGACGCCGGTACGGACGCGGCCCCGGGGAAGACCCCTCCGGGCGGGGTCGACAAGGCCGCCGTCGCCGAGCGGGCCGGTGGGGTGGGCACGGCCCTCGCGGTGGCCGGCTGCGCCCTGGCGCTGCTCGTGGGCGCGGTGTTCCTCGTCAACCGTCGCTGGCCGGTGCCGGAGCTGATCGTTCGTCGTTCGGCTCCTCAGGACGAGGACGGGAAAGAGACCCCGTAGCCGTCCAGGCCGCGCAGAACAGCATGAGCTTCGCGGTGAAGTTGATCCACAGCAGCAGGGCGACCGGCACGCCGAACGCGCCGTACATCGACTTCGCCGCGACCCCGCTCATATAGCCGCCGAGCAGCAGCTTCAGCAGCTCGAAGCCGATCGCGCCGATCACCGCCGCCACGATCAGGCGGCGGCGGGGCGGCTCGACGCCGGGCAGCAGCGTCAGGACGTACAGCAGGATGAGGAAGTCGGCGACGGCGGCGACGGCGACCGCGGCGGTCTGGAGCAGCACCCCGCCCACGCCGCCGCCGGAGATCCCGAGCTGTTCGGCGCTCCAGCCGACGGCGGTGGAGCCGAGCGAGGAGGCGGCGAGCGAGCTGAGCCCCACCCCGCCGAGGCCGAGGAGCACGACGGCGTCCTTGGCCTTGCGGGTGACCGGGTTGCCCTCGTCCTCGTCGTCCTTGTCCCACACCGCGCGCAGGCAGTCCCGCATCGAGCCGACCCAGCCGATGCCGGTGAAGAGCAGCAGCGCGCCGGCGACGAGCCCGATCGTGCCGGCGTTGTCGACCAGCGCGTTGATGTCGATCTGCTCGGAGATGCCCGGGACCTGCTCGGAGATCTTCCCCTCGATCGTGTCGAGCTGCTTGTCGGTGAGGAGCGCGGCGCCGATCGCCGCGCCGACGGTGATCAGCGGGAAGAGGGCGAGGAAGCTGATGAAGGTGATCGCGGCGGCGAGCCGCGTCCAGTGGGCCGCGTCGAGGGTCTCGTAGGAGCGCCAGGCGTGCGTCCGCATGAGCCGGGCGGCCCAGGGGCCGATGACGGGGAGTTTGGTCAGCCAGTCCATGTCGTACGCCTACCCCGGGGGCCGGAATCCGGTCACGGGTCCGTGAGCGGTCGAAGGTCCGTCGGCGGCGCCGGGGCCGGTCGCCGGTCCGGGCCCGGTCGCCGGTCCGTGAGCGGTCACAGGTCCGTGACCGCCATGCCGTACATCGCCGCCCACGCCAGACCGATGACCGCGAGCGGGCGGTCGTGCAGCACCACGTCCTCGGGGGCGCCCGCCGTGCCGCGGTCGGCGAAGACGGCGTAGCGCAGCACCGCCAGGATGAAGGCGATCATGGAGAGTTGGCGCCAGGGGAGCAGAGAGCCGTTGGCGACCCCGCCGCTCTCCAGCGCCCACAGGCAGTAGCCGAGGACGGCGACCCCGGCGGCCAGTTGCCAGACGAAGCGGAGGTAGCCGGTCGTGTACTGGGTGAGCAGCGCCCGGGTCGCCCCCTGCGCGCTCTCCATCTGGACGGCCTCGGAGTACCGCTTGGCGGCGACCATGAAGAGGGCGCCGAAGCCGGTGGTGATGAGGAACCAGCGGGAGAGCGGAATGGAGAGCGCGACCCCGCCGATCATGGCGCGCATCAGGAAGCCGGTGGTGACGACGGCCAGGTCGACGACGAGGACGTGTTTCAGGCGGAGGCAGTACGCGCCCTGCATGACGAGGTACGCGACGAGCAGCGCGGCGGTCATGGGGGTGCACAGGACCGCGCTCGCGACGGCGGCGCCGAGGCCGAGGGCGGCGCCGGCGGTGTAGGCGAGCGGCACGGGGACGAGCCCGACGGCCACGGGGCGACGGCATTTGACGGGGTGGGCGCGGTCGGCGTCGGCGTCGCGGGCGTCGTTGACGAGGTAGACGGCGGAGGCGGCGGCCGTGAAGAGGGCGAAGACGAGGGCGAGTCGGGCGGCGGTGTGCCAGGAGCCGAGCTGGCCGGCGGCGGCGGGGGCGGCGACGACGAGGAGGTTCTTGACCCACTGCCGGGGGCGTGCGGTGCGCAGGAGCCCGACGGGGAGGGCGAGCGCCCGCGGGCCCTCGGCGTACCGCCGTTCCCGTACGACGGCGGGCTTGTCGAGCAGTGCGGTCCCGGCGCCGCCGGGGTGCTCGGTCACGGTGTCCACCGCGGGCCCGGGGCCAGCCAGCGGCGGCCCGCGGTGGCCGTCGCGGCGCCGAGGAGGGCGCCCGCGGCCACGTCCGTGGGGTAGTGGACGCCGACGACGAGGCGGGAGAGGCACATCGCGGCGGCGGCCGGGACGAGCAGGCGGCGGCCCGGTGGGCGCAGGGTGCCGAGGGCGACGGCGGCGGCCGCGGCGGAGGTGGCGTGGGAGCTGGGGAAGGAGTGCCGGCCGGCCGTGCGGACCAGCGGCGCGTACGGCTCCGGGCCCGGCCGGGGCCGGCGTACCAGCCGTTTGACGGCCATGCTCGTGAGGTGGGCCGCGCCGATCAGGGCGGTGCCGCGCAGCCAGGCGATCCGGCGCTCCCGGTCCGCGGCGGCGCCCGTGAGCCCGGCGGCGAGCCAGAGGGCGCCGTGCTCGCCGGCGTACGACAGGGCGCGGGCGGCCGTCGCCACCGGTGGGCGGTGGCCGCAGCCGCGCAGGAGGGCCAGGAGTCGCCTCTCGGCCCCGGCCCAGTCCGCGTATCGCATCGAAACGCCGCCTCCCCGGTCACTCGGTCCGCCAGGGGCGACTCTGGCCCGAGGGGTGGCCGACCGCACGGCAATCTTTCCTGACACTCCTTTAATCACCCATTCGGCGAACCGAAGGGCAAACCAGGCATAAGCGATACTCGGGGCGATACGGTCGCCTTCATGGCTGCCGAGACCGTCACCGAGCCCCCACCCGCCGCCGCCGCGGAGCCGCCCCCCGGCGCCGAACCCCCGCCCGGCGCCGAGGTGCTGGACGATGCCGGGGTCCTGGACGGCGTCGAGGTGCTGGACGATGCCGAGCCCCTCACCGGGTGGGGGCGCACCGCGCCGACGCTCGCCCGGGTGTACCGGCCCCGCACTCCGCGGGAGGCGGCCGCCGCCGTCCGCGCGGGCGGCGCCCGCGGCTCCATCGCCCGGGGGCTCGGCCGGGCCTACGGCGACGCCGCCCAGAACGCCGGCGGCTCCGTCCTGGACATGACCGGGCTCGACCGCGTGCGTACCGTCGACGCCGTCGCCGGCGTCGTCGTCTGCGACGCCGGGGTCAGCCTGCACCGCCTGATGGAGGTGCTGCTGCCGCTGGGTTGGTTCGTCCCCGTCACCCCCGGGACCCGGTACGTCACCGTCGGCGGCGCGATCGGCGCCGACATCCACGGCAAGAACCACCACGTCTCCGGCTCCTTCAGCCGCCATGTCGCCTCGCTGGAACTCCTCACCGCCGACGGCCGCGTCCGCACCGTCGTCCCCGGCACCGACCTCTTCGACGCCACTGCCGGCGGCATGGGCCTGACCGGGGTGATCCTCTCCGCGACCCTCCGGCTCCTCCCGGTCGAGACCTCGCTCATGACGGTCGACACCGAACGGGCCACCGATCTCGACGACCTGATGGCCCGGCTCACCGCCGACGACCACCGCTACCGCTACTCCGTCGCCTGGATCGACCTGCTGGCGCGCGGCGCGGCGACCGGCCGCTCCGTCCTCACCCGCGGCGACCACGCGCCGTACGCCGCGCTCCCCCGCCGCGCCCGCCGCGCTCCCCTGGCCTTCCGGCCCGGGCGGCTCCCGGCCCCGCCCGCGCTCCTCCCCGAGGGGCTCCTCGGCCGCACCACCGTCGGCGTCTTCAACGAGCTCTGGTACCGCAGGGCCCCGCTCCGGCGGACCGGCGAGCTCCAGCGGCTCGCCACCTTCTTCCACCCGCTGGACGGCGTCCCGCACTGGAACCGGGTCTACGGCCGCGGCGGCTTCGTCCAGTACCAGTTCGTGGTCGGGTACGGACGGGAGGAGACGCTGCGCCGGGTGGTGCGGCGGATCGCCCGCCGCGGCTGCCCGTCGTTCCTCGCCGTCCTGAAGCGCTTCGGCGAGGGCGACCCGGGCTGGCTGTCCTTCCCGATGCCCGGCTGGACCCTCGCCCTGGACATCCCCGCCGGGCTCACCGGGCTCGGCGCCTTCCTCGACGAGCTGGACGAGGAGGTCGCGGCCGCCGGCGGCCGGGTCTACCTCGCCAAGGACTCCCGGCTGCGGCCGGACGTGCTGCACACGATGTACCCCCGGCTCGCCGACTTCCAGGCGCTGCGCGCCGAACTCGACCCCCGTTCGGTCTTCACCTCGGACCTGTCCCGTCGTCTCGCCCTCTGAGGAGCCTGATCGCCATGAAGGACGCCTTCGGCACCCCGCAGTCCCTGCTCGTACTCGGCGGCACGTCCGAGATCGCCCTCGCCACCGCCCGGCGGCTGATCGCCCGCCGCACCCGGACGGTCTGGCTGGCCGGGCGGCCCTCCCCCGACCTGGCGGCCGCCGCCGACGCGCTGCGGGCGCTGGGCGCGGACGTCCACGTCGTGCCCTTCGACGCGCTGGACCCCGAGTCGCACGAGGAGCGGCTCGGGAAGGTCTTCACGGAGGGCGACATCGACATGGTGCTGCTCGCCTTCGGGGTCCTCGGGGACCAGGCCCGCGACGAGTCCGACCCGCTCGCGGCCGTCCGGGTCGCCCAGACCAACTACACGGGGGCGGTCTCGGCGGGTCTGGTCTGCGCCCGGGCCCTGCAGTCGCAGGGGCACGGCTCGCTGGTGGTGCTCTCCTCGGTGGCGGGCGAGCGCGCCCGGCGCGCCAACTTCATCTACGGCTCGTCCAAGGCCGGTCTCGACGCGTTCGCGCAGGGACTCGGGGACGCGCTGTACGGGACCGGGGTGCACGTGATGGTCGTACGTCCCGGGTTCGTCCGCTCGAAGATGACGGCGGGACGCGAGGAGGCGCCGCTGGCGACGACCCCGGAGGCGGTCGCCACGGCGATCGAGCTGGGGCTGCGGCGCCGCTCGGAGACGGTCTGGGTGCCGGGGGCGCTGCGGGTGGTGATGTCGGCCCTGCGGCACGCGCCGAGGGCGCTCTTCCGGCGGCTGCCGGTCTGAAGGAGACCGGACGGGTCCGGGCCCGTGGGCCCCGGGCGGGTGGCGTCAGCCGGCGGCCGGGGTCGGGGTGTCGACCGGGGAGCCCTGGGCCGGGACGGCGGAGGCGGGGCGTCCGCCGCCGAAGCCGTACTCGTACAGCTTGCGCCACACGCCGTCCGCGCCCTGTTCGTAGAGCGCGAAGGAGGAGCAGGTCCACGCCGCCTCGAAGTCGGCCAGCTCGGCGTAGGCCCGGTCCATCGCCTCTTCGGAGATGCCGTGCGCGACGGTGACGTGAGGGTGGTACGGGAACTGCAGCTCGCGTACGAGCGGGCCGGAGGCGTCCCGGACGCGCTGCTGGAGCCAGGTGCAGGCCGAGACGCCCTCGGCGAGCTGGACGTAGACCACCGGCGACAGCGGGCGGAACGTGCCCGTCCCGCCGAGCCGCATCGGGAAGGGGCGGACCCCGGCGGCGACCTCGGTGAGGTGGGCCTCGATGGCGGGGAGCCGGGCGGGGTCCACCTCGGTCGGCGGGAGGAGGGTGACGTGCGTCGGGATGCCGTGCGCGGCGGAATCCCCGAAGCCCGCGCGCAGCTCTTGGAGCAGGCTGCCGAAGGGCTCCGGGACCGCGATCGAAACGCCGAGCGTTACGGTCCCCACGTCGTCTCTCCTCAATCGTCCGTGACGATGGTGCAGCCGCCAGTGTGCGGCCTGCACCACCTCTGTGGCCAGGGTCCTCGGACCGGGTCCTCGGTCAGTGCTTCGCGGGCAGGAAGCCCATCCGCTCATAGGTGCGGGCCAGGGTCTCGGCGGCGACCGCGCGGGCCTTCTCCGCGCCCTTGGCCAGGATGGAGTCCAGCGTCTCCGGGTCGTCCAGGTATTCCTGCGTCCGGGTCCTGAACGGCGTGACGAAGTCCACCATGACCTCGGCGAGGTCGGTCTTCAGCGCGCCGTACATCTTGCCCTCGTACCCCTGTTCCAGCTCCGGCACCGGCGTACCGGTGAGGGTGGAGAGGATGGTGAGGAGGTTGGAGACGCCGGGCTTGTTCTCGGGGTCGAAGCGGATCACCGTGTCGGTGTCGGTGACCGCGCTCTTGACCTTCTTCGCCGTGGTCTTCGGGTCGTCGAGGAGGTTGATCAGGCCCTTCGGCGTCGACGCCGACTTGCTCATCTTGATCGCCGGGTCCTGCAGGTCGTAGATCTTCGCCGTCTCCTTGAGGATGTACGGCGCCGGGATCGTGAACGTCTCGCCGAACCGGCCGTTGAAGCGCTCCGCGAGGTCGCGGGTCAGCTCGATGTGCTGGCGCTGGTCCTCGCCGACCGGGACCTGGTGGGCCTGGTAGAGCAGGATGTCGGCGACCTGGAGGATCGGGTACGTGAAGAGGCCGACGGTGGCCCGGTCGGCGCCCTGCTTGGCGGACTTGTCCTTGAACTGGGTCATGCGGGAGGCCTCGCCGAAGCCGGTGAGGCAGTTCATGACCCAGCCGAGCTGGGCGTGCTCGGGGACGTGGCTCTGGACGAAGAGCGTGCAGCGCTCGGGGTCGAGCCCGGCGGCCAGGAGCTGGGCGGCGGCGAGCCGGGTGTTCGCGCGGAGCTCGGCGGGGTCCTGCGGGACCGTGATCGCGTGCAGGTCCACCACCATGTAGAAGGCGTCGTGGGTCTCCTGCAGCGCGACCCACTGACGAACCGCACCGAGGTAGTTGCCGAGGTGGAACGAGCCTGCGGTGGGCTGGATTCCGGAGAGCACACGGGGAGGAACAGAGGCCATGTCCCACATTCTCTCAGGTGTCGGAGGCGATCCCGGACTACCGGAGCGCGGAAGGCGGGAGGAGGCCGATCGCGGCCGATGAGACGTTGGCCACAGGCACCGGTCCGGGGCCGTCGGAGGGGTGGCACGGGGCGGGCGCCGGGGCGGACGGGCGGGGGCCGCGGGGCGGGCGCCGGGGCCGAGGAGGGGCTCGCGCCGAGTCCCCCGCCGGTCCCGGCGTCCGTGGGTCAGACCGGGAGGCCGGGGGCCGGGTGGGCGGCCATCAGTTCGGCGACCTCGGCACGGATCGCGCGCAGGGCGTCCTCGTCACCGGAGCCGGCCGCCGCGACCCCGCGGTCGATCCAGGCGGCGACCCGCGCCATGTGCTCCGTGCCGAGGCCCCGGGAGGTGAGCGAGGGGGTGCCGATCCGGATGCCGGAGGGGTCGAAGGGCTTCCTGGGGTCGTAGGGAACGGTGTTGTGGTTGACGACGATCCCGGCCCGGTCGAGGGCCTTGGCGGCGATCTTGCCGGGGACGTCCCGGGAGGTCAGGTCCATCAGGATCAGGTGGTTGTCGGTGCCCCCGGAGACCAGGTCGAAGCCGCGGGCGAGCAGCGCGTCGGCGAGGGCCCCGGCGTTCGCGACGACCGCGTGCGCGTAGTCGCGGAAGGACGGCCGGGCGGCCTCGCGCAGGGCGACGGCGATGGCGGCGGTGGTCTGGTTGTGCGGGCCGCCCTGGAGGCCGGGGAAGACCGCCTTGTCGAGGGCCTTGGCGTGCTCCTCGCGGGACAGCAGCATGGCGCCGCGCGGGCCGCGCAGCGTCTTGTGGGTGGTCGTGGAGACCACGTCGACGTGCGGCACCGGAGAGGGGTGCGCGCCGCCCGCGATGAGCCCCGCGATGTGGGCGACGTCGGCGACGAGCACCGCGCCGGCCTCGCGGGCGATCTCGCCGAAGGCGGCGAAGTCGATGGTGCGGGGCAGCGCCGTGCCGCCGCAGAAGATCAGCTTGGGGCGCTCCTTGAGGGCGAGCTCCCGGACCTCGTCGAAGTCGACGAGCCCGGTGTCCCGGCGTACGCCGTACTGCACGCCCCGGAACCACTTCCCGGTCGCGGAGACGCCCCACCCGTGGGTGAGGTGGCCGCCCATCGGCAGGGCCATGCCCATGACGGTGTCGCCGGGCGCGGCGAAGGCGAGGTGGACGGCGAGGTTGGCCGGGGAGCCGGAGTAGGGCTGGACGTTGGCGTGGTCGGCGCCGAAGAGGGCCTTGGCGCGCTCGACGGCCAGGGTCTCGACGGGGTCGATGTTCTGCTGGCCCTCGTAGTAGCGGCGGCCGGGGTAGCCCTCGCTGTACTTGTTCTGCAGGACGGTGCCCGAGGCCTCGAGCACGGCCGGGGAGACGTAGTTCTCGCTGGGGATGAGCCGCAGGGTCTCGGCCTGCAGGCGCTCCTCGGCGCCGACGAGCGCGGCGAGTTCGGGGTCGGCGGCGGCGAGGGCGGGGTGCGGGGAGTGTGCGTTCACGGCGTTCCTCCGGGGCGTTCGGCGGTCCCGGGGCGCCGCGGCGACGCGCGGCGCCACACGGGAAGGGTCGGTTCCCGTGGTGCCCAGGCGGGCGGCACCTCGTGTGTCTGCCGCGCGCGGATCCACCGGGGTCGCTTCCCCGTACGCCAGTCGCCGCGCGTGCCCCGAGCGTAGCGGGCGCGCCGTCGGGCAGGTTTCCTCGTCCGGCATCCGAGCGACGATAAGAAAGGGGCACACCCACCCCCGGGCCGCAGGACGAACGGAGACCCCGTGTCGAGGACGCAAGACGCGATCGCTTCCGCGGAGGCGCACAGCGCACACAACTACCACCCCCTGCCCGTCGTCATCGCCTCGGCGGACGGCGCGTGGATGACCGATGTGGAGGGACGCCGCTATCTCGACATGCTCGCCGGATACTCGGCGCTCAACTTCGGGCACGGCAACCGCCGGCTGATCGACGCCGCGCGGGCCCAGCTGGAGCGGGTGACGCTCACGTCACGGGCGTTCCACCACGACCGGTTCGCGGAGTTCTGCGCGGGCCTCGCGGAGCTGTGCGGCAAGGAGATGGTCCTGCCGATGAACACGGGCGCGGAGGCGGTCGAGACGGCCGTGAAGACCGCGCGGAAGTGGGGGTACGAGGTGAAGGGCGTGCCGGACGGGCACGCGAAGATCGTGGTCGCGGCGAACAACTTCCACGGCCGTACGACGACGATCGTCAGCTTCTCCACGGACCACGAGGCGCGGGACCACTACGGCCCGTACACCCCCGGGTTCGAGATCGTGCCGTACGGGGATCTGACGGCGATGGAGGCGGCGGTCACCGCCCACACCGTCGCGGTGCTCCTGGAGCCGATCCAGGGCGAGGCGGGGGTGCTGGTCCCGCCGGCCGGATATCTGCGCGGGGTGCGGGAGTTGACCCGCTCGCGGAACGTGCTGTTCATCGTGGACGAGATCCAGTCGGGGCTCGGCAGGACGGGGCGGACGTTCGCCTGCGAGCACGAGGACGTGGTGCCGGACGTGTACCTCCTGGGCAAGGCGCTCGGCGGCGGTGTCGTCCCGGTCTCGGCGGTGGTGGCGGACCGTTCGGTGCTCGGGGTGTTCCGGCCGGGTGAGCACGGCTCGACGTTCGGCGGCAATCCGCTGGCGTGCGCGGTGGCCCTGGAGGTGGTGGCGATGCTGCGGACGGGCGAGTACCAGCAGCGCGCGGCCGAGCTGGGCGAGCACCTCCACGCCGAGCTGGGGCTGCTGGTGGGCGGCGGCGCGGTGGACGCGGTGCGCGGGCGCGGGCTGTGGGCGGGGGTGGACGTCCATCCGTCCCTGGGCACGGGCCGGGAGATCTCGGAGAAGCTGCTGGAGCGGGGGGTGCTGGTGAAGGACACGCACGGTTCGACGATCCGGATCGCTCCGCCGCTGGTGATCGGCAAGGAGGACCTGGACTGGGGTCTGGAGCAGCTGCGGGCGGTCCTGTCGGGCTGAGCCGAGCCGAGCGGCCCGGAGCCGGAGCGTCGTACGGCATCCGCCGGGAGCGGGTGCCGTACGACTCCGGTGAGCGGCAGGGTCGGACGGCTCCGGTGACCGGCAAAGTCGTACGGCTGCGGTCGTACGGCTCCGGTGGCGGGTGCGTCGGACGGGTCAGAGGATGACGTGCGGCAGGAAGCGGGCGTACTCGTCCGTCACCAGGCCCGCCGACTCGCGGATGCCGAGCCCCGCCGCCTCGTCCTCGACGACCCACGCGCCGAGCACGACCCGGTTGCCGTCGAAGTCGGGCAGCGCGGCGAGTCCCTGGTAGCAGCAGGGGTCCTCGCGGACGGCGGGCGGGGCGCCGGGCTCGTGGATCGTGACGCCCGCGCCCTCCCGGCCGAGGAGCGGCTTGGCGACGTAGCCGCCGTCCGCGGCCAGTTCGCGGGGTCCGTCGAGATACGCCGGCAGCAGGTTCGGGTGCCCCGGGTACAGCTCCCACAGGACCGCGAGCAGCGCCTTGTTGGACAGCAGCATCTTCCAGGCGGGCTCGATCCAGCAGGTGCTGCCCGTGCCGCCGCCGTTGTCGAGGGTGTCGAGGACGTAGGGGCCGAAGCGGTCGGTGGTCAGCCACTCCCACGGGTAGAGCTTGAAGCAGCTGCGGATGAAGCGGAGCCGGTCGTCGACGAAGCGGCCCGACAGCCGGTCCCAGCCGATACGTTCGACGGACAGGGCCTCGGTATCGAGCCCCGCCTGCTGGGCGGTCTCGCGCAGGTACGCGACCGTCATCAGGTCCTCGCCCAGTTCGTCCCCGTCGGAGTGGACGAAGTGCACCGGGCTGCCGGGCGGCAGCAGGGACGCCTGCCGCTTCCAGGCGTCGACGAGCCGCTCGTGGAGGGAGTTCCACTGGTCGGCGCCGGGGAAGCGCTCCTCCATCCAGAACCACTGCGGGCTCGCCGCCTCCACGAGGGAGGTGGGGGTGTCGGCGTTGTACTCCAGCATCTTCGCCGGGCCCGTGCCGTCGTAGCGCAGGTCGAAACGGCCGTAGAGGGAGGGGAGTTCGGCGCGGCGGCGCCAGGACTCCGCGACGAGGGCGATCAGGCGCGGGTCGGTCATCCCCAGATCGGCGAAACGGTTCTTCTCGACGATGTGGGCCGCCGCCGCCAGGCACATGGCGTGCAGCTCCTCGACGACCTCCTCCAGGGCCTCGACCTCGGGCAGGGTGAAGGAGTAGTACGCGCTCTCGTCCCAGTAGGGGCGCAGGGAGCCGTCGGGGTAGCGGGTCAGGGGGTAGACGAGCCCCTGCTCCTCCACGGTCCGCTGCCAGTCCGGCCGGGGTTCGATGGTGTGCCGTTCCATGGGGCCGGGTCAGCCGCCGCCCGAGCCGGAGCAGCCGAAGCCGCCGGAGTCGACGGCGGTCTTGTCGAAGCTGCCGCCGCTGACCTTGCCGCTGCTGACGCTGCCGCCGTAGTAGTACGTGCCGCGGGTGGTGCCGCCGCTGCCTCCGTCGCACTCGTAGCTGGGCAGCTTCTCCCGGGTCAGCGGGTCCACGCACCGCTTGTCCGGTTCCGATCCACAGGAGGTGATCGTCGCCGCGAGCACCCCCATACCGCCGAGCACCACCGTGCTCGACCTCAGCCTGCGCATGTCCGTCCTCCCCGTCGCCTGTCGCGACCGCACAGTCTAGGCCCGCGTCCGAAACCCTCCACACCGGCTCCGCCCACCCCTTACGGCATCCCCCTAGGCCCCCTAGGGAAGCACCCGGGAGAGCGCGGCCAGCGCGCCCGCCCAGGCGCTGTCCGGCGGGGTCGCGTAGCCGACGACCAGGCCGTCCAGGGTCGGGGTGACCTCGGGGTGGCGGAAGCGGTCGACGCCCAGCAGGGCGAGGCCCTGCCAGGCGGCCGAGCGCAGGACGTCGGGCTCGGAGCCCGGGGGGAGTTCGAGGACCGCGTGAAGGCCGGCCGCGATGCCGCTCACCCGCGTGGCCGGGGAGTGCGCGGCCACCGCCTCCACCAGCTGGTCGCGGCGCCGGCGGTAGCGCAGCCGCATGGCCCTGACGTGCCGGTCGTACGCCCCGGAGGCCAGGAACTCCGCGAACGTCAGCTGCTCCAGCGAGCTGGACACCCAGTCGACGGCCCCCTTGGCGGCCACCACCTCGTCGACCAGGCCCTCCGGCAGCACCATCCACGCCAGGCGCAGGCCGGGGGCGAGGGACTTGCTCGACGTGCCCAGGTAGACCACCCGCTCGGGGTCGAGGCCCTGGAGCGCGCCGACGGGCTGGCGGTCGTAGCGGAACTCGCCGTCGTAGTCGTCCTCCAGGACGAGCCCGCCCGAGGCCCGCGCCCAGTCGACGACGGCGGCGCGCCGGTCGGGCGTGAGCGCCCCGCCGAGCGGGAACTGGTGGGCGGCGGTCAGCAGGACCGCGCCGACGTCCTTCATCGCCGCCAGCTCCTCGGTCCTGGTGCCCCGTTCGTCGAACGGGAGCGCCGGGAGCCGCAGTCCCGCGCCGGTCAGCAGGTCCCCGTGCACGTCGAGTCCGTACGACTCGACCGCGACGGCCCGCACCTGCCGGGCGCGCAGCACCTGCCCCATGAGCATCAGGCCGTGCACGAACCCGGAGCAGACGACGATCCGCTCGGGCCGGGCGTACACCCCGCGGGCCCGGGCGAGGTACTCGGCGAGCACCGTCCGCAGCTCGATCCGCCCGCGCGGGTCGCCGTAGCCGAACGCCTCGTTCGGCGCGGCCGTCAGGGCCCGCCGGGAGGCCTTGAGCCACTCGGCGCGGGGGAAGGAGGCGAGATCGGGCACGCCGGGCTTCAGGCTGTACGTCGGCCGGGCGGTGGGCGGCCGGACGGCGGGCGTCCGGGCGGCGCCGGGGCGAGCGCCGGGGGCGGGCGGGCGGCGGGGGACGGACCGCCGGGCCACCCTCGTCCCGGAGCCCTGCCGGGCCGTGAGCCAGCCCTCGGCGACCAGTTCGGCGTAGGCGTCGGCGACGGTGTTGCGGGCCACCCCGAGGTCGACGGCGAGCGCACGCGACGAGGGGAGCCGTACGCCCGCCTCCAGTCTGCCGCTGCGGATCGCCTCCCGCAGGGCGTCCATCAGCCCCGTGCGCAGCGTGCCGCCACGGAGTTCCAGATGCAGGTCGGCACCGAAAGTGGCCCGGTCTTCCGCCATGGAAATGGACCATACTCCCCGGCCACCCCGCTCGTACGGTGACGGTATGACGACCTCGATGACACACGACTCCGCGCAGACCGAGTACGCCCACGAGCACGCGCCCCGGCTCTCGCTCGCCGAGCGGGTCCCGGAGTTCCACCGGGCGATGGTCCGGCTCGACGCGGCCGCCGCGCAGGGGCTGGACCCCACCCTCTTCCATCTGATCAAGATCCGCGCCTCGCAGATCAACCACTGCGCGTTCTGCGTCGACATGCACGCCAAGGACGCGCTCGCGGCGGGCGAGTCGGTCGAGCGGATCGTCCAGCTGTCCGCCTGGGAGGAGTCGCGCCACTTCTACACCGAGCGCGAACTCGCCGCGCTGGCGCTGACCGAGGCCGTCACCGTCCTCACCGACGGCTTCGTCTCCGACGAGGTGTACGCGCGGGCGGCGGAGCGGTTCGACGAGACCGAACTCGCCCGGGTCATCGCCGCGATCGCCGTCATCAACGCCTGGAACCGCATCGGCGTCGCCACCCGGATGACGCCGGGCCACTACACGCCCGGCCAGTACGGGAAGTGAGCCGCGCACCGTACGGGACGTGACCCGTGGCCCTGAGGGGCGGGCGCGGGCGGGCCGGGGCGTGAGCGGGAACGGCACGGCGCCCCCGGCCGTGAGGGCCGGGGGCGCCGTGGTGGTGCGAGGTGCGTGGACTCAGATGAGGCCCAGCTCGCGCACCGCGTCGCGCTCCTCGGCCAGCTCCTGGACCGAGGCGTCGATGCGGGTGCGGGAGAACTCGTTGATGTCCAGGCCCTGGACGATCTCGTACTTCCCGTCCTTGCAGGTGACGGGGAAGGAGGAGATGAGGCCCTCCGGCACGCCGTACGAGCCGTCCGACGGGATGCCCATGGAGGTCCAGTCGCCCGCGGCGGTGCCGTTGACCCAGGTGTGGACGTGGTCGATGGCGGCGTTGGCGGCCGAGGCGGCCGAGGAGGCGCCACGGGCCTCGATGATCGCGGCGCCGCGCTTGGCGACGGTCGGGATGAAGGTGTCGGCCAGCCACTGCTCGTCGGCGACGACCTCGGCGGCGTTCTTGCCGGCGATCTCCGCGTGGAAGATGTCCGGGTACTGGGTCGCCGAGTGGTTGCCCCAGATGGTGAGGCGCTTGATGTCCTCGACGGAGGCGCCGGTCTTCGCCGCCAGCTGCGAGAGCGCGCGGTTGTGGTCCAGGCGGGTCATCGCGGTGAAGCGCTCGGCCGGGACGTCCGGGGCCGCCGCCTGGGCGATCAGGGCGTTGGTGTTGGCCGGGTTGCCGACGACGAGGACCTTGATGTCGTCCGCGGCGTGGTCGTTGATGGCCTTGCCCTGCGGCTTGAAGATGCCGCCGTTGGCCGCGAGCAGGTCGCCGCGCTCCATGCCCTTGGTGCGGGGGCGGGCGCCGACGAGGAGGGCCACGTTGGCACCCTCGAAGCCCTGGTTCGGCTCGTCGAAGATGTCGATGCCCTTGAGCAGCGGGAAGGCGCAGTCGTCGAGCTCCATGGCGGTGCCCTCGGCGGCCTTGACGCCCTGCGGGATCTCGAGGAGGCGCAGCTTGACCGGCACGTCCGCGCCGAGCAGGTGGCCGGAGGCGATGCGGAAGAGCAGCGCGTAGCCGATCTGGCCGGCCGCGCCGGTCACGGTGACATTCACGGGAGTGCGGGTCATGGCGATCTCCGTAAGACAGCTGGCGGTGGGGGTCCCTGCCCCTGGTGTCGGATACCTCTCTTGATCGATCGGTGTCTCGACGTGAAGAGATATCCAGCGGTCAGGCTATCCGACCCGGGCCCCGGTCAATCCCCGACCCCTTGTGGTCCGGCTCACTGCCACCCGGTCGTGTCGGCCCGCCGGGGCCGCGCGGACACCCGGCCCACGGGCGCTCCGGTTCACGAGCCGATCCGGTTCGCGTGCCGGACGTACCGGAATGGTCACCTCCGTGCCACAGGGCCCGGGCTGCTCTTGAAGCACCCTTGGCACGTACATGACCCTTGATCACAGACGGCGCCCGTCCTCCCTCGGGGGAGAGGACGGGCGCCGTCGTCTGTCGTACCGGTGGTCCGGGCCGTGGGGCCTGGGGCCTAGGTGATCGTCAGATGGAGGATGTCCTCCAGGAACGGGATCTTCAGCCAGGGGCCCGGCTGCACCATGAGCGCCAGCAGCACGATGAGGGTGCCCATCAGGCCGTACGTGACCATGTCGGTGAACCGGGAGCGGACGGCCAGCATGCCGACGGAGGGCAGCGCGCGGCGGAGGGCGGCGCCCGTGAGCAGGGCGGCGCCGACGAGGATGGTGCCGATGCGGGACGACTGCGGGAACAGCTCGGTCCCGACGACGAGCAGGCCGAGCGCGGCGACACCGAGGACCGTGAGCAGCGGCCACTGACGGGCCGGCGCGGGGGCGTCCCCGGGCGCGGCCCGCCCGCCGCCCTCGGGCCGGGCGGTGTCGGTGGTCATGGCGGGCGGCCGCCGCGTCCTGCCTCCGGCGGCGGTCCCCTCGGCGCCGGCGGTGGTCTCGGCGCCGGCGGTGGTCTCGGCGCCGGCGGTGGTCTCGTCGCCGGCGGTGGTCTGGTCGCCGCCCCCGGCCGTGGCGCCGGCGGCGCCCTCGGTCTCGGCCGCTTCGGGGCCTGCGGGTCCGGCCGGCTCCGTCGCCTCGGGTCCGGACGTCTTCGTGCCCTCGGCGGGTCCGGCCGGCTCCGCCGCCTCGGTGGCGGGCGTCTCCGTGCCCTCGGTCTCGGCCGCTTCGGGGCCTGCGGGTCCGGCCGCCTCCTGCGCCTCGGGTCCGGGCGTCTTCGTGCCCTCGGCGGGTCCGGCCGTCTCCTGCGCCTCGGGGGCGGCCGGCTTCTCGCCGCCAGCGGGTCCGGCCGGCTTCTCGCTGCCGGCGGCAGCCGTGGCCGGGCCGTCGGCTGCGGGGGCCCGGCCCGCGGGCGGGGCCTCGGGCCTGTCCGGGGCCTCGTCCCGGGCCGAGGCCGGGGGCCCGTCCGGGGCGGGTGTGCGGGCGGCGGTCATCGTCAGAGGGCCGCGGCCGCGCGCTCGGCGGCCTCGACGACGTTGACCAGGAGCTGCGCCCGGGTCATCGGGCCCACGCCGCCCGGGTTCGGGGAGATCCAGCCGGCGACCTCGGCCACGCCCGGGTCCACGTCGCCGACGATCTTGCCCTCGCCGTCGCGCGAGACGCCGACGTCGAGCACGGCCGCGCCCGGCTTCACGTCCTCCGGCTTGATGAGGTGCCCCACGCCGGCCGCCGCGACGATGACGTCGGCCCGCCGCAGGTGCGCGGCCAGGTCCTTCGTCCCCGTGTGGCACTGCGTCACGGTCGCGTTCTCCGAGCGGCGGGTCAGGATCAGCGGCATCGGACGGCCGATCGTGACACCGCGCCCGACGACCACGACCTCGGCGCCCTTGATCTCCACGCCGTGCCGGCGCAGCAGCGTGATGATGCCGTTCGGCGTGCAGGGCAGCGGCGCGGGCTCGTTCAGCACGAGGCGCCCGAGGTTCATCGGGTGCAGCCCGTCCGCGTCCTTCGCCGGGTCCATCAGCTCCAGGATGCGGTTCTCGTCGATGCCCTTGGGCAGCGGGAGCTGGACGATGTAGCCCGTGCACGCCGGGTCGTCGTTGAGCTCCCGTACGACGGCCTCGATCTCGTCCTGGGTGGCGGTGGCGGGCAGTTCGCGCTGGATGGAGGCGATGCCGACCTGCGCGCAGTCGCGGTGCTTGCCCGCGACGTACTTCTGGCTGCCCGGGTCGTCGCCGACCAGGATCGTGCCGAGGCCGGGGGTGACCCCCCGCTCCTTCAGCACCGCCACCCGGGCGGTCAGATCGGACTTGATCGCGGCTGCGGTGGCCTTGCCATCGAGAATCTGGGCGCTCATGCGGCCATCCTCCCGGATGACCCCTCCCTTGTTCCAATTCACCGGTGACGGACCCGGCCGCCGAACCTCCGGTACCGATCATGAGGTTGCATTCGCACAACTCCCGTGTATTCCGACTGGACAAAAAGTCGACGTTGCGACGACGATGATCCGCGCAGTGCCGCGGCAGCGCAGGGGGGCGGACCGCTCAGCTTTGTGATGTTCCTCCGCTCGGACCGCACCGTCCCCGCATCACCCCCACGGAGGAAACCCCGTCATGAGCTTCGGCGACCCGAACAACCCGTACGGCCAGCAGCCCCAGCAGCCGCCCCAGGGCCAGCCGGGCTACGGCTACCCCCAGCAGGCCCCCCAGGGCGTTCCGCCGCAGGGTGTGCCGCCGCAGTACGGCTACCCCCAGCAGCCCGCCCAGCCCTCGCCGTACGGCGCGTACCCGCAGGCCCCGCAGATGGGGCAGGCGCCGATGGGTTACGGCGGCATGCCGCCGCTGGCGCACTGGGGCTGGCGCGTCCTGTCCCGGCTGATCGACACCGTCATCGTGGTCGGCCCGTTCTATCTGCTGTCCGGCATCGGCGCGGCGGTCGGCGGCAGCGAGTCCAGCGGTCTGGCCACGGTCCTCGGCCTGATCGGGTTCGTCTACCTGATCTTCATGTTCTTCTTCCAGATCTACAAGGAAGGCTCCACGGGCCAGACCATCGGCAAGCGCGCGGTCGGCACCCGGACGCTGCGCGAGGCCGACGGCGCTCCGCTGGGCTTCGGCATGGCGTTCGTCCGGCAGCTGGCGCACTTCCTCGACGGCATCGCCTGCTACATCGGCTACCTGTGGCCGATCTGGGACGCGAAGAAGCAGACCTTCTCCGACAAGGTGTGCAGCACGGTCGTCATCAAGCAGAACGGCTGACCGCCGCCGCTGCCCCGCACGTGGAAGGGCCCCCGGTTCACGGACCGGGGGCCCTTCCGCGTCCACCGGGCCCTTCGCCCGCCGTTCGCCGTTCCTGCTCGCAAACGACACGCGCACGGCCGGGCGGTGCGGCGGCCGGTCCGGCGGCCGGGGGGCTCACGTGCGGCGCAGCACCACGAACTGCCCCGCCTGGAACGACACCTCGTACCGCGCCCCCGGGTGGAGCGAGGAAGCGAGACCGACCGGGTCCGTCACCGGCTGCGACCAGCCGGAGTCGAGGTCGAACGCCAGGTAGTCCGGGCTGACCCCCTGTGCTCCGCCCACCCAGTAGACCGTGCGGTCGGCGGTGAGGTGTGCCATGAGCGGCACGTTCGTCTCCACGCTCGCCCCCTCGGGCACCGCGTCCACCGCCTTGCGGGCCTCCAGCGTCCGGGTGTCCGTGCGGTACGTCTCCGGGCGCAGCAGCTCCCGCAGCGGCAGGTCGAGGGCGACCACGACGGAGACGGCCGTGACGACCGGGACGACGACCTTCCCGTACGAGACGAGCCAGCCGCGCGTCGAGCCGCGGACGGCCCGGACCGCGTCGACCAGGGCGAGGAAGACGACCGGCATCAGGATGGCGCTGTAGTGCCAGAGCATCCCCCAGTGGTTCGGGTCCTGGGAGAGGAAGCGCCAGCCGAGGGTGGGCAGCACGATCAGCATCAGCGGGGAGCGCAGGGCGAGGAAGCCGGTGATGCCGACGAGGAAGAAGAGCATCTCCCACTTCTCGCCGGCGCCGAGGGAGGTGAGGAGCGCCTGGGCGAAGGAGACGTCCGCTCCCCCGCTCGACTTCTCGATCTTGGCCCAGTAGTCGTACTGGCCGACGCGGCTCGCGGCCGGGATCAGGACCAGGACCGTCAGGGCGAAGGCGGCGACGCCGAAGCCGGCGAGGGCGGCGCCCAAGCGGCGGCTGCCGCGGAGGAAGAGGACCGCGCCGACCATGGCGACGGTGAGCCCCATGTCCTCCTTGACCAGGACGAGGGGGGCGGACCAGGCCGCGGCGGCGGTCCACCGGCCCAGCAGCAGGGCCCGGCAGGTCAGGGCGAGCAGCGGGACGGCGAAGGCGATCTCGTGGAAGTCGGACTTGACCGCTTCCTGGAGGCCCCAGGACAGGCCGTAGGCGACGGCGAGCCCGATGCCGGCGGCACGGCTGCCGAGCACCTGCTGGGCGGTGCGCCCGACGACGACGGCGGAGGCGGCGAAGAGCGCGGCCTGGGCGAAGAGGAGCGCGAGGGGGGAGGACCAGATCCAGTACAGGGGCGCCAGCAGGGCGGTGACGGGACTGAAGTGGTCCCCGAGTATGAGGAAGCCGGGGCCCTTGATGTCGACTATCGGCGCGCGGAACTCGGCGTAGGCCCGGACGGACTGCTCGAAGATCCCGAGGTCCCAGGAGGGGGTGCGGAACCGCTCGTACTGCACCCAGGAGTAGAGGAAGTAGAGGGCGCACAGCGCTGCCGCGAGGAGCGCGTAGGGGCGCAGGGGCACCACGGCGGGCGCGCTCTGCGGCGGTCCGGCACGGCCCGTCTCCGGGGCGGCCGTCTCGGCCACCCCGTTCTGTACATCCAACACCGCGCCCCCACCTAGAGCCGCCGACAAAAGAGCAATCCATTAGACCAGAGGGCCGCGGGCCGCCCCCCGGACCGGAAACGCGGGCGGCCCGCCGGTACGTCACGTACCGGCGGGCCGTCCGTTCACCGCGCACCGCTCATCGCTCAGCCGAGGTTCACCGCTCGCCGCTCGGCGAAGGTGCACCGCTCATCGCTCAGTGGAAGAAGTGGCGCGTGCCCGTGAAGTACATCGTCACGCCGGCCTTCTCCGCCGCCTCGACGACCTGCTCGTCGCGGACCGAGCCGCCCGGCTGCACGACCGCCTTCACGCCGGCCGCCGTGAGAATCTCCAGGCCGTCGGGGAAGGGGAAGAACGCGTCCGAGGCGGCGTACGCGCCGCGCGCCCGCTCCTCGCCCGCGCGCTCGACCGCGAGCTTCGCGGAGTCGACGCGGTTGACCTGGCCCATGCCGACGCCGACGGAGGCGCCGTCCTTGGCGAGGAGGATCGCGTTGGACTTGACCGCGCGGCAGGCCCTCCAGGCGAAGGCGAGCTCCGCCAGCTCCTCGGCGGAGAGCGCCTCGCCGGTCGCCAGCGTCCAGTTCTCCGGCCGGTCGCCGTCGGCCTGGAGCCGGTCGGTGACCTGCAGCAGCGCACCGCCGTCGATCGGCTTGACCTCGACCGGAGCGGCCGGGGCGCCCTCGGCGCGCAGCACGCGGATGTTCTTCTTCCTGGCCAGGACCTCGACGGCGCCGTCCTCGTAGCCGGGCGCGACGATGACCTCGGTGAAGATCTCGGCGACCTGCTCGGCCATCGCCACGGACACCGGACGGTTCACGGCGATCACGCCGCCGAACGCCGACAGCGGGTCGCAGGCGTGGGCCCTGCGGTGCGCCTCGGCGACGTCGGCGCCGATCGCGATGCCGCACGGATTGGCGTGCTTGATGATCGCGACGCACGGCTCGGCGTGGTCGTACGCGGCCCGGCGCGCGGCGTCGGTGTCCGTGTAGTTGTTGTACGACATCTCCTTGCCGTGCAGCTGCTCGGCCTGCGCGAGGCCGCCGGTGCCGTCGACGTAGAGCGCGGCGCCCTGGTGCGGGTTCTCGCCGTAGCGCAGCACGTTGTTCCGCTCGTACGTGGCGCCCAGGAAGTCCGGGAAGCCGCTGTCGTCGGCGGCGGCGTAGTCGTCGGCGAACCAGGAGGCGACGGCCACGTCGTAGGCGGCCGTGTGCCGGAAGGCCTCGCCCGCCAGACGCTTGCGCGTGGCCAGGTCGAAGCCGCCGCTCTTGGCCGCCGCGAGGACGTCGGGGTACCGCGCCGGGCTGGTGACGACCGCGACGGAGGGGTGGTTCTTGGCGGCGGCGCGGACCATCGAGGGGCCGCCGATGTCGATCTGCTCGACGCACTCGTCCGGGGTGGCGCCGGAGGCGACGGTCTCCTTGAACGGGTACAGGTTCACGACCACCAGGTCGAAGGGCTCCACGCCCAGCTCGGCGAGCTGGGCACGGTGGTCCTCCAGGCGCAGGTCGGCGAGGATGCCGGCGTGCACGCGCGGGTGGAGGGTCTTGACGCGCCCGTCCAGGCACTCGGGGAAGCCGGTGAGCTCCTCGACCTTGGTGACCGGGACGCCGGCCGCGGCGATCTTCGAGGCGGTGGAGCCGGTGGAGACGAGGGAGACACCCGCCTCGTGCAGGCCGCGGGCCAGCTCCTCGAGGCCGGTCTTGTCGTAGACGCTGACGAGTGCTCGGCTGATGGGCCGCTTCGTACCTTCGGCGGTCACGGGATTGTTACCTTTCGTCCCTCAATGCGGTAGCCGTGCCGGGCCAGACGCCCCACGACCTCGACGAGCAGCGAACGCTCGACTTCCTTGATGCGCTCATGGAGAGCGGCTTCATCGTCCTCGTCCCGGACCTCGACCACGCCCTGGGCAATGATCGGGCCGGTGTCGACGCCGTCGTCGACGAAGTGAACGGTGCATCCGGTGACCTTCGCGCCGTACGCGAGGGCGTCCCGCACCCCGTGGGCACCGGGAAAACTGGGGAGGAGCGCCGGGTGGGTGTTGACGACCCGGCCGCCGAAGCGGGCGAGGAACACCTTGCCGACGATCTTCATGAATCCGGCCGAGACGACGAGGTCGGGCTCGTGGGCGGCGGTGGCCTCGGTGAGCGCGCGGTCCCACTCGTCGCGGGAGGCGTGGTCCTTGACCCGGCACACGAAGGTGGGCAGTCCGGCCCGCTCGGCGCGCTCCAGACCGGCGATGCCGTCGCGGTCCGCGCCGACCGCGACGATCTCGGCGCCGTAGCCCTCGGGGTCGGCGGCGATGGCGTCGAGGAGGGCCTGGAGGTTGGTGCCGGACCCGGAGACCAGGACGACGAGACGGGCGGCGGCCACTGAGCACTCTTTCCGTGGTGTTTGTACGGTCGTACGAACGAATCGCGGCCCTCGATACGGGGAACCCTACGAATGGCCCGACCGTCAGCAACGATACCGGCACACCGGACGGCCCCCACGGGACGGGGGCGTGGCCGCGGGGTAGCGTCTGGGTTCGACGCCAGATAGGCACCCGTTGAGACAGCACGTGAGACCGCAGTTGCGACGACAGAGGGAAGACGTTCAGCAGATGCCGGACCGCAAGTCCACGGACGACAACAATCCGTTCGCGCCGCCGCCCGAGGGGCAGCCGGACCAGCCGTGGCAGCCGCGGCGGCCGGAGGGCTCGGACGACGACTCGTCGTCCGAGCCGTCCGGTTCCTCCCCCGGCCGCTGGAGCAGCCGCCAGCCCGGCCGCTCCACCGACGGCTGGGGCCGCCGGCCGGAGCGCCCGTCCGGCGAGGGCGGCCCCGACCAGAGCAAGGGCCCCGGCATGAAGTGGGACCCGAAGGACCCGGCGCAGCGGCGGGCGCGGTACGCGCTCCTCGCGGGCATGTGGGCGTTCTTCTTCGCGATTTTCGAGATCCGCGAGCTCGCCCTGCTGCTGGGCGCCCTGGCCCTGTACTGGGGCGGCAGCGCCCTGCGCACCAAGCCGAGGACGCCGACGGCCGGCGACCCGTCCGCGCCGTCGGCCGCGTCCATGGTGCGGGGGGCCTCCGGCTCGGACGTGACCGGGGCGACCGGGGCGACCGCTTCGGGTGCGGCGGGTTCGGCTTCGGAGGGTCCGGGCTGGGGCTCGGGTGCTTCCGCTGCCGGCGGGGCGAGCGGCACGGCGTCCCGGCCGGGACCGGCCCGCGCCCAGCGGACGGCCGCGATCAGCGGTCTGGTCGCCGGGGTGCTCTCCCTGCTGATCGTCGCGGGCGGCTTCGCGCTCCAGCTCGTCTACCGCGACTTCTACACCTGCGCCGACGACGCCCTGACCAAGTCGGGCCAGCTCGCCTGCAACGACCTGCTGCCGGAGCCCCTGCGGGACGTCTTCGGCGTACGGGAGTAGCGGCCGGACGGGACGTTCGAAACCCGGCTTGGGGCCCCGGCTTGGGGCTCCGGGCTAAGGCTCCGGCCTAGGGCTCCGGCTTCGGCTCGGGACCCTCGCCGTCGGGGCCCTCGCCGTCGGGGCCTTCGCGGTCGGGGCGCTCGCGGTCGGGGCCTTCGGGCTGGTCGGGCTTCGGGCGGGCTGCCGGGGCGGGTGCGTCCGGTGGGGCGACGGGGCGCGGCGGCGCCGTCGGGGGGAACGGCGGCAGCGGAGGCAACGGCGGCGGCAGGGGCGCGGTCGGCGGAAGCGCCGGGGCCGGTTCCCATCCCGTCGTCAGGAAGTCGTACGCGTCGAAGCCGCAGTCGTCCTCGTCCTCCGGCGCCCCGACGAGGAGATCCGCCTCCTGGCGGTCCGCTGCCGGAAGGCCCTCCGCGCCGGTCACCGCCCCGACCGAGCCCGCCGCCTGGGAAGCGGGGGCGGGCCGATGCAGGCCGCGCCGCGCCCAGGCCCGTACCGTCAACGCCGTCGGCACCCCCACCACCGCGCTCCACAGCGCCGCCGCGGCCCCCGTCCGCCACCACACCGGACCGAACGCCGACAGCCGGCCGGACCCCAGCGGCCCTCCGGCGGCGGCCGCGAGCACCGCCAGCGCCACCCCGCACACCCCGGCGGCGACCAGCGCGGTCAGCGCCGCCTCCCGGCCCGTCCACAGCCGCGCGGACCGTCCCGCCCACCACCCCAGCACGAGAGCCGCCACCAGCGGGACGGCCGCGGCGGCCCGGTGGGGCCACGCGCCTGGGCCTTCGGCGGGCAGCGCGGCGAGGAGTGGGAAGGCCGGGACGGCCGCGTCGCCGGTGAGACCGAGAGGGGTCGCCATGGCCCCCGTACCGAGGGCGAATCCCGGCCCCAGCCCGTACGCCGCACCCCACACGGCGGTGTTGGGCAGCAGCGCGAGGGTCAGGAGCAGCAGCCCGGACCGGCCCGACCACTCTCCCGCGAGTCCGGTGAAGGACGTCTGCACCTCGGCCGCGTTCCGGCTCAGCGCGACGCCGGCCAGGATCGCGCCCCCGCCGAGCAGGGTCACCGCCGCCAGCCCGCCCGCCCGCAGGCCGACGGCCGCCTGCTCGCGCCGGGGCAGCGGCCGCCCGTTCGCCGTCCAGACGCCGAGGCCGGCCGCCGCCGCCACGACCGCGGGCAGCCATACCGCGGTCGAGATCGGGTCGGCGGGCAGCGGGCCCCGCGCGGCGTAGGCGGCGACGCAGGCCGCGACCAGCAGATACCCCGAGCAGACCGCCGTCACGGCGGCGCCCGTCGACGGCATCGGCCGCCCGTCGTCCGCCTCCAGCGTGTCCCGGGCCGCGCGGTGCGCCAGCCAGCCGGGGAGGACCATGAGCAGCAGGGGCGAGAGGCCGAGCGGTGCGGGCACCCCCGAGAGCGTCTCGGTGCGCACCAGATCGGCGCCGTGGGCCAGCAGCCAGAGCCCCGCGGCCATGTGCAGCGCCCCGCCGGGACCGCTGTCCGGGTACGGGGAGCCGATCCATGCCGCCGTGACCAGCACCGCCAGCCCACCGAGGCCGAGCACCGCCGCGACACCGCCGCGCACGACGGCGGTGACCAGGGCGGTGGAACGGCCGCCCCGGAGGACCAGCGGCTCGGCCGGCGGCAGGGGGGCCGGCGGCAACGGAGGGTGCTCGGTCACGTGGGTCACGCGCCCATGCTGCCAACGACACGCGCTTTTGCGATGTAACGGGCAAACGACCGTTGTGTCGCTCAATATACGTTTATGTACTTTTCCGCCCACAGGAGCTCTGCGGGAGGTCGACACCGATGAGTCCGACGAGTCGGGGGACCGCCTCTTCCGCGCCCCTCGCGCTGCCCTCCCCGAAGGAGCGGCGCAGACTTCGTGAGGCCCTGGCCCTGAGCGAGGACCAGCTCGCGGAGGCCATGGGCGTCACTCGGGCCACCGTCCGGTCCTGGGAGACGGGCCGGACCGCCCCCCGTGGCCGGAAGCGGGAGGCGTACATGAAGCTCCTCGGCGCGTACGACGAGCCGGCCCGGGACCCGGAGTCGGCGTCGGAGGCGGCCCCCGAGCCCTCCCCGTCCGTACGGCGGGAGGACCCGCCGGCCCCCGAGCCGGAGGCGGAACCGGCGGCGACGCCGGTGACCGCCGCGGAGCCACACGTGGAGCCGTACGTGGAGCCGTACGTGGAGCCGTACGTGGAGACGGGCACGGAGCCGTACGTGGAGCCGTACGTAGAGACGCGCACGGAGCCGTACGTGGAATCGGGCACGGGCGTGGAGGGAGGTACGGGTGTGCACAGGGACACGGGCGCGGGCGCGTACGCCGGCGTGGCGAGGGCGGAGCACCACCCCTTCCGCACCCCCGCGGAGGCCTTCGACGCGCTCTACGCCTACTCCGCCCCCGGCCTCGCCCACCAGACCTATCTGCTGACCGGCCGCCGCCGGCTCGCGCGGGAGTCGGTCGAGCGCACCTTCCAGCACGCCTGGCAGCGCTGGCCCGAAGTCGCCGTCGACCGGGACCCGGTCGGCTGGGTGCGGGTGGTCGCGTACGAGTACGCGCTCTCCCCCTGGCACCGGTTCCGCCGCCGGCACAAGCACCCCGACAGCCCGCCCATCGAGGCCGGCCGGCGGGCGCTGCTGGCGGTGCTGCTCGACCTGCCGCCGTCGTACCGCCGTACCGTCCTGCTCTACGACGGGCTCGGCCTCGACCTGCCCGACACGGCCGCCGAGACCGAGGCGAGCACCCCCGCGGCAGCCAACCGGTTGCTGCACGCCCGTACCGTCATCGGGCAGCGGATCCCCGCGCTCGCCGACCCCGACGTCCTGCACCGCCGCCTGCGCGCGCTGGTCGCGGAGGCGCCGACGGCGACGCTCCCGACCGCGAAGGCCCTACGGGCCAGGAGCGAGCGGTGGACACGGCTGTGGACGAGGACGGCGTTGAGCGTGACGACGGTGCTCGTCGGGGCGACGGCCTTCACGGCCGCCACCGCGCCGACGCAGTACCTTCCGGTCCCGGCCCCGGGGGAGGCCGTCAACGGCGTCCCGGCGAGCGCCGGTTCACCGAGGCTCACCCCGCAGGACCGGCAACTGCGCGAGCAGCTCCGCGACCTGCCCCACCCCGGTCCGGAACGCCTGGTCCCGGACACGCACTGACGGCCCTCGCGCTGCCGCCGACTCGGGGCGGCGGCACGGCAGGGCAGCGCCATGCGGGTCCGGTGGGTCCGTACGCGAGTGGGCCCCGCCCCCACCCGGTTTCCCGGGAGGGGGCGGGGCCCACCTGTGCGGTTCAGACGATTCCGCTTCAGCCCGCGAGGATGGCGCGCGCCAGCTTGGCCGTCTCGGTCGGCGTCTTGCCGACCTTGACGCCGGCGGCCTCGAGGGCCTCCTTCTTCGCCTGCGCCGTGCCGGAGGAGCCGGAGACGATGGCGCCGGCGTGGCCCATGGTCTTGCCCTCGGGCGCGGTGAAGCCCGCGACGTAGCCGACGACCGGCTTGGTCACGTTCTTCGCGATGAAGTCGGCCGCCCGCTCCTCGGCGTCGCCGCCGATCTCGCCGATCATGACGATCAGGTCGGTGTCGGGGTCCGCCTCGAACGCCGCGAGGGCGTCGATGTGCGTGGTGCCGATGACCGGGTCGCCACCGATGCCGACGGCGGAGGAGAAGCCGATGTCACGGAGCTCGTACATCATCTGGTACGTCAGCGTGCCGGACTTCGAGACCAGGCCGATGCGGCCCGGCTTCGTGATGTCGCCCGGGATGATGCCGGCGTTCGACTGGCCCGGGGTGATGAGACCGGGGCAGTTCGGGCCGATGATGCGGGTCTTGTTGCCCTTCGACTGCGCGTACGCCCAGAAGGCGGCGGAGTCGTGGACGGCGATGCCCTCGGTGATGACGACCGCGAGCGGGATCTCGGCGTCGATCGCCTCGACCACGGCGGCCTTGGCGAAGGCCGGCGGGACGAAGAGGACGGAGACGTTCGCGCCCGTCTTCTCCATCGCCTCGGCGACGGAGCCGAAGACCGGGACCTCGGTGCCGTCGAAGTCGACGGAGGTGCCGGCCTTGCGCGGGTTGACGCCACCGACGATGTTGGTGCCGTCACCCAGCATGAGCTTGGTGTGCTTCAGGCCCGTGGCACCGGTCATGCCCTGGACGATGACCTTGCTGTCCTTGGTGAGGAAGATAGCCATGGTGTGCTTGACCTCGTCCCTTACTTCGCAGCCGCGAGCTCGGCGGCCTTGTCGGCCGCGCCGTCCATGGTGTCCACGCGCTGCACGAGCGGGTGGTTCGCGTCCGACAGGATCTTGCGACCCAGCTCCGCGTTGTTGCCGTCGAGGCGCACGACCAGCGGCTTGGTGACCTCTTCGCCCTTGCTCTTCAGGAGCTCCAGCGCCTGGACGATGCCGTTGGCGACCTCGTCACAGGCGGTGATGCCACCGAAGACGTTGACGAACACGGACTTGACGTCCGGGTCGCCCAGGATGATCTCCAGGCCGTTCGCCATGACCTCGGCGGAGGCGCCGCCGCCGATGTCGAGGAAGTTGGCCGGCTTCACGCCGCCGTGGTTCTCACCGGCGTACGCGACGACGTCCAGGGTCGACATGACCAGGCCGGCGCCGTTGCCGATGATGCCGACCTCGCCGTCGAGCTTGACGTAGTTGAGGTTCTTGGCCTTGGCAGCAGCCTCGAGCGGGTTGGCTGCGGCCTTGTCCTCGAGCGCCTCGTGCCCGGGCTGACGGAAGTCGGCGTTCTCGTCGAGAGACACCTTGCCGTCCAGGGCCAGGATGTCGCCGGAGGCGACCTTGGCCAGCGGGTTGACCTCGACGAGGAGCGCGTCCTCGGCGACGAAGGTCTCCCAGAGGGTCACGAGGACCTCGGCGACCTTCTCGGCGACCTCGGCCGGGAACTTCGCCTGGGCGACGATCTCGCGGGCCTTCTCGATGGTCACACCGGTGTTGGAGTCGACCGGGACCTTCGCGAGGGCCTCGGGGGTCTTCTCCGCGACCTCCTCGATGTCCATGCCGCCCTGCACCGAGGCCATGGCCAGGAAGGTGCGGTTGGTGCGGTCGAGGAGGTACGAGACGTAGTACTCCTCGAGGATTTCCGGAGCGGTCTCCGCGATCATCACCTTGTGGACCGTGTGGCCCTTGATGTCCATCCCGAGGATGTCCGTCGCGCGGGCGACGGCCTCGTCCGGGGTGGAGGCCAGCTTCACGCCGCCGGCCTTGCCGCGGCCGCCGACCTTCACCTGCGCCTTGACGACCGACTTGCCGCCAAGACGCTCGGTGGCCTCGCGCGCCGCCTCAGGCGTGTCGATGACTTCACCGGCCAGCACCGGTACACCGTGCTTGGCGAAGAGGTCCCTCGCCTGGTACTCGAACAGGTCCACGCGCGTCCGTCCCTTTTCTGATGATCGCGGTTCGTTGTCTGCGTGGGCGTGCCGCGAAGGGCAACGTGACTGCGCTGTCACAAGGGAGGCGTACACGGTGTCCGTGGACGCGGCATGTCCGTCTCGCAGGTTATCCCCGAGGGACGTGGGTCCCTAAATCGCAGATCACACCGGAGCGGTGATACGGGTCACAGAACGTAGGGGGCACGGGGCGGTCCGTAGGGGTACGGGGTGGGGGCCGCGGGGCCCAAGTGGCAGGCAGGGCCCGGGCTTCCCCGGCCTCACGACGCGCCCGCCCGCGGGGTGAGGGGCCTGAGACGCGCCCTGTGACATGGGCCTCAGTGGGGTGCGCCGGGCCGGTGGGACGGCGGCGCGGCGACGGATTCCGCACCGGAGCGGGGCGCGGCGCGAGGGTGGTCATCGCAGGGCGGTCATCGCGGGGCGGCCGGGTCGGGCTGCGGGAGGGGGCGTTTCTCGATCGCCGCCGCCATCACCTCCGGGAAGAGGTCGGGGGTGCAGGCGAAGGCGGGGGCGCCGAGCGCCGCGAGGGCGGCCGCGTGCTCGCGGTCGTAGGCCGGAGCGCCCTCGTCGGAGAGCGCGAGCAGCGTCACGAACTGCACCCCGGCGGTCTTCATCGCCGCGACCCGCTTGAGCATCTCGTCGCGGATCCCTCCTTCGTACAGATCGCTGATGAGGACGACGACGGTGTCGGCGGGCCGGGTGATCCTCGACTGGCAGTAGGCGAGGGCGCGGTTGATGTCGGTGCCGCCGCCGAGCCGGGTGCCGAAGAGGACGTCGACCGGGTCGTCGAGCCGGTCGGTCAGGTCGACGACCGCCGTGTCGAAGACGACGAGCCGGGTCGCGATCGACCGCATCGAGGCGAGGACCGCGCCGAACACCGAGGCGTAGACGACCGACGCCGCCATCGAGCCCGACTGGTCGATGCAGAGGACGACGTCCTTCTGCACCGAGCGCGCGGAGCGGCCGTGGCCGATGAGCCGCTCGGGGACGACCGTGCGGCGGTCGGGCAGGTAGTTCTTGAGGTTGGCGCGGATGGTGCGGTCCCAGTCGATGTCCCGGTGCCGGGGCCTGCTGATGCGGGCCGACCGGTCGAGCGCGCCGGTGAGGGCGGCGCGGGTGCGGGTGGCGAGGCGCTTCTCCAGGTCGTCGACGACCTTGCGGACGACCGCTCGAGCCGTCTCCTTGGTGGTCTCCGGCATGGCCTTGTGGAGGGAGAGCAGGGTGCCGACGAGATGGACGTCGGCCTCGACGGCCTCCAGCATCTCGGGCTCCAGGAGGAGGGTGGACAGGCCGAGCCGGTCGATGGCGTCCCGCTGCATGACCTGGACGACGGGGCTGGGGAAGTACGTACGGATGTCCCCGAGCCAGCGGGCGACCGAAGGGGCCGAGCCGCCGAGACCGGCGGAGCGCTCTCGTCCGCCGGACGGCCCCGGTGCGGACGGTTTCGGTCCTTGTCCGTAGAGGGCGGTCAGCGCGCCGTCCATCGCCGCGTCCGTCCCGCCGAGGGAACATCCGGTGCCGTCCGCCTCTCCCCCACCGAGGACCATGCGCCAGCGCCGCAGTCTTTCGTCGTGTCCGCTCATGGTCATCGGCCGACCTCCTCGGCGGCTTTCGGGCGTTCGGATGTGCCAGGGCCGCGCAGGGGCCGTCCGGCGTCACCGGACGACGGTGCGGCCCCGCCGAGCAGCGGTCCGCGGGCGTCGCCCAGCAGTGGTGCGGCGTCGCCGAGGAGCAGCCGCAGGACAGGGAGCACGCCGTCGGCGCGCTCCTCGTCGAGCCCGGTGGCGAAGCCGGGGGTGCCGGCGTCCGGGCGGGGCGTGGTGGTGGACGGGCCGCGCGCGACCAGCTCGCCGAGCGTGCGCCGGACCCCCGGTTCGTAGGCGGAGAAAGTGCGGCGCAGGAGCGGCAGGACGTCGGTGAAGGCGTCCCCGGGGACCGCGGTCAGCCAGTCGTCGACGAGGGCGAGGAGCCGCTGGTCGTGGACGAGGAGCATGCCGCCTCCGGAGGCTCCGCCGACGAAGCCCTCGATCCAGGCGGCCGCGTCGGCGGGCGGGGTGCCGGGCGAGAGGGCGAGGCCCATGAGCCGGGCGGTCTCGTCCTCGTCGAGGCGGTCGTCGTCGAGGAGGAGCCGGGCCGACCGGCCGCGGAGGGCGCCGGGCACGCTGCCGCGGTCGGCGAGCCGGCGCAGCACCCCGGCCCAGCGGTCGAGCAGTCCGGCGCGGTCCGGCAGGAGCCGGAGGGCGCCGTGGACGCCGTCGAGGTGGCCGCGCATCTCGGCGGCCGCGTCGGCGTCGAGGCCGGTGCAGGCGGGGGGCAGTCCGACGCAGATCCGTTCGGCGAGCCCGGCCGCGACCTCGCCGAGCGCGGTGGTGTCGGTGGCGCGGACGTCTCCGTAGCGGAGGGACCGGGCGAGGGCGGGCAGGGCTTGGGCGAGGTGGCCGACGTCGGTGTCCAGTGCGGCCCGGTCGGCGAGCGCCGTCATGACCGTGGGCAGGGCGTCGCCGAGCCCGGCGAGCAGGCAGCGCTCGGCGAGGGCGGTGATGTCGGCGAGGGCGGTGGTCTCCAGGGCGCGGCTCTCCGCCTTGGAGGTGGCGGCGGCGGCGACGGTGGTGCCCCAGACGCCCGCCTCGGCGACTTGGACGTACAGCTCGGGCTGCCAGCGCAGCCGCCAGCTCTCCCGGAACGTGCCGGTGCCGCCCCGTCCGGCGACCGGCTCGCCCCAGCGGACGCCGAGCAGTGTCAGCCGGTGCAGCAGCCGGCTGCGGGCCGCGTCGTTCTCCTTCCGCAGGTCCAGGTCCAGCTCGCGCTCCGACGCCTCGGGTCTGAGCCGCAGGCCGCGCTGGAGGCGGGCGAGGTCCCGCTGGAGGGGTACGGCGGGGGCGTCGGCCGGGACCTGGCCGAGGACGTCCCCGACGACGAGGCGGTCGCGCACGAGGCCGAGGGGGACGTCGGAGCCGTCGCACATCACGGCCCGTACGGCGTCGGTGGTCTCGCCGAGCCCCGCGAGGGGCCGGCCGCGCATCGCCGCGAGGGTCTGCGCGAGCCGCACGGCCTCGATGACATGGGCGGAGGAGACCGGCTGGTCCTCCTCCCGCAGGAGGCGGGCGACCCGGGTCATCCAGCGTTCGACCGGCCGGTCGGGGGCGGCGAAGAGATGGGCGTACCAGCCGGGCGAGTCGATGCCCGCGCCGTACCCGGAGCGGCGGGCGAGGCGGCGGTGGGTCCAGGGCACCCACGTCATCTCGGTCTTGACCTTGGGCAGTCCCTTGAGGAGGGCGCGGTCCGCGGTGGCGGTGGCCTTCCGGGTAAGGGCGGGGACGTGCCAGGCACCGCAGACGACGGCGATGCCGTCGCCGAACTCCCTGCGGGCGGACCTGAGCTGGAGCCGCATATGCGCCTCGCGTACGAGGTCGCGGGCGTCGCCCCCGTCGCCGTACGCCTCGCGCAGCGCGCCCATGGCCTCGGCGAGGGCGGTGAACGGGGCCGTCGGGTCGGCGGGGGCGGCCGCGGTGCGGTGCTCGACGACGTCCTCCCACCAGCGCTCGGGGTCGTCGTACCCGGCGGCGTCGGCCAGTTCGGCGACCGGGTCGATGCGCACCTGCCGGTCGGCCTCGTCGTCCCCTTCGCCGTCGCCCCAGGTGGGGTCGGCGGCCAGGGTGTGGGTGGCGGGCAGGTCGATGAACCGGACGGCGGCGCCGTGGGACAGCGCCCAGCGGATCGCCACCCACTCGGGCGAGAACTCCGCCAGCGGCCAGAAGGCGGCCCGGCCGGGGTCGTCCACGGCGTGGGCGAGGAGGGCGACGGGCGGCCGCATGGCCTCGTCGGCGGCGAGCGCGAGCAGCCCGTCGGCCTCGGGCGGTCCTTCGACGAGGACGGCGGCGGGCCGCTCCGCGTCGAGCACGGCCCGCACCGCTCGCGCGGACCCGGGGCCGTGGTGCCGCACCCCGAGCACGAGCGGCCCGCGGCCGCCCGCGCCCGCCCCGGGACCGGCGTCTCCCGCCCGGTCCGCGCCGATCGTCTCCGTCGCGCTCCTCACGTCCGCCGCGGATCGCACGCGTACCGCGGTCGTCGTGGGGGCCGTCACGCGCTCACCTCGCGGCAGGCGCGGTAGAAGTCCTTCCAGCCGTCCCGCTCCCGCACGACCGTCTCCAGATACTCCTGCCAGATGACGCGGTCCGCCGCGGGGTCGCGGACGACGGCGCCGAGGATGCCGGCGGCGACGTCGCCGGGGCGCAGGAGGCCGTCGCCGAAGTGGGCTGCGAGGGCGAGGCCGCCGGTGACGACGGAGATCGCCTCGGCCGTCGACAGCGTCCCGGAAGGGGATTTGAGCTTGGTGCGGCCGTCGGTGGTGATGCCGTCCCGCAGCTCGCGGAAGACGGTGACGACCCGGCGGATCTCCTCGACGCCCTCGGGGACGGCGGGCAGGTCGAGGGAGCGTCCGATCTGGTCGACGCGGCGGGAGACGATGTCGACCTCGGCCTCCGCGGTGGCGGGCAGCGGCAGCACCACCGTGTTGAAGCGGCGGCGCAGCGCGCTGGAGAGGTCGTTGACGCCCCGGTCGCGGTCATTGGCGGTGGCGATGAGGTTGAAGCCGCGGACGGCCTGCGTCTCCTGTCCCAACTCCGGTATGGGAAGGGTCTTCTCGGACAGGATCGTGATGAGCGTGTCCTGCACGTCGGCGGGGATGCGGGTGAGTTCCTCGACGCGGGCGGTCAGCCCCTCGGACATCGCGCGCATGACGGGGCTGGGCACGAGCGCGTCCCGGCTCGGTCCGTGGGCGAGCAGCCGCGCGTAGTTCCAGCCGTACCGGATCGCCTCCTCGGGCGTGCCGGCGGTGCCCTGGACGAGGAGGGTGGAGTCTCCGCTGACGGCGGCGGCCAGGTGTTCGGAGACCCACGTCTTGGCGGTGCCGGGGACGCCGAGCAGGAGCAGGGCCCGGTCGGTGGCGAGTGTGCTGACGGCGACCTCGACGATCCTGCGCGGCCCCACGTACTTGGGTGTGATCACCGTCCCGTCGGGGAGCGTGCCGCCGAGGAGATAGGTGGCGACGGCCCATGGCGAGAGCTGCCAGCGGACGGGCCTCGGCCGGTCGTCGACGGCGGCGAGCGCCTTGAGTTCGTCGGCGAAGGCGTGCTCGGCGTGCGGACGCAGGGCCTCGGCGCCGGTGTCCGGCACGGTGCTCGTGATGGTTTCGGGCACGGTCATGGATCCCCCTCCAGATCGTTCGACCTGATGTGGGATCCACGGTGCACCATGCCACTGACAATCACCCGTCGCCGCAGCTCAGGGCCGTAAGTCCGGTGCCGCGAAGGCGAGTCAGCCGGCGATCGGGGAGACCGCGACGCAGCCGCCGGTCATCGCCGCCTGGCCCTTGGCCTCCTTGATGACCTTGCCGTCGTGGATGACCTTGCAGGTGAGGCCGGACGGGTCGAGCGCGAGCGGGATGACGGCCGGCGGCATGATGCCCTTGAGCGTCACCGTCTTCTTCCACGGCGTGGCGGGCTTCTTCTCCGACTCGGTCTTCGGGTCCATGGCCGTGCCGCCGCCGGCGTGGTACTCGATCGACTCGATGCCCTTGCCCGTGACCTCGTACGTCACTTCGTAGGACTCGTTCACGGCCTTGTCGACCTGGTCGGCCGCCGTGGAGCAGGCGCCGAGGCCGAGGGCGAGGCCGGTGACGGCCAGGGCCGAGGCGGCGGTACGGATGGTGCGCTTCATGACGGGGTCCCCCTGAACTGCCGCGGTGACGCGGTCTGTCGAGGCCGGTCTTCCGGCCCGATCACTCGCAGGAAATCGTAAAGGAAAGGTAAAGTCAAGCGGCTTCCCGGCCGGTCCAGGGGCAGGAACCAGCAGGCCGGGGCCGTTGTCAGTGCCGCCCCCTAACGTCAGGGGCATGGACACACAGGGGGTGCGCTGGACGGCGGATCAGGTGCTGGCTCTGGCTCCTGACGACGCGTCGCGCAGAGCGGGGAGCAGACTGGGCGCGGCCGGGACGTGGTCCGGGGCGGGCTGCGACGGCGACGGCGCCGTCTGGGGCCTGTGCCGGGGCAGCAGCAGCACGCCGTACCGGACGGTGGTCGACACGACGGGCCCCGCGTACACGTGCAGTTGTCCGAGCCGGAAGTTCCCGTGCAAGCACGCGCTGGGACTGCTGCTGCTCTGGGCATCGGGCAGTACGGCCGTCGGCGCCGCCGAGGCGCCCGACTGGGCCGGTCCATGGCTCAGCGCCCGACGCGCGCGCGAGGACTCGGGCGGGCGGGCCGGGAGCCCGGCCGCCGAGCCCGCCGACCCCGAGGCCGTGCGGCGCCGTGCCGAGCGGCGCGCCCGGATCACCGCCGGCGCAGAGGAGTTGGAGCAGCGCCTCACCGACCTGCTGCGCGGCGGCCTGGCGACGGCGGAGCGGTCGGGGTACGCCCTGTGGGAGGAGACGGCGGCCCGCATGGTCGACGCGCAGGCACCGGGACTCGCGGGGCGCGTGCGGGAGTTGGGGGCCATCCCGGGTTCGGGGCCCGGCTGGCCGGTGCGGCTCCTGGAGGAGTGCGCGCTCACCCACCTCCTCGACCGGGCCTGGCTCGGCGTGGACCGGCTCCCCGATCCGCTCGCGGCGACCGTACGCACCCGCGTGGGGCTCACGACGCCCGCGCGGGGCCCGGTGGTGCGCGATCACTGGCTGGTCCTCGCCCAGGGCGACACCTCGGACGGCAGACTGACGACCCGCCGGATCTGGCTGCACGGCCGGGAGACCGGGCGGACCGCGCTTCTGCTCTCCTTCGGAGCGGCGGGGCGGGCCCCGCAGCTCTCCCTCCCGGTCGGCTCCGTCCTCGACGCCGCGCTCACCCTCCACGCGGGCGCGGGCGCGCTGCGGGCCGAATGGACCGAGCAGTTCGCCGCCCCCGCCCCGCTCGACGCCCCGCCGCAGGGCGGCACCGTCGCCGACGCCCTCACTTCCTACGGCCTCGCCCTGCGCGAGGACCCCTGGCTGGACTCCTGGCCGGCGACCCTGGCCGAGGTCGTCCCGATACCGACGGAGTACGGCTGGCAGCTCGCGGACCCGGGCGCCTCGGGCGGTGAGGGCGAGGCCGTGCCGGTGAACGCCTCCGCCCTGGCCCGACCGGGGCTCTGGCGACTGGCGGCACTGTCCGGCGGCCGCCCGGTCCGCGTCTTCGGCGAGTGCGGGCACCGGGGTTTCACCCCCCTCGCCGCCTGGTCGTCGGAGGCCCCGGGCGAGACGGTCCCGCTCCACTGACGGCCGAGCGACGCCGGGGCCAGGGTCGACGGGTCTGCGGGGAGGGCGACGGTGATCGCGGGCGGCGGGCGGCGGGCGGCGGGCGGCGGGCGGCGGGCGGCGGGCGGCGGGCGGCGGGCGAACGCTCACACGCCCGATCCGTTCGCGCCGGGCCGGTCGCCGCCGGCCGGCCGAGGCACCCGGGCGGGAAGGTCCCGCTCCACGCGCCTTCGCGCGCGACGAGAGGGGCCCGGCCGCCCTGGCCGCCCTGTTTGCGCAGGTGCTGCAACCGGGGCGCGGGCGGCGCGGCCGGGCCGGCCGTGGCGCCTCGCGCAACGGTCCCGCTCGCTCCGCGCACGCCCGCGCGCAACACCCGGGGACGGCACCACTCCGCCCCGCGCCCGACCGACAGAAGCGACAGACACGACAGAGACGACAAGGCTGGAGGACTTCGATGGACGCCTGGGAACAGCTCGTCACCTCGGCGCTGCTCGGCACCGACCGGCGGCCGCCCGCGCTCGTGGCGCCCGTGCCGGGGGCGTCGAGGACGACGGCCCCCGTGGGCGAGGCCCCGGTCGCCCTGCTCGACGCCGCGGCCGTGCACACCGTACGGCGCAGGGCGGGGCTGCGCCCCGGGCCCGTCGCACCGGCCCTCGAGCCCGCCCCCGAGGACGGCCGACGGCCGCTGCCCGCGGCGGCCCGCCGTCGCCTCGCCCGGCTGCTCGCGGACCGGGCGGCCCCCGCCCCGTCCGGCGGGCGGCGCGGGGCGGCGCCGGACCTCGCCGAACTGCTCCCCCAGTGGCTGGCCGCCGCCAACGAGCGCGGCTTCCAGGCGCCCGCCTCCACCCTGCCCGCTCTCCTCGATGCCGCCCGCGCCAGGACCGACCTGCGCCCCCAGGCGCTCACGCTGGCGGGCCCGCGCGGGTTGTGGCTGGCCAGGCTGAACCCCGAGTGGAAGTTCGCCCTGCGCGGCACGTCCGGCAGCGCCTCGCTCCCCGATGTCCGGGACCCCGAGGGTGTGCGGTCCCTGTGGGCGGAGGGTCTGTTCGCGGAGCGGGTCGCCCTCCTCGGCGCGCTCCGGGCCGAGGACCCCGCGGCCGCGCGGTCCCTGCTCGCGTCCACGTGGGCGGCCGAACGGGCCGAGGACCGGCTGATGTTCCTGGACTCGCTGCGGGCCGGCCTCTCCGACGCCGACGAGGAGTTCCTGGAGGCCGCGCTCACCGACCGGAGCCGCAACGTCCGCTCCACCGCCGCCGAACTGCTCTCGGCCCTGCCCCGATCGGCGCTCGCGGGCCGCATGGCGGGCAGGGCCGCGTCCTGCGTCAGCCTGGACCGTACGGAGGGGGCCGAGACGATCGTCGTCGAGGCACCGCACGAGTGCGACGCCGGCATGCGGCGGGACGGGCTGCTACCCACGCCGCCGACGGGCCGGGGCGAGCGGTCGTGGTGGCTGGGCCAACTGGTGGAGGCCGCGCCGCTGGGTTGCTGGCCGAGCCGGTTCGGCGGACGCTCTCCCGAGGAGATCGTCGCCCTGCCCGTCACCGACGACTGGCGCGGCGAGCTGCACGCGGCCTGGTGCCGGGCCGCCGTCCGCCAGCGGGACGCGGCCTGGTCCCGGGCCCTGCTCGGCCCCCCGTCGGCCCCGCCCGCGACGGGCCCGGGCACCTCCTCCCTCGCCGAACGCGCCCAACTGCTCTCCACGCTCCCGGAGGACGAGCGGGCCCGCTGGGTCGCCTCCTTCATCGCGGCCCACGGCCTGTCGGAGGCCTTCCAACTCCTCGGCGTCTGCGCGGTCCCCTGGGCGGAGCCCCTGGGCGGTGCGGTGATCGACGCTCTGGACATCGCCCGGGAGGCCGGCAGCTACCCCTGGAGCTTCAGCGGAGTGATGGGCCTGGCCGAGCGCTGCCTCTCCCCCGCGGCAGCCCCCCACCTGGACTCCCTGACAGCCCTCCCTCCCGAACCGGAGGACGCCTCCCCCGGCGCGGGCAGCTACTGGTCGGAGGCCTTCCAACGTCTGGTCTCGACCCTGCGCCTCCGCGCGGACATGCTCAGAGAACTGGACACGGAGGAGCCCGGTCCGGGGCGGCCGACGGGGTGACATGGCGTGTCCGGCCAGGCCGGGAGGGCCCAGGGGGGTACGGCGACCGCCTCGCGTGCGAGCGGGCGAGAGCAGCGCGACGGCTCGGGCCCACCGCGGCGCCTGGCCGCAGCGCACGGCCCATGGCCCAGGTCTGACGGGAACCCCCGCTCGGCGGGATGCGGCGGCGGTCGGCCGCCCGAACACGAAAGCCCGGCGGGAACCCCGCTCGGCGAGGTACGCCGGCCTCGTACGGCGAGGCTCGCCCGCAGGGTGGCTGGCGGGGCCAGGAAGCCCCTGCGCGGCCTGCCACAGCCGCGCGGCGGGTGCGGCGGCGGTCGGCCGCCCGAACACGAAGGCCCGGCGAGAGCCCCGCAGCGGACCCAGCCCACCGTGATGCCTGGCGACCGCACACGGGATGTCCGGCTACCCAAGGCGCGTGCGCCGGAGCCGCCGGGGCCCGACGCCCGTTCCGCAGCGATCGAGGGAACGCAGAGCAGCGCCGAGAAACCGGCGGAGCCGAGCGCCGTGCCGGTCGGAGCGGCATTCGGGTGAATCCGGCGCCGTACGAGAGGGGCCGGGCCGGCGGGGCGCCCGTGCGGAACGGGCCTACGCCGCCTCACGGCCGGACAGCGCCGGGCCCCAGGCCTCCGGCGGGCAGCCAGGCCAAGAGGCCGGCCGCAGCCCGGCTGGCTGCAGCGCCTATGCGTATAGAGCCCCGGCACCTCAGCGCCGGAAAGGCAGGCCCTCGGCGGACACCCAGGGAGGCCTGCGGCCGGGAGCCTCGCCGGAGCAGCGCTTACGCGGAACAGAGCCGCCCCAGCTCAGCGCCGGAGAGCGCAGGCCCCGCCCACCGCGGGCAGCCGGGCACCCCGGCGACGGAACGCCCGCCTGGGACGACCGTACGACGACAGCCGAGCCACGGCCCGGCCGGCGGAGCGCCCGAGGCGGCGGCCCCCATGCCCAGGCATAGGGCCACAGACAGCGCGCGGCCCCCGTCAGGCAGCCGGCACGCCCGTCACCCCCGCCTCCGCGGCGTCTACGCCGCCACGCGCACGTTCGTGTTCACCCAGTCGACGATCGACGCGGTCGTCGCGCCCGGCGTGAAGATCTCCGCCACGCCCTTCTCCTTCAGCGGCGCGATGTCCGCCTCGGGGATGATCCCGCCGCCGAAGACCTTGATGTCCTCCGCGTCCCGCTCCCGCAGGAGGTCCAGGACCTTCGCGAAGAGCGTGTTGTGCGCGCCCGAGAGGATCGACAGGCCGATCGCGTCGGCGTCCTCCTGGATCGCCGTGTCCACGATCTGCTCGGGCGTCTGGTGCAGGCCGGTGTAGATGACCTCCATACCGGCGTCCCGCAGTGCCCTCGCGATCACCTTGGCCCCGCGATCGTGGCCGTCGAGACCCGGCTTGGCCACCACCACGCGGATCGGACCGGTCACACCCATCACTGCCTCCACATGCGACCCCCGCGCCTGTTACCCGGGGAGGTGAACGAACGTTATCGCCAGCATCCCGTACGCGACCGTTTCGCGGAGGGCACCGAGGGGGAAATCACACGTGGGACGTGTTCGCTCCGCGCCGGACCCTCCCGGGGCCCGCTCCGGGAGCCCACCAGCCGTATACCGGGTGGAGGTCGCCGATGGTGTTCACCAAGCTCACCAAGGTCACGACCACACTGAAGGCCAACGCCCTGGAGCTGGCGATCCTCACCGGTCACCTCTTCCTCTACCCCTCCGGAATCGTCCGCGAGCGCGCGGTGACCACCCCCGCCGCCGGGCCCGGCTCCGGCGGCCGCCCGGTCGTCCTGCTGCACGGCTTCGTCGACAACCGCTCGGTCTTCGTCATGCTGCGCCGCTCGCTCACCCGCCACGGCCGTGCCTGCCTGGACTCGCTCAACTACTCCCCGCTCACCTGCGACCTCCGCACCGCCGCCGCCCTGCTCGGCCGGCGTGTCGAGGAGCTGTGCGCCCGGACAGGACACGAGCACGTCGACCTCGTCGGGCACAGCCTCGGCGGGCTCATCGCCCGCTATTACGTCCAGCGCCTGGGCGGCGACGCGCGGGTGCGCACCCTGGTCACGCTGGGTACACCGCACGCCGGGACGACCGCCATCCCCTGGGCCGGCGCCCACCCGCTGGTCCGCCAGATGCGGCCCGGTTCCGACGTGCTGCGGGAGCTGGCCGGGCCCGCACCCGCCTGCCGGACCCGTTTCGTCAGCTTCTGGAGCGACCTGGACCAGGTGATGATCCCGGTCGAGACGGCCCGTCTCGACCACCCCGACCTCCTGGTGCACAACGTGCGCGTCAGCGGGATCGGCCATCTGGCCCTGCCGGTCCACCCGACGGTCGCCTCCGGCATCCTCCAGGTGCTCGACGCCGAGGAGCTGGACCCCGAAGAGCTGGGGAGCGGCGCGCCGGACGCCGACGACCCCGGAGCCGCGTCCGTCGCCTGACAGCCGGGACGGACGACACGGGACGGAAGACCACGCGGGACGGACGACACCGGTCAGGCCACACCGGACCGACCACGCAGGCCAGACCACACCCGACGCACCGCGGAGCAGAGCCGACCTCACCGGACACACCCGGAGCAGGGCGGACCGAGCCGGACGGACCGGGACGCGCCGGACCCGGGCCCACCACGATTCGTATCCCCGCGACATATTCACAACCGGTCACACCCGACGCACCTCGGCGCATGACAGCCCGCCAGAAGGCGCGCTTTCTTCGAACGTTTCTCGAACACAGAGCCAAAGCTCTCCCCCGAGACCGCCGAAACACGGCCGATTGCCCGTTTCCTGTGAAGCCAAAACCCTCCGAAGATTGTCGCTTGCGCATACCGCCGGGTACAGTCGCGCCACTGCTTACCCCCGGGACACCCCTCATCGGGCCCGCCCCGGACTGGTCCTGCCGCCGAGGCGAGAGAGAAGTTGGTGAACGACCAGCACCCCCACGCCGGATACGTCGGAGACGACGCGCACAGCACCGGCAGCTTCGCCACCGACCCACTGTTCGGCGCCCTCCCGGGCGAGTACGACGCGGACCACAGCGGTCAGTACGACACCACTCAGTGGAACGGCAGCCACCAGTGGGACGCCGGTACGTACGACGCCTACGTCACGCAGCAGCCGATGACGCAGCAGCAGTACGACACCACCGGCCAGTGGGACGCCACCGCCTGGAGCGAGGCGCAGCAGACCGGTCAGTTCCACACGGCGCACCTCACCTCGTACGACACGACCGGACAGTGGGCGGCCCCCGCCTTCGAGACGGGTACGTACGACGCCACCGCCTGGAACTACGCCGCCGCGCCGGAGCACGAGCAGCTCCCCACCGAGCCCGTGGTCCCGCAGCAGTACACCCCGGACTACGAGTTCGTCGCCGACCACGGCGTCGCCCACACCGAGCACGTACAGCACGCACCGCACGCGCAGCATGTCGAACACGGCGAGCACGCGGAGCACTTCGGGAGCGCCGAGCACTTCGAGCAGGCCACGGACCACGGCCTGGGGCACGACGCCCCCCACGAAGCCGCGCACACCGCGCAGTTCGAGGCCGCCCTGCCCGACGGGAACCCGTACGACTACGGCTACGACAGCCCGGCGGAGCAGCACGAACACGAGCCCGCGCGGGATGAGGCGCCCGTCGAACTCCTCACGGAGTCGGTGGCCCCCGTCGCCGCGCGCCCCGTGCGCCGTTCCTCCTCCGGCGGCCGTGGCCGCCGCCGTACGCCCGCCAAGCGCTCCGCGCTGCTGACCGTCGCCGTTCCCTCCGCCTGCGTCATGGGTGTGGCCGGGATCGCCGCCGCCTCGGTCGGCAGCCTCACCGAGGCGGGCGCCGAGACCAAGGACGACGTGGCCGTCGCCGCCGCCGACCCGTCGTCGGTGAAGCCGGTCGCCGCCAACAACAAGCTGGACACGCAGCTCGCGGCGCTCAGCGCCGACGCCCGCGACTTCGGCGACCGCGCCAGCCGCACCCAGGAGCGCATCGACCTCAAGCTGCGCCAGGAAGCGGAGAAGAAGAAGCGTGAGGAGGAGGCGGCCCGCAAGGAGGCGCTGCGTCCGAAGTTCATGCTCCCGGTCAAACTGCACCAGCTCAGCGCGCAGTACGGCCAGGCCGGCGTCAACTGGATGTCCGTGCACACCGGCATCGACTTCCCCGTGCAGTACGGCACGAAGGTGATGGCCGCGACCGACGGCACCGTCCGCACCCAGTGGAACAGCGCCTACGGCAACATGGCGATCGTGACCGCCGCCGACGGCACCGAGACCTGGTACTGCCACCTCAGCAGCACCAAGATCCGTTCCGGCAAGGTCAAGGCCGGCGACGTCATCGCGTACTCCGGAAACTCCGGCAACTCCACCGGCCCCCACCTCCACTTCGAGGTGCGGCCGAACGGCGGGGCGGCCATCGACCCCGAGGCGTGGCTGCGCAGCCACGGGCTCAACCCCACCGGCTGACGCCCCGGGCCCGCACGCGCGCCACCACCCACCCACAGACGCCACACACGTCACGCACGCCACAGACGAAGGGCCCCGGCCGAAGCCGGGGCCCTTCCTCGTCCGTACCGTCCGCGGTCAGAGCTTCTCGACCGGGGCGTACCGCAGCAGCAGCCGCTTCGGCTTCTCGTCACCGAAGTCGATCGTCGCCTGTGCGTCGCCGCCCGCGCCCGTCACCTGCATGACCGTGCCCAGGCCGAACTGGTCGTGCGTGACCCGGTCGCCGACCTGGAGCGTGATCACCGGCTTCTCGCCCGCCCGGCGCGTGGCGAAGCCCGACGGGCCCGAACGCGAACGCGAGGAGGACAGCTGGGAGGTGATCCCGGAGGTCGGCCCGGCGGGCTTGACCATCGGGCCCGTCCGCTTCCACTCCAGATACGTCGGCGGGATCTCCTCCAGGAAACGCGAGGCCGGGTTGTACGAGGGCTGGCCCCAGGCGCTGCGCATCGAGGAGCGGGTCAGATAGAGCCGCTCGCGGGCGCGCGTGATGCCCACGTACGCCAGGCGCCGCTCCTCCTCCAGCTCCTTGGCCTGGCCGAGGGCGCGCATGTGCGGGAAGACACCGTCCTCCATGCCGGTCAGGAAGACCACCGGGAATTCGAGGCCCTTGGCGGTGTGCAGCGTCATCAGCGTGATGACTCCGGACCCCTCCTCGTCCTCGTCGGGGATCTGGTCGGAGTCGGCGACGAGGGCGACCTTCTCCAGGAACTCGGCGAGGGTGGCGGGCTCTTCGCCGCGCTCCTGCTCGAACTCCAGGGCCACGGCGGCGAGTTCCTGGAGGTTCTCGATCCGGGTCTCGTCCTGCGGGTCCGTGGAGGCCTGCAGCTCGGCGAGATAGCCGGTCCGCTCCAGGACGGCCTCGAGCACGACGGCGGGGCCCGCCCCCGAGTCGACGACGGTGCGGAGCTCTTCCATGAGGGCGTTGAAGCGCTTGACGGCGTTGGCCGAGCGGGCCGCCATGCCGTACGCCTCGTCGACCCGCTTCAGCGCCTGCGGGAAGGTGATCTTCTCGCGGAGGGAGAGGGCGTCGATCATCGCCTCGGCGCGCTCGCCGATGCCCCGCTTGGGGACGTTGAGAATGCGGCGCAGCGGGACGTTGTCCTCGGGGTTGGCGAGGACGCGGAGGTAGGCGAGGACGTCGCGGACCTCCTTGCGCTCGTAGAACCGCACGCCGCCGACGACCTTGTACGGCAGGCCGACGCGGATGAAGATCTCTTCGAAGACACGGGACTGGGCGTTCGTGCGGTAGAAGACCGCGACGTCGCCGGCCTTCGCGTCGCCCGCGTCCGTGAGCCGGTCGATCTCGTCGGCGACGAACTGGGCCTCGTCGTGCTCGGTGTCGGCGACATAGCCGGTGATCTGCGCGCCCGCGCCCGCGTTCGTCCAGAGGTTCTTGGGGCGGCGGGACTCGTTGCGCTCGATGACGGCGTTGGCGGCGGAGAGGATCGTCTGCGTCGAGCGGTAGTTCTGCTCGAGCAGGATCGTCGTCGCGTTCGGATAGTCCTCCTCGAACTGGAGGATGTTGCGGATGGTCGCGCCGCGGAAGGCGTAGATCGACTGGTCCGCGTCGCCGACGACGCACAGCTCGGCGGGCTCCAGGTCTTCGTAACCGGTGCCGACCAGCTCGCGTACGAGGGTGTACTGCGCGTGGTTGGTGTCCTGGTACTCGTCGACGAGGACGTGGCGGAAGCGGCGGCGGTAGTGCTCGGCGACGTCCGGGAACGCCTGGAGCAGATGGACCGTCGTCATGATGATGTCGTCGAAGTCCAGGGCGTTGGCCTCGCGCAGCCGCGCCTGGTACATCCGGTACGCCTCGGCGAGCGTCTTCTCAAAACCGTCGGCTGCCTCGTCGGCGAAGCTCTCCTCGTCGATCAGCTCGTTCTTGAGGTTCGAGACCTTGGCGCTGAAGGACTTCGGCGGGAACTTCTTCGGGTCGAGGTCCAGATCGCGGCAGACCAGCGCCATCAGGCGCTTGGAGTCGGCGGCGTCGTAGATCGAGAACGAGGACGTGAAGCCGAGCTTCTTCGACTCGCGGCGCAGGATGCGGACGCACGCGCTGTGGAAGGTCATCACCCACATGGCGTTGGCGCGCGGGCCGACGAGCTGCTCGACGCGCTCCTTCATCTCGCCGGCGGCCTTGTTGGTGAAGGTGATCGCCAGTATCTGGCCGGGGTGGACGTGGCGCGTGCCCAGGAGGTGGGCGATGCGGTGCGTAAGCACGCGGGTCTTGCCGGAGCCGGCCCCGGCGACGATGAGCAGCGGGGTGTCGGTGTGGACGACGGCGGCGCGCTGCTGTTCGTTCAGCCCGTCCAGGAGCGCGGCGGCGTCCACGACGGGGCGCGGGGCTCCGTCGCGGTAGTACGCGTCCCGGGGCGCGGGCGCGTCGAACCTGCCCTCGAAGAGGTCGTGCGGGACCTCCTCCGCGGCCGGGGCGCCGTGCTCGTGGTCCTCGGGCGGGGGCGGGGGCTCCTCGGAGGAATGGTTCCGGAGGCCCGTCAGGAAGCTGTCGTCAAAGAGGCTGCTCATCGCTTAACGAGTCTAGGCCGCCCCACCGACAACCCGGGCCCTCCTCCCGAAGTGACCATATTCTTACGGAGGGTGACAGTCCGCTTCAGGTCACGAAAATGTATCGGGCATATCGAACATCGGGCTTCCCAGCCGCCCCGGCCGTTGGCTAGCGTGCTCGCCCAAGCAGCCCGTCCCCTCCGAACGGCGAATCACGCCGAGCGGGCGGCCCACGCCGTACCCGGCCCTGCCACCAGGCAGTCGTGCCCTGACGCGTCGGCGTCCACGGAAGGAGATGCCGGTCTTGGCGTCCCATCGCAAGCCGCGCAGCACACGCCCGCACTCCCCCGCCGTCGGGGTCACGACGGCCGCGATCGCCTCGGTCACGCTGCTGTCCACGCAGAGCGCCGGGGCGGCGCCCACCCCGTCGAAGCCCACGGTGGAGGAGATCCAGAAGAAGGTCGACGACCTCTACCGCCAGGCCGGCACGGCGACGCAGGAGTACAACCGCGCCAAGGAGTCCACCGACCGGCAGCGGAACAAGGTCGACGGGATCCTCGACGACATGGCCCGCCGGACCGAGTCGATCAACGAGTCGCGGCGCGCCCTCGGCTCGTACGCGGCGGCGCAGTACCGCGCCGGGGCGGTCGGGCCGACGGCGGCGCTGATCTTCGCGGACAGCCCCCAGTCGTACTTCGACCAGACCCACCTGATGGACCGGCTCTCCGAGCGGCAGCGCGGTGCGGTGGCGGACTACGAGGGCAAGCGGGCCGCGGCGGCGAAACAGCGCACGGAAGCGACGAAGAGCCTGGAGAGCCTCACCGACTCGCAGGACGCGCTGCGCATCAGCAAGCAGACGGTGCAGCGGAAGCTGGCCGAGGCGCGGACGCTCCTGGCGCGGCTGACCGCCGAGGAGAAGGCCCGGCTCGCGGAGCTGGAGCGCAAGCGGGAGGCCGAGGCCCGGCGCAAGGCGCAGGAACGGGCCGAGGCGGAGGAGGCGAAGGCGAAGGCCGAGGCCGAGCGGCGCCGGCAGGAGGAGGCGGCCCGCGAGCAGCGGCCCGAGTCCCCGGCCACCCCGCCGCCCGGCGGCGACACGGGCTCCGTCTCCGGCTCGGGGTACGCCTCCAAGGCGGCGAAGGCACTGTCGTTCGCCCGCGACCAGATCGGCAAGCCGTACGTCTGGGGGGCGACGGGTCCGAGCTCGTACGACTGCTCCGGGCTCACCCAGGGCGCGTGGAAGGCGGCGGGCGTCGACCTGCCGCGCACCACCTGGGACCAGGTGAAGGTGGGCTCCCGGATCGCGACGGACGATCTGCTCCCCGGTGACCTCGTCTTCTTCTACGACGACATCAGCCACGTGGGTCTCTACATCGGCGGCGGCAAGATGATCCACGCCCCGAAGCCGGGCGCCAACGTCCGCGAGGAGTCGATCTACTACATGCCGATCTACGGGAGCGTCCGCCCGGCCTGACGGGGGCGTCCGCCCGGCCTCGGGGGCGGGGGCTGGGGGCCGGGGCGGTCGGCGTGGCGGCCGGTCGCCCCGGCCCCCGCGGCCGGCTCAGGTCCAGAGCGTGGCGATGAAGATGTTCGCGATGGTCAGGCCGCCGACGGCGGCGAAGAGGCCCTTGTCGACCTTCTCGTCGTCGCGCTTCACGTAGACCAGGGCGAGGATCACCACGAGGACGGCCAGCTTGATGCCGATCTTCACGTTGTTGACGGTCTGGTCGTCCGCCTGGTTGAGGCCGACCAGCGCGATGCCCGTGACCAGCATGGTCAGCGCGCCGTGCAGCATCGCGGGGCTGAAGCGGGCCGTACCCGCGCCCATCGCCTTCATCTGGGTGAGGAACCCGCCGAGCAGCGAGGCGATTCCGATGATGTGCAGGGCGACGAAGACATTGATGAGTACGTCCATGGGGCGGAGCCTAACCGGGCCATACCACCCCCCTACGGCCGGGGCCGCCTTCTTCCGCACATCGGTCGGGCCCGCGCCGGAAAGCGGCTCCCTCCCGCCGTCGGAGCCGGGCGCGAACGGTCGTGGAGCGCCAACTGCCGTCAATAGCGGTCAACTCCCCGCCGCCCCGTGACGCCCAGGTTTAGCGTCCTCCCCCAGGTGGCCGGCTTCCCACCACCGCCGGACCTCCGGCGGCAGCCGGCCGCCCCCGCCGAGAAACCCGGCGGCGGTCCGTCCCCCCTGTGCGGACCGTCGCCGGTCCCGGCGGGCAGCGACCCCCGCAGGGAGAGGATGTGACCCGCCCTCGTGGCAGCCCACCGGAAGCCCAGGCAGTTCCCCTTCGGCGGTCAGGCGGTACGGACCGCCGCCACGCTCGCCCTCGCCTCGGCGGCGACCGCGACCGTGTTCGAGGGGGCCGGGCACGCCGAACCTCGGCCCACGCCCGCCCAGGTGAAGGCGAAGGTGGACCGGCTGTACCAAGAGGCCGAGGTGGCCACCGAGAGGTACAACGGCGCGAAGGAGAAGGCGACCGAGGCCCGGCACGCGCTGAACCGGCTGCGCGACGAGGCGGCCCGCCGGACCGACCGGCTCAACACCCTCCGGGGCGGACTCGGTTCCTTCGCCACCGCCCAGTACCGTTCCGGCGGGCTCGACCCCGCCGTGCAGCTGGCCCTCACCTCCGACCCCGACCAGTACCTGGCGCGCGCGGCGCTCGCCGAGAAGGAGGGCGAGCGGCGGGCCGCCGCCCTCTCCTCCGTACGCCGCGAACAGGCCGGCATCGGACAGCTGCACGCCGAGTCCGGGCGGCGGCTGACCGAACTGCAGGGACACGAGGCCGACCTGCGGCGGCAGAAGGCGGCGGTACGGGGCAAGCTCGACGAGGCCCGCGCGCTGCTCGCCCGGCTGACCGCCGAGGAACGGGCGCGGTACGAAGCCGCCTCGACCGGCCGGGACGGCACCGGCCCCACCACCACCGCCGGGACCCGCGCCGACCGGGACTCCCTGCCGCGCGGCCCGGTGACCGCCCCCACCACCCGCGCCGCCCAGGCCGTCGCCTTCGCCCGGAACCAGCTCGGCAAGCCGTACGTCTGGGGCGCGACCGGCCCGAACGCCTTCGACTGCTCCGGCCTCACCCAGGCCTCCTGGCGGGCCGCGGGCGTCGCACTTCCCCGCACCACCTACACGCAGATCAACGCCGGGCAGCGTGTCTCACGCGGCGAGCTGGCCCCCGGCGACCTGGTCTTCTTCTACTCCGGCATCAGCCACGTCGGCCTCTACATCGGCGGCGGCCAGATGATCCACGCTCCCCGCCCCGGCGCCCCCGTCCGCGTCGCACCGATCGACGAGATGCCGTTCGCCGGCGCGACCCGGGTGGGGTGACCCCGACCCGGGGGCCCCACCGGACGGAACGGCGACCAGCCGGGCCGTCCGGGGCCGGCCCGGCCAGGGGCGACGAGCCGGGCCTCCAGAGCCGGTCAGACCAGGCGGCGGGCCGTCGCCCAGCGGGTCAGCTCGTGCCGGTTGGAGAGCTGCAGCTTGCGCAGCACCGCCGAGACATGGGACTCCACCGTCTTCACCGAGATGTACAGCTGCTTGGCGATCTCCTTGTACGCGTATCCCCGGGCGATCAGCCGCAGCACCTCACGCTCCCGCTGGGTGAGGCGGTCCAGGTCCTCGTCCACCGGCGGGGCGTCCGTGGAGGCGAAGGCGTCCAGGACGAAGCCGGCCAGGCGAGGCGAGAACACCGCGTCGCCTTCCTGGACCCGGAAGATCGAATCGATCAGGTCGGTGCCGGTGATGGTCTTGGTGACATAGCCCCGGGCGCCGCCCCGGATCACGCCGATCACGTCCTCCGCCGCGTCGGACACCGACAGCGCCAGGAAGCGGACCGGGTTCTCCGTCGCCCCCATCAGGCTGGCGCAGCGGCGCAGCACCTCGACCCCGCCGCCGCCGGGCAGATGCACGTCGAGCAGCACCACCTCGGGGCGGGTGGTGGTGATCACCGTGACGGCCTGGTCGACATCGGCGGCCTCGCCGACGACCTCGACGCCGGTGACGTCCGTCCGGCCGATCTCGGCCTGCACCCCCGTGCGGAACATCCGGTGGTCGTCCACGAGGACGACCCGCACCCGGCGCTCCGTGGTCTCCGGCTCCGTCGTCCCGGTCCCGGTCTCGTCGCTCATGCGTCCGCCCTCTCCATCTCAAGCTCCACTTCGGTGCCCCCGCCCGGAACGGACCGCAGCCGGGCCGACCCGCCGTTGCGCTGCATCCGGCCGATGATCGATTCTCTGACACCCATCCGGTCGCCGGGGACGGAGTCCAGGTCGAAGCCCGGCCCCCGGTCGCGGACGGAGACGAAGACCGTGCGCCCCTCGACCTCGGCGTAGACCTGCACCGCCCCTCCCCCGCCACCGTACTTGGCGGCGTTGACCATCGCCTCGCGTGCGGCCTGCATCTGTGCGGACAGTTTCTCGTCGAGGGGACAGTCGCCGACGACCACCACCTCCAGCGGGACGCCGTGCTTGTCCTCGACCTCGGCGGCCGCCTTCTTCACCGCCTCGGCGAGGGTGTCGGGCTCCTCGTCCTCGTCCTTGCCCGTGCCCTCCGGCTTGTACAGCCAGTTCCGCAGCTCCCGCTCCTGCGCGCGGGCGAGGCGGCGCACCTCCCCCGGGTCCTCGGCGTTGCGCTGGATCAGGGTGAGGGTGTGCAGCACCGAGTCGTGGACATGGGCCGCGACCTCGGCGCGCTCCTGCGCGCGGATGCGCATGGTGCGCTCCTCGTTGAGGTCCTGGGACATCCGCACCAGCCACGGACCGGCGAGGAGGGCGATGCCGGTGAGCACCGCTATCGCGGCCGTGAACGCCGTGCCGAGCTGGGCAGCCGAACCCCGCACCACCATGAAGGCGGTCAGACCGAGCCCGACGAGCGCGACCCCCGCGAAGCCGCGGGCGAGCTGGAGGGTCCGCCGGCGGCGGCCGGGCTCGGTCCAGCTGGCCCGGCGGGCGTTGTCCCCCTGCCGCCAGACGAGGACGACTCCGACACCGATCAGCAGCGTCGGCCAGACGTACCGGTCAGCCCGGTTGCCGAAGTCGATGTTGCCGACGAAGACGGCGGCGCCGATCGCCAGCGCGATCAGTGCGAACACCTGCCCGCGGTCCGGCTTGCGCAGCCGCCGCCGGCCGTCCTCGGTCGTCTCGAACAGCGGCCGGGGCGTGGCGCGGCCGCCGACGCCCAGCGGCACGATGATCCAGAAGACGGCGTACAGCAGAGCCCCGAGGCCGTCGGCGAGGAGCAGCGCCACGAACACGGCACGGACCCAGACGACGGGCAGTCCGAGGTGTCCCGCGAGGCCGCGGGCGACACCGCCGAGCCACCGCCCGTCGGCGCTCCGATAGAGCTTGCGCACGGGCGGTTCGTCGGTGTCTGCGACGCGGGCAGCAGCTGGCATGCGTCGATCGTCACACGCGGGCACGGGCCGGTACATCAGGGGCGGCCCTGAGAATCCCCCTAGGTGGGGTGCCGTAGGTGGCTCCCCTCCGCCTTTCTCGGGGTGCGGGGGCGGGTGAATATCAGGGTCGGGCCAGGGTCGTGCCCGGTGCCGCCGAGGGTCACCGGCCGTCACCATGGAGGCATGACGAGTTCGACGCCTTCCTCGCACGAGGCCCCGCCGCCGGCGGTGGCCTCCACCGCCGCGCCGCTGCGCCGCTCGGCGGGGCACAAGGTCGTGGGCGGTGTGTGCGCCGGCCTCGGGCGGCACTTCGACATGGATCCGGTGATCTTCCGGATCACGGTCGGTGTGCTGTCGGTGACCGGCGGCATCGGGTTGATCTTCTACGGCTTCGCGTGGCTGCTGATCCCGGTCGCGGGCGAGGAGGAGAGCGAGGGCCGCAAGCTGCTCTCCGGCCGGGTCGAGGGCGCCTCCCTCTCCGCGGTCCTGATGGCCATGGTCGGCTGCGGGATCTTCCTGTCGATGCTGCGCAACGGCGGGACGATCGCGTTCGCGATGCTGCTGTCCATAGCGGTGAGCGGGGCGGCGGTCTGGTCGCGGCGGCGGAGGGAGGTGTTCGCCCGCGGCGACGCCGAGAGCCGGCTGGTCGCCGCGACGGCCGCCGCGGTCGCCGAGGCGCCGCCGGAGACGAAGGCGCCGCCGCTGGTGGAGTTCCCGTCGTGGTGGAAGGACCCCATCGTCAAGGACGGCTCGACCGGCCCCATAGCGATCGGGTACCTCTGGGGTCCGCACGGCGCGGACGCGGACGGTCTGGTGAACGGCGAGCGCCCGGTGATCGGCAGTCAGTGGGGCGCGTGGGTGCCGGAGCCCGACCGGCCGAAGGCCGCCGCGCCGTCCGCGGTCCGGCGCGGGCCCCGCTCCATCGGCGGTCTGGTCTTCCTCCTCGCCCTGCTGGCGGGCGGGCTGGGGACGGGGCTGTCGTGGGAGACCCATCCGGTGGGCACGAGCGTGCAGATCGGGCTGGTGGCCGCCCTGGGAGTGCTCGGTCTCGGCCTGGTGCTCAGCAGCTTCCTCGGCAGGACCGGCTTCGGCACGATCTTCCTGACGGTGGTGACGGCGGGCCTGCTCGCGGTGGCGGCGGCGCTGCCGAAGGAGATCTCCACGGACTGGGTGCGGACCACGTGGAGACCGGCGTCGGTCGCGTCGGTGGACCCGCGCTACGAGCTGGGTTCGGGGGTCGGCACGCTCGACCTGTCGCGGCTGGCGGTCCCCGCCGGCTCGACGGTCGGGACCACGGTGGAGGTCGGGGCGGGAAAGGCGGAGGTGCTCGTGCCCAGGAACGTGACGGTGAAGCTGCGGGCCCAGGTCGGTCTCGGTGATGTGCGGCTGCCCCAGCAGCACCCCGGGGACATCGACATCGCGCCGGACCGCGACGAGAGCCGTACGCTCGCCCCGCCGGCGGGCACGGCCCCCGGCGGAACGCTCGACCTCTCGCTGGAGGTCGGTCTCGGACAGGTGGAGGTCACCCGTGCTGCTTCATGAGTTCCGACCGGGCCGGCTCGTCGCCGGGGCGACGGCGCTCGCCCTCGCGGTCCTCTACGCCGGCGACGCCGCCGACGCCTGGGTGACGCCCTGGTACGGCGTGATCCCGGTGTTGTGGGGCGGCCTGGTCGTGGCCGCCCTGGTGACCTGGGTCGCCTACCGCATACGCCGTCGCTCGGCGAGGAGCGCGTCGAGCGAGAACAGGGAGGCTCCGGCGAGCACGAGCGGCAGCCAGGACATCAGATAGGCCAGGTCGTTGCCGTAGTAGTACGGCTGGGTCTGCCAGCTGACGGTCAACCAGAGGCTCAGCGAGATCAGCGCCCCGCCGAGGGCGGCGAGCCGTGCGAAGAGCCCCACGAGGGTTCCGATGCCGACCGCCAGCTCGCCCAGGGCGATGGCGTAGCCGAAGCCGACGGGGTTCTTGAGCGACAGGTCGACGAGGGCGGGGATGGCGGAGCTGTCCCGTACGCCCCGCATCATCTCGCCGATCGAGCCGGTGCCGGTGTCGGCCATGAAGGTGGAGTCGGTGAGCTTGTCGAGGCCGGCGTAGATGAAGGTGACGCCGAGGAAGAGACGCAGAGGCAGCAGCGCGTACCGGGAGGCGGTCTCCTTCCAGCCGGTCGCCCCGCCGGTTCCTCGGCGGCCGGCCCGGCCGTCGTCGGCCCCGTGGCCACCGGGGCCGTACGCCCTGTTCGTCCGCCGCGTTCCTGTCATCGTCGGCCTGCCTCTCCGCGCCGTGTCCGCGGAACCGATTGTCCTCGGACGTCCCGCATCTGGATACGCGGGAGACACGGCGGTGGTTCAGAGGGGTCCGGTCGGCTCAGTCGACGACGTCGATCGTGACCCGGTTGGACTCGGCGCCGGAGGCGGTCACCACCCACACCTCGACCCGTCCGGGCTCGACGTCCACCGGGAGGGGCACGGTGAGGGCGGCGTCGGTCGGGTTGGCGAAACCGCCGGGGACCGGGACCAGCGGGACGTGGGCGTGGACGGCTCCGATCCGCACGACCAGCCGGGTGAGGGGGTCGGGGCCGTGGGCGCCGGGCGGGACGAAGCCGACGCCGCGGATCTCGATGTCGTCGCCGGTGCGGATCGGGGCGTCCAGGTCGCCCGCCTCGCGCGACCGGACGACGGAGAGGATCGCGGGCCGCCCGCCGTCGAGGCACTTCGCGCCGAGGTGGACGGCCGCGGAGACGGCGACGAGGAGGGTCAGCGACCAGGGCGGGCCGGGCAGCCGGTCGGGCTCGCCCGCCAAGCGCACCGCGCACAGGAGGAGGACGACACCGGAGACGAGGACGTACTGGAGGTCGGTGAGGCAGGCGCGGCCGTCGTCGTCGGCGACGACGTCGACGGCGCGGGGCCGGTCGGCGCGGACCTTCTGCAGCCGCAGGCCCAGGACGCGCCCCCACACGATCCGGCGGGCGGCGAGGGCGACTGTGGAGGTCAGGGCGAGGACGGTCAGCAGGCCGGCGGCGCGGGCGGTCCCGAGTCCGACCCGGTCGGCGCCGGTGACCAGGCGGAACGCGAGGAAGAGCAGGGCGTAGAGGGTGAAGAGGAGCCAGCCGGCCGCGACGGCGCGGGAAGTGGAGAGGCGGTTGTCCTCGCCGATGAGCGGCGCGAGGACCCCGCCGTGGGCGCGGTGGGCGTGCGCGGCGACGGTGAGAAGGGCGGCGAGGACGAGCGCGGCGCCCAGGGCCGCCGTGCGCGGACCGGTCCATCCGGTGCCGAGCGCGGTGAGCGCCTGCCCGAGGAGCAGGGCGAGGACGGCGCCCCACACCACGCCGAGGGTGGCCCGCCGTACGCGCCGCAGCCAGGCCTCGCTCGCTGCGCGGGCACGCGCGGCGACGGCGCGGGCGGACTGGCCGAGCTCGTCGGAGACCCACTGCCGTGAGGCCAACGGCGAGTGGGCGACGGCGGCCGGCACGCCGTGGCCGGCGGCGAGTTCGTCGCGCAGGGCGAGGAAGGCGGCGACGGCGCGCCGGTGCCCCGTTCGCGCGCCGCCCGCGCACCCGTCGGGGTCACCGCACAGCGATGGCTCCTGGCACCGTCTCGCCTCTTGCACCGCCACGGAGCTCACTTCCCGATCGGTCAACTCGCCGTCCATTTCTCGGAATTGTGTCGCACTTGGCGGCGCTCCGCGTGCTTCGAGCGCCCCGCACGGGAGTGATTGAACCGTCATCACATTGACGTACGGGCACGTTTCCCGACGTTCCGCCAAGCGCTCCGAGGAGGTGCTATGACAGGAGTTCGGGTTCCGAGCGGCTGATCCCGCGCCACAGCGGCTGGTAGTTGATCCACGCGGCGAGATCGGTTCCGAGCTGCTCGCGGGTGGCCAGCGCCTCGCGGTGGGCGATGGGGACGGGTTTGCCGGCGGCTCGCGCGGCCAGCTGGACCTGGGCGCAGCGCTCCATCGCGATGAACCACCAGGCGGCGGCGTCGACCGTGGCGCCGACGGTCAGCAGGCCGTGGTTGCGGAGCACGATCGCCTTGAACGGGCCGAGGGCGGAGGCGATGCGGCGCCCCTCCTCCGGGTCCACGGCGACTCCCGTGTAGGCGTCGTAGAGGGCGTGGTCGTGGTAGAAGCCGCAGGCCTCCTGGGTGATCGGTTCGATCAGCTCGCCCAGGGCGGCGAGGGCCCGTCCGTGGAGGGAGTGGGTGTGGGCGACGGCGACGGCCTCGGGCCGGGCACGGTGGACCTCGGCATGGACGGCGAAGGCGGCCTGGTTGACGTGGTGGTGGCCCCGGACGACCTGCCCGTCGCCGTTGACGAGGGTCAGTTCGCTCGCGGTGATCTCGGCGAAGGGCATCCCGAACGGATTGACCCAGTAGCAGTCGGGGTACTCCGGGTCCCGCGCGGTGACATGGCCGGAGACGCCCTCCTCGTACCCCAGCCGGCCGAAGAGCCGGAGCGCGCCCGCGAGTCGCTGCCTGCGGTGGGCGCGCTCCTCGGCCGGCGTGGCGTGGACGGGCGGCATGGCGAAGTGGAGCTGCTCGACAGGCACGGGGGCGGGTATCTCGCTCATGCGCCGGAAGGTAACGCCGGCCCCGTCAACTCACCAGAGTCCGTACACGACGAAGCCGCCACCCCTCGGGAACGGGGGCGGCGGCTTCACCGTCGTACGAGCCGCACCGGCGTACAGGCCTCACGGCCGTGCGGGCGTCACCGGCGGACGGACGTCACCGGCGGACGGGAGTGGTCCCGGCGGGGACTACTCCCACTCGATGGTGCCCGGCGGCTTGCTGGTGACGTCGAGCACGACGCGGTTCACGTCGGCGACCTCGTTGGTGATGCGGGTGGAGATCTTGGCCAGGACGTCGTACGGCATGCGCGTCCAGTCGGCCGTCATCGCGTCCTCGGACGAGACGGGGCGCAGGACGATCGGGTGGCCGTAGGTGCGGCCGTCGCCCTGCACGCCCACGGAGCGCACATCGGCGAGCAGGACCACCGGGCACTGCCAGATGTCGCGGTCGAGACCGGCGGCCGTCAGCTCCTCGCGGGCGATGGCGTCGGCCTCGCGGAGCAGGTCGAGCCGCTCCTTGGTGACCTCGCCGACGATCCGGATGCCCAGGCCGGGGCCGGGGAAGGGCTGGCGCTGGACGATCTCCTCGGGCAGGCCGAGCTCCTGGCCGACCATGCGGACCTCGTCCTTGAAGAGCTGGCGCAGCGGCTCGACGAGTTCGAACTCCAGGTCCTCGGGGAGGCCGCCCACGTTGTGGTGCGACTTGATGTTCGCGGTGCCGGTGCCGCCGCCGGACTCGACGATGTCGGGGTAGAGCGTGCCCTGGACGAGGAAGGCGACGTCCTCGCCGGCGCCGGCCGACTCGGCGACGATCTCCGCCTGCGCCTGCTCGAAGACGCGGATGAACTCCCGGCCGATGATCTTCCGCTTCTCCTCGGGGTCGGAGACCCCGGCGAGCGCGGCGAGGAAGCGCTCCTGCGCGTCGACGACCTTCAGCTGCACACCGGTGGCGGCGACGAAGTCCTTCTCGACCTGCTCGGTCTCGTCCTTGCGCATCAGGCCGTGGTCGACGTACACGCAGGTCAGCTGCGAGCCGATGGCCTTCTGGACGAGCGCGGCGGCGACGGCGGAGTCGACACCGCCGGACAGGCCGCAGATGGCGCGCTTGGTGCCGACCTGCTCGCGGATGGCCGCGACCTGCTCGTCGATGACGTTGCCGGTGGTCCAGGTCGGCTCGATGCCGGCGCCCCGGTAGAGGAAGTGCTCCAGGATCTGCTGGCCGTGCGTGGTGTGCAGCACCTCGGGGTGGTACTGGACGCCGTACAGCTTCTTCTCGTCGTTCTCGAAGGCGGCGACCGGCACGACGTCCGTGGACGCGGTGACGGCGAAGCCCTCGGGGGCGGCGGAGCAGGCGTCGCCGTGCGACATCCACACCGACTGCTCGGTGGGGGTGCCCTCGAAGAGCGTCGAGCCCGCCCTGGAGACGTGCAGGGGGGTACGGCCGTACTCGCGGGCGCCGGTGTTGTCGACGGTGCCGCCGAGGGTGGTCGCCATGAGCTGGAAGCCGTAGCACATGCCGAAGACGGGGACGCCGGCCTCGAAGAGCGCGCGGTCGAGGCGCGGGGCGTTCTCCGCGTAGACGGAGGAGGGGCCGCCGGAGAGGATGATCGCCTTGGGGTTCTTGGCCAGCATCTCGGCCACCGGCATGGTGGACGGGACGATCTCGCTGTAGACCCTGGCCTCTCGGACGCGGCGGGCGATGAGCTGGGCGTACTGGGCGCCGAAGTCGACAACGAGGACTACGTCCGGGTTGGAGACGTCGGGCGCGGCAGCGGGAGTCGCTGAGGACACTACGGCGGCCTTCCGGCGGTAGGGCGGGGGTTCTCTGTCGATTCTACCGGCGTGCCGGACTTGCCTTTCGTCTCACCATCCGAACCCGGGTTGGCCCGCTGCCCGCGGCTCGGTCCATACTGTTCGCATGCGCGAGCTCACGATCTTCGTCTTTACCTATGGCACCGGCCCGTCCGGCTGCCATGGTCGTGCTGCTTGAGCAACTGACAAGCGACTTCCCAGGCGCCCCGGGCCGACAAGGCCCGGGGCGTTCTGTCGTTTCCGGGCCCTGCCGCCCGGGGGCACCCGACACCCCGAGGAGCCCCACCATGACCACGATGACCTCCGCGACCACGACCGCCCCCGCGACCCCCACCGAGAAGACCGGCGCCCGCACCGACGAGGCGGCGGCGCTCATCGGCGACGCCCGGGAGCGGATCGACGCGCTCGACGACCGGATCATCGGTCTGATCCAGGAACGGATGGCCGTCTCCGCGGTGATCCAGGAGGCGCGCATCGGCTCGGGCGGCCGCCGGGTGAACCTGGCGCGCGAGATGGAGGTGCTGGGCCACTACCGGGACGCGCTGGGCAAGCCGGGCACGGCGCTCGCGATGACCGTGCTGGAGCTGTGCCGGGGCCGGGTCTGACCCGCGGGGACGGGGTGACGGACCTGAGTTCGGGCCCCCTCTCACCCGTACGGCGCGTGACCGGCTCCCGCCGGCCTTCGTTGGTCCCGGTGTCCGTGTCAGCCAGGGGCGGGCCCGAGAAAACCACGCGTGGCTTCGCTGGAGCGTGTGGCGTACCGCTGGTGCGCCGTGGGACCTCGCTCCAGCGCGCGTGACCGGACCGCAGGGGACAGCAGCCCGGTCACCCAAAAGGGCGGTCGGCCCCGGGGCCGCCCGGGGCCGACCGCAACCGGCCCGGCGGATGCCCCCTCCGCATCCGCCCCGCACGATGCGAGACGACACCCCACACCCCACGTCCCCCTCCGAGTCCCTCCCACCGCGGCGCACCCCCCGGCGCCGCTCCCCTCGGCACCGCCGCTGCCCTGACACCGGTGCCGACCCCAGGGCCCCACGGCGCGACCGGAATCGCGCGGTGGGGCCCTTGCCCTGCGCCGGGGCCCGAGAGCCGCCGCCGGACGCCGTACGCCCCCCATCCGTACGCCCCACCACACCCGGCGAGCGCATGTGACGCGCGTCACACCGAAGAATGCATGACCCGCTACAACCAAACCCGCCGGTGACAGGTCATGTATGCGGCACCACCCAAAAGCTGGAGAGGCGCTGCACTCGGAGGGGGGTGCAGCGCCTCTTCCATGTCCGGTCGGCGTGCCGCCCCCGGCCCCGCCCGCCCCCCCCCCCCCCCCCCCCCAATTAGGCGGGGCCCCCCGCCCAACCCCCAACCCCCAGGTGAGGCCGCCCCCTGCGGCCC
>NZ_JBVJGU010000002.1:251034-504145 GCF_055587165.1 Streptomyces sp. NPDC048353 | reverse complement strand
GCGCTGTCTCTGGGGGGCCCCCCCCCCACCCGCGGGGGGGGGGGGCCCGGGGGGGGGGGGGGGCCGCCCCCCCCCCCCCCCCGGGGCGGCGGGGGCCCGCCCCCCCCCCCCCCCCCCGCCGCCCGTCAGGCCTTCTTCGGCGGGACCGCCGGCATTCCCAGGAACGGCAGGTTCAGCGCGCCGAAGGCGTCCGCCGGGACGGCCGGGGACTTCGGGGCGACGGGCGCGAGACGGACGTACGCCTCCCCCTGACGCGGGCGCGGGTCCTCCTCGCCCTTGTTCGGCCAGAAGGACATCGCGCGCTCCGCCTGGGCCGTGATCGTCAGCGAGGGGTTGACCCCGAGGTTGGCGGAGACCGCCGCTCCGTCCACGACCGAGATGCCCGGATGCCCGTAGAGACGGTGGTAGGGGTCGATCACGCCCGTGGCGGCGTCGGCGCCGATCGGGCAGCCGCCCAGGAAGTGCGCCGTCAGCGGGGTGCCCATCAGCTCGCCGATGTTGGAGCCCGCGAAGCCGTTGATCTCCTCCGCCAGCAGGGACGCGGCCCGGGTCGCCTCGGCGATCTGCGTCGGGTTCGGCGCGCCGTGGCCCTGGCGGGCCGTGAGCAGACCCTTCCCGAGACCTCCGGGCTTGCGGTAGGTCGTCAGGGAATTGTCCAGCGACTGCATGACGAGGCCGATGATCGTCCGCTCCGACCAGCGGCGGTTGGAGAGCGCGCGGAGCGCGAGGGACGGGTGCCTGGCCATGCGCAGGAGCCAGTTGCGCACCCGGTGCGCGCCGTAGGGCACCTGGAGGATGGTCATGCCGCCCATGGCGTTGGAGCCCTTGCCGTACCGCACCGGCTCGATGTGGGTGTTCTCGTCCGGGTGGATGGAGGACGTGATCGCCACACCGCGGGTGAAGTCGACCTTGGCCACGCCGTGCCGCTCGCGGTAGCGCCGGTCCGTGGTCTGCGAGCCGACCAGCGCCTCGGAATTGGTCCGGGTCAGCTCGCCGAGCCGGTCCGCGATCCGGGGCAGCAGGCCGGTGTCCTTCATCCGGTGGAGCAGCGTCTGCGTGCCGTACGTCCCGGCCGCGACGACCACCCGCCGGGCCGTGAACGTCCGCCCCTTGCCCCGCTTCTTGTTGTCCGTCGGCAGGGTCTTGACGGCGAAGCCGCCCCGCGAGTCCTCGGTGACCGCGACGACCGAGGTCATCGGGTGGACGACGGCGCCGGCCTTCTCGGCGAGGTGGAGGTAGTTCTCGTTGAGGGTGTTCTTGGCGCCGTGGCGGCAGCCGGTCATGCATTCGCCGCACTCGGCACACGCCTTGCGGGACGGGCCCGCGCCGCCGAAGTAGGGGTCGGGGACCTCCTCGCCCGGCTTGGCCCGCGTCGTCCCGTCCGCGTCGTCCCCGTCCCCGAAGAAGACGCCGACCGGTGCCATGTGGAAGGTGTCGCCGATGCCCATGGCCTCCGCGGTCGCCTTCAGATGCACGTCCGACGGGGTCGTGGTCGGGTTCAGGCGCACGCCGAGCATCCGCTTGGCCTGGTCGTAGTAGGGCGCCAGCTCGTCCCGCCAGTCGGTGATCCCCTTCCACTGCGGGTCGTCGAAGAACGGCGCCGGCGGTACGTAGAGGGTGTTGGCGTAGTTGAGCGAGCCGCCGCCGACCCCCGCGCCCGCGAGCACCATGACGTTGCCCAGCAGATGGATGCGCTGGATGCCGTAGAGGCCGAGGGCCGGGGCCCAGAGGAAGTTCTTCAGGTCCCAGGAGTTCTTGGGCAGCGTCTCGCGCGTGAAGCGGCGGCCCGCCTCCAGGACGCCGACGCGATAGCCCTTCTCCGTCAGCCGCAGGGCCGTGACCGAACCGCCGAAGCCGGAGCCGACGACGACGACGTCGTAGTCGTACAACGAGTCCAGGTCGTCGTCGTCCTGATTCCGGGCAGGGGGTACCGCGGTCATGGCTCTCCTCGTACGTGAAAGGGGCGGGAACGGGCAGGGGGTCAGCGCAGGCGCAGGGCCTTCATCGCCTTGAGGGACGCGCTCATGAGCGCGGCGTACTTCTCGTCGTCCATCCCGAAGGACGGCGCGAGCGGGAGCAGCCGCTGGTGGGCGACGGTCTGGGCCTCGGTGTACTTGAGGATGCCCTCCGATCCGTGGCGCCGCCCGAGACCGGAGTCCTTCATGCCGCCCATCGGGGCCCGGACGCTGCCGTACGCGGGGGCGTACCCCTCGTTGATGTTGACCGTTCCGGTGCGCAGCCGGGTGGCGACGGCGTGACCGCGGCGGGCGTCCTTCGTCCAGACCGAGGAGTTGAGGCCGTACGGCGTGGCGTTGGCGAGCTCGATGACCTCGTCCTCGTCCGTGAAGCGGTAGATCGAGACGACCGGGCCGAAGGTCTCCTCGGTGCAGACGGCCATCGGCGCCTCGACGCCGTCGAGGATGGTCGGCTCGTAGAAGAGGGGGCCGATGTCGGGGCGGGCGACACCGCCCGCGACGAGCTTCGCGCCCTTGGCGACGGCCTCCTCGACGTGCCGGGAGACGGTCTCCAGCTGCCGTTCGCCGACCAGGGAGCCCATGTCGGCGCCGTACGAGAGGGAGTTGCCGAGCCGCATCGCCTTCGTGCGGGCGGCGAACCGGGCGACGAAGTCGTCGGCGACCGACTCGTGGACGTACAGCCGCTCGATGGAGATGCAGAGCTGTCCGGCCGAGGAGAAGCAGGCGCGGACGGCGCCCGCGGCGGCCTTCTCGACGTCGGCGTCCTCCAGGACCAGCATGGCGTTCTTGCCGCCGAGTTCGAGCGTGACGCCGACGAGGCGGGCGGCGGCGCCCTGGGCGACCTCGCGGCCGGTCCGGGTGGAACCGGTGAAGGAGACGTAGTCGGCGTGCCGGACGATCTCCGGCCCGACCACCGGCCCCTCGCCGAGGACGACCTGGAAGACCTCGGCCGGCAGCCCCGCCTCGATCAGCAGGTCACGGGCCCACAGGGCGGTGAGGGCGGTCTCGGTGTCCGGCTTCATCACCAGGGCGTTGCCGGCGACGAAGGCGGGCAGCGCGTCGCCGACGGAGAGCTCCAGGGGGTAGTTCCACGGGGCGATCTGGCCGACGACCCCGCGCGGCTGGCGCAGCTCGGTGACCTTGGTGAGGGTCGGGACGACACCCGTGTGGCGCTTGGGGCGGAGGTAGGAGGGGGCCTTGCGGCCGTAGTGCCGGGCGGCGACGGCGACCGCCAGGACCTCCTCGTGCGCGTGCAGACGCGCCTTGCCGGTCTCCAACTGGATGAGGTCGAGCACCTCGGCCTGCCGCTCCAGGACCAGGTCGTGGAAGCGGAGCAGGACGGCGGCCCGGGCCTTGACGGGGGTCGCGGCCCAGGCGCCCTGGGCCGCGCGGGCGCGCGCGAAGGCCTCCAGGACGTCCTCGGGGGTGGACTCGGGCAGATCGGCCAGCTTCGCCCCGGTGAAGGGGGTGTGGTTCGCGGTACGGCCGGAGCCGATCACTCCGCGGGTGAGCTGGGCGACCACCTCGGGGGTGACCACGTCGGCGGCGGTGCGGGCACCGGCCGGCGAGGGCGCGAGGGGGTTCGTGCCGGTGGCGGCGGTGGCCGGGGCGGTGAGTGCCTGCGAGTCCGTCATGAGGGCGAGAGTAGGCCGCATTCAGTTCTTTGGGTACCCGTCGGTAACGCGTTTTCACCGGGTGCGCACATCGCGCCAGCGATCGCTGGCACATAAGCCCTGATCAGGGGCTTACGGTCGGACACACGGGCGATTTCCGGGATCCGGTGCCGCTCGTCGCCGGATCCGGGACCGCTCAGTCCACCTGCTCACCCGGCGCCCGCCAGTGCCTCAGGACGATGTCGAACTGCTCCCGGGTGACCGCCCAGCTCGACTCCGGCGAGGACATGTACAGGGCGTACTCGGTGCCGTCGTCCGTGAAGTACAACTGGTCGATGGCGTGTCTCGGGCCGGGGAACTCCTGCTTCTCGTACCAGGTGAACTCCCACCGGGCCGAGCGGACCTGGTCACGGTAGGTGTTCTGGTTGAGCTTGATCCGCTGGTACTGCATCCGCCTCTTGAGCGTCTTCTCCAGGTCGAGCACGTGCACGTACGGGTTCTCGAAGTCGGGGGTCGGATCGATGCTGATCCGGATCCGGTGGCGGCCGTTGTCCGGCGTGTAGTCGATGTTGTCGCCGTCGGTCTGCCGCTTCCAGCCGTCGGGGACGAGCAGGCTGAAGCCCTCGGGGTCCTCGACCCGGTGCCAGCCGGCCGGGACGGGGCCGGGGGTCTGCTCCGTCACGGCGGGCACCGTGGCGTCCCGGCCGGTGCTCCCGCCCTCGCCCCCGCCGGAGTACTGCATGGCGGCGAAGACGGCTCCGCCGGCGACCAGACCGGCGAGGACGGCCGCCAGGACCGCCGTACGCCAGCGTCCACGGCCCTTGGCCGCCGGGCCGGCGGGCCGGGGCACCACGGTGGGGGGCTGCGCCGGGGTGTGCGAGGGCGTGGACGCGGGGGTGGCCGTCGGGGTGGTGGTGGACGCGGAGTCGTCCTCGGCCGGCAGCGGGGTGGTGGCGGAGGTCAGCTCCTCCCGTCCCACCCGCTGTGTGGGGACGTACGCCTGGGCCGCCTGCGGCTGCCGGCCCTCCATCGCGTCGAGGAGCATCCGCTCGGCCTCGTCCGCGCGGGGCCGCTGCGCCGGGTCCTTGCGGAGCAGCGCGACGATGACCGAGGTCAGCGCCCCCGCCTTCCGCGGAGGCGCCGGCTCCTCCGTCACCACGGCCTGCATGGTGCCGATCGGGGAGGTCCGGCGGAACGGCGAGGTGCCCTCCACCGCCGTGTACAGCGTCGCGCCCAGCGACCACAGGTCGGAGGCCGGTCCGGGATCGCCGCCCCGTACCCGTTCCGGGGCCAGGTAGTCGATGGAGCCCACGAGTTCACCGGTACGCGTGATCGTCGAGTCGCCCTCGATCGCGGCGATGCCGAAGTCGGTGAGCAGGACCCGTCCGTCGCGGGCCAGCAGGACGTTGCCGGGCTTGACGTCCCGGTGCAGCACGCCCGCCGCGTGGGCCGCGCGCAGGGCGCCGAGGACGTGCAGCCCGATCCTGGCCGCCTCGCGGGGCTCGATCGTGCCCGCCTCCTTGGCGGCGTCGGCGAGCGAGGGCCCGTCGACGTACTGCATGACGATCCAGGGCCGGGCGTCGTGCTCCAGCACGTCGTGCACGGTGACCACGCCGGGGTGCGTGATCCGGGCGGCGGCGCGGGCCTCCTTCTGCGTACGGGCATGCAGCACGAGGCGGTCGGCTTCGGCCACGAACCGACCCGCCGTCAACTCCTTGACGGCCACGATCCGGTGCAGCACCTCGTCATGGGCGCGCCACACCTTGCCCATGCCACCGCGGCCGATGGTCTCGCCCAGCCGGTAGCGTCCGGCCAGCAGGAGGCCCGCTCCCGTGTCCGCTCCGGTCCCGGACCCCGTGTCTGCGCTCTGAGAATGTTCCACTTGCCCCCGCCCGTTCCTTCACAGGCCAGGTTACGGAGAGCACGCGGCCTGGGGAACCTCGGGGCGGGCAACGGAACATGCTTGTGACCGGTTCGGCGGAACCCAAGCCCCGGCGGGCGGGTCCGGGCGGCTGCTCCGGTGGGTGGTGTCCGCGTTGTGGGTGGTGTCCGCTTCGCGGGTGGTCCCGGCCGGTTCAGCGCGTGGCGCGGTAGGCCTTCACGGCCTGGTCGTAGATCCGCGACACCTTGTCCCGTTCGTTCTCCGGACCGATGACCTGCACCACGTGGTACCGACCGGCCTCGATCAGGGCCAGGTTGCGGACGAACACCATCCGGCCGGTGCTGTCCTGCCAGGTGAACTCCCCGACCGCCATGACCTGTCGGCCGACCTCGATGCGGCGCAGCCCGGACGCGCTGGACCAGGAGGAGTCCCGCCAGGGCTGGAGCTCGCGCTCCTTGGTGCGCTGGTACGCCATCGGGTCGGCGCCGCCGGCCTGCACGGTGTCCCGGCCCGGCACGACGATCAGGGTGAAGTCCCCGCCGACATAGCGGACTTGTCCGGCGTCGTTGATGGGGCTGCGCCGCCAGCCGTCGGCGACGCCGACCTGGAAGCCCTCCGGGTCGGTGCGGAGCGTGTACCCGGCCGCCAGTCCGGCGGCGGGCGGCGCCGGCGGGGGCGTGCGCCCGGGCTCGGCGCTGGGCTTCGGGGCGGGCTTCGTGCTCGGGGCGCCGGTCCTCGTCGGGCCGGGATCCGTCGGGGCGGACGGCTCGGCGGACCGCCCACCGGTCTGCCCGGCGGACCGCTGGCCCCCGGCGCCGTCCTTGGGCATGAACATCACGGCGTACGCGACGGCTCCGCCGAGCAGCAGCAGGATCAGCACCAGGAGCGTACGGCCGAGGGAGCGCGGGGAGCGGGGGGCTCCCGACCGCTTCGGGGCCCGGGGCGGCTTGGGGGCGCGCGGCGCCCGCTGCGGCAGCTCCTCGTGGAAACCCTCCTGCGCGGAGGCCCGGCGGGCGGCGGGGCGTGCGGCGCGGGCCGGGCCCTGCGGCTCGTGGGCACGGGCCGGCTGCTTGCCCTTCCGGTGGCGGTGGCGGCCGCCGGCCGCGGCGGCGCGGCGCCTGCGCACCAGCTCGCCGCGACGGCGCACGACGGGCAGCCGGGTGGAGTCGAAGGACGGCAGCGGTATGACGCCGACCCCGGCCTCCGGCTCCGGGGCCGAGCGGACGAGGGACCGGAGCCAGCCGCGCAGCTCCTCGAAGTCGGGGCGCTCGGTGGGGTCCTGGCGGAGCAGGGACTCCACGACGGGCCGCAGCGGCCCGCACTCCTCGGCGAAGGCCGGGGGCTCGGCGCAGACCAGCTGGACGAGTTCGGCGGCGCTGTCCTCCGGGTACGGGGCGTGGCCCTGGACGGCGCGGTAGAGCAGCGCGCCGAGCGCCCAGAGGTCGGTGACGGGGCCGATGGGCGGCGCGAGGCGCCAGTTGGCGTGGACGGGCGCGGCCTGTTCGGGGGCCCAGCGCTCGGTGACGGCGCCGACGACGGCGATCCGGGTCTGGCGGGCCCGTTCGGCGGCGAGCCGGGTGGCGGGGCCGCGGTACAGGTCGGCGGCGCCCGGCCCGTCCGCCGCGGGCTCGTCGTCCCAGCCTCCGGAGCGGTGTACGGGCACGGGGGCGGGGCCCGCGGCGGGGGTGTAGCCGGCGGGCAGGGCGGGGCGGCCCGAGCCGGGGAGCACCTGCCCGGAGCCGGAGCCTGAGCCTGAGCCGGAGTGACCACGGGGGCCGGAGCCGCCGGCGGGAACCGGTCCCGAGGCGTCGCGCGAGGCGTGCGGCCCGTCGCTCCAGGAGCCGGTGAGCAACGCGCGGGGCGGCCGGCCGCCGTCGTTCCCGTGCCCGCCGTGCCGGTCCTCGTCGTCGTCCTCGTCGTCCTCGTCGTCGACGGCCTGGGACCACCACCGCGGCTCGGGGCCGAGACCCTGCGCGGGCACGGGTGTGGGGTACGCCGGCAGTGCGGGGGCGTCGTCGTCCGGGCCGGGGCCTGAGTCGGGGCCGGGGCCGGCTGCGGGGCTCTGGTCGGGGCCGGGGTGCCGTTCGGCCCCGCGGGCGGGGTCGGGGCTGTGGCCGGCGGCGGGGTTCCGGTGGCCTGGGGGGAGCGCGCCGGACTCGCCGATCCGGGCGGCGGCACGGGCTCCCGCCCGGTACGCGGCGATGGCTCCCGCCCGGGCCGCCCGCACGTCCGCGGCCGGACTCGCCGCCGGAGGACCGCCCGGCAGGTCGGCGCCTTCGGCGCCTCGGTGCGGGGGCGCCGGTTCGATCTCCATCGGCCGGCGGGCCCCGGGCACGGCCACGCCCTGCCCCGGACGCTCGGTCGCCGGAAGGGGAAGGTACGGGTCATCGGAGGGCCCGCCCTCCTGCCACCCCGCCTCGCCCACACCATCGGGCTCGTCCGCCACGGGAAGGTAGGGGGCATCGGGGCGTCCCGGCCCGTCCGCGCCCTCAGGATCGGCCGTCCCCGGCAGGTACGGCCCGTCGGAGGGCCCGCCCTCCTGCCACCCCTCGTCATCCGTGGCGTCGGGCTCGGCGTCGTATCCCTGGTCGTCCTCCTCGGGCGACGGCACCGGGGCGTACCCGCAGAGGGCCTCTTCCGCCGCACCTGCGGCGAGGCCGGTCAGGACCACGCGGCCGTCGTCGCAGACGAGCACCGTGCGCGAGGTGATGTTCCGGTGGGTCCAGCCGTGGGCGTGCAGCGCCCGCAGGGCGGTGAGGACGTCCGCGCCGATCTCGGCCGCGCGGTACGGGTTGAGCGGCCCCTCGGCGAGGAGCGCGGCCAGCGGTCTGGCCGCCACCAGTTCGCTCACTATCCACAGCGACCCGGCCTCGGCGAAGACGTCGAAGACCTGGTCGAGCCGGGGGTGGTCGGGGATCTGCGCGGCGGCCTGCGCCGCCTCGACGGCCCGCCGCACGGCCGGATCGGCCGGCCGTCGGGTCGCCCGCCCCTCGCTCCGGTGCGAAGCGAAGGGGCCGCCGTGGCCCCGGCTGCCGTCGCCCCCGGTCTCGCCGTCCAGGAACTCGGCGTCGACCACCTCGGGCAGCGGTACCTGACGGACCAGCACCTCCTGGCCGCTGTAGGTGTCGAAGGCGCGCGTCTCGACCAGGTCGAGGGTGTCCGAGGGCGCGAGCGGCAGGCGGTAGCGGTCGGCGAGCACCCTGCCCGCGTAATCCTCCACGACGCCTCCCCGAGCGCGCTGTCCCCCGGGTCTCCCACGGACCTCCGGCGATCCATCCGGATCCCAAGGTCGCACGAAACCGTCAATTCCGGTCTATTCCTGGACCGTTATCGGCTCTGTCCGAATGCGTACGGTCCACGACCTCTCACGATACGTGCCGCGGGTCAGTCCTTGGGGCTGAACGTGGCGAACGCCGTCTCCCGCAGCGTCTTGCACTCCGCGGCGTCCCAGGCGTCGGCCTTGCAGCTGATCATGATCGAATAGCCGCGCTTGGCGTCCACCTTGAAGCCCCGGTTCAGTATCCGTACCCGGATCCCGCTCTGGTTGCGCTCGAACTCCCAGTCGGCGACCGTCGGATAGCCCTTGTACGAGACGGGCCTGATGCCGATGTGGCGGTAGCCGTTGCTCGTCGCGGACACCCCGGCCACGGCACCGGCCCAGGCGCTGGCCGCGTCGTCCTTCGGGCTGCCGTTGAAGTCGACCTGGACACGGGGGAAGCCACCGCCGGCGTTGAATATCCCGCCGGAGTTCACTCCGGCGATGGCGGTGAGCTTGAAGGACGCCGGCATCGCCATGCTGAAGTGGAAGCGGTCGTTCGTCACCATGACGTAGCCGGCGGGCAGTTGCGCTCCGCCGGTGCCCGGGGTGCCCGTGCCGGGCTTGCCGGACGGCGTGCCGCTCGGCTTGCCCGTCCCGCCCGGCTGGTCGCCGCCCTGCTGACCGGGGTCGCTCGGCGTCTGGCCCTGGCCCTGCCCCTGGGTCTGGGCCTGTTCGTCGCCGTTGCCGGCCGTGGCACCGGCGGAGGTCACCGTGTCGCCGGTTCCCTTGTCGCCGCCCGCGTTCCCCTTGCCGTCGTCGCCGCCGCTCAGCGCGACGGTCAGGATGGTGGCGAGCAGCGCCAGCACCACGACCGCGGCGATGATCACGAGCGTGCGGCGGGGCACCACGTCCGTGAGCGACGCCCGCGGGGAGGCGGGCCTGCCGCCGCCCTGGACGGGGGCCGGCCGGTCGCTGCCGGCCTTCTTCGGATCGGGCTTGGCCACGGCGGCGTTGCGCACGGACTTCAGCGCGCCCCGCATCCGCTCGGCGGCCGCCTCGGTGGACCTGCCGGCGGCGGCCTTGCCGGTGGTGGCGGGGCCGAACGGCGGCTCCGGCGGAGCCGGCGGCAGCGGGACGACCCGGGTCGCCTCCGGCGAGTGCTCGGGCTCGATCACGGGCGCCGGCGCGTCGAGCACGGCCCGCAGCAGCACCCGGGCGCCCGCGTCGTCGAGCCGCTGGGCCGGGTCCTTGGCGAGCAGGCCGTAGATGACCTTCTCCAGCAGCGGCCCCGCGTTCTTCGGCGGGTCGACCGGCTCGGTCATCACGGCGGTGAGGGTCGCGATCGCGGAGCCCTTGTCGTACGGCGGGCTGCCCTCGACGCTCGCGTACAGCAGTCCGCCCAGCGACCACATGTCGGCGGCCGGCCCCGGCTTGTGGCCCCGGGCCCGCTCGGGCGAGATGTAGGAGGGGGCGCCGACGAGCATGCCGGTGGAGGTGATCGAAGGGTCGCCCTCGACCTGGGCGATGCCGAAGTCGGTGAGGACGACCCGGCCGTCGTCGGCGATCAGCACGTTCGACGGCTTCACGTCGCGGTGCAGGATGCCCTCGCGGTGCGCGGAGCGCAGCACGTCGAGGATGGCGAGGCCGACCTCGGCGGCGCGGTGCGGGGTGAGCGTGCCGTCCTCGCGGACGGCGTCGGCGAGGGACTTGCCCTCGATCAGCTCCATGACGATCCACGGCCGGTCGTCCTCGTCGACGACGTCGTAGACGGTCACGGCGCCGTTGTTACGGATCCGGGCGATGGCCTTGGCCTCGCGCAGGGTCCGGGTGATGAGGCGTCGCTTCTCCTCCTCGTCGATGCTGGTCGGGAAGCGCAGCTCCTTGACGGCGACGGTCCGCCCGAGGGTCTCGTCGACCGCCCGCCAGACCGTGCCCATGCCGCCGCGTCCGAGCACGCCGCCGAGGCGGTACCGCCCGGCCAGCAGGCTGCCCTCGGCCGTCGCGGCCGCGCTCTGCGCCTTCGCGGTCCGCCCGGTCCCGCCGGCCTTCCTGAACCCCTGCCCCGGGCCGGAGGCCTTCGCCGCCGCCGGGGCGACCGGCTCGGCGTCGGCCGGCTTCCGGTCCGTCGGCGAGGCGTCGGTGGGCTTCCGTTCGGAGGACGAGGCGCCGGGCCGCTCCGCGCCGCGCGGTGCGGAGCCCTCGGCACCCGCACGCCCGGCCTCGGCCTCAGCCGCCACCGGCGGAGCTTCGGCCGCCGGGGCCGCGCCCGCCGGGCTCTCGTCCGCCGGCCCGGAGTCCTCGGCCGCCTTCGTCCGCGCGGCGGCTCCCGCCCCGCTCCCGGGCTTCCGGTCGTCCGCGTCCGCACGGGCCGGCGGCGCCGGCACCTTGCCCGCCGCACCCGCACCCGTGGCGGACGCCGATCCCGCGCCGGCACCCGCACCCGTGGCGGGCCTCGGTCCCGCGCCGGCGTCCGTGCCGGCACCCGAGTCCGTCTCCGCACGCGTGGCCGCCGGCACCGACCCCGAGCCCGGCGTCGTGTCCGTAGCGCCGTCCGTGTCCCGCTTCGTGCCCCTGGCCGCGTCCGTGCCCGGCTGTGAACCCGTGTCCGGCTTCGTGTCCGTGCCGGATTCCGTGTCCCGCTTCGCCTCACGCGCCGCTGGAACCACACCCCGGTCGCCGTCGGTTCCGGCACCCGCGCCGGCGTCCCGCCGAGGGTCCCGCGCCGTGCCCCGCGACTGCTCCGCCTCCGACATGCGTCCCCTCTGCGATCCCTGATCTTCGCCCGCGCCTGCCGCTTCCCGCGCGATGCGGTAACCCGCCCTGGAAGAGAGCCCATTGTCTCTCACGCCGGGACCCGTACTGCTCCGGGGTCCGCAGTCCGAGAGGACGGCCCCGGGGAAGGGCACTCCCACCATGCCACCCGACGCCCCGCCGCCGCTCGAAGGTTCCCCGGCCCTGCCGACAGGATGGCGCGCGGGCACCCCAACAGACCAGACCGCGCGCCGCGTTCGCCCTTTCTCCGGACGTTCCGTCAGATCGGGACGATGTCCGGGGCGCCCAGTCGCGCCGCGTCCGCCGTCAGGTCGTCCGGCTGCCGCTGGGACTCGCGCTCCGCCTCCACCCGCTTCTCGTAGTGCTCGACCTCCTTCTCGATCTGGTGGGTGTCCCAGCCCAGGACCGGCGCCATCAGCTCCGCGCACTCGCGGGCGCTGCGGGTCCCCCGGTCGAAGGTCTCGATGGAGATCCGGGTGCGCCGGGTCAGGACGTCGTCCAGGTGCCGGGCCCCCTCGTGCGAGGCGGCGTACACGATCTCGGCGCGCAGATAGTCGTCGGCCGCCGCCAGCGGCTCCCCGAGGCCGGGGTCGGCGGCGATCAGGTCCAGGATTTCTTCCGTCAGGGAGCCGTAGCGGTTGAGCAGGTGCTCGACCCGCACCACATGGAGCCCGGTCCGGGCGGCGATCCTGGCCCGGGCGTTCCACAGCGCTTTGTAGCCCTCGGCGCCGAGGAGCGGGATGTCCTCGGTGACGCAGGCGGCGACCCGCTGGTCGAGCGCGTGCACGGCCTCGTCCACGGCGTCCTTCGCCATCACGCGGTAGGTGGTGTACTTGCCGCCGGCCACGACGACCAGCCCGGGGACCGGGTGGGCGACGGTGTGCTCCCGCGAGAGCTTGCTGGTGGCGTCCGACTCCCCGGCGAGGAGGGGGCGCAGACCGGCGTACACCCCCTGGACGTCGTCGCGGCCGAGCGGGACCGCGAGGACGCTGTTCACGTGTTCGAGGAGATAGTCGATGTCGGCGCTGGAGGCCGCCGGATGGGCCTTGTCCAGGTCCCAGTCGGTGTCCGTGGTGCCCACGATCCAGTGCCGTCCCCACGGGATCACGAAGAGGACCGACTTCTCGGTCCGCAGGATCAGTCCGCTGGTCGAGTGGATCCGGTCCTTGGGGACCACCAGATGGATGCCCTTGGACGCCCGCACGTGGAACTGCCCCCGCTCGCCGATGAGCGCCTGGGTGTCGTCCGTCCACACCCCGGTGGCGTTCACGATCTGCTTGGCGCGGATCGCGTACTCGCCGCCGCCTTCGACGTCCTTCACGCGGGCGCCGACCACGCGCTCGCCCTCCCGCAGGAAGCCGATCACCCGCGCCCGGCTCGCCGCCTTCGCGCCGTAGCCCGCCGCGGTCCGCACCAGGGTGGCGACGAAGCGGGCGTCGTCCATCTGGGCGTCGTAGTACTGCAGCGCCCCGACCAGGGAGTCCTTCTTCAGGCAGGGGGCCACCCGCAGGGCGTTGCGGCGCGAGAGGTGGCGGTGGACGGGGAGGCCCCGGCCATGGCCCGACGAGACCGACATCGCGTCGTAGAGCGCGACGCCCGATCCGGCGTAGAACCGCTCCCAGCCCTTGTGGCGCAAGGGGTAGAGGAAGGGCACGGGCTTCACCAGGTGGGGGGCGAGCCGCTCCAGGAGCAGCCCGCGCTCCTTCAGCGCCTCCCGGACCAGCGCGAAGTCGAGCATCTCCAGATACCGCAGGCCGCCGTGGATCAGCTTGCTCGACCGGCTGGACGTGCCGGAGGCCCAGTCGCGCGCCTCCACGATCCCGGTCGACAGGCCTCTCGTGACGGCGTCGAGGGCGGTGCCGGCGCCGACGACACCGGCGCCCACGACCAGTACGTCCAGTTCACGCTCGGCCATCGCCGCGAGCGCTTCCGCGCGCTCGGCGGGCCCCAGTGCCGCTGTCCTCACCGCTGCCTCCCGTCGTCCCCCCGAGTGGTCGGGCTCACAGCCTCGATTCTGTCCCCGCCCCGCGACTTCAGCCACCGCCTGTGGATAACACTCGGCGACCTTCGGTCACCCAATGCCGCATATCGGTCATATTTACGCCTAGTCTGACATTGCACTCGCCCCGTTCTGTCCACCGGGCTTGCGCTTCTCGTCCCCTCCGGCTACTGGGAAGGACGGCCCACCTCCATGCCCGCTGATCTCGCCGTCATCGGCCTCGGCCACCACGGACTCCCCCTCGCCCAGGCCGCCGTCGCCGCCGGCGTCGACACCATCGGCTACGACACCGACCCCCGCCCGGTCGCCGAACTCGCCGCGGGCCGCCCGCCCGTCGACGGCTCGCTCACCGCGTCGGAGATCCGCCGGATGCTCTCGGGGGGCTTCCGGCCCACCACCAACCCCGCGGACCTCGGCCGGGTCCGTACGGCCGTCATCTGCGCCCCCACCCCGCCCGGCCCCGACCGGGCGCTCGACCTGACTGCCGTCGCCGACGCCGCCCGCGCGCTCGCCGCCCGGCTGCGCCCGCACACCACCGTCCTGCTGGAGTCGCCGGTCCCCCCGGGCACCACCGAGGGCCTGCTCCGCGACCTCCTCGAAGAGGGCTCCGGCCTGCGCGCGGGCCGGGACTTCCATCTCGCCCACTCCCCCGGCCGCCTCGACCCCGGCCGCCGCACCCACGGCTTCGCCGGCACCCCCAAGGTCATCGGCGGCCTCACCCCCGCCTGCACCGAGTCCGCCGCCGCCTTCTACGGCCGGCTCACCGACAAGGTGGTACGCGCGCGTGGCCCCCGCGAGGCCGAGACGGTCAAGCTCCTGGAGACCAACTTCCGGCACGTCAACATCGCCCTGGTCAACGAGATGGCGGTCCTCTGCCACGAGCTGGGGGTCGACCTCTGGGACGTCATCCGCTGCGCCGAGACCAAGCCCTTCGGCTTCCAGGCCTTCCGCCCGGGCCCCGGCGTCGGCGGCCACGGCGTCCCCGTCGACACCGTCGGCACCCACCGCCCGCTGCGCATGGTGGAGCTGGCGAGCCAGGTCAACGAACGCATGCCGCAGTACGTCATCCAGCGCTGCGCCACCCTCCTGAACGAGCACGGGAAGTCGGCGCGCGGAGCACGGGTCCTTCTGCTCGGCATCACGTACAAACCCGATCTCGCCGACCAGGAGGGCTCCCCCGCCGACGAGATCGCCCGCCGGCTGATGGACCTGGGAGCCGTGGTGAGCTACCACGACCCGTACGTCCCCGACTGGCGCGTCCGGGACCTGCCGGTCCCCCGCGCGGACTCCCTCTACGAGGCCGCCGCCCACGCCGACCTGACGATCCTTCTCCAGCACCACCGCACCTACGACCTCCAGGGCCTGGCGGTGAAGGCGCAGCTCCTCCTGGACACCCGCGGCGCCACCCCGGCGGGCGCCGCCCACCGCCTCTGACGGGCGCCGCGACGGAGAGCCCGGACAGCATTCGGCCCGGCACGCGCAGGGGCCCCGCACCACCCGGTGCGGGGCCCCTGTCCGTCGGCGGCGGCCGGTGGCCGCTCCGCTCAGCGCTTGTGCTGCGCGTCCGCGACCGTGACCTCGACGCGCTGGAACTCCTTGAGCTCGCTGTAGCCCGTGGTGGCCATGGCGCGGCGCAGGGCGCCGAAGAAGTTCATCGAGCCGTCCGGGCTGTGCGACGGGCCCGCGAGGATCTCCTCGGTGGTGCCGACGATGCCCAGGTCGACCAGCTTGCCGCGCGGCACGTCCTCGTGGACGGCCTCCATGCCCCAGTGGTGCCCCTTGCCGGGCGCGTCCGTGGCGCGCGCCAGCGGAGAGCCGATCATGACCGAGTCGGCGCCGCAGGCGATCGCCTTCGGCAGGTCGCCCGACCAGCCCACGCCGCCGTCGGCGATGACGTGGACGTACCGGCCGCCGGACTCGTCCATGTAGTCCCGGCGGGCCGCGGCCACGTCGGCGACCGCGGTCGCCATCGGGACCTGGATGCCGAGGACGTTGCGCGTGGTGTGCGCCGCGCCGCCGCCGAAGCCGACGAGGACACCGGCCGCGCCGGTGCGCATCAGGTGCAGGGCCGCGGTGTACGTGGCGCAGCCGCCGACGATGACCGGGACGTCCAGCTCGTAGATGAACTGCTTGAGGTTCAGCGGCTCGGCCGCGCCCGAGACGTGCTCGGCGGAGACCGTCGTACCGCGGATGACGAAGATGTCCACACCGGCGTCGACGACGGCCTTGGAGAACTGCGCGGTGCGCTGCGGGGAGAGCGCGGCGGCGGTGACCACACCCGAGTCGCGCACCTCCTTGATCCGCTGCCCGATCAGCTCTTCCTTGATCGGGGCGGCGTAGATCTCCTGGAGCCGGCGGGTCGCGGTGGACTCGTCCATCTCCGCGATCTCGTCCAGCAGCGGCTGCGGGTCTTCGTACCGGGTCCACAGACCCTCGAGGTTGAGCACGCCCAGGCCGCCCAGCTCGCCGATGCGGATGGCGGTCTGCGGCGACACGACCGAGTCCATCGGAGCGGCCAGGAAGGGGAGCTCGAAGCGGTAGGCGTCGATCTGCCAGGCGATCGAGACCTCCTTCGGGTCCCGGGTGCGCCGGCTCGGTACGACGGCGATGTCGTCGAACGCGTACGCCCTGCGGCCGCGCTTGCCGCGCCCGATCTCGATCTCAGTCACGATGTGTGGCCTTTCCCTCTACGTCTGCGCCTACCAGTATCCCCGACACAAGCGGGAGGGGCGGTTCCGGCCACATACCGGAACCGCCCCTCATCCACCCGTGCGGTTACTTCCTGCTGTAGTTCGGCGCCTCGACCGTCATCTGGATGTCGTGCGGGTGGCTCTCCTTGAGTCCCGCCGAGGTGATCCGGACGAACCGGCCCTTCGACTCCATCTCCGCGACAGTGGCGGCACCGACGTAGCCCATGGTCTGGCGGAGACCGCCGACGAGCTGGTGCAGGACGTTCGAGAGCGGGCCGCGGTAGGGCACCTGACCCTCGACGCCCTCGGGGACGAGCTTGTCGTCGGAGGCGACCTCGGCCTGGAAGTAGCGGTCCTTCGAATACGACCTGCCCTGGCCGCGGGACTGCATGGCGCCGAGCGAGCCCATGCCGCGGTACGACTTGAACTGCTTGCCGTTGATGAAGAGCAGCTCGCCGGGGGACTCCTCACAGCCCGCCAGGAGGCTGCCGAGCATGACGGTGTCGGCGCCGGCCGCGAGGGCCTTGCCGATGTCGCCGGAGTACTGCAGTCCGCCGTCGCCGATCAGCGGGACACCGGCGGAGCGGGCCGCGAGGGAGGCTTCGTAGATGGCGGTGACCTGCGGGACGCCGATGCCGGCGACCACGCGGGTGGTGCAGATCGAGCCGGGGCCCACGCCCACCTTGATGCCGTCGACACCGGCGTCGATCAGCGCCTGCGCGCCGTCACGCGTGGCGACGTTGCCGCCGATCACGTCGACGTCCACGGCCGACTTGATCTTCGCCATCCAGCTCAGCGCGTTGCTGTTGTGGCCGTGCGAGGTGTCCACGACGAGGAAGTCCACCCCGGCGGCGGCGAGCGCCTGGGCGCGCTCCAGCGCCTCCGGGCTCGCACCCACGGCGGCGCCGACGAGCAGCCGGCCCTCGGCGTCCTTGGCGGCGTTCGGGTACTTCTCCGCCTTGACGAAGTCCTTGACGGTGATCAGGCCCTTGAGGACGCCCTCGTCGTCGACCAGCGGCAGCTTCTCGATCTTGTGGCGGCGCAGCAGCTCCATGGCGTCGACGCCGGAGATGCCGACCTTGCCCGTGACCAGCGGCATCGGGGTCATGACCTCGCGCACCTGGCGGCTGCGGTCCGACTCGAAGGCCATGTCGCGGTTGGTCACGATGCCCAGCAGCTTGCCGTCCGGCTTGGTGACGGGGACGCCGCTGATGCGGAACTTGGCGCACAGGGCGTCCGCCTCGGCGAGCGTCGCCTCCGGGTGCACCGTGATCGGGTCGGTGACCATGCCGGACTCGGAGCGCTTGACGAGGTCGACCTGGTTGACCTGGTCCTCGACGGAGAGGTTCCGGTGCAGCACGCCGACGCCGCCCAGCCGGGCCATCGCGATCGCCATGCGGGACTCGGTCACCTTGTCCATCGCCGCCGAGAGCAGCGGGATGTTGACCCGGACGTTGCGGGAGATGCGGGACGAGGTGTCGACCGCGTTGGGGAGCACCTCGGAGGCGCCCGGCAGCAACAGCACATCGTCGTAGGTCAACCCGAGTGTCGCGAATTTCTCGGGCACTCCGTCGATGTTGGTCATGACACCTTCCCCAATAACCTTGATCGGTGCGGATGTCCATGCTAACGGCCTGCGGCGGTGTCTCATTCCACGGGCAAGATCACCCGGAAGCTTTGGACGTTCCTACGTGTACGGGAGGCGGGGGTCCGCGTGGGACACGGCGCCCCCGGCGGCGCCTACTGCTCGGCCAGCGCGCGGAGCCGGCTGAGGGCGCGGTGCTGCGCGACCCGTACGGCACCTGGGGACATGCCCAGCATCTGGCCGGTCTCCTCGGCCGTCAGGCCGACCGCCACGCGCAGGACCAGCAGCTCGCGCTGGTTCTCCGGGAGGTTGGCGAGGAGCTTCTTGGCCCATTCGGCGTCGTCGCTGAGGAGCGCGCGCTCTTCGGGGCCGAGGGAGTCGTCGGGCCGCTCCGGCATCTCGTCGGAGGGCACGGCCGTGGAGCCCGGGTGCCGCATGGCGGCCCGCTGCAGGTCGGCGACCTTGTGTCCGGCGATCGCGAAGACGAAGGCCTCGAACGGCCTGCCGGTGTCCTTGTAGCGCGGCAGCGCCATCAGGACGGCGACGCAGACCTCCTGCGCGAGGTCCTCCACGAAGTGGCGGGCGTCACCGGGCAGCCGGTTGAGCCGGGTGCGGCAGTAGCGCAGGGCCAGCGGGTGCACACGGGCCAGCAGGTCGTGCGTCGCCTGCTGGTCGCCGTCGACGGCGCGGTGGACGAGTGCACCGATCTCCCCCTGCCCTGCGGGCATGGGTGACCCCACGGTCTCGTCGTCGCGCATCGCTCCATGGTGCCTTGACGCCTGAGGATCCGTGGCACCGCGTCCGTAGTTGTGCACCGAAGCGTTATGAGCAGGTGCGCCGGCACTCATCTCCTGCGCCCTCCCCTCCCGCTCGATCGACTCGTCCCCGAGGAACTCCACATCTCAAGGATGCGGCATCCCGCGCGTTACTGACACAAGCCGCCCCGTCCGCCGGTGGCGGACGGGGCATGCGACCGGCCCGTGCCTGCCCGGAGCGTGTCTCGAAACACGCCCTAACGAACCAGGCCCCAGCGGAAGCCGAGGGCTACCGCGTGCGCCCGGTCGGAGGCGCCCAGCTTCTTGAACAGGCGCCGCGCGTGGGTCTTGACCGTGTCCTCGGAGAGGAAGAGCTCGCGCCCGATCTCGGCGTTGGACCGTCCGTGGCTCATGCCTTCGAGCACTTGGATCTCACGCGCGGTGAGCGTGGGCGCCGCGCCCATCTCGGCCGAGCGCAGCCGGCGCGGGGCGAGCCGCCAGGTCGGGTCGGCGAGGGCCTGGGTGACCGTGGCCCGCAGTTCGGCGCGCGAGGCGTCCTTGTGCAGATAGCCACGGGCACCTGCGGCGACGGCGAGCGCCACGCCGTCCAGGTCCTCGGCGACGGTGAGCATGATGATGCGGGCGCCGGGGTCCGCGGACAGCAGCCGGCGGACGGTCTCCACGCCGCCCAGGCCGGGCATGCGTACGTCCATCAGAATCAGGTCCGAGCGGTCCGCGCCCCAGCGGCGGAGGACTTCCTCGCCGTTGGCGGCGGTGGTCACGCGCTCCACGCCGGGCACGGTCGCGACCGCGCGGCGAAGCGCCTCTCGGGCAAGCGGGGAGTCGTCGCAGACGAGGACGGATGTCATGGCCGCCCTCCGCAGCTGATGCGCGTCACCTTGAGCCTCCAGGGCTGGTACGTATCGTCACCTGTGCGGTTGACGCCCTCGGACACCTGCCCGAGCGCTTGTTCCTTCAACCGCCTCCGCACTCTCAACGATGGTCACTCGAAAGAGTTACGGGTCGGACGGCCGCCTTCGGCACTCTACGTAAGGGCGCGTGCGCGGAGGAGAGTCCCGCAGGTCATCCGTCCTTCGCTGGAAGCTATGCCCCATTTAGCGGGTTTTCTTCCCTTTTTGTGGTGTCTGTGGCTAGATTCGCAATGAGTCATATTTACATCTACTAAGACAGTAGTTGTACGGTCGGATCGAACCCGCGAGAGCGGGTACCCGAGACCCCATGGGGGGCGAAGGGCCCCCGCGCATCAGCCAGCAACCCGCCCACCAATCCGTTCGACACGGTTTCAAGGGGACAAGCGCAATGGCAGATTTCTCCCGCCTTCCCGGACCCAACGCCGATCTGTGGGACTGGCAACTCCTCGCGGCCTGCCGCGGGGTGGACAGTTCCCTGTTCTTCCACCCCGAGGGAGAGCGCGGCGCGGCACGGAGTGCGCGTGAGAACTCGGCGAAAGAGGTCTGCATGCGGTGCCCGGTGCGCGCGGAGTGCGCGGCACACGCACTCGCCGTGCGGGAGCCCTACGGCGTCTGGGGCGGCCTCACCGAGGACGAACGCGAAGAGCTCATGGGACGAGCCCGCAACCGTCTGATCACCACGTCGACGGCATCGGCATCCAGTTCGGCAGGCGTGGGGCACGCCTGAAGGAACGTTTCTGCGGGTACGTGAGGGACCGGTTCGCGCCCCACCGGCCCCCGAGGCCGGTCAGCCTTCTCCGGTCACTCTTCTCCGCGGCCCTCCGGCCCTCCGCCGCGTCACGCGCGCGTGGCGGCGCGGCTCAGCTCGTCCAGGGTCGCCGCGACGGCCGGCACCTGGGCCAGGTCGGGCAAGGTCAGCGCCACGATCTCCCGCTCCACGGCCGGCTCCACGGCCACGGCGCGCGCCCCCTTGGGCCGTACGGACTCCAGGGCGAGCCGCGGCAGGACCGCGACGCCCAGGCCCGCGCCGACCAGGCCCACGACGGCGGGGTAGTCGTCGGTGGCGAAGTCGATGCGCGGGGTGAAGCCCGCCTCCTCGCAGACCTCCACGAGCTGACGGCGGCAGCGCGGACAGCCCGCGATCCAGGACTCCTCGGCCAGTTCGGCGATGCCCACCGACTCCGCACCGGCGAGCCGGTGCGTGTCCGGGACCAGGCCGACCAGGCGGTCGGCGAGCAGGGGGCGGACGACGAGGTCGTCCCATTCGGCGGGGCCCGCGCCGTAGCGGAAGGCCAGGGCCACGTCGCAGTCGCCCTCGCGCAGCATCTCCACGGAGCGCGGCGGTTCGGCCTCGACCAGGGAGACCCGGGTGCCCGGGTGGGCGGCACGCAGGGCGGCCAGGGCGGTGGGGACGAGGGTGGAGCTGCCGCTGGGGAAGGAGACCAGGCGCACCCGCCCGGCGCGCAGCCCGGCGATGGCGGCGACCTCCTCCTCTGCGGCGGTGAGGCCGGCGAGGATGCCGGAGGCGTGCCGTACCAGCGCTTCGCCGGCCTGGGTGAGGCGCATCTCCCGGCCGGTGCGGATCAGCAGCGGGGTCCCCGCGGAGGACTCCAGGGCCTTCATCTGCTGGCTCACCGCGGGCTGCGTGCAGCCCAGTTCGCGCGCGGCGGCGGAGAAGGAGCCGGTCGCGGCGACGGCGCGCAGGACGCGGAGGTGACGGGCCTCGATCATCCTTCGAGCATAAGCGAGTCTTGGAGTGAGTGGCACATCTTCGCGCTTCTCTTTGACAGGGGCGCGGCCTAGGGTTTCCCCATGAAGCTGCTGAGTGTGAACGTCGGACGGGCCAGGGCGGCGGGGTACACCGACTCGCCGACGGGGATGACGGGCATCGACAAGCGTCCGGTGGAGGGTCCCGTACGGGTCGGGGCGCCGGGGCCGCTCGGGGTCGGGGCGAGCGGGGTGGCCGGGGACACGGTGTGCGATCTGCGGTTCCACGGCGGCGACGACCGGGCCGTGTACGCCTTCGCCCGGGAGGACCTGGACCGCTGGGAGCAGGAGCTGGGCCGGCCGCTGGCGAACGGCTCCTTCGGCGAGAACCTCACCACCCTCGGGGTCGAGGTGAACGGCGCGCTGGTCGGCGAGCGCTGGCGGGTCGGCCCGGAGGTGGTGCTCGAGGTGACCGGCGGCCGCATCCCCTGCCGTACGTTCGCCGGGTTCCTCGGCGAGCGTGGCCACGACGTGCGGGGCTGGGTGCGGCGCTTCACCCTGTCGGACGCCGGTCCCGGCGCGATGCTGCGGGTGATCGAACCGGGCGCGTTCACGGTCGGCGATCCGGTGACGGTCGTGCACCGGCCGGACCACGACATCACCGTCTCCTTCCTGCACCGGGCCGCGACGACGGAGCGCGCGCTGCTCCCGCGCACGCTGGTCGCCGCCGCGTGGATGGAGTCGGGGCTGCTGGACCTCGCCCGGACGTACACGGAGAAGTACGGCGAGCGGGACGGTGGGCCGGCCGGGGGTGCGGGACCGGAGAGCGCCTCGCCCTGAGCCGGGGCACTAACGTGCCGCGTATGACGACTGCACTGATTACGGGAGCGACGGCGGGCATCGGGGCCGCGTTCGCGCGGCGACTCGCGGCGGACGGGCACGACGTCGTGCTCGTGGCCCGCGATGTGAAGAGGCTGCGCGAGCAGGCGACCGAGCTGCACGACCGGCACGGGGTGGAGGCGGAGGTCCTCGCCGCCGACCTGGCGGAGGAGAAGGGGATCGCGGCCGTGGAGGCCCGTCTCTCCGACCCGAGACAGCCGGTGGACCTGCTGGTGAACAACGCCGGGTTCGGCAACAAGGGCCGGTTCCTGGAAGTGTCCATGGCCGACGAGTTGAAGATGCTGACGGTGCACTGCGAGGCGGTGCTGCGGCTGACGTCGGCGGCGGCGGAGTCCATGCGGTCCCGGGGCCGGGGCGGGGTGGTGAACGTGGCGTCCGTGGCGGCGTTCGTGCCGCGCGGCACGTACGGGGCGTCGAAGGCGTGGGTCGTGCAGTTCACCCAGGGCGCGGCGCGGGACCTGGCGGGCACGGGGGTGCGGATGATGGCGTTGTGCCCGGGGTTCGTCCGTACGGAGTTCCACGAGCGGGCCGGGATGGGCACGGACAACATCCCGGGCTGGATGTGGCTCGATGCGGACAAGCTGGTGGCGACGGCGCTGGCCGACCTGGCGCGGGGGCGGACGCTGTCCGTCCCCGACCCCCGCTACAAGGCGCTGATGGGCGTGGTGAAGTTGGCGCCCCGCGGGCTGCTCGGCGGGGTGTCCTCCAGGGCGGGCCGCAAGTACGGCCCGAAGTAGCCCGCGGGGGCAGGCGGGCGGCGGCTCAGGGGCGCTCGTCGGGGTCGAGGGTGAGCCGGGTCGTGGTGCCGTCCCGCCAGGTCACCTCGACCGTGCGCCGGCCGGTGACCCGGACGGTCGCGAGGGTGGCGACGGGGGCGGGCCCGGGTTCGGCGGTGAGGGAGGCCAGGGCGACGAAGAGGCTCTCGGCGCCGCCGGTGGTGCCGTGGAGGGCCGTGGTGCGGGTGCGCGAGCCCTGGAGCGTGGGCCCGGTGGCGAGGGCGACGGCTTCGGCGGCGGGCGGGTAGCCGTGCGCCGGGTGGAGCTGTGCGACCGGGCCGTCGGGCGTGGTGGCCCAGCCCGTCTGGCGTACGGGCGTGCCGTCGGGTGCTCCGAGGACGAGATGGGCGCGGACCTCGGCGCGGCCGTGGGCGAGGGTCGCGGAGAGGATCCGGATGCCGGGCCGGGGGGTGTGCAGCGAGGCGGCCCAGCCGGGTCCCGTGCCGTGCGGCGTGGCGGGGCCGCGGTGGGTGAGGCGGCCGTCGACGACCAGGGCGAAGTGGTTGTCGGGATGGTCGGGCGCGGTGGTGGCGCCGGTGCGGGTGGAGTAGGCGTAGCGGGCGTAGCCGGAGTCGTCCTCCGCGGCTTCCCGGCTGGGGGCGTGGTTGCTGCCGTGGTTGTGGAGGCGTACGAGTCCGTCGGCGGCCGTGGAGTGGATGAGGAGCCCCGCCGGGGCCACGGGGCGGACGGTGTCGGCGCGTTCGGCGGGCAGGGGCTCCTCGGCGTCGGTCCAGGCGGGGTGGCCGGCCGGCAGGAGCAGGCCGAGGAACCCCTTGGACGCCCAGTAGGGGGAGCCCGGGCCGGAGTAGTCCTGGAGGACCGGCTCGTGGGGGCCGTGCCAGCCGAGGGTGAGCAGTCCCCGTCCGTCGCGGGCGCCCCGGTCGAGGAAGTAGCGCAGGGTTCCGGAGGCGAGGCGGCGGGTGGCGCCGGGGGTGAGCGGCGTGTGGCCGGTCAGCGCGCCGAGCCAGGGGGCGGCGGCCGCGGCGAAGCGGTAGGTGAGGGAGCGGCCGAACGGCAGGGGCGCGCCGTTGGCGTCGAAGAGGTGGGCGTAGTCGCCGAGGTGGGCGCGCAGCCGGGGGCCGTAGCGGTCGAGGAGCGTCCGGTCGCCGGAGAGGTGGGCGTGCAGCACGGGGTAGAAGTGCAGGGCCCAGGCGTTGTAGTGGTCGAAGGCGCGGTTGTCGCCGTCGCTGTACCAGCCGTCGCCGAGGTACCACTCCTCCACGCGGGCCAGGGAGCGGTCGACGGTGGCGGCGGCCCGGTCGGTCGCGACGCCCGCGTCCTGGAGGAAGCCGGCGACGGTGAGGCCGAAGAGCCACCAGTTGTTGTCGACGGGGGACGGGGCGAGGGCGGGCAGCAGCCAGTCGGCGACCCGTGCGCGGGTGCGGTCGTCGAGGCGGTCCCAGAGCCAGGGGCGGGTCAGGCGCAGTCCGAGGGCGACGGAGGCTGATTCGACGACCGCCTGACGGACGTCGGTCAGCAGCGGCCACGCCTCGGGGCCGTCGGTGCCGGGGGCCTCGGTGCCGGCGGCGAGGCCTTCGGCGTAGCGGGCGAGGTGGCCGTGCGGGTCGTCGCCGTGGGCTCCGGCGACGCGCAGGGCGGCCAGGAGGAAGGTGCGGGCGTGGCCTTCGAGGCCGTCGGAGCGGGTGCCCGACCGGCTGGGCCGGGGACCGGGGAGGTGGACGAGCCCGCCGCGCGGGGTGGCGTAGAGGCGTACGGCGAGGAGGAGCCGGTCGGCGGTGTGCTCCCAGTGGGCGCGGGTCAGGCCGGTGTACTGGCTGAGCTCGCGGTTCTCGGGCGGCGTGGGCATGAGGCTCCCTGGGGATCCGGCCGGGGAAGGCGCGGCGCCCGGCCGATGAGGTGCGCGGCGGCCGGGCCGGGGCCGGGGTGCCCCCGTCGCCGGAATCATGGACAGGCCGGGATCGAGCGTCAAGACGATCGGACCGAATGATCGAAACTTCTGTCGTTCGATCATTCCGCGTGAGAGGGTCTGCCCACGGAGCCGGCGCACCGCCGGACCACCACACCGCGAGGGGATGCGCACGTGCGCGAGAGTGCCGCCGAACGACACGACCGACTGCTGGCCCTGGTGCGCGAGCGGGGCACCGCCCGCGTCTCCGAGCTGGCCGACCGGCTGGGGGTCTCCCCCGTGACCGCCCGCCGAGACGTGGAGGCGCTGGCCTCGAAGGGCCTGCTCGACCGGGTGCACGGCCAGGTGTCCTGGCCGGGGCGTCAGGGCGATGCGGGGGCCGTGCGCCCCGGCGAGGGTCTGGTCCTGGGCCTCCTCGCGCCGTCCGCGACGTACTACTTCGCCGAAGTCATCCGGGGCGCGCACGAGGCGGCGGCGCGGGCCGGCGCCCGGTTGATCCTGCGGATCTCGGACTACCGTCCGGAGGAGGACCGGGCGCGCGCCGAGGGGCTGCTGGCCGCGGGCGCCGAGGGCCTTCTGGTGGCGCCCGGCTGGCGCGGGCCCGAGGACCGGCTCGCGTACGGCGACTGGCCGGCCCAGATGCCCGTGCCGGCCGTGCTCCTGGAGCGCCGCGCCGAACCCGGCACCGCGCTCGACGGCGTGGACCGGGTGGTCTCCGACCACGGCCACGGCGTCCTGCTCGCCCTGCGCCACCTGATCGGGCTCGGCCGGGGCACCCCGCTGCTCGTGGCCCGCGGCGACAGCCCGACGGCGCTCGCGGTGCGCACGGGATACGCGGAGGCGCTGATCACCCTGGGCGCGGCGGCGCCCGGGCCGGTGATCGCCTCCGTACCGGCCGACCAGGACCCGGAGGGGTTCGAGCGCGCGGTACGGGCGCTGCACGAAGCGGTCGTCTCGGGCCGGGCGGGCGCGGCCCTGGTCCACAACGACGTGGACGCGATCCAGATCGTGCAGCGCCTGGCCGAGCTGGGCCTGTCGGTCCCCGGCGACCTGGCCCTCATCGCGTACGACGACGAGGTCGCCGCCCTCGCCGACATCCCCTTGACGGCGGTGGCGCCGCCCAAGCGTCAGGTGGGCCGGTACGCCACCGAGCTGCTGGTGGAGCGGCTGACGGAGGCGCGGGAGGCGCTGGACGAGGAGCCCGCCCGGCGCCATCTGAGCCTGCTGCCCCGGCTGCGGGTGCGGTCCTCGTGCGGCGCTCCCCCGGAGGGGTCCGCCTCCTGACCGCACCGCGCCCGGCGCCCCAGCCCACCTCCTGACCGCACCGCGCCCGGAGCTCCTGCCGGTCCCTGACCGCGCCGTACCCGCAGCTCCTGCCCGGCCCCTGACCGCGCCTCTTCCGCCCCGCCCCGTCCCGCTCCCGTCGCGTGCCCTCTCACGATCGAATCGATCTTTTTTCGATCATTCAATCTTTCGCTCTTGACTTCGGTCATGGACGGTCACAGGATCACGGCCACATCCCCCCGTGCCGCCGTCCCTGGAGCCGCGCCGTGAGCCGTACCCGGAACAGAACCTCCCGTGCCATAGCCGTCGCCGCCGCCGCCCTCGCCGTCCTCACGGCCTGCGGCGGAGGTGGTGACACCGGCACCGACACCGCGAACAAGCCCGTGACCATCACCTTCTGGGGATGGGCCAAGGGGACCAAGGACGTGGTCGACGCCTTCAACGCCTCGCACACGGACATCCGGGTGACCTTCGAGGAGATCCCCTCCGGCACCGCCGGCGGCTACGCCAAGATCTCCAACGCCGTGAAGGCGGGCAACGCCCCCGACCTGGTCTCCATCGAGTACCCCTCGCTCCCCGAGTTCGTCAGCTCCGGCGCCCTGCAGGACATCGGGGGCGAGTTCACCGAGGCCGACCGCGCCAAGCTGCTCCCGCAGGCGGTGGAGCTGACCACCCTCGGCGGCAAGACCTGGGCCGTCCCCTTCGACGCCGCCCCGCAGGCCTTCTACTACCGCAAGGACCTCTTCGCCCGGCACGGCATCGAGGTCCCCCGGACCTGGGACGCCTTCCGAGCCGCCGCCGAGAAGGTGAAGAAGGCCGACCCCAAGGCCCGTATCGGCACCTTCTTCCCGGACGACCCGACGACCTTCGAGGCGATGGCCTGGCAGGCGGGCGCCCAGTGGTTCAAGGCCGAGGACGACACCTGGAAGATCGACACCACCGACCCCGCCACCACCAAGGTCGCCGCCTACTGGCAGGGCCTGCTCGACGCCGACCTCGTCCACAAGAACGCCTCCTTCAGCCCCGAGTGGACCGGCTCGCTCAAGAACGGCACCACCCTCGGCTACCTCGGCGCCTCCTGGGGCGCCGGCGTCCTCAAGGGGACCCTCCCCGAGCAGAGCGGCAAGTGGGCCGTGGCGCCCCTGCCCAGCTGGGACGGCAAGCCCGCCAGCGGCATGCTCGGCGGCTCCACCTTCGCGGTGACCAAGGACAGCGACCACAAGGCGGCGGCCGTCGAGTTCGCCGCATGGATGTCGACCACCGAGGCGGGCGTCAAGGCCCGCATCGCCTCCGGCACCTCCAGCGCCTTCCCCGCCGCCACCGCCCTGCGCCCGGTCGCCAAGCAGGCCTTCGACGCCGGCTTCTACGGCGGCCAGGACATCTACGCCCTCTTCGAGGAGGCCGGTGCCTCCATCGGCCCGAACTGGGCCTGGGGGCCGACCACCGGCACCACCAACACCGCCGTCAAGGACCGGTTCGGCACGATCAGCCGCGGCGGCCCCACCATCGCCGACGCCGTCAAGGCCGGCCACGACGCGACCGTCGCCGAGCTGAGGAAGCGCGGACTGAAGGTCGAGGGCTGACCCGGTGAACGCCCGCACCCGTGCCGCAGCCGTCCTGCTGACCCCGTTCTTCGCCCTGTTCACCGCGGTGATGGTGGTGCCGATCGGCTACGCGGTCTGGCTCAGCCTCTTCACCGAGAAGCAGTCGGGGCTCGGTTTCGGCGGCTCCGAGACCGTCTTCACCGGGCTCGACAACTACACCGCGGCGCTGGGTGACCGGGCCTTCCGCGAGGGCTTCGGCGTCCTGCTCGGATACTGCCTGCTCTACATCCCGCTGCTGCTCGCCGGGGCCCTCGGCCTCGCCCTCCTCCTCGACTCGGCGCTCGCCCGCGCCCGTCGCTTCTTCCAGCTCGCGCTCTTCCTGCCGCACGCCGTCCCCGGCATCATCGCCGCGCTGATCTGGGTCTACCTCTACACCCCGCAACTCAGCCCCGTCGTGCGGGCGATGGAGGCGGGCGGCATCGGCTTCGACTTCTTCTCCCCCGAGGGCGCCCTGCCCTCCGTGGTCAACATCGCGCTCTGGGAGTGGCTCGGCTACAACATGGTGATCTTCTACGCCGCCCTGCAGGCCATCGACCGCTCCGTCCTCGAAGCCGCCACCGTCGACGGCGCCGGAGCCTGGCGCATCGCGTTCGGCATCAAGGTCCCGCTGATCCGCGCCTCGCTCGTGATGGTCGGCCTCTTCACCGTCATCGGCTCGCTGCAGCTGTTCACCGAACCGCTCATCCTCAACAAGGGCACCGGTTCCGCCGTCACCTCGACCTGGACGCCGAACATGTACGCGTACACCGCCGCCTTCGACCGCAACGACTACGGCCTCGCGGCCGCGGCCTCCGTCCTCCTCGCCCTGACCGCCGCCCTGCTCTCCTTCGGCGTCACCCGGCTGACCGGCCGCCGGAAGGAGAAGACGGCGTGAGCAAGCCCCGACCCCGCAGCGTCTGGCTCTCCCGGACCGCCGTCAACGGCGCGCTCGTCCTCGCCGTCGTCTACATGCTCTTCCCGCTCGTCTGGCTGGTCACCGCGGCCACCAAGGACGCCGGCGGCCTGCTCGCCGGGGACGCCTTCTCCTTCGAGGGCTTCGACCTCGGCGGCAACCTCTCCCGGCTCACCGAGTACAACGACGGCATCTACTTCCACTGGTACCTCAACAGCCTCCTCTACGCCGGGATCGGCGCCCTCGCCTGCTCGCTGATCAGCGTCGCCGCCGGGTACGCCTTCGACAAGTACGACTTCCGGGGCAAGGAGAAGCTCTTCGGCGTCGTCCTCCTCGGCGTCCTGGTCCCCACCACCGCGCTCGCCCTGCCCCTGTACCTCCTCGCCAGCGAGGTCGGCGTCGTCAACACCCACGCCGCCGTGCTGATCCCGGTCCTGGTCAACCCCTTCGCGGTCTACCTCTCCCGGGTCTTCAGCGCCGGGTACGTCCCCGACGAGGCGCTGGAGGCCGCCCGCATCGACGGCGCGGGCGAGCTGCGCGCCTTCCGGTCGATCGGACTGCCCATGATGATGCCCGGCTTCGTCACCGTCTTCCTCTTCCAGTTCACCGCGATCTGGAACAATTTCTTCCTGCCCCTGGTGATGCTCTCGGACCAGAGACTGTTCCCGTTGAGCCTCGGCCTGTACGCCTGGAACAGCAACGCCCACGCGGAACCCGACTTCTATCCCCTCGTCGTCACCGGATCCCTCCTCGCCGTCGTCCCGCTCGTCGTCGCCTTCGTCTCCCTCCAGCGCCACTGGAAGGCCGGCCTGACCGCCGGCAGCGTCAAGTGAGGAGCACCCGCCCCGCGATGACCGCCACTCCCCACCCCCGGCCCGCACTCCTGCTCGCCATGGAACCCGGCGTCGCCGGCCGCCTGCTGACCGACGCCCACCGGCGGCGCCTCGCCGCCCTCACCCGTACCGACCCCCACCTCGTCGCCCACGACCTGACCGCGCCCGCGCCCCGGGTCGCCGCCGCCCTCGCCGAGGCCGAGATCCTCCTCACCTGCTGGGGCGCGCCGCCCCTGACCGCCACCGTCCTGGACCGCGCCCCGCGCCTGAAGGCCGTCGTCCACGCGGCCGGATCGGTCAAGCACCACATCACGGACGCCTGCTGGGAACGCGGCCTCGTCGTCTCCTCCGCCGCGGCCGCCAACGCCCTGCCCGTCGCGGAGTACACCCTGGCCGCGATCCTCTTCGCCGGGAAGGGCGTCCTCGACGCGGCCCTGCGGTACGGCCGGGTCCGCGGCGACGAGGCCTGGACGGCCGAGTCGGCGACGACGGGCAACTACCGCCGTACGGTCGGCCTGGTCGGCGCCTCCCGGATCGGCCGCCGGGTCATCGAGCTGCTGCGCCCCTTCGACTTCGAGGTGCTGCTCCACGACCCGTACGTGGACGCGGCGGAGGCGGCGCGGCTGGGAGTGGAGGGGACGGGTCTCGACGACCTGTGCGCGCGCAGCACGATCGTCTCCGTCCACGCGCCCCAACTTCCCGCCACCCACCGGATGATCGGGGCGGCGCAGCTGGCCGCGATGCCGGACGGCGCCACCCTCGTCAACACCGCGCGCGGCTCCCTGGTCGACGAGACGGCGCTCCTGGCGCACCTGCGCACCGGGCGCCTGCGGGCGGTCCTGGACGTGACCGACCCGGAGGTGCCGCCTCCGGACTCGCCGCTGTACACGCTGCCGAACGTGCTCCTCACCCCGCACGTCGCCGGCTCGCTCGGCAACGAGCTGCACCGGATGGCGGACCACGCGCTGGCGGAGGTGGCGCGGTACGGGCGGGGTGAGCCGTTCGCCGAGCGGGTACGGCCCTCGGATCTGACGCGCTCGGCGTGACCGGCCGCCGGGTGGGGGCCGCGCCTAGACTGGAAGGGTCCCACCCGGTCCGGGAGGCGCCATGACTTTCGTACAGATCATCGATTGCAAGACCAGCCGGTTCGACGACCTCAACCGGCTCATGGACAAATGGGTCGAGCAGACCAAGGGCAAGCGGACGGCCACGCACAGCGTCATCGGCAAGGACCGCTCCGACGGGGACCATCTCGTGGAGATCGTCGAGTTCCCCTCGTACGAAGTGGCCATGACCAACTCGCAGCTCCCCGAGACCGACCGCATCTTCCGGGAGATGGTCGCGCTCTGTGACGAGATGCCGACGTTCACGGATCTGGACGTCATGCGGGACGTGCAGATGTACAAGGCCGCCTCCCGCCGGCTCTTCGAGCTGATCGCCACCGAGGGTGAGCTTCCGCCGCTCGACGAGGTCCTCGCGGAGGGGTGCCACGACCACCAGCCGAGCGGGCAGGAGGACGCCCTGGGCATGGACGCGATCCGCCGTGAGGTGGAGGTGTGGCGGGGCGGCTTCGACTTCGCCTTCACCGTCCAGGACCAGATCGCCGAGGGCGACCGGGTGTGCACGCGGTGGACGTGGGTGGGGACGCACACCGGCGATTTCATGGGGCTCCAGCCGACGGGCATGCGGGTCGCCATGACCGGCACGACCATCCACCAGTTCCGGGACGACGGCAAGATCGTCGAGGCGTGGTGGCAGTACGACCTGCTGGGGCTGATGGGGCAGCTCGGCGCCGTCGAGGCCTGAGCGGCCCGGCGCTCGCGCACTGAGGTCCGGCCCTCCGCGCGGCGGCTCACGCACCGAGGCCCGGTGCCCCCGCGACGGGGGCACCGGGCCTCGGTGGTCGTTCAGTCCTTCCGGGCGGTCGGCCCGTCAGGCGTGGTGGTGCCTCAGTGCGAGTGGCCGTGGCCGTGACCGTGGCCCGCGTCCGCCGGCTCCTCTTCCTTCTTCTCCACCACGAGGGTCTCGGTGGTGAGGAGGAGGGAGGCGATCGAGGCGGCGTTCTCCAGCGCGGAGCGCGTCACCTTCACCGGGTCGATGACGCCGGCCTTGACCAGGTCGCCGTACTCGCCGGTGGCGGCGTTGAAGCCCTGGCCCTTGTCGAGCTCCGCCACCTTGGAGGTGATGACGTAGCCCTCGAGGCCGGCGTTCTCCGCGATCCAGCGCAGCGGCTCGACGGCGGCGCGGCGGACGACCGCGACACCCGTGGCCTCGTCGCCGGTCTTGCCGAGGTTGCCCTCGAGGACCTTGACGGCGTGGACCAGAGCGGAGCCACCACCGGAGACGATGCCCTCCTCGACCGCGGCGCGGGTCGCGGAGATGGCGTCCTCCAGACGGTGCTTCTTCTCCTTCAGCTCCACCTCGGTGGCGGCGCCGACCTTGATCACGCACACGCCGCCGGCCAGCTTCGCGAGGCGCTCCTGGAGCTTCTCGCGGTCCCAGTCGGAGTCGGTGGACTCGATCTCGGCCTTGATCTGGTTGACGCGACCGGTGACGTCCTCGGACTTGCCGCCACCGTCGACGATGGTGGTGTCGTCCTTGGTGACGGTCACGCGGCGGGCGGAGCCCAGCACGTCGAGACCGGCCTGGTCGAGCTTGAGGCCGACCTCCTCGGCGATGACGGTGGCACCGGTGAGGGTGGCCATGTCGCCGAGCATCGCCTTGCGGCGGTCGCCGAAGCCGGGGGCCTTGACGGCCACGGCGTTGAAGGTGCCACGGATCTTGTTGACGACCAGGGTCGACAGGGCCTCGCCCTCGACGTCCTCGGCGATGATCAGCAGCGGCTTGGAGGAGCCGGCCTGGATGACCTTCTCGAGGAGCGGCAGCAGGTCCTGGATCGAGGAGATCTTGCCCTGGTGGATCAGGATGTACGGGTCGTCGAGGACGGCCTCCATACGCTCCTGGTCGGTGACCATGTAGGGCGAGAGGTAGCCCTTGTCGAAGGCCATGCCCTCGGTGAAGTCGAGCTCCAGGCCGAAGGTGTTGGACTCCTCGACGGTGATGACACCGTCCTTGCCGACCTTGTCCATCGCCTCGGCGATGAGCTCGCCGACCTGCTGGTCCTGCGCGGAGAGCGCGGCGACGGCGGCGATGTCCGACTTGTCGTCGATCGGGCGCGCGGTGGCGAGCAGCTCGTCGGAGACGGCCTTGACGGCGGCGTCGATGCCCTTCTTCAGGGCGGCCGGGGAGGCGCCGGCGGCGACGTTGCGCAGACCCTCGCGGACCAGGGCCTGGGCGAGCACGGTGGCGGTGGTGGTGCCGTCACCCGCGATGTCGTTGGTCTTGGTCGCCACCTCCTTCACCAGCTGGGCGCCGAGGTTCTCGTACGGGTCGTCGATCTCGACCTCGCGGGCGATCGTGACACCGTCGTTGGTGATGGTGGGGGCGCCGAACTTCTTGTCGATGACGACGTTGCGGCCCTTGGGGCCGATCGTCACCTTCACCGTGTCGGCAAGCTTGTTGACGCCGCGCTCAAGGGCGCGACGGGCGTCCTCGTCGAACTTCAGGATCTTCGCCATGGAGCGATTCAGCCCTCTCGGAATTCGTGGTGAAACTCGTGAAACGAACCGCGCCCCCGGACGCCCAGTGCGGGGTCAAGGGGCGCGGCTCAAAACATCTGGCGTCGGTGAATTACTTCTCGACGATCGCGAGCACGTCGCGAGCCGAGAGGACGAGGTACTCCTCGCCGCTGTACTTCACCTCGGTGCCGCCGTACTTGCTGTACAGCACGATGTCGCCGGTCTTCACGTCGAGCGGCAGGCGCTCGCCGTTCTCGAAGCGGCCCGGGCCCACGGCGAGGACGACGCCCTCCTGGGGCTTCTCCTTCGCCGTGTCCGGGATGACCAGGCCAGAGGCGGTGGTCTGCTCGGCGTCGAGCGGCTGGACCACAATGCGGTCCTCGAGCGGCTTGATGGCAACCTTGGAGCTGGTGGTCGTCACGATCCGACCTCCCCCTTCGGAGATCTCACGGGGTTAACTGTCTGAGGTGGCGACCAGGTGGATCCGTCGTCGCGGGTGCCGGACCTGCCCGTCGCTGTGTTGGCACTCTCCGGTGGGGAGTGCCAGAGCCGAGACTATGACCGCGATTAGCACTCGGTCAAGCGGAGTGCCAATTACGTGCGCGTGGCGGTTCGGTTCCGGTACGGGGAACGGTGCGAAGGACCCGATGGTTCCGGACGGCGGGGGGCGGGTCTCCGGCCGGTGTACGGCGCCGGGGCGGGCCGTCAGCGGCCCGTACGGTCCACGCCGTGGAGCACCCGGGCGGCGGTCCGGGAGAGGGCGCCGTCCGGTGCGGCGACCCGTTCCGCCGCCTTGCGGCCCAGGCGCTCGAAGGGGTCGACGGACGGGGCGCAGGCCGCCGTGGCCAGCAGCGCGCCGGCCAGGGCCAGTCCGGCGACCGGCCGGCGCGCGCCGGTCATACGTAGTCCTCCAGCTTCGCGACCGCGTACCCCTTGTCCGTGATGGTCTTCATCACGCGGCGGATCATGTCGGGCATGGAGCCCTTCCACTCCCCCTTGCCCCGGAAGTGGGTGAGGACGATGTCGCCGGGGTGCAGGTCCCGGTCCCACTCGCGCCACTCCATCCGGTCCGGGAACGCCTCGGCGGCCCACAGCGGGACCGCCTTCACGCCGCACTTCTGCGCCGCGCGCAGGGTGTCCTCGTCGTAGTTGCCGTAGGGCGGGCGGAAGAGCGGCGGCCGCTTGCCGTACTTCTTCTCGATCGTGTCCTGCATCCCGCAGATCTCGCGCTTCTGCTCCGCGTAGGACAGCTTCGGCATGTAGCGGTGGTTGAGGGTGTGGTTGTGCAGGGCGACGCCGGCGTCCTGCATCTTCCGGAAGTAGCCGTAGTCCTCCTTGACCAGGTAGTCGCTGAGGAAGGCGCTGTACGGGATCCCCAGCTCGCTCATCATGCGCAGCAGCTCCGGGTCCTTCTCGGAGCCGTCGTCGATCGTCAGGAAGACGACCTTCTCCTTGGTCGGCACGGTGGTGAAGACCGGGGGCAGGCCCTCGCCGTCGGTCTCGAACCCCTTGCGCGTGGTGATCGTCGGCTTGACGGCGGGCGGAGCGGGGGCCTCCAGCGGAGGCCGGTCGAGGCCCCATCTCTTCGCGGCGAGGGCCCGGGCTGCGCGCCGTTCGCGGAGCTTCGAGACGTACGCGTTGAGGGCGCCGGAGGCGCCCTGCACCTGGCTGCCGGGCTGCCCGGCGGCGGGCCGGGCCGGGGAGCCCGGGGCGCCGCCGGCGCCGTCGCCCGGTCCGGCGCAGGCCGCGCCGAGGGCGGCGACGAGCAGCGCCGCACCGACCGATCGCCACAGGTGACGGGCGCGCCGGGAGCGGCCGGACGGGGGGCGGGCGGACCGGAGGCGGGTACGCCGGGGGCGGTCGTCCCGCGGGGTCATTTGTTCTGTTTGTCGTACTAGCTGCATGGCGCCGCATCCTTTCAGCGGCGAGCCCTCCCGCCCCGGCGACACCGCCGTGCCGCGCGCACCGTCCCCCGGCCGGCCCACACCCGGCCAACCCGCACAATGGGGCGGGTGACCGACCTCGCCGCCTTCACCGCCCTGCTCACCCCGGAGGGCCAGGCCCTGCTCGCCGCCCTGCGGGACCACGACCCCGCCCAGGAGCTGGCGGTCGTCTCCAGGCTCCGCCGCGACCATCCCGCCGAGCTGGTCACGGCCGCCGTCGGGCAGGCCAGGCTGCGGCAGCGCGCGGTGGCGAAGTTCGGCGCGGACGACGCGTACCGGATGTACTTCACGCCCCACGGCGTGGAGCAGTCCACGCGCGCGACGGTCGGCGCCCACCGCGCCCGCCGTCTCGCGGAGCTGGGGGTGCGGTCCGTCGCGGACCTGTGCGGCGGGATCGGCGGCGACGCGATCGCGTTCGCCCGCGCCGGGATCTCCGTCCTCGCCGTGGACCGCGACCCGCTGACGGCGGAGGCGGCCCGCGCCAACGCCGAGGCGCTGGGGCTGGCCGATCTGATCGAGGTGCGCCGCGCGGACGTGACGGAGATCGACACGGCTCCGTACGACGCCGTGTTCGTCGACCCGGCGCGGCGCGGCGGGCGCGGCCGGATCTTCGACCCGGAGGCGTACTCGCCCCCGCTGTCCTGGGCGATCGAGGCCGCCCGCCGGGCCCCGCACGCGGCCCTGAAGATCGCCCCGGGGGTGCCGCACGAGGCCGTCCCGGAGGACGCGGAGGCGGAGTGGATCTCGGACGGGGGCGACGTGAAGGAGGCGGTGCTCTGGTTCGGCACCACGCCCGGCGCGGTCCGCGCCACCCTCCTGCCGTCCGGGACGAGCCTGACCGGCCGCGGCCTGCCCGACCCGGCCGTCCGCCCGGTCGGCCGCTACCTCTACGAGCCGGACGGCGCGGTCATCCGCGCCCACCTGGTGGCCGAGGTGGCCGAGGGGCTCGACGGCGGCGGCCTGATCGACGAGACGATCGCGTACATCACGGCGGACTCCCTGACCCCGACGCCGTTCGCCACCGCGTACGAGATCACCGACCGGCTCCCCTTCAACCTCAAGAAGCTGAAGGCCCTGCTGCGGGAGCGCGAGGTCGGCACCCTGACGGTGAAGAAGCGCGGCTCGGCGGTCGAACCGGAGGAACTCCGCCGCAAACTCAAGCCGAAGGGCCCCCACTCCGCCACGGTCTTCCTCACCCGGACCACGGGCGCCCCGACGATGCTGATCGGGCACCCAGCGCGGTAAAGCTTCCGAAGAGGGTCCGTCAGGCCGGGGGAAGTGTCCGGGCGCGGTCCAATAGGAGGGCGCGTTCGCGAGTGTTGCGGGTCAGGGAGGCCGCGCGTTCGAATTCCGCGCGGGCTTCGGCGGGGCGGCCCAGGCGGGACAGCAGGTCGCCGCGGACGCTCGGCAGCAAGTGGTAGTGCGCCAGGGCCGGTTCGGCGGCGAGGGCGTCGACGAGCGCCAGGCCCGCCGCCGGTCCGTCCGCCATCGAGACGGCGACCGCGCGGTTCAGCTCCACCACCGGGGAGGGCGCCACGGCCGCCAGCCGGGCGTACAGCGCGGCGATGGTCCGCCAGTCCGTCTCCTCGTACGTCACCGCCCGCGCGTGACAGGCGGCGATCGCGGCCTGCAGGGCGTACGGGCCGAAGTCGGCGCCCCGGCCCGCCCGTTCCAGGGCGGCGAAACCGCGCCGGATCAGCAGCCGGTTCCAGCGGCCGCGGTTCTGCGCGGAGAGCAGGACCGGCTCCCCGTCGGGGCCCGTCCGCGCCGCCGTCCGGGACGCCTGGATCTCCAGCAGCGCCGCCAGGCCGTGGACCTCGCCCTCCTCCGGCATCAGGCCGGCAAGGACCCTGGCCAGCCGCAGGGCGTCCTCGCAGAGCGCCGGCCGCAGCAGGTCGTCACCGGCCGTGGCCGCGTACCCCTCGTTGAAGATCAGGTAGATGACCTCCAGGACGGAGCCGAGCCGGGCCGCCCGCTCCTCCCCGTACGGCACCTCGAACTCCACCCCCGCCTTCGCCAGGCTCCGCTTCGCCCGCACGATCCGCTGCGCGACGGTCGGTTCCGGTACGAGGAAGGCGCGGGCGATCTCGTCCGTGCGCAGCCCGCCGACCAGCCGCAGCGTGAGCGCCGCGCGCGCCTCGGCGGAGAGCACGGGATGGCAGGAGGTGAAGATCAGCCGCAGCAGGTCGTCGTCGATGTCCCCGGGGCCGGACGGCTCGGGGTCGTACGTCTCCTCGGTCAGCTCGCGGCCGACCTCGGCGAGCTTGCGGGCGTACGTCTCACGGCGCCGTACGAGGTCCACGGCGCGGTTCTTCGCGGCCGCCGTCAGCCAGGCGCCCGGCCGGTCGGGGACCCCCGTCAAGGGCCACTGTTCGAGGGCGGCGACGAGCGCGTCCTGGGCGATCTCCTCGGCGATGCCGACATCGCGGACGATCCTCGCCGCGGCGGCGATGATCCGCGCCGACTCCATCCGGAAGACCGTCTCGACGCTGCCCGCGGCGTGGTGTGCTGTCACGGCTCACCATGACAGCACACCCGGCCGCCCGGACGTCAGGACTCTTCGATCTGGCGCACCTCGGCGGTGACCTTCCAGCCCGCCGGGTGCAGCTCCAGGAACCGCCGGGTCCACTCCAGCGCCTCGGCCTTGTCCTTGCACTGGCTGAGGGAGTAGCCGCCGACGACCTCCTTGGTCTCGGTGAAGGGGCCGTCGGTGTAGCTGATCTTCCCGTCGGCCCAGGTCACCCGGGTTCCCTCGGAGGTCGGCAGGAGCCCGGCGGTGTCCAGCATGACGCCGGCCTTGGTGATCTCCTCGAAGAGCGCGCCCATGCGCTCGCCGAACTCGGGTCCTGCCTCCTCCATGTCGATGGTGTTCTCCTCGACGCGGATCATCGTCAGGAAGCGCGGCATGGTGACTCCTCGGTGGTGCGGCGGCGGGGCCGTTCCCCGCCTCTCACTCATACGTCGACCGGGGCGACCCCGCATCGACACGTCCGCCGAAGTTTTTTTCCTGAACCGCTCCGGAACCGCGCCGGACCCGCGCCGGACCCGGTCCGGCGGCCTTTCCGGGGGGGGGCTCCGCCGGGCTCAGACGTAGTCCTCCAGGCGGGCCACCGTGAAGCCCTGCTCCTGTATGCGGCGCAGCATCGTCGCCGTCATCTCGGTCATCGTGGTGCCCTTGAGCTCGGCCGGTCCCCGGAAGTGGGCCAGGATGATGTCGCCGGGGTGCAGCTTCCGGTCGCCGCGCTGGTACTGCAGGTTCTTGATCTGCATCGACTCGCGCCACAGCACGATCGCGTCGACCCCGCAGCCGCCCGCCGCGGCCCGCGTGTCCTCGTTCCAGTTGCCGTACGGCGGGCGGAAGAGCCGGGGGGCGGTGCCGTACTTCTCGGCCAGCCGGGTCTGCTGGCCGCAGATCTCGCGCTGCTGGGCGGCCCGGCCGAGGGTGCGCAGGTTGGGGTGGGTGAGCGTGTGGTTGGCGACGCCGTTGCCGAGGGCGGCGAGCGGCTCGAAGTAGGTGTAGTCGGTGCGTATCGCCGAGTCGGTGAGGAACATGGTCACGGGGACCTTGAGCTCCTTCATCAACGCCACGAACTCCGGGTCCTTCTCCGCCCCGTCGTCGATCGTGACGAAGACGACCTTGTCGGTCGTCGGTATCTCGCTGATGACCGGTACGGGTCCGCCGGCCAACCGACGGACCGGCTTGACCTTCGGCGGGGCCGGCGGCGCGGCGAAGGGCTCGAGCCCCCACTTGCGGTACGCGGCGGCGGTCGCCCGCTCCGGTCGCGCCGCCTCCTCGCCGCCCGCCGGGGGCGCCGTGTCCGCCCCTGCGGAGGGCGCCGCCGTCGGGGGCGTCCGGGGGGCCGCGTCGGCTCCCGACGTACACCCCGTCCCGAGCAGAGCCGCCACCGTCAGTACCGCCCACGCCACGATCTTCTTGTCCACGCCGTGTTTGATGCGCGACCGGGTCAGGAGGTTGCGTCCGCGCCAGGCGTGACCGGTGTGAGCCGTGTGACCAGGGCGACCGGCAGTGACCGCGGCGAGCGGTATCGGCTCAGGACGCGGGCCGTGTCGGCTCAGGACGCGGGGACGTCCGAGGAGACCGATTCGAAACGCCAGCGGTGCACCGGCCGGGTGACCATCTCCGCGTCGGGCTCCGGCAGTTCCGGCAGGTCCGCGTCGACGGCGTCCGCCTCCCACCAGGTCAGCACGAGGACCCGGTCCCCCTCGGCGCGGAAGGTCTCCCGGCGCAGCGGCTCGGCCGGCAGCGTCCGCGCCCGCGCCCAGTCGAGGAGCGCCTCGCCCCGGCCCTCGGCCGCCCGCGCCTCCCACATGAGGGTCACGGTCGTCACGAGTACAGGTTCTCCTTGCTGATCTCGTGCACGTGGTCGTGATCGTGCCCGTGGTGGGCGCCCGGCACGTGCGGGTCCGTCACCGGCAGGGACGAGTCCGCCGACAGCTCCAGGTCGGAGGCCGGCCGGTTGCGGGCCACCATCTCCGCGCCGAGCGCCGCGACCATCGCGCCGTTGTCCGTGCACAGCCCGGGGCGCGGCACCCGCAGCCGGATCCCGGCCCGCTCGCACCGCTCCTCGGCCAGCGCCCGCAGCCGCGAGTTGGCCGCCACGCCGCCGCCGATCATCAGGTGGTCGACGCCCTCGTCCTTGCAGGCCCGGACGGCCTTGCGGGTCAGCACGTCGACGACCGCCTCCTGGAAGGACGCCGCCACGTCCCGTACCGGCACCTCCTCGCCCGCCGCCCGCTTGGCCTCGATCCAGCGGGCCACGGCGGTCTTCAGACCGGAGAAGGAGAAGTCGTACGCGGGGTCCCTGGAGCCGCTCAGGCCGCGCGGGAAGGCGATCGCGTTCGGGTCGCCCTCCCGGGCGAGCCGGTCGATCACCGGGCCGCCGGGGAAGCCGAGGTCGAGCACGCGCGCGATCTTGTCGAAGGCCTCACCGGCGGCGTCGTCGATGGTGGCGCCCAGCGGCCGCACGTCGGCGGTGATGTCGGGCGCGAGCAGCAGCGACGAGTGGCCGCCGGAGACCAGCAGCGCCATCGTCGGCTCGGGCAGCGGCCCGTGCTCCAGCTGGTCGACGCAGATGTGCGAGGCCAGGTGGTTCACGCCGTACAGCGGCTTGCCGAGGGCGTAGGCGTACGCCTTGGCCGCCGAGACGCCGACGAGCAGCGCGCCGGCGAGACCCGGCCCGGCGGTGACCGCGATGCCGTCGAGGTCCCGCGCGGAGATCCCGGCGTCCTTCAGGGCGCGCTCGATGGTGGGGACCATCGCCTCCAGATGGGCGCGGGAGGCGATCTCCGGCACCACTCCGCCGAAGCGCGCGTGGGTGTCCACGCTCGACGCGACGGCGTCGGCGAGCAGGGTCGTGCCCCGCACGATGCCGACGCCGGTCTCGTCGCAGGAGGTCTCGATGCCGAGTACGAGCGGTTCGTCAGCAGCCATCAGTCTGTCGTCTCTGTTCCTTGAACGGTCAATCGCATGACAAGCGCGTCCACGTTGCCGGGCTGGTAGTAGCCGCGCCGGAAGCCGATGGGCTCGAAGCCGAAGCGCGCGTACAGCTTCTGGGCCCGGGTGTTGTCCACCCGTACCTCCAGCAGCACCTCCTCGCACTCGAAGGCGGTGGCGTGCTGGAGCAGGTCGGTGAGCAGCCGGGCGCCGAGCCCGGTCCCCCACTGGTCGCGGGCGACGGCGATCGTCTGGACGTCGCCGAGGCCGCCGGCCGCGGCGAGCCCGGCGTAGCCGACGACCCGGCCGTCCGCCGGGTCCTCGGCGGTGACGTAGCGGCGGGTGGCGCCGGGGCCGCGCGCGTGGGCCAGCTCGGACCAGAACATCCCCTCGGACCAGGCGTCCTCGGGGAACAGCTCGTGTTCGAGTGCGAGCACGGGCTCGATGTCCCACCAGCGCATCTCCCGCAGTACGGCGGCGGTGACGGCGGTCACTGGGGAGTGACCACCTTGTAGTTCTTGGGCACCTGCGCGTCGGGGCGGCGCAGGTACATCGGCAGCGGGTCGAGGAAGTCCGTCCCGGCGGCGAGCTTCTCCGCCGCGAGGGCGGCGAGCGCCGCGGCGGACTGGTGCTCGGGGTCGCGGGCGTCGGCGAAGACCTCGGGGTAGAGGCGCGCCCCGGCGCCGACGGCCGGCAGTCCGGTGACGTCCGCGGCGATCTCCGCGGGCCGGTCGACGGCGGCGTCGGTCACCCGCGTGCGGGAGTCGTCGTACCGCGCCCAGTAGACCTCCTTGCGGCGCGCGTCCGTCGCGACGACGAACGGCTCCTCGATCCCGGAGGCGTACGCGAGCCCGTCCAGCGTGCACAGGCCGTGCACCGGCACGCCGAGCGCGGAGGCGAAGGTGGCGGCGGTGACCAGGCCGACCCGCAGTCCGGTGTACGGCCCCGGTCCGACGCCGACGACGACGCCGGTGACGGCGTCGAGCTTGAGCCCGGCCTCCTTGAGGACCCGGTCGACGGCGGGCAGCAGCAGCTCCCCGTGGCGGCGGGCGTCGACCTGGCGGGACTCGGCGACGACGGAGTCGCCGTCGTGGAGGGCGACGGTGACGGCGGGTGTGGCGGTATCCATGGCGAGCAAGAGCACGCAAACAGCCTACGGCTCCCGGCGCCCTGGCACGGCGCCCCGTGCCACCTGCCCGCTGCTGCTACCGTCACCACCGATACATACGTACGGAGGAGGCCACGGTGGCACGGAGCAGCTCGGGATTCGTGGCCGGGCTCACGGCGGCGGCGATCGCCGCGGTCGCCTTCCTCGCCTATCAGGCGTCGGCGAACGCCCCGGCCGACGTGTCGGCGAAGCCCCGGACGCCCCACGCCGCGCCGTCGGCCGCGCCCACCGGCGGGCCGAAGCAGAAGCCCAAGGACCCGCTCGCCGTGCCGGGGAACTCCGGCAGCGGCGCCCGGGTCGTCTACGGGCTGAGCGAGCGCCGGGTCTGGCTGGTCGACGAGAAGGGCCAGGCCACGCACTCCTTCTCGGTGATGCCGAGCACGGTGAATCCGCCGCCGGGGGCGTACAAGGTGACCTCGCGGTCGGGCTCGGTGACCGGCTCCGACGGTGTGCGGATCGAGCACGTGGTGCGGTTCGCGACGGTGCAGGACGTCACGGTCGGCTTCAGCGCTGCCGTCGACGGCTCGCTCCCGGCGCCGGACCCGAAGCGGAAGACCGGCGGCATCCGCATGAAGCGGGCGGACGGCGACGCGATGTGGACGTTCGCCGCGATCGGCGCGAAGGTCGTCGTCGTCGCTTAGCGGGGGCGGAGCGGCGGGTGCGGCGGAGCCCTTACCGTCGGCGCGCGGCCGCCCGTCGAGGTCCCGGCGGCCTCATCACTCGTACGGGTCACGCCTCCGCGGTCGCGACGGCCGGCCGCTTACGCGGCTTCGCGCCGGGCCGGGCCCTCGGGCTCGATGTCCGGGACAGCGGCGGACTCCGGCTGCTCGTCCGGCTCGCGCGGCGGGGTCGAGACCGCGCTCGCCGCGGCACAGGACGCCAGCAGATCGCTCATAGGGATCCGGTCCGCTGCGCGTGCCCGCTCTGGCGTCGCCATGAATGCCTCCCGTAGGTTAGGTACACCTAACCAGCTCGTGCCTCCATGTCACCACGGCTCGTACGACCGACGCAACATCTTCCCGACAGCTTGTCGGAAGCTACGTACGTTCCCCTACCCCGTCACCCCCCGAGGTCAAGCCTCGCGTCCGCCCACCGGTCGCCGATCCCGCGCAGCACGACCGTGCGCCGGTCGTCGTCGGTGGCGCCGACGACCCGGTGGATCAGCACGTGCAGCCGGTCGTCCGTCAGGTCCTCGACCTTGCCGTCGCCCCACTCCACGACCACCACCGACTCGGGCAGCGAGACGTCGAGGTCGAGGTCCTCCATCTCGTCCAGGCCGCCGCCGAGGCGGTACGCGTCGACGTGGACCAGGGCCGGGCCGTCGACCAGGGAGGGGTGGACGCGGGCGATGACGAAGGTCGGCGAGGTGACGGCGCCCCGGACGCCGAGACCCTCCCCCAGGCCACGGGTCAGCGTCGTCTTGCCCGCGCCCAGCTCGCCCGTGAGCATCACAAGGTCGCCGGGGCGCAGGAGGCCGGCGAGGCGGCGGCCGATCTCCCGCATCTCCTCGGCGGAGTCGACATCGAGCGTGGCGGCGTTGTGCGGTGCTTCCATACGGGCCAATTTATCCGTTGCCCGAGCCCGCCTTCGCGCCCGTCGCCGAGGGGACCGCGCCGACCCGGGCGAGGAGGTCCGCCAGCCGGTCGGTGACCGCCTCGGGGTGCTCCAGCATGACCAGGTGCCCGGCGTCGGGGACGATGACCAGCTCGCTCTCCGGCAGCAGGTCGGCGATGGCCTCGGTGTGCGAGCTGGGGGTGACCAGGTCGCGTTCGCCGGCCAGCGCGAGCACCGGCACCTCGCGGAAGACGGGGAGCACCGCCGCCTTGTCGTGCTCGCTGAAGGCCGGATAGAACTCGGCGACCACGTCGATCGGGGTGGCCTCGATCATCCGTTCCGCGAACCGCGCGACCGCCGGATCGACGTCCCGGGAGGAGAACGAGTACTTCTTGATGAGCCCCGCGAACAGGTCGGCGGTGGCCCTGCGGCCGCGTTCGACCAGCTCCGTCTGCGAGCCGAGCGCCTTCAGCACGCCGGGCAGGACACGCCGTATCGCGTTGACCCCGGCGGTCGGGAGCCCGTAGTTCACCTCGCCGAGCCTGCCGCAGGAGGTGCCCACGAAGGCGACCCCGACGACCCGTTCCCGGATCAGCTCGGGGTAGCGGTCGGCGAGCGCCATGATCGTCATGCCGCCCATGGAGTGGCCGACCAGGACCAACGGCCCCTCGGGCGCGGCCGCGTCGATGACCGCCTTCAGGTCGCGGCCCAGCTGGTCGATGGTGACGGGCACGCCGCCTGGTCCGGCCTGGGAGACGCCGCGGGCCGAACGCCCGTGGCTGCGCTGGTCCCAGTGGACGGTACGGACCAGTCCGCGCAGCGCGGCCCGCTGGAAGTGCCAGGAGTCCTGGCCGAGGCAGTACCCGTGGCTGAAGACGACGGTGACGGGGGCGGGCGCCTTGCGCCCGAACAGGCGCCGTTTACGCGGGGCACCGGCCTCCGCGTCGACCTCGTCGGTCTCGTAGTACAGCTCGGTGGTGTCGTCGGCGAGCGCCTTGCCGGGGGTGCCCCGCACGGACCCGTAGGGGGCGGAGGCGTCGAGGGCGAGCCGCGCCTTCTGCCGCATGCCGCGCCCGACGGTGAGCCGTTCGAGGGCGACGCCCGCGGCCGCGCCGGCCGCGAGCACGCCTATCGCGGCACCGGCGAACCCGGCGCGGCGCCAGTGGTCGGTGCTGGACTCGCTCACTCCCGCTCCCTGATGACTCGTATCCGTATCCGTATCCGTGTCCATACCGTGCCCGTGCCCGCATCCTGTCCGGATGCGCGCCCGAGTCGCGGATGTACCCGTTTCCGTACCGGTGCGTTCAGTCCGTCTCGTTCAGAAAGACGCGTGGGACGCGGGCGCCGATGCGGGTGACGATCTCGTACGCGATGGTGCCGGCGGCCACGGCCCAGTCCTCGGCGGTCGGCTCGCCCCGGTCGCCGGGGCCGAAGAGCAGCGCCTCGGCGCCGGGTTCGACGGTGTCGCCGCCCAGGTCGACCACGAACTGGTCCATGGCGACCCGGCCGGCCACCCGGCGGACCGAGTCGCCGACGAGGACGGGCCCGCGGCCGGAGGCGTGGCGGGGGACGCCGTCGGCGTAGCCGAGGGGGACGAGGCCGAGGTGGGTCTCGTCCTCGGTGACGTAGTGGTGTCCGTAGCTGACGCCGTGCCCGGCCGGGACCTGCTTCACCAGCGCGACGCTCGCCTTGAGCGACATCACCGGACGCAGGCCGAAGTCGGCCGGAGTGCCGACCTCGGGGATCGGCGAGACGCCGTACATGGCGATGCCGGGCCGGACGAGGTCGAAGTAGCTCTCGGGGAGGGTGAGGGTGGCCGGGGAGTTGGCGATGTGCCTCACCTCGGGGTCGACGCCCGCCTTCTCGGCGTACTCCAGCACGGTGTGGAAGACGTCGAGCTGGGAGGCGATGGAGGGGTGGCCGGGCTCGTCGGCGCAGGCGAAGTGCGACCAGAGGCCGGTGATCCGCACCAGGCCCTGGCCCTCGGCCTTGAGGGCCTCGCCGACGAGTTGGGGCCAGTCGGCGGGCTGGCAGCCGTTGCGGCCGAGACCGGTGTCGGCCTTGAGCTGGATCCGCGCGGGCCGGCCGGTGGCGCGGGCCGCCTCGACGACCTCCCGCAGGGCCCACAGACCGCTGACGGTCATGTCGAGCCCGGCCTCGATGCCGTCCGCCCACGGGTCGCCGGGGGTCCACAGCCAGCACAGGAGGCGGGCGTCGGCTTCCGTGATCCCGGCCGCGCGCAGGGCCAGCGCCTCGTGCGGGGTGGCGGTGCCGAGCCAGGTGGCACCGGCCTGGAGAGCGGCGCGGGCGCAGGGCACGGCGCCGTGTCCGTACGCGTCCGCCTTGACCACGGCCATGACCTGGGCGTGGGGCGCGACGCGGGCACGGAGCGTGCGGACGTTCGCACGCAGCGCACCGAGGTCGATCTCGGCGCGGGCTCGGCGGGGCGGCGGTGTCTCAGTCATCGCGCCCAGTCTCTCAGGTGTCGGCTCCCGGCCCGCTTTCCCGGCCTGTCGGGCCGGTCACGCGGGGTGGGGGGTGGGGCGGGGGTGGGGCCCTTGGGGCGGGGGGCTCGGGGCGTGGGGGCTCGGGGCCTCGGGGCGGGGGGTCGGGGCTTGGGGCGGCGCGCGGCGAACCGGGTGCGGGCCGGGGCTGATGCCGGGGGCGGCCGGGGAACGGGAGCGCGGGCGGGTGGTGTTGGGGCGGCGCCGACGGTTTCACCCGGCCGGAGTCGCCCGTTCGGCCGGGCGGGACACGCGCTCAGGACCGGTCCGACGGCGCGGGAAAGCCCTCCCCACGCCCCTGACGGCACCGCGCGCGCCCCTGATGGCGATCCCGACGGCACCCGCGCGCCCCTGATGGCGCCCCTGACGGCCGGTGCGCCTACGTCCCGGACTCCGACTCCGCCCCTGACGGTCGGTCCGCCTACGCCCCGGGCTCCGCCCCTGACGAGGTCACGTCGCGCCATGCGCCGGGCAGGGCCTCCGCCACCTCGGCCGCCGTGATCGGGCCGCCGCCGGACGCGCGGCGGGCCGCGAGACCGTGGAGGTACGCCGCCACCGACCCGGCTTCCAGGGCCGGGAGGCCCGCCGCGAGCAGCGAGCCCGCGAGGCCGGACAGGACGTCGCCGCTGCCGGCCGTGGCCAGCCACGACGTCCCCGTCGGGTTGACCCGGACCGGCCCCGCGACCCGCCGCACGTCCCCCCGCGCGCCCGCCCCCGCGGAGCCGGCCGCTCCGGAGGACCCTGCCGGCTCCCGCTCCTCGCCCGGTTCCGCCACCAGCGTCGTCGAGCCCTTGAGCAGCACCGTCGCGCCGAAGCGCCCCGCCAGTTCCCGTACCGCCGCGAGCCGGCCCGACTCGACCTCCTCCCGGGAGACGCCGAGCAGGGCCGCCGCCTCCCCGGCGTGCGGGGTGAGCAGGGTCGGAGCCGTACGCGCGCGCACCACCCCTACGGGAAGGTCCCGCAGCCCGTCCGCGTCGACCAGGACCGGTACGTCCGAGGCGAGGACCTCCTCGACGCCGGGCCCGTCCCCGATCCCCGGGCCGACCACCCACGCCTGGACCCGCCCCGCCTTCCGCGGCGGCCCCGCGTGCACCAGCGTCTCGGGGAAACGGGCGATCACCGCGTCCGCGGCCGGGCCGACGTACCGCACCGCGCCCGCACCGCCCCGCAGCGCCCCCGCCACCGAGAGGACCGCCGCGCCCGGATAGCGCGCGGATCCGGCGACGACGCCCACCACCCCGCGCCGGTACTTGTCGCTCTCCGCACCCGGCACGGGCAGCAGCCGGGACACGTCCTCGTGCTGGAGCGCCTGGAGTTCGGGGAGCGAGGGCAGATGGTCGCCGAGCCCGATGTCGACGAGCCGCAGGGCCCCCGCGTACTCCCGGGCGGGGTCGATCAGCAGCCCCGGCTTGTACGCGCCGAAGGTCACCGTCGCGTCCGCCCGCAGCGCCTCCCCCGCCACCTGACCGGTGTCCGCGTCGACACCGCTCGGCAGGTCGACGGCGACGACGACCGCGTCCGAGCCGCGGGCCGCCCGGGCGACCGGGACGGCGTCCGGCCGCAGCCCCCCGCGCCCGCCGATGCCGGTGATCCCGTCGAGGACGAGATCCGCGACGGCCAGCGGCTCGAACGGATCCTCCGCGACCCGCCCGCCGGCCGCCCGCAGCGCGGCGAGACCGCCTTCGTGGGCGCGGGCGCCCAGCAGCACGGCCGTCACGCCCGCACCTCGCCGCGCGAGCCGCGCACCGGCGTAGAGGGCGTCGCCGCCGTTGTCCCCGCTGCCGACGAGGAGGACGACTCTCGCTCCGTACACCCGTCCGCGCCCCAGGAGCGAGACGCAGGCGGCGGCGAGCCCGGCCGCGGCCCGGTGCATCAGCGCGCCGTCGGGCAGACGGCTCATCAGCTCGGCCTCGGCGGCCCGTACGGTCTCCACGCGGTAAGCGGTACGCATGCCCCGCAGTCTGCTCTGCCGCGCGGCCCGGCCCAAGCCCCGGCCCACGCCCGCGCGCCGCCGCCCCCGCGCGCGGACCACACCACGGGCATGACGGGGCACGTCCGCTCCCCCGCGCGCGGGTGGACCGGCCTCGCTCGAACGGAACGGCCGGCCCCCGCCCGTCACCCTTCCGCGATCACCACCGCCGACGCCACCCCCGCGTCGTGGCTGAGCGAGACGTGCCAGTGCCGCACGCCCAGCTCCGCCGCGCGCGCCGCCACCGTGCCGCGCACCCGCAGCCGGGGTCGGCCGCTCTCCTCGACGTACACCTCCGCGTCCGTCCAGTGCAGACCGGCGGGCGCGCCGAGCGCCTTCGCCAGCGCCTCCTTCGCGGCGAACCGGACCGCAAGCGATGCGGGCCCCCGCCGCTCACCGCTCGGCAGCAGCAGCTCCCGGTCGACGAAGAGGCGCCCGAGGAGCCCCGGGGTCCGCTCCACCGATGCCGCGAAGCGGTCCACCTCGGCCACGTCGATCCCCACCCCGATGATCATTCACTCACTCCACGGTCACGGATTTCGCCAGGTTGCGCGGCTGGTCCACCTCGTTGCCGCGCGCCGTCGCCAGTTCGCAGGCGAAGACCTGGAGCGGCACGGTGGAGACCAGCGGCTGGAGCAGCGTAGGCGTTGCCGGGATGCGGATGAGGTGGTCGGCGTAGGGGGCGACGGCCTCGTCGCCCTCCTCGGCGATCACGATGGTCCGCGCGCCGCGGGCCCGGATCTCCTGGATGTTGGAGACGACCTTGTCGTGGAGGACGGAGCGGCCCTTGGGCGACGGCACCACCACGACGACCGGCAGGTCCTCCTCGATGAGGGCGATCGGCCCGTGCTTGAGCTCCCCGGCGGCGAAGCCCTCGGCGTGCATGTACGCGAGTTCCTTGAGCTTCAGGGCGCCTTCCAGGGCCACGGGGTAGCCGACGTGCCGGCCGAGGAAGAGGACGGTGTTCTTGTGGGCGAGGGAGCGGGCCAGCGCGCGTACCGGCTCCATGGTCTCCAGGACCCGCTCGACCTCGTCGCCGATCCGGGCCAGCTCCCGGATGACGGCGCCGATCTCGTCGCCCCACTTCGTCCCCCGTACCTGCCCCAGGTACAGCGCGACCAGATAGCACGCCACGAGCTGCGTCAGGAACGCCTTGGTGGAGGCGACGGCGACCTCGGGGCCGGCGTGCGTGTAGAGGACGGCGTCCGACTCGCGGGGGATGGTGGAGCCGTTGGTGTTGCAGATGGCGAGCACCTTCGCGCCCTGTTCGCGGGCGTGCCGCAGGGCCATCAGGGTGTCCATGGTCTCGCCGGACTGGGAGATGGCGATGACGAGGGTGCGCCGGTCGAGGATCGGGTCGCGGTAGCGGAACTCGCTGGCCAGCTCCACCTCGCAGGGGATGCGGGTCCAGTGCTCGATGGCGTACTTCGCGATGAGACCGGAGTGGAAGGCGGTGCCGCAGGCGATGATGACGACCTTGTCGGCCTCGCGGAGCACGGTGGCGGGGATGCGCACCTCGTCGAGCCTGAGGCGGCCCTCGGCGTCGATGCGGCCGAGGAGGGTGTCGGCGACGGCCTTCGGCTGCTCGGCGATCTCCTTGAGCATGAAGTAGTCGTAGCCGCCCTTCTCGGCGGCGGAGGCGTCCCAGTCGACGTGGTACGCCCGTACGTCCGCGGGTGCCCCGTCGAAGTCGGTGACGGTGACGCCGTCGCGGCGCAGTTCGACGACCTGGTCCTGGCCGAGCTCGATGGCGGCGCGGGTGTGGGCGATGAAGGCGGCGACGTCCGAGGCGAGGAAGAACTCGCCCTCGCCGACGCCGACGACGAGGGGGGAGTTGCGGCGCGCGCCGACGACCACGTCGGGGTCGTCGGCGTGCACGGCGACCAGCGTGAAGGCCCCGTCGAGGCGGCGGCACACCATGCGCATCGACTCGGCCAGGTCCCCGCAGGAGGAGAACTGCTCGGCGAGGAGGTGGGCCACGACCTCGGTGTCCGTCTCGGACGCGAGGTCGTGGCCGCGCTCCTGCAGCTCGGCGCGGAGGGCGGCGAAGTTCTCGATGATGCCGTTGTGGACGACGGCGACGCGGCCCGCGTTGTCGAGGTGCGGGTGCGCGTTGGCGTCGGTCGGGCCGCCGTGGGTGGCCCACCGGGTGTGCCCGATGCCGGTGGAACCGCTCGGCAGCGGGCGGTCCACGAGTTCCTTCTCCAGATTGACGAGCTTGCCCGCCTTCTTGGCGGCGGCGAGCCCCCCGTCGGAGAGCACCGCGACACCGGCCGAGTCGTAGCCCCGGTACTCGAGCCGCTTGAGACCCGCGATCACCACATCAAGCGCCGACTGCCCGCCGACGTAACCCACGATTCCGCACATGGCGGCAGCCTACGACCGACGGCCGCCGGGGGCCCGTACTCAGCGCAGCTTGGCGGCCTGCGCGTCGACGACGGTCTTCGGGAGTTCCTTGACGGTGCCGGAGAGGCTGAGGGAGGAGAAGGAGGCCAGCGTGTTGCCCTTGCGGAAGACGACGAGCTTGGTGACGAAGGGCTGGCCGTTCATGTCGGCGGTGACGGTCCAGGCGAGCGCTTCGTCACCGGCGGTCAGACCGCTCTCGGGGGCGACCTTGGAGACCTTGGTCTTCGCACCGCTCGCCATGGCGGTGAACCCGCCGGCGCAGTCGGTCCCGGCCGTCTTCAGCGAGGCGAACGCCTTCTCGGCACCCTGCCCGCCGTACGACCCCAGGGTCACATTGGTCACCGGAGCCCCGAGGGCCCCCAGGATGTCGTCGGCGGAGGTCGCCTTGCCCTTCTTCGCCTCGATGGCCTTGCGCTGCACACTGGCGCCCGGGTCACCGGGAGCGACGTGCGACAGGGCCTCGGCGAGCGGCTCGCAGGCGGGCTTGTCGGCGCCGACGTCCCCGGAGTGCAGGATCTCGGCGGCCTTCGGCTTCTGCACCTGGTAGCCCTTGAGGTCGGCCTGCTCGACGATCAGCTTCTCCAGCTCACCGGCGGACAGCGCCTTCACGTCCGGCTTCGCGGCGGCGGAGGCGGACGCGTCGTTCTCGCCCTTCGGCTTCCCGTCGTTCGCGTCCCCGCTGCACGCGGTGAGCAGCAGCGCCAGGGACGCGGCGGTGGCGGCGACGGCGGTGGTACGACGGAGGGCGGTCGACTTCATGGTCCAACTCTCTGCTCAGGCTCGTGAATCTGTGCGAACCCTATGCGCGCGGGCGGCCGTGGGTCCGTTGGGGGTGCGTATCGCCCTCCGCCGCGCCGGGCCCGCTTCGACCCGCACGGTCCACGTCGACCTCGCCCCGGCCCGGGGTGGGTTTTCTCACCCGCCCGGGCCACCTTCGCTCCGCCGCGCCGGGCGACCACAGCGGGCACCCGTGAGCGGTATTCCCGCAATACCGACCAGGAGCTCAAGTCGATCACTCGACTTTACCGATCATCAATCGGCCGGAAAACCCTTCTTTCCCGGGACGTTGGAATCCGATGCCGTTCCACGAATTCCGACCGCGAACGAAACGGCCTCGCAATCCGCGAGAGGGCCGCAAGGGACCGGACACCCGCGACGCGCCCCTCCACCTGGCCGGACATCCGATGAAAATTCCCCTGTGTGCCGATTTGACCGGCGTAGTGCCGTACACCGGCATTACGACAGACGCCGATGTGACGACCCACAGATCTTGTGGCACCGTGACTGGTTCCCGGCACGGAAAAATTTCATTTTGAATCGACCATCGGCCCGGCCGTCGACATTCTCCGCACGGCACGAGGGCTCGCCGACCCTCCATTGGTGATCACGCATCGGGCACCCACGCCTTCTGTCACCTGGAGGCTTTTAGGGGTGCGGAATTTCTACTGTCACTGAAGACCGAGGCCTGTCCGGAGCGGGCACGGCCATAGCGACCGACGCGGTGCGCCCCTCGCGCCCCCGCGAGGAGCGCCGGGCCATGCCCCTCGGCGGCACGCGCGTGGACTCGCTGACCGGACTGCGCTGGTTCGCCGCCCTGGGCGTGTTCTTCTTCCACGCGCGGTGGTACTTCGGCGAATCCGAGGCCCTGCTCCACTTCTCGGCGATCGGCTACGAAGGCGTCCCGTTCTTCTTCATCCTGTCCGGTTTCGTCATGGCCTGGGTCGCCCGCCCCGGGGACACCACCCTCAGCTACTACTGGCGGCGATTCGCCCGCATCTGGCCCCTGCTGGCGGTGACCACGGCCGCGGTGGTCGTGCTGCTGAAGTGGTGGTGGCACCTTCCGGTGTCGAAGGCGGACATCCTCTACACGCTCACCTTCGCCCAGGCGTGGAGCGCGGACCATTTCATCTCGCTGAACGCCGTCACCTGGACCCTGTCCGTCGAGGCGTTCTTCTATCTGTGCTTCCCCCTGCTCTACTGGGTGCTCTCGCGCTGCTCCTCCCGGCTGCTCATGGCCTTCTCGGTGCTCTCCGTCGCCGCCACGGCCGCGACGCGTCTTCTGACGGTGCGCTACGACTTCTCCCCCGAGACCGAGCGCTTCATCGTCGCCTCCCCCCTCTCCATGACCTCGATGTTCGTCATGGGGCTCTGTGCCGCCCTCCTCGTGCGCCGCGGATGGAAGCCTCCGTTCGGCGTCGGCGTGGCGCTCGCACTGACAGCAGGATCGGTTCTGCTGTGCTGGTTCTGGCTCCGCCACCCTGACGCCGTCCCGGGGATCGCCCCCAAGTACGGCGTCTTCGACACCCTCCTGATGCCGGCGTTCACCCTGCTGATCGTGACCACCACGCTGCGCGACGTCCGCGGCGGGCGTTCGCTGCTCCGTTCCCGGCCGCTGGTGAAGCTCGGCGAGTGGTCCTTCGCCTTCTACATCTCCCACGTGGTCGTCCTGCGGGCGCTCAGTCACCTCGGGATGGTGCCGAGCCCCGGACTGCGCCGCGACGCCGTGGAGGTGCTGACCGTGGCCGTCGCCACCGTCGTCGTCGCCGCGATCCTGCACGAGTGCGTCGAGAAGCCGGCCGAGCGGCGGCTGAGGGGTCTGCTGTCCTCCCGTAAAACCGGCTGAGAGCCTCCCCGGCCCCCTTCCGCCACGTGACCCACCCCACCACGCCCCGCCGCCCACAACCGGCCCCGACCCCCGACAATGGCCGTGTGATCACTTCGCCGCCACGAAGCGCCCCCGCCCCCGGAAACGGCCACGGCCACGGCCACGGCCATGGAAAGGGGAACGGCAAGGGGAACGGTGCCGCCGTTCGCCGGGCCGAGGTTTCGCCGTACGTGGATCTGACGCGGGACGAGTGGAGCGCGCTGCGCGACAAGACGCCGCTGCCGCTCTCCGCCGACGAGGTCGAGCGGCTGCGCGGCCTCGGGGACGTCATCGACCTCGACGAGGTGCGGGACGTCTATCTGCCGCTGTCCCGGCTGCTCAACCTGTACGTGCAGGCCACCAGCGGCCTGCGAGGCGCCCTCAACACCTTCCTCGGGGAGAACGCCGAGCAGCGCGGCACGCCCTTCGTCATAGGCGTCGCCGGCTCCGTCGCCGTCGGCAAGTCGACCGTCGCCCGTCTCCTCCAGGCCCTGCTCGCCCGCTGGCCCGAGCACCCCCGCGTCGAGCTGGTCACCACCGACGGCTTCCTGCTGCCGATGGAGGAGCTGAAGGCCCGCGGGCTGCTCTCCCGCAAGGGGTTCCCCGAGTCGTACGACCGCCGGGCGCTCACCCGGTTCGTCGCCGACATCAAGGCCGGGAAGGACGAGGTCACCGCCCCCGTCTACTCCCACCTCATCTACGACATCGTCCCCGGCGAGCGGCTCGTCGTCCGCCGCCCCGACATCCTGATCGTCGAAGGGCTCAACGTCCTCCAGCCGGCGCTCCCCGGCAAGGACGGCCGCACCCGGGTCGGTCTCGCCGACTACTTCGACTTCTCCGTGTACGTCGACGCCCGCCCCGAGGACATCGAGGGCTGGTACCTCAACCGGTTCCGCAAGCTGCGCGAGACCGCCTTCCAGAACCCCTTCTCGTACTTCCAGCGCTACACCCAGGTCTCCGAGGAGGAAGCCCTGGACTACGCCCGCACCATGTGGCGCACCATCAACAAGGTGAACCTGCTGGAGAACGTGGCCCCCACGCGCGGCCGCGCCACCCTCGTCGTCCGCAAGGGCCCCGACCACAAGGTGCAGCGCCTCTCCCTGCGCAAGCTGTGATCCCCCGTTAGGGTGCGGCCATGCTGCATCTGCGGATGATCGTTCCGGCCGATCGTACGGACGCCGTTCTCGCGCTCATCGGTGAGACCGTGGGCACCACCCACGTGGTGGTGGTCGCCGGCGCGGCCCGCGACCCTGCCGGGGACATCGTCCTGTGCGACGTGGCTCGCGAGGCCTGTGACGAACTCCTGCACCGGCTGCGGAGGCTGGGGATCGACCAGGACGGCTCGATCGCGGTCTCGGACATCGACGTGTCCCTCTCCGAGCGGGCCGAACGCGCCGAGAAGGAGGCGCCGGGCGAGGGCGCGGACGCGGTGGTGTGGGCGGAGCTGACCGAGGCGACCCACGAGGAGTCCACCCTCTCCTTCACCTATCTGCTGTTCCTCTGCCTGGCGACGATGATCGCCGCCTGCGGTGTGGTCCTCGACAACGCGGTCCTGATCGTGGGCGCGATGGCCGTCGGCCCGGAGTTCGGCCCGCTCGCCGGGATCTGTACGGGTCTCGTGGGGCGCGCCCCGAGGCTGGCCTGGCGCTCGCTGGTCGCCCTCCTGGTGGGCTTCGCGGTCGCGATCGCGGCGACGACCCTGCTCAGCCTGGCGATGGACGCGGCGGGCCAGTTCGAGGTGTCGATGCTCAACGATCCGCGCCCCAACACGGACTTCATCTGGCAGCCCGACCCGTTCTCCTTCGTCGTCGCCGTGCTCGCCGGGGTGGCCGGCATGCTCTCGCTGACGTCGGCGAAGTCCGGGGCGCTGGTGGGCGTCGCCATCTCGGTGACGACCGTCCCGGCGGCCGCGAACGCGGCGGTGGCCCTCAGCTACGGCGAGCTGGGCCAGATGTGGGGCTCGACCGAGCAGCTGCTCCTGAACCTGCTGGGCATCATCCTCGCCGGGGTCGTCACCCTCGTGCTCTGGAAACTGCTGTGGCGTACCCAGCGGGGACGGATGTCCCGCCCCCCGGGTACGCCACAGGTCACACAGGCTTCTCGCGGGAGGGGCTAGCCGAGCGCCGACTTCACGACGTCCGCCAGTCGGCCCGCCACCGCGCGCGCCTGCTCGATGTCGGCGGCCTCCACCATCACCCGTACCAGCGGCTCGGTGCCGGAGGAGCGCAGCAGGACGCGGCCGGTGGTGCCCAGCTCGCGCTCGGCCTCCGTGACGGCGCCGGCCAGTTCGGCGGAGGTCGTGACGCGGGACTTGTCGACGTCCGGCACGTTGATGAGGACCTGCGGCAGCCGCTCCATCACGGCGGCCAGCTCCGCGAGGGACCGGCCGGTGGCGGCGACCCGGGCCGCCAGCATCAGGCCGGTGAGGGTGCCGTCGCCGGTGGTGGCGTGGTCGAGGACGATCACGTGGCCGGACTGCTCGCCGCCGAGGGCGTAGCCGTGCTCCTTCATGGACTCCAGGACGTACCGGTCGCCGACCGCCGTCTGGACCAGCTGCAGCCCCTCGCGCTCCATGGCGAGTTTGAAGCCGAGGTTGGACATGACCGTGCCGACGACGGTGTCGCCGCGCAGCGTCCCGGCCTCGCGCATGGCGAGGGCGAGCACCGCGAGGATCTGGTCGCCGTCGACCTCCCGGCCCGCGCCGTCGACCGCGAGGCAGCGGTCGGCGTCGCCGTCGTGGGCGATGCCGAGGTCGGCGCCGTGCTCGACGACGGCGGCCTTCAGCAGCTCCAGGTGGGTCGAGCCGCAGCCGTCGTTGATGTTGAGGCCGTCGGGGCTTGCCCCGATGGTGACGACCTCGGCGCCGGCCCGCGAGAACGCCTCGGGCGACACGCGCGCCGCGGCCCCGTGCGCCTCGTCCAGGACGACCTTCAGCCCGTCGAGCCGGTTCGGGAGGACGGCGATGAGGTGGGCGACGTACTTGTCGAAGCCCTCGTCGTAGTCACGGACCCGGCCGACGCCACCGCCGGTCGGGCGGGACCACGGGGCGCCGGTGCGGTGCTCCTCGTAGACGGACTCGATGCGGTCCTCCAGCTCGTCGGCGAGCTTGTGGCCGCCGCGGGCGAAGAACTTGATGCCGTTGTCGGGCATGGCGTTGTGGCTCGCGGAGAGCATGACGCCGAGGTCCGCGCCGAGCGCGCCGGTGAGGTAGGCCACGGCCGGGGTCGGCAGCACGCCGACGCGCAGGACGTCCACGCCCGCGCTGGCCAGGCCCGCCACGACGGCGGCCTCCAGGAACTCTCCCGACGCACGCGGGTCGCGCCCGACCACCGCGGTCGGGCGATGGCCTTCAAAGGTGCCCGCCTCGGCGAGCACATGCGCCGCGGCGACCGACAGGCCGAGCGCGAGCTCCGCCGTCAGATCCGCGTTGGCAACACCGCGCACACCGTCCGTGCCGAAGAGTCGTCCCACCACTGTCCTCCGAACTGCTACGAAAAATTGCGTTCCCATACGGATTCCTTGACGGTCGATGCCCGTTTGACCGCCGAATCCGTCCAGAAGTGCCCGAGGTGATGAAAAGACGTACGCCCCGGCAGCACGGGCAGTGCCGCCGGGGCGTACGTACGAGCAGGCCGAGCAGGCGATTTAGCGCTTGCTGTACTGCGGGGCCTTACGGGCCTTCTTGAGACCGGCCTTCTTGCGCTCGACCGCACGGTCGTCGCGGGAGAGGAAGCCGGCCTTCTTCAGGGCGCCGCGGTTGTTCTCCACGTCCGCCTCGTTCAGCGCGCGGGCCACGCCGAGGCGCAGGGCGCCGGCCTGACCGGACACGCCGCCACCCGCGATGCGGGCGATGACGTCGTAGCGGTTGTCGAGCTCGAGCACCTTGAAGGGCTCGTTGACTTCCTGCTGGTGCACCTTGTTGGGGAAGTAGTCCTCAAGGGTGCGACCGTTGATCTTCCACTTGCCGGTGCCCGGGACGATCCGGACGCGGGCGATGGCGTTCTTGCGACGGCCCAGGCCGGCGGCCGGCTGCGGGTCGCCGAAGCGGGACGCCGCGGACTCCGAGGTGTACTCGCCCTCGACGGGCGCCTCGGACTCGAAGGTGGTGACCTCGGCGTAGGTCTCCTCGCCCTCGATGGGGTTCTCAACAGTGGTCTCGGCCACGATGCTCCTCAGATTTCTTTTCGTCTTAGGGGGTGGCCGGAACTACTGCGCGACCTGGGTGATCTCGAACGGGACCGGCTGCTGAGCAGCGTGCGGGTGGTTCTCGCCCGCGTAGACCTTCAGCTTCGAGAGCATCTGACGGCCCAGGGTGTTCTTGGGGATCATGCCCTTGATGGCCTTCTCGACGGCCTTCTCGGGGTTCTTGGCCAGCAGCTCGTCGTAACGGACGGAGCGCAGACCACCCGGGAAGCCGGAGTGGCGGTAGGCCAGCTTCTGGGTCTTCTTGTTGCCGGACAGGTGAACCTTGTCGGCGTTGATGATGATGACGAAATCGCCCATGTCCATGTGGGGGGCGTAGATCGGCTTGTGCTTGCCTCGGAGGAGGTTCGCAGCCGTGGTCGCCAGACGACCCAGGACAACGTCCCGCGCGTCGATGATGTGCCACTGGCGAGTGACATCGCCGGGCTTAGGGCTGTACGTACGCACTTCGTAGCCTTCGCTTCTTCAGTGGATGGAGTCCAGACACACCTGAAGCGATCATGCAGCTGGGGCCTGCACTGCCGGGACGCACTGCCCGTATGCGAGCCACTGGTAACTGCTCCAGGGAACCTGCGCAAGGGCCCTCGCCGGAGAACGACGAAGCCACTACGCATAACAAACCGCAACAGTACCCGCGGCACCCCGGAGGGGTCAAAACGCGCCGACCTACCGTGCCCGGTCCACCCGCCGCTCGTCCCACACCGGCTCCGTCGACTCGCGTACGACCCCGTCCGAGCCGAAGACCAGGAACCGGTCGAAGGTCTTGGCGAACCACCGGTCGTGCGTGACGGCCAGGACCGTCCCGTCGTACGACTCCAGCCCGTCCTGGAGGGCCTCCGCAGACTCCAGGTCCAGGTTGTCCGTCGGCTCGTCGAGGAGGAGCGCCGTCGTGCCCGACAGCTCCAGGAGCAGGATCTGGAAGCGGGCCTGCTGGCCGCCGGAGAGCTTCTCGAAGGGCTGGTCGCCCTGGCCCTCCAGTTCGTAGCGGCGCAGCACCGACATCGCCCCGCCGCGGTCCTTGGCGTGCTCCGACCAGAGGATGTCCACGAGGGTCCGGCCCTGCAGCTCCGGATGGGCGTGGGTCTGGGCGAAGTGGCCGGGGACGACCCGCGCGCCCAGCTTCCACGTGCCCGTGTGGGCGACCGACGGGTCCCCGGCGAGCAGCCGCAGGAAGTGCGACTTGCCCGAGCCGTTGGAGCCGAGGACGCCGACCCGCTCGCCGTAGAAGATCTCCAGCGAGAACGGCTTCATCAGACCGGTCAGCTCCAGGTTCTCGCAGGTCACCGCGCGCACCCCGGTCCGGCCACCGCGCAGCCGCATCCGGATGTCCTGCTCGCGCGGCGGCTCCGGCGGCGGCCCGGCCTCCTCGAACTTCCGCAGCCGCGTCTGGGCGGCGGCGTAGCGGGAGGCCAGCTCGTGGCTGACCGCGGCCGCCTGCCGCAGGGTGACCACCAGCTTCTTCAGCTGCGCGTGCTTCTCCTCCCAGCGCCGCTTCAGCTCCTCGAACCGGGCGAACCGCTCCCGCCGCGCTTCGTGGAAGGTCGCGAAGCCGCCGCCGTGCACCCAGACGTCCGAGCCGGCCGGTCCCGGCTCGACCGCGACGATCTTCTGGGCGGCCCGGGCGAGCAGCTCCCGGTCGTGGGAGATGAAGAGCACGGTCTTACGGGTCTCCCGCAGCCGCTCCTCCAGCCACCGCTTGCCGGGGACGTCCAGATAGTTGTCCGGCTCGTCGAGGAGCAGCACCTCGTCGGTGCCGCGCAGCAGCGACTCCAGGACCAGCCGCTTCTGCTCGCCGCCGCTGAGGGTGCGCACCTCGCGGAACTGCGCCTTCTCGTACGGGACGCCCAGCGCCGCCGTCGTGCACATGTCCCAGAGGGTCTCGGCCTCGTACCCCTGGACCTCGGCCCAGTCGCTGAGCGCCTGCGCGTACCGCATCTGGGCGGCCTCGTCGTCGACGGTCATGATCAGGTGCTCGGCCTCGTCGACCGCCTTCGCCGCCTCGCGGATCCGCGGCTGGGCCACGGAGACCAGCAGGTCGCGGACCGTGCGTTCGTCGCGGACCGAGCCGACGAACTGCGGCATGACGCCGAGTCCGCCGCTGACGGTGACCGTGCCGCCGTGCGGCTGCAGCTCACCGGCGATCATCCGGAGCAGCGTGGTCTTCCCGGCGCCGTTGGCGCCGACGAGGGCGACCACAGCGCCCTCGCCCACCCGGAAGGAGGCGTCGGCGAGCAGCACCCTCCCGTCCGGAAGGTAGTACTCCAGATGCGCGGCCTCGACATGTCCCATGGAGGGCATTGTCGCCGCCCGTACCGCCGTCTCCCAACCGGTTTAGGATGCGCGGCATGAGCTTTGGGGGGCCGCAGTGGCCGCAGGAACCGCAGGAGCCGCGGCCGCAGCCGTTCGGGCAGCCGTCGCACGGGCAGGACGAGCGGGGACAGGACCCGTACGGACATGATCCGTACGGGCAGCGGCCCTACGGGCAGGACGGGACCGGACACGACCCGTTCGGACAGCAGCCCTACCGGCAGGAGTCGTACGGGCAGCCGTCGTACGGTCAGCGGCCGGACCCGTTCCCGGGGGCCCAGGGCGGGGACACGCCGGACTGGGGCGCCCTCGCCGACGCCTCGGCGGCGCGCGGCCGCCGCAAGCGCCGGCTGATGATCGGCGGCGGCGCGCTGGCGACGCTCGCGGTCGGCGCGATCGTCGCGGCCGCCGTCGTGGGCGGCGGCGGTGACGACACCGCCAAGAACGGCGGCACCACCCCCACCGGCGCCGCGACCGCCGACGGCTCCCCCACGCCGGAGCCGACCTTCTCCTCCGTGGCGCCGCCGCCCCCGCCGGACCCGATGGACTTCATCTCCGACGAGAGGAAGGACAAGGCGCCGCTGAGCGCCGAGGGCCTCTTCCCGGGCAAGAAGTTCACGATGAACGGCCGCGCCTACACCAAGGGCGCGACCTCCTCCACGACCTCGTGCGCGAGCGTCACCCAGGGCGCCCTGGGCTCGGTCCTGAAGAGGAACGGCTGCGACCGCGTGCTGCGCGCCACCTATGTGAAGGACGGGGTCGCCATCACGGTCGGCGTCGCCGTCTTCTCCACCGAGGCGGAGGCGCTGAAGGCGAAGGGGCAGGCCCAGGGCGGCATCGCCCCGCTGGCCGGCTCCGGGGTCGCCGACTTCTGCCGCGCCACCGTCTGCCTGCGCCGCACCAACGCCATCGGCCGGTACGCCTACTTCACGCAGGCCGGCTACACCAGCGGCAAGAAGGTCACCTCGGCGGCGAAGGACAAGGCCATCTACCAGACCAGCGACGACCTGGGCAGCTTCGCCTTCAACCAGATCTACGCCCGCGGCCGCACCCAGGCCGCGGCGGCGGCCGGCGCGCCCGGGGAGTGACGGCGGCGCCCGGGCGACGTCAGCAGCAGCCGCTTCCGGGCAGGGTCCGCTTGTTGCGGGCCTCCAGGTTCCGGGCGGCCAGCAGCTCGTCCGCCGGGTAGCCGACCTCTTCGAGCGTCAGCCCGTGCGGCCGTACGACGTGCACGGCCGAGTCCCGCACCCCCGCCGCGAGCACCTTCGCGGGCCACTCCACCGGCCGGTGCCCGTCGCCCACGAACAGCAGCGCGCCCACCAGCGAACGGACCATGTTGTGGCAGAAGGCGTCCGCCTTCACGGTCGCCTCCAGCACCCCGCCGGGCCGCCGCTCCCAGCGCAGCTCCTGGAGCGTGCGGATGGTCGTGGCGCCCTCGCGCCTCTTGCAGTACGCGGCGAAGTCGTGCTCCCCCACCAGCCGCTCGGCGGCGGCGTTCATGGCGTCCATGTCGAGGGCCCAGTCGTGCCACAGGACATGGCCGCGCAGCAGCGGGTCGACCCCGCCGGGGTTGTCGGTGACGCGGTAGGCGTAGCGGCGCCAGACGGCGGAGAACCGGGCGTTGAACCCGGCGGGCGCCTCGGTGAGCCGCCATACCCGGACGTCGTGCCGCAGCCGTCCGGCGAGCCGGCGCAGCAGCTTCTCCCGGTGCTCGGCCCACAGCTCGACGGGCAGGTCGACATGGGCGACCTGGCCCCGCGCGTGCACTCCGGCGTCGGTGCGGCCGGCGACCGTCAGCTCGTACGTCTCCGTGGAGCGGGTCACCGTCTTCAGGGCCTCCTCGATGTCACCCTGTACGGTCCGCTGCCCCCGGGGCTGCTTGGCCCAGCCGGAGAAGTCCTTGCCGTCGTAGGACAGGTCGAGCCGGATGCGTACGAACCCGGCCTGCACGTCGTCGCTCACGCGCTGCTCCCTCTCGAAACCCTCTGCGTACGGGAGCGGGCCCGTACCCCAGGGGTACGGGCCCGCCCACGAGAAAAACGGAAGAACGCTTACGCGTCCTTCGCCTCCTCGGCCGGAGCCTCGGTGGTGTCCTCGGCCTTGGTCTCCTCGACCTTGGCCTCGTCCTCCTTGACCGCACGCTTGGTGGCGGCCTCGGCCTCGGCGACGGTCGCCTTCTTGGCGATCTCGCCCTCGACCAGCTCGATCACGGCCATCGGGGCGTTGTCGCCACGACGGTTGCCGATCTTGGTGATACGGGTGTAGCCACCCGGGCGCTCGGAGTAGCGCGGCGCGATCTCGGTGAAGAGGGTGTGGACGATGCCCTTGTCGGTGATCGTCTGCAGCACCAGGCGACGGTTGTGGATGTCGCCCTTCTTCGCCTTGGTGATCAGGCGCTCGGCGACCGGACGCAGGCGGCGGGCCTTGGCCTCGGTCGTCGTGATGCGGCCGTGCTCGAAGAGCGACTTCGCCAGGTTGGCGAGGAGCAGACGCTCGTGAGCGGCGCTGCCGCCGAGGCGGGCACCCTTGGTGGGACGCGGCATGGTGTTTCTCCTTGTGATCTGCACCGGCCGTATGAGGTACCGGTGTCAGTGTCCGCGCGGGCGTCTGCCCGACGGAGATCCGGCCGGAGCCGGAGGCCCGGGCCGCGAACGGCCCGGAAGGCGTGTCACCGCGACGAGGCCGGGCCTCCGAGGAGACCCGGCCCGCCGGTGGGGCTGGGCGTGTTTCGAAAGTAGCGTTCCCGGCCAGACGGGACTTTCGAAATACGACCTAGTACTGCTCGGTCTCGACGAAGCCCGCGTCCGCGTCGTCGTCGGCGCCGAAGGCGTCGGCGGCGGCGGTCGGGTCGAATCCGGGCGGGCTGTCCTTGAGGGCCAGGCCCATGCCGGCCAGCTTCGCCTTGACCTCGTCGATCGACTTCGCACCGAAGTTGCGGATGTCGAGCAGGTCGGCCTCGGAGCGCGCCACGAGCTCACCCACGGAGTGGATGCCCTCGCGCTTGAGGCAGTTGTACGAACGAACGGTGAGCTCGAGCTCCTCGATCGGCAGCGCCAGGTCGGCGGCGAGGGCGGCGTCCGTGGGGGACGGGCCCATGTCGATGCCCTCGGCGTCGATGTTGAGCTCGCGCGCCAGACCGAACAGCTCGACCAGGGTCTTGCCGGCGGACGCCATGGCGTCACGCGGCCGCATGGCCTGCTTGGTCTCGACGTCGACGATCAGCTTGTCGAAGTCGGTGCGCTGCTCGACACGGGTCGCCTCGACCTTGTACGTGACCTTGAGCACCGGGGAGTAGATGGAGTCGACCGGGATGCGGCCGATCTCCTGGCCCAGCTGCTTGTTCTGCACGGCGGAGACGTAGCCGCGACCGCGCTCGACGGTCAGCTCCATCTCCAGCTTGCCCTTGCCGTTGAGCGTGGCGAGGACTAGGTCGGGGTTGTGCACCTCGACACCGGCCGGGGGCGCGATGTCGGCGGCGGTGACCAGGCCGGGGCCCTGCTTGCGCAGGTACATCACGACCGGCTCGTCGTGCTCCGAGGAGACGACCAGCTGCTTGATGTTGAGGATGAGGTCGGTGACGTCCTCCTTGACGCCCGGCACGGTGGTGAACTCGTGCAGGACACCGTCGATGCGGATGGACGTGACGGCCGCACCCGGGATCGAGGAGAGGAGCGTACGACGGAGGCTGTTGCCGAGCGTGTAGCCGAAGCCCGGCTCCAGGGGCTCGATGACGAACCGCGAGCGGAATTCGTCGACGACCTCTTCGGTCAGCGAGGGACGCTGAGCGATCAGCATGGTGTGAATCCTTCGGTTGTGGACGCCCACTATTTGACGTCCGACAGATACTGCGTACTGCAAGGGTACGGGCGGTACGTCTCTTGCGAGGCGTACCGCCCGTACTCAGGTCAAGCAGCGGTCGCCGAGATCAGACGCGACGGCGCTTGGGGGGACGGCAGCCGTTGTGCGGCGTCGGGGTGACGTCCTGGATCGAACCGACCTCGAGGCCCGTGGCCTGGAGGGAACGGATCGCGGTCTCGCGGCCGGAGCCCGGACCCTTCACGAAGACGTCGACCTTGCGCATGCCGTGCTCCTGCGCGCGGCGGGCGGCCGACTCGGCGGCCATCTGCGCGGCGAAGGGGGTGGACTTGCGCGAGCCCTTGAAGCCGACGTGGCCGGCGGAGGCCCAGGAGATCACGTTGCCCGAGGGGTCCGTGATCGAGACGATCGTGTTGTTGAACGTGCTCTTGATGTGCGCGTGGCCGTGAGCGACGTTCTTCTTTTCCTTGCGGCGCACCTTCTTGGCAGCGCCCTGACGACCCTTGGGGGGCATCTATATCTCCTACGGGAGGTGGTCGGTCCTACAGCGAAGACCGTGTGGTCAAGCGTCCGCTGAGGACTACTTCTTGCCCGGCTTCTTCTTACCGGCGATGGCGCGACGCGGGCCCTTGCGGGTACGGGCGTTCGTGCTGGTGCGCTGGCCGTGGACCGGAAGGCCACGACGGTGACGCAGACCCTGGTAGCAGCCGATCTCGACCTTGCGGCGGATGTCGGCCTGGATCTCGCGGCGGAGGTCACCCTCGGTCTGGAGGTTGGCGTCCACGTACTCGCGGATCTTGACCAGGTCCTCTTCGGCCAGGTCACGAACGCGGGTGTTCGGGTTCACGCCGGTGGAGGCGAGGATCTCCTTGGACCGGGTGCGCCCGATACCGAAGACGTAGGTGAGTGCGATCTCCACGCGCTTTTCACGCGGGATGTCGACACCGGAAACGCGTGCCATTCAATGGCTCCTGTGTGCTCGGGGGTCTTACACAGAGCCGCTCCCGATCCGCCGACCTCTCTGCTGAGAGGTGGTACGTAACGGGTCCCCGGCCCCCGCCGGAGGTGCCGCCGGCCCTTGCGGGCTGGGCGGGCTCTGCGTATGTACGTTTGCTTGCGTCGCGCGAAGAACTGCGGAGGTGCAGGTCGGTCGGCGTGCGTCAGCCCTGGCGCTGCTTGTGGCGCAGGTTGTCGCAGATGACCATGACCCGGCCGTGACGGCGGATCACCTTGCACTTGTCGCAGATCTTCTTGACGCTCGGCTTGACCTTCATGGGATGTGAGGTTCTCCGGGTCAGTGCCACCACCCGCGCACGGAAGATGCGGGGTGCGGGCAAGATCTACTTGTATCGGTAGACGATCCGGCCACGCGTCAGGTCGTAGGGAGAAAGCTCCACGACGACCCGGTCGTCCGGAAGGATTCGGATGTAGTGCATCCGCATCTTGCCGGAGATGTGCGCGAGGACCTTGTGACCGTTCTGGAGCTCCACCTTGAACATGGCGTTCGGGAGGGACTCGATCACGGTGCCCTCGATTTCGATGGCACCTTGCTTCTTGGCCACGCTTCGCCTTTCGAATCGGCTACCTTGATCGACTCTCGCTCCGGGTGAGGACACACGGGTACACGAGAGCCGACGCATCAGTCTACGACAGCCCCTTGGAAAAGACGAATCCGGGAAGTTTGCCCACCCGGCAAGATCCTTACGCAAGGAGCCACGCCGCAGAATCCCCGGAACCGCGGCGACCATGCAGGCGCTCCGGGCGCCCGCGGGCCCCGGCTACGCCAGCGGGTCGGGCGCCGCGGTCACGCCCAGCGACGCCAGCTTCGCCTTGCCGCCGTCGGGGGCGGTCAGGACGAGCGGGCCCTCCTCCGTCAGGGCGACCGAGTGCTCCCAGTGGGAGGACCAGGTCCCGTCGGTGGTGATGACCGTCCAGTCGTCGCTCAGGACCTCCGTGCGGGGCGTACCCAGGGAGACCATCGGCTCGATCGCCAGACAGAAGCCGGGGACCAGCTTCGGGCCCTTGCCGCGCTTGCGGGCGACGTAGTTCAGCAGGTGGGGGTCCATGTGCATCTCGGTCCCGATGCCGTGGCCGCCGTAGTCCTCGACGATGCCGTACTTGCCGCCGCCGGGCTTCGGCTGGCGGCGGATGTACGTCTCGATGGCGCGCGAGATGTCCACCAGCCGGTTGCCGTTCCGCATGGCGGCGATGCCGGCCCACATCGACTCCTCGGTGACCCGGGAGAGCTCGATCAGCTCCGGGGCGTGCCCCGAGCCCACGAAGGCGGTGTAGGCCGCGTCCCCGTGCCAGCCGTCGATGATCGCGCCGCAGTCGATCGAGATGATGTCCCCGTCCTTCAGGACGGTCTTCTCGTCGGGGATGCCGTGGACGACGACCTCGTTCACCGAGGTGCAGATCGTCGCGGGGAAGCCTCCGTACCCCAGGAAGTTCGACTTCGCGCCGTGGTCCGCGATCACCTTGCGGGCGACCTCGTCCAGGTCCTTCGTCGTGGCGCCCGGAACGGCCGCCTCACGGGTCGCCGCATGGATGGCGGCGACGACCAGCCCCGCCTCGCGCATCTTCGCGATCTGCTCGGGGGTCTTGATCTGCACCATCGTGACGGGGGCCTTTCCATCGAGTACGGGTCGTCGGAACAACGATACGGCCGCGGCGCCCCGAGGGGCACCGCGGCCGTATCGCACGAACCGGGGGTTACTTCTTGAGCGCGGCCATCGCCTTCGCGGTGACCTCGTCCACCTTGCCGAGCGCCGAGATCGTCACGACCAGGTTCTGCGCCCGGTAGTAGTCGATGATCGGCTCGGTCTGCGTGTGGTAGACCTCCAGGCGCCGGCGGACGGTCTCCTCGGAGTCGTCGTCGCGCTGGTAGAGCTCGCCACCGCACACGTCACACACGCCCTCGGCCTTCGGCGGGGTGTACGTGACGTGGAAGACGTGCGCGCTGTCGTTGCGGCAGATGCGGCGGCCCGCGATCCGCTTCACGACCTCGTCCTCGGGGACCTCCAGGTCCAGGACCGCGTCGAGCTGCATGTCCTCGGCCTTCAGGACCACGTCCAGCGCCTCGGCCTGGGCCACGTTGCGCGGGAAGCCGTCGAGCAGGAAGCCGTTGGCGGCGTCCGACTGCTCCATGCGGTCCTTGGCCATCCCGATGGTCACCTCGTCGGGCACGAGGTCGCCGGCGTCCATGAACGCCTTGGCCTTCACGCCCAGCTCCGTGCCCTGACTGATGTTGGCGCGGAACAGGTCACCCGTGGAGATGTGCGGGATGTCCAGGTTCTTGGCAAGGAACGCGGCCTGCGTACCCTTACCGGCCCCGGGCGGTCCGACGAGGACGATTCGCATCAGCGGAGGAACCCTTCGTAATTACGCTGCTGGAGCTGGCTCTCGATCTGCTTCACGGTCTCCAGCCCCACACCCACGATGATGAGGATGCTCGTCCCACCGAAGGGGAAGTTGGCATTGGCGCCACCGAAGCCTGCCAACGCCATCGTCGGCACAAGAGCGATCAGACCCAGATACAGCGAGCCCGGCCAAGTGATCCGGTTGAGCACGTAGCTCAGATACTCGGCAGTAGGTCGACCAGCCCGGATACCCGGGATGAAGCCACCATACTTCTTCATGTTGTCCGCGACTTCCTCGGGGTTGAACGAGATCGCCACGTAGAAGAAGGCGAAGAACACGATCAGGAGGAAGTACGTAGCGATGTAGTAGGGGTGGTCACCCTTGACGAAGTGGGCTTCGATCCAGGTCTTCCACCCCGAGGTGGAGCTCGAGAACTGCGCGACGAGGGCCGGGATGTAGAGCAGCGACGAGGCGAAGATGACAGGAATCACACCTGCCTGGTTCACCTTGAGCGGGATGTATGTGGACGTTCCGCCGTAGGACCTGCGGCCGATCATCCGCTTCGCGTACTGCACCGGGATGCGGCGCTGGGCCTGCTCGACGAAGACGACGAGGGCCACCATCACGAAGCCGATCAGGATGACGGTGCCGAACTCGATCCAGCCCTTGGCGAGCTTGCCGCTCTCCTTGATGGCCCACAGGGCGCCCGGGAAGCCGGCGGCGATCGAGATGAACATCAGGATGGACATGCCGTTGCCGATGCCGCGGTCGGTGATCAGCTCACCGAGCCACATGACGAGGGCGGTACCGGCGGTCATCGTGATGACCATCGTGGCGATGGTGAAGATGGACGGGTCCGGAACGACCTGACTGGCCACCGTGCAGCCGCTGAACAGCGCACCGCTCTTGGCCGTGGCGACGAGGCCGGTGCCCTGGAGGACGGCGAGCGCGATCGTCAGGTACCGCGTGTACTGCGTGATCTTGGCGGTGCCGGACTGTCCCTCCTTCTTGAGGGCCTCGAGCCGCGGGATCACGACGGTCAGCAGCTGCAGGATGATGCTCGCCGTGATGTACGGCATGATGCCGAGCGCGAAGATGGTGATCTGCAGCAGCGCCCCGCCACTGAACATGTTCACCAGGCCGAACAAGGAGTTGTTGCCCTGGCTGGCCTGGTCGACACACTGCTGGACGGCCTCGTAGCTGACGCCGGGGACGGGGATGTGCGCCCCGAGCCGGTACAGCACGATGATGCCGAGCGTGAAGAGCAGCTTCTTGCGCAGGTCGGGCGTCTTGAACGCCCGGGCGAACGCGGTAAGCACGGTGCCTCCTGCGACCCCCGCGTTACGCGCGTGAGGTGACGGTCTTGAGGTTCGACGAATAGGTAACGGTCACGAAATCCGTGCGGGCATACCGCACGGAGCCTAGACAGTGCACGCCACCTTACCGGCGACCATGCCCCCCTAGGAACGACCAACCGGGGATGCCCCTTTTGGGAGGCATCCCCGGTCGGATGTTCAGGCCATCGAGTCGTCTCAGACGAGCTCGGTGACGGTGCCGCCGGCGGCGGCGATCTTCTCCTTGGCGGAGCCGGAGACGGCGTCGACCGTCACCTGCAGCGCCACGGAGACCTCACCGGCGCCGAGCACCTTGACGAGGCTGTTCTTGCGCACCGCGCCCTTGGCGACCAGGTCGGCCACCGTGACCTCTCCACCCTCGGGGTAGAGAGCGCCGAGCTTGTCCAGGTTCACGACCTGGTACTCGGTGCGGAACGGGTTCTTGAAGCCCTTCAGCTTCGGCAGACGCATGTGGAGGGGCATCTGCCCGCCCTCGAAGCGCTGCGGAACCTGGTAACGGGCCTTGGTGCCCTTGGTACCACGACCAGCGGTCTTACCCTTGGACGCCTCACCACGACCCACACGGGTCCTGGCGGTCTTGGCGCCCGGGGCAGGCCGGAGGTTGTGGGCCTTCAGCGGGTTGTTCTCCGCCATGTCAGTCAACCTCCTCAACCGTCACGAGGTGGCGGACGGTGTGCACCATGCCGCGGAACTCGGGGCGGTCCTCCTTGACAACCACGTCGCCCAGGCGCTTGAGCCCGAGCGAACGCAGGGTGTCGCGGTGGTTCTGCTTGCTGCCGATGTACGACTTCGTCTGCGTGACCTTGAGGCGAGCCATTACGCACCCGCCCCAGCACGCGCACGGAGCAGAGCCGCGGGGGCGACGTCCTCGAGGGGCAGACCACGGCGAGCCGCGATCTCCTCGGGACGCTGCAGGCCCTTGAGGGCCGCCACGGTCGCGTGCACGATGTTGATCGCGTTGTCGGAGCCGAGCGACTTCGACAGGATGTCGTGAACGCCGGCGCACTCGAGCACGGCGCGCACCGGGCCACCGGCGATCACACCGGTACCGGGGGAAGCCGGCTTGAGCAGGACGACGCCCGCGGCCTTCTCGCCCTGGATCGGGTGAGGGATGGTGCCCTGGATGCGCGGAACCTTGAAGAAGTTCTTCTTGGCTTCCTCGACACCCTTGGCGATGGCCGCGGGAACTTCCTTGGCCTTGCCGTAACCGACACCTACCGTGCCGTCACCGTCGCCCACCACGACCAGCGCGGTGAAGCTGAAGCGGCGACCACCCTTGACAACCTTGGCGACGCGGTTGATCGCGACAACGCGCTCAACGTACGCGGTCTTCTCGGCGGCAGCGCCACCGTCGCGGCCCTTCCGGTCCCGCCGCTCGCCGCCACCGGCACCGCTTCCGCGGCGCTGGGGTCCAGCCATTGGATTACCTCTCTCTGTTACGTCCGTTAGTCCCGGAACCGGGGCTTAGAACTTCAGCCCGGCTTCGCGGGCGGCGTCAGCCAGAGCGGCAATGCGCCCGGCGTACCTGTTGCCACCACGGTCGAACACGACAGCCTCGACACCGGCGGCCTTGGCGCGCTCGGCGACCAGGGAACCGACCTGCTTGGCCTGCGCGGACTTGTCACCCTCGCCGCCGCGGATCGACGCGTCCAGGGTCGACGCCGACGCAAGGGTGTGACCCTTGAGGTCGTCGATGACCTGAGCGGTGATACCGCGGTTGGAACGCGTCACGACGAGGCGCGGACGCTCCGCCGTACCCGACACGTTCTTGCGGATGCGGATGTGGCGGCGCTTCTTGGCGGCGCCCTTGTAGGCGTCGCCCTTGGCGATCTTCACACCGTATGCCATGGCTTACTTACCAGCCTTTCCGACCTTGCGGCGGATGACCTCACCCGCATACTTCACGCCCTTGGCCTTGTAGGGGTCGGGCTTGCGAAGCTTGCGGATGTTGGCGGCGACTTCGCCGACCTTCTGCTTGTCGATGCCCTCGACCGAGAACTTGGTCGGCGACTCGACCTTGAACGAGATGCCTTCGGGCGCCTCGACCAGGATCGGGTGGCTGTAGCCGAGCTGGAACTCCAGGTTGGAGCCCTTCGCGGCGACGCGGTAACCGACACCGCTGATCTCGAGCGCCTTGATGTATCCCTGGGTCACACCGGTGATCATGTTGGCCACCAGCGTGCGGGACAGGCCGTGGAGGGCCTTGTTCTGACGCTCGTCGTTGGGGCGGGTGACGTTCAGAACGCCGTCCTCACCCTTCACGATCTCGATCGGCGCGGCGACGGTGTGGCTCAGGGTGCCCTTGGAACCCTTCACCGTGACCGTGCGGCCCTCGATGGTGACGTCCACACCGGCGGGAACCTGGATAGGCAGCTTGCCAATACGCGACATTAGCTATTCCTCCGTTCCCGACTACCAGACGTAGGCGAGGACTTCCCCACCTACGCCCTTCTTGCCTGCCTGCTGGCCGGTCAGGAGACCGTGGGACGTGGAGATGATCGCCACGCCCAGGCCGCCGAGGACCTTCGGCAGGTTGGTGGACTTCGCGTAAACACGGAGGCCCGGCTTCGAGATCCGCTTGATGCCCGCGATGGAGCGCTCACGGTTCGGACCGAACTTGAGCTCGAGGACGAGGTTCTTGCCGACTTCGGCGTCCTCGACCTTCCAGCCCGTGATGAAGCCCTCCTGCTGGAGGATTTCCGCGATGTGAGACTTGATCTTGCTGTGCGGCATCGTCACGGTGTCGTGGTATGCCGAGTTCGCGTTACGCAGACGAGTCAGCATGTCCGCGATCGGATCAGTCATGGTCATGAATTGGCCTTCGGCCTCTCTCGCCGGGGTTTCCTGTATGCGCCATCCCTCTCCCCACACAGGGGCGGGACGGGTGCGGCGCGGGGACCTACGGCGTAGTAAGTCGTACGGGCGCAGACGCCCAACCCTCCTAGCCTAAGCCATGGAGAGGTGGGCCTCTGCAACCCTCTGCTTACCGAGAGACTCCGGAATCCCTGATGAAGGGGATTACCAGGAGCTCTTGGTCACGCCCGGCAGCTCGCCACGGTGAGCCATCTCACGAAGGCACACGCGGCACAGGCCGAACTTGCGGTACACGGAGTGGGGACGGCCGCAGCGCTGGCAGCGCGTGTACGCACGCACACCGAACTTGGGCTTGCGGGCAGCCTTCGCGATGAGAGCCTTCTTCGCCATCTCGCTTACGCCTCCTTGAACGGGAAGCCGAGGTGACGGAGAAGGGCACGGCCCTCAGCGTCGTTGGTCGCCGTGGTGACCACGGTGATGTCCATACCCCGGACACGGTCGATCTTGTCCTGGTCGATCTCGTGGAACATGACCTGCTCCGTGAGACCGAAGGTGTAGTTGCCACGCCCGTCGAACTGCTTGGGGGACAGACCACGGAAGTCGCGGATGCGCGGAAGCGCGAGCGACAGGGTGCGGTCCAGGAACTCCCACATGCGGTCGCCACGGAGGGTGACGTGGGCACCGATCGGCTGTCCCTCACGCAGCTTGAACTGCGCGATGGACTTGCGGGCCTTGGTGACGGCCGGCTTCTGACCGGTGATCGTGGTGAGGTCGCGGATGGCGCCATCGATCAGCTTGGAGTCGCGGGCGGCGTCGCCCACACCCATGTTGACCACGATCTTGACGAGGCCGGGAACCTGCATGACGTTCTCGTACGAGAACTCCTCACGCAGCTTGCCCGCGATCTCCTCGCGGTACTTCGTCTTGAGACGCGGAGTGGTGGTGGTAGCCATCAGATGTCCTCACCCGTCCGCTTGGCAACGCGGATCTTGTTGCCCTCGTCGTCGAAGCGGTAACCGACACGCGTGACGACCTTCTTGCCGTCCTTCTCCACGACGAGCTGAACGTTGCTCACGTGGACCGGCGCCTCGGTCGTGACGATGCCACCGGCCTGCTGGGGGCCGGCCTTGGTGTGCTTCTTGACCCGGTTGACACCCTCGACCAGGACACGGTCCTCGCGGGGGAAGGCCGCGATGACCTTGCCCTGCTTGCCCTTGTCCTTACCGGTGATGACCTGGACCAGGTCGCCCTTCTTGATCTTCATGCTTACAGCACCTCCGGCGCGAGCGAGATGATCTTCATGAACTTCTTCTCGCGCAGCTCACGGCCCACCGGGCCGAAGATACGGGTGCCGCGAGGGTCGCCGTCGTTCTTCAGAATGACGGCGGCGTTCTCGTCGAAGCGGATGTACGAGCCGTCCTGGCGGCGGCGCTCCTTGACGGTGCGAACGATGACCGCCTTGACGACGTCACCCTTCTTCACGTTGCCACCGGGGATCGCGTCCTTGACGGTGGCGACGATGACGTCACCGATGCCCGCGTAGCGGCGACCGGAACCACCGAGAACACGGATGCAAAGGATCTCCTTGGCACCAGTGTTGTCGGCGACACGCAGTCGCGACTCCTGCTGGATCACGTCTATCTCCTGTTTGTCTGCCGGTTCCCGGCGAGGGGTCCGTTACCGGAGCCCCTCGCCGAGCCTGGCGGAACTGACCTGAAGGAAACCCCTCAGGTAATTACTTGGCCTTCTCGAGGATCTCGACGACGCGCCAGTGCTTCGAGGCGGACAGCTTCCGGGTCTCCATCAGGAGGACGCGGTCGCCGACGCCGGCAGCGTTCTGCTCGTCGTGAGCCTTGAGCTTGTTCGTACGGCGGATGACCTTGCCGTACAGCGCGTGCTTGACGCGGTCCTCGACGGCGACGACGACGGTCTTGTCCATCTTGTCGCTGACGACCAGGCCCTCGCGGACCTTGCGGGCGTTGCGCTCGGTCTTCTGCTCAGTCACATTGTTCTCGCTCATCAGGCGTTCTCCACCGTCTCGATGCCCAGCTCGCGCTCACGCATCAGGGTGTAGATCCGGGCGATGTCCTTACGGACGGACTTGAGCCGACCGTGGTTCTCGAGCTGGCCCGTCGCCGCCTGGAAGCGGAGGTTGAACAGCTCTTCCTTGGCCTCGCGGAGCTTGTTGAGAAGCTCCTCGTTGCCCAGCTCGCGCAGCTCGGACGCCTTGGTACCGGCCGACATCACAGCTCACCTGCCTCGCGCTTGACGATCTTGCACTTCATCGGCAGCTTGTGGGCGGCACGAGTCAGGGCCTCACGCGCGATCTTCTCGTTCGGGTAGGACAGCTCGAACATCACCCGACCGGGCTTGACGTTCGCGATCCACCACTCCGGCGAACCCTTACCGGAACCCATGCGGGTCTCGGCAGGCTTCTTGGTCAGCGGGCGGTCCGGGTAGATGTTGATCCAGACCTTGCCGCCACGCTTGATGTGGCGGGTCATCGCGATACGGGCCGCCTCGATCTGGCGGTTGGTCACGTACGCCGGCGTGAGGGCCTGAATGCCGTACTCGCCGAACGCAACCTGCGTACCACCCTTGCTCATACCCGAGCGCTTGGGGTGGTGCTGCTTGCGGTGCTTGACCCTACGGGGGATCAGCATTTCGGTCAGGCCTCCGTTCCGGTGCTCTCAGCCGGAGCGGCAGCGGCGGCGGGAGCGTCGGCCTTGGGGGCCTCGGCAGCCGGCGCGGACTGCTGCTGCGGCTTGCGGCCGCGGCCGCCACGCTCGCCACCGCGGCCACCACGGCCGGCGGGACGGTCGCCAGCGCCGGCACCACGGGCCGGGCGGTTACCCGCACGGGCCGCAGCGTTCTCGGCGCGGACCTCGGCGATGTTCTTGACGTCGCCCTTGTAGATCCAGACCTTCACGCCGATGCGACCGAAGGTGGTCTTGGCCTCGAAGAAGCCGTAGTCGACGTTCGCGCGGAGCGTGTGCAGGGGCACACGACCCTCGCGGTAGAACTCCGAGCGGGACATCTCGGCGCCGCCGAGACGGCCGCCGCACTGGATCTTGATGCCCTTGGCGCCGGCCTTCATCGTGCCCTGCATGCTCTTACGCATGGCGCGACGGAAGGAGACGCGGGAGGAGAGCTGCTCGGCAACGGCCTGGGCGACCAGCTGAGCGTCCATCTCGGGGTTCTTGACCTCGAGGATGTTCAGCTGGACCTGCTTGCCCGTGAGCTTCTCGAGGTCGCCGCGGATGCGGTCGGCCTCGGCGCCACGGCGGCCGATGACGATGCCGGGACGCGCGGTGTGGATGTCCACCCGCACGCGGTCACGGGTGCGCTCGATCTCAACCTTCGAGATGCCGGCGCGCTCCATGCCGGACGTCATCATCCGACGGATGGCGACGTCTTCCTTGACGTAGTCCTTGTACAGCTTGTCGGCGTACCAACGGGACTTGAAGTCCGTGGTGATGCCGAGCCGGAACCCATGCGGGTTAACCTTCTGGCCCATTACCGGGTTCCTTCCTTGCTGCTGACGACCACGGTGATGTGGCTGGTCCGCTTACGGATCCGGTAGGCACGGCCCTGGGCACGCGGACGGAACCGCTTCAGGGTCGGGCCCTCATCCACGTACGCCTCGCTGATGACCAGCGAAGAGGCGTCCGTGTGGTCGTAGTTGTGTGCAGCGTTGGCGATGGCGCTGTCCAGCACCTTGCCAACCGGCACGCTCGCGGCCTGCGGGGCGAAACGCAGGACCGCCTGAGCCTCCGTGGCGTCCATGCCACGGATAAGGTCCACCACGCGGCGGGCCTTCATGGGCGTGACGCGGATGTACCGCGCCTGGGCCCTGGCTTCCATGGTTGTCCTTCCAGTGTCTGTCATGGTCATTCCACCCCGCTACTAGCGGCGCTTCGACTTCCGGTCGTCCTTCACGTGACCCCGGAAGGTGCGCGTCGGCGAGAACTCGCCGAGCTTGTGGCCGACCATCGACTCGGTGACAAACACCGGAATGTGGGTCTTGCCGTTGTGCACCGCGATCGTGTGGCCGAGCATGGCCGGGATGATCATCGAGCGACGGGACCAGGTCTTGATGACGTTCTTGGTACCGGCTTCGTTCTGTACGTCCACCTTCTTTACGAGGTGTCCGTCGACGAAGGGTCCCTTCTTGAGACTGCGCGGCATCTAAACCCGCTCCTAGCGCTTCTTGTTCGTCTTGCGGCGGCGGACGATGTACTTGCTCGAAGCCTTCTTCGGCGAGCGAGTACGACCCTCCTTCTGACCCCACGGGGAGACCGGGTGGCGACCACCGGAGGTCTTGCCCTCACCACCACCGTGCGGGTGGTCGACCGGGTTCATCGCCACACCGCGAACGGTCGGGCGAACGCCCAGCCAGCGCTTGCGGCCGGCCTTGCCCCAGTTGATGTTCGACTGCTCGGCGTTGCCGACCTCGCCAACAGTGGCGCGGCAGCGGGCGTCGACCAGACGGATCTCACCGGACGGCATACGAAGGTGGGCCATCGTGCCCTCCTTCGCCAGCAGCTGCACGGAGGCACCCGCGGAACGGGCGAACTTGGCGCCACCGCCGGGACGGAGCTCGATCGCGTGGATCGTGGTACCGACCGGGATGTTACGGAGGGCCAGGTTGTTGCCGGGCTTGATGTCGGCGCCGGGGCCGTTCTCGACCCGGTCACCCTGCGACAGGTTCTTCGGGGCGATGATGTAGCGCTTCTCGCCGTCCGCGTAGTGGAGCAGCGCGATGCGCGCGGTGCGGTTGGGGTCGTACTCGATGTGAGCGACCTTGGCCGGCACGCCGTCCTTGTCGTGACGACGGAAGTCGATCACGCGGTAGGCGCGCTTGTGGCCACCGCCCTGGTGACGGACAGTCACACGACCGGTGTTGTTACGGCCGCCCTTGCTGTGCAGGGGGCGGACCAGCGACTTCTCCGGCGTGGACCGCGTGATCTCGACGAAGTCGGCTACGGAGGAGCCACGGCGGCCCGGCGTAGTCGGCTTGTACTTGCGGATTCCCATTTCTCAGTCCTCGTCCGATTCCGGACGACTCGACCTCCGTCAGGAGGTCGGGCCGCCGAAGATGTCGATACGGTTGCCCTCGGCAAGGGTGACGATGGCGCGCTTGGTGTTGGCGCGCTTACCGAAACCGGTGCGGGTGCGCTTGCGCTTGCCCTGACGGTTGATCGTGTTGACCCCGGTGACCTTGACCGAGAAGACCGCCTCGACGGCCTGCTTGATCTGGGTCTTGTTGGAGCCGGGCGCCACGATGAACGTGTACTTGTTCTCGTCGAGCAGGGCGTAGCTCTTCTCGGAGACAACCGGCTTGACGAGGATGTCACGCGGGTCCGTGAAGGTCTTGCTGGTGATCGTGGCCTCGGACATCAGGCCTCGCTCCCTTCGGTCTCAGCGGTCTGGGGGCCAGACACGAAGGACTCGAAGGCGGCCTTGGTGAAGACCACGTCGTCGGAGACGATCACGTCGTACGTGTTGAGCTGGCCCGGCTCCAGGATGTGAACCTGGGGCAGGTTGCGGGCGGAGAGCCACGCGGCCTCGTCGGCGCGGTCGACGACCAGGAGCAGGTTCTTGCGCTCCGAGATCTTGCCGAACAGCGTCTTCGCGGCCTTGGTGGAGACCTCACCCTCGACCACGCCGGTGACGACGTGGATGCGGGAGTGGCGCGCCCGGTCCGAGAGGGCACCGCGCAGGGCGGCGGCCTTCATCTTCTTCGGGGTGCGCTGCGAGTAGTCACGCGGCACGGGGCCGTGGACGACGCCACCGCCGGCGAACTGCGGCGCACGGGTCGAACCCTGGCGCGCGCGGCCGGTGCCCTTCTGGCGGTAAGGCTTCTTGCCACCACCGCGGACTTCGCCACGGCGCTTGGTCTTGTGCGTGCCCTGACGGGCAGCGGCCAGCTGGGCGACGACGACCTGGTGGATCAGCGGAACGCTGGTCTTGGCGTCGAAGATCTCCGCGGGGAGCTCGACGGTCCCGGCCTTGTCGCCTGCCGGCGAAAGGATGTCAATGGTGCTCATCGGTTCCTCAAACCCCCTTGGCCGCGGTACGGACCAGGACGAGGCCACCGTTCGGGCCGGGGACCGCGCCCTTGATGAGCAGCAGACCCTTCTCCGCGTCAACGGCGTGGACGGTCAGGTTCTGGGTGGTGACCCGCTCGTTGCCCATACGGCCAGCCATCCGGAGGCCCTTGAACACACGGCCCGGAGTGGCGCAGCCACCGATGGAACCGGGGGAGCGGTGCTTGCGCTGCGTGCCGTGACCGGCGCCGAGGCCCTTGAAGTTGTGACGCTTCATGACACCGGCGAAGCCCTTGCCCTTGCTCTTGCCGGTGACGTCGACCTTGACGCCCGACTCGAACACGGCGGCGGTGATCTCCTGGCCGAGCGTGTACTCGCTGGCGTCAGCGGTACGAAGCTCCACCAGGTGGCGGCGCGGGGTGACGTCTGCCTTGGCGAAGTGACCCTTGAGGGGCTTGTTCACCTTGCGCGGGTCGATCTCGCCGAAGGCGATCTGGACCGACTCGTAGCCGTCGATGTCGTTGGTGCGCACCTGGGTGACGACGCACGGCCCGGCCTTGACGACGGTCACCGGGACGACCCGGTTGTTCTCGTCCCAGACCTGGGTCATGCCGAGCTTCTCGCCCAGGACGCCCTTAATGTTCTTTGCCATCTCGCGCGTCACCTCAGAGCTTGATCTCGATGTCGACGCCCGCCGGCAGGTCGAGACGCATGAGCGAGTCGACCGTCTTCGGCGTGGGGTCGAGGATGTCGATGAGGCGCTTGTGCGTGCGCATCTCGAAGTGCTCGCGCGAGTCCTTGTACTTGTGCGGCGACTTGATGACGCAGTACACGTTCTTCTCAGTGGGCAGCGGCACCGGGCCCGCGACCGACGCACCAGTGCGGGTCACCGTCTCGACGATCTTCTTCGCCGAGGAGTCGATGACCTCGTGGTCGTAGGCCTTGAGCCGGATGCGGATCTTCTGTCCCGCCATGGCTACTCAGTAGTCCTGTCTCTCGTAACGCTCTGGAACTCGGGGCTTCTCTTGACTCCGCCTCCGACCCACGCGGTCGGGCGTGTCGCACTCCCTCTACGCAGAAGTCCGTAAGACTTCCCAACCAAGGGGGTGCGGTCCCTGGACCGCGAGCCGGGGGCAGAACACCCGCCGAGTGCCTGGTCGGTACCCCGCTGACGCTTCCCAGAAGATTCCCGTACGTCCGACCCGCGTGGGGTCGACGAGTACTGTGGGACTCGCTTCCGGTCCTCCCGACGGGAGGCGCGCAGCATCGGCACTCAACCGAGCAACCCCGACAGTCTGCCATACGGGGGCATCCGGCCGCCAATCGGGGCGGAAGACTGTACCCCACGTCACGTCTGGCTACACGCAGGGTCGCGGTGGGCGCCGCCCGCCCCGGGCGGTCCGATCAGGTACGGGTGGCGGTGCCGCACTCCCCCGGCAGGTCGTCGAGGCTCTTGCTGCGGTCGTAGGGATCCGTGGCGGGGCCGGAGGGCGCGGGGGCGGGCTGGGCGCGCAGGTCCTCCGGGAACGTCGGGTGGAGGAAGCCGTCCGGCGCGCGGTCGCACGTGCTGTTGCCGATGGACGAGTGCCAGTACGAGATGCCCAGCTTGCCCGGCGTCACGCGGAACCTGCCGGGTTCGGCGAAGCTGAACGTGATCTCGCGGCGGACGATCGTCCGGGCCACCTCGTCGGCGCCCGGCCTGGTCTTCACCAGCGGGTAGACGAAGGTGTAGTCGGTGCGGACCAGCACCGTGCCGGCGTCCTTACCCTTGCCCTCCTCCACGGTCATCCGCCCGCGGAGCTTCACCACGCGGCCCACGAGCCGCACCTCGCTCGGGTCGAAGCGGCTGAAGACCCGCGTGGGGTCCCCCTTCTCCGTGGGGTGGGCCAGCCACGTGTCCACCTCGGACCGGAGACCTCCCTGCTCCGGGTCGAGGAGCGCGAGCGCGGCGGTGGGCTTCCCGCCCTTGATCACGGCCGGATCGAGGTTCGCGGCGACCAGGAAGCCCTTGGCCCGCTTGAGCGCCGCGGCCGTCTGCTTCTTCGACATCCAGCCGACGGCCTTGGCCGGGGGCGGTTCGATGCCCGCGGCCCCGTCCGCCCAGCGCAGGGCCGGGGAGCCCTTGAAGGGCTCCTTCAGGGTCGGGGTGTCGGGGAACGTCTCGGCCGCCGGCGCCGCGGAGGGCGGCGCGGTCTCGGCGGCCAGCGGAGTCGTCTCCGTACCCGGGAGCCAGCCGTCCGGAAGCCGGTCGGTCAGCAGCTCCGGCCGGAACGCCACGAGCCCGAGCGCGACCACCAGCACCATCCCGATGACGCCCTTCACCTGGCGCCGGGCCTTGCCGCGCCCGTTCATCTCCTGCCAGGCGGGCCCGGTACGCCACCCTTCCGGCTGCACCGGCGTCCGTGCGGGCGCGGCCCGCCGCGGAGCACCCGCGCCCCCACGCCGGAACCTCCACCGCCGCACCTTCGGCACCCCCACCCCGACGCCGTCCGCCCGCGCGGCTTCGACGATCGCGGCCCACTCGTCGTCGGAGACCGACGGTTCCTTCTCGCTCATGTTCCCCACCCCTGTCGAACGTTTTCGAACGGGAGAGTCTCACGATCCCCACGGGTCCTCCGCACCGTCTTCGCACCCGCCCGCACCGCATGCCGGGCATGTACGGATAACCCAGGCGCGACTGGTGGCGGCCTCCGGAGCTGTGCCAGGGTGGCGCGGTGATCGATTTCGGGGGCGGCTCGGACACGCCGGTACGGCGGTCTCGGCTCGCTGACTACGCAGGACCGCCTGTCGAACCGCAGGGCCCGCCGACGGGGGCGGCCGGCGCATCCGCGCCGGATCCTTCTCCGGGGGCATGGTCGCCCTCTCCCTGGTCGCCCTCTCCGTGGTCTCCCTCTTCCCCACCTCCCGACGCGCGGGGGGCCGTCCCGTCGTCCGCGCTCTCCGGTGCCCGTCACCCGGACGGGCCGGATGCGCCGCTGGACCCGGGGGCCGAGTCCCGGCGACGCGAGTTCGAGGCGGTCCTGGCGCTCTTCCGTACGACGGCGGTGGTCGTACCGCGCCGGGACCAGGCCTGGCTGACCGTCGATCTCGGCGGCGTGCGGTGGATCCTCGCGTTCTCCGACGAGGCCGCGCTGGTCCGGTACGCCCATGCCCGGGGCGAGGCCGAAACCGAGTGGGAGTACGAGACGGTGCTCGGGTCGCGGCTGCTGGACGTGGCCGTGCCGAGCGCGGGCATGCCGTGCGGGGTGGCCCTGGACGCGGCGGACGGCGCCGAGCACGCGGTGCTGTTCCCGCCCGTGGCCGGAGTCGTACCGGACGGGGCGGCGGTGGATCGGAACGTCACGGGAGCCGAGAAGTGGGGGGCCGCACGGTGAGCGGGGTCGGGGGCGAGGCCGGTGAGGACCTGGCCACGAGCGGGCTGAACGAGATCGCGAACGGCCTGACGCTGGCACTGGGCGAGCTGAAGGAGCTCGGCGCGGACAGCATGGCGGCGGAAGGGCGTGGCTTCGGCGGCATCGCGCTCTCGGGCTTGGCGATGGGCCACGAAGGGTTGACGGGGACGTTCTCGTCGTTCTGCGAGCGCTGGGAGTGGGGGGTGCGTGCCCTGATCAACGAGGGCAACTCGTTCGCCGTCGCCACGGGTCTGTCGGCCGGGAGCTACCACGAGACCGAGCAGTACGTGGAAGGCACGTTCAAGATCGTGACCAATGCGGCCATCGGCAATCCGTACGCCTCCGAGGACGAGGTCACGAAGCAGGGGTGGGGTGACATCGCCTCGTCCGGGGCCTACGGCGGGGTCGACTACAGCCAGGAGTCCTTCGACCAGGCGAGGGCCAATTCGGCCCAGGGCTGGAAGGACGCGGGCCGCGATCTGATGACCTCCCAGACGATCGGCCTGCCCGGCGTGAACCCACAGACCCTGCACTCCTCCGTCGGCGTCTCCGACGCTCAGTACGAGGAGATGCTCGACGACACGTTCGGCCCCTCTCCGGAGGAACGGGCCGCCGCCGCCCAGCAGCAGCAACCACAGCAGGGCGCGACGTCCCCGCAGCAGAGGGGTGACGAGGGCTGATGGGCGGCCTGCTCGACGACATCGGCAACGGTCTCGGTGATCTGGGCAAAGGCATCGAGGACGGGATCAACGAAGGCCTTGGGGCCGTCGAGGACGGCATCGACTCCGGCAAGAAGGCGCTGGGCGAGACCGTCGACTGGGCGAGCGACAGAGCCGGGGAGCGGCTCGACTCCTACGGTCTGCACGGCGCCGCCGACGTGGTCACCGACTGGGGCGACGGTGTCGCGTCGAACCTCGGAGCGACCCCCGGCGAGAAGCAGCTCGGCCAGACCGAGGAGGCGAACGAACTCGTCCGCGGGAACCCCACCACGATCCTCGAGAGCGCGGCGCACCTGAAGGACTTCCGGGCGGCCTTCGAAAAGGTCGGCCAGGGGATGAGGAAGGTCGATTCGTCACGCTGGAAGGGCGTGGGCGGCGACGCCTTCCGCGAGAAGTTCGGGGTGCATCCCACGAAGTGGCTGCACGCGGCGGACGCGTGCGAGGCGGCGGCCGGCGCTCTGGAGGCCTACGCCCACACGGTGAAGTGGGCCCAGGGCGTGGCGTACGACGCCATCGACCTGTACCGCGAGGGAAAGCGCGTCTCGGAGGAGGCCAAGGCGGCCGCGAAGGACAAGGACGCCGGCAACGCCACGACCGAGGACCCCGGAAAGGCGGTCGTCAAGGAGGCGGAGGCCCTGCTCGCCCACGCCCGTGAGCAGCGGAACACCGCCGCGACCGAAGCCCAGGCGAGGGTGGAGAAGGCTCTGGCCCACGCCCCGGCCGAACCTCCGCCGCTCAGCCGTCTGGGCGACGACCTCGTCGACGGATACCAGGCGTACAACACGGAGCTGACCCACGTGGTGGGCGGCGCCCTCAAGGGCACGGCGGGACTGCTCAACTTCGCCCGCGGCCTCAACCCGACCGATCCGTACAACCTGACGCACCCGGCCGCGTACATGCAGAACGTCTCGATGACGCTCTCCGGCCTGGTCTCCACGGTCGCCCACCCCGAGCGCGTGGTGACGGCCGCGGTCGAGGGGTTCAAGAAGGACCCGGCGGAATTCATCGGCCGCCTCATCCCGGAGCTCTTCGGCACGAAGGGCACGGGTTTCGCCGGCGGCGGCCTGCGGGCCGCGGCCCGGGAGGGGCTGGAGGCAGCGGCGTCGAATCCGGCGACGCGGGGTCTGAAGTACGGGGACGACGTCGCACATGCGCCGTCCTCGCCGCCGACGGGGCTGGTGGACGAGGCGGCCCCGCACTGGCCACCGTCCGCGGTGCCCGACAACGGGGTCTCCCAGCTGCCTCCCGGCTGGACGATCGACGACGCCGCCGCACACCCGACTCCGACGGGTCTCGTCGACGACACGGCCGCCGCCAAGGACTGGGACGGCCTGGCCCAGGCCACGGATCACGTGGACCAGGGGGCCGTCCACGCGGATTCGGTGGACGGCCCTACGGCGCAGGAGTTCCTGGACGATCAGTATCCGGAGCTTCAGGGGGTCAACGACGGGCCTGGTGGGCACGCCGACAACGGTTTCACGCATGAGCCGCACGTGTCGGCGGACGAGTTCCATGGGCTCGATGTCGCGCAGAAACACGAGGTCGCGGCAGCGGAGATCAGCGACGGCGCTGTTTCGTTCCCGAACGACGATGCGGCGATCGCGTACGGGCGGGAGCACTGGAACGACTACGCGGAGGGCCTTCCGGAGTCGACCAAGAAATCGGTTCTCGACTACACGGACGAACACGGAGGCCAACCAGATCCCCGCTATGCCACCTACTCGGAGATGAACGCGTATCTCCGAGGAAATCCCGAGCTGGGGACTCCGGATGTCCTCCGCAACATCGAGGAGGTCGACAAGGCTCTCGCCGGCCGCCCCGTCCCGGAGGATGTCACGGTGGCACGCGGCCAAGGGGTGGCCCACCTCGGCGTCACACGACCCGAAGAGCTGGTCGGCAGGACTCTGGACGAACCGGGCTACATGTCCACCTCGCTCGGCAGCGCGGCTTTCGGCAACAAAGCGGGCATCCTGCACCTCCGCGTCCCCGAGGGAACCGATGCCCTCTGGGTGGAGAAGGTCAGTCATTACGGTATGGGCGAACGGGAACTACTCCTCGGACGCGGCATGAGCTACAACGTGACACGGGCCTTCGCGGACGACACCGGTCAATGGCACATCTACGGGGAGATCCTGCCCCGGAACTAGGGAAAGACAGCAATGAACAGCGAAAAGGAATCGCCCCGTTTCGTGAAGCGGAGAACCGGTGGCCACACCGAGGACTACGGATCCGTCGTCGTGCCAGGGCCTCCGGAATATTCGTCCCGAACCCGTGAAGCCGTGCAGTATGTCGCGCTGGCCGACACCGGCGGCACGGTGATCGGCTACCTGTGGATCAGCGACCGTGCCGACGCCGCGGGCTGGGTCCCCCGACGAGAAGGCTCCAGCGGCGACGTCGCGTGGATCGACGGGCTCCGTAAGGCGAAGGCGCGAGGGCTGACGCCGTCGGGAGCGCTGACCCGGATGACCATGGAGTCGCCCTCCCCCAGCAGCCACGTGGTACCGGGCTCCCTCGCGGAGGCCCCCCACTCGGACGCGATCCTCGATCTGGCCGGCCACCCGCCCACGGAGCGCCCGTGGCACGCGGCTACCGGGGTCCTGCTCGGCCTGGCGCTCGGTGACGCCATGGGCTACCCCACCGAGTTCCTGACCATGGAGCGCATCACCGCCACCTTCGGGCCGTGGCACACGATGGAGATGCCACTCTCCGCCGGCGATGTCGTGCGGGTGACCGACGACACCCAGATGACCTTGGCGGTCGCGGAAGCGCTCGCGGACGTCACCGTGAGTCCTCGCGTGACGGGTGGGGCCTGGGGGGCAGCCCAGACCTTCACACCGGCGCAGGTCGAGGAGGCCCTGCGACGGCACTTCGTGACCTGGCTGCGCTCCCCGGACAACGACCGGGCCCCCGGACAGACCTGCCTGGACGCCTGCACCGGACTCGAACGCGGTGTCCGATGGCAGGACGCCACGGTCATCAACTCCAAGGGCTGCGGCGCGAACATGCGCGTGGCCCCCGTCGCCCTCGTACCCGGCCTGACGGCCGAACAGCGCTCGGGCATCGCACAGCTGCAGGCCGCCATGACGCATGGCCACCCGACCGCTCTTGCCGCAAGCGATCTCACGGCCCATGCGGTGTGGCTCCTCGCTCACGGCTGCGCCCTGGACGAGCTCATCCCGCAACTGCGCCTCCACGCGACACAGTCGCGGCGGAAGTACCACGAGGCCTGGCTCGGCGACCTGGCGCACAAGGCCGGAGCACCGGACCCCGAGACCTACATCGCCTTCGGATGGGACGAGTGCCTTCGCGCCCTCGACACGGTGGCCGACGCCCTGCGCGACCCGGACGTCGACCGCGACCCCTGCGAGGCGGTCGGCGCCGGCTGGATCGCCGAGGAAGCCCTCGCGACGGCGCTGTACTGCTTCCTCGTCGTGGACGGCTACGCCCGTCGGGCCATCCAGCGCGGAGCGCACTCTTCCGGAGACTCCGATTCCATTGCCGCCCTGGCCGGCGCCTTCGCCGGAGCGAAGCACGGCCCCGCGTACTGGCTGCCCGAGTGGACCGAGGTGCTGGAGTACCGCGACCACATCCGCGCCCTGGGCCGGGCATGGGATTGAGTACCGAGAGGACGTGCCTGGAGGAGACCGCGGTGAGCGCTCGTACCCCACCCTCCAAGTGACCGCGTCGCGATCCGGCCACCCGCACTTCGGTGCCCCACGAGACAAGGACTGCCCGCATGCACCCCGAACGGGAATCCGACCCCCGCTTCGTCAAGCGGACGACCAATCCGCACTTCGAAGAGGACTTGCAGTTCCTGATCCAGCCGGGCGGGCCGCAGCGGTACGCACGCGAAAGCAGCGGGCCCGTGCAGTACGTCAGCGTGGCCGACGCCCGCGGCTCGGTGATCGGCTATGTGTGGGTCAACGACAGGGACGCCGCCGCGAACTGGATCGTACGCAAGGACGGCGGTTCCGAAGCGTTCAACGAAGGTGACGTGTGGGTGGGCCGCCTCTATGACGCCACAGCACGCGGGCTCGCGCCGTCCGAAGCGTTGGCCGAGATGATCCGTGATTCGCCCTTCGTCGAGTCCAGCCACGTCGTACCCGGCTCACTCGCCGAGGCCCCGTACCCCGGTGTACTCGAGGCACGCGCAGGACAGCGTCCGAAGGGGGCCGCGACGCGGCCGGCGAGCGGGGTGCTGTTCGGTCTCGCCCTCGGGGATGCCATGGGCTACCCGACGGAGTTCCTCACCATGGAGCAGATCGGGGCCAGGTTCGGTCCCTGGCACACCATGGAGCTGCCCCTTTCCCCGGGCGGCGGGGTGCGGGTCTCCGACGACACCCAGATGATGCTGGCCGTGGGCGAAGCGCTGGCGGAGGCCACCGGCAGTCCGGACAGCGCCGCACAGGGGCGCGCGGCACGGGGGGCCGAGGGAGAGCGGGACGTCCGAGGCGGACGCAGGCCGCAAGGAGCCGCGCAACAGGGAGGTGCCTCGCTCACGCCCGCCGCTGCGGAAACGGCCCTACGGAAACACTTCGTGCGCTGGCTGCGCGACCCGGACAACAACCGGGCTCCGGGCCGGACCTGCCTGGACGCCTGCGCGGCTCTGGAACGCGATGTCCCCTGGCAGGCCGCGAGCATCGTCACCTCCAAGGGGTGCGGCGCGAACATGCGGGTGGCCCCCGTCGCCCTCGTGCCCGGTCTGACGGCCGAGCAGCGCTCGGGCCTCGCCCAGCTGCAGGCCGCCCTGACGCACGGCCACCCGACGGCGCTCGCGGCGAGCGACCTGACGGCCCACGCCGTGTGGCTCCTCGTCAACGCCTGCCCCCTGCCGCATCTCCTCGATGAACTTCGCGCCTATGCGCGGGCCTCGCGGCGGACCTACCACGCCGACTGGCTGGGCGGCCTCGCCCAGCGGGCGGGCGCGCCGGACCCCGAGACCTACATCGCCTTCGGGTGGGACGAATGTCTGCGCGCTCTCGACCGCGTGAGCGAGGCGCTGCGCGAGCCGGACGTGGACCAGGACCCCAGCACGGTGGTCGGCGCCGGCTGGGTCGCCGAAGAAGCGCTCGCCACAGCCCTGTACTGCTTCCTGGTCGTCGGTGGCGACGCACGCCACGCACTGCGCCGCGCTGCCCACTCGTCCGGAGACTCCGACTCGATCGCGGCCCTGGCGGGCGCCTTCGCCGGGGCGGTGCACGGCATCAAGTACTGGCCGCCGGAGTGGCGCGAGGTGATCGAGTACGGGAACCGTCTCAGTGCCCTGGGCACGGCCTGGGACTGACCACCGCGTGCCGACCATGCAGACACAGAATCCGGTGCAGCAGGCGACCGCCTGGCTGAGCGCGGTCTACGGCGGGCTCGTCGAGCTCGCCGTGCCGCGCCCGGTGTACGAGACGGACACGGCATGGCTGCTGTCCTGTCGGGCCCTCCCGCAGCCGGGGTACCCGCCCTCGCCGATGCTCGCGGCCTCGCTCGTCGTGCCCAAGGACGGCAGTTCGCCGTTCCACCCCGCCTCCAGCGCCCCGTCGGCGGACCTGGAACCGGCTCCCCCGCACGAGACCGCCGCCCGGGTCCGTCGCCAGGCGCGTCGCATCAACGCCCGCGGCTGTGTGGCGGCGCTGCACCCTGCGCTCGACGGCCACCGCGCCGTCGCCCTGCCGTGGCGCCCCGCCCACGAGGCCCCCGGCTGGTGGGACCGGCTGCACCGCCGGTACTTCCCCGGCTTCGCGCCCGTGCCGGTGGACGACTGGAACGACGTGATCAAGGCCCTTCACGTACCGGGCCCGGATACCCGTGGGCTCGTCTGGGTACGCCGTGAAGCCGGTGGTCAGGAGGCGACCGGGAACCTCCTCTACGCCCATAACAACAAGGGCCAGGTCACCTTCCTGGACGGTGTCACGCGTTCCCTGGCCGTGCTGGACACCTCCGACGTCCGTCGGCTGGTCCTGCTCCGGGCGCTCCCCGCGCAGCCCTGACGGCGGGCGGCCGCCAGCCCCCGCAGCCGCCACCCCGACGCCCCGCGCCCCCCTCCCCCGCAACCCCTCGCCCATGTGACCTATCCCCGCACAACCTTTCGGGCCCTGTCGCCGTCTTCGTTAACGCTCGATGACCGGTACACAGCGCGGGGGAAGCACCACCAGTGGACGACATATCCGTGTCCGGGGCCGCTCGGCCCCGGCGGCGCAGGGTGCTCGCGGGGGCCGTCGCGGCCGCTGCTCTCGGGGGGAGCGCGGTTCTCGGGGGGTGTTCCGTGCCCGCGTCACGGCGGGCCGTGCCCGCCGCCGATCCCGCGCCCGGGATGCCGATCGCCCGCTCCGGGCGCGCGCAGCTGATGCAGTTCGCCGCGCACCCGGACGACGACCTCTACTTCATGAACCCGGACACCCAGCGCATGCTCGACGCCGGTGTCCCCCTCGTCTCCGTCTACGTCACCGCCGGCGAGCACACCGGCGTGAACCGCGTCGCGGGGATGCCCGCGGCCGCGCCCGACAAGGCCGCCTACTCCTCCGCCCGGCACCAGGGCCTGCGCCAGGCGTACGCCGAGGCCATCGGGCTCGACCGGTTCGCGACCTGGCGCCGGGACGTCGTCACCCTGCGCGGCGGCCGGCAGGCCGAGATCGACACCCTCGCCCACAACGGACGCCGGGTCGAGCTGATCTTCCTCAACCTGCCCATGCACACCCCGCGCCGGTACATGGCCCTGCCCGCCCTCTGGCGCGACCGGGCCCTCGAACTCCCCACCCACGTCTCCACCGGCTCCCCCGTCCGCCGTTCGCAGACCTACGACCACGGCCGGCTGGTCGACGTCCTCGTGGGCCTCCTGGAGCGGTACCGACCGACCGTCGTGCAGACCCTCGACCCCGACCCGGACATCCAGCTCAGCGACGAGGCCACCCGCAAGCGGGACAGCGAGCAGCCCGGCTACTCCGACCACGGCGACCACACCGCCGTCGCCTGCTTCTCCTGGGCGGCGCTCGTCCGCTGGGTCGCCGACTCCGCCCGGGACGGCGCGCCGATACCGGCGTTCGCCGCCACGGCGTTCCGCGGCTACTACAACCGCCACTGGCCCAAGAACCTCCCCCCGCAGGTCCTCCGCGAGAAGGCCGGGCACCTCGTCCCGTACGGCGGCGACCCCTCCTGGGAGTGCGGCAACCCGTCCGGCTGCGGCGACTACGGCGTCGGCGGCGACCGCCCCCTCACCAACAAGAAGGGGTGGGTGCGCGCCACCCACCACCGCTGGCCCGGGCGCGGCCCGGCCGTCCACGCCCAGCCGGACGGGCGGCTCGTCGCCCACGGCGTGCTCGGCCTGCGCGCCGTGCGCTGGCGCGAGACGGAGCGGGGCTCGGGGCTCTGGGGCGAGCCCGAGGACCTCGGGGGCGGGCCGCTCGCGCCCGAGCTGGGCTCGGCGGTGCTGCCCGACGGCCGGGTCCTCCTCGTCGGGATCCGGTTCGCCGCCCTCGGCGGCCACGGCGGTCCGAACCGGCGCGAGGTCGTGCTCCTGGAGCAGCGCTCCCCCGGCGGCCCGTTCCGCGCCTGGCGGGGCCTGGGCAATCCGGAGCGCGGCGACGACCGGGGGCGCCGGATCGGCGTGCCGGTGGCCGTCACCGCCCCCGACGGCCGCGTCCATCTCTTCGTACGCGACGCGGGCAAGGGCGTCTCGACGCGGGTACGAGCCGCCGACGGCACCTGGAGCCGCTGGCGGCCCCTCGCCGGGGACGCCGAGGTGCAGGACGGGCTGACCGCCCTCGTCGACGGGGCCGGCCGGGTCCACGTCCTCGCGGCCGGCCGGGAGAGCGTGGCGCACTGGATCGACGGGGTTCCGGCCGCGCCGCTCGCCGGCGCGGGCGACCCGGTCGCCGCCGTCCCCGCCCCCCGCGGCACCGACGGCGGTGCCGACGGCGTCGTGGTGTACCGCCGTGCGCCCGCCTCCCCAGAGCTGCTGTCGAGCACCGGCGCCGGCGTCTCCTTCGACGGGTACGGCGTGGTGACCGCCGCCGGCGACGGCCGGTCGCCCGTCCTCCTCGGCAAGGACCTGCGCGGCCGGATCCAGCTGCGCGGGGCCGGCCGGCTGCACACCCGTACGCAGGGAACGGCCGCCGTGGGCGGCACCGCCCTGCTGCTCGGCCCCGACGGGCCCACCGCCGTCGGCCTGGGCGCCGACGCCCGGCCCTGGCTGTGGCGGCCGGAGCGCGGCGCACGGAGCTGAACGCGGCCCGCCGTACACAGAGCCGTACACAGAGCTGCCCACAGAGCTGCCCACCGAGCCGCACGCAGAGCCGCATGCAGCGCAGCGCATAAAGACGCGGGCCCGCCTCCCCCGAGGGAGACGGGCCCGCGTCCGTGCGTGCGCTCAGATCACTTGGTGAAGTACCCCGTGATGTCGGCGATCAGGTCGACCGAGCCCGCGCGGTTGTAGAAGCTGACCTTGCCGTTGACGACCGGGACGACCACCAGGTTGGGGATCGTCTGGCCGGCGGTGAAGTTCAGGTTCGACGCGCTGGTACGAGCCGTTCCGTCCGGGTAGACCGAGACGAAGCTGGCCGAGGTCGGGTTGGTCGCCGTGACGTTCAGGACGACGGCGGTGACCTTGTCACCGGCCGGCACGCCCTGCACGCCCGCGACCGGCAGGGTCACCACGCCGCCGGCCGCGACCGGGGCCTTGGCGACACCGAGGCCGGAGCGGGTGTCCATCAGCCGCTTCGGACCCAGGTTGATGTGGGACGCGCCCTCACCGCCCGAGGTGAAGTAGCCCGTGATGTCGGCGATCAGATCCACCGAGCCCGAGCGGTTGTAGAAGCTGACCTTGCCGTCGACGACCGGGACGACCACCAGGTTCGGGATCGTCTGGCCGGCGGTGAAGTTCAGGTTCGACGCGCTCGTCCGGGCCGTGCCGCTGGGGTAGACCGAGACGAAGCTCGCCGAGGTCGGGGCGGTCGCCGTCACGTTCAGGACGACGGCGGTGACGTCCTCCTCCGGAACTCCCTGGACGCCCGCGACCGGCAGCGTCACGACGCTGTCCGGGCCGACCTTGGCCTTCGGAACGCCCAGACCGGCGCGCGTGTCCATGAGCCGCAGCGGGCCGTGGTTGACGTGCGTGGAGCCCGTGGTCTCGGTCGTGTAGTAGCCGGTGACGTCGGCGATCAGGTCGACGGTGCCGGCGTGGTTGTAGAAGCTGACCTTGCCGTTCACGACCGGGACGACGACCAGGTTGGGGATCGTCTTGCCGGCGGTGAAGTTCAGGTTCGAGGCGCTCGTCCGGGGCGTGCCGTTCGGGTAGACCGAGACGAAGCTCGTCGCCGTCGGGGCGGTGGCCGTCACGTTCAGCACGACCGCGCCGACGTGGGTGGCCGGAATGCCGTTGGCGCCGGTGACCTGGAGGGTCACCACGCCGGCCGGGCCGACCTTGGCCTTCGGCACGCCGAGACCGGCGCGGGTGTCCATCAGCCGGGTCGGGGTGACGGGCTTGAACGTCTTGGGACCGGGGACGGTCACGGTGACGGCCGGGCTGGTGGTCGTCTTGCCGGAGGTGTGCGTGGCCCGGATGGCGACCTGGTGGTTGCCGTAGCCCGTCACCGTGGTCGCGGCGCTGCGGATGTGGCCCCAGGACCAGCCGGCGACCTGACCGTCGACGAGGACCTCGAACTTGTGGATGAGGCCGTTGACGGTGGAGGTGGACCAGTTGACCGTCAGCGGGCCGGGCGTCTCGTAGCCGCCGCCGGCGGGTGTCGCGCCGCCGCCCAGGGAGTCGACCTTCAGGTTGGCGACGGTGCCGGTGGCGTGGCTGCGGATGGTCGGCAGCTGCGGGTAGAGCATGATGCCCGGGCACTGGGTGTTGAAGCCGTTGCGGTGGCCGGAGGTCGCGGCGAAGGAGTAGACCTTGCCGGCCTCGAACTTGTCACCGAAGTAGTTGGTCTGCGCGGCGCCGGCGGTGAGCTGGGCGGTGCCGCCCGGGTTCACGCCGTACTGCCCCAGCTTGTACGCGATGACCCGGGACGCCGAGATCAGCGCGGGGTTCGAGGCGGCCTGGCTGGTGTAGTCGCCGATGACCGCGACGCTGGTGGACTCGGAGTTCCAGCCGTACGTGTGCGCTCCCTGTACGGGCTGGTCGATGCCGCCCTCGCGGCCCTCGAAGATGGTCCCGCACTTGTCGACGAGGAAGTTGTAGCCGATGTCGCGCCACTTCTCGCCGGTCGTCACGTGGTAGCGGAGGATGCTTCGGACGATGGCCGGCGACTCCGAGCAGTCGTAGGCCTCGCTCGTCGTGTGGTGCACGAAGGCGGCCTTGATCTTCCCGCCGGGCAGGTAGATCGGGGGCTCGGGCGTGGGCACCTCGTCGTCCGCGCGCCACTCGGCGCGGGTGACGATCTTCGGCTGCGGAGCGGTCGACGCCGGACCGGGCGTGGTCGGCGGGGTGTCGGCGACGAAGGCGGCGGGCTCGGCGTCGAGCGTGCCGTTCTCCTTCGCCTCGCCACCCGCACCGCCGGGGTCCACCATGTTGAGCTGCAGGCCGGCCGGGAGCGTACCGGCGGCCGCGCCGTCGCTCACCCGGACCTCGGCGCCGTCCGATGCGCCCACCCAGATCGGCTCGGTGGCGGCGCCCGCGCCGGGCCGCTTGCCGTCCATGCCGACCGGCAGCGGCTCCAGCTCGATCCAGTCGGACCACTCGCCGGTCTCGATACTGCGGGCGCGCGCCTCTATCGTGCCCTTGATCTTCTCGTCGGAGTCCGCCCAGGAGACGCCGAGGAGGCCGAACGGCTCGGTGGTCCGCTGGGTCAGGACGGCCTCGCCCTTGCCCTTGTCGGTGAGCGCGAGCTTGTGCAGCTCGCCCCGGCCCGACACGCCGTTCCCCGCCTCGGTGCTGTACACACCGGGCTTGTCCCCCGCCCCGGCCTTGTCCTCCGTACCGAAGACGGCGCCGTTCGCCGCGGCCTGGATACCGAGGACCGCGAGGACGCCGACGGCGGTCCCCAGCGCGGTGCGGCGCACCAGCGCCGCCTTCGTCGTCCGTCTCGCTCGACGTCCGGAACTCAAGATGTCTCCCCACCCCTGATGGACATGACACACACAACTGTTCGCATGCTAACTGGCCACTCCCGCCCCATCCGTCACCGGGGCGACACAAGAAGGCCCCCGCCCCACCGCGAACGGTGGATCGGGGGCCTTCTGTTGAGGCTCCGTCAGGAGTGGCTCAGGTCAGATCGACAATTACTTGTTGATCTTGACGACCTGGCCGGCGCCCACGGTCCGGCCACCCTCACGGATGGCGAACTTGAGGCCCTCCTCCATGGCGACGGGCTGGATCAGCTCGACGGTCATGGAGGTGTTGTCGCCCGGCATGACCATCTCGGTGCCCTCGGGGAGGGTCACGACGCCGGTCACGTCCGTGGTACGGAAGTAGAACTGCGGGCGGTAGTTGTTGAAGAACGGGGTGTGACGGCCACCCTCGTCCTTCGACAGGATGTAGGCCTGGGCCTCGAAGCTCGTGTGCGGCGTGACCGAACCGGGCTTGATGATGACCTGGCCGCGCTCGACGTCCTCGCGCTTGATGCCACGGAGGAGCAGACCGACGTTCTCACCGGCCTGGCCCTCGTCGAGCAGCTTGCGGAACATCTCGATGCCGGTGACCGTGGTGGTGACCTTCTCGGTCTTGATACCGACGATGTCGACGGTCTCGTTGACCTTGAGGACACCACGCTCGATACGACCGGTGACGACGGTGCCACGACCGGTGATCGTGAAGACGTCCTCGATCGGCATCAGGAACGGCTTGTCGACGTCACGCTCGGGCTGCGGGATCGCCTCGTCGACGGCGGCCATCAGGTTCAGGACCGACTGGCCCCACTCCTTGTCGCCCTCGAGCGCCTTGAGCGCCGAGACCTTGACGACCGGCAGGTCGTCGCCCGGGAACTCGTACTCGGAGAGGAGCTCACGGACCTCGAGCTCGACGAGCTCCAGGATCTCCTCGTCGTCCACCATGTCGGCCTTGTTCAGGGCGACGACGATGTAGGGAACGCCGACCTGGCGGGCCAGGAGCACGTGCTCCTTGGTCTGCGGCATCGGGCCGTCGGTGGCGGCGACCACGAGGATGGCGCCGTCCATCTGCGCCGCACCCGTGATCATGTTCTTGATGTAGTCCGCGTGACCGGGGCAGTCGACGTGGGCGTAGTGACGCGACTCGGTCTGGTACTCGACGTGCGCGATGGAGATGGTGATACCGCGCTGGCGCTCCTCAGGAGCCTTGTCGATCTGGTCGAAGGCCGAGGCCTCGTTCAGGTCCGGGTACGCGTCGTGCAGCACCTTGGTAATGGCGGCCGTGAGGGTCGTCTTACCGTGGTCGATGTGACCGATGGTGCCGATGTTGACGTGCGGCTTAGTCCGCTCGAACTTCGCCTTCGCCACTGGGTCCTCCTGTGGAGTGGTTCTGTACGCCTTGCTTCATCGGCGCCAGGTGATCTTTGCTGGGATGCCAGGCGCCGGGGCCCGATCCCTCGGGTTTCGGGGGAATGAGCCCCAGCGACTGGTGTCAAGCCTAAAGCGTGAACTTGGGAGAGTTACTCGCCCTTGGCCTTCGCGATGATCTCCTCGGCGACGTTCCGCGGAACCTCGGCGTAGGAGTCGAACTGCATCGAGTAGCTTGCGCGACCCGAGGTCTTGCTGCGGAGGTCGCCGACGTAGCCGAACATCTCCGAAAGGGGCACGAGGCCCTTCACGACGCGAGCGCCGCTGCGCTCCTCCATGGCCTGAATCTGGCCACGGCGGGAGTTGATGTCACCGATGACCTCGCCCATGTAGTCCTCGGGCGTGGTGACCTCGACGGACATCATCGGCTCGAGGATGACCGGCGAAGCCTTGCGCGCGGCCTCCTTGAAGGCCTGCGAGCCGGCGATCTTGAACGCGAGTTCGGAGGAGTCGACCTCGTGGTAGCCACCGTCGAGAAGAATGACGCGAACGCCGGTCATCTCGTAGCCGGCCAGGATGCCGAACTGCATGGCCTCCTGCGCACCGGCGTCGACCGAAGGGATGTACTCCTTCGGGATGCGGCCACCGGTGACCTTGTTCACGAACTCGTACGAGGTGTCGCCACCCTCGATGGGCTCGATCGCGATCTGCACCTTGGCGAACTGACCGGTACCACCGGTCTGCTTCTTGTGGGTGTAGTCCATGCGCTCGACGGCCTTGCGGATCGTCTCACGATACGCGACCTGCGGCTTACCGACGTTCGCCTCGACCTTGAACTCGCGACGCATGCGGTCGACGAGGATGTCGAGGTGAAGCTCGCCCATACCACCGATGATGGTCTGGCCGGTCTCCTCGTCCGAGTGAACCTGGAAGGAGGGGTCCTCCTCCGCGAGACGCTGGATGGCTACACCCAGCTTCTCCTGGTCACCCTTGGACTTGGGCTCGATGGCGACCTGGATGACCGGCGCCGGGAAGTCCATGGACTCCAGGACGACCGGGTTCTTGTCGTCGCACAGCGTCTCACCGGTGGTGGTCTGCTTCAGGCCCATGACGGCGACGATGTCGCCGGCGCCCACCGAGTCGATCTCCTCACGCTTGTTCGCGTGCATGCGGTAGATCTTGCCGATGCGCTCCTTCTTGCCCTTGACGGAGTTCAGCACCGCGGTGCCGGCCTCCAGGCGACCGGAGTAGATCCGGACGAAGGTGAGCTTGCCGAGGTGCGGGTCGCTCGCGATCTTGAACGCGAGGGCCGACAGCGGCTCGTCGTCGGACGGCTTGCGCTTGATGACCTGCTCCGGGTCCTTGACGTCGTGGCCCTCGATGGCCTCGACGTCCAGGGGGGAGGGAAGGTAGCGCACGACCGCGTCGAGCAGGGGCTGGACGCCCTTGTTCTTGAACGCGGTGCCACAGAAGACGGGGGTGATGGTCTTCTCGCCGCCACCCTTGCCGGAGGCGATGGTGATACGACGGATCGCGGCGTACAGCTGCTCCTCGGTGGGCTCCTGGCCCTCGAGGAAGAGCTCCATGACCTCTTCGTCGTTCTCCGCGACGGTCTCGACCAGCTTGCCGCGCCACTCTTCAGCGGCCTCGGTGTGCGAGGCGGGGATGTCGACGACGTCGTACATCTCGCCCTTGGTCGCTTCCGCGGACCAGACCAGGGCCTTCATGCGGACGAGGTCCACGACACCCTGGAAGTCCATCTCGGCACCGATGGGCAGCTGCATGACGATCGGGACGGCGCCGAGGCGGTCCACGATCATGTCGACGCAGCGGTGGAACTCGGCACCCGTACGGTCGAGCTTGTTGACGAAGCAGATACGCGGGACGCCGTAGCGGTCCGCCTGACGCCAGACAGTCTCGGACTGGGGCTCGACACCGGCGACGCCGTCGAACACCGTCACCGCACCGTCGAGCACGCGGAGCGAACGCTCCACCTCGACGGTGAAGTCGACGTGGCCCGGGGTGTCGATGATGTTGATGGTGTGGTCAACGTCTTCCAGCGGCCAGTGGCAGGTCGTCGCGGCAGACGTGATCGTGATGCCGCGCTCCTGCTCCTGCTCCATCCAGTCCATCGTGGCAGCGCCGTCGTGGACTTCACCGATCTTGTAAGACACACCGGTGTAGAACAGGATCCGCTCGGTGGTGGTCGTCTTGCCCGCGTCGATGTGGGCCATGATCCCGATGTTGCGGACCTTGGCCAGGTCAAGCGAAGTGGTAGCCATAAGGCTTCAGTCTTCTCTCGGTCTCGATGTGGGGTCGAACTACCAGCGGTAGTGCGCGAAGGCCTTGTTGGACTCGGCCATCTTGTGCGTGTCCTCACGCTTCTTGACCGCAGCACCGAGGCCGTTGGAGGCGTCGAGGAGCTCGTTCATGAGGCGCTCGGTCATGGTCTTCTCGCGGCGGGCGCGGGAGTAACCCACGAGCCAGCGCAGCGCGAGGGTGGAGGCGCGACCGGGCTTGACCTCGATCGGCACCTGGTAGGTGGCGCCACCGACACGGCGGGACTTGACCTCGAGGGACGGCTTCACGTTCTCGAGGGCGCGCTTCAGCGTGATGACCGGGTCGTTGCCGGTCTTCTCGCGGAGGCCTTCCATGGCGCCGTAGACGATGCGCTCGGCGGTGGAACGCTTGCCGTCCAGCAGGATCTTGTTGATCAGCGAGGTGACAAGAGGAGAGCTGTAGACCGGGTCGATGATGACCGGGCGCTTCGGGGCGGGGCCCTTACGAGGCATTCTTACTTCTCCTTCTTGGCGCCGTAGCGGCTGCGAGCCTGCTTACGGTTCTTGACGCCCTGCGTGTCGAGGGAACCGCGGATGATCTTGTAACGAACACCCGGCAGGTCCTTCACACGGCCACCACGCACGAGCACGATGGAGTGCTCCTGCAGGTTGTGACCCTCACCCGGGATGTAGGCCGTGACCTCGATGCCGGAGGTCAGACGCACACGCGCGACCTTACGGAGGGCCGAGTTCGGCTTCTTCGGGGTGGTCGTGAACACACGCGTGCAGACGCCACGACGCTGAGGGGAACCCTCGAGTGCGGGCGTCTTGTTCTTCTCGACCTTGTCCTGCCGGCCCTTCCGGACCAGCTGCTGGATCGTAGGCACTACTTCTCCGGTTTCTGTGTGCCGTCGTAAAACTAACCTGGAACATCGCCGACCCACGCGGTCGGGTGTGTCGAATACTGCGGACCTCCGCCGAGGGCGGGAAGGCGCAGATTGCGGTGGCTGTTGACGGACTCGCCATGCGGTTGAGGACACGCACACGAGCCCAGGCACACCCCAGGCACAAGGTCTGAGCGTACCTACCGTACGGACTCCGGTCAAAACAAATGCCCGCGCGCACCGGCTCCCGGCCGGCGCGGCGGAGCGTGGAGCCGCGAACGGGCGTGGTGGGGGCGGGAGTCGGGGCGAACGGCTGGGCGGGGGCCGGAGGGCCGGGTGACGCCGCTCACGTGAGCGGGCCGGGCCCTCCTGCCGCCGCGCTCGCCGCCCTCCCGCGCCCCACGGCCCCTTCCGGCCCCAGGAGACGCCTGGTGGCCCCCGGCCGTGGTGAGCCGCCTCACCGCCCCCCACCACCGTCCTGGCAGGGCCACCGCCCCCGCGCGCGCCGGCCCTCCTCCAGGCGGCCGTCCAGACCCGGCTGGACCCCCCTGGAGCGCGCCCGCCGGCCCCTCGCGGGCAGCACCGCGCCCACCACGTGCGCGGACCCGCCCGCGCACGCCGAAGGGCGGCCGCCCCGTACGCAACGGGGTGGCCGCCCTTCAGTGCTTCAAGCGACTCGCTTACTGGTTGTACGGACCGTAGTCGTAGTCCTCCAGCGGAACGGCCTGGCCGGAGCCGGTGCCGAACGGCGAGTAGTCGATGTCGTCGTAGCCGACGGCCGAGTACATCGCGGCCTTGGCCTCCTCGGTCGGCTCGACCCGGATGTTGCGGTAGCGGGACAGGCCCGTACCGGCCGGGATGAGCTTACCGATGATGACGTTCTCCTTGAGGCCGATCAGGGAGTCCGACTTGGCGTTGATCGCCGCGTCGGTCAGAACCCTGGTCGTCTCCTGGAAGGACGCCGCCGACAGCCACGACTCGGTGGCGAGCGAGGCCTTGGTGATACCCATCAGCTGCGGACGGCCGGAGGCGGGGTGACCGCCCTCGGTGACCACACGACGGTTCTCGGTCTCGAACTTCGAGCGCTCGACGAGCTCGCCCGGCAGCAGCTCCGCGTCGCCGGACTCGATGATCGTCACACGGCGCAGCATCTGCCGGATGATGATCTCGATGTGCTTGTCGTGGATCGACACGCCCTGCGAGTTGTAGACCTTCTGGACCTCGCCGACCAGGTGGACCTGGACCGCGCGCTGACCGAGGATCCGCAGCACGTCGTGCGGGTTGGTGGCACCCACGGTGAGCTTCTGGCCCACCTCGACGTGGTCGCCCTCGCCCACCAGCAGACGGGCACGCTTCGAGATCGGGAACGCCGTCTCGTCGCTGCCGTCGTCCGGGGTGACGACGATCTTCTTGGTCTTCTCGGTCTCCTCGATGCGGACGCGGCCGGCCGCCTCCGAGATCGGGGCGACACCCTTGGGCTGACGGGCCTCGAAGAGCTCGACGACACGCGGCAGACCCTGCGTGATGTCGTCACCGGCCACACCACCGGTGTGGAAGGTACGCATCGTCAGCTGGGTACCGGGCTCACCGATGGACTGGGCGGCGATGATGCCGACGGCCTCACCGATGTCGACCAGCTTGCCGGTGGCCAGCGAGCGGCCGTAGCAGAAGGCACAGGTACCGACGGCGGACTCACAGGTCAGGACCGAGCGGGTCTTGACCTCCTCCACGCCGGCGCCCACGAGGGCGTCGATGAGCACGTCACCCAGGTCGACGTTGGCCGGCGCGATGACCTTGCCGTCCACGACGACGTCCTCGGCGAGCATCCGCGCGTACACGGAGGTCTCGACGTCGCCCGTCTTCCGCAGGATGCCGTCGGCACCCTTCTCGGCGATCTTCAGCTTCAGACCGCGCTCGGTGCCGCAGTCCTCCTCGCGGATGATCACGTCCTGCGAGACGTCCACCAGACGACGGGTCAGGTAACCCGAGTCGGCGGTACGCAGGGCGGTGTCGGCCAGACCCTTACGGGCACCGTGCGTCGAGATGAAGTACTCGAGGACGGTGAGACCCTCACGGAAGGACGCCTTGATGGGACGCGGGATCGTCTCGTTCTTGGCGTTCGACACCAGACCACGCATACCGGCGATCTGCCGCATCTGCATCATGTTTCCTCGGGCACCCGAGTCAACCATCATGAAGATGGGGTTCGTCTTGGGGAAGTTCGCGTTCATCGCCTCGGCGACCTCGTTGGTCGCCTTGGTCCAGATGTTGATGAGCTCCTGAGTGCGCTCTTCCTTGGTGATGAGACCGCGCTCGTACTGCTTCTGGACCTTCTCGTCCTGCTCTTCCCAGCCCTTGACGATCGCCTTCTTGGCCTCCGGCACGACGACGTCGGAGATGGCCACGGTGACGCCGGAACGGGTCGCCCAGTAGAAGCCCGCCGCCTTCAGGTTGTCGAGCGTCGCCGCCACGATGACCTTGGGGTAGCGCTCGGCGAGGTCGTTGACGATCTCGGAGAGCTGCTTCTTGCCGACGGAGTAGTCGACGAAGGGGTAGTCCTCGGGCAGCAGCTCGTTGAAGAGCGCACGGCCCAGGGTCGTCCGCAGACGGAACGAGTCACCCTGCTGCCACTGCGGCTCGCCCTCCTCGGCGACCGGGGGAACCCAGCCGCGCGGGGGAACGGTGCCGATGGGGAAGCGGATGTCGATGGGCGACTGGAGCGCGAGCTCACCGTTGTCGAACGCCATCGTCGCCTCGGCCGTGGAGCCGAACGCGCGGCCCTCGCCCTTGGTGTCCCGCAGCTCACCGTCGGTGGTCAGGAAGAACAGACCGAGGACCATGTCCTGGGTCGGCATCGTGACCGGACGGCCGTCGGCCGGCTTCAGGATGTTGTTCGAGGACAGCATCAGGATGCGGGCCTCGGCCTGCGCCTCCGCGGAGAGCGGCAGGTGCACGGCCATCTGGTCACCGTCGAAGTCCGCGTTGAACGCGGTGCAGACGAGCGGGTGGATCTGGATGGCCTTGCCCTCGACCAGCTGGGGCTCGAAGGCCTGGATGCCGAGGCGGTGCAGCGTGGGCGCACGGTTCAGCAGGACCGGGTGCTCGGCGATGACCTCTTCGAGGACGTCGTACACGACCGTGCGGCCGCGCTCGACCATCCGCTTGGCGCTCTTGATGTTCTGCGCGTGGTTCAGGTCGACCAGGCGCTTCATCACGAACGGCTTGAAGAGCTCCAGCGCCATGGCCTTCGGCAGACCGCACTGGTGCAGCTTCAGCTGCGGACCGACGACGATGACGGAACGCGCGGAGTAGTCCACACGCTTGCCGAGCAGGTTCTGACGGAATCGACCCTGCTTGCCCTTCAGCATGTCGCTGAGGGACTTCAGCGGACGGTTGCCGGGGCCCGTGACCGGGCGACCGCGACGGCCGTTGTCGAAGAGGGCGTCGACCGCCTCCTGGAGCATCCGCTTCTCGTTGTTCACGATGATCTCGGGGGCACCGAGGTCGAGCAGACGCTTCAGACGGTTGTTGCGGTTGATCACGCGGCGGTACAGGTCGTTCAGGTCGGAGGTCGCGAAGCGGCCACCGTCCAGCTGCACCATCGGACGCAGGTCCGGCGGGATCACCGGCACGCAGTCGAGAACCATGCCCTTGGGGCTGTTCGCGGTCTGCAGGAACGCGGAGACGACCTTGAGGCGCTTGAGCGCACGGGTCTTCTTCTGGCCCTTGCCGGTACGGATGATCTCGCGGAGGCGCTCGGCCTCCTCGTCCAGGTCGAAGGACTCCAGGCGCTTCTGCAGCGCCGCGGCACCCATCGAACCGTCGAAGTACGTGCCGAAGCGGTCACGCAGCTCGCGGTAGAGGAGCTCGTCGCCCTCCAGGTCCTGGACCTTGAGGTTCTTGAAGCGGTTCCAGACCTCGTCGAGACGGTCGATCTCGCGCTGCGCACGGTCGCGCAGCTGCTTCATCTCACGCTCGGCACCCTCGCGCACCTTGCGGCGCACGTCGGCCTTGGCGCCCTCGGCCTCGAGCTCGGCCAGGTCGGTCTCGAGCTTCTTGGCGCGGGCCTCCAGGTCGGAGTCGCGACGGTTCTCGATCTGCTGACGCTCGACGGAGACGTGCGCCTCCAGCGACGGGAGGTCGCGGGTGCGACGCTCGTCGTCGACGAACGTGATCATGTACGCGGCGAAGTAGATGACCTTCTCGAGGTCCTTCGGCGCGAGGTCGAGCAGGTAGCCGAGGCGCGACGGGACGCCCTTGAAGTACCAGATGTGGGTAACGGGAGCGGCGAGCTCGATGTGGCCCATCCGCTCGCGGCGCACCTTCGCGCGGGTGACCTCGACGCCACACCGCTCACAGATGATGCCCTTGAAGCGGACACGCTTGTACTTGCCGCAGTAGCACTCCCAGTCCCGGGTCGGACCGAAGATCTTCTCGCAGAAGAGTCCGTCCTTCTCGGGCTTGAGCGTGCGGTAGTTGATGGTCTCCGGCTTCTTGACCTCGCCGTGGCTCCACTGACGGATGTCGTCAGCGGTGGCCAGACCGATCCGGAGCTCGTCGAAGAAGTTGACGTCGAGCACTATGCGTCAATCCCTCTCAGGGTTGTAAGTCTTGGGGTCTGAAACGGGGGTCCTGGGGCCGGCCGGGGACTCAGCGATGGTGCACCGAGTCCCCGTACCGGACTCCCGTCAGACCTCTTCGACGCTGCTCGGCTCGCGCCGGGACAGGTCGATACCGAGCTCCTCCGCTGCGCGGAAGACGTCCTCGTCGGTGTCGCGCATCTCGATGGACATGCCGTCCGAGGAGAGCACCTCCACGTTGAGGCACAGGGACTGCATCTCCTTGATGAGCACCTTGAAGGACTCGGGGATGCCGGGCTCAGGGATGTTCTCGCCCTTGACGATCGCCTCGTAGACCTTCACGCGGCCGGTCACGTCGTCGGACTTGATCGTCAGCAGCTCCTGGAGGGCGTACGCGGCGCCATAAGCCTCCAGCGCCCACACCTCCATCTCACCGAAGCGCTGGCCACCGAACTGGGCCTTACCACCCAGCGGCTGCTGGGTGATCATCGAGTACGGACCGGTCGACCGGGCGTGCAGCTTGTCGTCGACCAGGTGGTGGAGCTTGAGGATGTACATGTACCCGACCGAGATCGGGTCCGGGAACGGCTCGCCGGAGCGGCCGTCGAACAGGCGCGCCTTGCCGGAGGGGAGCACCATGCGCTCGCCGTCGCGGTTCGGGATGGTGTGCTGCAGCAGACCCGCGAGCTCGTCCTCACGCGCACCGTCGAAGACGGGGGTGGCGACGTTGGTGCCCGGGGCGACCTGGTCGGCACCGATGGCCTGCAGGCGCTGCGCCCACTCGTCCGCGAGGCCGGAGACGTCCCAGCCGCGGCTGGCGAGCCAGCCGAGGTGGATCTCCAGGACCTGTCCCGGGTTCATTCGGGACGGGACACCCAGCGGGTTGAGGATGATGTCGACCGGGGTGCCGTCCTCGAGGAAGGGCATGTCCTCGATCGGAAGGATCTTGGAGATGACACCCTTGTTGCCGTGACGGCCGGCGAGCTTGTCACCGTCGGTGATCTTGCGCTTCTGGGCGACGTAGACGCGGACCAGCTGGTTCACGCCCGGAGGAAGCTCGTCGCCCTCCTCGCGGTCGAAGACGCGGACGCCGATGACCTTGCCGATCTCGCCGTGCGGGACCTTGAGCGAGGTGTCACGCACCTCGCGGGCCTTCTCGCCGAAGATCGCGCGGAGCAGACGCTCCTCCGGGGTCAGCTCGGTCTCGCCCTTGGGCGTGACCTTGCCGACCAGGATGTCGCCGGCGACGACGTCCGCACCGATGCGGATGATGCCGCGCTCGTCGAGGTCCGCGAGGACCTCCTCGGAGACGTTCGGGATGTCCCGGGTGATCTCCTCCGGGCCGAGCTTGGTGTCACGGGCGTCGACCTCGTGCTCCTCGATGTGGATCGAGGAGAGGACGTCGTCCTGCACGAGGCGCTGCGACAGGATGATCGCGTCCTCGTAGTTGTGACCCTCCCACGGCATGAACGCCACGAGCAGGTTCTTGCCGAGGGCCATCTCGCCGTCTTCGGTGGCGGGACCGTCGGCGAGGACCTGGCCCTCGATGACGCGCGAGCCCTCGTCGACCACGACCTTCTGGTTGACGGAGGTGCCCTGGTTCGACCGGGAGAACTTGTGCAGGCGGTACGTGGTGTACGTGCCGTCGTCGTTCGTGGTCGTGATGTAGTCCGCGGAGACCTCCTGGACCACACCGTCCTTCTCGGCCTTCAGTACGTCGCCGGCGTCGGTGGCACAGCGGTACTCCATGCCGGTACCGACGAGCGGGGCCTCGGACTTGATCAGCGGCACCGCCTGCCGCATCATGTTCGCGCCCATCAGGGCACGGTTGGCGTCGTCGTGCTCGAGGAACGGGATCATGGCGGTCGCGACCGACACCATCTGGCGCGGCGAGACGTCCATGTAGTCGACGTCGGTCGGCGGGACGTAGTCGACCTCGCCGCCTCGGCGGCGGACCAGGACGCGCGGCTCGGTGAACTGGAGCTCGTCGTTCAGGATCGCGTTCGCCTGGGCGATGACGAAGCGGTCCTCCTCGTCGGCGGTGATGTAGTCGACCTCGTCGGTGACCTGACCGTCGACGACCTTGCGGTACGGCGTCTCGATGAAGCCGAACGCGTTGACGCGGCCGTACGAGGCGAGCGAACCGATCAGACCGATGTTCGGGCCTTCGGGGGTCTCGATCGGGCACATGCGTCCGTAGTGGGACGGGTGCACGTCTCGGACCTCGAAGCCGGCCCGCTCACGGGACAGACCACCGGGACCCAGCGCCGAGAGACGACGCTTGTGCGTCAGACCCGACAGCGGGTTGTTCTGGTCCATGAACTGCGACAGCTGGCTGGTGCCGAAGAACTCCTTGATGGAGGCGACGACCGGCCGGATGTTGATCAGGGTCTGCGGCGTGATCGCCTCGACGTCCTGCGTGGTCATGCGCTCGCGCACGACGCGCTCCATACGAGCCAGACCCGTGCGGACCTGGTTCTGGATGAGCTCGCCGACATTGCGCAGACGGCGGTTGCCGAAGTGGTCGATGTCGTCGGTCTCGACGACGATCTCCCGGCCCGACTCGCCGACCGTCTCGGTCTCGCCCGCGTGGAGCTTCACGAGGTACTTGATGGTCGCGATGATGTCGTCGGTGGTGAGGACACCCGCGTCCAGCGGCTCATCGGCGCCGAGCTTCTTGTTCACCTTGTAGCGGCCGACCTTCGCGAGGTCGTAGCGCTTGGGGTTGAAGTAGAGGTTCTCGAGCAGCGTCTGAGCGGCCTCGCGCGTCGGCGGCTCGCCCGGACGCAGCTTGCGGTAGATGTCGAGCAGCGCGTCGTCCTGGCCCTGGGTGTGGTCCTTCTCCAGGGTGGCGCGCATGGACTCGTACTCGCCGAACTCCTGCAGGATCTGCTCGGTGGTCCAGCCGAGCGCCTTCAGGAGGACGGTGACGGACTGCTTGCGCTTGCGGTCGATGCGGACACCGACCATGTCGCGCTTGTCGATCTCCATCTCCAGCCAGGCACCCCGGGAAGGGATGATCTTGGCGGAGAAGATGTCCTTGTCGGACGTCTTGTCGATCGAGGAGTCGAAGTAGACGCCCGGCGAGCGGACAAGCTGCGACACGACGACACGCTCGGTGCCGTTGATGACGAAGGTGCCCTTGTTGGTCATGAGCGGGAAGTCGCCCATGAAGACCGTCTGGGACTTGATCTCGCCGGTCTCGTTATTGGTGAACTCGGCGGTGACGAAGAGCGGGGCGCCGTACGTGAAGTCACGGTCCTTGCACTCGTCGATCGAGTTCTTCGGCGGCTCGAAACGGTGGTCGCGGAAGGTCAGCGACATCGACCCGGAGAAGTCCTCGATCGGGGAGATCTCCTCGAAGATCTCCTCCAGACCCGACTTCCTGGGGACGTCCTGTCCCGACTCGAGAGCTGCCTCGACGCGAGCCTTCCAGGCGGCGTTACCGAGCAGCCAGTCAAAGCTCTCGGTCTGCAGCGCGAGGAGGTTCGGAACCTCGAGGGGCTCCTTGATCTTTGCAAAGGAGATGCGCAGCGGGGCGGTGCTGGCGCCGTTGTTCGTATTGGTCGAGGCGTTGCGCGAGGCGGCCAAGAGGGGGTCCTTCCGAGGGCTCGGACTCACTACGCGCGTACCGGTTCCAAGCTGTGCATGAAGACGGACGTTCCGGACAGTGGCCGTAAAGCCAGGTCAGGGCGGTCGTGTCCACGATGCTTATGCGAGGGGATGCCCCTGGTGACGGGCAGGGGGCAGCTAACAGGCAGCGCAAAGGGTCAGTGTAGCCACTCGGCTCACTGATGTCCAGGGCGTACTTTTCTCGACCCTCGTTGTTCTCAACTCCGCGGTACCTCGCGCCGTGTGGCGCACCTCGATACTGCCCGTTCCGTCGTCGATCCATGCCTCGGATACGGATCGTTGTGACGACGCGTCCTGAGAATTGCGCGCTGCGTGCGGTTCGTCAAGGCCCCCCGGTGAGCGGGGGCGCACGGCGAAGATCACCATACTCCGACAGGAACGCCCTCCACGACCCCCGACGCGCCCGCTCCGGGGAACGCGGAAGGGCGACCACCCGGATGGGTGATCGCCCTTCAGAAGGCGCCTGAGCGGCGCCTGAGCGAGTCAGGAGACTCGCGAGGTGTTACTTGACCTCGACGGAGGCGCCGGCGCCCTTGAGGGACTCGGCGGCCTTCTCCGCGGCCTCCTTGGCGACCTTCTCGAGGACGGGCTTCGGCGCACCGTCGACGAGGTCCTTGGCCTCCTTCAGGCCGAGGGAGGTCAGCTCGCGCACGACCTTGATGACCTGGATCTTCTTGTCACCGGCGCCGGTGAGGATGACGTCGAACTCGTCCTGCTCCTCGGCAGCCTCGGCGGCGGGGCCACCCTGGGCGGGGCCGGCAACGGCGACGGCCGCGGCGGCGGTGACGTCGAACTTCTCCTCGAAGGCCTTCACGAACTCGGAGAGCTCGATGAGGGTCATCTCCTCGAACTGGGCGAGGAGGTCGTCCTGAGAGAGCTTCGCCATGATGGGCGATCCTTCCACTAATTCGGCTGGTGCCGATGTACATGTAGGCGGGCGTACTGTCGGCCCGCTGCGACCGTCCCCCCTGGTGGGGTGAGGGTCATTGCGCGAGCCGAGTTACTCGGCACCGCCCTGCTCGGCGAGCTTGACGCGAAGCGCTTCCGCGGTGCGGACGAACTTCGACGGCAGCGCCTGGAAGAGCGAGGCAGCCTGCGACTGCTTGCCCTTGAAGGCACCGGCCAGCTTGCTGAGCAGAACCTCGCGGGACTCGAGGTCCGCAAGCTTCTTGATCTCGTCGGCGGACAGCGCCTTGCCGTCAAGGACACCGCCCTTGATGACGAGGTTGGGGTTGTCCTTGGCGAAGTCACGAAGACCCTTCGCCGACTCCACCGGGTCACCGGTGATGAAGGCAGCGCCCGTCGGACCGGTGAACTGGTCGTCGAGCGAGGTGATCCCGGCCTCGTTGGCCGCAATCTTGGTCAGCGTGTTCTTCACCACGGCGTACTGGGCGTTCTCACCGAGCGAACGGCGCAGCGTCTTCAGCTGCGCCACGGTGAGACCCCGGTACTCGGTCAGCACGACGGCGCTCGAGCTCTGGAACTTGTCCTTGAGCTCGGCTACCGCGGCAGCCTTGTCGGGCCTTGCCATGAGCGTCGGCCTCCTTCCGGGTGATGAGGACCGCTCAGAAGGGGCTGAACAAAACAAAACGCCCCGGCGCAGGCGCACGGGGCTCAGCTCGACCGGATCGAACGATCCGGGAACTCTTCCACGGTCACCTGCGCGGGTCGTTCGCATCTCAGCGAATCCTTCGGCCACCGCACCCCTTGCGAGAGCACGGCAACGACCAGCGGTCTTTGGCTTCTGGGGAAGAGTACGCGAAGGGATCGGCGACGAGCAAATCCGCCCGTACGGCTCAGGCGCCGCCGAGTCCGGAGCCGAGCTCCTTCAGCATCCCGAAGAGGTCCACGGTGTCCTCGGCCGGCGGGGCCTGGACGGTGGCCTGGGCGCCGTAGTCGGAGTAGTGGGCCTCGAGGCGGACCGTGCCCTGGGCCATGGTCATGTCGACGAGCATCCGTGCCGGGTAGCCGTCCTCGTCGACCCAGACCTCGGTGTCGTAGCCCTTCATGCCGGCCTTCTCGACGCTCGCGATCAGCTCCTCGCGCTCCTTGGCCGAGAGCACGGAGGAGGCGCCCTTGTTGGAGTCGAGCATCTGCTCGAAGCTGAGCGTGCCCTTGTAGTGCCGGGTGTCGACGCCGTCGATCTTCTCGGCGCCGACGTGCTTGAGGTCGGGCGACTCGAGCAGCAGGGCGAGCTGCTGGGACGGGTCCTGGTTCGCGCTCTCCAGTCCGCCGGTCAGCTGCTTCTGCAGGCCCTTGTCGCCGGAGGCGTCCGCGGCCGCCTTCAGGTCGAGCTTCATCCAGCGCTTGCCGTCCATCTCCGCGGCCCGCGCGACGCCCATGTCCATGTACATGGCGTTGTCGAGCATGATCATGCGCATCCGGCTCGGGCCGTCCCCGCCCGCCGCCCGGAGCATGGAGCCCTTCATCGTCATATCCATGACGGTGGGGTTCCACCCCTGGACGCCGGTCATGGTCATGCTGCCGCCGCCTTCCAGCGTGGCCGGCATCGTCATGGTCATCCGGACCTTCGCGGACTTGGCCGCCGAGGTCTTTTTGTACGCGGCCTGGATGACCTGTGTGGCCGTCTGGCGGTTCTCGGGCGCCCCCGCGGACTTTCCGCCCTTCTCGCCGTCCTGGCAGCCCGCCAGACCGGCCACGACGGCTACGGCCGTCAGACAGACGGCGGCGCGCTTCCCCGTGGACATGCTCATGAGTCCCCACCCTGTGGTCATCGGTACGTCTGTTCATCCGTACATCGGTCGAACTGCACGGTAACCCGAACGGCCGACATCGGCCCACGAAAAAACCGGCCCCCGGCCCCTCCGGAGAGGGGCTGGGGGCCGGTTCGACCACTCAGTGAGCCGTATGGGGCTCGGCCCGGTCAGACAGCTGCCGGGTCCTCCTCGACGAGGAGGTTGCGGGTGCGGTTGGAGTCCAGCGGGATGCCGGGGCCCATCGTCGTCGTCAGGGTCGCCTTCTTGATGTAGCGGCCCTTGGCGGCGGACGGCTTCAGACGGAGGATCTCCTCCAGCGCCGCGGCGTAGTTCTCGACCAGCTTCGTCTCGTCGAAGGAGACCTTGCCGATGATGAAGTGCAGGTTCGAGTGCTTGTCGACGCGGAACTCGATCTTGCCGCCCTTGATGTCGTTGACAGCCTTCACGACGTCGGGGGTGACGGTGCCGGTCTTCGGGTTCGGCATGAGACCACGCGGGCCGAGGACGCGGCCGAGGCGGCCGACCTTGCCCATGAGGTCCGGGGTGGCCACCACGGCGTCGAACTCGTTCAGGCGGTTGCCCTTGGAGATCTCGTCGATGAGCTCGTCGGAGCCGACGATGTCGGCGCCCGCGGCGATCGCGGCCTCGGCACGGTCACCGGTCGCGAAGACCAGGACCCGGGCGGTCTTACCGGTGCCGTGCGGGAGGTTCACGGTGCCACGGACCATCTGGTCGGCCTTGCGCGGGTCGACGCCCAGGCGGAAGGCGACCTCGACGGTGCCGTCGAACTTGGTGGCGGCGGTGTCCTTGGCGATACGGACGGCCTCGAGGGGGGCGTAGTTACGCTCCCGGTCGATCTTGGCGTCCGCGCTGCGGAGAGCCTTGCTGCGCTTCACTTCTGCTCCTGTGCAGTAGCACCATGCGGCTTACGCCGCGTGGCAGGTATGGAGTCGTGGTGCGGGCCGCGCCGGCCCTACCACTGGAGGTCACGAGGGGGTGATCAGCCCTCGACCGTGATGCCCATGGAGCGGGCGGTGCCGGCGATGATCTTCGACGCGGCGTCGAGGTCGTTGGCGTTCAGGTCGGGGAGCTTGACCGTGGCGATCTCGCGGACCTGGGCGGCCGTGAGCTTGGCGACCTTGGTCTTGTGCGGCTCGCCGGAGCCCTTGTCCACACCCGCGGCCTTGAGGATCAGCTTGGCGGCCGGCGGAGTCTTGGTGATGAAGGTGAAGGAGCGGTCTTCGTAGACCGTGATCTCCACCGGCACGACCATGCCACGCTGCGACTCGGTCGCGGCGTTGTAGGCCTTGCAGAACTCCATGATGTTGACGCCGTGCTGACCGAGCGCGGGGCCGACCGGCGGGGCCGGGTTCGCCGCACCGGCGTTGATCTGGAGCTTGATAAGCCCCGTGACCTTCTTCTTCTTGGGAGGCATTGCTCTCTCCGGGTCCTAGTGAGAGTGTTCAGCCCGCCATCCGGTCATCCGGATGGAGGCATACCGCACAACGATAACGGGTATAGACGTGCGGCTAAAAACCGAGCAGGTCAGAGCGGCTGCGAGAGCCACTCTGACCTGGGTCGGAAACCTGTGACCGGTGAGGGTCCGGGAGGGTCAGTTCTTCTGGATCTGGTCGAAGCTGAGCTCGACCGGGGTCTCGCGACCGAAGATCTCGACGAGTCCCTTGACCTTCTTCGAGTCGGCGTTGATCTCGTTGATCGTGGCCTGGAGGGTGGCGAAGGGGCCGTCGGTGACGGTGACCGAGTCGCCGACCTCGAAGTCCAGGACCTGGACCTCGACCTTGCGGGCCGGAGCCGGCTTGCCCTCGGCCTCGGCGGCCTCGCGGGCGGCCTTCTCCTCGGCCTCGGGGGCGAGCATCTTGACGATCTCGTCCAGGGTCAGCGGGTACGGGTCGTAGGCGTTGCCCACGAAGCCGGTGACGCCGGGGGTGTTGCGGACGACGCCCCAGGACTCGTTCGTCAGATCCATGCGGACGAGAACGTAGCCGGGCAGCTTGTTCTGCCGGACGTTCTTGCGCTCGCCGTTCTTGATCTGGACGATCTCTTCCTCGGGGACCTCGGCCTGGTAGATGAACTCCTCGACGTTCAGCGAGACGGCACGCTGCTCGAGGTTGGCCTTCACGCGCTTCTCGTAGCCGGCGTAGGTGTGGATGACGTACCACTCGCCGGGCAGGCCGCGGAGCTCGTCGCGGAGGGCCTGGATCGGGTCGACGGGAGCGGCGGGCTCCTCCTCGGCCTCCTCGGCCTCGTCCTCGACGGTCTCGTCGGCGGAGGCCTCGGCGTCTTCGTCGGCCTCTTCGGAGTCCACGGCGTCGGCGTCGTCCTCGACGTCCGCCTCGTCCTCGTCGATGTTCAGCGCGGCCTCTTCGGCCGCCTCGCCCGCAGCGGCGTCAGCAGCCTCAGCCTGGTCCTCGTCGGCCGCCTCGACGATGTCGAGCTCGTCCTCAACGGACTCGACAGAATCGACGGGGTCGTTCAGGTTCGGGTCAGACACGGTGGCTGCTTCTTCCTGGATACAGATGGGGTGGAACAAGAAATCAGCCGAAGACGTACTTGACTGCTTCCTGGAAGCCATAGTCAATCACGGTCACCAGACCGATCATGATGACAACGAAGATAATCACTACCGTGGTGTACGTCGTCAGCTGGCTGCGGGTGGGCCAGACGACCTTGCGGAGTTCCGCGACGATCTGGCGGTAGAAGAGCGCGAGGCGGCCCAGAGGGCCCTTCTTCCCGCGCTTGCCGCCCTTACGAGTCTTCTTCTGCGACTCAGGCGCTTCGTCCTCGGCATCAGGCATGTCGATGGAGCCCACGGCGTCCGTCACGCTTCTCACCTGATCCCGGGTCATGGCAGTGCCGTGCCGGGTGGATCCGCACGGCGGTGCATCGAAGTACGTACATGCGCACACATCCTGGCGGTGTGTGTAGCAGGGCCGGAGGGACTTGAACCCCCAACCGCTGGTTTTGGAGACCAGTGCTCTACCAATTGAGCTACGACCCTTTGTGGCTTCCCCAACCTACCGCATCGTGAGATGTGGTCGGTGAGGGCCAACGAGCAGTGAGTGTACGTGTTCATGAGCGCTGCGTCGAACAGAAAGCACGTGGGAGCCCCCGCGGGCCCTCGTGCGACCGGGAATGACCGTTCCTGTCCGCACCCTGAAACCTGTGTGCCGGCCCGCGAAGGGGTCTGGGACGATGGGCCGTATGAGCGCTGCAACCCCTCCGACCGAGCGCCGGGTCTCCGCCCGCGTCGGTGCGATCTCCGAGTCCGCCACCCTCGCCGTCGACGCCAAGGCCAAGGCCCTCAAGGCCGCAGGCCGTCCGGTGATCGGCTTCGGCGCGGGTGAGCCCGACTTCCCGACGCCGGACTACATCGTCGACGCCGCCGTCGAGGCGTGCAAGAACCCGAAGTACCACCGCTACACCCCGGCCGGCGGTCTGCCCGAGCTGAAGGCCGCGATCGCCGCGAAGACGCTGCGCGACTCCGGCTACGAGGTCGACGCCTCCCAGGTCCTGGTGACCAACGGTGGCAAGCAGGCGATCTACGAAGCCTTCGCCGCGATCCTCGACCCGGGTGACGAGGTCATCGTCCCGGCCCCGTACTGGACCACGTACCCCGAGTCGATCCGTCTCGCCGGCGGTGTCCCGGTCGAGGTCGTCGCCGACGAGACCACCGGCTACCGCGTATCGGTCGAGCAGCTGGAGGCCGCGCGCACGGAGAAGACCAAGGTCGTCCTCTTCGTCTCGCCCTCCAACCCGACCGGCGCCGTCTACACCGAGGCCGAGACCGAGGCGATCGGCCGTTGGGCCGTCGACCACGGCCTGTGGGTGCTGACGGACGAGATCTACGAGCACCTCGTCTACGGCAGCGCGTCCGCCGTCTCGCTCCCCTCGGTCATGCCCGAGCTGCGCGAGAAGTGCATCGTGGTCAACGGCGTCGCGAAGACGTACGCGATGACCGGCTGGCGGGTGGGCTGGATCATCGGCCCGAAGGACGTGGTCAAGGCCGCGACCAACCTGCAGTCGCACGCCACCTCCAACGTCAGCAACGTGGCGCAGGTCGCCGCGCTCGCCGCCGTGTCGGGCGACCTCGACGCCGTCGCCGAGATGGGCCGCGCCTTCGACCGGCGCCGCCAGACGATCGTGCGGATGCTCAACGAGATCGAGGGCGTCCTCTGCCCGACCCCGGAGGGCGCGTTCTACGTCTACCCCTCGGTGAAGGCCCTGCTGGGCAAGGAGATCCGCGGCAAGCGCCCGCGGACCTCGGTCGAGCTGGCCGCGCTGATCCTGGACGAGGCCGAGGTCGCCGTCGTCCCGGGCGAGGCCTTCGGCACGCCGGGCTACCTGCGGCTTTCGTACGCGCTCGGCGACGAGGACCTGGTGGAGGGCGTCTCCCGGATGCAGAAGCTGCTCGCGGAGGCCCGCGACTGACCGGCACGACGTTCGACGGTGGTGCGGGCCCCTGGTTCTCCGGAACCGGGGGCCCGTCCGTGCGTTCGGGCAAGGTCCCGATCGGGGAAAGGGGCTGTGTTCCGCCATTCGAGTGCGGCAAGATCCTTCAATGGAGCACGTTTCCGAGCACGCAGTCCGCGCCGTCGACCAGCTGCCCAAGGCCCATCTGCACCTGCACTTCACGGGGTCGATGCGGCCGACGACGCTCATCGAGCTGGCCGACAAGTACGGCGTCCACCTCCCCGAGGCCCTGAGCAGCGGCACCCCGCCCAAGCTGCGGGCGACCGACGAGCGCGGCTGGTTCCGCTTCCAGCGCCTCTACGACATCGCCCGGTCCTGCCTGCGCGCGCCGGAGGACATCCAGCGGCTGGTCCGCGAGGCGGCCGAGGAGGACGTCCGGGACGGCTCGGGGTGGCTGGAGATCCAGGTCGACCCGACCTCGTACGCTCCCCTGCTCGGCGGGCTCATCCCGGCGATGGAAGTCATCCTGGACGCCGTCGACACCGCCTCGCGCGACACCGGCCTCGGGATGCGGGTGCTGGTCGCGGCGAACCGGATGAAGCACCCGCTGGAGGCCCGCACGCTGGCGCGGCTCGCGGTGCGGTACGCGGACCGGGGCGTGGTCGGTTTCGGGCTCTCCAACGACGAGCGCCGGGGCATGGCCCGGGACTTCGACCGCGCCTTCGCGATCGCCCGCGAGGGCGGGCTGCTCGCGGCCCCGCACGGCGGCGAGCTGACGGGCCCGGCGTCGGTGCGGGACTGCCTTGACGACCTCAGGGCGGCCCGGGTGGGTCACGGGGTGCGGGCGGCGGAGGACCCGCGGGTGCTGCGCAAGCTGGCCGAGAGGGGCGTGACCTGCGAGGTGTGCCCCGCCTCCAACGTGGCCCTCGGGGTCTACGAGAAGCACGAGGACGTGCCGCTGCGGACGCTCTTCGAGGCGGGCGTGCCGATGGCGCTGGGGGCGGACGACCCGCTGCTGTTCGGGTCCCGGCTGGCGGCACAGTACGAGATCGCCCGTCGCCACCACGGCTTCACCGACGCGGAGCTGGCCGAGCTGGCGCGCCAGTCGGTGCGCGGCTCGGCGGCGCCCGAGGACGTCAGCCGGAAGCTGCTGTCCGGGATCGACGACTGGCTGGCGAGCCCGGGGGCCTGAAGCGGTGCAGGGGAGGGTGGGCCTGGAAGCCGATGCCGATCTCGGGGCGCTCCCACCGGTAGCCGGGTTCCAGGTAGGAGGTGAGGGAGGCCCGCAGGACGTCGTGGCCCTGGCGTGCGCGCTTGTCCAGCGGGCCGAAGCCGGCGACGGCCTCGAAGGCGGTCGCGGCGGCGCAGAAGACGTCCCGGTCGCCGCGGAGGAAGAGCGTGCGGGCGTGGACGGCGGGGTGGAGCCAGCTGCCCGCCCGTTCGTGGCGCCGTTCCTGGTCTTCGTGCCAGTCGGCGGCGTGGGCGGCGGTGCGGGCCTCGTTCGTACGGACGGTGAGGGGCGTGCCCGTACGGAGCCGGGCGCGTAGGGCGGGCCAGGCGGAGGGGCGTAGTCCGGCCGTGGGGTGGACGAGGACGAGGTCGACCGGTGTCCCGGGGGAGAAGGCGCGCGGGAGGCTCTCGCGCAGCGGCACGTGGACGATGGTGTGCCGGGAGAAGGCCGCGAAGGAGAACAGCGCCGCGAGGCGGGAGAGCCCGTCGTGGTCGCCGAGGAGACAGCTCCAGCGGGCGGCGAGCGGGTCGTCGAGGGTGGTGTGCCGCAGGGGTGGCCAGGGCTGGACGATCCGGTGGGCGTGCGGCCCCGTGCGGGGCCTGAACTCGCGGGTCTTCAGCAGCATGCCGGTCAGCGTGACCGCCGCGGGCGGGTGCCGCAAGGCATTTCCGTACGGCGGCGGGCGGTTCGGACCCCGCGTACGGCGGCCGGTTCGTGCCCCGCCGCGCGGTGTGCCGCCGGCAGCGGGCGTGTGTGCCCCCGCCGGCCGCCGCCGGGGCTCAGAGGTCGACGCCGACCGTCACCGGCTCGTTGACCAGCGTGACGCCGAAGGCCTCGCGCACTCCGGCGACGACCTCGCGGGCGAGGGCGAGGAGGTCCTCGGTGGTGGCCTCGCCCCGGTTGGTGAGGGCGAGGGTGTGCTTGGTGGAGATCCGGGCGGGGCCGGAGCCGTACCCCTTGGTGAAGCCGGCCTTGTCGATCAGCCAGGCCGCCGAGGTCTTGACGGCGGTGTCGCCGACGGGGAAGGCGGGGGCCTTTGCGTCGGGGCCGAGACGCTCCTCCACGCGCGCGTGGAAGGCGGCGAACTCCTCGGTGGTGAGGATCGGGTTGGTGAAGAAGGATCCGGCCGACCAGGTGTCGTGGTCCTCCGGGTCGAGCACCATGCCCTTGCCGGCGCGCAGCTTCAGCACGGTCTCGCGGACGGTGGCCAGCGGGGCGCGGTCGCCGACCTCCACGCCGAGGGCCCGGGCCGTCTCGGCGTACCGGACCGGCATGCTCAGGCCGTCCGCGTCGGCCAGGTCGAAGCGGACGCGGAGGACGACGTACCGCTCCGGCAGCCGCTTGAAGAGGCTGTGGCGGTACGAGAAGTCGCACTCCTGGTTGGTCAGCGTGACCACCTGGCGGTCGGCCCGGTCGTATGCGACGACCTCGGTGAGGGTGGAGGAGACCTCCTGGCCGTACGCGCCGACGTTCTGGATCGGGGTGGCGCCGGCGGAGCCGGGGATGCCGGCCAGGCACTCGACGCCGGCGAGCCCGGCCTCGACGGTCCGCTCCACGGCGTCCGTCCAGACCTCTCCGGCGGCCAGCTCCAGGCGGGTGCCGTCGAGGTGGAAGCCCCGGGTGGCGATGCGCAGACCGGTCCCGTCGAAGCCCTTGTCGCCGATGACCAGGTTGGATCCGCCGCCGATGACGAGCAGCGGGGTGGCGTCGGTGTCCGCCGCGCGGACGGCGGCGATCACCTCGTCGTCGGTGGTGGCCGTGACGAGCCGGGTGGCGGGGCCGCCGAGCCGGAAGGTGGTCAGGGGGGCGAGGGGGGCGTCGTGGAGTTCCTGCACGGGCTCAAGAGTACGGGCCCCCGGCGCCCGGGAGGGGGCACGGGTGGCGGCGGGCCGCGCGGGGAGGCGTCCCCCTCCGGCCGGGCCGGAGGAGGACGGCCGGCCGTGTCACGCGGAGGTCAGCAGGCGTTCGCCGGTTCCGTCGGCCTTCTCGACCGGGCCCTCCCCCGGTGCCGTCCGCCGGCGCGGGATGGCCAGCGCCGCGGCCGCTCCCAGGGCCACCATCCCGGCCCCGACCCAGAGGGCGGGCTCCAGGCCGTCGACGAAGTGGCGCGCGGAGTCGTAGCCGCCCTGGGCGGCGAAGATCGAGGACATCACGGCGATGCCGAGGGCGCCGCCGACCTCCCGCAGGGCGTTGTTGGCGCCGGAGGCGATGCCCTGCTCGGACGGGCGGACGCCGGACATGACGAGGTGGGCGGCGGGGGCGAAGTAGAGGGCCATGCCGATGCCGCTGACGATGAGGGCGGGGAGCTGGGCGGCGTACGACACGTCGGGGGTGACGATGAGCGCGAACCAGGCGAGGCCGACGGCCTGGAGGGCGAGGCCGGCGGCGACGACCGGGCGGCCGCCGATCCGGTCGGAGAGGTAGCCGGCGATCGGCGCGACGAGCATGGGCATGCCGGTCCAGGGGAGCATGCGCAGCCCGGCCTCGGTGGGCGAGTAGCCGAGGACGCCCTGCATGTACTGGCTGAGCAGGAAGATCGAGCCGAACATGCCGAGGAACATCAGCAGGCTCGCGGCGTTGATGCCGGCGAAGGCGCGGCTGCGGAAGAGCCGCATCGGCAGCATGGGCGCGCTGGCGCGGATGCCGTGGTGGACGAAGCCCGCGAGGAGGGCGGCGCCCGCGAGGAGCGCGGTGAGGACGGTGACGCTGGTCCAGCCGTCGACGGGGCCGCGGACGAGTCCGTACACGATCCCGAAGAGGCCGCCGCTGGCGAGGAGGGTGCCGGGGACGTCGAGCCGGGCGCCGGTGCCGTACGACTCGGTGAGGCGCAGCCGGGCGAGGGGCAGCAGGGCGAGGCCGAGCGGGACGTTCAGCCAGAAGATCCACTGCCAGGAGACGTGCTCGGTGAGGCTGCCGCCGATCAGCGGTCCCGAGGCGACGGCGAGGCCGTTGACGGCTCCCCAGATCCCGTACGCCATCCCGCGCTTGGCGGCCGGTACCGCGGCGGTGAGCAGGGTGAGGGTGAGCGGCATCATGATCGCGGCGCCGACGCCCTGGACGGCGCGGGCGGCGATGAGCGCGTCGATGCCCGGGGCGAGGGCGGCGCCGGCGGAGGCCAGGGTGAAGACGGCGAGTCCGGTGATGAAGAGCCGGCGGCGGCCGAACCGGTCGCCGAGGGCGGCGCCGAACATGAGCAGGACGGCGAAGGTGAGGGTGTAGGCGCTCACCGTCCATTCGAGGTCGTGGAGCGCCCCGCCGAGGTCTTCGCGGATGGAGGGCAGGGCGGTGGTGACGACGAGGTTGTCGAGGGCCGCCATGAAGCCGGCGATGCTGGTGATGACGAGCGCCCAGACGGCGGAGCCGCGGCGGGGTATTGGCTGGTTCATTGTCGTGTCCCCTGTTGTTAGTTATCGCTGACTAACTTTCACGCGCAGAAAAGCCGGACGCGGGGCGGCGGCGCCGCTCTATCCGTCGAGGGTCCCGAGGCGGCGGGACGAGGGATAGAACCCCTCCCAGACCCGGTGCTCGGGCGGAAACCCCATGCCGACCAGGGTGTTGATGAGCATGCCGTACGCGAGGAAGGTGGTGGTCTCGCCGATGTCGGCGCCGAGGGTGAGGTGGACGGAGTCCCAGAGCTCCATCCAGCCGGCCCGCACGGCCTCGCCGAACTCGTGGTCGCCGGCCGCCTCCGCGGCGGCGACCGTCGCGTACACCTGCATCTGCATCAGGAGCCGTTCCGGACTCTCGGCGATCATCCGGTGGTACGCCTCGGCCATGGCGTGCAGGGCCTCCTCGCCCGACAGCCCCTCGCTCGCCTCCTCGAAGACGCGGCGGACGTCGGCCGTGCAGCGCACCGAGGCGGCCAGGAAGATGGCCTTCTTGCTCGGGAAGAGCCGGAAGAGGTACGGCTGCGACACCCCGACGCGCCGGGCGATCGCCTCGGTGGACGTGCCGTAGTAGCCACCGCGGCTGAACTCGCTCATCGCCGCGCGGATGACGCTCTCGCGCCGCTCCTCGGCACTCATCCTGACCATGGGTACAAAGTTAGTGCTCAATCACTAACTAGGCAAGCGAAGAGATCGAGGCGGCCGCTCGTGGCGGCCGCCCCTCCCCCGCTACGCGAGCGCGACCACGGCCCGGGACATGCCCAGGACCTTCTGGCCGGCCGACATCGCCGTCAGGTCCACCCGGACCCGGCCGTCGTCCAGCTTCGCCGCCACCTTGGCGCTGACCTCGATCAGCGCGCCCCGGTCGTCGTCGGGCACGACGACCGGCTTGGTGAAGCGCACGCCGTACTCGACCACGGCGGCCGGGTCGCCGGCCCAGTCGGTCACGACTCGGATCGCCTCGGCCATGGTGAACATGCCGTGGGCGATGACGTCGGGAAGGCCGACCTCGAGCGCGAACCTCTCGTTCCAGTGGATGGGGTTGAAGTCCCCGGAGGCACCGGCGTACCGCACCAGCGTGGCGCGTGTCACCGGGAAGGACTGGGACGGCAGCTCCGTGCCGACCTCGACCTCGTCGTAAGCGATCTTCGCAGCCATGGCTCAGGCCTCCTCGGGCGCGCGGGACACGAGCTTGGTCCAGGCGGTCACGACGTGATCGCCGCTCTCGTCGTGCACCTCGCCGCGGATGTCGAGGATGTCGTTGCCCGCCAGGGACTTGATCGCCTCGATGGTGGAGGTCACCGTGAGCCGGTCCCCCGCCCGCACCGGCCTGCTGTACGCGAACTTCTGGTCGCCGTGCACCACACGGCTGTAGTCCAGGCCCAGCTGCGGGTCCTCGATGACCTGCCCCGCCGCCGCGAACGTGATCGCGAACACGAAGGTCGGAGGAGCGATCACCTCGGGGTGACCGAGCGCCTTCGCCGCTTCCCGGTCGGTGTAGGCGGGATTGGCGTCACCCACCGCTTCCGCGAACTCGCGGATCTTCTCGCGGCCGACCTCGTAGGGCGCGGTGGGCGGATAGGTCCGGCCCACGAAGGACTGGTCGAGCGCCATGGACTCGATACCTCCTGGATTTGTTGCCGAGATGTGTTGCCGACAAACGACACGAGGCCGCCCCCTGGTGGGGACGGCCTCGTGTACGAGCCTGATTAGCGAGTCTCGCGGTGCGCAGTGTGCGAGTTGCAGCGAGGGCAGTGCTTCTTCATCTCAAGACGGTCCGGGTTGTTACGCCGGTTCTTCTTGGTGATGTAGTTCCGCTCCTTGCACTCCACGCAGGCCAGCGTGATCTTCGGGCGGACGTCGGTGGCAGCCACGTGAGTGCTCCTTGGACGGACGGATGGACGGATGAACGCATAAAAGAGTAGCCGATCGAAGGACCGACCCCACAATCGGCTACCGTGTGTAGCGGTGACCGGACTTGAACCGGTGACACAGCGATTATGAGCCGCTTGCTCTACCGACTGAGCTACACCGCTTTGATGATCCGGTTCCCGCCCGGAGGCGGGTTCCTTCTCACCAGAGCCCCAATACGGAATCGAACCGTAGACCTTCTCCTTACCATGGAGACGCTCTACCGACTGAGCTATTGGGGCGAGCGATGAAGACATTACACGGTCCTCCGCCGATCGCCCAAATCCGTTTCGCCGCCTCCCGCGCGGTCGCGCGCACGCGGTGAGCACACCCGTCCCGTACGCCACTCGTGGCCTCATCAGTACGACTTTTGCGCTCCTCCTCGAAGGGCGGCCGGACCGCCCCTAGGCTCGGCCCCACGCTGCGTGATCTTGATCTTGAGGAGCCTTGAGGAGCCCGATGTCAGCCGACAGCAAGCAGCCCCAGCCGCCCGACGACTGGGCCGCCGACACCGCCGACTCGACCTCGCTCCTGCTCGCCAACGCCCGGCTCACCGACGGGCGGACCGTCGACGTACGCCTCGGCGGCGGCCGGATCGAGGCCGTCGGCACGGCCGGCAGCCTGGCCGCCGTCGGCGCCCGTGTCGACCTCGCCGGCTACCTCCTGCTGCCCGCGGCCGCCGAACCCCACGCCCACGCCGACACCGCGCTCAGCGCCGACACCCCCGGCCCCGTCTCGTACGCCCCCGAGGAGGTGCAGCGGCGGGCCACCGAGGCGGCGCTCCTGCAGCTCGGCCACGGCGCGACCGCGCTGCGCGCGCACGTCCGGATCGGGGACGTGCACGGGCTCGGCCCGCTCGGCGCCGTCCTCCAGGCCCGGCGCTCGCTGCGCGGCCTCGCGGACCTGACGGCCGTGGCGGTGCCCCGTCTGCTGACCGGCGTGGCCGGCGCGGACGGGCCGGCGATGCTGCGGGACGCGCTGAAGATGGGCGCCGGGGTGGTGGGCGGCTGCCCGGACCTCGACCCGGATCCGGCCGGCTACGTCGAGACGGTCCTGGAGCTGGCGGCCGAGCACGGCTGCCCGGTCGACCTGCACACGGACGGTGACGACCCGGCGCGCCTCGCCCGGCTGGCGGCGATGGCCGGCGGGCTGCGGCCCGGGGTGGCGATCGGCCCGTGCGCGGGGCTCGCCCGGCTGCCCTCCGACGCGGCGCGGCGCGCGGCCGACCAGCTCGCGGCCGCCGGGGTGACGGTGGTCTGCCTGCCGCAGGGTGGCTGCGGGGCCACCGAGACGCGGGGCGCGGCGCCGGTACGGCTGCTGCGGGCGGCGGGCGTACGGCTCGCGGCGGGCGGCGGGGCGCTGCGGGACGTCTCCAACCCGGTGGGCCGGGGCGACCCGCTGGAGGCCGCCTATCTGCTGGCCTCCCTGGGCGGTCTGCCGGCCGGTGACGCCTACGGCGCGGTGAGCGCCGGGGCGAGGGCCGCGATGGGGCTGCCGGAGGTGCGGGTGGAGGCCGGATTCCCCGCCGAACTCCTCGCCGTGCGCGGCGAAAGGCTCACCGGTGTGCTGTCTCTCGCGTACAGCCGGATCGTGGTGCACCGGGGGCGGGTGGTGGCCCGGACGAGCGCGGTGCGGGAGTACTGCGACTCGGCGGCGGCGCTCGATCTTCCGCGCCAGTCCCGGCCCGAGTCGGGAAGCCCTCCGGGCGGGCCCGTCGTACGGTCGTGAGTATGCGCATCGTCATCGCTGGAGGACACGGACAGATCGCCCTACGCCTGGAGCGCCTGCTCTCGGCGGGCGGACACGAGGCGGTCGGGCTCATCCGCAGAGCGGATCAGGCCGACGCCCTGCGGGCGGCGGGCGCCGAACCCGTCGTCCTGGACCTGGAGTCGGCGTCCGTCGACGAGGTCGCCGAGGCCCTGCGGGGCGCGGACGCGGCGGTCTTCGCGGCGGGCGCGGGGCCCGGAAGCTCGGTGGAGCGGAAGGACACCGTGGACCGGGCGGCGGCCGTGCTCTTCGCGGACGCGGCCGAACGGGCGGGTGTACGGCGCTATGTCGTCGTCTCCTCGATGGGCGCGGACTCCCGCCACCAGGGCGACGAGGTCTTCGACGCGTACCTGCGCGCCAAGGGCGGGGCGGACGACTCGGTTCGCTCCCGTGCGGCCCTGGACTGGACGATCCTGCGCCCGGGGATGCTCACCGACGACGCCGGCACGGGCCTGATCCGCCTGGAGGCCCACACGGGCCGCGGCCCGATCCCCCGCGACGACGTCGCCGCGGTCATCGCGGAACTCGTCGAGACCCCGGCGACGGCGGGCCTCACCCTGGAACTGGTGAGCGGCTCGGTCCCGGTCTCGGTGGCGGTGAAGGCGGTGGCGGGCGAGTAGCCCGCCGTCCAACCCTGACGGACGGCCAGACGGACGACGGCAAGGGCGCCGACCGGCGCGGCCTCAACCGCGCCCGCTGACCCCGGGCGCCGAGCGGCCGACGGTGCCCGTCATCAGACGTACCCCGCTCCAGTGGAGGAGCTAGGCGGACGCACCGTCGGCCATGCCCCGAGCTTGTCAGCACCCGGGGTCGGCGCAACCCAACCACCCGCCACGCCGGTGATCAAGGGAGTTTCGGCGTGGCCCGGCCTTGTCACACTTACACAGCAGAACGGCCCCTGATCAGCGTTTCCGCAGATCAGGGGCCGTTCTTATCGCGTGGCGGCGCCAGGATTCGAACCTGGGTAGGCTAAGCCGACGGATTTACAGTCCGCTCCCATTGGCCACTCGGGCACACCGCCATGGGATGTCGCTGCCGGGAGCCGCTTGTGGGCGGTGCTCCGTGGCAACGACGTAAACGATACCTGATCCGTGGGGGTGGTCCGCCACCGGATTGATCAGCCGTCGGGGTGGGTGCGGGTGACTAGGCTTGGGTCGTACATCCCACGCAACCGCAACGCATTCGACGCAAGGAGCCACACGTCATGGCCGACTCCAGTTTCGACATCGTCTCCAAGGTCGAGCGGCAGGAGGTCGACAACGCCCTCAACCAGGCGGCGAAGGAGATCTCGCAGCGCTACGACTTCAAGGGCACCGACGCCTCGATCTCCTGGCAGGGCGAGAAGATCCTGATGCAGGCCAATGGCGAGGAGCGGGTCAAGGCGATCCTCGACATCTTCGAGACGAAGCTGATCAAGCGCGGGATCTCGCTGAAGTCGCTGGACGCGGGCGAGCCGCAGCTGTCCGGCAAGGAGTACAAGATCTTCGCGACGATCGAGGAGGGCATCTCCCAGGAGAACGCCAAGAAGGTCTCCAAGGTCATCCGCGACGAGGGCCCCAAGGGCGTCAAGGCGCAGGTCCAGGGTGACGAGCTGCGGGTCAGCTCGAAGAGCCGGGACGACCTGCAGGCCGTGCAGGCGCTGCTCAAGGGCAAGGACTTCGACTTCGCGATCCAGTTCGTGAACTACCGCTAGGACGCGCGCGGGACGGCCGGCCGGACCCCCGGACTGGCTGTCCGAAAACCGCCAGCGTCAGCCCCGCGCGCCCTCGCAGACTGGACAGCGGACCGAGCGTGCGAGGAGAGGAAGAGCCATGACCCCCGAGACCGTGTACGCCCGTGTCGAGAGCCCTCTCGGGGAGATGCTGCTGGTCGGCCGGGTCGCCGAGGACGGTTGCGCGCGGCTCGCGTCGCTGTCGCTGCCCGGGCAGAAGGGTGCCGTCGCCGTCGGGGACGGCTGGCGGCACGCGCCGGGGCTTTTCTCGGCCGTCGCCGGGCAGTTGGACGAGTACTTCGCCGGGCGGCGGGACCGTTTCGACCTCGTGTACACCGAGAGCGGGACGGAGTTCCAGCGGCGCGTCTGGTCGGCGCTCGACGGCATCCCGTACGGCTCGACCGTCTCGTACGGCGACATCGCGCGGCTGGTCGGCGCCTCCGGGGCGGGGGTGCGGGCGGTCGGTACCGCGATCGGGCGCAATCCGCTGCTGGTGGTGCGGCCGTGTCACCGGGTGATCGGCGCAGACGGGAGTCTGCGCGGGTACGCCGCCGGTCTGGAGCGCAAGGAGCGGCTCCTGGGGCTCGAGGGCGCCCGGGGGTGACCGAGGGGCTGTTCCCGCGCGAGCGGGCCGTGGTCGCGCCGGGCGCGGTGCACGTGCCCGGGTGGCTGTCGCCCGCCCGGCAGCGGGAGTTGGTCGCGGCCTGCCGGGAGTGGGGGCGCGGGCCCGTGCCGTACCGGCACACCGTGCTGCCGGGCGGCGGGGTGATGTCGGTGCGGTCGCTGTGTCTGGGGCGGCGCTGGGAGCCGTACCGCTATCTGCCCGACGTGGCGGTCGGACTCCCCGACTGGCTCGCCGCGCTGGGGCGGGAGGCGCTGGTGGAGGCGTACGGCGAGCACGGCGGTTTCACGCCCGACACGGCGCTGGTGAACTTCTACGACGCCGGCGCGCGGATGGGCATGCACCAGGACAAGGAGGAGCGGTCCGGGGCGCCGGTGGTGTCGTTGAGCCTGGGTGACACCTGTGTCTTCCGGTTCGGGAACACCGAGAACCGGGGGCGGCCCTATACGGACGTGGAGTTGGCCTCCGGCGACCTCTTCGTCTTCGGCGGCCCTTCGCGTCTCGCGTACCACGGGGTGCCGAAGGTGTACCCGGGGACGGCCGACGCGGAGCTGGGCCTGACCGGGCGGCTCAACATCACCCTGCGGGACACCGGGCTCCCGGGCCCGTCGTCAGCGTGAGCGTGAGTGGCCGAAAAGGATCCGGTAGGCGATCAGCAGGACCAGCGCGCCGCCGATGGCGGAGAGCCAGGTGGCGCCGTCGTAGAACTCCGTGCTGATCGGGCGGTCCAGGAAGCGCGCGGAGATCCAGCCGCCGACGAAGGCGCCCGCGACGCCTATGAGGGTGGTGCCGATGAGGCCGCCCGGGTCCCTGCCGGGCAGCAGGACCTTGGCGATGACGCCGGCGAGCAGGCCGAGGACGATCCAGCTGATGATGCTCATGCCGGGAAGGACGCCTGCGGGGCGGGGTCCGGTTGCGGGGCCCGCCCCCGCGGGCCCGTCGCCGCGCCGCTCGGGGTCAGTACGTCCGGCGGGCGACGAAGGGCTGGTCGCTGGGGACGATCTCCTTGCCGAGGGGCAGCAGGGAGACCGGGACGAGCTTGAAGTTGGCGATGCCCAGCGGGATGCCGATGATCGTGATGCAGAGCGCGATGCCGGTGACGATGTGGCTGAGCGCCAGCCACCAGCCCGCGAGAATCAGCCACAGGACGTTGCCGACGCAGGAGGGCGCGCCGGCGTCGTGGCGGTCGACGACGGTGTAGCCGAAGGGCCAGAGGGCGTAGACGCCGATCCGGAAGGCGGCGAGCCCGAACGGGACGCCGATGATCGTGATGCACAGCAGGACGCCCGCCAGCATGTAGCCGAGGAACATCCAAAGGCCGCACAGGATCAGCCAGATGACGTTGAGGATGGTGTTCACGGGCGTCGACCTGCCATCTGCTCGAGTCGGGCGATGCGCTCCGCCATCGGCGGGTGCGTCGAGAACATCTTCGTGAGCCCCTGGCCGGGCCGGAAGGGGTTGGCGATCATCATGTGGCTCGCGGTCTCGATCCTCGGCTCGGGCGGCAACGGGAGCTGCTTCGTGCCCGCTTCGAGTTTGCGCAGGGCGCTGGCCAGGGCGAGCGGGTCGCCGGTGAGCTGGGCGCCGGAGGCGTCCGCCTCATACTCCCGCGACCGGCTGATGGCGAGCTGGATGACGGAGGCGGCGACGGGGCCGAGGATCATGATCAGGAGCATGCCGAGGAGGCCGGGGCCGTCGTCGTCGCTGGAGCGGCCGACCGGGATCAGCCAGGCGAAGTTGACCAGGAACAGGATGACGGAGGCGAGCGCTCCGGCGACCGAGGAGATCAGGATGTCGCGGTTGTAGACGTGGCTCAGTTCGTGGCCGAGGACCCCGCGCAGCTCGCGTTCGTCGAGGATGCTCAGGATGCCCTCGGTGCAGCACACGGCGGCGTTGCGCGGGTTGCGGCCGGTGGCGAAGGCGTTGGGTGCCTGGGTGGGCGAGATGTAGAGCCGGGGCATGGGCTGGCGGGCCTGGGTGGAGAGCTCGCGGACCGTCCGGTAGAGGGCGGGGGCCTCGAACTCGCTCACCGGGCGGGCCCGCATGGCCCGCAGCGCCAGCTTGTCGCTGTTCCAGTAGGCGTACGCGTTGGTGCCGAGCGCCACGACGAGCGCGACGATCAGTCCCGTACGTCCGAAGAAGCTGCCGATGAGGATGATGAGGGCCGAGAGCCCTCCGAGGAGTACGGCGGTCCTCAGCCCGTTGTGCCGGCGGTGCACGGTACGCCCTCCAAGTGGTGCGGCGGGGAACCCTCTGCCAGTTACTGGTCCACTCGTCCAGTGGACCCTCCCGTACTGGTCAACGCCAGGCGGGAGGCGCGGGTTCCCCGGGCCGTACCGGGGGGCGGTGTGGGCCGTTCGGGTGGCGGACGCCTCGGGGGGCGGGCCCCGGGCGGTGGCGGGCGGCCGGCCCCGGGGGTCAGAAGAGGCTGTCCGCCGCGAAGCGGAGGGCGATCTGCGGGTAGCCCGAGAGGACGACGCCCGCCACGGCGGTGAGGGCGATCGCCGTGGTCAGCGCGGCCGGGACGCGGACGCGGACCGGTGCGCCGTCCGCCGCCTCCGCGCCCTGCGGCGCGCGGAAGAGGAGGGCCGTCCACCGGAGGTAGTAGACCAGCCCGATCACGACGTTCACGCCCATGATCACGGCGAGCCAGCCCAGGCCCGCGTCGACGGCGGCGGAGAAGACGGTGACCTTGGCGAAGAGGCCGATGATGCCCGGCGGCAGGCCCGCCAGGTTGAGCAGGAAGAAGCCCATGACGAGGGCGGTGAGCGGCCGGGTGGCGTACAGGCCGCGGTAGTCGGCGATCCGGTTGCGCGGGTGGCTGCGGGCGACGAGCGCGGCCACCGCGAACGCGCCGAGGTTCACGACGGCGTACATCAGGGCGTACGCGACGGTGGCGCCGATCTGGTCGTCGCCGGAGTACGCGGCGGCGGCGATCGGCACCAGGAGGTAGCCGGCCTGGGCGACGGACGACCAGGCGAGGAGCCGGACCGCGCTCCACGCGCGCGTGGAGGCCTGCCGGAGGGCGGCCACGTTGCCGACGGTCATGGTGAGCGCGGCGAGGACGGCGAGGGCCGGGCCCCAGACGTCGGCGTACGAGGGGAACGCGACGACGGTCACCAGGATGAGGCCGGTGAAGCCGACGGCCTTGCCGACCACGGAGAGGTAGCCGGCGACGGGCAGCGGGGCGCCGACGTAGGTGTCGGGGACCCAGAAGTGGAAGGGGACGGCGGCCGTCTTGAAGGCGAAACCGATCAGGGTGAGGACCACGCCCGCCTCGGCGAGGGTCTCCAGCTGCCCCGGGACGTCGCCGAGGCGCTGGGCGATCTCCGTGAGGTGCAGGGTGCCGGTCGCCGCGTACACGAAGCTGACGCCGAGGAGGGTGACGGCGGTCGCGGTGACGGAGGAGAGGAAGAACTTCAGCGCCGCCTCGCTGGACATCCGGTCGCCGCGGCGAAGGCCCACGAGCGCGAAGGCGGGCAGCGACGCCACTTCGAGGGCGACGACGAGGGTCGCCAGGTCGCGCGAGGCGGGCAGCAGCGCGGCGCCGGCGGCCGAGGAGAGCAGCAGGAACCAGTACTCCCCCGCGGGCAGCTTCTCCTCGGTGTCGGAGAGCGAGAGGAGGGCGGTCAGGAGCGCGCCGCCGAGCACCAGGAGCTGGATGACCAGCGTGAAGTGGTCGGCGGTGTAGCTGCAGCCGGCGAGGCCTGCGCCGTTCTGGGCCATCTCCGCGGCCTCGGCGGCCTCGGGGGTGAGGCAGAAGGTGGAGCGGTCGCCGGCCCGCAGGGGGACCAGCAGGGCGATCGAGGCGACGAGGCCGGCGATCGCGGTCCAGCCGAGGAGCCGCTTGTGCCGGGCGGGGACGAAGAGGTCGGCGACGAGGACGGCGAGGGCGGCCACCGCGGTGAGGGTGGGGGGCGCGATCGTGAGCCAGTCGACGGACTGGACGAGGCTCGCGGTTGTAGGGGTCACTGCTTGCCTCCGGCGAGGAGCTGCTGCACGGCCGGGTCGGTGAGGCCGAGGAGGACCGCGGGCCACAGCCCGGCGAGGACGGTGAGGGCGACGAGCGGGGTCCAGGCGGCGAACTCGTAGCCCCGCACGTCGGCGACCACCGTCCCGTCGTCGGCGCGCGGCCCGCCCATGCAGACGCGGCGGACGACGAGGAGGAGGTAGGCGGCCGTGAGGAGGGTGCCGAAGGCGCCGATCACCATGAAGGTGAGGAAGGCGGGGCGGCTGAGGCCCTCGGCCGGGTCGAAGGCGCCGAAGAGGGCCAGCATCTCGCCCCAGAAGCCGGCGAGGCCGGGCAGTCCGAGGGAGGCGACGGCGGCGAAGGCGAGCAGGCCGCCGAGGCGCGGCGCGCGGCCGTAGAGGGCGGCTCCGGTGGCGCCGGCGAGGGTGTCGAGGTCGGCGGTCCCGTACCGGTCCTTGAGGGCGCCGACGAGGAAGAAGAGCAGGCCGGTGATGAGGCCGTGGGCGATGTTGGCGAAGAGCGCGCCGTTGACTCCGGTGGGGGTCATGGTCGCGATGCCGAGGAGGGCGAAGCCCATGTGGCCGACGGAGGAGTACGCGATCAGGCGCTTGAGGTCGCCCTTGTTGCCGGGCCTGGCGAGGGCGAGGCAGGCGAGGGAGCCGTAGATGATCCCGACGACGGCGAAGGCGGCGAGGTAGGGCGCGAAGACGCGCATGCCGTCGGGGGCGACCGGCAGGAGGATGCGTACGAAGCCGTACGTGCCCATCTTGAGCAGGACGCCGGCGAGGAGCACGGAGCCGACGGTCGGGGCGGCCGTGTGGGCGTCGGGGAGCCAGCTGTGCAGGGGCCACATGGGGGTCTTCACGGCGAGCCCGAGGCCGATCGCGAGAACGGCGATGACCTGCACGGACGTGGTCAGTCCACGGCCGTTGTCAGTGGCCAGTGCCACCATGTCGAACGTGCCCGCCTTCAGGCCGATGAGGAGCAGGCCGAGCAGCATGACGACGGAGCCGAGGAGGGTGAAGAGGATGAACTTCCAGGCGGCGGCCTGCCTGCCCTCGCCGCCCCAGCGGGCGATGAGGAAGTACATCGGGATGAGGACCATCTCGAAGGCCAGGAAGAACAGCACCAGGTCGAGGACGGCGAAGGTGGCCAGGGTGCCGGACTCGAGGACGAGCAGCAGGGCGACGAAGGCCTTCGGGGACGGGCCCGTGGGCATCTTGAAGTAGCTGTACAGCGCGCAGAGGAAGGTCAGCAGCGCCGTCATGACCAGGAGGGGGAGGGAGATGCCGTCGACACCGAGGTGGATCCGCACGTCGAGGGCGGGGATCCAGGTGATGTCCGTGCTCGCCTGCATCCTCGACGGCCGGTCGTGGTCGAAGCCGAGGGCGAGGGCGATCGTGGCGGCCAGGATGACGCCGGTGACGGTGACGCCGTGGCGGAGCACGGCCTGGGCGGGTGAGCTGCCCCTGAGGCCGGGGGGCGCGGGCAGGAGCGCGGCGGCGGCGCCGACGAGCGGCCCGGCGACGATCGCCACGAGAAGGAACTGCATCACGGATTCGCTGATATCGATCACGGCTCACGCTCCGGCGGCGACGAGTACGGCGGCGATCGCCAGGACGACGGAGCCGGCGAGCAGGGCGCTGAGATAGGTCTGCACGTTGCCGGTCTGGGCGCGGCGGACGAGCCATCCCAGCCAGCGGGTGCCGGTGCCCGCGCCGTTGACGTAGGTGTCGACGACCTCGCGGTCCAGGAAGCGGACCAGGGAGGCGGCGGCCAGGACGGGGCGGACGAAGAGGGTGCTGTAGACGGCGTCCAGGTGGAAGCCGGTGGCGGCGTGCCGGTGCAGCGGGCCGAGGAGGACGCGGCCGGGGTCGGCGGGGTCCTGGGCGGAGGCGACGTCGCCGTAGGCGGGGGTGTGGCCGGCGATGGCCTCGGCCTCGACGAGCCCGGCGCCGCCCTCGGGGTGGGCGGCGACCGCGCCGATCGGGGTGCGGGCCGCGAGGGCGCGGGTGCGCTGCCAGACGGCGAAGGTGACCAGCCCGCCGGCGACGGCGAGGCCCGTGCCGAGGACGGCGGTGGTGACGGTCGGGGTGAGGGCGTGGCCGTCGAACCAGTCGTCGAGGTAGGTGACGGAGAGGCCGAAGCCGAGGGAGGGGACCGCGAGCACCCACAGGACGGTGGTCATGGCGAGCGGCTGGCGGCCGTGGTCGGGGGCCTCGGTGCCCCGGCCCCGGAAGGCCAGGAGCCAGAGGCGCGTCGCGTAGGCGGCGGTCAGCAGGGCGGTGAGGAGGCCGGCGACGAGGACGGTCCAGCCGGCCCCGGCGGGGGCGACGGTGCGGTCTCCGAGGGCGGTGTGCTCGGCGGCCACGAGGACGGCTTCCTTGGAGAAGAAGCCGGCGAACGGCGGGAGCGCGGCCAGCGCGAGGAGGGCGATGGTCATCGTCCAGTAGGCGTCGGGGACCCGCTTGGTCAGGCCGCTCATCCGGGACATGGCCGAGAGGGAGTTCGTGCCGGCGGCGTGGATGACGGCGCCGGCGGCGAGGAAGAGCAGCGCCTTGAAGGCGCCGTGGGACAGGAGGTGGAAGACGGCGGCCCCGCGGTCGCCGACGGCGAGGGCGCCGGCCATGTAGCCGAGCTGGCCGATGGTCGAGTAGGCGAGGACCCGCTTGATGTCGTCCTGGGCGAGGGCGGCGAGCCCCGAGCCGACCATCGTGATCGCGGCCATCACCGCGAGCACGGTCAGGGCGGCGGCCGAGGCGGCGAAGACGGGGAGGAGGCGGGCCACGAAGTAGATGCCGGCGGCGACCATGGTCGCCGCGTGGATCAGGGCGGAGACGGGGGTCGGGCCGGCCATCGCGTCGGGGAGCCAGGTGTGCAGCGGGAACTGCGCGGACTTGCCGGCGACTCCGGCGAGGAGCAGCAGCGCGATCAGCGTCGGGTGGTCGAGGCCGCCGGCGGCGACGGCGCCGAGGATCCCGCCGATCCGGAAGGTGCCGGCGTCGGCGGCGAGCGCGAAGAGCCCGATGAGGAAGGGGACGTCGCCGAGCTTGGTGACGAGGAACGCCTTGAGGGAGGCGGCGCGCGCCTCCGGGGTCTCCCAGTAGTGCCCGACCAGGAAGTACGAGCAGATGCCCATGATCTCCCAGCCGACCAACAGCACCATCAGGTCGCCGGAGTAGACGACGAGCAGCATGGCGGAGGTGAAGAGGGAGACGAGGGCGGCGTACGAGGGGTAGCGCGGGTCGTCGCGGAGGTATCCGGTCGAGTAGATCTGCACGCAGGTGGCGACCACGCCGACCAGGACGGCGGCGAGGGCGGCGAAGCCGTCGATGCGCAGGGCCAGGTCGATGGGGACGGAGCCGGTCGGGGTGAGCCGGGTGGCGGCCTCGAGGGTGGTGCCGCCGCCTTGGCGGACGGCGACGAGGACGGCGAGGACGGCGGCGGCGAGGACCGGAAGGACGGCCAGCGGGCGGACGAAGCCGGGTGCGGTGCGGCCCAGGAGGAGGCCGGCGGCGGAGCCGAGGAAGGGCAGGAGGGGGACGAGGACGGCGAGGGTCGTGGTGGTCACGCGGTGGCCTCGGCCTTCTCGTCGTCGGACGGGTTCTCCGGCGTGCCGGGCCGGGGGCTGTCGGGGCCGGTGGGCTCGGCGGTGTCCCGGAGGCGGTCGACGTCCGAGGTGCCGCGGTTGCGGTAGACCATCAGGACGATCGCGAGTCCGATGCCGATCTCGGCGGCGGCGATGGCGATGACGAAGAGGGTGAGGGCCTGGCCGGCGTGGAGGGTGTCGCGGAGCCAGACGTCGAAGGCGACCAGGTTGAGGTTGACGGCGTTGAGCATCAGCTCGACGGACATCAGGACCAGGATCGCGTTGCGGCGGGCGAGGACGCCGTAGAGGCCGACGCAGAAGAGCAGGGCGGCGAGGACGGCGGGGTAGGCGAGGTGCATCAGTTCCCGGTCCCGTCCTTCGGCGCGGTCTTGGCGGTGCGCGGGGCGCCCTGGGGGGCGGCCGTCCTGTCGGTGTCCTTGCGGGAGAGCACGATCGCGCCGACCAGAGCGGCCAGGAGGAGGACGGACAGCGCCTCGAAGGGCAGCACCCAGTGCCGGAAGAGGATCTCGCCGGAGACCGCGGTGGAGCCCTGGGCGGGACCGTCGAGGTCGATCCAGGTCGTACGGAACGCGTCGGCCACGACCCACACGAGCGCGGCGGCCGCCGCCAGGGCGACCGCGAGGGCGACCGGCCGGTTGTTCGAGTCGGCGTCCGGGGAGCGGCCGATGGGGGCCCTGGTGAGCATGAGACCGAAGAGGAGGAGGACGACGACGGAACCGACGTAGATCAAAACCTGGACCCAGGCGATGAACTCGGCGGTGAGGAGGAGGTACTCGACGGCGATGCCGCCGAGCGCGACGACCAGCCACAGCGCGGCGTGGACGAGCTGCCGGGTGGTCACCGAGACGACGGCCGCGCCGAGGGTGACGAGACCGACGAGGAGGAAGGCGATCTCGACGCCGGTGGGCGAGAGGAAGCCGGGGTGGGCGGCGGCGAGGTTCACGCGGGGCCTCCCTCGGAGGGGCCGGAGGGGCCGGGGGTCTCGGGCGTGCCGGGCGTGCCGGGGGTCTCAGGGGTGCCGGGGGCGCCGGGGGCGCCGGGGGTCTGGGCCTCGGTCTGGGCTTCGGGCTGCGCTTGGGCGGCCTGGGCGGCGGCTTCGGCGGCGGCCTGCTTCTCGACGGCCTTGCGGGCCGCGGCGATCTCCTTCGGCTCCTCGGCGGCCGGGTCGAGCGCGGGCGGCTCGGGGACCGTCCACATCCACTCGCGGAGCTTGTCGCGCTCGTGGGTGAGTTCGTGGATGTCCGTCTCCGCGTACTCGAACTCCGGCGACCAGAACAGCGCGTCGAACGGGCACACCTCGATGCAGATCCCGCAGTACATGCAGAGGGAGAAGTCGATGGCGAAGCGGTCGAGGACGTTGCGGCTGCGCTCGCGGCCGCCGGGGGCGGCGGCGGGGACCGTCTCCTTGTGGGAGTCGATGTAGATGCACCAGTCGGGGCACTCGCGCGCGCAGAGCATGCAGACCGTGCAGTTCTCCTCGAACAGCCCGATGACCCCACGGGTGCGGGGCGGCAGCGCGGGCTGGACGTCGGGGTACTGGGCGGTGTGCGCGCGCTTGGTCATCGCGCGCAGGGTGACGGCGAGACCTTTCGCCAGACCGCTGCCGGGGATGGGGGCCATTAGACGATCGCCACCTTCACGATGCCGGTGAGCGCGATCTGCGCGAGGGCGAGCGGGACGAGGGTCGTCCAGGCGAGCTTCTGGAGCTGGTCCTCCCGCAGGCGGGGGTAGCTCACGCGCAGCCAGATGACGACGAAGGCGAGGACCGCGGTCTTCAGCAGGGTCCAGACCCAGCCGAGGCCGTCGGCGCCGAGGGGGCCGTGCCAGCCGCCGAGGAAGAGGACGGTGGTCAGGCCGCACAGGACGACGATGCCGGCGTACTCGGCGAGCAGGAAGAGAGCGAATCGCAGGCCGGTGTACTCGGTGTACGCGCCGAAGATGATCTCCGAGTCGGCGACGGGCATGTCGAACGGCGGCCGCTGGAGTTCGGCGAGGCCGGCGACGAAGAAGACGAGGGCGCCGACGATCTGCCAGGGCAGCCACCACCACTCGAAGGCGTTCAGGATGCCGGGGAGGGAGACGGTGCCGGCGGCCATCGCGACGGAGGCGGCGGCGAGGAGCATCGGCAGCTCGTAGGCGAGCAGCTGAGCGGCGGTACGGAGCCCCCCGAGCAGGGAGAACTTGTTGGCGGAGGCCCAGCCGGCCATGAGGCTGCCGAGGACGCCGACGCCCATGACGGCGAGCACGAAGAAGATGCCGGCGTCGACGACCTGGCCGACGGCTCCCTCGCTCGGGCCGATGGGGATGGCGACGAGGACGAGGAGGTACGGGAGGAGGGCGACGGCGGGTGCGAGCTGGAAGACGCGGCGGTCGGCGTCGGCCGGGACGACGTCCTCCTTCTGCGCGAACTTCACGCCGTCGGCGACGAGCTGGGCCCAGCCGTGGAAGCCGCCGGCGTACATGGGGCCGAGGCGGCCCTGCATGTGGGCCATGACCTTGTGCTCGGTCTGGCCGACGACGAGGGGCAGCACGAGGAACACGGCGAAGACGACGAGCAGCCGGAGGCCGACGTCGAGTGCGTCGTTCACGCGGGATCGCCTCCGGCGGATCGGTCGGTGGCCCCACCCTCCGTCTCCGGGCGCGCCGCCCGGTCGGGGCGGGAGGGCCGGTCTTCGGGGGAGGGCTGGGTCGGGGGGGTGGTCTCGTCTTCGGGGGCGTCGGGGGCGTCAGGGGCGTCGGGGGCTTGGGGGGCGTCGGGGGCGTCGGGAAGGGCCTCGTCTTCGGAGGGCGCCTGGCCCTCGGGGACTGCTTCGCCTCCGCGGGAGCCTTCGCCCTCGGGAGCCGGGCGGGCCTCGGGGCCTGCCTGGCCCTCGCGGGGGCCGTCGCCCTCGGGAGCCGGGCGGGCCTCGGAGGCTGCCTGGCTCTCGCAGGGGCCTTCGGCCTCCGGTGCCGGGTGGGCCTCGGGAGCCGGGCGGGCCTCGGGGCCTGCTTCGCCTCCGCGGGAGCCTTCGCCCTCGGGAGCCGGCTGGGCCTCGGAGGCTGCCTGGCTCTTGCTGGGGCCTGCGGCCTTCGGAACCGGGTGGGCCTCCGGAGCCGGGTGGGCCTCGGGGACTGCCTCGCCTTCGCGTGGACCCTCGCCCTCCGGAGCCGGGTGGCCCTCGGGGCCTGCCTGGCCCTCGCGGGAGCCTTCGCCCTCGGGAGCCGCCTGGTCCTCGGAGGCTGCTTCGCCTTCGCGAGGGCCTTCGGCCTCCGGCGCGGGCTCCGGGTCGAAGGCGGGCTTCGCGTGGTGCCAGGGGGCGTCCGTGCTGCGGGTGCGGGGCGGGGTCGTGGGGGCGGCCGGGGTCTGGCTCGCCGAGCCGTCGGCGGCGCTGCGGGAGCGGCGCGGCGGCCGGGCAGGGGCGGCCGCACCTTCCTCGGCCGGCGGCTCCGGGGCCTCGGCGCGCTGCGTCGCCGAGCCCTCGCTCACCGAGCGCGACCGGCGCGCCGGTCGCGCGGGACCGGCTTCGGGCGCCGTGGCCCGGCTCACCGAGTCCTCCGGGGTCGCCTCCGCGCCGGTCGCCTGGCTCGCCGAGCCCTCCGACACCGAACGGGTGCGGCGAGCGGGTGCGGGAGCCGTGGTCTCCGCGCCGGTCGCCTGGCTCGCCGAGCCCTCCGATACCGAACGGGTGCGGCGAGCGGGTGCGGGAGCCGTGGTCTCCGGGGCCGTCGCCTGGGTCGCCGAGCCCTCCGTCGTCGTACGGGTGCGGCGGGGCGGTCGGTCGGCGGCGGGGCGGGGGGTGCGGGCCGGGGCAGGGGGGAGCTGGCCCTTGAGGGGGCCCCACTCGTTCGGATCGGGGACGCCCGGCGGCAGCATCTGGCGGCGCTTGGGCCCGCCGTGGCCCGCACCGGCCGGAGGCTCCCCCGGTTCCTTCGCACCCGGCCACGCCTTGGCGACCCGGGCCGCCAGGACGAAGTCCTTGCGCAGCGGATGGCCCTCGAAGTTCTCGGGGAGGAGCAGCGGGACCAGGTTCGGGTGGCCGGTGAAGGTCACCCCGAACATCTCGTACGTCTCGCGCTCGTGCCAGGCCGCGCCCGCGTAGACCTCCACCGCCGTCGGCAGCGAGGCCGCCTCGTGCGGGACGGTGGTGCGTACCAGCAGGCGGCGGACCGTGCCGCCCTCCAGCGCCACGACGTGCGCGCAGACCTTGAAGCCGGTGCCCGGCTCGTCGACCGCGCTCAGCCAGTCGAAGTAGGTGCAGCCCAGCTCGTCCCGGGCGGTCTCCAGCGCGGCGATCCAGGAACCGGCCGGCACGTCGACCGTCAGCAGGTCGTAGGCGCGTTCCGCCGTCGCCTCCGCGCCGAAGACCTCGGTGACGGAGTCCGGCAGGGTGTCGTACGCGTTCACTTCGCACCGTCCGGCGGGGTGACCAGGCCGCTGGTCAGCTGGCCCACGGACGGGCCGCGGCCCGCGTAGCGCTCGCCCAGGGACTCCCGGGCGATCTTCTCCTGGAGCTTCAGGATCCCCTGGAGCAGCGCCTCCGGCCGCGGCGGGCAGCCGGGGACGTAGACGTCGACGGGGATGATCTGGTCGACGCCCTTCGTCACGGAGTACGAGTCCCAGTACGGGCCGCCGCAGTTGGAGCAGGCGCCGAACGAGATGACGTACTTGGGCTCGGGCATCTGCTCGTACAGCCGCCTGACCGCCGGCGCCATCTTGTCCGTCACCGTGCCGGAGACGATCATGAGGTCGGCCTGGCGCGGTCCGGGCGCGAAAGGGATCACGCCGAGCCGGATGAAGTCGTGGCGGGCCATCGACGCGGCGATGAACTCGATCGCGCAGCAGGCGAGGCCGAAGTTGAAGACCCAGAGGCTGTAGCGGCGGCCCCAGTTGAGGACCACCTTCATCGGCTCGGGGGCGAGCCGGGCGAGGGGCCCCAGCGTCGGCGCCGGCAGCGGCGTCGGCCCCTGGGGAGTCCGGGAAGTCCGGGGAGTCTGCGGGGTCACGTCCATGACAGGACGCCCTTCTTGTACGCGTAGAGCAGTCCCACGGCCAGGAAGCCGAGGAAGATGAACATCTCGACCAGCGTCGTCGCGCCGTAGCCGGGCGCCGCGAAGACCGTCGCCCAGGGGAAGAGGAAGATCGAGTCCACGGCGAAGATGACGTACAGAAAAGCGTAGACGTAGTAGCGGACCTGGGTGTGGGCCCAGCCCTCGCCGACGGGGTCGACGCCGCACTCGTACGTCAGCAGCTTCTCCGGCGTCGGCGCGACGGGCCGCAGCAGCCGGCCCGCGCCGAAGGCGACGGCGACGAAGAGCACGCCGAGGGCGGCGAGCAGTCCGACGACGGAGTACGTCTGGAAGTAGTCCGCCGCGAGTCCCGCCCGTACGGTCGGATCCGGCACGTCCACCCCTCGCTCCCTGCCCGTCTCGACGATCTGTACGGACGGGAGTCTAGGCCCTCCTAAAGAGCGGGTAAGTGGTCGTGCCGAGGAGTGGGCGGCGGGTGTGCGGCGGAACCCCGTGCGGGGGTCCCGGTGGGGATATCCCTACCGAGGCTCACCCACGAACCCCATGGCGTCGCCGGACCCCCGACCGGCAGGCTGGGGACCATGAGCGTCGACACCGAGAGCCCCGGCACCGACAGACTGCCGCCCGCGCGCATCACCTACGGCCGGCAGACCTGGCGGGAGGTCGCGTTCCTCCTCGCCAATCTGCCGTACGCCCTGGTGGGCTTCGTGTACACGGTGGTGACGGTCCTCCTCGGCGTCGGCCTGTCCGTCACCGTCATCGGGCTGCCGCTGCTCGCCTTCGGGCTGTCCGGGGCGCGGGGTCTCGGGCGGGCCGAGCGGGCGAGGGCCCGGGCGTTGCTCGGCGTCCGCGTGGACGAGCCCAGCCGGCTGCCGCGCCGGCACGGGTTCTTCCCGTGGCTGTGGTCGTCGCTGAAGGATCCGGTCGCCTGGCGCACCGTCCTGTACAGCTTCATCCGGCTGCCGTGGGGGGTCCTCACCTTCACGGTGACCCTGGTCGCCCTGCTGGTGCTGTGGCCGGTGCTGCCCTTCGTCGCGCGCGGTCTCACCAACGCCGACCGGGGCATGGTCCGCGGTCTGCTCTCGCCCTCCGACGAGCTGGAACGGCGGGTCGCCGAGCTGGAGTCGGACCGGGGCGTGGTCGTGGACACGGCCGCCGCCGACCTGCGCCGGATCGAACGCGACCTGCACGACGGGGCGCAGGCCCGGCTGGTGGCGCTCGCCATGGGACTCGGCCTGGCGAAGGAGAAGCTTCTGGAGGACCCGGAGGCGGCGGCCGCGATGGTCGACGAGGCGCACGGCGAGGTGAAGCTGGCGCTTCAGGAGCTGCGCGATCTCGCGCGGGGCATCCACCCGGCGGTCCTCACCGACCGCGGCCTGGACGCGGCCCTCTCCTCGATCGCCGCCCGCTGCACGGTCCCGGTGAAGGTGACCGTCGATCTCGACCGGCGCCCGGCCGAGGCCATCGAGGGCATCGCGTACTTCACCGTCTCGGAGCTGCTCCAGAACGTGTCCAAGCACGCCCGGGCGCGGTCCGCCTCGGTGGAGGTGTGGCGCCGGGACGACCGGCTGCTGCTCCAGGTGAGCGACGACGGGTGCGGCGGGGCCCGGCTGGACGGCGGTACGGGGATGGCGGGGCTGGCCGAGCGGCTGGGGGCGGTCGACGGGCTGTTCGTCCTCGACTCGCCGGAGGGCGGGCCGACGACGGTCACCGCCGAGCTGCCGTGGCGGGAACGTTCCGCCGCCGCGACCTCTTCTTCCTCCTGAGGCCCGCCCGGGACACCCCGGCCGTCACGCGCTGCCCCGGGCGCCCTGCCGTGCCCGGGTGCGCCCTGCCCCGGAGGTAGGGGAAACCCCCGGGCGAGGACGCCCACTCGCCTCATGGTCCGGCGCGGCGCGGAACGGAAGTCTTGAGCCGTGGGGCGGGGAGGGCGGGCGCCGCCGACGGCAGACGTTCCCCGCCCCACCGCCCGCGCCCCCTCACCTCGGCTTACCGCCCGCGCCCCCGCCCCTACCCCTACCGCCCGCACCCCGGCCTACCGATCCGCGACCCCGACCCGACCCCTTCCAGCAGAAACGGACACCAGCGATGGCCACCCCTCGTCTCCCCGCCGCGATCCGCGCGCCGTTCGAGGCCCGTACCTGGCGCGAGTTCGGCTACCTTCTGCTCGGACTGCCGCTCGGCACCCTGTACTTCTCCCTCACCGTCGCCATGGTCGCGGCCGGCGCCGGTCTGCTGATCACCTTCCTCGGCATTCCGGTCCTGGCCGGCGGGCTGGCGATGTGCCGGGGCTTCGGCGCGGTGGAGCGGGCCCGGGCGCGCGGTCTGCTCGGCCTCGACGTGGCGGCGCCGGAGCCGGTGCGGGGCCGTAGCGGCGGGCCGATGTCGTGGATGGGGGCGACGCTGAAGAGCGGGGCCTCCTGGCGGCACGTGCTGTACGCCTTCCTCCACTTCCCGTGGGCGGTCTTCGCCTTCTCGGTGGCGCTGACGCTGTGGGCCTGGGCCTGGGCCCTCTTCACGTACCCGCTGTGGCAGTGGGTCTTCCCGCTGTACGCGGGGCAGGACGGCATCCAGCTGTACGGCGACGGGACGCACCACTTCTATCTGGACTCGCCCTTCGAGATCGCGGTCACCAGCGCCGTCGGTCTGCTCTTCGTGCTCGTCGGGCCGTGGGTGATCCGCGCGCTGGTCGCCGTCGACCGGCTGATGGTGTCCGGGCTGCTCGGTCCGTCGCGTCTGGCGACGCGGGTCACGGAGCTGGAGTCGGACCGGGGCGTGGTCGTGGACACGGCCGCCGCCGACCTGCGCCGGATCGAACGCGACCTGCACGACGGCGCGCAGGCCCGGCTGGTGGCGCTCGCGATGGACCTGGGTCTGGCGAAGGAGAAGCTGGCCGAGGACCCGCACACGGCGGCGCGGATGGTGGAGGAGGCGCACGGCGAGGTGAAGACCGCGCTGCAGGAGCTGCGCGATCTCGCCCGGGGCATCCACCCGGCGGTCCTCACCGACCGCGGCCTGGACGCGGCCCTCTCCTCGATCGCCGGCCGCTGCACGGTCCCGGTGACGGTGGAGGTCGACCTGCCGGCCCGCCCGGTCCCGGCGATCGAGGGCATCGCGTACTTCACCGTCTCCGAGCTGCTCCAGAACGTGTCCAAGCACGCCGAGGCCCGCCGTGCCTGGGTGGAGGTGTGGCGGTCGGGCGACCGGCTGCTGCTCCAGGTCCGGGACGACGGCCGGGGCGGCGCGGACGTCGCCGCGGGCCACGGCCTCGCCGGGCTGACGGAGCGGCTCGACGCCGTCGACGGCGTCCTGGCGGTCGACTCCCCGGCCGGCGGCCCGACGACGGTCACGGCCGAGCTGCCCTGGCGCGCGTGACGGCGGGGCGGGCGGGAGACCCGGGCGCGCATTGAGCTGCCTGGCGCGTGACGCTGGGGCGGGCATGGAGCCCGGGCAGGTGCGCCGCCCGAGGAGTGACGGCGCGGCACGCGGGCCCCGGCCCCGATCCCGGCTCCGCTCCCGAGCCCGACCCCGCCCCCGGCCCCCGACCCCCGACCCCCGACCCCCGACCGATCAAGCCTCCGCCGTCCCTGAACCCGATCACGCTCCCCCGCGTCCCTCTTCCTGCGATGCTGGAACCGCGCCGGATCATCACACCGGCGCACCAGGGATCGCAGGGATCGCAGCGCCGCGAGGTCGACAGATCGCGACGGCGCACGTCGGAACGAGGGCAGCGGGGTCGTGGGCGTGGAAGACGTGGCGGACAGGGTACGGGTGGTCATCGCCGAGGATTCGGTGCTGCTCCGCGAGGGGCTGACCCGGCTCCTGACCGACCGGGGGCACGAGGTCGTCGCCGGTGTCGGGGACGGCGAGGCGCTGGTGAAGACCGTGGCCGGGCTCGCCGGGGAGAACGCGCTGCCGGACGTGGTCGTCGCCGACGTGCGCATGCCGCCCACCCATACGGACGAGGGCGTCCGCGCGGCGGTGCGGCTGCGCAAGGAGTACCCGGAGGTCGGGGTGCTCGTGCTCTCGCAGTACGTGGAGGAGCAGTACGCGACCGAGCTGCTGGCGGGCTCCAGCCGGGGCGTGGGCTATCTGCTGAAGGACCGGGTGGCGGAGGTCAGGGAGTTCGTGGACGCCGTGGTCCGGGTGGCCAGGGGCGGTACGGCGCTGGACCCGGAGGTCGTCCAGCAGCTTCTGGGCCGCAGCCGCAAGCAGGACGTTCTGGCCAACCTCACCCCGCGTGAGCGGGAGGTGCTGGGCCTGATGGCGGAGGGGCGGACGAATTCGGCGGTCGCGAAGCAGCTGGTGGTGAGCGACGGTGCGGTGGAGAAGCACGTCAGCAACATCTTCCTGAAGCTGGGGCTCTCCCCGAGTGACGGGGATCACCGTCGGGTACTCGCGGTGTTGACCTACCTGAAGTCCTGAGGACCTGACACTCTGTCAGATAAGGAGAGCGGCCTGGAGGGTCCTCGAAGGCGGAAAATAAGCGGAGCGTGAAGCTCCAGCAACACAGCGGGAGCGACAGAACGTAACAATCCAGGGCAAGAGGGCGTCTCACGAAGAGGTCCACGATGCGAGAAGTCCCGGGAAGGCCCTATCCCCCGTCGTAGGGTGGGCCACGGGACGGCCGGTCCGACCGGTCGTCTCCCGAGCCTTCTCCCGCTTCGGCGGAGAAGACCCTTGCCGCGAGGGAGGTCCAGTTCAGTGACCAGCCAGGTCAGCAACGAGGCCGGTGAGGCCCTGGTCGGGGAGCAGCGCAGCGCCCCGGCGGCGCCCCACCACGGCCCGGACAAGGAAGTACGCCGACTCGATCGGGTGATCATCCGCTTCGCGGGCGACTCCGGGGACGGCATGCAGCTCACGGGTGACCGGTTCACCTCCGAGACGGCGTCCTTCGGGAACGACCTCTCGACGCTGCCGAACTTCCCCGCCGAGATCCGGGCCCCCGCCGGCACCCTGCCGGGCGTCTCCTCGTTCCAGCTGCACTTCGCCGACCACGACATCCTGACCCCGGGCGACGCCCCGAACGTCCTGGTCGCGATGAACCCGGCCGCGCTGAAGGCCAACATCGGGGACGTGCCGCGCGGCGGCGAGATCATCGTCAACACGGACGAGTTCGCCAAGCGCGCCATGGCCAAGGTCGGCTACGACACCTCCCCCCTGGAGGACGGCTCGCTGGACGCGTACCGGGTCCACCCGGTCCCGCTGACCACGCTGACGGTCGAGGCGCTCAAGGAGTTCGGCCTGTCCCGGAAGGAGGCCGAGCGCTCCAAGAACATGTTCGCGCTCGGGCTGCTCTCCTGGATGTACCACCGGCCGACCGAGGGGACCGAGACGTTCCTGCGGCAGAAGTTCGCCAAGAAGCCGCAGATCGCCGAGGCGAACGTGGCCGCGTTCCGGGCCGGCTGGAACTTCGGCGAGACGACCGAGGACTTCGCCGTCTCCTACGAGATCGCCCCGGCGACCACGGCCTTCCCGCCCGGCACGTACCGCAACATCTCCGGGAACCTCGCCCTCTCCTACGGCCTGATCGCCGCCTCCCGGCAGGCGGACCTCCCGCTCTACCTGGGCTCCTACCCGATCACGCCCGCCTCGGACATCCTGCACGAGCTGTCCCGGCACAAGAACTTCGGCGTCCGCACCTTCCAGGCCGAGGACGAGATCGCCGGCATCGGCGCCGCGCTCGGCGCCGCCTTCGGCGGAGCGCTCGCCGTCACCACCACCTCCGGCCCCGGAGTCGCGCTGAAGTCCGAGACCATCGGCCTCGCGGTCTCCCTGGAGCTGCCGCTGCTGATCGTCGACATCCAGCGCGGCGGCCCGTCCACCGGCCTGCCCACCAAGACCGAGCAGGCCGACCTCCTCCAGGCCATGTACGGCCGCAACGGCGAGGCCCCGGTGCCGATCGTGGCGCCGCGGACCCCCGCCGACTGCTTCGACGCGGCCGTGGACGCGGCCCGGATCGCGCTCACGTACCGCACACCGGTCTTCCTCCTGTCCGACGGCTACCTCGCCAACGGCTCCGAGCCGTGGCGGATCCCGGACCTCGACGAACTGCCCGACCTGCGCGTGCAGTTCGCCTCCGGACCCAACCACGAGCTGGCGGACGGCACCGAGGTCTTCTGGCCGTACAAGCGCGACGAGCGGACCCTGGCCCGGCCGTGGGCCCTGCCCGGCACGCCCGGCCTCGAACACCGCATCGGCGGCATCGAGAAGCAGGACGGCACCGGCAACATCTCCTACGACCCCGCCAACCACGACTTCATGGTCCGCACCCGCCAGGCCAAGATCGACGGCATCGAGGTCCCGGACGTCGAGGTCGACGACCCGGACGGCGCGACGACCCTGGTCCTCGGCTGGGGCTCCACCTACGGGCCGATCACGGCGGCCGTCCGCCGGCTCCGCCGCGAGAGCCGCCCCATCGCCCAGGCCCACCTGCGCCACCTCAACCCCTTCCCCCGGAACCTCGGGGAGGTCCTGAAGCGGTACGACACGGTGGTGATCCCCGAGATGAACCTCGGGCAGCTCGCCACGCTCGTCCGGGCGACGTACCTCGTCGACGCCCGCAGCCACACCCAGGTGAACGGCATGCCGTTCAAGGCGGAGCAGCTCGCCACGGCACTCAAGGAGGCCATCGATGCCTGAGTCACTCCTGAAGCTCGTGCCCAAGGCAGAAGCCGCCCAGTCGATGAAGGACTTCAAGTCCGACCAGGAGGTGCGCTGGTGCCCGGGGTGCGGCGACTACGCCGTCCTCGCCGCCGTGCAGGGCTTCATGCCGGAGCTGGGCCTGGCGAAGGAGAACATCGTCTTCGTCTCCGGCATCGGCTGCTCGTCCAGATTCCCGTACTACATGAACACCTACGGGATGCACTCCATCCACGGCCGCGCCCCCGCCATCGCCACCGGCCTGGCGACCTCGCGCCGTGACCTGTCGGTCTGGGTGGTCACGGGCGACGGCGACGCGCTCTCCATCGGCGGCAACCACCTGATCCACGCCCTGCGCCGCAACGTCAACCTCAAGATCCTCCTCTTCAACAACCGGATCTACGGCCTGACCAAGGGGCAGTACAGCCCGACCAGCGAGGTCGGCAAGATCACCAAGTCGACGCCGATGGGCTCGCTCGACGCGCCCTTCAACCCGGTGTCGCTGGCGATCGGCGCCGAGGCGTCGTTCGTGGCGCGGACGGTCGACTCCGACCGCAAGCACCTCACCGAGGTGCTGCGGCAGGCCGCCGACCACCCCGGCACGGCGCTCGTGGAGATCTACCAGAACTGCAACATCTTCAACGACGGCGCCTTCGAGGTCCTGAAGGACAAGCAGCAGGCGCAGGAGGCCGTGATCCGGCTGGAGCACGGTCAGCCGATCCGCTTCGGCACCGACCTGGCCAAGGGCGTCGTGCGGGACCCGGCGACCGGCGACCTGAAGGTCGTCCCGGTCACCCCCGAGAACGAGAGCGCCGTCCTCGTCCACGACGCCCACGCCACCTCCCCGACCACCGCGTTCGCGCTGTCCCGGCTCGCCGACCCGGACACGCTGCACCAGACCCCGATCGGGGTCTTCCGGTCGGTGGAGCGGCCGGTGTACGACACGCTGATGGCCGACCAGCTGGACGCGGCGATCGAGCAGCACGGCAAGGGCGACCTGGGCCAGCTGCTCGCGGGAAACGACACCTGGACCGTGATCGGGTAGCGGCGACGAGGACGTCACGAGGGGCGCGGCGGCTCGGCTGCCGCGCCCCTCGTCCGTCTCCGGATCCGTCTACGTGTTCGGCTTCGGCTTCAGCGCCTGCGCCGCCTTCTCGAAATGCCCGAGGAAGCGGGGCGCGCCCCGCTCGATCCGGTACAGGAACAGCTCCGTGCGCGCCTTCGCCGGCTTGAAGAAGGTGGGGTTGGAGGGATCGAAGCCGTACGCCTTGGTGATGCCCTGGTACGGGAAGACCCGGAGCCTCTCCCGTACGGCGCCCCGCTCGATGCCCTGGTGGGTGCTGACCAGCTCCCTCAGGCCGTCGGCCAGGCCGAGGACCACGTCGTACGCCTCCGCCGCGAACCGCTCGACCGGCGCGGAGGGGGCCAGGCCCCAGCGGGTGCGGTAGGCGGCGGTGAAAGCCGCCGCCGCGGGGACGAGCGCCGGGTCGACGTAGGTGGTGCCGAAGTACCAGCCGTCGGCGGCCCGTCCGGCGAGGGAGAGGAACTCGGGGCCGAGGGCGTACTCGACGCTGCCGCGCAGGCCGGTGTACCCCTGGCGCGCGAGTTCCCCCGCGCAGAGTGCGGCCCGGCTCGGGGAGGCGCCGGAGTAGAACACGGCGTCCGGGCGGGTGGCGAGGGCCTCGCGGACCGCCGGTCCGAAGTCGTCCTCGTCCGCCGGCACGCGGTGGTCGGTGGTGGTGCCGCCTTCCACTTCCTTCATGCTCGCCCTGACGGAGTTGAGGGTCCGCCAGGCGAAGTCGCCCGCCGCCCGGTCGTGCACCACGGCCATCCGCCGGGCGCTCCGCACGAGGGCGACGCTGGTCACGGGCAGCAGGTGCATGTCGTGGTGGACGCGCAGCTCCCGGTAGGTGGGGGTGGTGGTCTGGCCCACGATGTCGACCTGGTCGACGCCGATGGCGACGCTCAGCAGGACCAGCCGGTTGCGGTGGTAGGTCGCGGAGCCGGCGACGACGGTCTCGCGGGTGGTCGGGCCGATGACGGCCATGACGGAGGCGTCCTTGACGAAGGCGTTCGCCGCCTCTGCGGCGCGGCGCGGGTCCCCGCCGTCGTCGCGGACCGTCACCGCCAGGTCGAAGGGCCGGTCCCGGCGGGCGTTGAAGGTCTCGACGGCGAGCCGCACCCCGCGCTCCTGGGCGAGGCCGTCGGCCTTGCGGGGGCCGCTCCGATCCGTCTGGACGCCGATGCGGTACGTCGGCCGGGGGCCGGCCCGGCCGCCGCCGGCGGGGGCGGCGGGCGGGCGATTCGCCAGCCAGGCGGTCAGGCCGCCGGCCCCAGCGACGGCGGCTGCCGAGCCGAGCACGAGGAGACGCCGACGCGAGGGCGCGGCGCGGGCGGGAGCGGGCGGGGCGACCAGCAAGGTCGGCTCCGCCACCGGCAGATCCAGGACGCGGGCGGACCGCTGCGCGATCAGCGCGGGCAGCCCGGGCGGCAGCCAGTCCGCGGCGGCCCCCAGGGGGGTGGGGGCGGACAGGGCGGCCCGGATCTCGGGGGCCGTGGGGCGGGTCGTCGGGTCCTTGGCCAGGCAGGCCGCGACCAGGGCCGTGAGGGCGGGCGGCAGGCCGTCCAGGTCGGGTTCCTCGTGGACGGTGCGGTAGACGACCACGGCCACCGTCCCCGTACCGAACGGGCGGCGGCCGGTCGCCGCGTGGGCCAGGACGCAACCCAGCGAGAAGACGTCGCTCGCCGGGCCGACCGCGCCCGCCCCGGCGGCCCGCGCCTGTTCCGGCGAGAGGAAGCCGGGCGTGCCGATCATCACGTCGGTGGCGGTGAGGGCGGTCGCCCCGGCCGAGCGGGCGATGCCGAAGTCGATCAGGCGCGGCCCGTCGAGGGCGAGGAGGACGTTGGCGGGTTTGACGTCCCGGTGCACGAGCCCGGCCCGGTGCAGGTCCGTCAGCGCCTCGGCGAGCCGGGCCCCCAGGGCCCGTACGGTCGTCTCGGGCAGCGGCCCGTGCACGGCGACGGCCTCCGCGAGCGAGGGGCCGGGGACGAATTCGGTGGCCAGCCACGGCTCCCGGGCCTCCGGGTCGGAGCCGAGGACCTTGACCACCCACCGGCCGGTCAGCGACTCGGCGACCGCCGCCTCGCGGCGGAACCGCTCTCGGAATCCGGGGTCGGCGGCGTGTTCGGCCCGGATGAGCTTGAGCGCGGCGAGCGCCCCGCCGGACGAGCGGGCGAGGTAGACCACCCCCATGCCGCCCGCACCGAGGCGGCCCAGGAGCCGGAATCCGGCGATCGTCGACGGATCGGCCGGGCGCAGGGCCTGCACGGTCACGCCCCACGGGTCTTGGGCGGGCCGGCGGGGGCGAAGCCGAGCGGTTTGTAGCGCCCGTTCTCGACGGCGTACAGGAAGGTCCCCACCGCCCCCGTCGCCAGGTCGCCGGTCTTCGCGTCGAAGACGTACCCGCCCATGGCTCCTTCGTAGGTGGCCTTGCGCAGCCGGGGCGCGAGGGCGGTGCGGTCCGGTGAGCCGCCCGCCGCCTTCCCGGCCTTCACGGCCTCCGCGGCGAACAGGGTGACCAGGTCGTAGGCCTCCCCCGCGTAGAAGGGCGGGACGGTGCCGTACCGCCGGCGGTACGCGGCGACGAAGCCGGCGGCCTGCTTCCTGGTGGTGGGGTCGACGACCGGGGCGCCGACCACCCAGCCCTCGGCGGCGGGCCCGGCCTCCTTCAGGAAGCGGGGGCCGAAGACGTGCTGGCCGGTGATCCTCATGCCGGTGAAGCCGAGTTCGTCGAGCGCCTTCGCGGCCAGGACGGCGCTGTCGGTGAGGCCGCAGTGGACGTAGGCGTCGATGCCCTCGGCCATCATCTCGGCGACGATCCGCCGGTAGTCGGTGGTCGCGGCCGGGACCACCCGGGGGTGGGGGACGACCTCGGCGTAGCGGAAGCCGAAATCGGTGCCGCGCATGTACTGCCAGGCGTACGTGTCGTCGACGCGCTCCTGGAGGAGACCCGGCCGGGTGCTCCGCGTGCGGTGCAGCACGTGGTACGCCAGGTGCATGCCGGCGGTGGCGTGCTGCGGGCAGGCCCGCAGCACGGTGGTGCCCTTGCCCTCGGCCTGGCCGGCGGTCAGCAGGTTAAGGCCCGGGGAGACCATGAGCAGGGGCATGCGGGCCTCGTCGTACGCGGGCAGCGCGTTCTGGGCGGTGTAGTCGGAGGTGGGGCCGAGGACGCCGAGGACGCGGGGGTCGGTGGTGAGCCGGCGGGCCGCCGCCAGGGCGCGTTCCTTGTCCCCGCCGTCGTCGGAGACCTTCACGTCGAGGGTGAAGGGCTTGTCGGCGCGGGCGTTGAACCGCTCGACGGCGAGGCGGGCGCCGCGCTCCTGGGCGGTGCCGATGTCCTTGGCGGGGCCGGTGAGGTCCGCCTGGACGCCGATGGTCCAGCGCGGGGCGCCGCCCGCGCCGTCGCTTCCGCCCCGCTCGTCGTCCCGGAGCCCGGCCCAGGCGGCCGCGCCGCCGCCCGCGGCGAGGACGGCCGCCCCGGAGGCGAGGAGCAGGAACCTCCGTCTGCTGGTCCCGGCGGCCCCGGCGCCCTCGCCGGTCCGGCCGGCGCCGACGTGGGTGGCGTCGATGTCGGGGAGGGCGAGCATGCGTGCGGAGCGTTCGGCGATGGTGCGGACGACGGGAGCGGGGAGCCAGTCGGCGTCGGGGCCCGGGTCGTCCTCGGCGAGGAGGGCGACGAGCCCCTGGGTCGTGGGCCTGGCGGCCGGGTCCTTGGCGAGGCAGGCCCGCAGGACGTCCCGCAGCCCGTCCGGTACGCCGACGAGGTCGGGCTCGTCGTAGACCGTGCGGTAGAGCAGCGCGTCGACGCCTCCCGTACCGAACGGCGGGCGGCCGGTCGAGGCGTACGCGAGGAGGCCGCCGAGCGAGAAGACGTCGCAGGCCGGGCCGAGGGCGGCGCCGTGCGCCTGGGCCTGTTCGGGGGCGAGGAAGCCGGGGGTGCCGACCACCATGTCGGTGGAGGTGAGCGAGGTCTCGGCGACGGCCCGGGCGATGCCGAAGTCGATCAGGCGGGGGCCGTCGACGGCGAGGAGGACGTTCCCCGGCTTGACGTCGCGGTGGACGATCCCGGCGGTGTGGACGGCGTCGAGCGCGCGGGCGAGGGCGCCGCCGAGGATCCGTACGCTCCGCTCGGGCAGCGGCCCGTGGTCGCGGATGGCCTCGCCGAGGGAGGGGCCGGGGACGAAGGCGGTGGCCATCCACGGGTGGGGGGCGTCGGGGTCGGCGCCGGTGACGGGGACGGCCCAGGGGCTGGAGACCCGGCGGGCGGCCTCGACCTCGCGCCGGAAGCGGGCCCGGAAGTCGGGGTGGTCGGCGTGGTCGGCGTGGGTGACCTTGACGGCGGCGAGTTCGCCGTGGTCCGTACGCCCGAGGTAGACGACGCCCATTCCACCGGCCCCGAGACGCCCGAGGAGCCGGTACCCGGCGAGCGAGGAGGGATCGCCCGCGGCCAACGGCTGAAGATCCCCGGGCGCGCGGGCGGGGACGGGGGGCGGGGGCGGGGCGGGGGTGGCGGGGAGTTCGGGGACGGCGGCGTCCTCGGGGAGGCCGGGGGTGGCGGGGGCCGCAGGGCCCTCGGGGGCGTCGGGTCTGCCAGGCTCGCGGGCGTCGGGTCTGGCGGGGTCAAGGGGGCCGGGTCTGCCGGGCGCGGGGGCGGTCCCGCCGCCGCCGGGGCGCTCCGGCCGGCCGTCGTTCTCGCGCGCCTCGCCGCCCTCTCGGTTCTCCCGGCTCATGACTGCGCCTCCAACTGCGTCTCCGCGCGCCCGATCATGGCCACGAGTGCCTGGACCTGGGCGCTGTCGATCTCCTGGTCGGTGTGGCCGGGCGCGCCCTTGGCGACGGCCGCGACCGTGACCTGTCCGACCCGGGACTGGTACCAGGCGTACTTCTGGCCCTGCGGCCCGTCCGCGACGGCGTCGTTGTGGTACCGGCCCATCTCGCCGAGGGAGTCGGAGGCGGTGAAGTTACCGCCGACGCCGAAGGGGTTGCCGATGGAGATGAGGCCGGTGATGCGTTCGCCGTCGCGCAGCCGCTGGTCCGGGCAGCGCAGTGCCTCTTCGAGGGTCTGGGCCATCTCCCAGTCGGCGGCGGTCTCGGTGCGGTGGACCGTGACGGTGGCGGAGACCCGCAGGAGTCCCTTGCCCGCCCCGGCGGGGATCTCGCTGGAGGCGGTGACGCTGTAGAGCACGGTGGCCGGGCGGCTGCCGCCCTCCCAGTCGCACCCCCGGCCGAGGACCGGCCAGTAGTCGTCGGCGCTGAGGTACGGGGCGCGTTTCACGAAGTCGGGGCCCCAGGAGTCGGGTCCCGCGACGACCGCGAGGGCGAGCCTCTTCGCGTCGGCGGTGGTCTTCGGCGCCCGTGCCGGGTCGGCGGTGAAGCCGAGCCGGGTCGGTGTGGGGCTCGGCGCCGGGTCCCCGGGCGGTGCACCCGTTGTAGGAGAGGTCGCCTTGCCGTCGGGCCGTCCGCCGTCGGCGCCGTCGTCCGAGCAGCCGGTCAGGATCAGTCCGCCCGCCAGCACGGCGCAGCAGAGCAGCAGTCTTCGGTGTCCGTACGTCACGCATCCCCCACGCACGCTCACGCATTCCCCGGATGGTGGGCAGATCGTACGCTCAGTAAGCGCCAACATGCCCTGCGTACAACATCATTGGGACCAACCGGTTGCCCTCCCGCGACATACCGGGGCGGACCGCCACCGAGCCGGAAGGTCATGACCGTATGGCGGTACGGACATGACAGCCCGCCCTTCGCGGCGCTACCGTCGACAGGACGGCGCGGCGCGGGGCAGGAGCTTTTACGTGGACAAGCACAGCGAGGGACGAGCGGGGCTCTTGTACGGGATCGGTGCCTACGGGATGTGGGGCCTGGTCCCGCTCTTCTGGCCGCTCCTGAAGCCGGCCGGGGCGATCGAGATCCTCGCCCACCGGATGGTCTGGTCGCTGCTGGCGGTCGGCGTCGCGCTGCTCGCGCTGCGCCGCTGGGGCTGGATCCGCGAGCTGGCGCGGGAGCCGCGCAAGCTGGGCCTGATAGCCGTGGCCGCGGCCGTGATCAGCGTCAACTGGGGCGGATACATCTGGGCCGTGAACTCCGGCCAGGTCGTCGAGGCCTCCCTGGGGTACTTCATCAACCCGCTCGTCACCATCGCCATGGGCGTGCTGCTCCTGAAGGAGCGGCTCCGGCCGGTGCAGTGGACGGCGGTCGGCATCGGCTTCGCGGCGGTGCTCGTCCTCGCGATCGGCTACGGGCGGCCGCCGTGGCTCTCGCTGATGCTGGCGTTCTCGTTCGCCGTCTACGGCCTGGTGAAGAAGAAGGTCAACATCGGCGGCCTGGAGTCGCTGGCCGCCGAGACCGCGATCCAGTTCCTGCCCGCCCTCGCCTATCTGCTCTGGCTCGGCGCGAGCGGGAACATCATCTTCGGCACGCAGGGCGCGGGCCACGCGGCGCTGCTCGCGGCGACCGGCCTCGTGACGGCCGTGCCGCTGGTCTGCTTCGGGGCGGCGGCGATCCGGGTGCCGCTGTCGACGCTGGGGCTGCTGCAGTACCTGGCGCCGGTCTTCCAGTTCGGCCTCGGCGTCGTCTACTTCCACGAGGCGATGCCGCCGGAGCGCTGGGCCGGCTTCTCGCTGGTGTGGCTGGCCCTGACGCTGCTGACGTGGGACGCGCTGCGGACGGCCCGCCGGAGCCGCGCGGCGGTCGAGGCGGCGACGGCGCAGGCGCTGGCCGACGCGGTCCGGGCGGCGGAGACGGCGGGAACGGCGGGGGCGGCGGGGACGGTCGAGGCCGCGCAGGCCGCGACGGCCGGGGCGAAGGCCCCCCTCACGGAGGGAGACCGCGGCCCCCGCGCGTAAGCCGTCCCCGGCTCGGGTGCGCCAGGTGTGGCACCCGACAGGGCTCCAGCGGCGGGCCGCCGAGCCCTTTCCACCGCGAGAGGGTCGGTGGTGAGGGGACACGGCCGGTCGCGTTCCCACCACCCTCCGCCACGTGATCCGCGTCACACCATGATCACGCCACCGTGCGGCTGATTTGCCTGGGCATTACCATCCATCCCACCATCCGGCCGCGGGGCTGCAACCGTCTGACCAGGCGGATCGCGATGCCGGTGTGCACACAAGAGCGCGGGGGGCTCGAGATGGTGGCAACAGGCATGCGGGTATTGGGACTCTCCGAACTGGAGGAGAGCATCTACCGCCATTTCCTTAGAAATCCGGACACGACCGACGGCGACATCCACCTCCTGCTACGCGCCGACCGCGCGGCCGTGGCCGACGCCCAGGCCCGGCTGCGCGAGCTCGGGCTGCTGTACCCGACCGACCGGCAGACCGTGTGCCCGACCGACCCGGCGGTCGCCGTGGACCGGCTCACCGACCTGCGGCTGCGCGAACTGCACCAGGAACTGCAGGAAGTCACCCGCTCCCGGCACCTCGTCGCCGAACTGCGGGACGAGCAGTGCCCGGCGCTGGCCTCGCCGCAGTCCGTCGAGCGGATGGAGAACGTGGCGCAGATCCGCGGACGGATCGACGACCTCGCCTTCTTCGCCCGCGAGGAGATCCTCTCCGTCGAGCCGTACACCGCGCTCACGCCCGAGAACATCGAGCACTCCCGCCCGCTGGACCTGCGCTGCCTGAGCCGGGGCGTCCGCATCCGCAACGTGGTGCTCCGGGAAGCCCTCGACGACCCGCTGACCGTCGGCTACCTGCGCGAACTCACCGCGAAGGGCGCGCAGATCCGGGCGACGGACGACCTCTCGGAGCGCATCCTGGTCTACGACCGGCGCACCGCCCTGGTCCCGATCGACCCCGAGAACACCTCGCGCGGCGCGCTGGTCGCACGGGAGACCGGCCTCGTCTCCGGCATCCTCGCCCTCTTCGAGAAGATCTGGTGCCAGGCCACGGACCTGTCGGCGATCATCGCCGACACCGAGGAGTGCCCGGGCGGTCTCGCCGAGACCGAGCGCGAGGTGCTGAAATCCATGTGCCACGTCGGCAAGGACGAGATCGGCGCCAGAGACCTGGGCATGTCGGTCCGGACCTACCGGCGCCACGTCGCCGACCTGCTGCGCGTCCTGGGCGCCTCCAGCCGGCCGCACGCCGCACTGCTGGCACGCGAACGCGGCTGGATCTGACCGACACCGGGGCGGACGGGCGACGCCGGGCGGGCGGGCGACGCAGGGGCGGAAATAGCGGCGCCGGGCCGGACCCGGGCCCCGGCGGACGGAGGGCGGGTCCCGGCGGACAGAGGGCGGGCCCGCCATCAAGACACGCCCTAGGAGACGGCCGCGCCCTGGAGGTCCTGGACGGCACGGCGGACCGCCGCCGAGACCGGGGCGGCGGCGTCGGACAGGGCCGTCAGGCGGTCCTTGAGGGCGCGGCGCCGGTCGGCCGGCAGGGCCGTGCCCAACTGGCCGCCCGCGTACGCGAGTCCGGCCAGGAGCGCGGCCCGGTCGCCCGCCGCGCCGGAGGCCGGGTCCTCCGCGGCGGCGGCCACCGCGGCCCGTACCTCCCCGGCGGCGGCGAGGCCGGCCGGGGTGAGACCGGCACGGTTCAGCGGGAAGACGCCGAAGACCCGGCTGGTGCTCTGCTCCAGCAGGCCGTCCTTCTCCAGCCCCCGCAGCACCTCGTGGATCGACGCCCGGCCGTCCTTGCGGACCCAGTGCAGCCACTTCCGTCCGGGCTCCGCCGAGATCCGCTGCCACACCTGCCGGAGCGCAGCGTCCCGCGGGGCCTCGCCCGCCGCCTCGGCCGTGCCCGCCTCGTCCACCAGGGCGCCGCCGTCGAGCAGTTCGGCAAGCAGCGCTCCGCGCACCGCCGGTGCCAGGGACTGCCGGACCGGAAGCCCGTCCCCGTCCGCGTCGAAGGCGAGCAGGATCATGTCGCCTGCCAGGGTCATCTCAGGTGTTCCTCTCATACGGGCACCGCGCCGGCAACTGCCGCCGGTTTCCTGGCAGTCTGCCCTGCCAGCATGCCGAGCGCCGCCTCCTCGCCCGGCGGGAAGCCCAGCCGGTTCATCACCATGTGCAGATGGTGCAGCAGCTGGTGGTCCCGGGAGCCGGGAGCCCTCAGGACGAGTCCGGCCAGCGCGTCGGCGTGCGCCTCGACCCGCTCCCGTACGGCGGGGGCGGGCACGCCCTGCTCCCGCACGCCGGCCGAGACGCCGCGCAGCAGCGGCCGGAGCTGCTCGCCGTCAGCGGCCATGCGCAGCTGCCAACCCCACCGGGTGCGGTGCCGGACCCAGAAGACGTCCCGCTCCTCCTCGGTCAGGACCCGGGCCGTGAGCGCCCGCGCGAGGTGGACGGCGTACGCGGCGCGCTCGAAGCGCCGGGGCAGGCCGGCGAGGTCCAGCTCGGCGTGCAGCGCGCTGTCCAGGCGGAAGACCCGCTCGGCGACCGCGACGCCGCCCGGGCCGCCGTACTTGGCCAGTTCGGGCGCGTACAGCGCGGGGGTGACGCCCCGGGCCGTGGGTCCGGCCGGCAGCGCGCCGGGCAGCAGCCCTTCGGTGTCCCCGGGCCGCTCCTCCAGCGTGTCCAGGAGGCCGGTCAGCTCCTCGCGGGCGGCGCCGTCCAGCGCGTCCACCGCGTCGGACCCGGCGCGCAGCCGCAGGCGCAGGTGGTGGCCGGTGGCGTCCCAGTACCGGAGGAAGAACCACTCCTCGCTGCCCAGCCGCCCGGCCTGCGCGGCCAGCCACGGCACGACGGTGCGGGCCGCCGCGTCCATCAGGCGGGGGCCGCCCGGGTAGACCCGTACGTACCACCAGTCCCGGTCGGGAACCGTCACGCTCATGCCTCCTCCTCCGGTCGCCGCCAGCGCAGCAGCGAGATGTGCTCGGCCGCCCGTGTGCCGCCCGCCCCGTCCCGCAGCGGATGCGCGGCTCTGTCGGGCAGTGCTTCGACGAGGCGCAGGTGCCCGGTGGCCGGTCCGGCCCACTGGGCCAGGACGGACAGGGAGAGCGGAGAGGTCAGCGAGACCCACAGGGGTTTGCGGTCCGTGCCCTGCTCGGCCGGTCCGAAGCCGGTCAGCCGGTGGCAGAAGACCTCCTCCGGCATTCCGTGCGCGCGCCGGAACTCCTCGGCGCGCAGCGCCGTCTCGGCGTCGCTCTCGCCCGGCCTCGGCACCGGCAGCGCGGCCGCCGGGACGACCCACGAGGCGCGGTTGACGGTGACCCGGCCGAAGGTGGTGCGGGTGGTCGGCACGACCTCGTCGCGGCGCTGTTCCTGAAGACCGAACGGCAGGACGTAGTCCGAGTGCGGTGATCCGTTGACCCACGGATCGGCGAGCACGGCGAGCAGTCGGGCGAACGGCGGGAAGAGGTGCGGCGGGACCAGCCCGAGGTAGGCCAGGCCGACCGGTTCGCCGGTGCGGTCGCGCAGCGCGAGGGTGCCCTGCGCGGGGTCGTGTGTGAGGACGGTGTCGGCGAGGTCCAGTCCGTCGGCCGCCGGGGTCTCGCCGGGCAGCAGCAGGGGCGGCAGCAGACCGGCCGACCGCGACTGGGCGGTGTTGATCTCCGTCCACAGGACGAGCTCCCGGCAGGTGCGGTCGGGCCAGCAGGCGCGGACGTGCTCGCGCAGCCGGTCGCGGAAGCCCTGGCCGAGGAGCGGTCCGAAGCGGGTCACGAGCCCGCCCGTGCCGGGGTTGAACTGGTTGACGACCAGCCGGTAGTCGCCGTCGTGGACGGCCTGCCGGCCGGAGGCGGCGAGCTGGAACAGGACGGACGCGGCGGGCGGCGCGCTGCTCGGCCCGACCGGGAGCCAGGCCCGCTCCCCCGCCGTCTCGCGCGCGGCTCGGTCGGCGACGGACGCCTGGTCGAGGTCGGGCTGCGCGTCGCCGTCGACGGCGACGCGCATGAGGAACCCGAGCACGTCGGCGCAGCTCCCGCCCGGTCCGTACTCGGCGGTGAAGCGGTTCACGAGCACGTCGTAGAAGTGCGAGCGGAAGATGAACGGGCGCATGCGGCGGCCCAGTTCGGTGAGGTCGGCGCGGACCTGGGGCACGTCGAGGACGTCGGGCAGGGCGAGGTCGGTCGCGACGTCCTCGTAGAGCACCTCCCCGGAGGCGAAGCGGTCGAGGCCCGCCCGCCGGGCCCAGCGCCGGGCGGTGTGCCGGGCCCGGGTCAGGATCTCGGTCCGGGCGCTCTCGTCGGCGGCGGCGAGGGCGGCGGCGGAGTCCCGCAGCTCCCGGACCTCGGCCGCGAGCCCGTCGTCCGGGTGGTCGGCGAGCAGCTCCGCCAGGGCGCTCACCGGGTCCTCGTCGCGCCGCCACGGCGGTACGGGAGTGATGAGCCCGGTGTCGAGGAGGCGCCGGAAGCGGCGGAACGGGTCGGGGCCGCCGAGCCCGGAGAGCAGTCCGTCCAGGGAGTGTTCGGTGTCGGACGCGAAGCCGGCGAGCCAGGGCGCCGCGTGGTCGGCCTCCACCACCCGGTCGAGCCGCCAGGCCAGACCGCCGTCGGCGACGGGTTCGGGGACCAGGACGAGCCCGCCCGGGGCGTCGGGGCCGCCGGGCCTGACCGGCGCAAGCCGGTAGCGCAGCAGGCCGGCGGTGTCGGCCTCGCGGGCCAGGCAGCGCAGGGCCAGCTGGGCGAGGGCGGTGGCGGCGTAGCTGTGGGCGGCGGGGGCCGCCGTCCCGGTGGAGCCGGCCGTGCCGACGGTGGTCAGCGTGGAGAACGGGCTGGTCTTCACCGCGGCGCGGGAGACGTAGGAGTAGAGGGTGCGCAGGTTGCGGGTCTCGGCGGGGCGGCGGCGCGGGCGGCCGTGCCGCAGCCAGTCGGGGGCGGCCAGGGCCGCCGCACGGGCGAACCCCGGGTCGTCGAGGTGGCCGGCGAGCGCGGTCGGGGCCGCCGCCCGGTCCTCGGCCAGCAGGGCGTCGAGGCGTCGGGTGGTCTCGTCGCGCCGCCGGGCGGCGGCCTGCCAGCCGGTGAAGGCCGCGGTCCCGTCGGGGCCCGCCAGTTCGGCGATCCGGGGCGGCAGTGCGTCGCCCCAGGGAAGGGCCCGCAGCCGGTGGACGGCCCGCTTGGCGGCCAGCACCTGGCGGCGCAGCGGCACTTCGTCGTCGAGGAGGGGCACCAGCGGGAAGCAGACGTCCTCCAGGGCGGGGCGCCGGCGCTCCAGTTCGGCGTGGGCGTCCGCGGCCTCGGCGATCGCCCGCCGGGTGGCGGGGCCGGTGAGGTCGAGGGCCTCGGTGGGCAGGCCGCCCACACGGGTGAGCAGCGGTCCGGAGATCTCGGGGGTGGTCTCGAAGGCGGTCTCGAAGGCTGTCTCGGAGGCGGTCGGCGCGTCGGGGGCGGGGCGGGTGCCGGCGGCGGCGGTCTCGAAGGCTGTCTCGGAGGCGGTCGGCGCGTCGGGGGCGGGGCGGGTGCCGGCGGCGGCGGCGGACTCGGGGGGCGGCTTCATGGCGGGGACCACATCGGTGTCGGGGGCGGTCACGGCATCGACCGTCCGACCAGTGCGAACGACCAGATCAGGGACTGGATGACGAAGTAGCCGAGCGCCACGGTGTAGACGCTGCACACGATGCCGTACGTGACGTGGAGGCGGCGGCTGCGGGCCGGCATCCGCTCCAGGAAGCCCGGCAGCGGGCGGCCCAGCAGGCGGTGCTTCAGCAGTGCGAAGGCGCGGCCCCGCGCGTCGACGAGGCCGAAACCGGCTTCGAGCGCCGCGTAACCGTCGCTCGGAAGCATCGGATTGATGTTGGTGACCAGGTTGAGCATCTGGAAGAGGAGGAGCGCTCCGGCCACCTGGGCGACCGGTCCGTCCGCGGTCAGGACGAGCAGGGCGGCGGCTCCGGTGAACCAGCCGTCGCTGAGCGGTCCGGCGACGGCGAGCAGGACCCGGCCGCCTCGGGAGCGGACGCGGTAGGCGTCGGTGCGGTCGACGTAGGCGAGCGGCATGAAGTAGAAGAGCAGCGCCACTCCGAGACCCCGTACGGGCACCTTGAGCACCTGGCAGACCATGGCGTGCGCGCTCTCGTGCACGAGGATCTGGAAGAGCATCAGGCCGATGGCGACGAGGGTGCCGGTGCCCAGCAGCTCCTCGGCGGGCGGGGCCGAGGTGAGGACGGTGTAGAGGCCGAGCAGGATGCCGAGGAGGCCGCCGCCGGCGAAGACGCCGACCGACAGCCAGGCCGGGACCTGGCGCAGCAGCCGGGCCGCGGGCTCCAGGACCGTCGGGAGCGAGCGGGTGATGACGAAGCGGGGCATCAGCATGGTGGTGCCGAAGCGGCCGCCGGCGCGCTTCTTGGGCGCGCGCTCGGCTTCGGTGCCGACGAGCAGGCCGCTGCGGGTCAGTTCGCTCACGAAGGTGTCGAGCTCTCCGCGTACGCCTTCGGCGGGGACGCCCCGGCGTTCGGCCATGAGGGTCGACAGCTCGTCAAGCGAGTGCGTTCCGTCGAACTGGCGGAGCAGGGCCGCCGCCGACTTGGTCAGCCGGTGGTAGGTCCCGCCCTGCGGGTCGAACACCAAGGGGTGGTCGTCCATCCCTCGGATGATCTCCAGATCCTCCCGGAGTTTGGGTGCAGTGCACACATCCACGGCGCGGTTCCTCCCTCCGCTGCGGCGGCCGGGCCCGCTGTCGTGCCGGGCCGCCTGGCTCTAATCTGGTGTGGTGCGGTCCGGTTCGGGGAAAGCGAACCGGACTGGTGACGAAGGGCCCTGGGCCCCGGGGTACTAGGACCACCCCGGAGCCCAGGATCCGACTCGGCTGATCAGCCGCCCTGGCTGGAGACGCTGCTCATGGAGCCGACGCAGCCGACGGGGCAGCTGGCGGAGCCGGCGCAGGCGCCGCAGAAGGCGGTGGTGAAGCCGGGGCTCACCGCGTCCTGGAGGACCTCCAGGTCCAGGGACTCCGACCACAGTTCGAGCTCGTTGTCGAGGTTCTCGTTCATGCGTTCACTTCCTTTCGTTTCGTTCGCCTGACGGTCAGGCGGTCGAGGGTGGGGACGGTGGGGCGGTGGGACGGGCGTTCTAGCCGAAGCTGGAGGCGCTCGCCGAGGAGGAGGCGGTGCTCGTCGGGCACGAGGCCGTCGAGGCGGTGCCGGCGGTCGCCCAGGTGCCGAGGGCGACGCCCTCCTTCAGGGGCTCGAGACCGAGCGCGTCCGAGGCGAGCTCGTCGGCGGACAGGTCCAGTTCGAGGTCGTCGAAGTCCTGCATGTGAGGAGTTCCTTTCCGTTGGTGGGAGGGGCGGGCGGGGCGGAACGTCAGCCGATGGTCGAGGCGGACGACGCGGTGGCCGCGGACGTGCCGGGGCAGGACGCGGTCGAAGCGGATCCGGCGCAGAAGAAGCAGCCGAGGGCGTTGCCCTCCGGGAGCTCCTCGATGGCCAGCTCGTCACCGTCGATGACGTAGAGCTCGAGGTTGTTCTCCATGGTGTTCACCTCCGTGTGGTGGGTGGCTCGGGCGGCCCGGCGGGCCGTCCGGGGGGACGGGTGGATCACCCGTGGGTGGATGCGCCGCCGTGGGACGACGCGGACGTCGCCGGCCCGGCGGGCCTCCGGTGGGACGGGTGGATCACCCGTAGGTCGACGCGCTGCTGACGGACGACGCGGACGTCGCCGGGCAGGACGCGGTCGAGGCGGATCCGGCGGACGCCCAGCTCGCGAGGGCGTTGCCCTCGGGCAGCTCCTCGATCGCCAGCTCGTCGGCGTCGACGGCGTACAGCTCGATGTCCTCCATGCGAGGCACCTCCTCAGGTGTCGTGGAATGGTTCTCGTGCTCCCGCTCCCGATCGGGGGCGGGAAGTCTCAGGGGCCGGCGGCGGCATGCGGGCCGGCTCGCCGTGGGCGGGACGTCTCAGGGGGCCGGCGGCAGGCCCAGGGCCAGCGCGAAGATCTGCTGGCGGCTCGTTCCGTCGCTGAGCAGCGGGCCGCGTACGGCGGCGGGGATGAAGCCGGCGAAGACGCTGCCGACCAGCCCGTGGGCGACTCCGTCCAGCCACATCGCGTACGCGGCGGAGCCGGCGCGGGTGAGGAGCAGCCGGTAGCCGTGCCCTCCGTGGCGGTGGACGGCGGCGTCCAGCGGCACACCGATGGAGATGATCGCGGCGGCGTCGGAGAACTCCGGCTGCAGCGTCAGGCCGTAGCGGGCCGCTCCGCCGGGCAGTTCCATCACCGGGGTGAAGGAGCGAGCCGCGGGGTCGAAGCGGTGGATGGCGGGCTCGACGCCGGTCAACCGGTGGGCGACGACGGTCAGTTCGAGCGGACAGTCCGGCCCGGTCTCCGGGTCGGTCTCCGGGTCGGTCCGGTCCCCGCCGTCGGCGGCGTCCCGGGGGCCGGAGACGTTTCCGCCGTCGGCGGAGTCCAGGTCCAGGGCACGGGTCATGATCCCGGCGAGGAGTCCGGCGGGCAGCGGCTCCGGCGAGAAGCCGCGCAGCGAGCGCCGGTGTTCGAGGGTGGTCAGCAGGTCGTGGGGCGCGGTCGGGGGTGTGTACGGGTCGACCGTGACGGCCGGTCCGAGGGGCGCCGGGTCGGGTACGGTCCTGAACGCCAGGGCCGGCGCGGGGCGTTCGGCGAGAGCAGTGGCGGTGGCGGTGGCGGTGGTGCCGCGCTGCTCGCGGAAGGACGCCAGCATGTCCATGGCCAGTTCGTGCGGGGCGCTCACGGGGCTCCTCCCAGGTCGACGAGGGTGGTGATCGGTTCCAGATCGGGGTCGATCCCCAGGGCCGCCGCCACCGCGAGGTCGTCCCAGCGGGTGCGGACGGTGCACGGCAGGCCCAGTGCGGTCGCCGCGGCGCGGAGCGTGGTGGTGGCGCAGCCGGCGTCGAGCAGGACGATCCGCAGGGCGAACGCGGCGTACTTCTTGGCGACCTTGGTGAAGTCGCCGGTGAGGACGACGGTCAGGGGCGCCTCGCCGGGAACGGCGCCGGGGTCGGCCGCGAGCCGGGCGAGCCGGTGTTCGGAGGCGACGTAGCCGTAGACGCCGGGCTCCAGACCGGGGACGTCGCGGACGACGAGGTGGGCGACGACGGAACCGATGTTGCCGCCGCTCGCCGTCCAGCGCTGCACCCGGCCGGGCATGACGCCCCTGCGGCCGGCGGTGACGGCGAGGAGCAGGGCGGCGGTCCGGTCGTCGAGGGCGGTGGGCAGCGGGGTGCGCAGCAGCTCCAGCGGAGGCTCCGGCAGGGGCACGGCCGCCGCGACGGGCCAGGTCTTCTCGTCGTTCTGCAGGGCGATGTTCGACGGCTTGTAGTGGGCCTGGTGGGCCTTGCCGTCGGCGTACTCCTTGGGCGGGAAGGCGATCGCCGCCTCGTAGCGCGCGGCGAGCGGTGGGGCGACGGGGTCGCCGGGCGCCGCCGAGCAGTGCGGGCAGCCGGGGCGGGTGGCGGCCGAGCGGCGCTGCTGGGAGAGGTCGGCCAGGTCGACGGTGCGCCACTGGGACGGCAGCGGACCGGGCGTGCTCCGGGAGAGCAGCGCGAACAGGTCGCGGGCGAAGAGCGCGGCGGCCAGGTCGGCGTCGCCGGGCAGCGGAGGACGGTCGTCCGCCGGATCCTCGGCGGTGCGGCAGGCCAGGCAGGGCGTGAAGGCGAGGTCGACGTACGGCCCGAGGTGGGCGGTGCGGCCGGTGAGCGCCAGGCGGATCAGCGGGACGCCGGCCAGGGCGCAGGAGGCGGCGAGCGCCGCCGAGGCGTCCGGGTCGAGGCCGGCGGCGACGGCGAGGGTGGTCCCGGGTGCCGGTGCGGTGCCCGAGCCGGTACGGGCGTCCACGAGCGAGCCGGAGAGGTGGCGGCGGGCGGCGTCGGCCAGGGGGCCGCCGCCGAAGACGTCCACACGGGCCCGGGCCAGCCGGTCCAGGGCCTCCTCCCAGGCGTGGTTGGCTCCGGTGGAGTCGCCGATACGGGAGAGGAAGTCGGCCAGGGTGTCGGGCACCGCCGCCGCCCGGGAGGCTCTCTCCGGGGAGGCGGCCTCCTCGATCAGACCGCAGGTCCACAGCAGAGAGAGGGCCTTGAAGACGGTGCCGGCCGGGATGCCCAGGGCGTCGGCGACGTCCTCGTGGCCTCGGCTGCCGTCGAGCAGCGGGAGCATCCGGGGCAGCAGTTCCCGGGCGGCGGCGCCGCGCAGCAGCTGCTTCTTGGGGGTGCCTTCGACGACCAGGGCCTCCGGCGTGTGGTGCAGGGAGAGTCCGCGCCGGAGCCTGGGGCGGGCCGGGACGTGGAACTGCGGGTCGTTCAGGGCGGCCGAGGCCATGGCTTCGGCGGTGATCACAGAGTGGTCCGGCATCGAGGCCTCCTTTCCGGTTCGGGTCGTACGAGCGGGTGGTGCGGGGCGCGGCGTACGGGCTCGGCGCGCGGGGCCCCGCGTACGGGCTGCCGGGCGGCGGGCTCACGGGCGGTCGGGGTCATCGGCCCGGGAGGGCCGCGAGCTCCGCCGCGATCGCGGTGAACCGCTCCAGGCGGCTCTCGGGGGTACGGGCCGGCCGGCAGCGGGCGCACCGGTCCACGGCGACGACCGCCGAGGTGGACGTGGCGCCCTCCACGAGCCCGAAGGTGCGGACGGTGGCGCCGATGCCCTCGGCCGCGCCCGGCTCACCGGGTCCGGCCAGGGCCTCGCGGACCGCCTGGTCCGCCAGACCCACGGCGATGGCGACGTGGTGCGGGGCGTGTCCGGAGACCGGGGGCGCGGTGGCCCCGCCGTCCGGGGTGTGGTCGGCCGCCGGGGCGGTGTGCTGGGCGCGGCGGCGGGTGTAGCAGCGGTGGCACGCGGTGCGGCCGGGCACGACCACCGGTCCGCACCGCAGATCGAGGGGGCCGGCCTGTACGGGGAACCAGGGCCGTTCCCAGGCGTGGGCGCTGGCGTCCACCATGTCGGCCAGCACCTCCCGGCCCTGGCCGGTGGCCAGGACGATCAGGTCGCTGTCGGGCCACAGGCTGGGGTGGGTGCCCTGGTTCACGTCGAGCACGGTCGACCCGGGGTAGCGGGCGGCAAGACCTTCGGCGACGGCCGCGCCGAAGGCTCCCGCGGTCAGGACCAGCAGGCGCGGATCGGTCATCTTCGGACTCCTCGTCGGACGTTCACAGCGGGTGGTCCCGGGCGGAGGGCCGCCCGGTCGGGATCAGGCGAAGGGCTGCGGGTGCGGCTGCGGCTGCGGGTACGGCTGCGGGTACGGGTACGGGTACGGCTGCGGCTGCGGCTGCGGCTGCGGGGTCAGGCGAAGGGCTGCGGGTGCGGGTTGATGTCGGCCTCGCCGCGTACCGGGTGGCCCATGGCGGCGGGCGCCGCGTAGAGCCGGGGGTGCGCCAGGTAGCGGGCGCGGTGGACGAAGGACAGCGGCATGAGCTGGGGGATGAGCATCCGTACGACGGTGGCTCCGACCTGCTCGGCCTCGTCGGTGGTGAGGTCGACGGCGATGACCTCGCAGCCCGCGGCGTGCAGCCGCTCCAGCAGCCAGGCCAGGGCCGGCAGTGGTTCCTCGGACGGGGCCCGGGGAAGGTCGCGCAGCCCGTGCACCGGGCGTTCGCCCTCCAGGAGGAAGTCGAAGCGGTGCCGCTGGGAGAGCGGGCCGGAGAGCAGGGCGCCGTCGACAACGCTGACGATGTCCTCCTCGGCCACCGGGGTGCCGGCGGTGGCGGCGTCCTTCTCGGCGGCCCGCGCCATGTGGCGCAGCGCGATCCGCAGGGAGGACGCCTCGCGGTAGAGCTTGGCGATGCCCTTGCCGGGGTCCAGTTCGGCGGTCGCCGCGACGAGCTGGGCGATGACCCGGTCGTCGTCGGCGAGTTGCACTCCGTAGATCACCGGGATGCCGAGGTCGGTGGTCGCGTCGTAGAGGTGGGTCCGCAGCCGTTCGCTGCTGCCCCGCTCCACGAAGGCCCGGAACTCCGGCGCCAGTTCGGCCGGGTCGAACTCCAGCCGGGGCAGTCGCAGCCGCTGGAGCCAGGTCAGCGCGATGGCGTCGCGTTCGACGATCTCCAGGATGCCGTTGACGACGGCGGCGGCGGGGTCGGAGTGCGCGGCGCAGCCGGTCGAGACCGGGTGGACGTAGCGCTCCGCCATGGATTCCACCGGGTTCTTCAGCCAGACCTGCATGGCCGGGACGTACACCGGGCGGTTGCGGGTGAAGGACCAGCCGCGGACCCAGCGCATCGGGCCTTCGGGGTCGGTGGGGACCAGGCCGCTGCGGGGGTCGGCCAGTTCGGCAGGCGAGCAGCGGGGCCAGCGGTCGCTGGGGACGGCGTCCTCGCCGAGCTCGGCGGCGGTCGCCCAGATGATCTGCTCGGGGTCGCGGGCGCAGGAGGAGTAACGTTCCAGCGATTCGGCGACCGCGAGGTGGGCGGCGCGTTCCGGGTCGAGGTCGCCGCCGGCTCCGTCGAAGTTCCCGGAGCTGGGGTTGTGCTCCCAGCCGGTCTGTTCGCTGAGTACTTCGCCGGGGTTGCCGAGCGAGGCGGTGAAGATCGGGAAGTCGGGCTCGCCCTCGGCCACGGGGAGCCGGGTCACCCGGTTCACCAGGCCGTAGGAGGAGGCCAGTTGACCGATCCGGAGGAGCGATTCGGGGAGGGGCGGGTGGTCCGCGGTCGCGGGCCCGGTCACGGTGTTGGTTCCGGTCGCGGTCGGGATCGTGCTTCTGGTCACGGTCGCGGTCGTGCTTCTGGTCGTGGTCGTGCTTCTGGTCGCGGTCTTGGTTCCGGTCTCGGCCGGCGGGTAGGTCGTCATCATCCACGCTCCGTGTCCCAGCGGAACGTCCGTGCCGCGAGGGCCGTGAGCCCCGCGGCCGTCGCCGCCATCACTGTCCAGTCGAGCCACAGGGCGTGGCGGGTGATCCCGCCGACCACGTCGTGGCGCAGGGCGTCTCCGAACATCGCCAGCGGGGTCCAGGAGAGCGGCCCGGCCACCGAGTCGGGGAGGAGTTCGAGGGGGAAGAGCAGTCCGGTGCTCATCAGCAGGACCGGTGTGAGCAGCCCGGAGATCGCGTTGGTCACCTCGGGTGAGGAGAGCAGTCCGCCGAGCAGGTAGCCCAGGGCGAGCAGCATCACCAGTCCGATGGCGGTGGTCAGCAGCAGCCGCAGCATCGAGGCCGGCTCCAGCAGTCCGCCGGCGACGGCGCCCGCTCCCATCAGGGTCAGCACGGCCAGTGCCAGCAGGCCGCGGCCCGGGAGCAGCGAGAGCAGGACGGCGGGCCGGCGGGCCGGTGTCGTGGACAGCAGCCGCAGGGTGCCGCTGGCCCGCATCGCCACCAGGGCGGAGGCGGTACCGGTCAGGGCGAGCGAGAGCAGCGCGAAGGCGAGGACGCCGGGGATCACGAAGGCCATGGGGTCGAAGAGCGCGGATCCGTCGGTGCCGACGGCCGTCACCTCCCAGCCCTCCCAGGCGGTGCCCTCCAGGGCGCCGCGCACGGCGGCGACCACGGACGGCTGCTCCGGATCGACGGCCATCCGCAGGGTGCGGGCGGCCGCGTCGGGGACGATCACCGCCGTCTTGCCGGGTTGCGGACCGGCCTCGGGGACGGCGACGGCGGTGCTGCCGTCGCCGATGGCCTGCTGGAGGGCGGTCGCCTGGGTGGTGGGGCCGACCACGGCGAGGTCGAAGGGGCCCCTGATCCAGGTGAGCTGCATGAGGACGACGAAGAACACCGCCATCAGCAGCGGGAAGACCACGCTGAAGAAGAGCGCCGCGGGATCCCGCAGGAGCTGCCGGGTCATGGCCCGGGAGAGCGCCTTCCATTGGCGCGTCGTCGATACGGGTGGTGCGCTGAGGCCGATGGGGGTCATCGCTTCTCCTCCTGTTCCGGTCCCGGTTCCAGCGAGGTTCCGGTGAGGCGGAGGAACACGTCCTCCAGGGTCGCGGGGCGCGGCCGGACGTCGGCCGTGGAATCGAGCCCGGTGATCCAGGCCGCGGTGGCGTGCGGGTCGTCCGCCGTCACCTCGAACCGCATCCGGCCCGAGCGGCCGGTCGCCTCGACGGCCGTCATGGCGTCGCCGAAGCGTGCCCGCACCCGGTCGGCGAGGCCGGCGTCCTCGGTCCGTACGGCCACGACGCCGTCGGGGGCGTGCCGGGCGATCAGCTCCGTCGGGGAGCCGGCCGCCACCATCCGTCCTTCGTGCATGACGGCGAGCCGGTCGCACATCTCCTCGGCCTCGGCCATGGCGTGGGTGGTGAGCAGGAAGGTGGTGCCGCCGGCCTGGGCCCTGCGGATCAGGTCCCAGACGGCGTGCCGGGCGTGCGGGTCGAGGCCGGTGGTGGGCTCGTCGAGGACCACGACGGGGGTGTCACCGACCAGTGCGGTGGCGAGGAGCAGCCTCTGCTGCTGACCGCCGGAGAGCCGGGCGGAGCGTGCCCCCGCCTTCTCGGTCAGTCCGATCTCGTCGAGCAGGGCGTCCACGTCCCGGGGCGCCGGGTAGAGCGCGGCCCAGGTCTCCAGGGTCTCCCTGACCTTCAGTCGGGGAAAGAGACTGGCCTGTTGGGGCTGGAGGGCGAGGGAGGCGCGCAGGACGTCGGTCCGTGCGAGCGCGTCCTCGCCGAGGATGCGGATCCGTCCCGCATCGGGCCGGCGCAGACCGGCGATGGCCGAGATGGTGCTGGTCTTGCCGGCTCCGTTGCGGCCGAGGAGTCCGAAGATCTCGCCCGGTGTGACGGAGAAGGAAATCCCCGCCACCGCCTCGATGTCGGCGTATCTGACCCGGAGGTCGGCGACTTCGAGGACGTTTTCCGCACTTCCCTGGTATTGCGTGGCACTGGGGAGCTGACGTGTCATGGCCATCTCTGCTCTCGCCCTTCGAATCTGCGGTCGGAGAAAGGGGCGGGAACTACTGCCAGCCGTTGACCGGCTTGCAGTGCGGGATCTGAATCGGGTGCGGCCCGTGCGGCAGGTGCGGCAGGTTCTGGAGGCCGGCCTGGATGGCGCACATCAGGTCGCTGACCTCGGGCGGTACGGACACCGGCCACTGGTCGCCGCCGTGCTGTCCGTCGTACTGGCCGGCGGTCCGCACGTCGGTCCGCCCCTCGCCCTGCCCGGCGGCGGCCGCATTGCCCGCCGCCGCGGTGAAACCGGCGATCGTCAGAGCCAGACAAACCGCTGCCGAAGTGAATCGGTTCCGCACTGTTTCCCCCTGGGTTCCGTTTCCGTGTTCCCTCTGCGTTTCCGCTGAGAAAGACAATGCCAGCGGGATAGGGGGCGTTCCATGGAATCCGGTGTCAGCTTGCTGCAGGAGGGCTTGCAACAAGCTGACGGAGGAGGGAAATCGCTGGTCGGCGCGGTGGCCCGACCGGGATCCGGGCGGGCGCCCGCCCCCGGGGACCGGTCGGCGTCCGAGCGGGATGCGGGGCGGGGCCGGCCCCGGAGGCCGGACGCGCGCGAGCCCCGACTCGGAGACGAACTCCGGGAGCCGGGGCGGGTTCAGGCCGTGTATCGAAGTGCGTCGTGAGCGATGACTGATCACGGTTCACGGGGGCGGGGAGATCTCACGGACGAGCAGCGGTCGGCGCTGGAGCCGTTGTTGGCTCGGCTCCCTCGGTGGCCGACCGCCACCTTTCGACCGTCCTCATCGCGGCCGTCAACGAATGGCTGCGAGCGGCACCTATCGCTAGAGCTCGTAGTCCTGAGCCAGCTCTTCCCAGGGAAGGCTGCACAGCGCAGGGTCGGCGTCCTCGCCCGAGGGGACATCCAACCCAGTCTGGAACCAGACCACAGTGAGGGCGGAGCGGTGCAGCACCGGGTCAAGCTCAGGGGCGACCGCTGTCGAGCGGAAGGCGCCGATACAGGTCACGGCAGGTAGTACCTCGACGGGGCCGAAAGGGCCGGCGGTCTGGTCCGGGTACTCGCAGGAGGGGAGGGCCAGATGGACCGGCGTGGAGGGAAACGCACTTTCAGCCTGCCACTGAGCCCCGCGCACCTTCATGTCGTTGATGGGCTTGCACGGGTAGCCCTCCAACATCCCCCCGTAGGTCGAGGACATGCGCAGCTCGGTGAGCTCGATCGAACGGCCGGACGAGAGGACTAGTTGGCTCAGCGACATGGCGACACCCTATGCGCGTGATCCACTTTCGATGCACGGCCCAGAGGCGGGCGTTCACAGCCCCCTACCAGGGTCTGTGTCGAAAGTGGATCAAGCGGTTGCTGACTCGGCGAACGATGGGGCAGTGCGTACTCTCCCAAGGCCTCGATCGTTCGCGCTTGGAGAACCCGTATGAGCTTGGATCTGGTGCCCGTCGACCGCGAGTCGGCCGCCGGGGCCGTCCTGCTGACCGGCATCCCCGGTAGTGGCAAGTCGACGGTGGCCGCTGCGCTGGCCGGCCGGTTCCGAATGTCTGCCCGTATCGAGGTGGACGCGCTCCAGCAGATGATCGTCAGCGGTGGGCAATGGCCCTCACCAGCCGCGAATGCGGAAGCCGACCGGCAGATTTTCCTGCGAGCCCGCAACGCGTGCCTTCTGGCGGACAGTTTCGTGCGCGCCGGTTTCATCCCGGTACTCGATGATGTCGTGGTCCGTCGTTCCCACCTCGACTTCTATCGCACGACGCTGGCGGCCGTGCCGCTCCACCTCGTCATCCTGGCTCCCGGCCCGGCAGAGGCGTGGCGGCGCAACCAGGCTCGGGAGAAGGCCCTGGCCACGGACTGGTCGCCACTGGATGAGGCGATGCGCTCCGAGCTCGGGCAGCAGGGAATCTGGATCGACAACGCTGCGCAGACGGTTGAAGAGACAGTCGAAGCGATCCTGTCTGCGACCGGTCTAGCATCCGGTTCGGCAGTCGATCAGCCTCTGCGCTGATCGCCAGGTGGCGCGTGGAGAACTGACGGATACCCAGTGGGAACGGTTGGCGCCGTTGCTGCCCGGGGGCAGGGCGCCGGGGCGTGGAAAAGGGGGATCTGCACAAGGAGCCGCCCGGGGGTGTCGGCACCGAGCCGGACGACCAAGGCCTTGGACGGTCGCGTGGCGGTCTGACGACCAAACTGCATCTGGCCGTCGAGCAGGGCCAGAAGCCGATGTCTATCGTGATCACTGCCGGGCAGCGAGGGGACCCTCCGCAGTTCGGACCCGTCCTGGAGAAGATCCGCGTCTCCCGTCCCGGTCCAGGACGCCGCGTACCTACGAAGCGACCGTCCTCATCGCAACCATCAATGGATGGCTGTGACCAGGACATTCGAGACACGCCCTCGGACGGGTTCCGGCGTTCCGTCGCCGGGCGGCGGGGCTGGCCATCAGGGTGACGCGGCAGCACGCCTGTGGCCGCCCGCGTCATGTCGGCAGTAGAAGGGGTGACATGACTCCGATCCACTGGAAACTCGTGCTCGACTGCACCGACCCGCACGCCCAGGCGGCGTTCTGGGCCGCCGCCCTCGGCTACGAAGAGGAGGACCACAGCGCCTTCATCGACCACCTCCTCTCCATCAAAGCCGCGCCCGCCGAGGCGACCCAGATGGTCTCCGGCCGCCTCGCATGGCGTGATCTCGCCGGTGTCCGGCACCCGGACGACCCCCGGGACGAGAGGTCGGACGCCGGTCTCGGCCGCCGCATCCTCTTCCAGCGGGTCCCGGAGAAGAAGACGGTCAAGAACCGCCTCCACCTCGACCTCCACCCGGGCCCGGACGCCCGCGACGCCGAGGTCGCCCGGCTGGAGGGGTTGGGGGCGTCGGTCCAGCGCCGGGTGTCGGAGCAGGGGGGTACGTGGGTGGTGATGACGGACCCCGAGGGCAACGAGTTCTGCGTGCAGTAGGGGCGGTCCGCGGCCCCCGCGCGGCCGGGCGTCGCACGGCCGCGCCGCCCTACCGCGACGGGGGACGCTCGGGGGCCGTGGACCACCGAAGGTGTGCGGCCGGCAGAGCGCTGCGGCGACCCCGTGCGCAGTGTCGCCTCGGCGGTCGTTCCGACCCTGCGCCGGGCGCGCGCACCTGCCCCTTCTTCGCCTTGGAGTAGCTCACCGCGCGGTGCACGGCGCGGTCGTGCGGATACGGTCAGCTCTGAGGGGGAGTCGATCACCTGCTGTAGTGGAGCCAGGCGGCCGCCATGGTCGCCCGGTCGGTGGTGGGCACCTCACGCATGGCAATCCTTGGTGGAACCGATGTGGCGCATCCTTCTGTACATCAACTCGTACTCCGTGGCAGTGCTTCTCGTAGGGCTTCTGGCTGTCTGCACGAGCGTTTTCAGGGGCGAGCAAAGGGGACGGGCGCCCTCCCGCGGCGCGCGCGCAGCCCTCGCCGTCCTCGTGGTCCTGGTGCTCGTGGCGACGTTGACGCCCCACCAGGCGATCGGGTCGAGCGACTACCAGGTATGGCTGGTTCCCGGCCAAGGGATCCTTTTCGATCACGCAGCCATGGAAGGGCTCGAACGGTCGATGTACGTACGTCAGCAGATCGCCAACCTGCTGATGTTCGTTCCCTTGGCAGTCGCCTTTCGCTTCGCTTACCCCACGTACGGCTCCTGGGGGCCCGTGGCGATGGGAGCGCTGCTCAGCTTGTCGATCGAAGCCGTGCAGTGGGTGATGGCGGCCGGGCGGGTCGTGGACATCGATGATGTGATCGTGAACTCCGCCGGCGCCGCACTCGGCGCGCTCATCTGCCTGATGGGCGGTCGACTGGCCCGGATGGATCGGCGCGGGCGCCCACAGAAGCAGGCGCCCTCCCACCGGCGCGGTTGACGAGAAGACCCGCGGAGCGGGCCCCCTCACGCCCCTCAGGGATACGGAGTGAGGGCGCGGAGCCGCCCCGGTGGACGTCCGGTAAGCGAACGGGGGTGACCGGTTTCCGCTCTTGACGGCACGTCAAACTCTCACTGAACATTCAGCACGCACAGCCGTACGACGCACACACGCACCATGTTCAGCTCCAGCGCCTCGTGGCCCATGCCGCGGGGCGTCTCGCACGTTCCGTCCCATCCCCGTTCGGAATCCGGAGCCCCCACATGAAGTTCTCCGTTCCCAGACGTACCGCCACGCTCGCCGCCGTCGCGGCGATGGCCCTCGGCGGGCTCGCCGGGACCACGGCGTCCGCGGCCCCCGCGGCCCCCGGTGCCGCGCTCGCCGCGCCCGACATCCCGCTGGCCAACGTCAAGCAGCACCTGAACGACCTCCAGTCGATCGCCTCCGCCAACGGCGGCAACCGCGCCCACGGCCGGCCCGGCTACAAGGCGTCCATCGACTTCGTGAAGGCCAAGCTGGACGCAGCCGGATACACCACGAGCATCCAGCAGTTCACCTCCAGCGGCGCCACCGGCTACAACCTGATAGCCGACTGGCCCGGCGGCGACCCGAACCAGGTCCTCATGGCCGGTGCCCACCTCGACTCGGTCAGCTCCGGCGCCGGCATCAACGACAACGGCTCCGGCTCCGCCGCCGTCCTGGAGACCGCGCTCGCCGTCTCCCGGGCCGGCCTCCAGCCCACGAAGCACCTGCGCTTCGGCTGGTGGGGCGCCGAGGAGCTCGGGCTCGTCGGGTCGAAGTACTACGTCAACAACCTGCCGTCCACCGAGCGGTCGAAGTTCAGCGGCTACCTGAACTTCGACATGATCGGCTCGCCGAACCCGGGCTACTTCGTCTACGACGACGACCCCACCATCGAGCAGACGTTCAAGAGCTACTTCTCCGGTATCGGTGTCCCCACCGAGATCGAGACCGAGGGCGACGGCCGCTCCGACCACGCCTCCTTCAAGAACGTGGGCATACCCGTCGGCGGTCTGTTCACCGGTGCCAGCCGGGTCAAGAGCAGTGCCCAGGTCCAGAAGTGGGGCGGCACGGCCACGGCCTTCGACCGCTGCTACCACTCGTCCTGCGACACGACCTCGAACATCAACGACACGGCCCTCGACCGCAACAGCGACGCCGTCGCCCACGCGATCTGGACCCTGTCGGCCGGTACGACCACCCCGCCCGGCAAGGTCTTCGAGAACACCGCCGACGTGTCCGTCCCGGACAACGGCGCCGCGGTGACCTCCACGGTCAACGTCACCGGCGTCACCGGCAACGCCCCCTCCACCCTCAAGGTCGACGTCAACATCGTCCACACCTACAAGGGCGACCTCGTCGTCGACCTCGTCGCCCCCGACGGCTCGGTCTACAACCTGCACAACCGCTCCGGCGGCAGCGCCGACAACATCGTCCAGTCCTACACCGTGAACGCCTCCTCGGAGGTCGCCAACGGCGCCTGGAAGCTCCGCGTCCAGGACAAGGCCTCCGTCGACACCGGGTACATCAACTCCTTCAAGCTGACGTTCCCGTAAGCGGTACGCGCCGGCAGGACGCACCGGCGCGTACGCGTGCGAACTCCCGGGTGGGTCGGTGACCATCGCCCCCGACCCGCCCGGGGTCCCCTCCGGCCCTACTTCGCGGCGTCGGCCGCGTCCACCAGCGCCTGCTGCGTCACGGCGCCGACGTAGACCTTGCCGTCGTCCGTCATCAGCGCGTTCACCAGCTTCGTCTTGAAGACGGTGCCGGAGCCGAACTTGCCGGTGACCTTGTCCCCGAGCGCGTCCAGGAAGCCCTGGAACTCCGCCGGGGCCTCGTCCGTCTTCGGGGCCGCGGCCCCGGTGTCGAACGTGGCGATCGAGGTCCAGCCCTCGCCGATGACGTTCGGGCCCTCGGCGCCCGCGCCGCCCTTGCCGCCGAAGAGGCCCTCGAGGCCGCCGAACTCCTTCTCCAGGTCCTCGGGCGACTTGCCGTGATCCGCCCCGTCCAGGCCCTCGGTCACCTTCGCGCCCTTGGGCACCTCGAAGTCGAACGTCGAGGCCGCCGGCTTGCCGAAGTCGACCTTCGTGAAGCCCGCGTCGAGGACCGGCTTGCCGCCCTGCACCGACGCCAGCGTGAACTTCAGCGGCGTCCCGGTCTTCGCGTCCACCGCGATCTTCACCGAGTCGACCGTCGAACCGCTCTGCTTCGGCTTGATCACCAGCTGGTACGCGTCCCGGCCGGCGACCTTCGCCGTCCCGCCCACCGTGATCGACGTCGTGTCGCCCGCCGCCTTCAGGACCTCGTCCGCGAGCTCCTTGGGGGTGCCCGGGAGCTCCTTCTCCGGCGCCTTCCCGGCCCCGTCCGCCTTCTCGTGGAGGACCTCGTTCGACTTGCTGTCGTACGCCCAGACGTCGCCGCCGTTGTGGATCAGGCTGTACTCCTCCGAGCCGTCCAGGAACGTCAGCTTCTGCCGGTCGGGGCCGTCCGCCGCGACGCGCAGCGTGTGGGTGCCCGAGATCAGCTCCGTCAGCTTGTCCTGCGGGTCGGCCGAGGAGGACCCCGACCCGCCGCCCAGGCCCTGCGCGAAGCCGGCCAGCGACGGCAGCCCCAGGTCCGTGCTGACCTTGAACGTGCCGGAGAGGGTCTGCGTGTCCGAGGCGGCGATCTTCTCGACGAGCTCCTGGGCGGTGATCTCCGGCAGCTCGGGGTCGCCCGAGGCCGCCAGGGCCGGGACCAGGCCTATGGTCGCGGCGGCCACGCCGGCCACCGCGACCGGGACGACGTAACGGCTCAGCTTGCGGCTCGTGCGCCCGGTGGTCTCAGTACTGTCGTTCGGTGCCATGGTCTGCTCTACCTCCGTGGTCGATGACATCCATCTGACCAAATCGGCGGTACGGAATCGTCAGACTCCGGGCGCAACCTTGCGTACTGCTACGGGATGAGAGAACCCTGGGAACCCCTAGCCCGCGCGGTGGATCACGGCGCCGGCCTGGGAACCCCTAGCCCGCGCGGTGGACCACCGCGTCGCACAGCTCCCGCAGGGCCGCCTTCGCGTACCCCTCCGGCAGCGGTGCCAGCATGTCCCGGGCCTCCTGGGCGTAGCGCACGGTGTCCCGGCGGGCCTGCTCCAGGGCCGGGTGGGCGCGCAGGCGGCGGAGGGCCTCCGCGTGGCGGACGTCGTCGGTGAGGTCGCTGTCGATGAGCTCGACCAGCTCGACGTCCTCGGGGCGCCCGTGCGCCGCCGCGGCGGCGCGCAGCCGCAGCACGGGGAGGGTCGGGATGCCTTCGCGCAGGTCGGTCCCGGGGGTCTTGCCGGACTCGTGGGAGTCGGACGCGATGTCGAGGACGTCGTCGGCGAGCTGGAAGGCGACGCCGAGCCGTTCGCCGTACTGGGTGAGGATGTCGACGACGCTCTCGTCCGCGCCGGCCATCATCGCGCCGAAGCGGCAGGAGACGGCGACCAGCGAGCCGGTCTTGCCGCCGAGGACGTCGAGGTAGTGGTCGACGGGGTCGCGGTCGCCCTGCGGTCCGGCGGTCTCCAGGATCTGGCCGGTGACCAGGCGCTCGAAGGCCTCGGACTGGATGCGGACGGCCTCGGGTCCGAGGTCCGCCAGGGTGTGCGAGGCGCGGGCGAAGAGGAAGTCACCCGTGAGGACGGCGATGGAGTTGTCCCAGCGCGCGTTGGCGCTCGGGACGCCCCGGCGGACGTCCGCCTCGTCCATGACGTCGTCGTGGTAAAGCGTCGCCAGGTGGGTGAGCTCGACGACGACGGCCGAGGGCACCACGCCGGGCGCGTACGGGTCGCCGAACTGGGCGGCGAGCATCACCAGCAGCGGCCGGAAGCGCTTGCCGCCGGCCAGGACGAGGTGCTGCGCGGCCTCCGTGATGAAGGGGATCCCGCTCTTGGTGGCGTCGAGGAGACCTGCCTCCACGGCCGCCAATCCGGTCTGGACATCGGCCTCAAGAGCCTGGTCCCGCACGCTAAGACCGAACGGCCCGACGACGGTCACGAGGGAGTCTCCTGTCTGATGACGCCTGCTGATACTGCCGACGATCACACGGATTGTCGATGTGTCGCTCGATTCGCTCAAGTCAGCGTATCCGGTCGGCTTTCGATCACCATGGGCGCCCGCCCGCCACCCCCGGTATGTTCGTGATCACCTCATACGACCAGGAGAAGGCGTTTTGTCCGGAACGGCGATCGACAGCGACACGAACGACGAGCGGCCACCGCCCGAAGACGATCATGCCTTCTTCGGGCAGCCGAAGGGGCTGCTCACCCTGTCGGGCCTGGAGGTCTGGGAGCGCTTCTCGTTCCTGGGCATGCAGGCGATCCTCGTCCTCTACTTCGCCGACTCCGTGGCGAACGAGGGTCTCGGGATGGACCCGGGCACGGCCGCCTCCGTCTCGGCCGCGTACGGCACGCTCGTCTACCTCGTCTCGGTGGCCGGGGGCTGGCTCGCCGACCGGATCCTCGGCTCCTACCGCGCGGTCCTCTGGGGCGGCGTCCTGATCGCCTGCGGCCACTACTCCATGGCGGTGCCGACGGCCGCCATGACCTGGGTCGGACTCGGCCTGATCAGCGCCGGAACCGGCCTGCTCAAACCCAATGTGGCCACCATGGTCGGCAAGCTCTACCGCACCGACGACGACCGCAGGGACGCCGGCTTCGCCCTGTACTACATGGCGATCAACATCGGCGCCTTCGCCGGCCCGCTGATCACCGGCTGGCTCGGCGAGCACCAGGGCTGGCACTGGGGCTTCTCGGCCGCCGCGGTCGGCATGACCTTCGGTCTCGTGCAGTACGTGATGGGCCGCCGTCACCTGGCCGGGCGAAAGCACTCCGCCGAATTCGCGCTCGCCCCGGACGCCATGCGCCGGGCCGTCCTGACGATTGTCGGCGGGGTGGTCGCCGTGGCCGCCGTCGGGGGCCTGCTCGCCGGGGTCGGCTGGCTGACCATGGACCGCTTCGTCGACCTGCTGACCCTGATCTCGGTGATCGCGCCGGTCGTCTACTTCTGGGTGATGTTCCGCAGCCCCCGGGTCACCCCAGAGGAGCGCGGCCGCCTCCGGCCGTACGTCGTGCTCTTCCTGGCCTCGGTCGCCTTCAACTTCATCCTCTTCCAGGCGTACTCCACGATGATGCTGCTGGCGGCGAACAACGCCCGCACCACCATCCTCGGCTTCGACTTCCCGGCCAGCTGGTACGCCTCCGCCCTCGGCGCCTTCGAGGTGGCGCTGGCGCCCGTCGTGGCCGCCGTCTGGGTCCGGATGGGGCCCCGGCAGCCGCACGTCTCCAACAAGATCGCCTTCGGGGTGGTGCTGGGCGGCCTGTCGTTCCTCCTGATGGTGCTGCCCACCTCGGGCCACGCGGACGAGACGTACCGGATGGCGGCGTGGTGGATCGTCGGCTCCTATCTGCTGCTCGGCCTCGGCGACGTCCTCCTGGAGACCTCCGGGATGTCCGCCACCAGCAAGCTCGCCCCGAAGGCGTTCAGCAGCCAGACGATGTCCCTCTGGTTCCTCTCGCTCGCTCTCGCCAACGGCATCCAGGCACAGACCGTGAAGCTGTACGACGACGTCTCCAAGCCCGTGTACTTCGGCGTCAACGGCGCCGTCGCGGTGGCGGTGGGCCTCGTCGTGATCGCGATGGCGCCCTGGCTGCGCCGGACCATGCACCCCGTCCACTGAGGACCTGACATGCGCATCCGCACCGAGTTCCCGTACGAGACCACCCGCGAGGACGTCCGCGTCCCCCTTCCGGACGGCACGCGGCTGTACGCCCGCGTCTGGCGGCCGGTCACGGACGAGCCCGTGCCGGCCCTCCTGGAGTACCTGCCGTACCGCCTCTCCGACTGGACCGCGCCGCGCGACTGGCAGCGGCACCCCTGGTACGCCGGGCACGGCTACGCCTCCGTACGCGTCGACGTGCGCGGCCACGGCAACAGCGAGGGGCTGCCGGGCGACGAGTACGACGCGACGGAGCTGGCCGACGGCGTGGCGGTGGTGAACTGGCTCGCCGAGCAGCCCTGGTGCACGGGGAAGGTCGGCATGTTCGGCATCTCCTGGGGCGGCTTCAACTCGCTCCAGATCGCCGCGCTGGCCCCCGAGCCGCTGAAGGCGGTCGTCACCGTCTGCTCCACCGACGACCGCTACGACAACGACGTCCACTACATGGGCGGCTCCGTCCTCGCGGTCGACATGCACGCCTGGGCGGCCACCATGCTCGCCTTCGTCTGCCGCCCGCCCGACCCGCTGCACGTGGGCGAGGAGTGGCGGGAGATGTGGCTGCGGCGCCTGGAGGCCGTGGACCCCTTCATCCACACCTGGCTGGCCCACCAGACCCGGGACGACTACTGGCGGCACGGCAGTGTCTGCGAGGACTACGGCGCGATCCGGGCAGCCGTCCTGGCGGTGGGCGGCTGGCACGACCCGTACCGGGACACCGTCCTGCGGCTGGTCGAGCACCTCGCCCCGGACCGGGTCCGCGGGATCATCGGGCCGTGGTCGCACCAGTACCCGGACCGCGGTCTGCCGCCGGGCCCGGCGATCGGCTTCCTGCAGGAGACCCTGCGCTGGTGGGACCACCACCTCAAGGGCGCCGACAACGACGTGATGGCGGAGCCGCTGCTGCGCTCGTGGATCAGCGGGACGCACCCGCCGTCCACCGTGTACGAGGAGCTGCCGGGCCGCTGGGTCGCCGACCCCGCCTGGCCCTCGCCGCACGTCGCCCCGGTGACGTACGGCTTCCAGGGTGAACCGGTCGTGGTCGACTCGCCCCAGCAGACCGGCCTGGACGCGGGGCGGTTCTTCCCCTTCGGCAACGACGGCGACCTGCCGCCCGACCAGCGCGACGAGGACGCCCACTCGGCCTGCTTCGACTTCCCGGTGCCGGAGGACGGCGGGCCCATCGAGATCCTGGGCCGGCCGCGGGCGAGCCTGACGCTGCGCCCGGCGGCGCCGACGGGGCAGGTGATCGCCCGCCTCTGCGACATCGCCCCGGACGGCTCCTCGACGCTCGTCACCCGGGGGGTGCTGAACTTCTCCGCCCGCCACGGCCGGGACCGGGTGGTGCCGGCGCGGCCCGGCGAGAGCGAGGAGTTCGTCGTCGAGCTGAACGGCATCGGCCACACCTTCCCGCCCGGCCACCGGGTCCGGCTCGCGGTCTCCTCGGCGTACTGGCCGTGGATCTGGCCCCAGCCGGACGCGGGGGGCTTCACCCTCGACCCTGCCGCCTCGCACCTCACCCTTCCGGTCCGCCGCCACACGGACGACACCGTCCGGTGGGAGGAGCCGGAGCAGTCGGAGCCGCTGGGCGTCAGCTTCCCGGCGACCCTGGAGGAGCCCCGCCCGGAGCGGGTGGTGGTGCGGGACGTGGCCAAGGGCGAGTGGCGCCTGGAGGTCGATCCCCGGTACGGCGGGACGCGGGTCTATCCGGACGGCCTCGAATTCAGCGAGGACGCGCTGGAGACTTACACGATCGAGGAGAGCGGGCCGCTGTCGGCGCGTACCCGTTCGGAATGGTCGATCCGGCTGCACCGGCCGGAACTGGCGTGGGACGTCACCGTCGACAGCCGTTCCGAGATCAGTTGTGAGGCGGAGGTATTCGTCACCTCGAACGAAGTGGTGTGCAAGGAGGGCGACGACGTTCTCTTCCACCGGACGTGGGAGAAGCGGATTCCGCGCACGGCGGGATGACGTCCGGATGGACGAAAGGGAAAGGGCCCGCATTCCGGAGTGGAATGCGGGCCCTTTCTCACGCTGCGTGTCAGGCGTCCGCACCGGCCTTGCGGCGGCGGACGACGAACATGGCACCGGCGCCGAGGGCGACGGCCGCCGCGCCCGCGAGGGCGATCCGCGGCATGGCGTCGTCGGAACCGGTGGTGGCGAGCGCGCCGTTGGTGGCGGTGTTGCCGTTGCCGCCGCCGTTCACCGGGGTGGTGGAGGTGCCGCCCTGCTCGGTGGTGTTGCCGTTGCCGCCACCGGTGCCGGTGCCGGTGCCGGGCTTGGAGGCGGCGACGATGCCGAACTCGAGGTCGGCGGCCTCCTTCGACCAGCCGCAGGAGCCGTTCTTGTTCTCGTAGCCGCCCGCGGCGAACAGCATGCCGTCACCGGCCGGGGACTTCGCGTCGACGGTGAGGCGCAGCTTGATGTCGACGTGACCGCCGGGCTTCACCGCGCCGCCGATCGCGCCGGTCTCGCCGTCGAAGGACTGCCAGGTCGGGTTGGCCGTGGTGGACCAGGTCAGGTCCAGGTGCTTGTCGAAGTCCTTCTCCTCCGTCGAGTCCATGTTGAAGGCCTCGGCGTAGGCACCGACCTCGTCCAGCGACTTCGTGGTGCCGTTGCTGATCTTCAGCGTGAAGACGGCGCTCGTCCCGGCGACGACCTTCTTCGGGCCGGTCAGCGCGGCCGTCAGCTTGGACTCCTCGACGCAGTCCTCGCCGGGCTCCTCGCCCTCCCCGTCCTCGGCGGCGGCGAGGGCCTTCTCGGCGGCCTTGAGGGCCTTGTGGGCCGCTTCCTTGGCCTGCAGGGCGGCGCTCTCGGCACGAACCGCTCCGACGCGCTCGTCGTCCCGGGCCGTCGAGGCCGCGGTCAGCTTGGCGTCGGCCTCGGTCTTGGCGGTGGCGGCGGCTTCGGCGGTCTTCGTCGCCTCGTCCAGGACCTTCTGGGCCTCGGCCTTGGCGGTTTCGCCGACGGCCGCGTCCACCTTGGCCTGGGCGTCGACGACGGCCTTGTCGGCCTCGGCCTTGGCGGTGGCGGCGGCGTCGGCGGTCTTCTTCGCCTCGGCCGCGGCCTTGGCGAGCACCGTGTCGTCCTTCAGCGCGGCCTCACGCGCCTTGGTGGCGTCGCTCGCGGCGATCACCGCGGCGTCGTACGTCTTCTGCGCCGCGGCGACCGCGAGCTTCAGCTGCTCGATCGTCGGCTTCTGTTCCTGCGTCTGGGCCCCGGCCGGCTTCGTGTCCGCGAAAGCGGGAGCGGCGGAGAGGAATACGACCGGCGTGGTCACGGCGGCGGCCACGGCGGTGGCGAGAATGCGGCGGATCTTCAAGGCGGACCTTTTCTGGTCGAAGAAGATGACAACAGTCGGGGAGGCCGCGCCCGCGGATACGTCACGCGGCGCGGCACGGGAGCGATCGTATGACCCGAATAAGCGCGCGGAATAGCGGGATTCACGGGATCTCGCGCGCACAGGAGCCGCACAGGACGCATAAAGCCCTCGAACGTGGACAGTTGTGCACATGGGGCCCACTTTCTGTGTGACCCATGTCATCTGCGCCGCGCGGTACGACCCGTAACGTGTCCCCCACACCCGTGGAAAGCGAGGCAAGCACCGATGCCCGAGCAGTCCCCGCTCGACCTCGCCGAAGGCGATCCCTTCGGCCCGCACAACCTTCCGTACGGCGTCTTCTCCACCGCCGACGAGCCCGACCGGCGGAGGGTCGGCGTCCGCATCGGCGGGCATGTCCTCGACGCGGGGGCGGCGGCGCAGGCGCTCGGCTCGCCCTACGCCGCCCTGCTCGCCCGCCCCAGCCTCGACCCCCTGCTCGCCGCCGGCCGCACCGCCTGGCGGGACGTGCGCCGCGCGCTGACCGCCTGGGTGACCGTGCCCGCGCACCGCCCGGACATAGAGCCGCTGCTGCACCCGCTGGACTCCGTCACGCTGCACCTGCCGTACGCCGTGGCGGACTACGTCGACTTCTACGCGAGCGAGCACCACGCCACCAACGTGGGCCGGATCTTCCGCCCCGACGGCGACGCGCTCACCCCCAACTGGAAGCACCTGCCCATCGGCTACCACGGCCGGGCGGGCACGGTCGTGGTCTCCGGCACCGAGGTCGTCCGCCCCGCCGGCCAGCGCAAGGCGCCCACGGACCCGGCGCCGGTCTTCGGCCCCTCGGTGAAGCTGGACATCGAGGCGGAGGTCGGCTTCGTCGTCGGCACCCCCTCCACGCTCGGCACCCCGGTCGCGCTGGGCGACTTCCGGGACCACGTCTTCGGCCTGACGCTACTCAACGACTGGTCGGCACGTGACATCCAGGCCTGGGAGTACGTCCCGCTCGGCCCGTTCCTCGGCAAGTCGTTCACGACGTCCGTCTCGGCCTGGGTGACCCCCCTGGAGGCCCTGGACGCGGCCCGCGTGGCCCCGCCGGCCCGGGACTTCGACCTGCTGCCGTACCTCGACGACACCGACGACGAGGAGCCCGGCGGCTTCGACCTGCGGATCACGGTCGCGATCAACGGCGAGGTCGTCTCCGAGCCGCCGTTCTCGACGATGTACTGGACGGCCGCCCAGCAGCTCGCCCACATGACGGTCAACGGCGCCTCGCTGCGGACCGGTGACCTCTACGGCTCCGGCACCGTCTCGGGCCCTGAGGTGGGGCAGCGCGGCTCGCTGCTGGAGCTGACCTGGAACGGCCGCGACCCGCTCGACCTGAGCACCGGGAAGCGCACCTTCCTGGAGGACGGCGACGAGGTCACGCTGACCGCCTGGGCGCCCGGCCCCGACGGCACCCGGGTCGGACTCGGCGAGGTCACCGGACGGATCGCGCCCTCCGCCTGAGCCCGCCGTACCGCCCGGCGCCGCACGCGCGAAGAGGCCCCGGCACCCCGATCAGGGGTGCCGGGGCCTCCCGGCGCCGCGCTCCGGCGGGCTCTGCCGTGCGTCGGCGCCTCGGCGGTCCTGAGGAGCGTCTCCACACTCCGAGCACGGACCCGGGGGCGCGCCGGTTCAGACGGCGCGCCAGAGGGCCGGCACCGACGGCGGTTCCCAGCCCGGCTGGGCGAGGTGGGACTGGAGGCAGACGTAGGCGACGGAGCCGTGGGTGGCCCGGTCGCCCGCCGTGTAGGAGGTGCCCGGGCGCCAGGTGCCGGCGGGGGGCGGGGTGGTGGGGCCGCCGGTCGGCGACGGGCCGGGGCCGGGGCCCTGAGGCAGGTCGAGCACCACGTCGAAGGCGGCCTCCTTCGCCCCTCCCGCGTCCCGCACGGTCATCAGCAGCCGCGGGTCGAACAGCGCGTCGGTGTTGTTGCGCGGCTCGCCGGGGAAGTACAGCTGCGTCGTGAGGACGGGACGGCCCGGGGCCTGCACCTTCACATGGAGGTGCCGGGTGCGCCCCGGGTAGAGGCCCGGGACGATCGTGGTGAGCCGGAAGGCGCCCTGCGCGTCGGTGAACTGGTGCCCGCGGAAACGGAATCCGGTGTTGTCGTACGCGCCGTTGACATCGGCCTGCCAGAAGTCGAGCAGGACACCGGGGACGGGCAGGCAGGCCCGTCCGAAGACGTATCCGGTGACGGTGAGCCGGGTGCCGGGCGTCCCGGCCTCCAGGAGCGAGGTCCGGCGCGGCGAGTTCGGCTTGAAGTAGGGGCCCTCCATCTGCGGCGGGGTCGGGTCGTCGCCGTCGTCGCAGGCGGGGGTGAGCGCGGGTGCCGCCCCGTCCCGGACGGTGGTACGGGCCAGGGCGGGGACGCCCATCAGGGTGGCCGGCACGGCCACGGAGGCGGCCAGCGCCGCCCGCAGCACCGCCTTGCGGCTCGGCCGCGGCGCGGAGGAGGGGGCGGTGTGCGGGGTCGTCTCGCCGTGGGAGGTCGTCTCGCCGTGCGGGGTCGTCTCGCCGTCCATGTCTGCTCCTTGTGGGGGCTTCGGGGATCGGCAACGAACCTAGGCGGGCGCCCCGGGGCGATCGATGGACGGAACACGGGGGTCGTGGTGAATATCGGCGCCGCGCCGGAAGTCGCCCGGGCTGAGCCCGGTCTCCCTGCGGAAGAACCGGCAGAAGTAGGCGGGATCCCCGAACCCGGTCCGGTCGGCGATCTGGCGCACCGACAACTCCGTACGGACGAGCAGCCGTTTGGCCTCGTGGGTGCGGGCCGCGCGGAGGAGCTGGCCCGCGGTACGGCCGGTGGCGGCCTTGACGGCCTCGGTGAGGTAGCCGGGCGTGACGCCGAGGTGCCCGGCGCAGTCGCCCACCGACCACAGGGCGGGCTCCGCGCGGGCGAGCAGCCGGACGAACTCCTCCGCGACGGCCCCGGCCCGGCCCGCGGACGCCGGGTGGGACCCGCCGGCGGACCCGCCGTCCCCACCCGCGCCGGCGGCCGCCGGGTCCGTCGCGCGGGCGGCCCGGACGACGAGGACGTGGAGGAGGGCCCGCAGGACGGAGTCGAACCCGTCGGCCCGGCGGTGGTGTTCGGCCGCGAGCTCGCCGAGGATCCGCGCGGTCTCCTCGTGGGCCGCCTGCCCCAGCGTCGCCCAGGGCCGCGCGGCGACCCGGCGCAGCAGGTCCCGGTCGCCGGGGTGGTCGATCAGGAAGTCCTCCGTGAAGAGGACGACGGTGCCGTCGAGGCCCCGGAGGCGCTCCCAGTGGTGGACCTGGCCGGGGGCGATCACGCCGAGATGGGGCGGGGCCAGCTCCGCGCGGGTGAGGTCGACGACATGGGCGCCCGCGCCGGCGGTGACGTGGACGATCTCGTAGAAGGTGTGCCGGTGCGGGAAGTCGGCGCGGGACATCGGCCCGATGGTGTCGAAGGTGCCGATCGCGAACGGCATCGTGTTCGGCATCGGCACCTCCAGCCGGTGCATGGGCGGCGATCCCTCCCGGGGCGCCTCGCAAGGGGTGCCCGGTAAGACGGTGGACCCGCGCATCGCCGTTCTCCTCTCCCCTCCCGCCGGCGGTCCGGCGGAAGGCCTGCGGCCCGGCTCCGGAACCCGGCCCGGGCCGCTCGCCGGGCCGCCACCCTGCCACGCGCGGCCGGACCACGGAACCACGCGCCCGGGCCCGCCCCTGTCCGCCAGGTGGGACGGAGCGCCGTCCGGCGGCGCGGCAGGTGGCAGATCTTGCCCACCGTCCCCGGAAACCGCAGGTCAGAGCCGTGCTGTTACGGCATCAGATGGCGCAATGCTGTGGCAACACCACCGCCGCGGGCGCCTCGGTATGGTCCGTCGCATGCCAGCCGAACGCCTTCGTGAGCACACCGTCCCGGTCGCCGCCGCGCGCCGTCGGCGGCTGCGCGCGGACCAGGCGCGACAGCTCGCCGACCTCCTGCGCCACCAGATCCTGGCCGCCCGCTTCCCCGGCGGCGTCCTGCCCCTGGAGGACCGGATCGGCGCCGACTACCGGGTCTCCCGCAACACCGTCCGCCAGGCCCTGGACCTGCTCCGCGCCGAGGGCCTGGTCGAGCGGCAGCCCGGTGTGGGCACGGTCGTGGTGTGCGAGAAGTACCCGCACGGCCTCGACCGGCTCCAGGGCCTCGCCGAGACCCTGCACGAGCACGGCACGGTCACCAACGAGGTCCGTACGGTCGGACCGGTCGCCGCCCCGGCGCCGGTGGCCGGGCGGCTGGGGATCCCCGAGCACAGCGACGTCCTCTACATCGAGCGGCTGCGCCGGCTCGGCGGCCTCCCGCTCTCCCTCGACCTCACCTACGTCCCGATGGACATCGGCGCCGAACTCCTCGGCTGCGATTTGGAGAACACCGATGTGTTCCGCCTCATCGAAGCGCTGACCGGCACGCCCCTGGGCCACGCCGAGATCACCCTGGAGGCCGTCAACGCCGACGCGCACTCCGCCGCCGTCCTGCAGGCACCGCGCGGCGCGGCGCTGCTGATGCTGGACCGGCTCACCCACCTGCGTGACGGGCGCCCCGTGGACCTGGAGTTCATCCGGTTCCGGGGCGACCGGATCACGATGAGCGGCCTGCTCCACCGGTCCGCGTAACCCTCCGCCCCCCTCCCCCGCCATCCACTGGAGACAGCCATGCCCTTGGCGCCCCAGCGGGCCGACGTGCCCGTGACCATCGACGAGTCGAAGTGCATCGACGGCTGCACGCTCTGCGTGGAGATGTGCCCGCTGGACTCCCTCGCCATCAACCCCGACAGCGGCAAGGCGTACATGCACGTGGACGAGTGCTGGTACTGCGGCCCGTGCGCGGCCCGGTGTCCCACCGGCGCGGTCACGGTCAACATGCCCTATCTGCTCCGCTGAGAGGCCCGAACGCCCATGTCCCGCAAGCTTGTCGTCCCCCTCGCCGCCCTGGCCCTCGTCCTGCCGCTGGCCGGCTGCGGCGGTCCCGCGGAGGCCGGAAACGGCTCGACGGTCACCGTGACCGTCGGCTACCAGTCCAAGACCATCAACACCGTCACGGCCGGCACCCTCCTGCGCACGCTCGGCGCCTTCGAGGACGAGCTGCGCGCCCAGGGCCGGAAGGACGGCAGGACGTACGAGGTCGTCTGGCAGGACTACGCCACCGGCGCGCCGATCACCGCCCAGATGACCGCGGGGAAGATCGACATCGGCTCGATGGGCGACTTCCCGCTGCTCCTCAACGCCGCCCGCGGCACCCAGCTGAAGCGCCCGACGAAGCTCGTGTCGGTGACCGGCTACAACCTGCGCGGCGGCCTCAACACCGTCGTCACCGCGCCCGGTTCCGCACGGCGGTCGCTGAAGGAGCTGCGCGGCGGGAAGGTGTCCACCAGCGTCGGCTCGGCCGCGGACGGCACGCTCGTACGGGCGCTGCAACGCGCCGGGCTCGACCCGGACAAGGACATCCGCAAGCTCAACCAGCAGCCGGCCGTGGGGGCCTCGGCCCTGACCGCCGGGAGCGCCGACGCGCTGTCGCAGTTCGTCGCCTGGCCGGGGCTGCTCGCCTTCCAGGGCAAGGCGAAGGTGCTGTACGACGGCGCCGAGCTGAACCTCCCCACCTTCCACGGGGTCACCGCCCGCGCCGACTTCGCCGAGCGGCACCCGGCCGTGGTGGAGGCGTTCCTGCGGGCCCAGCGCACCGCGACCGCCTATCTCCGCGAGCACCCGGTGGCCGCCAGCGAGAAGGTCGCCGCCGAGACGGGCCTGCCGGCCGAGGTCGTCCACCTCTACAACGGCCCCAACGGCATCGCCACCTTCGATCCGACCCTCAAGCCACGGCTGGTCGCGGCGCTGAAGGAGGACGTGCCGGTGCTGCGGTCGGCCAAGCTGGTGAAGGACGTGGACGTGGACGGCTTCGTCGACGACACGTACGTACGGAAGGTCTACGGCTCCGCCTACGACCGGCAGCTCGCGACGCTCGCCCCGCCGTCCCGCAGCGAGGTCTGGCTGAAGGGCGCCGACCGTACCGTCTCCTTCGCCACCCCGGCCGAGGCGCTGCGGCACGTCGCGGCGAACCGGGCGAAGGTGCGGGTGGCGTACGTCCCCGACACGGTGACCGGGACGCTCTGGTTCGCGGACCGGGCGGTGTGGGTCGCCGACGGCGGGACGGTGAAGCCGTTCGTCACCGAGGCCGGCGCGGCCGCCTACCGGGCCGCGCACCCGACGGCGCGGATCGTCGACTACGCGCGGGCGCTGGCGTCATGAGGTACGTGCTGCGGGTGCTGTCGCTGGTGGCGGCGCTCGGTGTGTGGCAGGCGGTGACGTACTACGACGTCAGTCTCTGGCTGCGCTTCGACCAGTTCCCGACGGTCACGGAGGTCGGGGAGGCGTTCGCGGCGCGGCTGACGACGGACGCGTACTGGCAGGACCTGGTCGACAGCCTGACCCGTATCGTCACCGGCTTCACGCTCGCGGCGGTCGCGGGCATCGCGCTGGGGACGGCGATCGCCCGCTCCGGACTCGTGTCCGACCTGCTCGGTCCTGTCCTGGAGGTCCTGCGGCCGATCCCGGCGATCGCGCTGGTGCCGGTGGCGATCCTGCTGTTCCCCAGCAACGAGCAGGGCATCGTCTTCATCACGGGCGCGGCCGCGTTCTTCCCGGTCCTGGTCTCCACCCGGCACGCCGTACGGGCGCTGCCCCCGCTGTGGGAGGAGGCCGTCGTCACGATGGGCGCGGGGCGGGTCCGGGTGCTGTTCTCGGTGATCCTGCCGGGGGCGCTGCCGGGGATCTTCAGCGGCCTTTCGGTGGGGATCGGCGTCTCGTGGATCTGTGTGATCTCGGCGGAGATGATCTCCGGGGAGTACGGGGTGGGGTACCGCACCTGGCAGGACTACACGGTCGTGGACTACCCGGCGGTCTTCGTCGGCATGGCGACGATCGGCGCGCTGGGCTGGCTGACCTCGACGGCGGTCGAGGCGGCGGGGCGCCGTGTGGTGGGGCCGCGCTCGGCCGCCCGCCCCACGAAGTCCGCCGCCCCGAGGCCGTTCGCACCGGCGCCGGCCGGTGGTGCGGAAAGCTCCTCCGCGGCCCCCGCCGTCGCGGGCACACGCCCCGCCGGGGCCGCAGGCCCGGGCGGCCCCCCGGCCGGGCGGTCGCGTCGGCCCGTCGCCCCGCAACCGCTCCAGGAGCAGCCGTGATCGTTCTCGACGACGTCGTCCTCGGGCGGCCCCACTCCCCGCTCCCCACCCCCGTCCACCTCACCGTCCCCCCGGGCGAACTCCTCACCGTCGTCGGCCCCTCCGGCTGCGGCAAGTCCACCCTCCTGCGCACCCTCGCCGGGCTCCTGCCGCCGCTCGCCGGCACGGTCACCGTCCCGGCCGACCACCGGGCCCTGGTCTTCCAGGAGGACGCGCTGCTGCCCTGGCGCACCGCCCGCGCCAACGTCGAACTGCCCCTCGCCATCCGGGGCGTCCCGCGTGCCGAGCGGCGGGCCGCCGCCGAGGAGTGGCTCGGCCGGGTCGGGCTCGCCGACCAGGCGCGGCGCCTGCCGCACCAGCTCTCCGGCGGTCAGCGCCAGCGCGTCCAGCTCGCCCGGGCCCTCGCTCCCGCGCCCCGGGCGGTCTTCATGGACGAGCCGTTCGGCGCCCTGGACGTGCAGACGAGGGCCGGCATGCAGGACCTCCTGGTCGAGGTGCTGCACGGCACCGGCGCGACCGTCGTCTTCGTGACGCACGACGTCGACGAGGCCCTCTATCTCGGCGACCGGATCGCGGTCCTCGGCACCGGCACGGTCCTCGACAACCCGCGGCCGCGCGACCGGGGCGCCGACCTCTCCGGTCTGCGCCGCGACCTCCTCTCCTCCCTGACCTCCCTTCCCGCCTGACGCCCGAGGCCCCGCACCCCGGAAACCGCCCGCCCCACGACGCCCGACGCCCGAAAGGCCCTCCGATGCAGATCCCCGCCCTCGCGGACGCCGAGGAACTCTCCTGCGACGTCCTCGTCATCGGCGGAGGCACCGCCGGCACGATGGCCGCGCTCACCGCCGCCGAACACGGTGCCGACGTCCTCCTCCTGGAGAAGGCGCACGTCCGCCACTCCGGGGCCCTCGCCATGGGCATGGACGGCGTCAACAACGCGGTCATCCCCGGCCGGGCCGAGCCCGACGACTACGTCGCCGAGATCACCCGCGCCAACGACGGCGTCGTCGACCAGTCCACCGTCCGCCAGACGGCGACCCGCGGCTTCGCGATGGTCCAGCGCCTGGAGTCGTACGGCGTGAAGTTCGAGAAGGACGAGCACGGGGAGTACGCGGTCCGCCAGGTCCACCGCTCGGGGTCGTACGTCCTGCCCATGCCGGAGGGCAAGGACGTCAAGAAGGTCCTCTACCGGCAGCTGCGCCGCCGCGAGATGCGCGAGCGCATCCGGATCGAGAACCGGGTGATGCCGGTCCGGATCCTCACCGACCCGGACGGGCGGGCCATCGGCGCGGCCGGCCTCCACACCCGTACCGGCGGCTTCGTCACCGTACGGGCGGGCGCGGTGATCCTGGCGACCGGCGCCGCCGGCCGGCTCGGGCTGCCCGCCTCGGGCTATCTCTACGGCACGTACGAGAACCCCACCAACGCGGGCGACGGCTACGCCATGGCGTACCACGCGGGCGCCGAGCTGACCGGGATCGAGTGCTTCCAGATCAACCCGCTGATCAAGGACTACAACGGCCCGGCCTGCGCCTACGTCGCCAACCCGTTCGGCGGCTACCAGGTCAACCGGCACGGCGAACGGTTCGTCGACTCCGACTACTGGTCGGGGCAGATGATGGCCGAGTTCGCCGAGGAGCTGGCCTCCGACCGCGGCCCGGTCTACCTCAAGCTGAGCCACCTCCCCGAGGAGTCCGTCGCCGCCCTCGAATCGATCCTGCACACCACCGAACGCCCCACCCGCGCCACCTTCCACGCGGGCCGCGGCCACGACTACCGCACCCACGACATCGAGATGCACATCTCGGAGATCGGCCTGTGCGGCGGGCACTCGGCCTCCGGGGTCCGGGTCGACGACCACGCCCGGACCACCGTCCCCCGCCTCTACGCCGCCGGCGACCTGGCCTGCGTCCCGCACAACTACATGATCGGCGCCTTCGTCTTCGGCGACCTGGCCGGTGCGGACGCCGCCAAGTACCGTGCTTACGAAGGGGAGTTGCCGCAGGACCAGCTCCGGGCGGCGCACGAGCTGGTCTACCGGCCGCTGCGCCACCCCGACGGTCCGCCGCAGCCCCAGGTCGAGTACAAGCTCCGCCGGTTCGTGAACGACTACGTCGCCCCGCCCAAGTCGGGGGCCCGGCTCTCCCTGGCGGTCGAGCACTTCGAGCGGATGCGGACGGAGATCGACGCCATGGGCGCGACGACCCCGCACGAGCTGATGCGCTGCGCGGAGGTCTCCTTCATCCGGGACTGCGCCGAGATGGCGGCCCGCTCGTCCCTCGCCCGCACGGAGTCCCGCTGGGGCCTCTACCACGCGCGGACGGACCACCCCGAGCGGGACGACCGGGACTGGCTGCACCACCTGGACCTGCGCAAGTCGCCGTCCGGGACGATGGAGTTCACGGCCCGGCCGGTCGCGCCCTATCTCGTACCGGTCGACGACTACGCCCCCGTCGGCGGCGCCTCCCGGCATCTCGGCGAGGTCCACCCGGAGCACGTCGCCACGGCGGGCCCCCGCGACCTCGCCCCCGTCGGCTCCGGGGCACGCGCGCCGGAGGTACGGGTGGCGGACGGCGCCGTCAGCCACGCGCCCCGGATCCTGGAACTGCACGCCCTGGCCGAGGCGGAGCCGGACCTGGACGCGCTGCGGCCCTATCTGACCGATCCGGACCCCGCCGTGCGGCGGGCGGCGGTGGCCACCCTCACCGAGACGGTCCCGACCGGTACGGGTCCGGCGCTGGCGGGGGCGCTGCTCGACGCCGACGCGGCGGTACGGGCCGTGGCCGGGGACTCGCTGCGCGAGCTGGTCGAGACGCTGCCGCCGGAGGCCGCCCTGCGGGCGCCGCTCGTCGCCGCGCTCGCCGGCCCGGACCCGGGCGCCCGGGCCGCCGCCCTGACGGTGCTGCGGGTGCTGCGGCTCGGTTCGGCCACGCTCTTCGCCGGCCTGCTGTCCGACCCGCGCCGGGAGGTCCGGGCGGAGGCGGTCCGCGCGCTGGTCTCGGTCGACGCGCTCGGCCCCCTCGCCGACGCGGCGGGCGACCCGTCCCGCGAGGTGCGGGTGGCGGTGGCGAAGGGCCTCGCGGCGGCCCGGGGCACGACCCCCGACCTGCTCGCCCCGCTCCTGGGCGACGAGGACGCCCTCGTGCGGGCCGCGGCCTTCCAGGCGCTCGGGACGGTCGGATGCCCGGAGCCGTACGCCGCGGACGCCGTCCGGGCGCTCGGCGACCCGGCCTGGCAGGTCCGGGCGGGCGCGGCGGCCGGTCTCGCGGCGGCGGCCCCGGGGACGGCGGTGCCCGCCCTCGCCGAGGCGCTCGGGGACGCCAACGCGGACGTCCGCAAGGCGGCGGTCCTGGCGCTGCTGCGCCATCCGGGGACGGGCCCGGTGCTGGCGCGGGCGGCGGGCGACCCGGACGCCGACGTCCGGGCCTACGCCGCCCGGGGCGAGGTCGCCGCCGCCCGGTGACGGCCCCTCGGAGCGGGCCGGCGGCCGGCACCGGGGCTCCGGGACACGGATCAGGGCCCGGCCCCCGCCTGAGCGGGGGCCGGGCCCTGTCGTCGTCGGGCGCCGTGCGGCCTACCGGACGAACACGCTCGCCTGGTTCGCGAGGTCCAGGAAGTACTGCGGCGCGACGCCGAGCACCAGCGTCACCACCACACCGGCCGTGATCGTGACCGTCGTGAAGCCCGAGGGCACCGCGACCGTCGGTCCGTCGGCCTTGGGCTCGCTGAAGAACATCAGCACGATCACCCGGATGTAGAAGAACGCGGCGACCGCCGACGAGACGACACCGACGACGACCAGCGCGCCCGCGCCGCCCTCCGCCGCCGCCTTGAAGACCGCGAACTTGCCGGAGAAGCCGGACGTCAGCGGAATGCCGGCGAAGGCGAGCAGGAAGACCGCGAAGACCGCCGCGACGAGCGGCGAACGGCGGCCCAGACCGGCCCACTTGGACAGGTGGGTGGCCTCGCCGCCCGCGTCGCGCACCAGCGTGACGACCGCGAACGCGCCGATCGTCACGAAGGAGTAGGCGCCGAGGTAGAACAGCACCGACGAGACGCCGGTGGGCGTGGCCGCGATGACACCCGCCAGGATGAACCCGGCGTGCGCGATCGAGGAGTACGCCAGGAGCCGCTTGATGTCGGTCTGGGTGATCGCGACGACCGCGCCGCCCAGCATGGTGATGATGGCGACGCCCCACATGACCGGCCGCCAGTCCCAGGTGAGGCCGGGCAGCACCACGTACAGCAGGCGGAGCATCGCGCCGAAGGCGGCGACCTTCGTCGCGGCGGCCATGAAGCCGGTGACGGGGGTCGGGGCGCCTTGGTAGACGTCCGGGGTCCACATGTGGAACGGCACCGCGCCGACCTTGAACAGCAGGCCCATCAGCACCATGGCGAAGCCGATGAGCAGCAGGACGTCGTTGCCCATGGTGGCGGCGAGCGCCGGGTCGGCCGAGGAGACGTTCCCGTCGACGACGTTCGCGATGGTGGCGTACGAGACGGAGCCGGCGTAGCCGTACAGCAGGGCGATGCCGAACAGCAGGAACGCGGAGGAGAAGGCGCCGAGGAGGAAGTACTTGACCGCGGCCTCCTGCGACATCAGCCGCTTGCGGCGGGCGACGGCGCAGAGGAGGTACAGCGGGAGGGAGAAGACCTCCAGGGCGATGAACAGCGTCAGCAGGTCGTTGGCGGCCGGGAAGACCAGCATGCCGGCCACCGCGAACAGCGCCAGCGGGAACACCTCGGTGGTGGTGAACCCGGCCTTGACCGCCGCCTTCTCCTGGTCGCCGCCGGGCACGGCGGCCGCCTCGGCGGCGAAGGAGTCGACCTTGTGGCCGTGGTCGGCCGGGTCGAGCCGGCGCTCGGCGAAGGTGAAGACGGCGACGATCGAGGCGAGGAGGATCGTGCCCTGCAGGAAGAGCGCCGGGCCGTCGACGGCGATGGCGCCCATGGCGGCGATGTGCGCCTTGGTGGAGCCGTACCCGCCGGCCGCGAGGCCGACGATGGCAGCGAACGCGGCGACGAGGGCCAGGACGCTGAGGAAGACCTGGCTGTAGTACCGGCCCCGGCGGGGCACGAAGGCCTCGACCAGGACGCTGAGGATCGCCGCGCCGACCACGATGAGGACGGGCGAGAGCTGGACGTACTCGATGTGGGGTGACGGGATCTTGTTCAACGGCTCGGCGGCCGCCGTCCACAGGCTGTGGACGGCTGGCGCGACGGCGGATGTGCTCACTTGGCCGCCTCCACTTCGGGCTTGGGGTCCTTCTGCTGCACGTCGGACATGGTGTGGCTGACGGCCGGGTTGACGATGTCCGTCAGCGGCTTCGGGAACACCCCGAGGAAGATCAGCAGGGCGATCAGGGGGGCCACGACGGCCAGTTCCCGCGCCCGCAGGTCCGGCATGGTCCGGACCTCCTCCTTCACCGGGCCGGTCATCGTCCGCTGGTAGAGGACGAGGGTGTAGAGCGCGGCCAGGACGATGCCGGTGGTGGCGATGACGCCGGCCACCGGATAGCGGGCGAAGGTGCCGACCAGGACCAGGAACTCGCTGACGAAGGGCGCGAGGCCGGGCAGCGAGAGGGTGGCCAGACCGCCGATCAGGAAGGTGCCGGCGAGGACCGGGGCGACCTTCTGCACACCGCCGTAGTCGGCGATGAGCCGGGAGCCGCGCCGGGAGATCAGGAAGCCGGCCACCAGCATCAGCGCGGCCGTCGAGATCCCGTGGTTGACCATGTAGAGCGTGGCGCCACTCTGGCCCTGGCTGGTCATCGCGAAGATGCCCATGATGATGAAGCCGAAGTGCGAGATCGAGGCGTAGGCGACCAGGCGCTTGATGTCCCGCTGGCCGACGGCGAGCAGCGCGCCGTACACGATGCTGATCAGGGCGAGGGCGATGATCACCGGCGTCGCCCACTTCGAGGCCTCCGGGAAGAGCTGGAGGCAGAAGCGGAGCATCGCGAACGTGCCGACCTTGTCGACGACCGCGGTGATGAGCACGGCGACCGGCGCGGTCGCCTCCCCCATCGCGTTCGGCAGCCAGGTGTGCAGCGGCCACAGCGGCGCCTTCACCGCGAAGGCGAAGAAGAAGCCGAGGAAGAGCAGCCGCTCGGTGTTGGTCGCCATCTCCAGCTGACCGCTCGCCCGCGCCTCGGCGATCTCGGTGAGGGAGAAGTTCCCGGCGACGACGTACAGCCCGATGACCGCGGCCAGCATGATCAGTCCGCCGACCAGGTTGTAGAGCAGGAACTTCACCGCCGCGTACGAGCGCTGGGCGGCGGCGTTCTCGTCGGAGCCCGCGTGCGCCCGGTCGCCGAAGCCGCCGATGAGGAAGTACATCGGGATGAGCATGGCTTCGAAGAGGATGTAGAAGAGGAAGACGTCGGTGGCCTCGAAGGAGAGGATCACCATCGCCTCGACCATCAGGATCAGGGCGAAGAAGCCCTGCGTCGGCCGCCAGCGGCTGGACTTCGTCTCCAGGGGATCGGCGTCGTGCCAGCCGGCCAGGATGATGAACGGGATGAGCAGCGCGGTGAGCGCGATCAGCGCCACCCCGATGCCGTCCACGCCCAGTTCGTAGCGGACCCCGAAGTCCTTGATCCAGGAGTGGGACTCGACGAGCTGGTACCGCTCGCCGCCGGGCTCGAAGCGCGCGAACACGAGCGCGGCGAGCACGAGCGTGACGAGCGAGACGAACAGCGCCAGCCACTTGGCGACGGTGCGGCGGGCCGCGGGCACGGCGGCGGTGAGGATCGCACCGACCGCCGGCACCGCTGCCGTCACCGTCAGGAGAGGGAAGGACATGGGAGTTACACCGCCCTCATCAGCAGGGTCGCGGCGATCAGCACCGCCGTACCTCCGAACATGGAGACCGCATAGGTGCGGGCGTAGCCGTTCTGCAGCCTGCGCAGCCGGCCGGACAGTCCGCCGACGGAGGCCGCGGTGCCGTTGACCACGCCGTCGACCAGGGTGTGGTCGACGTAGACCAGCGAGCGGGTGAGGTGGGTGCCGCCCGTGACGAAGACGGCGTGGTTGAGGTCGTCCTGGAGCAGGTCGCGGCGGGCGGCCCGGGTGAGGAGCGAGCCGCGCGGGGCGACCACCGGGACGGGCCTGCGGCCGTACTGGACGTAGGCGGTCGCGACACCGATCACCATGACGGCGACCGTGGCGGAGGTGATGACCGCGGCGCTGAGCGGGGGGTGCCCGTGCTCGAACGAGGTGACAGGCTCCAGCCAGTGGACGAAGCGGTCGCCGATGCCGAAGAAGGCGCCGGCGCCGACGGAGCCGACGGCCAGCAGGATCATCGGGACCGTCATCGACTTCGGGGACTCGTGCGGCTGCGGCATCTCGCCCTTCTCGTCGGCCTGCCACCGCTTCTCGCCGAAGAAGGTCATCAGCATCACGCGGGTCATGTAGTACGCGGTGATGGCGGCGCCGAGCAGGGTGACCGCGCCGAGGATCCAGCCCTCGGTGCCGCCCTTGGCGAACGCCGCCTCGATGATCTTGTCCTTGGAGAAGAAGCCGGACAGGCCCGGGAATCCGATGATCGCGAGGTAGCCGAGGCCGAAGGTGACGAAGGTGACCGGCATGTACTTCCGCAGGCCGCCGTACCTCCTCATGTCCACCTCGTCGTTCATGCCGTGCATGACCGAACCGGCGCCCAGGAAGAGCCCGGCCTTGAAGAAGCCGTGCGTCACCAGGTGCATGATCGCGAAGGCGTAGCCGATGGGGCCGAGGCCGGCCGCCAGGATCATGTAGCCGATCTGGGACATGGTCGAGCCGGCGAGCGCCTTCTTGATGTCGTCCTTCGCGCAACCGACGATCGCACCGAAGAGGAGCGTGACCGCGCCGACCACGGTGACGGCGAGCTGCGCGTCCGGGGCGGCGTTGAAGATGTCGGCGGAGCGGACGATGAGATAGACACCGGCGGTGACCATGGTGGCCGCGTGGATCAGGGCCGAGACCGGGGTCGGGCCCTCCATCGCGTCCCCGAGCCAGGACTGCAGCGGCACCTGGGCCGACTTGCCGCAGGCCGCCAGGAGGAGCATCAGGCCGATGGCCGTCAGGGTGCCCTCGGACGTCTCCCCCACCGAGCCGAGCACCGGCCCGAAGGCGAAGGTCCCGAAGGTGGTGAACATCAGCATGATCGCGATCGACAGGCCGATGTCGCCGACCCGGTTGACCAGGAACGCCTTCTTCGCGGCGGTCGCCGCGGTGGGCTTGTGCTGCCAGAAGCCGATCAGGAGGTACGAGGCGAGGCCGACGCCCTCCCAGCCGAAGTACAGCAGGAGGTAGTTGTCCGCGAGGACGAGCAGCAGCATCGCCGCGAGGAACAGGTTCAGATAGCCGAAGAAGCGGCGGCGGCGCTCGTCGTGCTCCATGTACCCGATGGAGTACACGTGGATGAGCGAGCCGACACCGGTGATCAGCAGGACGAAGGTCATCGACAGCTGGTCGAGCTGGAAGGCGACGTCCGCGTGGAACCCTTCGACGGGGATCCAGGTGAACAGCCGCTGGTGCAGGGCGCGGTCCTCGGCGCCCTTGCCCAGCATGTCGGTGAACAGCACGACGCCGATGACGAAGGAGGCGGCCGCGAGCAGCGTGCCGAGCCAGTGCCCGGACTTGTCCAGGCGCCGCCCCCCGCACAGCAGGACGGCCGCTCCCAGCAGAGGCGCCGCGACCAGCAGCGCGATCAGGTTCTCCACGATTCAGCCCCTCACAGCTTCATCAGGCTGGCGTCGTCGACCGAGGCCGAGTGGCGGGAACGGAACAGCGACACGATGATCGCGAGCCCGACGACGACCTCCGCGGCGGCGACGACCATCGTGAAGAAGGCGATGATCTGGCCGTCGAGGTTGCCGTGCATGCGGGAGAAGGCGACGAACGCGAGGTTGCACGCGTTGAGCATCAGCTCGACGCACATGAAGACCACGATCGCGTTCCGCCGGATCAGCACCCCGGCCGCGCCGATGGTGAACAACAGGGCGGCGAGGTACAGATAGTTGACGGGGTTCACCGCGAGGCCTCCTCTTCGTCCCGGTCCCGGCCGAGCCGCTCCTCCGCGCGCTGCTCCAGCGCCTTGAGGTCGGACAGCGCCTCGGAGGACACGTCGCGGATCTGGCCGCGCTTGCGCAGGGTCTGCATCACGGTCAGCTCGGCGGGCGTGCCGTCGGGCAGCAGGCCGGGGACGTCCACGGCGTTGTGCCGGGCGTAGACACCGGGCGCCGGCAGCGGCGGCACGTGCCGGCCCTCGCGCACCCGCTGTTCGGCGAGTTCGCGCTGGGTGCGGGCCTTCTCCGTGCGCTCGCGGTGGGTGAGGACCATGGCACCGACGGCCGCCGTGATGAGCAGCGCGCCGGTGATCTCGAAGGCGAAGACGTACTTCGTGAAGACCAGGGCGGCGATGCCCTCGACGTTCCCGCCGTAGGCGGCGTTGGCCGCGCCCAGGCCGTTGAACTCCGTCAGCGAGGCCCGGCCGATCCCGGCGACGAGCAGGGCGCCGAAGCCGAGCCCGCAGGCCGCGGCCCACCAGCGCTGCCCCTTGATGGTCTCCTTCAGCGAGTCCGCGGCCGTGACACCGACCAGCATGACGACGAAGAGGAAGAGCATCATGATCGCGCCGGTGTAGACGACGATCTGGACGATGCCGAGGAAGTACGCGCCGTTGGCGAGGTAGAACACCGCGAGGATGATCATCGTGCCGGCCAGGCAGAGCGCGCTGTGCACGGCCTTGCGCATCAGGATCGTGCACAGGGCGCCGATCACGGCGATCGTGCCGAGGACCCAGAACTGGACGGCCTCGCCCGAGGAGGTGGCGTACGCCGCCAGCGTGGTGGCCGTGAGGTCGGCGCTCATGCGTCCACCTCCTTCTCGCCCTTCTCCCCCTTGGACGTGGCCACCTGACGGACCGTGCCCGGGGCGGCCTCGGTGACGAGGCCCCGGTAGTAGTCCTGCTCGTCCGTGCCGGGGAAGATCGCGTGCGGCGCGTCGACCATGCCCTCCTCCAGACCCGCGAGGAGCTGCTCCTTGGTGTAGATCAGGTTCTCGCGGGAGGAGTCGGCCAGTTCGAACTCGTTGGTCATCGTCAGCGCCCGGGTCGGGCACGCCTCGATGCACAGACCGCACAGGATGCAGCGGGCGTAGTTGATCTGATAGACCGCGCCGTACCGCTCGCCCGGGGAGTAGCGCTCCTCGTCGGTGTTGTCCGCGCCCTCCACATAGATGGCGTCGGCGGGACAGGCCCAGGCGCACAGCTCGCAGCCCACGCACTTCTCAAGGCCGTCCGGATGACGGTTGAGCTGGTGCCGGCCGTGGAAGCGCGGCGCCGTCGTCTTCTGCTGCTCCGGGTACTGCTCGGTCAGTCGCTTCTTGAACATGGCCTTGAAGGTCACGCCGAAGCCGGCCACCGGATTCTGGAAATCAGACACCGTCCGTCTCCTTTCCATCACTCGCAGTAGCAGTATCGGGGGCGCCACTGACAACCAGCTCCGCCTCGTGGCGGGACCGGCGCCGCGGCACCGGCGGCAGGGACTGCCCCGGCTTGGGCGGTACGGGGAACCCGCCGGCCATCGGGTCGAACGGGGCCTCGGGGCCCTCCTTCTCCGCCGCGCCCTTCGCCCTCTTGTCGCGGAACATGTCGGCGATGAAGGAGAGCAGCAGCACGGCCAGGACCGCGCCGGCGACGTAGAGGACGATCGTCTGGAAGTCGTAGTTCTCGTTCCGCAGCGCCCGGACGGTGGCGACCAGCATCAGCCAGACCACCGAGACGGGGATGAGGACCTTCCAGCCGAGCTTCATCAGCTGGTCGTAGCGGACGCGGGGCAGAGTGCCGCGCAGCCAGATGAAGAAGAACAGCAGCAGCTGCACCTTGAGGACGAACCAGAGCATCGGCCACCAGCCGTGGTTCGCGCCCTCCCAGAAGGTGGACACCGGGTACGGCGCCCGCCAGCCGCCCAGGAAGAGCGTCACCGACACGGCCGAGACCGTCACCATGTTCACGTACTCGGCGAGCATGAACATCGCGAACTTGATCGAGCTGTACTCGGTGTTGAAGCCGCCGACCAGGTCGCCCTCGGACTCGGGCATGTCGAACGGCGCGCGGTTGGTCTCGCCGACCATCGTGACCACGTAGATGATGAAGGAGACCGGCAGCAGGATGATGAACCACCGGTCTGCCTGCGCCTCGACGATCGCCGAGGTCGACATCGACCCGGAGTAGAGGAAGACCGAGGCGAACGCGGCGCCCATCGCGATCTCGTAGGAGATCATCTGCGCGCAGGAGCGCAGCCCGCCCAGGAGCGGGTACGTGGAGCCGGAGGACCAGCCGGCGAGCACGATGCCGTAGATGCCGACGGAGGCGATCGCCAGGACGTACAGCATGGCGATCGGCAGGTCGGTCAGCTGCATCGAGGTGCGGTGGCCGAAGATCGAGACCTCGTTGCCGGCCGGGCCGAAGGGGATCACGGCGATCGCCATGAACGCCGGGGCCGCGGCGATGATCGGCGCGAGGATGTAGACGACCTTGTCGGCCCGCTTGACGACCACGTCCTCCTTCAGCATCAGCTTGATGCCGTCCGCGAGGGACTGGAGGAGGCCCCAGGGGCCGTGCCGGTTGGGGCCGATGCGCAGCTGCATCCAGGCGACGACCTTGCGCTCCCACACGATGGAGAAGAGCACGGTGATCATCAGGAAGGCGAAGCAGAAGACGGCCTTGATCGCGACGAGCCACCAGGGGTCCGTGCCGAACATGGACAGGTCTTCGGCGGCCAGGACGCTGTGCGGCGCCTGTGCGAGTGGGGCGAGGGCGGTCACGCGCGCACCTCCGGTACGGGGAGGGCCGGGCCTGCGGCCGGCCGGACGACGTGGGCGCGGGGCGCGAACACCGCGCCGGAGCCGGCGGGGACGCCGTCCCCGGCCCGGGAGCCGGCGGCGCCCGGGCGGGCGAGGGAGACGGTCATGACCGGACCTCCGCCGCTTCGACGGTGCCCGCGGGACCGATGCGGACCAGGTCGCCCGGGTGGGCGCCGGTGTCCGAGAGGACGCCGCCGCCCGCCGAGTTCAGCGGCAGCCAGACGACCCGGTCGGGCATCTCGGTGACCTGGAGCGGGAGGTGGAGCGAGCCCGCCGGGCCGGTCACCGCGAGGAGGTCGCCGTCCTTGACGCCGGTCTCGGCGGCGGTGGCGGCCGAGAGGCGGGCGGGCGCGGCGTGCCGGGTGCCCGCCAGCGCCGCGTCGCCCTCCTGGAGCCGGCCGAGGTCGAGCAGGAGCCGGTGCCCGGCGAGGACGGCCTCGCCCTCGCTCGGCCGGGGCGCGGGCTGCGCCGGCTCGACGGGCTCGGAGGCCCGCTCGCCGGTCCAGCCGCCGAGCCGGTCCAGCTCCCGCCGTGCGGCCCGCAGGTCGGGCAGCGCCAGGTGCGCGTCGAGGGCGTCCGCCAGCATGTGGAGGACGCGCCCGTCCGCCGGGGGCAGGCGGCGGGTCATCTGCTCGGGCTTGAGCGCGGCCTCGAAGAGGCGGGCCCGGCCCTCCCAGTTGAGGAAGGTGCCCGCCTTCTCGGCGACGGCGGCGACGGGCAGGACCACGTCGGCCCGCTCGGTGACCTCGCTCGGCCGCAGCTCCAGCGAGACCACGAAGGCCGCGTCGAGGGCTTCACGCGCGCGTGCCGGGTCCGGCAGGTCGCGGACCTCGACGCCGCCGACGAGCAGCGCGCCCAGTTCGCCGGTGGCGGCGGCCTCCACGATCTGGCCGGTGTCCCGGCCGTAGCCGTGCGGGAGTTCGCGTACGCCCCAGGCGGCCGCGACCTCCTCACGCGCGCGGGGGTCGGTCGCGGGGCGGCCGCCGGGCAGCAGCGTGGGGATCGCGCCGGCCTCGAGCGCGCCGCGCTCGCCCGCCCGGCGGGGGATCCACACCAGCGTCGCGCCGGTCGCCGCCGCGGTCCGTACGGCGGCGGTCAGTCCGCCCGGGACGGCGGCCAGGCGCTCGCCGACGACGAGGACCGCGCCGTCCTGCCGCAGCGCCTCCGCCGCGTCCGTGCCGGGCCCGTCGAGCCCGACCCGGGAGGTGAGGGCGTCCAGCCACTCGGTCTCGGTGCCGGGGGCGGCGGCCAGCAGCGTGCCGCCCGCCTTCACCAGGCCGCGGGTGGCGTGCGAGGCCAGGGCGTAGGTCTTCTGGCCGTTCTTGCGCCAGGCCTTGCGCAGCCGGAGGAAGACGCCGGGGGCCTCCTCCTCGGACTCGAAGCCGGCCAGCAGCACGGCCGGGGCGGCTTCGAGGGCGGTGTACGTGACTCCGCTGCCGTCCAGGTCGCGGCCGCGCCCGGCCACCCGGGAGGCGAGGAAGTCGGCCTCCTCGCCCGAGTGGACGCGGGCCCGGAAGTCGACGTCGTTGGTGTCGAGGGCGACCCGGGCGAACTTCGCGTAGGCGTAGGCGTCCTCGACGGTCAGCCTGCCGCCCGCGAGGACACCGGTGCGGCCGCGCACGAGCCCACGGGCCGCCGCCTCCAGCGCCTCGGGCCAGGAGGCGGGCTCCAGCTCACCGGTCTCGGCGCTGCGGACCAGCGGGGTGGTGAGCCGGTCGCGCTGCTGGGCGTACCGGAAGCCGAAGCGGCCCTTGTCGCACACCCACTCCTCGTTGACCTCCGGGTCCTCCGCGGCGAGCCGCCGCATGACCTTGCCGCGCCGGTGGTCGGTGCGGGTCGCGCAGCCGCCGGCGCAGTGCTCGCAGACGCTCGGCGAGGAGACCAGGTCGAAGGGGCGGGAGCGGAAGCGGTACGCCGCCGAGGTCAGCGCGCCGACCGGGCAGATCTGGATCGTGTTGCCGGAGAAGTACGACTCGAAGTCGTCGCCGTCGCCGGTGCCGACCTGCTGGAGCGCGCCGCGCTCGATCAGCTCGATCATCGGGTCGCCCGCGACCTGGTTGGAGAAGCGGGTGCAGCGGGCGCAGAGCACGCACCGCTCGCGGTCGAGCAGCACCTGGGTGGAGATCGGCACCGGCTTCTCGAAGGTCCGCTTGTGGCCCTCGAAGCGGGACTCCGACTGCCCGTGCGACATCGCCTGGTTCTGCAAGGGGCACTCGCCGCCCTTGTCGCAGACCGGGCAGTCCAGCGGGTGGTTGATGAGCAGCAGCTCCATCACGCCGTGCTGGGCCTTCTCCGCGACCGGGCTGGTCAGCTGCGACTTCACCACCATGCCGTCGGTGCAGGTGATGGTGCAGGACGCCATCGGCTTGCGCTGGCCCTCGACCTCGACGATGCACTGGCGGCAGGCGCCGGCCGGGTCGAGGAGGGGGTGGTCGCAGAAGCGGGGGATCTCGATGCCGAGCTGCTCGGCGGCGCGGATGACGAGGGTCCCCTTGGGGACGGAGATCTCGGCGCCGTCGATGGTCAGCGTGACGAGGTCCTCGGGCGGGAGGGCGGCTGCGCCGCCGGCCGGGCCGGCCGTGGTCACCGTCATGCCGTCACCTCCTTGTGGTGGTCCGCCCAGGCGGTCGACTTGGCCGGGTCGAAGGGGCAGCCCCGGCCGGTGATGTGCTGCTCGTACTCCTCGCGGAAGTACTTCAGCGAGGAGAAGATGGGGGAGGCGGCGCCGTCGCCCAGCGCGCAGAACGACTTGCCGTTGATGTTGTCGGCGATGTCGTTCAGCTTGTCGAGGTCGGACAGGGCGCCCTTGCCGGCCTCGATGTCGCGGAGCAACTGCACGAGCCAGTAGGTGCCTTCGCGGCACGGGGTGCACTTGCCGCAGGACTCGTGGGCGTAGAACTCGGTCCATCGGGTCACGGCCCGCACGACGCAGGTGGTCTCGTCGAAGCACTGGAGCGCTTTGGTGCCGAGCATCGAGCCGGCGGCGCCGACGCCTTCGTAGTCCAGTGGGACGTCGAGGTGTTCGTCGGTGAACATGGGGGTGGAGGAGCCACCGGGGGTCCAGAACTTCAGCCGGTGGCCGGGGCGCATGCCGCCGCTCATGTCGAGGAGCTGGCGCAGCGTGATCCCGAGCGGGGCCTCGTACTGCCCGGGGGAGGCGACGTGCCCGCTCAGCGAGTAGAGCGTGAAGCCGGGCGACTTCTCGCTGCCCATCGACTTGAACCAGTCCTTGCCGCGGTTGAGGATCGCGGGAACGGAGGCGATGGACTCGACGTTGTTCACCACGGTGGGGCAGGCGTACAGACCGGCGACCGCGGGGAAGGGCGGGCGCAGCCGGGGCTGGCCGCGCCGTCCTTCGAGCGAGTCGAGCAGGGCGGTCTCCTCGCCGCAGATGTACGCCCCGGCGCCCGCGTGGACGGTGATGTCGAGGTTCAGTCCGCTGCCGAGGATGTTCTCGCCGAGAAGGCCCTCGTCGTACGCCTCGCGTACCGCCTCGTGCAGGCGGCGCAGGACGGGCACGACCTCGCCGCGGAGGTAGATGAACGCGTGCTCGGAGCGGATCGCGTAGCAGGCGATGATCATTCCCTCGATGAGGGAGTGCGGGTTGGCGAAGAGGAGCGGGATGTCCTTGCAGGTGCCCGGCTCGGACTCGTCGGCGTTGACGACGAGGTAGTGCGGCTTGCCGTCGCCCTGCGGGATGAACTGCCACTTCATCCCGGTGGGGAAGCCGGCGCCGCCGCGGCCGCGCAGGCCGGAGTCCTTGACGTACGCGATGAGGTCGTCGGGCGACATCGCGAGGGCCTTCTTCAGCCCTTCGTACCCCTCGTGCCGCTTGTACGTCTCCAGCGTCCAGGAGTCGGGCTGGTCCCAGAACGCGGACAGGACGGGTGCGAGCAGCTTCTCGGGGCTGCTGTGGTCGATCTCGGCTGCCAAGGTCATCACTCCCCCTCCCCACCGGCTGACTCGCCGCGCGGGTGGACGATCTTGTGGTGCGGGGCTTCGCCCTTCGCCAGGCGCAGTCCGACGAGGGAGGCCGGGCCGGCCCCGCCGGTGGCCTCGACCGCGCCCTCGCGCGCGTCGGGGAATCCGGCCAGGATCCGGGCGGTCTCCTGGAAGGTGCACAGGGGCGCGCCGCGGGTGGGCTCGACGGGGCGGCCGGCCCGCAGGTCGTCGACCATCGCCTTGGCGGACTCGGGGGTCTGGTTGTCGAAGAACTCCCAGTTGACCATCACCACGGGGGCGAAGTCGCAGGCCGCGTTGCATTCGATGTGTTCGAGGGTGATCTTGCCGTCGTCGGTGGTGCCCTGGTTGCCGACGCCGAGGTGGGCCTGAAGCTCCTCGAAGATGGCGTCACCGCCCATGACCGCGCAGAGGGTGTTGGTGCAGACGCCGACCTGGTAGTCGCCGGAGGGGCGGCGCCGGTACATGGAGTAGAAGGTGGCGACCGCGGTGACCTCGGCGGTGGTCAGGCCGAGGAGGTCGGCGCAGAACCGCATGCCGGTGCGGGTGACGTATCCGTCCTCCGCCTGCACGAGGTGCAGCATCGGCAGGAGGGCGGAGCGGGACCCCGGATAGCGGGCGATGATCTCCTTGGCATCCGCCTCCAGCCGGGTGCGGACCTCGGCGGGGTAGTCGGGGGCGGGGAGCTGGGGCATCCCGAGACTGGTCTGTCCGTCCGTCATCGGTCGACGCCTCCCATCACGGGGTCGATGGACGCGACGGCGACGATGACGTCGGCGACCTGGCCGCCTTCGCACATGGCCGCCATGGCCTGCAGGTTGGTGAAGGACGGGTCGCGGAAGTGGACCCGGAAGGGGCGGGTGCCGCCGTCGCTGACGACGTGCACGCCCAGTTCGCCCTTGGGCGACTCGACGGCGGTGTAGGCCTGTCCCGCGGGGACCCGGAAGCCCTCGGTGACCAGTTTGAAGTGGTGGATCAGGGCCTCCATGGAGGTGCCCATGATCTTCTTGATGTGGTCGAGGGAGTTGCCGAGGCCGTCGGGGCCGAGCGCGAGCTGGGCGGGCCAGGCGATCTTCTTGTCGCCGACCATGACCGGGCCGGGCTCCAGGCGGTCGAGGCACTGCTCGACGATCCGCAGCGACTGCCGCATCTCCTCGAGGCGGATGAGGAAGCGCCCGTAGGAGTCGCAGGTGTCGGCGGTCGGGATGTCGAACTCGTAGTTCTCGTAGCCGCAGTACGGGTCGGTCTTGCGCAGGTCGTGCGGGAGGCCGGCGGAGCGCAGGATCGGGCCGGTGGCGCCGAGCGCCATGCAGCCGGTGAGGTCGAGGTAGCCGACGTCCTGCATGCGGGCCTTGAAGATGGGGTTGCCGGTGGCGAGCTTGTCGTACTCCGGCAGGTTCTTCTTCATGGTCTTCACGAACTCGCGCACGGCGTCGACGGCGCCGGGCGGGAGGTCCTGGGCGAGGCCGCCGGGGCGGATGAACGCGTGGTTCATGCGCAGGCCGGTGATCAGTTCGTACAGGTCCAGGATCATCTCGCGGTCCCGGAAGCCGTAGATCATGATCGTGGTGGCGCCCAGCTCCATGCCGCCGGTGGCGATGCACACCAGGTGGGAGGAGAGCCGGTTGAGCTCCATCAGCAGGACGCGGATGACGCTGGCCCGGTCCGGGATCTGCTCGGTGATGCCGAGCAGCTTCTCGACGCCGAGGCAGTACGCCGTCTCGTTGTAGAACGAGGTGAGGTAGTCCATGCGCGTCACGAAGGTGGTGCCCTGCGTCCAGGTCCGGAACTCGAGGTTCTTCTCGATGCCGGTGTGGAGGTAGCCGATGCCGCAGCGGGCCTCGGTGACGGTCTCGCCGTCGATCTCCAGGATCAGGCGGAGCACTCCGTGGGTGGAGGGGTGCTGGGGGCCCATGTTGACGACGATCCGCTCGTCGTCGGCCTTGGCCGCCGATTCGACGACCTCGTCCCAGTCGCCGCCGGTGACGGTGTAGACGGTGCCTTCGGTCGTCTCCCGTGCGGAGGCATGTGAAGTACTCATCAGCTGTACGACCTCCGCTGGTCAGGAGCCGGGATCTGGGCGCCCTTGTACTCGACGGCGATGCCGCCGAGGGGGTAGTCCTTGCGCTGCGGGAAGCCCTGCCAGTCGTCCGGCATCATGATCCGGGTGAGGGCGGGGTGGCCGTCGAAGACGATGCCGAAGAAGTCGTACGTCTCGCGCTCGTGCCAGTCGTTGGTCGGGTAGACCGCGACGAGCGACGGGATGTGCGGGTCGGCGTCCGGGGCGGCGACCTCCAGCCGGATCAGCCGGCCGTGGGTCAGCGAGCGCAGGTGGTAGACGGCGTGCAGCTCGCGGCCCTTGTCCCCGAGGTAGTGGACCCCGGAGACGCCCGTGCAGAGCTCGAAGCGGAGCGCGGGGTCGTCGCGCAGGGTGCGGGCGACCCGCACGAGGTGCTCGCGGGCGATGTGGAAGGTCAGCTCGCCGCGGTCGACGACCGTCTTCTCGATGGCGTTCCCGGGGAGGAGGCCCTGCTCGTCGAGGGCGCCTTCGAGCTCGTCGGCGACCTCGTCGAACCAGCCGCCGTAGGGGCGGGTGGCCGGGCCGGGCAGGCGCACGGAGCGGACGAGGCCGCCGTAGCCGCTGGTGTCGGCTCCGCTCTGGGCGCCGAACATCCCGCGCTGGACCCGGACCTCCTCGCCGTGGTCCCCGCGCTGGCCCGGCAGGTTCTGCTCGCTGAGCTCCTTGTCGGGATTGGGTGTCTCGTCACTCACCGGAGCAGACCCTTCATCTCGATGGTCGGCAGGGCCTTGAGCGCCGCCTCCTCCGCCTCGCGGGCCGCTTCCTCCGCGTTGACGCCGAGCTTGGAGGTCTGGATCTTCTGGTGGAGCTTGAGGATCGCGTCCATCAGCATCTCCGGGCGCGGCGGGCAGCCCGGCAGATAGATGTCGACCGGCACGATGTGGTCGACGCCCTGCACGATCGCGTAGTTGTTGAACATGCCGCCCGAGGAGGCGCAGACCCCCATGGAGATGACCCACTTGGGGTCGGGCATCTGGTCGTAGACCTGCCGCAGGACGGGCGCCATCTTCTGGCTGACCCGGCCGGCGACGATCATCAGGTCGGCCTGGCGCGGCGAGCCGCGGAAGACCTCCATGCCGAACCGCGCCAGGTCGTACCGGCCGGCGCCGGTCGTCATCATCTCGATGGCGCAGCAGGCGAGGCCGAAGGTGGCGGGGAAGACGGACGACTTGCGCACCCAGCCCGCTGCCTGTTCGACCGTCGTGAGCAGAAAACCGCTCGGCAGTTTCTCTTCGAGTCCCATGAGTGTGCCCTTCAGCCCCTCAGTCCCATTCCAGGCCGCCGCGCCGCCACACATACGCGTAGGCGACGAAGACGGTGAGCACGAAGAGCAGCATCTCCACGAGCCCGAAAAGCCCCAGGGCGTCGAAGGTGACCGCCCAGGGGTAGAGGAAGACGATCTCGATGTCGAAGACGATGAAGAGCATCGCCGTCAGGTAGTACTTGATCGGGAAGCGGCCCCCTCCGGCGGGAGTGGGCGTCGGCTCGATGCCGCACTCGTACGCCTCGAGTTTGGCCCGGTTGTACCGCTTCGGGCCGATTAGCGTGGCCATGACCACGGAGAAGATCGCAAACCCTGCCCCGAGGGCGCCGAGCACGAGGATGGGCGCGTACGCATTCACGCTCCTCGCTCCTTCCAGTCGTCCTTGACCTTTGGACCGCAGCGGGCATCCGGATCGCCGCCTCGAAGATCGCGTACATGTGAGGCAGTTCACAAGCCCGATTGACTCGCATCTTATGCCTGTCGCTCTGTGATCTGCGACACGGGGTGCACCAAGGACTTTGTGATCTCCACCACGAGGCGAACGATCATGAATTCGGATGAACGGTGATCTTCATACGAGAAGTAGCCACATGAGCACGAGACGTGACATCGACAGCGATCGTCGCTGGTCGGGGCGGCCTTGCTCTATCAAATGGTGTCAGCTACAGGCAAATTCGCGATGGACTCGCACGGGTGATAGGGGGCTCACCTCACCCGGCCGAGGGGCCACGCGGAGCGAAGTGGACGCGCCCCGGCGGGCACGAGAGCCCCGCATGGCCCCGGAGTTGCCGCCTTGTGACCTGCGTCACCAAGCCTACGGGCCGTCAACTGTGGGGCTTGGCCAACCGCGTGAAGAGGTGGTAAGCGCCGGTCAATTCGGACCTTTCGCGGAAAACCCGTGATCACGGGCCTGAAGGGGCGTGCCCGAATTGCCCGTTACGGCGTCAATAAGGGCGTCGCAGAAGCGGATTGAGTGGTTCCGGTCGTAACTGTGGCGCAACACACGTTTCTTGATGGGAACCGTGAACCCCTGATAGCGGTTGTTCTCATGTCCCAGACCGCTCACATACCCAGCCACCGGAAGCCCCGCCGCAGCGCGTCCAAGCTCGCGCTCCGTGCCGGAGTCGCCGGTGGCGTCCTGAGCACCATCGCGGTGGCCGGTGCTGCCGGGCCGGCGAACGCCGACCCTGTGACCGAGACCATCGAGATGCCCACGCTCGGCTCCCTCGAGACCGACCTGGCGAGCGCCGTGTCCGCCTCGGCCGAGGCGTCCCAGCAGGAGGCCCTCGACCTGAGCCTGCGCGCTCAGGAGGAGGCCGCGCACCGCAAGGCCGCCCAGGAGGCCAAGAAGGCCAAGGCGGAGGCCGACCGCAAGGCGGAGGCCGAGCGTGCGGAGAAGGCCCGCGAGGAGGCCCGTCAGCGCGCCTCCCGGACCGCGGAGCGCACGACCCTCGCCGCGTCCTCCTCGGACGACTCCTCCGGCAGCTCCTCCTCCAGCGACGACGGCGGCCAGGTGGCCACCGGCTCCGCCGCCGCGATCGTCGCCTTCGCCCGCGCCCAGGTCGGCGACGCCTACATCTCGGGCGGCACCGGCCCGAACTCGTGGGACTGCTCCGGGCTCGTCCAGGCCGCCTACCGCCAGGCCGGCGTCGACCTGCCGCGCATCTCCAGCGACCAGTCGTCGATGGGTACGTCCGTCTCGCTGAGCAACCTGCAGCCGGGCGACATCCTCTACTGGGGCAGCCGCAGCGGCTCCTACCACGTGGCGATCTACGTGGGCGGCGGCAACTACGTCGGCGCGCAGAACCCGTCCACCGGTGTGGTCGAGCGGTCCCTGGACTGGGACACCCCCTCGGGCGCCGTGCGCGTCCTCTGATCCACGCCGGGCAGTACGCCCGGGCACGGAAGGGCCGTCACTCCTCGGGGGAGCGACGGCCCTTCCGTATGCCGCCCGCCGGCGACAGGCCCCGTATGCGGCTTATTTCCTGAACGCCTCGATGAGCCGGGCGTAGCTGTCGCCGCCGTGGCCCGCGTCGACCGCGCTCCGCATCAGTTCCAGGTGCAGCCGGGGCAGCCGGCCGTCGACGCCCCGGGCGTCCCCCGCGTGCAGCAGGTGTCCGATCGCCGCCACCTGGACGTCGATGGTGGCGTCCGCACCCGGGTACTCGCCCTGGTCGATCTGCTCCGCATACCCGCTCATGAACCAGGCGACCGTCCGCAGCCAGCGGTCGGCGACCCTGGTGAAGTCCCGGGCCGTGACTCCGTCGGCCCCGGTGAGGGCGGTGGCGTGCAGCCAGCCGCCGAAGACCGACCACATGAGCCCCAGCAGTCCGGCGTCGTAGAGCGAGGCGAGTCCGGCGTCCCGGCCGAGGTCGACCGGGTCGCCGAGCACCGCGAGGACCGGGCGGTACCGGGCCAGCGGCTCGGCGTCCCCCGCGTACAGGATCATGTGGGCGCTGTCGCCGATCCCGGGCGGCGTCGTCATGATGCCGCCGTCCAGATAGCCGATGCCGTGGCCCGCCGCCCACTCGGCCTCCGCGCGGGCCTGCTCCGGTGAGCCGGTCGTCAGGTTCACGACGGTCCTGCCGCGCAGCGCCGGTGCCTCGGGGCCCAGGAGGGCGCGCACGGCGGGGTAGTCGAGGACGCAGACGACGATCAGGTCGCTCGCCGCGACCGCCTCGGCGACCGTGGCCGCGTGGGCGGCGCCCCGGTCGACGAGCGGCTCGGCCTTGGCCGGGGTGCGGTTCCAGACGGTGGTCGGGTGGCCCGCCGCCAGAAAGGCGGCGGCGAGGGCGGCGCCCATCTGCCCGAGGCCGAGGACGGAGACGGCGGTGGGGGTGTGCGTGTGCGTGTTCGCGGTCATGCCCTCACCGTTCCAGCGGCCGGAACCGGCCGACAGTGGCAGGACTGACGACATCCGCACCGTTCCCGCCATAGGCTCGGGGTCATGAACCCCGGAACCGTCGCCCTCGCCGTCGTCCCCGACCCCCGGGTCGGGACGACCCTGTGGGAGATGTACGAACTTGCCATCGCGGCCACGGTCTTCGGCATCCCGCACCCGGGCCTCGCCGACCCCTGGTACGAGCTGCGGCTGTGCGGGGAGGGCGATCCGGGGGGCGTCCTGGCGCTCCGGACGACCCATGGCCTCGACGGGCTCGCCGGCGCGGACACGGTCATCGTGCCGTCCGTCCCCGACGCGGTCGTGGAGGAGGGCGCGGAGGTCCCCGCCGAGCTGGTGGAGGCGCTGCGGGCGGCCGCCGACTCCGGCGCCCGGATGGTCTCTCTGTGCACCGGCGCCTTCGCCCTCGCCGCCGCCGGGCTGCTCGACGGCCGCCGGGCCACCGCCCACTGGCAGCACACCGCGCAGCTCGCGGCCCGCCACCCGGAGGTCGTGGTCGACGACTCGGTGCTCTACACCGACGAGGGGTCCGTTCTCACCAGCGCGGGGGCCACCGCCGCGCTGGACCTCTGTCTGCACCTCGTACGCAGGGACCTCGGGGCCGCGGTCGCCGGGCAGCTCGCCCGCCGTCTGGTCGTGCCGGCGCACCGCGCCGGCGGCCAGGCACAGTTCATCGAGGCGCCGGTGCCGCCCCGCGACGACGACGGCCTCGGGGGCGTGCTCCAGTGGGCGGCCGAGCGGCTCGCCGAGCCGCTGACCGTCGAGGACCTCGCGCGGCGGGCCCGGATGAGCCCGCGCACCTTCCACCGCAGGCTCCAGCAGGCCTGCGGGACCACGCCCTTGCAGTGGCTGCTGCAGCAGCGCGTGGCCCGCGCCCAGACGCTCCTGGAGTCGACCGACCTGCCCGTGGAGCAGATCGGCGCCCGCAGCGGTCTGGGCACGGCCGCGAACCTGCGCCGTCACTTCCTGCGGACCGTCGGGGTCTCGCCGAGCGACTACCGCCGGGCGTTCACGCCTTCGGGGCCACCTTCGAGAGGCCGTTGATGATGCGGTCCATCGCGTCGCCGCCCGTCGGGTCGGTGAGGTTCGCCAGCATCTTCAGGGTGAACTTCATCAGGACCGGGTGGGTCAGGCCCCGCTGCGTCGCGATCTTCATGATCTTCGGGTTGCCGATGACCTTCACGAAGGCGCGGCCGAGGGTGTAGTACCCGCCGTAGGTGTCCTTGAGGATCTTCGGGTAGTTGTGCAGCGCCAGCTCCCGCTGGGCCGGGGTCGCCCGGGCGTGGGCCTGGACGATGACGTCCGCGGCGATCTGGCCGGACTCCATGGCGTACGCGATGCCCTCGCCGTTGAACGGGTTGACCAGGCCGCCCGCGTCACCGACGAGCAGCAGGCCCTTGGTGTAGTGCGGCTGGCGGTTGAAGGCCATCGGCAGGGCGGCGCCGCGGATCGGCGTCGTCATGTTGTCCGGGGTGAAGCCCCAGTCCTCCGGCATGGAGGCGCACCAGGCCTTGAGGACCTCGCGCCAGTCCAGCTCCTTGAAGGCGGAGGAGGAGTTGAGGATGCCGAGGCCGACGTTGGACGTGCCGTCGCCCATGCCGAAGATCCAGCCGTAGCCGGGCAGGAGACGGTCCTGCGGGCCACGGCGGTCCCACAGCTCCAGCCAGGACTCGAGGTAGTCATCGTCGTGCCGGGGGCTGGTGAAGTACGTCCGCACGGCCACGCCCATCGGCCGGTCCTCGCGCCGGTGCAGGCCCATGGCGAGGGAGAGCCGGGTGGAGTTGCCGTCGGCGGCGACGACGAGCGGCGCGTGGAACGTGACCTCGCGCTTCTCCTCGCCGAGCTTGGCGTGCACGCCGGTGATCCGGCCGGTGCGGTCGTCGACGATCGGGGCGCCGACGTTGCACCGCTCGTACAGCCGCGCACCGGCCTTCTGGGCCTGCCGGGCGAGCTGCTCGTCGAAGTCGTCGCGCTTGCGGACGAGTCCGTAGTCCGGGTAGGAGGCGAGGTCCGGCCAGTCGAGCTGGAGCCGGGAGCCGCCGCCGATGATCCGCAGCCCCTTGTTGCGCAGCCAGCCGGCCTCTTCGGAGATGTCGATGCCCATGGAGACGAGCTGCTTCGTGGCGCGGGGGGTGAGGCCGTCGCCGCACACCTTCTCGCGGGGGAAGGCGGTCTTCTCCAGGAGCAGGACGTCGAGGCCGGCCTTGGCCAGGTAGTACGCGGTCGTGGAACCGGCCGGGCCTGCCCCGACGACGATCACATCTGCGCTGTGCTCGGAGAGGGGCTCGGTCACGGCGGGGTCTCCCGGAGGGTCGAGGGAAGGTCGGTTGCAGTGTAGGGCGGGGGTATCGCGGGGTGTTACGGCTTGAAGCCCCGGTGCAGGGCGACGATGCCGCCCGAGAGGTCGCGCCAGGCGACCTTCGACCAGCCGGACTTCTGCAGGAGCCCGGCGAGGGCCGGCTGGTCCGGCCAGGACCGGATGGACTCGGCGAGGTAGACGTACGCGTCGGGGTTGGAGGACACCGCGCGGGCCACCGGGGGCAGGGCGCGCATGAGGTACTCCTCGTACACGGTGCGGAACGGCGCCCAGGTGGGGTGCGAGAACTCGCAGATCACGACGCGGCCGCCGGGCTTCGTCACCCGGTACAGCTCGCGGAGCGCGGCCTCCGTGTCCTGGATGTTGCGCAGGCCGAAGGAGATCGTCACCGCGTCGAAGACGTCGTCGCGGAACGGCAGCCGCGTCCCGTCACCGGCGGTCAGCGGGAGCCAGCCGTGCCGCTTCTTGCCCTCGCGGAGCATGCCGAGCGAGAAGTCGCAGGGCACGACGAACGCCCCGGTCGCCGCGAACGGCAGCGACGAGGTCCCGGTCCCGGCGGCCAGGTCCAGGACCTTCTGCGCGGGCCGCGCGTCGACGGCCTTGGCGACCTCCTTGCGCCAGCGCCGGTCCTGCCCGAGCGAGAGCACGTCGTTGGTGAGGTCGTAGTTCGCCGCCACGTCGTCGAACATCGAGGCGACTTCGTGCGGCTGCTTGTCCAAGGATGCGCGGGTCACTGGCGTTCGGCCTCGCAGGATCGGTACGGGCGGTACGGAGGTAACGGCCCCATTGTCTCAGGACGCCTCCCGCCACCGGCGGGGGGCATGCCGGTGCGCCTCCGCCCCCGTCCCGGGGGTGCCGGGCGGGCGGGCGGTGTCAGCGGCGGCGGAAGACCAGGCGGCCGGCGAGGACCGTGGCGACGCAGGTGCGCGCGCCCGCCTCGGCGAGGGCGCGGTACGGGTCGGGGCCGCTCGGTACGTCGAAGACGGCGAACGCGGCGGCCGCGCTCGTCGCGCCGAGCTGCGTCAGGAAGGCCTCCTGGACCGCCCGCCCCGCGAACGGGTCCAGCGACGGCGGGCCCGCCGGTGCCCCGGAGCGCTCCACGACGCTCAGCCCGGCCCGGCGGACGGCGTCGACGACCGCTCCCCGCCGCAGCTCGCCGGCGACCGCCACCGTGCCGTGCGCCAGCATCCGCTGGAGGCCGCGCCGGGCGCTCGCGCCCCAGCGGGTCTCGTCCGGGGCGAGCGCGGCGAGGGCCTCGCCGGTGATCGGCTCGGTGCCGAGCGCGTCGGCCTCCCGCGGATCCGGGTGGTACGCCCGCTCCAGCAGTTCGGGGCCGTACGGGTTGAGCAGCGGCGGGGTGAGGACGCCCGGCCAGCGGCGGACCCGCGCGGTCGGGTGGGCGGCGGCCAGCTCCTCGTACAGGCCGACGGCGGCGATCTCCGCGCCCCGTACCGCGACCGCCCCGCCCGGCACCGGCGCGCGGCCGCCGCCGGGCAGCAGGAGGTCCGCCGCGTGGATCGTCAGCACACGCGTCAGTTGGCGTCGAGGAGCTTCAGCTCCGGGTGCGCCGTGCCGCCCTCGATCGCGATCGACGAGATGTGCGAGACGACCCGCTCGTCCACCGGGTCGTTCGCCGGGTCGTCGTGGACGAGGAGGTGTTCGTACGTCGTCGCGCGCTGCGCCGGGACCCGGCCCGCCTTGCGGATCAGGTCGATGATCTCCATGCGGTTGGAGCGGTGCTTGGCACCGGCCGAGGAGACGACGTTCTCCTCCAGCATGATCGAGCCCAGGTCGTCGGCGCCGTAGTGCAGCGACAGCTGGCCGGCCTCCTTGCCGACGGTCAGCCAGGACCCCTGGATGTGCGCGACGTTGTCCATGAAGAGCCGCGCCACCGCGATCATCCGCAGGTACTCGAAGATCGTCGCCTGCGTACGGCCCTTGAGGCGGTTGTTCTCCGGCTGGTACGTGTACGGGATGAAGGCCCGGAAGCCGCCCGTCCGGTCCTGCACGTCACGGATCATCCGCAGGTGCTCGATCCGCTCGGCGTTGGTCTCGCCGGTGCCCATGAGCATCGTGGAGGTGGACTCCACGCCCATCCCGTGGGCGATCTCCATGATCTCCAGCCACCGCTCGCCGCTCTCCTTGAGCGGGGCGATCGCCGTGCGCGGCCGCGCCGGCAGCAGTTCGGCGCCGGCGCCGGCGAAGGAGTCGAGGCCGGCCGCGTGGATGCGCTGGATCGCCTCCTCCACGGACACCTTGGAGATCCGGGCCATGTGCTCGACCTCCGACGCGCCGAGGGAGTGGATGACCAGCTGCGGGAACTCCTTCTTGATGGCGGCGAAGTGCTCCTCGTAGTACTCGACGCCGTAGTCCGGGTGGTGCCCGCCCTGGAACATGATCTGCGTCCCGCCGAGTTCGACCGTCTCCGCGCAGCGGCGCAGGATGTCGTCGAGGTCGCGCGTCCAGCCCTTGGTCTTCGCCGTCGGCGGGGCGTAGAAGGCGCAGAACTTGCACGCCGTGACGCACACGTTCGTGTAGTTGATGTTCCGCTCGATGATGTACGTCGCGATGTGCTCCGTACCCGCGTACCGGCGGCGGCGCACCGCGTCGGCGGCCGAGCCGAGCGCGTGCAGCGGCGCCGAGCGGTACAGGTCGAGCGCCTCCTCGGGGGTGATCCGGCCACCCTCTGCGGCGCGGTCGAGGACGGACTGAAGGTCGGCCTTCTCGGTCACCGGGTGGTCCCTTTCGGAGGGGTGCTGGACTGACCGAGCCAGCCTACGCCAGCGTCTCTCACCGTTTCCGCAGGGTGCCGGTCGGGCGGCCCGCGGCCTCCTCGTCGGAGCGGTAGGCGAGGGTGCCGTCCTTGCCGAGGGTGAGGGTGAACGACGAGGTGCCGCCGGTGCACAGGCCCTCGGTGCCGGGGCGGTCGGGGTCGGTGCGGTCGGCGATGCGCAGCTGGGTGGCGGAGGCGGAGGTGAGCCGGCCGATGCCGTGGCACCGGACCGTGGTTCCCAGGACGCTGATGACGTGGCTGGTGCGGACGACGTCCTCGCCGGTGCGGCCCCGGGTGACGACGGCGGTGACGTCGCCGTGCGGGGAGCCGTTGCGCTCGGTGGTGGGGCCGGTCCAGGTGCCGAGGAAGGCGGTGGGCACGGCGCCGTCGGGGGCGGAGGTGGCGGCCGGCGGACGGGACGGGCTCGCCCCGGTCCGGTCGGCGGAGGCGTCGCGGTCGCCGCCCGGCATCAGGTCGAGGAGGTGGCCCGCCCCGAGGGTGACGGCGGCGAGGGCGGCGGTGACGGTGAGCGCGACGGTGCAGCCGGCCCGGCGGCCGGCGAGGGAGAACGACAGCCTCCGCGTGCCGCCCGTCCCGCCGCCTCCCGTGCCGCCGTGTCCCGTCTCCGCCTCGGACCGGTCGGCCGCACGGGGGCGGGGGACGGGCCCGCCGCCCAGGGGGGCGGGCCCGGGGCTCGGCCAGAGACCGGGCGGCGGTTCCACCGGCGGGCCGAAGGCGCCGGGAGGGGCCACCGAGGGCGCCGTGAAGGGGACGGGCCCCGAGACGTGCGGGTCCCCCGCCGCCACGCCCGCGCCCGGCTCCGTGCCCGGGGACTCCCCCGGGCCGCGCGCGTCGAGTTCCAGGAGGCGGACCGCCGTACGGCTCACCTCCTCGACCAGGGGCGCCGGGAGCCATCCGGTCGAGACCAGGGCCGCCGGGCCCGCCGGGGCGAGGCGGGCCGCGACGGCGGCCGGGGTCGGGCGGGAGGCCGGGTCCTTGGCGAGGCAGCCCGCCACCAGCTCCCGCAGCTCCCCGGCGAGCGCGCCCAGTTCGGGCTCCTCGTGGACGACCTTGTACAGCAGCGTGGCGGAGGAGTCGCCGGGGAAGGGCGGGGCGCCGGTCGCCGCGAAGGCGAGGACCGCGCCGAGGGAGAAGACGTCGGAGGCGCCGCTCGCTCCCCGGCCGAGGATCTGCTCGGGCGCCATGTAGCCGGGCGAGCCGATGGAGACGCCCGTCGCCGTGAGCGAGGCCGTGCCGTCCGAGGCCCGGGCGATGCCGAAGTCGATGAGCCGGGGGCCGTCGAGGGTCAGGAGGACGTTGGACGGCTTCACGTCGCGGTGGACGAGCCGCAGCGCGTGGACGCCCGCCAGCGCCTCGGCGAGGCCGGCGCCCAGGGTCCGTACGGTGTGCTCCGGCAGCGGGCCGACGCTCTCGACGGCCCGGGCGAGCGTCGGCCCGGCGACGTAGCCGGTCGCCACCCAGGGCACCGCGGCCTCCGGGTCGGCGTCGAGGACCGGAGCGGTCCACCGCCCGCCGACCAGACGGGCCGCCTCCACCTCCCGCCGGAACCGCGCCCTGAACTGCTCGTCGAGCGCGAAGTGCGGGTGCACGATCTTCACGGCGACGGTCCTGCCGCCTTCGTTGCGGGCGAGGTAGACGCGCCCCATGCCGCCGGAACCGAGCCTTCCGAGGATGCGGTAGCCGCCGATGGTCCTCGGTTCCTCTGCTTCGAGCGGCTGCATGTCTTCCCCTCCAGGGCGCGCGACGGCCCTCGTGGCCCGTGTCACGGTGATTCGAGACGGTATCGAGCCAACCGAACGCCGCTCCCGCCCCTCCTCCCTTCCGTCATCCCCCGTCGTGTCCGAAAGCACCCGGAGCCGCACCATGAATCGCCAGCACCCGTCCCGGATCGTTGCCGCCGCCCTCGCCCTCGGCGCGGCGGCCGTCCTGGTCACCGGTTGTTCCGACGAAGGCGCGCCGGTCACGTTCGACACCCCGAGGTCGACGGCGCAGCCCCGTACGCCGGCCCCGGACCACCCCGCGAACGTCCGGGCGAAGCCGGCGACGAAGGTCCCGGAGACGGTTCTCCCCACCGGCCCCAAGGCGAGTTTCACCACGGCCAACACCCTGGAGGACGGCACCAAGATCGGGGTCACCACCCTGCGGGGCGAGAAGTCCGGGTTCACGGGCAAGGTGTGGGTGTGGGCGCCGGAGCGGTATTTCGACCCGGCGTACGCGGACAGCGGCTTTCCGGTCCTGGTGGCCCTGCCCGGCGGAAACGGTTATCCGACGAATTACTGGATGGGGACGGACCTCAAACTCCAGTCGAGCATCAGCGCGTGGTCGAAGGCCGGCAAGAGCCTTCCGTTCATCGTCGTGATGCCCGTCCTCAATCCGGACGACGACTTCTACTACGACGGCAGCGACATTCCGGGCCAACCGCGCATGGGGACCTGGCTGACCGAGGACGTGCCGGATTTCGTCCGCGCCAATTTCCGTACGTTCGCGTCCCGGGACGGCTGGGCGTTCATGGGTTCGTCCTCGGGCGGCTTCGTCGGGCTGAAATCCGTTCTCCAGCGGCCGGACCGGTTCAAGGCCGTGATCGCCTCCGGACCCGACATCGTCCCGGACTCGCCGCTGTGGGCCGGGCACGAGGCCGAGCGGCAGGCGAACAATCCGGAGCGGCTCGCCCAGGCGCTCGGCGCGAAGCCGGACACCCGGGCGAACGACGTGTACCTGGCGTTCCAGATCGGCACCCAGGAGTCGGGGGCGGCCCGGATCAAGGCGTTCATGAAGAGCTACACCAAGGGCCCGGTGAAGACCCGCCTCCAGGTCATCCAGGGAGGCGGGCACAACGCCAAGAGCTATGTGCGGGGCATGGGCGAGGGCTCGATCGCCTGGATCAGCGGCCACATGCAGGGCCCGGTCCCCGCGCCGTAGGCCGGTGCGTCCTACCGGGCGCCGAGCAGCTGCACCCGTACGTCGGCGGGGAAGCCGGTCGTCGGGCCGGTCCTGCGGGCGAACTCGCGGACGCCCGCCAACTGCTCGGGCCCGAAGCGGAAGTCCAGCGTCCGGAAGTACCGTTCCAGCAGCGCCTCGTCGAAGGACTCCCAGCGGGCGGCCTGCTCGGCGACCTTGGCGACCTCCACCAGCGACAGGTCGCGCGAGGCCAGGAACGCCTCGTGCACCTCGCGGACCGTCTCCGGCTCCCGGGCCAGGAAGTCCTTGCGCGCCGCCCACACCGCGAAGACGAACGGCAGCTCCGTCCACTCCTTCCACATCAGCCCCAGGTCGTGGACCTGGAGCCCCAGGCGCGGGGCGTCGTGCAGCGAGGCCCGCAGGGCGGCGTCGCCGATCAGGACGGCGGCGTCCGCCTCCTGCATCATCAGCCCCAGGTCGGGCGGGCAGGTGTAGTACTCGGGCTCGACGCCGTACCGCTCGGCGAGCAGCAGCTGCGCCAGGCGCACGGAGGTGCGGGAGGTGGAACCGAGCGCGACCCGCGCACCGTCCAGCCGCTCCAGCGGACGCTGGGAGACGATCACGCAGGACATGACGGGGCCGTCGCACCCCACGGCGATGTCCGGCAGGGCGACGAGGTCGTCGGCGTTGCGGAGGTACTCGACGAGGGTGATCGGGCCGATGTCGAGATCGCCGCGCACCAGCCGCTCGCTGAGCTTCTCCGGAGTGTCCTTCGTGAGCTCCAGATCGAGGAGCGTTCCCGTGCGGGCCAGGCCCCAGTAGAGGGGCAGACAGTTCAGGAACTGGATGTGCCCGACGCGGGGCCGGCTGCGCTGGTGGTCATCGGTTGCATTGTCCACAGCGCGAGGCTAGACCCGTCTCGTACGGTGGACATCGCCGGGGGCGGCGCGTCGGCACGTCGGCCCCTCCGACGCGTGATGCAAACGCGCGAGTGACGTGATCTTTCCCTCTAGTGCGCACCGCACCCTGCGTGCTACGCTCGTCGCAAGTTGCAGTTTGGTTTCCCTTGCAGTACAGAGCCTGCGGAGCATGTGACCCGCAGGCTTTTGTAGTTTTCAGACTTCTTTGCAGGTTCTGGAGCAGGGCAACCCTTTGGCCCAAGGAGGGCTTATGGCTACCGGAACCGTCAAGTGGTTCAACGCTGAAAAGGGCTTCGGCTTCATCGCCCAGGACGGCGGCGGCCCGGATGTCTTCGTCCACTACAGCGCGATCAACGCGTCTGGTTTCCGCTCGCTTGAGGAGAACCAGCTCGTGAACTTCGACGTCACGCAGGGTCCGAAGGGCCCGCAGGCGGAGAACGTCACCCCGGCCTAAGTTGCCCGGGTCGGCGGTCGCGCACGGCTAGAGAAGTACCCAAGGAGCCCTGCTCCGTGCCTTCGGGCGCGAAGCGGGGCTCCTGCCTTTCCCGGCCCCCGCGCACCCGCTTCCGCCCTCCTGCCCCTCCCCCTCGCCCGCCCGGCTTCGTACGCTGGACGCATGACCGAACGCAAACCCCCCGGCGTCAGCTTCGAGTCATTCGTGGACAAGCAGATCCGCGAGGCGGCGGAGCGGGGCGAATTCAAGCGGCTGGCCGGCTTCGGACGGCCTCTCGACGACGACCGCGCGCCCTACGACGAGCTGTGGTGGATCAAGGGAAAGATCCACAGCGAGGGCGGCTCCGTCCTGCCCCCGTCGCTCACCCTCCGCAAGGAGGCCGAGGACGCCGTCGAGGCGGCCGGCCGGGCCGTCTCCGAGTCCCAGGTCCGCCGGATCCTCGACGAGATCAACAAGAAGATCGCCGAGGCCCTGAAGCGGCCGCCGTCCGGTCCGCCGCTGAATCTGAAGCCGTTCGACGTCGACGCGATGGTCGAGGAGTGGCGGAAGGGCCGGGAGGAACGGACGCGGCGGGACGGCTGAGCCCCGCCCCCGGGCGCCTCCCCCGGCCAGGTGAACCTCGCCCGGCTCCCGGCCCCGCCCCGGCCGCGCGGCCCCGGCCCGGTCCGCCTTCGGTGGCCCACTGGGAGGAGAGCACCGCGCGATCCGGCCGGACCGCGCGCGCCCACCGTGGAGGAGTGACCGGATGAAGAGCGCCGAGCTGCTGCTTGACCTGTTCGACCGCGTACGGGAAGCCGTGCACGGGGCCGTCGAAGGACTGTCGGAGGAGGAGCTGGCGTTCCGCGTCGACGAGGACGCGAACTCGATCGCCTGGCTGGCCTGGCACCTGGCCCGCGTCCAGGACGACCACATCGCGGGCGCCTTCGACACCGAGCAGGTGTGGACGGAGAGCGACTGGGCGTCCCGCTTCGGCCTCCCGTTCCCGAAGGACACGATCGGCTTCGGCCACTCCAGCAAGCAGGTCGGCCAGGTCCGCGCCCCGGCCGAGCTGCTGCTCGGCTACTACGACGCCGTGCACGAGCGGACCCTCGAACACGTCCGCTCGCTGTCCGACAAGGACCTCGACCGGATCGTGGACGACTCCTGGGACCCGCCGGTCACCCTGGGCGTACGCCTGGTCAGCGTGGTCGCGGAGGACAACCAGCACGTGGGCCAGGCGGCGTACGTCCGGGGCGTGGTGGAGCGCCGGGCGACCGCCTGACGGGACGACCGGGGCGGCCGGGGGCTCACGAGCGGTCGCCGCGGCCGGCGAGGGCGAAGGTGGCCCACACCGTCTTGCCGACGCAGCGGCTCTCGACGCCCCACGCGGTGGCGAGGGCCGCGACCAGCAGCAGCCCGTACCCCCCTTCGTCCGGTACGGCGACGGGCTCGGGCTCCCGCTCGCCACGGGCGTCGGACACCTCGACCCGGACGTGGTCCTCGGCGAGGGCGAGCCGCACCTCGAAGTCGCGGCCGGGCACCCGGCCGTGCGTGACGGCGTTGGCGGCCAGCTCGGCGACGACGAGTTCCACGGCATCGGTGGCGGTCACGCCCCAGTCGCGGAGCTGCTGCACGGCGAGCAGACGAGCGAGACGGGCGCCGCGGCGGGTGGCCGACAGGCGCTGCGCGAACGCGGCGGGGGGCTCACCGGTTGGAGTGGCGATTTCGGACTTCATGCCCCCGAGCCTGGCCGCGCCGCCCTACCCTGACCAGCAGCGACGCCACGACGCTGAGTAACGGTACGAGTACGCCAAGAAGGCGGTACGCATGTCGGGGAACCACGAGGAGCGGCCGGAACGGCCGTCCGAAATCGACGGTACGGCGCACTTGTTCAGTGCGCTCGGAAAGATCACCAAGGCCCTGCGCAAGAACGCGGGCCTGAGCCAGGCGGAACTGGCCGAGGCCACGCACTGCAGCGAGGACCTGATCTCCTCGGTGGAGCGGGGAGTTCGGACGCCCCAGCCGGACTTCCTGCTGCGGGCGGACCAGGCGCTGGGGGCGCGGGGTGTCCTGGCGGTGGCGGTGGACGACGTACGGGAGGCGCTGGCGCGGGCACGGACGCGGCACCCGGACTGGTTCCGGCGCTTCGCGGACGCGGAGGCGCAGGCGGTGGCCCTGCACTATTACGCCACGCAGGCAGTACCGGGGCTACTCCAGACCGAGGCGTATGCGCGCGCGGTCTTCAGTCATCGTCGCCCCATGTGGGACGAGGAGGCGATCGAGAAGTGGGTCGCGGACCGCCTCGCCCGTCAGGCGATCTTCGACAAGTGGCCGGCGACCACCATCAGCTTCGTCCTTGAGATGGCTGTACTGAACCGCCCCACCGGCGGCCGGGCGGTGCACCGGGAGCAACTGCTCCGCATCCTGGAGATCGCCAGGCTCCGGACGGTGCACCTCCAGGTGATGCCCGTCGAGAGGGAGGAACATCCCTCGCTGGACGGCTCGTTCACCCTGCTGACGCCCCGGGGGCGGCGCGAGGTCGCGTACACCGAGATCTACGGGCACGCGCGGTTGATCACCGACCCCGAGGAGGTCCGCCAGTACGCGGAGCGCTATGGGATCATCCGAGCACAGGCGCTCACGCCCCATGAGTCCCTGGCGGTCATCGAGAAAATGCTGGGAGAGCTATGAACAGCACGGAACTGGCCTGGTTCAAGAGCAGCTACAGCAGCGGTGAGGGCGGCAACTGCATCGAAGTCGCGTACGACTGGCGCAAGTCCAGCTACAGCAGCGGCGAAGGCGGCGAGTGCGTCGAGGTCGCCGCCCACCCCACCACCGTCCACGTCCGCGACTCCAAGGACCCCGACGGCCCCCAGCTCGCCCTCACCCCCTCCGCCTGGACCTCGTTCCTTGCGCAGGCCGTCGCGCGCGACCTGAGCTGACGCTCACGCTCGTGCTGCGGGGCGAGGCCGGAACACCGGGACGGTGACGTCCCCCTCCGCCCGGAAGCCGACCTCCAGCTCCATGCCGACGCGGAGGTCGGTCTCGGGGACGTCCACGACCTCGGTCATCATGCGGGGTCCCTCGGCGAGGTCGACCACCGCGGCGACGTACGGCACGCGCGCGCCGAACGGCGGGAGGTCGTTCCGGTGGACGACGGACCAGGTGTAGAGGGTGGCGCGGCCGCTCGCGGTCTCCCAGCCGCCGTCCTCGCTCCAGCAGTGCGGGCAGAACTCGCGCGGGTAGTGGTGCGCCCGGCCGCAGGCGCCGCAGCGCCGCAGGAGGAGGCGGCCGGCGGCGGCCGCGTCCCAGTAGGGGCGGGTGAAGGCGTCGACGTCCGGGGTGGCGGCGGTCATCCGAAGAGTCCGATCGCGTGGTCGAGGGAGAGGGTCTGCCAGGACATGGCGAAGAGGGCGACGACGGAAATCAGGGCCATCATCGCGTTCTGCCCCTGCTCGGCCCAGTCGTGGATCATCAGGACGAGGTAGAGCAGGTTCAGGAGCAGGCCGCCGACCAGGGCGATCGGCGTGAGGAAACCGAGGACCAGGCCGAGGCCGAGGGCGAGTTCGGCGTAGACGACGACGTACGCCATGAGCTTGGGGCGGGGGGCGACGACCCGGGCGAAGCCGGTCCGTACCGCGCGCCAGCGGTGCTCGGCGGCGACGTCGGCCGCCCACGCGATGCCGGTGCCGCGCTCGAACCAGCCCTTCCGGTCCTTGTGGCGCCAGCTCTCCAGCCACCACAGGCCGAGGCCGATCCGGAGGACGGCGAGCCATTCCGCGCCGGTGAGCCAGATGGTCTGCATCGCTTCCGGACCCCTCCCGAACGAAAAATCTGACGGTACGTCAGTTCAGCGGACTTCACACCGTCCGCGCAAGCCCCTTGCAGGCGTGACCGATTCGCAACCGAACCCCCTCTTGACCGAGACCCAACAAGTGAGCATGTCGTTACGCTCGGCGTTCATGGACCACACCCCCCACGAGCACCCCGGCCACCCCGTCTACGTCATCGGTGGCGGCCCCGGCGGACTCGCCGTCGCCGCCACCCTGCGCGAGCGGGGCGTACGGGCCGTCGTCCTGGAGAGGTCGGATGCCGTGGGCGCCTCGTGGCGCTCCCACTACGACCGGCTGCGGCTGCACACCACCCGGCGGCTCTCGGCTCTGCCGGGGCTCCCCATACCCCGCTCCTTCGGTCGGTGGGTCGCCCGCGCGGACATGGTGCGCTACCTGGAGGAGTACGCCGACGTCCACGAGCTGGAGATCGTGACGGGGGTGGAGGTCTCGCGGGTGGAGCGGGCCGAGGACGGCGTGAGCTGGCTGCTGCACGCGACGGGCGGGCGCCGGCTGACGGGCAGCGCGGTCGTCGTGGCCACCGGCTACAACCACACACCGCGGCTGCCCGACTGGCCCGGGCTCGACGGGTACACGGGCGACTTCGCGCACGCGAGCGCGTACCGGAACCCCGCCCCGTACGCCGGGCGGGACGTGCTGGTCGTCGGGGCGGGGAATACGGGCGCGGAGATCGCGGCCGACCTCGCGGAGGGCGGGGCGGCGCGGGTACGGCTCGCGGTGCGCACGGTGCCGCACATCGTCCGCCGCTCGACGGCCGGCTGGCCCGCGCAGCGGATGGGCATCCTGGTGCGGCGGCTGCCGGTGCGGCTGGTGGACCGGATGGGTGCGCTGATGTGCCGGATCCTGCTGCCGGACCTGACGGACCGCGGCCTTCCGCGCCCGGACACGGGCCTGTACTCGCGGGTGCGCGAGGGGGCGGTGCCGGTGCAGGACGTGGGCCTCGTCGACGCGGTACGGACCGGGAAGGTCGAGATCGTCGGCGCGGTCGAGTCCTTCGACACCGACAAGGTGGTCCTCGCGGACGGCTCCCGCCTCGCCCCGGACGCCGTCATCGCCGCGACCGGCTACCGCCGGGGCCTGGAACCCCTGGTCGGCCACCTGGGCGTGCTCGACGAGCGGGGCGGCCCGCTGACCCACGGGAGGCGGACACCGGGCGAGGCGCCGGGCCTGTACTTCACGGGGTTCACCAACCCGATCAGCGGGATGCTCCGGGAGATGGCGCGCGATGCCGGGAAGATCGCGCGGGCGATCGCCAGGTCGCAGGGCCGGAAGGGTCGCGAGGGACGGAAGGGCCAGGAGGGGTGGAAGGGCCAGGAGGGCCGGAAGGCGTCCGTCCGATAGCCCCCGGACGGCCTCCCGCCCGCCTCCCGGACGGCCTTCGGAAGCACCCGTCGTGCTCGTCGGTGCAAGAGTGTTCCTGACGCGGCGTCAGACTTGTAATCTGACTGTGCGTCAGGTCACGACGAGGGACGGGCGGAACGATGCTTGGATCGACTCACGGCACCTTCACCACCGATCTCCGCGCCCGCGTGGTCGCCTGCGGAGAACATGCCGGGACGCCCGGCAGCGCCGTCCACGGGGTCACCGCCGTGGACGGGGACCGGGACGTCAGCGGCCGGCCGTTGCACGCGCCCGTGCCGGACCTCGACCGGTTCTTCCGGCCGCGGTCCGTCGCCGTCGTCGGGGCGTCCGACGCCGAGGGGCGGCCCAACACCGGGATCACCCGGCAGCTCGTCACCTGGGCCGAGCGGGTCGGCGCCGAGCTGGTGCCCGTGCATCCCACCCGCGCCTCCGTCTTCGGGATCCCCTGCGTGCCGTCGGTCGGGGCGCTCGCCGCCACGCTCGCGGAGCCCGTCGACCTCGCCGTGCTCCTGGTCGCCGACCCGCTGCCCGTGATCGAGGAGCTGGCCGAGGCGAAGGTGCGGTTCGCGGTGGCGTTCGCGTCCGGGTTCGCCGAGACCGGGCAGGCGGGCGCCGACGCCCAGGAGCGGCTCGCCGAGGCCGTGCGGCGCTCCGGGGTCCGGCTGCTCGGGCCCAACACCAACCTCAACGCCTTCGAGCGCTTCCGCGACGACCTCGACGGCCCGGCGATCGCCCTGATCACCCAGTCCGGACACCAGGGCCGGCCGGTCCACACCCTCCAGGAGCTGGGGATACGGCTCTCCCACTGGGCGCCCACCGGCAACGAGGCCGACCTGGAGACCGCCGACTTCATCTCGTACTTCGCGACCCGGCCCGAGGTGGGGGCCATCGCCTGCTACGTCGAAGGACTCAAGGACGGGCGCTCCTTCCTGCTCGCCGCCGACCGGGCCGCGCGCGAGGGCGTGCCGGTCGTCGCGGTCAAGGTCGGGCGCACCGAGACCGGGGCGCGGACGGCCGCCTCGCACACCGGCAAGCTGACCGGCGCGGACCGGGTCGTGGACGCCGCCATGCGGCAGTTCGGGGTGATCCGGGTCGACGGGCTCGACCAGCTCCAGGACACCGCCGCCCTCCTCGCCCGAGCCCGCAGGCCCGTCGCCGACGGGGTCGTCGTCTACTCCATCTCCGGCGGCACCGGCGCGCACTTCTCCGACCTGGCCACCGCCGCCGGACTGCGGCTGCCGACCCTGTCGGAGGCCAGGCAGGACGAGCTGCACCAGTGGATCCCGGAGTATCTGAACGTGGCGAACCCGGTCGACAACGGCGGCCATCCGGTGGGCGACTGGCGCGGCCGGAAGATCATCGACGCGATCCTCGCCGACCCGTCCGTAGGGGTCCTCATCTGTCCCATCACCGGGCCCTTCCCGCCGATGAGCGACCGGCTGGCCCAGGACCTGGTCGACGCGGCCGAGGCCACGGACAAGCTGGTGTGCGTGGTGTGGGGTTCGCCGGTGGGGACCGAGCCGGCCTACCGCGAGACCCTGCTCGGCTCCTCGCGCGTCGCGACCTTCCGTACGTTCGCCAACTGCATCGGGGCCGTCAAGGCGCATCTCGACCACCACCGCTTCACCACCGCGTACCGCTCCCCCTTCGACGAGGCCCCCCGCACCCCCTCCCCCTCCTTCCGCAAGGCGCAGGCCCTGATGCGGCCGGGTCACCGGCTGAGCGAGCACGCGGCGAAGCAGCTGCTGCGGGCGTACGGGATCCGGGTGCCGCGCGAGCAGTTGGTGACGAGCGCGGCGGCGGCGGTGCGGGCGGCCGGGCAGGTCGGCTACCCAGTGGTGATGAAGGCGTCCGGCGCCCAGATCGCCCACAAGACGGAGCTGGGACTGGTGAAGGTCGGGCTGACCTCGGCGAGCCAGGTCCGGGACGCGTACCGCGAACTGACCGACATCGCCCGCTACGAAGGCGTCGACCTCGACGGGATCCTGGTCTGCCAGATGGTCGGGCGCGGGATCGAGATGGTGGTGGGCGTGGCCCGGGACCCGCTCTTCGGGCCGACCGTGACGGTCGGCCTCGGCGGGGTCCTGGTGGAGGTGCTGCGGGACACGGCCGTGCGCGTACCGCCGTTCGGCGAGGAGCAGGCGCGGGACATGCTGGGCGAGCTGCGCGGGCGGGCCCTGCTCGACGGGGTGCGGGGGGCGCCGCCGGCGGACGTGGACGCGCTGGTGGAGGTGGTGCTGCGGGTGCAGCGGATGGCGCTCGAACTCGACGGCGACCTCGCCGAACTGGACATCAACCCGCTGATGGTGCTGCCGCGCGGGCAGGGCGCGGTGGCCCTGGACGCCCTCGCGGTGTGCCGGTAAGGAGCCCTGGTGGAAGAGGTACTGCACCGCGTCGAGCACGGCGTCGCGTGGATCACGCTCAACCGGCCGGAGGCGATGAACGCCCTCACCTGGGACCAGCGGGAGCGGATCATCGCGCTGCTCGGGGACGCCTCCGCCGACCCGGACGTACGGGCGGTGGTGCTGACCGCGACCGGTCGGGGCTTCTGCGCGGGCGCGGACCTGCGCGGGGCGCCCCCGGCCGGCGGGGAACGGGCGCCGGGCGAGCGGGTGGCCGGGGACGTGGCGCGGATGATCCGGCGGGGGGCCCAGCGGCTGATCGGGGCCGTACTGGACTGCGAGAAGCCGGTGATCGCGGCGGTGAACGGGACGGCGGCGGGCATCGGGGCGCATCTGGCGTTCGCCTGCGATCTGGTGCTGGCCGCCGAGTCGGCGTCCTTCATCGAGGTGTTCGTACGGCGGGGTCTCGTGCCGGACGGGGGCGGGGCGTATCTGCTGCCCCGGCTGATCGGGCCGCAGCGGGCGAAGGAGCTGATGTTCTTCGGCGACGCGGTCCCGGCGCGGGACGCCCGGGAGCTGGGTCTGGTGAACCGGGTCGTCCCGGCGGAGGAGCTGGAGAAGACGGCGCGGGAGTGGGCCGAGCGGCTGGCCCAGGGCCCGACGCGGGCGCTCGCGCTGACCAAGCAGCTCGTCAACGCCTCCCTGGACGAGGACCGTTCCCGCGCCTTCGCGGCGGAGGCCGCGGCGGCGGAGATCACCATGACGACCCGGGACGCGAACGAGGGGGTGGCGAGCTTCAGGGAACGGCGGGCACCGCGGTACGAGGGCCGCTAGATCATCCCGGCGGTTAGGTTGTCTCCTCAACATCCTTTTCACGAGGGTTCACGAGGGGAACATCATGGGCACGTTCGGAACGGGGCCGGTCAGCCGGCGAGGGCTCATACGGCTCGGCGGCGGGGCGGCCGCGGGTCTGGTCCTGGGGGGTGCGGCCGCCGGGAGCGCGGGCGCCACGGCGCGGGCCGGGGCGCCGACGGGGGCCGTGGCGACGGAGGCGGGGGCCCTGGCGCTGCCCGCGTCGCCGTCCTTCGACTTCGGCGACGGAGCGACCGCCCTGTTCATGCACAAGCAGGCGTGGTGTCCGACGGTGATGCAGTGCGCGGGCTACGACCACCTCAACAAGCACTGGTACGTCGCCCAGGTCATGTACAACCCGGACGACGGCGTCTCCTACGCCACGCGCAAGCTCGAAGGCGACATCGCCATCACCAAGCTGAGCGCGGACGGTTCGACCAAGCTCGGGCGGATGTACCTGCGCGGGTTCGGGCACGGCGCCCAGATCGGCATCGAGGCGACGGCGGCGGGCTCGGCGCCGTACATCTGGATCGAGTACGACTCGAAGCCGAACTCCGAGAAGACGGGCTTCGGCAGCAGGCTCTGCCGGATCAAGTACGTGGGTCCGGCCGCCGACCAGCCGCCGCGCAGCTTCCACTGGGACGACGCGGCGGACCGTACGGCCATGAACTTCAAGGACCGCACGCCCGACCCGCTCAAGCTGCCGGGCGCCGGTACGACGCTGACCTCGCCGCGGCCGGTCGTCGACATGCAGCACCGCCGTGTGCTGGTGCGCTTCAACCGCAACGGCCAGTGGCAGTGCGCGGTGTGGGACCTGGACACCGCGTCCGCCGCGCCGCTGGGCGCGCCGCTGCACCACTTCGCGGACCTGCCGCGGCCCGTGTACGACGCGCAGGGGTTCTGCCTCTACGGCTCGTACATCTACATGTACGAGGGCGAGGCGTACACCGGCGGCGGCCCGACGAACACGGCGGACGTCGGCACCACGCACATCACGAAGATCGACCTGAACACGGGCGTCTCGGAGCGCGGCCTCACGCGGGCGCTGAAGAGCCTCGAATTCCGTGAGCCGGAGGGCATGAACATCATGCTGGTGCCCGACCCGGCCCGTCCCGGTTCGTTCCTGCCCCGGCTGACCTTCGGCTTCGCCTCGGGCCTGTCGGGGGACCGCCGGGTGAACATCGCGTACAAGGACGCGCTGATCTGACGCCGGGGGCCCGGGGCGGGAGTCCCGGGCCCCACGGGTTCCCATCTGACGGTTCGTCAGCTTCAATGGGTGCTGTGATGGGACATGCCGGGATGGCGGCCACCGCCGTCCGATACCTCAGATCGGCCGGATCGCCGACGGCCGTCGAACCGCATCCACGGCCGCTGCTGCGTGCGGTACGGGAGGACGAGCGGCCGCCCGTGGACCCGGCCGAGTTCCGGCGGGTCCTCGGGCACTTCGCGAGCGGGGTCACCGTCGTGGCGGCCCTCGATCCCGACGGTCCGGCCGGGTTCGCCTGCCAGTCCTTCGCCTCGCTCTCCCTGGACCCGCCCCTGGTGGCCTTCATGGTGGCCCGTACGTCGACGACCTGGCCCCGGCTCGCCAGGGCCGGCGTCTTCTGCGTCAACGTCCTGGGCGCGGACCAGCGGGACCTGTGCCTGGGGTTCGCGAGGAGCGGCGCGGACAAGTTCGCGGGGGTGGAGTACGACGCCGCCCCGGCGACCGGCTCACCCCGCCTGACCGGCGCCCCGGCCTGGATCGACTGCACCATCGCCACCGTGCACACGGGCGGCGACCACCTGATCGTGGTGGGCCGGGTGGAGGCGCTGGGCACCCCGGCCGATGACGAGGGCGGACCGCTGCTCTTCCACCGAGGGCGGTTCGGGGGGTTCAGCGACCGGACGGCCCCCTAGAGCGCGTCGCCGATCTTTCCGGGGTCGCTGCGACGGATCACCAGGGCCATCAGGGCCGCCGCAGCGCACAAGGCGCCCGAGGTGTACCAGACGACGTCGTACGAGCCGAAGAGGTCGCGGGCCGCGCCCGCGGCGAAGGCGATGACCGCGGCGCCCACCTGGTGGGAGGCGAGGACCCAGCCGAAGACGATCGCGCCGTCCTCGCCGTAGTGCTCGCGGCACAGGGCGATCGTCGGGGGGACCGTGGCGACCCAGTCCAGGCCGTAGAAGACGATGAAGAAGAGGATCGGCGGGTCGACGGCCGGGGCGAGCAGCACGGGGAGGAAGAGCAGCGAGACCCCGCGCAGCGCGTAGTACACCGCGAGCAGCCGCCGCGACTCGAAGCGGTCCGTGAACCAGCCCGACGCGATCGTGCCGACGACGTCGAAGACCCCGATCACGGCGAGCAGCGAGGCCGCCGCGACGACGGGCATGCCGTGGTCGTGGGCCGCGGGCACGAAGTGCGTGCGGACCAGTCCGTTCGTGGTCGCCCCGCAGATCGCGAAGGTGCCCGCGAGGAGCCAGAACGGGCCGGTGCGGGTCGCCTTGAGGAGGACGGTCACCGCCCGGCGCGCCGCGCCGACGGCCGGGGCGGGCTTCTCCGCGTACTCGCCGCCGTACGGCGCGAGGCCCACGTCCGCGGGGTGGTCGCGCAGCAGCAGCCAGACGAAGGGGACGACGGCCAGGGCGGACAGGGCGACGGTCACCGAGGCCGGGCGCCAGCCGTGGTTCTCGACCAGCCAGGAGAGCAGGGGCAGGAAGACGAGCTGCCCCGAGGCGCCGGCGGCCGTGAGGAGGCCGGTCACCAGGCCGCGCCGGGCCACGAACCACCGGTTCGTCACCGTCGCCGCGAACGCCAGCGCCATCGAGCCGCTGCCCAGCCCGACGAGGACCCCCCAGAAGAGGACGAGCTGCCAGGCCGCCGTCATCCACACGGTCAGCAGGGAGCCGAGGGCGATCACACCCAGGGCGAGGGCGACGATCCGGCGGATCCCGAACCGGTCCATCAGGGCCGCGGCGAACGGCGCCGTCAGGCCGTAGAGCGCGAGGTTCACCGAGACCGCGAAGCCGATCGTCCCGCGCGACCAGCGGAACTCCTCGTGCAGCGGATCGATCAGCAGTCCGGGCAGGGAGGCGAAGGCGGCCGCGCCGATGATCGTGACGAAGGTGACGGCCGCGACGGACCAGGCGCGGTGGACGCGGGGCGTGCGGGCGGAAGCGGGCGGTGCGGGGGTCTCGGTTGTCTGGGTCACGTCACACAGCTTCGGGGGCCGGGCCTGCCCTCGCCATTGGCCCGAATGACAGCTTTCGCAAGGATCGGGACATCATCCCCCTACGGCGGGGCCGCCGGCCCGCGGCAGCGTCCTGATCGGCCGGGCCAGCAGCAGCGCCGCCACCACGAGCACCGCGATCCCCGCCCCCGCCAGCAGCACCCGCTCCGCGCCCACCGCCTCCGCCACCGGGCCCGCGAGCGCGCGGCCGGCCGCCATCATCAGCAGCGATCCGGCCACGTCGTAGGCGTGCATGCGGTTCAGGGCGTCCTGCGGCACGTGCGTCTGGACCGAGGTGGACCACATCACCAGCCAGAACGCGAACGCCGCCCCGCCCAGGAACTGGCCCGCGCCGAGCACCTGCACGGACGCGCCCGAGCCGAGCAGGACGAGGTTCACCGGCAGGCCGAGCAGGGCCACCGCGCCCGCCGCCAGCGGTCGGCGCGGGCGCAGCCGCAGGGCGAGCAGGCCGCCGGCCGCGCTTCCCGCGCCCTGCACGGCCATCAGCACGCCGTACGCCGCCGAGCCGTGCTCCCCGGTGACGAGGGTGGCGGTCAGCGGGACCATCGGGCCCGCCACCGTCAGCCCGTACACCGTCCAGATCGCGATGACCCCCCACAGCCAGCTGCGGGCCCTGAACTCCCGCCAGCCGACGGCCATCTCGGAGCCGAGGGAACCGCGCACGGCCGTGTCGGCGGGGGCGGCCGGGATCCGCATGAGGAAGAGGCAGAGGGCGCTGACCACGAAGGTCAGGCCGTTGGCGGCGAAGGCCGCGCCCGCGCCGGAGAGCGCGACGAGGAGTCCGGCCACCGCCGGGCCGGCCATCGTCATCAGGGACTCGACGACCCGCAGGACGGCGTTGGCGCGCTGCACGTCCGGGGCGATGCGCGGGATGGTGGAGGCGACGCCGGGCTGGAAGAGGGCCGCGCCGACACCGCTGAGGGCGGAGAGCGCGTAGACGCTCCACAGCGGCGGGCCGCCGGCGGCGAAGGAGACCGCGAGGACGGCCGCGCCGGGCAGCCGCAGCAGATCCGCCATGATCATCATCCGGCGGGCGGTGAAGCGGTCCGCGAGCACGCCGCCGACGACGACGAAGAGCGCGAAGGGACCGATCCAGGCACCCAGGGCGTAGCCGACGGAGGAGCCGGAGTGCCCGGCGCCGAGCAGCCCGGCCGCGAGCGCGACCGGGACCATGCCTTCGCCGAACACGGCGGCGGCCCTGGCCACGAAGAAGAGCCGGAAGTTACGGTTCCAGAGGGCCGGGGCCCCGATCGGCACGGGAGGGGCGACCCGGACCCCGGACTTGTACGGGTGGGGCGGGGAGTGCTCCGATGGCTTGTCCGTCACGGACCCGACTTGTAGCAGTAATTGGTCTGGACCACAAAGGGATTTCCTCGTGCCGCACCGCATAGCCGTCCTGGCCCTGCCCGGTCTCCTCCCCTTCGAACTGGGCATTCCGCACCGCATCTTCGGCCGCGCCAAGGACGCCGCGGGCCGTCCGCTCTACACGATCGTGACCTGCGCCCCGGTCGCCGGGCCGGTCGCCACGGACGCGGACTTCGCCGTCCACGTGGAGCACGGACCGGAGGCGCTGGCGACGGCGGACACGGTGGTCGTTCCGGCCTCCTACGAACTCGGGCCCGTCTACGAGGAGGGCCGGCTGACCGACGAGCTGGCCGCCGCGCTCGCCCACATCCGGCCCGGCACCCGGCTCGTCTCCATCTGCACCGGCGCGTACGTCCTCGCCGCCGCCGGCCGTCTCGACGGCCGGCCGGCCACCACGCACTGGGCCTCGGCCGCGCACTTCCAGCGGCTCTTCCCGAGCGTCCTGGTGGACGCGGACGTCCTCTTCGTCGACGACGGCGACGTGCTGACCTCGGCGGGCGTCGCGGCCGGGATCGACCTGTGCCTGCACATCGTGCGCCGGGACCACGGCACGGCGGTCGCCAACGAGGTGGCCCGCAGGACCGTCGTACCGCCGCACCGGGACGGCGGGCAGGCGCAGTACATCGCACGCCCCCTCCCGGAGCCGGGGACGGCGACCACCACGGCGGCGCGCGCCTGGGCGCTGGCGCACCTGCACGAGCCGATCCAGCTGCGGGACCTGGCGGCCCGGGAGGCGATGAGCGTGCGGACGTTCACCCGCCGCTTCCGGGAGGAGGTGGGTGTCAGCCCCGGTCAGTGGCTGACCCGGCAGCGGGTGGAGCACGCCCGCCACCTCTTGGAGTCCACCGACCTGCCGGTCGACCGGATCGCGCACAGCGCCGGTTTCGGCACGCCCCAGTCGCTGCGCTCGCACCTCCAGGCGGCGATCGGGGTGACCCCGACGGCCTACCGCCGCACCTTCCGCGCGGGCGCGGCGGACTGACCGGCGGCACCCGGCACCCCGCACGCGAGGCGCCCCGGGCACCGGCCCGGCCGGCACCCACCCGACCTGCGATCGGCGCCCGTCGTACACCGGCCCGGCGGGCGCCGGCCCTCACCTGAAGGTCAGCACCCGAAGGTCAGCACCCCCCGCGCGACCCGCCCCTGTTCCGCGTCCTCGGCCGCCTTGGCGAAGTCCTCCACCGGGTAGGTCGCGGTGACCAGCTCGTCGAGGAGGAGGCGGCCCTCGCGGTACAGCTCGGCGTAGAGGGCGATGTCCTTCTGCGGCCGGGAGGAGCCGTAGCGGCAGCCGAGGATCGACTTGTCCAGGAACATCGCGGCGGGCGGGAAGCTCGCCTCCGCCGTGGGGGCGGTCATGCCGAGCAGGATCGCCTGGCCGTGCCGGTCGAGCAGGTCGATCGCGGTGCGGACGAGGCCCACGTGTCCGACGCACTCGAAGACGTGGTCGGCGCCGGTGGGCAGGATCTCCCGTACGCCGTCGGCCGAGGTCAGGAAGTGGGTGGCGCCGAAGCGGCGGGCCGTCTCCTCCTTCGCCGGGTTGGTGTCGACGGCGACGACGGTGAGGGCGCCGGCGATCCGGGCGCCTTGCAGGACGTTGAGCCCGATGCCGCCGGTGCCGATGACGACGACGCTCTCGCCGCGGTCGACCCGGGCGCGGTTGAGTACGGCTCCGACGCCGGTGAGGACCCCGCAGCCCATGAGCGCCGCCGAGGTGAGGGGGATGTCGGAGGGGATCCGTACGGCCTGGACGGCCTTGACGACGGTCTTCTCGGCGAAGGAGGAGTTCGAGGCGAACTGGAACAGCGGCCGCCCCGCCCGGGAGAACGGCTGCCCTGGCCTGCCGATCGCCTTGCGGCACATGGTGGGGCGGCCGCGGTCGCAGTCGGCGCAGGCCCCGCAGTTGGCGAGGGTGGAGAGGGCGACGTGGTCGCCGGGGCCGACATGGGTGACGCCGGGGCCGACGGCCTCGACGACTCCGGCGCCCTCGTGGCCGAGGACGACGGGCGCCGGGAAGGGGATCGTGCCGTCGACGACCGAGAGGTCGCTGTGGCAGAGCCCCGCGGCCGCGACCGCGACGAGCACCTCGCCGGGTCCCGGGTCGCGTATCTCCAGGTCGTCCACGACCTCGACCCGCCTGCCGTCGAACACCACCCCCCTCATGACGTCGGCTCCGTCCCGGCGTTGGGGCGGCTCCCCGAGGCGGCGGCCCGGGACATCTCCTCCAGGCGCGCCAGCATCGGCATCGGGTCCGTCCCGACCGTCCCCGGCAGGAAGTCGGCGATCCGCTCCGGCGTCCACGCCCCGCCCTCGGCGTACCCCGCGCGCAGCTCCCTGGGCTGCGCCCAGACCGCGATCTTGGGACCGGCGATGGTGTAGACCTGGCCGGTGATCCGCTCCTCCCTGGCCCGGTCGGACAGCAGGTAGACGACGAGGGCGGCCACGTCCTCCGGTTCGCCGATCTCCTTCAGCTCCATGGGCACGTTGGCCGACATCCGGGTGCGGGCGACGGGGGCGACCGCGTTCGCCGTGACCCCGTACTTGTGCAGGCCGAGGGCCGCGCTGCGGACGAGGGAGATGATCCCGCCCTTGGCCGCGGAGTAGTTGGCCTGGGCGACCGAGCCCTGGTGGTTGCCGCTGGTGAAGCCGATGAGCGTGCCGCCGCCCTGCCGGCGCATGACCGCCGAGGCGGCCCGGAAGACGGTGAAGGTGCCCTTGAGGTGGGTGGCGACCACGGGGTCCCACTCCTCCTCCGACATGTTGAAGAGCATCCGCTCGCGCAGGATGCCGGCGACGCAGACGACGCCGTCGAGCTGTCCGTACTCCGTGAGCGCCACGTCCACGATCCGCTGCCCGCCGGCCATCGTGGAGATGTCGTCGGCGACGGCGACGGCGGTGCCGCCGGCCGCCTCGATCTCCTTGACGACACGGAGCGCGACCTCGGAGGTCGGCTCCCCGCCCTCGATGGAGACGCCGTAGTCGTTGACCACGACCCGCGCGCCCTCGGCCGCGCAGGCGAGGGCGACGGCCCGTCCGATGCCCCGCCCCGCGCCCGTGACGGCGATGACCTTGCCTGCCAAGAAGTTCCCCACGCCCGACCCCTTCCCGCATTTTCTGACGGTCCGTTAGATTCGTTCGTCAGCTGGATTCTACGGCCCGTCGGATACCGGAGAACAAGACCCGCGGAGGCCCCGATGTCACGTCCCGCCGCTCACCCCCCGGCGCTGCCCCCCGCTTTCCACGACATCGCCGAGCGGGTCAACAACTGGGGGCGTTGGGGTCCGCAGGACGAGGTGGGGACGCTCAACCTGATCACCGACGCGGTGGTGCGGGAGGCGGTCCTGTCGGTCCGGTCGGGCCAGCGGATACCGCTGGCCCTCGATCTGAAGCAGGACGGCGTGCAGACCGGCATGATCCCGGGCCGGGTGAACCCGCTGCACGTCATGGTCCAGGTCAATCAGGAGCTGTTCGGGCCGGGTACGGTCGCGACCAGCGACGACGCCGTGACGTTCGGGCTGCAGGCGGCCACCCACTGGGACGCGCTGACCCATGTCTCGCATTCGGGCCGGATCTACAACGGCCGCCCGGCGGCGACGATCACCCCGCACGGCCGCTCCGAGTTCAGCGGCATCCACACGGCCCGGCACGTCGTCAGCCGGGGCGTGCTGCTGGACGTGGCCTCCGCCAAGGGGGTGGACCGGCTGCCGGGCGATCACGCGGTGACGCCGGAGGATCTGGACGAGGCGGCGGAGTTCGGCCGGGTGTCCGTGCGGTCCGGCGACATCGTGCTGGTGCGCACGGGCCAGATGCGGTCGTATCTGGCCGGGGACAGGCACGGCTACGCCTTTCCGTCCCCGGGGCTGTCGATCCGTACGCCGGAGTGGTTCCACGCCCGCGACGTGGCGGCCGTCGCCAACGACACGCTCACCTTCGAGATCTTCCCGCCGGAGATCGAGGATCTCTGGCTGCCGGTGCACGCCCTCGACCTGGTGGAGATGGGCATGCTCCAGGGCCAGAACTGGAATCTGGAAAGTCTGTCCACAGCCTGTGCACAGAGCGGCCGCTACGCCTTCCTGCTCTCCGCGATGCCCGAGCCCTTCGTGGGCGGTACGGGCACGCCGGTGGCCCCGGTCGCGATCCTCTGACGCCGGGGCCCGACGGGCATGACCGTGCGGTCAGTAATGCGCCACGGAGACCTGGGCGGGCGGCCCGGCGGGGGGTGTGACGGCCGGCGCGGCCGTCGGTGCTCCCCGGTCGATCTCGCACCAGATGGATTTCCCGGCGCCCTCGGGCTGCCAGCCCCACCGGTCGGCGAGGCCGTCGACCAGCTCGAGGCCGCGGCCGTTGGTGTCCTCGCCTTCGGCGTGGCGGGGGCGGGGCGGGCGGTCGCTCCGGTCGGCGACCTCCACCCGTACCGTCCCGGCCTCCGGACAGCCCGCGCCGAACAGCATGCGCAGCACGGCCGGACAGCCGGTGTGCACCACGGCGTTGGTGACGAGCTCGGAGATGAGCAGCACCAGCGTGTCGGCGAGCGGCTCGTCGTCCCCTATGCCCGATCCGGCGAGCCTCGAACGGGCCCATCGCCGGGCGCGCCCCACCTCGGCCGGGTCGGGCCCGACCTCCAACTGAACCTGAAGCACCTGCACCGCTCACACCATCCGAACCGGCGGACACATCGCCTCGCGCCTCACAACAGCCATCGACGCCCTGACGGAACGTGATTTCCTTGCGAGACAGCATGGTTGACGTACAGTCACCGCAACAAGCGCTTCGGGCATATTCCAGCGCGAAGGAGTACGCATGGCCCATACTGTGCGACGCGCGCTGCGGGTAGTCGAACAGGGGCGCGTACGGCGCCTCCAGGGGGCGCGAGCGGCAGGCATTCCGGGCGCCGGAGCCGCCGCACGGGCAACACCGGGACGAACCGGGAGCACAACCACTCGCATCCCACGGAGGGTACCGGAGCGGCGCCCCGACTCCGGGCCGTGACGGCCCGCCCGAAGGACACAACCCGATATCGACGCTCCGTGAGCGCGCGGGGTCACCACGGCGACAGGTGCGCCGCCTCCGCCTCCTCGGCGACGGCCCTGGGCATCCACCGCCGGGCCCGCACCCAGGCCCGCTTCAGATGCAGATGGACGTCGGACTCCCAGGTGAAGCCCATGCCGCCGTGCACCTGGAGGCAGTCGCGGGCGCAGTCCACGGCCGCCTCGTCGGCGAGGAGCTTGGCCCCGGCGATCTCGACGGGGTCGCCGGTCACGGCGGCGGCGTAGACGGCGGCGCGGGCGACCTCGGTCCGTACGAGCATGCCCGCGCACAGGTGCTTGACGGCCTGGAAGGCGCCGATGGGCCGGCCGAACTGTTCCCGGGTCCGCGCGTACGCCACGGCGGTCTCGGTGGTCCGCGCCGCGCTCCCGAGCTGCTCGGCGGCGGTGAGGAGCGCGCCGGTCAGCCGCCCTTCCCGCGCCGCTCCGGCGGTCCCCGGCAGGCGGTGCAGCGGCGTCAGCGGGTCCACCGACCGCACGGGCCGGGCGCCCCCGACATCGCCCCGGACCACGTCCGCCGCGTCCAGCCACTCCACCAGCGCCCCGTCGGGGGCCGTCACCACCACCTCGCCCTCGGCGGCGCCCGCCACCTCCCCCGCCGCCAGGTGGGTCGCCACCAGCGGGCCCGGCAGCAGCGCCCGCCCCGCCTCCTCGAAGGCCAGCACCGCCTCCGGCAGCCCCAGGCCGACGCCGCCGTCCGCCTCCGGCACCCGCAGCGCGAAGAACCCGGCGGCTCCCAGCTCCCGCCACAGCGCCCGGTCCAGGCGGCCGGGGGTCTCGGCCGCCGCCCGCAGCGCGTCGCGGTCGAAACGGCGCTCCAGTAGCTCGCGTACGCCCTTCCTGAGCGCCTGCTGGTCGTCCGTCAGCCGGAAGTCCACGTGCCGCTCACCGTCCCTTCGGCAGGCCGAGGATGCGCTCGGCGACGATGTTGCGCTGGATCTGGGAGGTGCCGGCGGCGATCGTGTACGAGAGCGAGGACAGCCGGTCCTGGGTCCACTCGTGCCCGAGGTCGAGGGCGTCCGGGCCGAGGACGGCGGCGGCCGTGTCGTACAGCTCCTGGCGGGCGTGGGAGTACCGCAGTTTGAAGACGGAGCCGCCCATCCCCGGCACTCCGCCCGTCGCCTCCGCCTCGCTGACGTTCCACTGGGTCAGCCGCCACAGGGCCCGGAACTCGGCGCCGAGCCTGCCGAGCGCCCGCCGGACCGCCGGGTCGTCCCAGGTGCCGTTGGAGCGGGCGGCGCGGGCCAGTTCGCCGAGGACCCGGCGGCAGGCGACGACCTCGCCGACGAACGCGGTGCCGCGCTCGAAGGAGAGGGTCACCATCGTCACGCGCCAGCCGTCGTTCTCCTCGCCGACCCGGTGGGAGACGGGGATCCGCACCTCGTCGAGGAACATCTCGGCGAACTCGGCCGAGCCGGCGAGCGTCCGCAGCGGCCGGACGGTGATCCCGGGCGTGTCCATGGGCATGGCCAGCCAGCTGATGCCCCGGTGCTTCCCGGCGTCCGGGTCCGACGAGGTCCGCACGAGCAGCTCGCACCAGTCGGCGACCTCCGCGTGCGAGGTCCAGATCTTGGATCCGGAGACGACGTAGTGGTCGCCGTCCCGGACGGCGCGGGTCCGCAGGGAGGCGAGGTCGGAGCCGGCGTCCGGCTCGCTGAACCCCTGGCACCACACCTCGTCGCCGCGCAGCACGGGCGGGAGCCAGCGCTCGCGCTGTTCCGGCGTCCCCTCGGCGGCGATGGTCGGCCCGGCGTGCAGCAGCCCGACGAAGTTGGCGCCGACGTAGGGCGCGCCGGCCAGCTCGGTCTCCTCCAGGAAGATCAGCAGCCGGGTCGGCGGGGCGTCCCAGCGCACGTCCGCGTAGCCCGCCTCGTACAGCCGCCGCTGCCAGCCGCAGTCGTAGGCGCGCCGGCCCGGCCAGTCCAGCGGGTCGGGCCTGGGCGGCAGGGTGGGCAGGACGGCGGTGAGCCACGCCCGCAGCCGCGCCCGGAACTCCTCCTCCTCGGCGGTGTACGTCAGGTCCATCAGACGAGGTCCAGGCCCAGCATCCGGATCGCGTTGCCGCGCATGAGCTTGTACACGGTCTCGTCGTCGAGCCCCTTGACGTGGTCGAGGGCGACGTCCTTGGTGTGCGGGAAGGTGGAGTCGACGTGGGGGTAGTCGGTCTCGAAGGTGGCGTTGTCCCGGCCGACGACGTCGAGCGAGGCGATGCCGTGCTTGTCGCGGAAGAAGCAGCAGAAGATCTGCCGGTAGTAGTACGTGGAGGGCGGCTCGGGGACCAGGTCGCGCACCCCGCCCCACGCGCGGTGCTCCTCCCAGACGTCGTCGGCGCGTTCGAGGGCGTACGGGATCCAGCCCATCTGGCCCTCGCTGTAGGCGAGCTTCAGCGTCGGGAACTTCACCAGGACGCCGCTGAAGAGGAAGTCCATCATCGAGGCCATGGCGTTGTTGAAGCTCAGGGCGGCCTGGACGGCGGGCGGGGCGTCGGGGGAGGCGGCCGGCATCTGCGAGGACGAGCCGATGTGCATGTTGACGACCGTGCCGGTCTCCTGGCAGACGGCGAAGAAGGGGTCCCAGTAGCCGGAGTGGATCGACGGCAGTCCGAGGTGGGTGGGGATCTCGGAGAAGGTCACCGCTCTGACCCCGCGGGCGGCGTTGCGCCGGATCTCGGCGACGGCCAGGTCGATGTCCCAGAGCGGGATGATGCAGAGCGGGATGAGCCGGCCGCCGCTGTCGCCGCACCACTCCTCGACCATCCAGTCGTTGTAGGCGCGCACGCAGGCGAGGGCGACCTCCTTGTCGTGGGCCTCGGCGAAGGTCTGGCCGCAGAAGCGCGGGAAGGTCGGGAAGCACAGGGACGCCTCGACGTGGTTGAGGTCCATGTCCTTGAGCCGCTCGGCCGGGTCCCAGCAGCCGGGGCGCATCTCGGCGCGGGTGATGCCCTCCAGCGTCATGTCGTCGCGGTCGAATCCGACGGCGGCGATGTTGCGCTTGTACGGGAACCTCAGGTCCTCGTAGACCCACCAGTCGGTCGGCGGGCCGTCGGGGTCCATGGTGATCCGGTACTTGCCGCCGACGTAGGCCAGCTCCCCGATCCCGGCGGTCAGGGGCTTCGGTCCGCGGTCGCGGTACTTGGCGGGGAGCCAGGTCTCGAAGAGGTGCGCGGGTTCGATCACGTGGTCGTCGACGCTGATGATGCGGGGCAGTTCGGTCATGGACCCACTCCCATTTCTGATGACCCGTCAGATACCGTCGGCTCTCAGGCTAGCTCCGCACCCCTGGACCGACAAGGAGCGGGCCTCTACGCTCTCCGCACCATCTGACGCTTCGTCAGGTTCAGCCGAGACCGAGGAGGCGCCGTGACCGACACCGCCCACGCCCCGGACGAGACCGCCACCGCGCACGCGCTGGGCGGCTCGCGCACCCTGTGGGAGCTGGTGGAACGGCGGGCCGGCCGCACCCCCGACCGGCCCGTCCTGCTCCAGGGCGAGCGGTCCCTCACCTTCGGCGGACTGCGCGACCGCGCCGAGCGGTGCGCCGCCGGCCTGTACGCCATGGGCGTCCGCCCCGGCACCGTCGTCGCCTGGCAGCTGCCCACCCGCATCGAGACCGCGGTGCTCACCTTCGCCCTGGCCCGCCTCGGCGCCGTGCAGTCGCCGGTCATCCCCTTCTACCGCGACCGCGAGGTCGGTTTCGCGCTGCGCGAGTCGAAGGCCGAGTTCTTCGCCGTGCCCGGGGTGTGGCGCGGCTTCGACCACACGGAGATGGCCCGCCGGCTCGGCGCGCGCGGCGTCTTCGAGGCGTACGACTCCCTGCCCGACGGCGACCCCGCCGTCCTGCCGCCGCCGCCCGCCGAGGGGACCTCGGTCCGCTGGATCTACTGGACCTCGGGCACCACCTCCGACCCCAAGGGCGTGCTGCACACCGACCGTTCCCTGATCGCGGGCGGCTCCTGCCTCGCCCACGCGCTGCGCCTCACCCCCGAGGACGTGGGTTCGATGGCCTTCCCGTACGCCCATATCGCCGGGCCCGACTACACGGTGATGCTCCTGCTGTACGGCTTTCCCGCGGTGATGTTCGAGCAGTTCGCGCTCCCCGACGCGCTGGAGGAGTACCGCGCGCACGGCGTGACCGTGGCGGGCGGGTCCACCGCCTTCTACTCGATGTTCCTGGCCGAGCAGCGCAAGCGGCCCGGGGAGCCGCTCATCCCGACCCTGCGGCTGCTCGCGGGCGGCGGCGCGCCGAAGCCGCCGGAGGTCTACCACGCGGTGGTGCGGGAGATGGGCTGCGAGCTCACCCACGGGTACGGCATGACCGAGGTCCCGATGATCACCATGGGGTCGCCGGACGACACCGCCGAGAACCTGGCGACCACGGAGGGGCGGCCGCCCGCGGGCATGGAGATACGCATCGCCGACGACGGCGGGGTCCGGCTCCGCGGCGAGGCGGTCTGCCAGGGCTATCTGGACCCGGCGCAGACCGCGGCCGCCTTCGACGAGGACGGCTTCCTGATCACGGGCGACGTGGGCCACCTGACGCCGAGCGGGCACCTGGTCCTCACCGGCCGGATCAAGGACATCATCATCCGCAAGGGAGAGAACATCTCCGCCAAGGAGATCGAGGACCTGCTGCACCGGCACCCGGCCGTCGGCGACGCCGCCGTCGTCGGCCTGCCGGACGCCGAACGCGGCGAGCGGGTCTGCGCGGTGATCGAACAGCCGCCCGGGGCGGGCCCGCTGACCCTGGCGTCGGTGACGGACTTCCTGCGCGCGCAGGGCCTCTCCGTCCACAAGCTGCCGGAGCAACTGGAGGTGGTGGAGGCCCTGCCCCGCAACGAGACCCTGCGGAAGGTCCTCAAGTACAAGCTGCGCGAACGGTACGCCTGAGAGGGCTTCAGGCCTCGCTCAGGCCCGCCCCCCCCTGCCGACACGCGTCGCGGGCCGGGCCTCCGCACCACGTCAATCCTCAGCCGACCGGGGCGCCGCGACGATTCGCTATCTCTCCCGGCGGGAACGGCGGCCGGCCTCCTTGTCGGCCTGCTCCAACGCCCGGCAGTAGAGGCACGGCGTGTGCTCGCCATCCGTACCCCTGTGGGCGTCCGCCCCGGAGCAGTTCGAAGGCTCGGCACGCACTCCGGAGACGTACTCGTCGTATTCGTATGAATGCTTCTTCATGTGTTGCAAACAGACAGACCCGAACCCAAGCGACGGGCCGTCGCGCCCCGGAACGCAATGGGGACACGCCCGCCCCCGGGGCACCATAGAGTCATAGGTCGGTTACACAGGGTTTAGGAGCATTCGGACTCGGCCGGCTCCTCGCTCTCGCCGTTGTGGGGCGCACCACCGCCGGCGTGAACGACAGGTCCGCGGCGGGGGCTTCGGGCTTGCGCTTTCCGTTGCGGCAACTTCTACGGTCATGTGTGTGGCCGGAGAGACCGGCCCGGCGAGGGAGGCACCGGCAGTGGTTTGGCCTATCGCGGAGGTGGCGCGGATGTCCAAGGTGACCTCGCGGACGCTGCGGCACTACGACGAGATCGGCCTGCTGCCGCCCGCGCGGATCGGGAGCAACGGGCACCGCTACTACGAGGAGGCCGATCTGCTGCGGCTGCAGCAGATCCTGCTGATGCGGGAGCTGGGCCTGGGGCTGCGCGAGATCCAGACGGTCCTGGACCGCCGGCTCGACCAGGTGACTGTGCTCCGTGAGCACCACCGACGGCTGCTCGCGGAGCGGGATCGGCTGGAGACGCTGGCCCGTACGGTCGGCCGCACCATCGCCGAACTGGAAGAAGGCAAGGGCAAGGGCGATATGACGAAGATCAACAAGCCGGAGAACCTGTTCGAGGGATTCCAGGCCCCCTCCGCGGCAGAGGCAGAGGCCGAGGTACGGGAGCGGTGGCCGCAGGCATGGGAGCAGTCCCGGCAGGCCGTCGATGCGATGACCTCCGAGGAGATGGAGCGCTGGCAACGTGAGGTGACGGCGCAGATGATCCGTATGGCGGAGTTCATGATGGCCGGCACGCCGGTGTCCGACCCTGCGGTTCAGGACGAGGTGGACGCCAACTACCAGGGCATCTGCCGGTTCTGGACCCCGACCGCGGCCGCGTACAAGGGTGTGGGCCAGACCTATGTCGACGACCCGCGGATGCGGGCCAACTTCGACAAGATCGCCGTCGGTCTCGCCGTCTACCAGCGCGATGCGATGGCTGTGTACGCCGACAACCGGCTGAGTTGACCGCACGCGGCTCAAGGCTGTTCGGCGGGTCATGGGCGCAGCCGGAGGCGAACGGCTGCGACGGTCACGGTGCCGCACCTTCCGAAGAACGTGGGCCGGGGCGGCAGCGGACGCGTCATCACCGACCGCCGAACACCCACCGGAACGATCTCGCCACTTTCCGGTCACATGACCCGTCGGACACGACCTAGGCCTCGCGGACCTCCGTCATGAAGTAGCGGGCGAAGGCGGTCACGGCCGCCTCCTCGTCGATCTTGCCCGCGTCGTCGGCCGGCAGCGAACGGGCGCTCAGGGACGCCGCCGACTGCTCGATGCCGAGCGCCCGCAGCGCCCGTTCCACGTCGTCCCTGGTGGGGGCGATGGCCAACAGGGCGTGCAGGAAGGGCCGGGCGATCTCGGCGAAGCGTTCGGGGTGGTCGTGCAGGCGCTTGATCGCGCCGCCGACGAACTCCTGCTGGCTCACCCGCTGGTCGCCGTCGACGTCGGCGATCCCCGCCATGCCCTGCCAGAACGCCTCGGCGCCGGTGACCAGCGCCTGGCCCTTGTCACAGCGGAAGGAGGTGTCGAACTCCGTCAGGAGGCGTTTCGCCGCCGTGTTGAAGTCCTCGCGGGAGATGGTCCCGTCACCGTCCTGATCGAACGCGGCGAAGCGGGAGGCGATACGGCGCTGGTAGAGCTGCTCGGATTCCATGGGCTCCATGTGCGGACCTTACGACGCGGAGGCGCCCTATGCCGAGAGGGGCGGAGCGGTCAGGCGCCGCCCGGAGGACGACTGCGGGGGTACGGAGGCGGTCTGACCGGCGAGGGAGTCCACGGGAAGCGGGCGGGCGCGCTCGTCGACCGCGTCGGCGGTGTCGGCGTACACGTCGAAGAGCCGCCGGACGCCCAGCGCGGCCAGCACCCGGTTGACGTGCGAGCCCTCCAGGTCGCCGCGCGCGGGGAGCACCATCCGCAGCCGGCCGCCGCAGGAACGCATCAGCCGGCGGGAGGCGATGAGGACGCCGACCCCGCTGGAGTCGCAGAACTCGACGCCGGACAGGTCGAGGACGACGTGGTGGCGGCCGACCGCGACGGCCGCGTGCACGCGTCTGCGGACCACAGGGGACGTCACCAGGTCGAGTTCCCCCTGGACCCGCAGCACGGTCCAGGGGCCCTGCTCGTCTTCGTCGACGGTGAGCGTCACGCGGCGCGCCCTTCAAGCGGAGGGAGTCGTTCCTGTCCCCTCCCGCTGCCCGCTCTCGTCGCACTGAAACCCATCGTGCACGGAATGACGCTTTCCTTACCATCCAGGGCCGGTCCGGGGGGCGCACTTGTCGCAAAGGGGGGTGTGTGCCGGTGCGGCGCATTACTTTGGACGGTGAACTCGGGTCGGGAGGGCGCCGAAGAGCTCCGGAGGGCTTCGTATGGCGAAGGACACACCACCGCGCTGGGACCGCAGGATGCAGCAGCGGCTCGCGCGCGGTGAGGCGGCCGCGCTCGGCGAGCTGTACGACCGGTTCGCCTCCCTGGTGCACAGCCTCGCCCACCGGGTGCTGGACGACGACGACGCGGCGGACCAGGTCACCCGGGAGGTCTTCGGCTACGTCTGGGAGAACCCCGACGCCTACGACCCGAAGCAGGGCAACCTCCGTTCCTGGGTCGCCAAGCTCACCCAGCGGCAGGCCGTGCACCGGCTGCGGCAGAACGAGGCGACGGCGTTCGCGGAGACCGGCGAGGGCTCGGCGGAGGAGCTGGAGCAGAAGGTGCGGCGGGCCTCGGTCGCGGCCCGCGCGGACTACATCGTGACGTCGATGCCGGCGCCGCTGCGGGCCGCGCTGGAACTGGCCTATTTCCAGCGGCGCGACTATCGCCAGACGGCGGCCGACCTCGGTGTCACGGAGGACGAGGCGCGGCGCCGGCTGCGGCTCGGACTGCAGTTGCTGTCCACGGCGAACACCCGCCCGCTGGAGAACTCCTCACCGCCCGGCTACGGACGTTCGCTGTGAACGACGCGAACGGCGACCCGGACGAGGTCGCGCGCGCTCCCCGCATACCCGGGCCGCGCTGGGCCCCGGACGACCACGCGGACCTCTCCGCGCCCCCGGCGCCCGCTCCCCCGCCGGAGGCGAAGCCGGAACCGAAGCCGGAGCCGGAACCGGAGTCGATGCGGGACCCGGAGCCGCCGCCCGGCCCCGACGCGGTGACGGCGCCCGACCCGGCGCCCGCTCCCCCGCCCGACCCGGCGCCCGTGGCCGAGCCCGCGCCGCCCGCCGCGCCCCCGACCCACGCCGTGCTCAAGTCCCTGCTCGGGGCCTGGGCACTCTCCGCGTGTTCCCCGGAGGAGACCCAGGCCGTCGAGGACCACCTGACCGAGTGCGCCCCCTGCGCGGACGAGGCGCTGCGGCTGCGGGACGCCGTCGGCCTGCTGCACGCCGAGCGGGACCTGGACCTCGACCCGCTGCTGCGCTCCCGGGTCCTGGAGAACTGCCTGGGCCGCCGCCCCGCCCGTATCCCGGTGCCCGCCTGGGCGACCCCGTACGACGCGGAGACCGCCCGCCTCGACGCGCTGCTGCGGGACATCGGCGAGTCGGAGTGGCACGCCCCGGTGCGGCTGAAGTGGTTCGACGGCGAGCGCCCGGCCCGGCGCAAGACGACCGTCGCCGGGGTGATCGGGCATCTGCTGACCGTGGACGGCCTGGTCTCGACGGCGCTCGGCCTGGACGACCCGCTGGGCGCCGACGCACCGGAACAGGCCCCCACGGCGCGCACGGAGGCGTACTGGCAGGGCTCGTACCATCCGCCGACGCGCAAGGTCCGCGAGCCGTGGCGGGAGCAGAGCCACACGCTGATCCGCACGGTGTCCTTCGCCGGGCGGGGCGTCGCCGACATGACCGTCACCTACGGCGACTTCGCGCTGCCGCTGCGGGACTCGCTGCTGGAGCGGGCCTTCGAATGCTGGGTGCACGCCGACGACATCGCCAACGCGGTGGCGTATCCGTACGAACCGCCCAGCGGCCCGCACCTGCACGACATGATCGACCTGGCGGCCCGGCTGCTTCCGGCCGCCCTCGCGGGACGCCGTCGCGCGGGCCTGGCCTCACCGCCCCGCCATCTGGTCGCGGCGGGCGCCCCCGGCCGCTCGCTCCATCTGGAGGTCGAGGGCTCGGGCGGCGGCCACTGGTACATAGCCCTGGACTCCCCGGCGGCCGTCGGCTCCCCGGACCACGCGGTGGCCCAGGTGGCCATGGACGGGGTCGAGTTCTGCCAGCTCGTCGCGGGCCACGTGCCTCCGGAGGAGGCGGCGGCCGGTCAGGACGGCGACCGGGAGGCGATCAGGGACGTCCTCTTCGCGGCGGCGTCACTGAGCAGGCTGTAGGGCGTGTGCCGAGAGTCCCGTCCGGCCGGGACCGCCCGGCCGCCCGGGCCGCGAGACGTCAGGCGAAGACGACCGTGCGGCGGCCGTTGAGGAGGATGCGCCGCTCGGCATGCCACTTCACGGCGCGGGCCAGGGCCTGGCACTCCACGTCGCGGCCGACCGCCACCAGCTGGTCCGGGGTGACCTCGTGGCCCACCCGCTCGACCTCCTGCTCGATGATCGGCCCCTCGTCGAGATCGGCCGTCACGTAGTGCGCGGTCGCGCCGATCAGCTTCACCCCGCGCGTGTGCGCCTGGTGGTAGGGCTTCGCGCCCTTGAAGCTCGGCAGGAAGGAGTGGTGGATGTTGATGATCCGGCCGGAGAGCTGCTTGCACAGGTCGTCGGAGAGCACCTGCATGTACCGGGCGAGGACGACCAGCTCCACCCGCTCGGAGCGGACCAGCTCCAGCAGCTCCGCCTCCGCCTCCGGCTTGTTCTCCTTGGTGACCGGAATGTGCCGGAACGGAATCTCGTACGAGCCCACCAGCTCGGCGAAGTCGGTGTGGTTGGAGACGACCGCCACGATCTCGACGGGCAGCGCCCCGATCCGCGAACGGAACAGCAGGTCGTTGAGGCAGTGACCGAACTTCGACACCATCAGCACGACCCGCATGCGCTCGTCGGCGCGGTTGATGTGCCAGTCCATCGTGAACGCGTCGCCCACCGCCGCGAAGCTCGCCCGCAGCTTGTCCACCGTGACCGGCGCCTCCGCCGAGAAGTGGACGCGCATGAAGAAGAGACCCGTGTCCCGGTCTCCGAACTGCTGACTGTCCTCGATATTGCAGCCGGTGATGAAGAGGTAGCTCGACACGGCGTGCACGATGCCCTGTTTGTCGGGGCAGGAGAGAGTGAGGACGTACTGGTCGGTCATCCCGCTAGCCTGCCACACGGCGCGGGCCCGTCAGGGACGGCGTCCGTCAGGCGGAACGCGTCATGATGCGCAGGACGTCCAGGGAGCGGGGCGGCTCGTCCGGGTCCTCGCCGTCCGCCGACGCCATCCGCACGTGTGCCTCGCGGGCGGCCCGGACCGCCTCCGGCCAGCCGTGGTGCTCCATGTAGGCCGAGACCGGCGCGTCGGGGCCCACCTGGTGCATGATCCGCAGCACGCGCAGCACGGCGACGTCCACCAGGGCGGCCTCGCCCGAGTCGCGGAAGATCGTCCCGACGTACTTCTCGGCGGACCAGTTGTCCAGCCAGGTGTCCTCGACCAGGCGGTAGACGGCGTCGGTGACGTCGCCGTACCCCTCGTGGCCGGCCAGCCAGGTCGTCTCGTGGAACCCGGGGTCGGAGAGCATGTGCAGCGCCGAGCGCACGTTACTGCGCCAGCGCCACCAGGGCATGTCGTTGAGCGGCATGCCGCCCATGGTGGGGGAGCGACGGCCGCGACGGGAAGAGTTCACCGAACCGGAGACAGGACTGGACACCTTTCGATCGTACGTTCCCCATTCTTGACGGCCGACCGGCCCCCGTAATTCACCTTCGCGTCACCCACCGTTGAACCATGCTCACTCCCGCGTTACCCGTGAGGCGGAAATGTGCATGCCCATGACCGGTAGGCGACTGACCTCACTCCTCGCGTACGTCACGACGGCGACGGCAGGCGCGGCACTGCTCGCCGGCTGCGGCGTGATCCCTGGGGCCACGGGGGGCTCCAGGGAGCCCGTCACCGTGATGACCTGGGCACCCGACGGCACCCGGGCCACCAACATGCCCGGCATGCCCGCCATGGCGCAGGCCTACGCCCGCTGGATCAACTCCACGGGCGGCATCGACGGCCACGAGCTGCGCATCCTCACTTGCAACGAACAGAACACCTCCGCCGGCGCCGCCGCCTGCGCCCGCCGGGCGGTCCGCGAGGACGTCGTCGCCGTCGTCGGCTCCTACAGCCAGAACGGCCGGGGCTTCATGGCCCCCCTGGAGGCGGCGGGCATCCCGTACGTCGGGGGCTACGGCATCTCCGAGGACGAGTTCACCAGCCCGCTCTCCTATCCGGTCAACGGCGGCCAGGCCTCCCTCATGGCCGGCCACGGCATGCAGCTGGCCGAGTCCTGCCGCAAGGTCTCCCTCGTCCGGCCCGACACCATCGCCGGCGACAAGCTGCCCGCCCTCCTCGACTCCGGGCTCCGCACCTCCCGGCACGGTGGGGCCACCGACATCCCGGCCCTGGAGGACGCCGCCGAGTACACCCAGCAGGCCGGCCGCGCCCGCAGCAAGGCCGGGCGGGAGGACGGCTGCGTGGCCGCCGTCCTGGGCGAGCGCACCCAGACCTTCTTCGACTCCTTCCGCCGCCTGCCCGCGAACGGGAGCCCGGCCACGGAGGACGGCGGGGACGGCGGGAGCGGCGGGAGCGGCGAGGGCTCGGCCGGGGGCGACGCGAAGAAGACGTCCGGGGTACGGATCTCCTCGGTCCTCGGCAGCGTCAGCCAGCCGGTCATCGACCGCACGGGCGGCGCCCGCAGCCCCTTCGAGGGCGCGTACGTCACCGGCTGGTACCCGGAGGCGGACGACCCGCGCTGGGAGCCCATGCGCAAGGTCATCCAGGAGCACGCCTTCGCCGACAACCGCGTGGACCCCTCCGACGCGGGCGTCCAGACGACCTGGATCGCGTACACCGTCCTGAAGCAGGTGATCGAGTCCCTCGACACCGACTCCGTCGAGGCGAGCGCCGTCTCGCACGCCCTCGACCAGGGCGTCCGGATCGACACCGGCGGCCTCACACCCGAACTGCGCTGGCACTACGAGGACATGCTCGGCGCCCCCGGCTTCCCCCGGATCGTCAACCACGAGGTGACGTTCCAAGTGGTCCGCCAGGGGCGGCTCGTGGCGCAGAAGCCCGGCTTCGTGGACGTCGGCGAGACCGTCCTCAGCGCTCCCTGAGCCCCCTTACGGACGCGGGCGTCCGGCCTCAGAGCTGGGTCGGGGTCCGCTGCGGCAGGCCGTACTTCGTGGCGGTCGGGTTCCACAGCCCGGCCGCCTCGCGCTTGGCCGTGGTGGCCTCGCCGCTCTTCTTGTTCGCCTCGGCCGTCCGGCTGGTGCTCCGGGCCTTGCCCCCCTTGCACGCCTTCTTGGCCTTCATCTGGACGGCCCAGGCGGCGTAGTGGTCGTCGGCGGAGGCCGACGCCTGCCACGCCTTGGTGAGGGCGGCGGTCAGCGCGGCGTTGTCCGGCAGCTTGTCGACGGACAGGCCCCCCAGGCGTGTCACCAGCTCCCGGCGCTGCGCGGCGGCGCCCCGCAGGTCGGTGGCGGCCTGGTCGAGGTTCTTGCACTGCTTGATGGACTCGACCGAGCGGATCACCGCGTCCCGGCTGTTGTTGCTGTCCGCGAGCAGCTTGTCGAGCGCCTGCGCCTGCGGTTCGGCGGGGTCGGCGGCCTTCTCGGTCGGGGCGGTGGTGGACGGGGCGCCCGTACCGGCGCTCGCGCTCTGGCCGGGCTTCTCGCCCTTGTCGTCGTCCCCGCCGCTGAGCAGCGCCCCGGCGCCCAGCCCCACGACCGCGCAGCCGACGACGACGGCGGCGATCAGCGCGACCGGCGACTTCCGGCGCGGCGCGGGCTCGTCGTCGCCGTCGTAGTAGGCGTCCTGGAATCCGTACGGCTGCGGCGGCCGCGGCCCCTGCGGCTGGTTCCCGTACGGAGGCTGGTGGTGCTGCGGGGGCTGGGGGGCCTGGTGGTGCGGCGGCTGCTGCGGCAGGTGCTGCGTCGAGTCGCTGCGGAAGAGGTTGTCGAACTCGGCGGGCGGCTGCCGCTCACCGGCGGGCTGCGACGGTACGGGAGCGATGTACTGCGTCGCGTCGGAGGCGCCGGCCGGCTGCCGGCTCAGCGGCCCGGTCCCCAGGAACTGGGTGTCGGAGCCGCCGCCCTGCCCGGTGACCGGCGGGATGTGCTGGGTCGCCTGCATGTCGTCGGCGGCCCCGGCCTGCGGATAGCCGTACCCGCCGGCCGCCTGCGCCTGCTGCGGATAGCCGTACCCGCCCTGCGGCGGAAGCGGCCCCGGCGCCTGCTGCCCGCGCGGGTCTCCCCCGGACGCCTGCGCCTGCTGCGGATAGCCGTACCCGCCCTGCGGCGGAAGCGGCCCGGACGACTGGTGCGGGTGCGCCCCGGGTATCGCCCCCGGCGCGGACCCCGGCCCCTGACCCTGCGCGGCGCCCGGCATCGGACCCGGCATCGGGCCCGGCCCGTGGCCCTGCCCGGGTGCCCCGCCCTGGCCCTGCGCTGTGCCCGGCATCGGACCCGGCATGGGGCCCGGCTGCCCGCCGTGGGGCGGGAACGGGGCGATGTACTGCGTCGCCTGCATGTCCGCGGCCGCGCCCGGCACCGTCTCCGGCGGCAGCGGCTGCGCCGGGGGCAGGGGCTGCCCGCCGCCCGGACGGCCGCCGCCGGGACCCCAGGCACCGCCCCACGGCTGACCGCCGGCGGGGCCGGCGGCCGGGCCGCCCTCCGCGCCGCCTTCTGCGGGCAGCACGACACCTTCGTGCGCGGGCCGTACCGCCGGCGGATACTGCGGCTCCGGACCCTGTCCGCTTTGCGTCACCGGGACTCCTACTGATGGACCTACGGAATCGTCGGCTCACGCTACCGGGTGCGCCCAGCGGTCCGCACACGCGTGTGAAACCCGCTACAAAGCCCCCACGCGCGCCCGGGCCGCCGCACCGCCCGGGCCCTCGTGACCCCCGTCACGCGGCGAGCGTCTCCAGCCGCGCCCCGAACTCCCGTACCGCCGGCTCCCGGGCGAACGGCTCGAAGCGGTCCTTCAGATCGTCCAGATACTCCGCGCCCCGCGACGACCGCAGCGTGGCGAGCAGTTCCACCGCCCGCGAGCCCGTGTCGCAGGCCTGCTCCACCTCCCGGTGCTGCAGCTGCGCCGACGCCAGCAGCACCAGGCCGATCGCCCGCCGCCGCGCCCGCGTCTCCGGATGCCCGCGCAGCGAGTCCTCCGCCGCCCGCGCCGCCTCCGCCGGCATCCCCAGGTCGCGGTAGCAGTGCGCCAGTTCGTCCGACAGATAGGCGTGGTCGAAGTGCGCGATCCACGCCGGGTCCTCGCCCGACTCCGGATCGGCCTGCTCCAGCGCGCGTACGGCACGCCCCGCCACCACCTCGAAGGAGCGGACGTCCCCGAGCAGCGCGTGCCCCCGGGCCTCCGCGGCGTAGAACATCGCCTCCGCCCTCGGCGTGACGTGCCCCCGCGCCCCTTCCTGCGCCGCCCGCGCCAACTGCGCGATCTCGCGCGGGTTCCCCAGGTCCGCCGCCAGGTGGCTCATCGAGGCCGCGAGGACATAGCCGCCGTAGCCGCGGTCGCCCGCCGCCTGCGCGAGCCGCAGCGCCTGGATGTAATAGCGTTGGGCCAGACCCGGCTGCCCGGTGTCCACGGCCATGTACCCGGCCAGTTCGGTGAGCCGCGCGACCGCCCCGAACAGCTCCCGGCCCACCGACTCGCGGTACGACCCCGAAAGCAGCCCGGACACCGCGCTGTTGAGGTAGTGCACCAGCACCGGCCGCACGTGCCCGCTGCCGAACCGCCGGTCCAGGTCGACCAGCGCGCTCGTCATGGCCCGGACCGCCGCCACGTCCGCCGACCCGACCCGCGCCCCCGCCGACCGGGCCACCTGCGCGTCCGCGCCGGTGATCAGCCAGTCCCGGCTCGGCTCGACCAGCGCGGAGGCCGCCACCGTCGAACCCGACAGGAAGTCCCGGCGCCCCACGTCGCTGCGCCACAGCTCGCAGACCTGCTCGATCGCGCCCAGCACGGTCGGCGCGAACTGCAGCCCCACACCGCCCGCGAGGTTCCGGCCGTTCGCCATCCCGATCTCGTCGATCGTGACCGTGCGTCCCAGCTTGCGGCCCAGCGCCTCGGCGATGACGCCGGGCGCCCGGCCGCGCGGCTGCTGCCCGCGCAGCCACCTCGCCACGGACGTCTTGTCGTACCTCAGGTCCAGGCCGCGTTCGGCCCCGACCATGTTGACTCTGCGGGCGAGGCCGGCGTTGGAACACCCGGCCTCCTGAATGAGCGCCTGCAGCCGTTCGTTCGGCTGACGGGCAACGAGTGGCCTGGCTGCCATGACAAACCCCCTGAGGCCGGTCGTGATCGGTGGCTCCGGTCGGTGATCGGTCGAACCCGACTGAAGTGAACTGATCACTGCCCGACGGATATCCGGTCAATGCCGATGTGAACACGCGAAACCGGACGCATCGGCCGCTCCCTCGCCGCCGCCGGCCCCCACCCTGGTTACCCCGCCCTCGCGCCCGGGCCTCACGCGCGCCCCCGCCCGTGCACCCATGCGCCCCGCGTGCAGGATCGATGCCCCGCACCGCTCTTGGCCCATGCCCGTAACTCCAGGTGACGGCGGCAGTTGTGTTCACCGTGGAAGAGACCATGGGAGTCACGGAAGCCGCACACATCCCCAAGCAGCGAGGCGAGCAGCTGCTGGACTGCGCCGTGCGGTACGCGGAAGAGCGGCACTGGGACGTGTTCCCCGGGACCTGGCTGGAAGCCGTCGAGGGCAGGGAGCGCTGCTCCTGCGGCGTCGACAGCTGCGTCTCGCCGGGCGCCCACCCGGCGAGGCCCGACTGGTCGACCCAGGCGACGGGCAGCGCCGTCGGGGCGCGGCGCATGTGGTCGAAGCAGCCGAAGGCGTCGATCCTGCTGCCGACCGGCCGTACCTTCGACGCGATCGACGTGCCCGAGGCGGCCGGTTTCCTCGCGCTGGCCCGGATGGAGCGCATGGAGCTCACGCTCGGCCCGGTGACCTGCACCCCCGACCGCCGGATGTTCTTCTTCGTCCTGCCCGGTGCCGCGACGAAGGTGCCGGACCTGGTGCGCAAGCTCGGCTGGGCCCCGACCTCGATTGACCTGCTCACGCGCGGCGAGGGCCACTACGTGGCGGCGCCGCCCACCCGGGTCGGCGGGCACGGCGCCGTGCAGTGGGCGCGGCGGCCGACCGCCGCCAACCGCTGGCTCCCCGACGCGGAGGAGCTGATCAGCCCCCTCGCGTACGCGTGTGGCCGGGAAGCGGCGGCGGCGCGGGACCGCAACGCTTGACCGGACGGCCAAGGAGCCGTCCCCGTAAGGTTGTCCCTCCATCGCACGGGGACGACCGAGGGGTTGACGGACCATGCCTGACCAGGCATTCGACGAAGCGTTCCACGCGGCGGGCGGCGCACCGGACACCGGTGCGACGCCCGCCGTCCGCGTCGAGGGGCTGTGGAAGCGTTTCGGCCAGCAGATCGCGGTGAACGGCGTCGATCTCGTCCTGCCCGCGGGGAAGTTCATCGGCCTCGTCGGACCGAACGGCGCGGGCAAGACGACCACCCTCTCGATGATCACCGGCCTGCTCCGTCCCGACCAGGGGCGCGTGCTGGTCGCCGGGCACGACGTCTGGGCCGATCCGGAGTCGGTGGCGCAGGTCAAGGCCCGGATCGGCATCCTGCCGGAGGGGCTGCGCCTCTTCGAGCGGCTGTCGGGGCGGGAACTCCTCGCGTACACCGGTCGGCTGCGCGGCCTGCCCGGCGCGGAGGTCGACAAGCGGGCCACCCAGCTGCTCGACGTCCTGGACCTGGCGGGCGCGCAGCACAAGCTGGTGGTGGACTACTCCACCGGTATGCGCAAGAAGATCGGTCTGGCGGCCGCGCTGCTGCACAACCCCGAGGTGCTCTTCCTGGACGAGCCGTTCGAGGGTGTCGACCCCGTCTCCGCGCAGACCATCCGGGGCGTCCTGGAGCGGTACACCGCGTCGGGCGCGACCGTCGTGTTCTCCAGCCACGTGATGGAGCTGGTGGAGTCGCTGTGCGACTGGGTCGCGGTGATGGCGGCCGGCCGCATCCGCGCGCAGGGCCCGCTCGCGGAGGTCCGCGGCGAGGCGCCTTCCCTGCAGGCCGCGTTCCTGGAGCTCGTCGGGGCGCAGGGCCGGGACACCGGCGAGTCGCTGGACTGGCTGGGCGGCGGCGCGATCCGGGACGCGGGTGCCGGTGGGGCCGGTGGGGCCGGGAAGGATCTCGGCGGCGGCAACGGCGCGGGCGGCAGCGGCGGTACGGGACGATGAGCGCCCCGACGGCCGCGCCGGCGGCCTCCGCCCCCTCCCCCTCCGCGCCCTCCCTCACCTCCGTCTTCGTCGGGCTCAAGCTGGCGCTGCTGCGCAACGGACTGCGCCAGTCGAGCGGACGCACCGCCGTGTTCGTCACCTCGGCCGTGTGCGCCGCGGTCTTCGCGGCCGCGATACTCCTGGCCTTCGTGCTGATGCGGGGCAACGCCGACGCCGACATCATCGCCGTGCTGCTCATCGGCGTGCTGGCGATCGCCTGGGCGGTGATGCCGCTGTTCGCGGCGGGCGGCGACGAGACGCTGGACCCCTCGCGGCTCGTGATGCTGCCGCTGCGGCCCCGGCCGCTGGTCCGGGCGCTGCTCGTCTCCTCGCTGATCGGCATCGGTCCGGCGTTCACGCTGTGCATGGCGCTCGGCGCCGTCCTGGCCCTGGCGCGGGGCGCTGCGGGCGTGCTGGTCGCGGTGGTGGCCGTGCCGTTGACGGTGCTGGTGTGCGTGGCGCTGGCGCGGGCGGTCGCGGCTGCCAACGTACGGCTGCTGACCTCGCGCAAGGGCCGTGATCTGGCGGTGCTGAGCGGTCTGCTGATCGCGGTGGGGATCCAGTTCGTCAACTTCGGGGCGCAGCAGCTCGGCAGGGCGGGGGGCCTGTCCTCGCTGGAGCCGGTCGCGGCCGTCGTGAGCTGGCTGCCGCCCGCCTCGGCGGTCGCGGCCGTCGACGCGGCGTCCGGAGGCGACTACGGCGTCGCGGCGGGGCAGTCGGCCGTGACGGTCCTCGTCCTCTGCGCGCTCCTCGTGTGGTGGCAGCGGAGCCTGGTCACGCTGATGACGGCGCCGGACGGCTCGACGATCGGGGCGGCCAGCGGCGCGACCGCGGCGGACAAGGCCGGCCGGGGCCGCCTGGCGCGGCTGCTGCCCGGCGGCCGTACGGGCACGGTGATGGAGCGCGGTCTGCGCTACATGTGGCGGGACCCGAAGACGAAGGCGTCCTGGGTCTCCTCGCTGGCGGTCGGGGCGATCGTGCCGTTCCTCAACGCCGTCCAGGGCACGGGGTCGATCTACTTCGCCTGCTTCGCCACCGGGATGCTCGGCATCCAGATGTACAACCAGTTCGGGCAGGACACCTCGGCGTTCTGGATGGTCGCCCAGACGATCTCGACCCCGGCGGACGCCTACGCCGAGCTCCGCGCGCGGGCGCTGGCGCTGCTGCTGGTCACGCTCCCGTTCACGGTCCTGGTGACGGTGGGCACGGCGGCGCTCCTGGGCGACTGGTCGGTGCTGCCGGAGGGGCTGGGCCTCGCCCTGGCCCTGCTGGGCGCGATGACGGGGGCCGGGGCGTTCACCTCGGCGGCCTTCCCGTACTCGATCCCGCAGGACGGCGCCTTCAAGAGCGCGGCCCCGGGCCAGGGCGGCCTGGCGTGGATGTCGATCCTCGGCGGCATGGTCGCGGGGGCGCTGCTGTGCGGCCCGGTGATCGGGGCGACGATCTGGCTCCACGTCGCCGACCTGCACTCCTTCCTGTGGCTGCTGTTCCCGCTCGGCGCGGTCTACGGCGGGCTGCTGGTGTGGGCGGGCCTGCGGCTGGCGGCGCCGCGCACCGCGTACCGGCTGCCGGAGATCCTCACGGCGGTCAGCAAGGGCTGAGCCCCCTTCCGTGGGGGGGGGGGGGGGGGGGGGGGGGGGGGGGCCCCCCCCGGGGGGGGGGGGGGCCCCCGGAAACAAAATAGCGGGCACCCCCCGGCGCCGGGTGTTGGTGGGGGTTT
>NZ_JBVJGU010000002.1:103513-251024 GCF_055587165.1 Streptomyces sp. NPDC048353 | reverse complement strand
GGGGGGGGCGGGGGGGGGGGGGGGCCGCGCCCCGCGGCCGGGGGCCGGGAGACCCCCCGGGGGTCCCCGGGGGGGCCCCCCCCGGGGGGGGGGGGGGCCGCGGGGGGGGGCGGGCCCCCCCCCCACGTTCATGAGTGCTGCAAGACTGAACCAATTTCGCGTCACCGCAGGTCAGCGGTTTGTTCCTGGTTGTACCAATCCCGGACTCACCCCTTCGGAGTAGTACCCGAACTGGTGTTGCACCCCTTTCGAGCTGCCCAGACGACCGATCGTTCAGTCGGTGACACGTGCACATCGCTGTATACGGCCGGAAACGGCCGGGCGATGTGCGATCACCCTTCGCGTCGACAAGACTCCGGACCGCAATCGCAACAACCCAAACCCTCCGAAGGGATCCATCCCGTGCGTTACCTCCGTAAAGCCGCTCTCTCCGCCGCCGTCGCCACTGGCCTCGCGCTCGTCGGAACGGCGACCACCGGCGTCGCCCACGCGGCGCCCGCCGCCCCCGCGGGTCTGTACCCGCCGTCGGCGCTGGTGCTGACGGTCGGTCACGGCGAGGACGCCGCCACGGCGTCCATCGCGAGGGCGGTCACCCTCAACTGCGCCCCGCGCCCGAGCGGCACCCACCCGGCCCCGAAGGCCGCCTGTGCCGAGCTGGAGTCCGTCAACGGCGACCTGGCCGCGCTGACCACGATGTGGGGCGGCGGCAACACCCCCTGTACGCGCATCTGGGACCCGGTCACGGTGACCGGCGACGGCGTCTGGAAGGGCAAGCGGATCAGCTGGTCCGCCACCTACGGCAACGAGTGCGAGATGAACGCCGGCATGGCCCGCGGCACGGTCTTCTCGTTCTGACCGCCGCCTGACCCCGGCACCGGCACGTGCCGCAGGCCGCCCGGCGCGCCCCCCAGGGCGTGTGCCGCCGCCTCCTCGACGAGCGTCCGCCAGGGTGCCCGGGGCGGGCCGCCGGGCCGGGCGGCCTGCTCCGTACGGCACCGGCGGCAGCGGGTCTCACCCCCGACCGGCCGGAAGACGTGGTCGCCCCCCGGGCCGTCGCAGGAGACCAGCGCTCCCGGGGCGAGGGCCCCGGGAGCGTCCGGCGCTCCCAAGGCTCCCAGGGCCTCCAGGGAGGCCGTGGGCGGCGGGGCGACCGGTGCGGGCAGCTTCTCGACCAGCCGGTAGCGCAGGAAGCCCACGGCCGAGCGGATGCCCGTGCGGGGCAGCGCGTGGGTCAGGGCGTGGCACAGATCGGCGGCGGACACCCCGCGCCGCAGCCACTCCGCCGCCGCCTCGGCGAGACCGCGCGCTTCCCGGGCACCGAGGTGCAGATCCCGGTTGCGGTGGCGGAGCGACAGCAACAGCCGCTCGGCCTCGACGACTTCGGGGTCGGGGGCGGGGTCGGGGCATTCCGGCGCGGGTCCGGCGCTCGGCTCCGCGCCGGGCTCCGCGCCGGGTGCCGCCGCTTGTGGCTCCGCCTCAGGTGCCGGTGCCGGGTCAGGCGTCGGGTCAGGCGCCGGCTCCGGATCTACGGCAGGCTCCGGGCTCGGCCCGGGATCCGGCTCCGCATCCGTGACGGGTGCCCGGTCGGGTGCCGTCGGCGCCGGGTCAGGCACCGGTGCCGGAGCCGGGTCGGGTGCCGTCGGCGCCGGATCCGGCCTTTCGGGAGGGGGGTGGGGAAGGTTCTTCTTCTCTTGGTCTTTCTCTTCTGTAGGAGAGCAGCCGACACGCGGGACATCCGGGGAACCGACCGTCGGCGAAACGCCGGTCGGTGGCCGGCCGTCGCGGACGGCGTTCGCCTCCTCACGCGTGAGGGTGACGTTGGTGAACAGCTGATCCGTGAACCAATGCCCGCGCGCGCCCTGCCACTTCCACTGGTGGAAGTAACCGCAGGCGATCAGGCACTTTTTCGCCCGCTTGAAGGCGCAGGGCTTCAGGTTCAGCGCGGCGGCATGCTCGCTGAGGGGCTTGTCGGCGTCCCTCTCGGGCAGGCCCTGCATGTAGACGATCAGAAGCTTGGCTTCCACGTTGAGACGCGGATGGCGCACGACATCGTTCGAGGCCTTGGTGTAGGAGCGAACGGGCGCGATAACATGCCGAAGCATTTCGGGTACTCCCCTTTGAAGTACTCGCGGTGAAGGTCCTCGGACGGTGTTGCCGCACCCCCGGGGACCGCTCCATTTCTCACGGAGCGTGATGTCGCGGTCACCGTACCGCACACACAACCATCTCGTGCAACAACTCCGGTCGCACGAACGGATCTTCGAGCGTCGGGCGGGATCGCCAGTCCAGCGGCCAGGTCGTGCCGCGCAGCGCCGGGATCCCGACGAAGGCCAGCGCCCCGCCGCTCCTGCTCAGCGCCCTCGCGGGGGCCGGCCAGGCATGGGCGGCGGCGGTCCGCGGTGGCAGCAGGAAGTAGAGGTACCGCTCGCCGGTGGCCTGGCGGACGATCGGCCCGGCCTGGAAGTCCGTGTACTCCATGAGCCGGTACGCCACGTCCTCCCCGAGGAAGCCCCCGATCCGTACGGCGTCGAAGTGCACGCCCGCGTGCCGCAGGGCATGCCCGTCCACCGGAACCCAAGACGGCACCCTGTCAAGTGACTTGCGCGAATTCATGACGCCAGCTTTCCGGCGCCGCTCTACTGTGACCAGCGCCACACGATGTCTGTGGCGGACTGTGCACTCGGGGAGGTCTGGTGTGAACATCGGAAACAACGGGAGCCCGGGGGCGGCGAAGGTCTTCGGCCGCCTCCTGCGCTTCTACCGGGAGCGGGCGAAGGTGTCGCAGGACGCGCTGGGCAAGGAGACCGGATATTCCAAGTCCCAGGTGGCGATGATCGAGCGCGGGGAGCGGCGGGCGAAGGGGAACTTCGTCGCGATCGCGGACGAGCTGCTGTGTGCACAAGGTGCACTTCTGGAAGTGGCGGAGGAGGTGACGGTGAGTGGGGTGGCGGCGTGGTTCGAGGACTATCTGCTGGAGGAGCAGAGGGCGGCGGGCATCCATAAGTACGAGAACCACCTCATCCCCGGACTGCTGCAGACCCCCGACTACGCCCGAGCCGCCTTCGTTTCCGAGCGACCGCCGTTGGACGAGGAGGAGATCGAGGCGGGCGTTGCAGCCCGCATCGCACGACAGCAGGTACTTTTCCGCAAGCCCCCGCCCTTGGTCACCTTCGTCCTGGAGACGGCTGCGCTCACCAAGCCACTCGGCGGCAAGGACGTGCTGCGTAACAACTTGCTGCACGTGGTCGAGACTTCGAGGCTGGCCAACGTCGAGATTCAGGTGATGCCGGAAGACCGCGAGACGCACGCCGGCCTGAGTGGCCCTTTCACCCTGCTGGAGACCGAGGAGCGCAGGAGCCAGCTCGTCTATGTCGAGGGGCAGGGCGGAAGGTACTTTCTCAGCGAACAGCCGGACGTAGGCAACGTCTTCGCTCGCTACAGCACCTTGCGAGCTCAAGCCTTCAGTCCGGAAGACTCGGCACGACTCATCGAACAGGTGGCGCGAGAGCTATGAGCACCGACCTCAAATGGTTCAAGAGCAGCTACAGCAGTGGCCAGGGCGGCGACTGCGTCGAGGTCGCCACCTGCCCCCACACCGTCCACGTCCGCGACTCCAAGGACACCACCCGCCCCGCCCTCACCCTCACCCCCTCCGCCTGGTCCGCGTTCCTGCAGGACCCGCAGTACGGTCTGAAGAGGACCGACATCAGGGAGACCGCATGACCGCTCAGCCCGTCCACCGGGCAGGGGGCTCCGTACCTCCGATGCCCGACCGCAATCCGAAGAGCCTCCGCGCCGCCATCGCGGAGCACACCCCGCAGCTCCTGGCCGACTTCGACCGACACTGGCGCCGGGACATCGCCGACACATACGACCTCGCGACGGTCCCCGCATTCATGGCGCGATGGTGGGGCGAGTATGCCGTCGCCCGGGATCCGCGGCTCGACGCCCATGTCAGCGAGCTCGAAGAGCGAGCCGCTGAGGCGGGCGATCCCATCGAGGCTCGCGACCTGCTTGAACAAGCCTCGCTCCTGCGCAAGAAGGCGCGTGAGGTGGAGCCCGGACAGTGACCGACTTCATGGGCCCTCCGTGGCAAATGGACTGGACCGAGCAGGCCAGTGCTGACAGGGACGCCCTGCCTCCAGAGGTGAGGGAGAAGGTCGCCGAGGCCCGCGCCGAACTGATCACGGCGGACGATCCGTACTTTCGCGGTGTGGACGCCGTCGACAAGCTTCCGGAGGGCCTCACCGCCGAACCCGCTCGGTCGTCCCGCCCCACTGGCCCCTACATCCTCGGCTTCGATCACGGGCGCGGCTGGATGCGCTACGTATTTGTCAGGCGCAGCGCAGACCCTCAGCTCGTGGTCGAAGAGATCTTCTGGCAGTGAGGCCCCACCGTCAGGACGTCAGCACCCCGTTGAGGAACGGCTCGATCGCCTCCCGCCAGGCCTCCGGGTGGTCGTAGTGCAGGAGGTGGCCGGCGTCCGGGATTTCGGCGTAGGCGCCGTGGGGGAGGACGCGGACCATCTCCTGGGCCTCGGCGCGGCCCAGTTCGCCGTCGAGGCCGCGGACGACCAGGGTGGGGCAGCGGACCTGGGCGAGGGATTCCCAGTGGGCGTCGTGGACCCAGGTCTCGCGGGAGGTCAGCATCTGGGCCGGGTCGAAGACCGGATACCAGCCGTCGGGGCGCTCGGTCATCACCTCGGCGAAGAACTCGCCGCGGCCCGGGTTCGGCCGCTCGACCCACGGGTCGTCCTCGCCGAACCACTGGCGCACCTCGGCGAGGGAGGCGAAGGGGAGGGGCCAGCGGCGGAACCAGTCCTGCCACTCCCGCTGCGAGGCGGCGCCGAGGGCCGAGGCGCGCATGTCGCAGATGATCAGCGCGCGGACCAGCTCGGGGTGCTCGGCGGCGACCTGCCAGGCGGTGAGGGCACCCATGGAGTGGCCGATGAGGGTGACCGGCCCGAGGCCGAGCTGTTCGACCGCGGCGACCGCGTCGGCGACGTACGCCTCGCGGGTGTAGGGGCCGGACGCGGGCTTGTCGCTGGCGCCGTGGCCCCGCTGATCGAGGGCGACGGGGCGGTGCCGCCCGGCGAGCCAGCCGGCGGTGGGCGCCCAGTGGGAGCCACGGCCCATCAGGCCGTGGAGCAGTAACACCCCGGACGCGGCGGCGCCCGGTCCCCGTTCGCGCCGGGCCCCCGGCACTCCCTGCTCCGTGTACTCCCAGGCAGCCAGGCGTACGCCGGCGGCTCCGGTGACGTCGAGACGTCGCACCATGTTCCCTGGCACCCCCTCTTTCCCATCGAGCGTGTCGAGCACCGTCAGACTATCGAACCTGTATTCGAAAATGGGGGTCTGCCACACAACACCCCTCGTTCGAGTGACGGCACCCAAGGATTGACGCGCGCCGCCGAGGGGAGATCTTCAGCGGGAGGCGGACCGCTCGGGGAAAACGGTCCGCAGGGAATGACCCTGGGAGCTCGGGGCTCCGGGTCAGCACAGGGGAGGACAGGCCCCGGCGCCCATGGGCGCCGGGGCCCTCTGTCGCTCGTCGCACCGCCCCCGACGCCCTCATCCGCCCACCCCTCCCGGCCTCGCACGGCTGGACCCAGCGTGGCACGCCGAGGAAGCGGGCGTGGCGCATCCGACGTAAATCGGGTGGCGGGTTACCGCTTGGCGACGAAGACGTGCGCCGCCACGTCCGCCTCGAGCTCGGCCGCCTCGCCGCTGCTGCCGACCAGGATGCCGCCCGCCGACTCCGTCACGCTGACGACCGATCCGGGCTGCACGCCCGCGCGGCGCAGGGTGTACATCAGCTGGGCGTCCGTCTGGATCGGCTCGCCGATGCGGCGGACGATCACCGTCTTGCCCTCCCGGCCCGGGTCGAGATCGGCCAGCGACACCATGGAGTCGTCCAGGAAGGACTCCGCCTCGGCCTTCTCGCCCAGCTCCTCGAGCCCGGGGATGGGATTGCCGTACGGCGACTCCGTCGGATGCCGCAGCAGCTCCAGGACGCGCCGCTCGACGGCCTCGCTCATCACGTGCTCCCAGCGGCACGCCTCCGCGTGCACCTGCTCCCACTCCAGACCGATGACGTCGACGAGCAGACACTCGGCGAGGCGGTGCTTGCGCATGACCCGCGTCGCCAGGCGGCGGCCCTCCTCCGTCAGCTCCAGATGGCGGTCGCCGGCGACGGTCACCAGACCGTCGCGCTCCATACGGGCCACCGTCTGGCTCACCGTGGGGCCGCTCTGGTCGAGCCGCTCCGCGATCCGGGCGCGCATAGGGACCACACCTTCCTCCTCAAGCTCGAGGATGGTGCGGAGATACATCTCCGTTGTGTCGATCAGTCCGGACATACGTGCCCCTCGATGAGTCGTGCGCTGGCCCTGCCCCAATTCTGACGCATCGCGCCGACAACCGTGCCGCCGCGCGGACGGGCGGTATTGACAGAGCAATGGTCCAGACCGCAACGTGATCCGCGACACGACGAGAAGGAGCTTCGGGAATGGGCGACGGCGCGCGCGAGAGCAAGCTGGCGGGACAGTTCTTCGACGCCGCGATCGGCCTCCTGCAGCGGGTCCGCGACGAGGACGCCGGGGAGATCGCCGCCGCCGGTACGGCCATCGCCGAGGCCGTCGCCGCGGGCGGCCGCCTCTTCGCGTTCGGCGCGGGCCACTCCTCGCTCGCCGCCCAGGACGTCGTCTACCGCGCCGGCGGTCTGGCCCTGATGAACCTCCTCGCGGTGCCCGGCGTCGTCGGCGTGGACGTCATGCCCGCCACCCTCGGCTCCGCCCTGGAACGCGTCGACGGCCTCGCGGGCGCGGTCCTCGACTCCTCCCCCGCCACCGCGGGCGACGTCCTGATCATCGTCTCGCTCTCCGGCCGCAACGCCCTGCCCGTCGAGATGGCCATGAACGCGCGGGCGCTCGGCCTGACGGTCATCGGGGTGACCTCGGTGGCGTACGCGACCGAGACGAAGTCCCGGCACGTGTCGGGGACGTACCTCAAGGACCACTGCGACATCGTCCTCGACTCCCGGATCGCCGTCGGCGACGCCGAGCTGAGCCACCCGGACATCGAGGCCCCCTTCGCCCCGGCCTCCACCGTCGTCACCAGCGCCCTGATGCAGGCCACCATGGCCGCGGCGGCCGAGGAACTGGTCCGCCTGGGCATCGAGCCCCCGCTGCTGCGCTCGGGGAACGTGGACGGCGGCCACGAGTGGAACGGCCGCGTGATGACGGAGTACGGCGACCGGATCTTCTTCCGGCACTGAGGGGCCCGCCCCTGCGGGCGCGTGGTTCACGGGCCGAAGCGGACCCGGACCGTGAGGCCGCCGGTGGGGTTCGCCGTGGCCGTCGCCGTCGCCGCGTGGGCGCGGGCGACGGAGTCGACGATCGAGAGCCCCAGGCCGACGCCCTCGCCCGGGGCGTGGGTGCGTTCGTTCAGGCGGCGGAACGGCTCGAAGAGCAGCGGGACCGTGGCGGCCGGGACGACCGGGCCGGTGTTCACCACCTCGATGCCGTCGGGGCCCGTCCGCACCCGCACCCGGCCGCCCGGGACGTTGTGGCGTACCGCGTTCGCGAGGAGGTTGTGGACCAGCCGGTCCAGGAGCACCGCGTCCCCGGGGACCGTCAGCGGGCGGGCGTCGAGGGTGACCGTCACCCCGCTCGCCGCGGCCTCGGCCGCCAGCGCGTCCACCGCCCGGCGGGCCACCTCGTGCACCGCCACCGGGCGCCGCTCCACCAGCCCCTGGTCGGAGGCGGCGAGGAGCAGCAGGCCCTCGATGATCCGCTCGCTCGTGTCGGCGACGTCGATCAGCTTGGCCCGGATCCGGGCGACCCGCTCCTGGTCGGGCTCCCCGGCGAGGCCGATCTCGGCGGCGGCCCGCTGCACCGCGACCGGGGTCCGCAGCTCGTGCGCGGCGTTCGCGGCGAACCGCTGCTGCGCCGACACCAGCCGTTCCATCCGTCCCAGCATGCCGTCGAAGGTGTCCGCGAGCCGCTTCAGCTCCCCCGGCGGGCCGTCCAGGGCGATCCTCTCGTGCAGGTTCTCGCCGGAGAGCCGGCGGGCGGTCTCGGTGATCACGGCGACCGGGCGCAGCACCCGGCCCGCCATCCACCAGGCGAGGACCACGGAGAGCACGGCGTACACCGCGAGGACCAGCAGCGAGACCGTCAGCAGCCGCTCCAGGGCGGCGTTCTCGACCGCGTCGCTGACCCGGCTGGTGACCGTCATGCCCCGGGTCACCCCGGGCGGCAGCGCCCCGGGGCTCGCGGACCGGGCCGCCTCCGACCAGCTCGGCAGCGCGTACGGCGCGGGGGACGCCGGGAGGGAGGAGGCCGGCAGCTCGTCCAGCCGCTTCGCGGGGACGGCGCCGTTCACCGCGACGCTGATCGTCGAGTACAGCCCCTCCTTGACCAGCAGGTACACCACCGCGGTGAGCAGTCCGCCGGCCAGCAGCAGCAGCCCGCCGTAGAGCGCCGTCAGCCGGGCCCGCTCGCCCCGCAGGAAGCTTTTGACGCTCATGCCCGCCCCGATGTGATGCGGTAGCCCGCGCCCGGGACCGTCTCGACCACCGGCGGCTCGCCCAGCTTGGCGCGGAGCTTGCTCAGGGTCACCCGTACCGCGTTCGTGCGGTAGCTGGTGTGCTCCTCCCACACCTGCTCGATCAGGTCCTCGCCGCTGACGACGGCCCCCTCGGCCCGCAGCAGCGCCTCCAGGACCGCGAACTCCTTGCGGGACAGGTGCAGGTGGCGTCCGTCGCGGCTGGCCTGGCGGCGTGCGGTGTCGAGGACCAGGCCGGCCCGTTCGAGGACGGGCGGCAGCGCGGGCCGGGCGCGCCGGCCGAGGGCGAGGACCCGGGCGAGCAGCTCGTCGTACGCGAAGGGCTTGGCCAGATAGTCGTCGGCGCCGAGGCCGAGGCCCTCGACCCGGTCCCGTACCGTCCCCGCCGCCGTCAGCATCAGGATCCGGGTCAGCAGCCGCTGCTCCACGACCCGGCGGCAGACGTCGTCGCCGTGCATCCCGGGCAGGTCGCGGTCGAGGACGAGGACGTCGTACTCCCCGAACTGCAGCTTCCGCAGCGCCTCCAGGCCGTCGCCGGCCACGTCCACGGCGAGCGCGTCACGACGCAGCCCCTCGGCGATCATCTCGGCCAGGAACGCCTCGTCCTCCACCACCAGTACGCGCATGGGCCCTGTGTACCCGACGGGGGGCTTTCGCCGGTGTTAACCCTTCCGCTGAGAGAAGCGAAACATCCCTGCGCGGCAGGCTCCCGCCCATGACTATTCGGACGACTCGACGGAACATCACGCTGGCCGCCGCGACCGGCCTGGCCGCCCTCTCCCTCCTCACGACCGCCTGCACCGCCGACGGCGGCGACAAGGCCGGCGGCGGGAGCGAGACGGTCAGCGACGAGGGCAAGAAGGCCGACCAGGCGCTGGAGCACCGCAAGTGCCTGCGCGAGCAGGGGCTCGACGTGCCCGAGCCGAAGCCGGGCGAGGAGGGCGTGGGCCTGACCATCGGCGGCGACGGCATGTCGAAGGAGAAGATGGAGAAGGCGTTCAAGGCCTGCCGTGACAAGGGCGGGGCCGGCATGGGCAAGGAGCTGACCCAGGCCGACAAGGACAAGATGATCAAGTACGCCCAGTGCATGCGGAAGAACGGCGTCGACATGCCCGACCCGACGTTCGGGGGCGGCGGCGCGATGGCGGAGGCCCGGCCGATGCCGCAGGGCGCGGAGAAGGAGAAGTTCGACAAGGCCAACAAGGCCTGCGAGAGCGTGTCGCGATGAGCCGGCGCAGGCTCGTCGTCGCCCTGGCGGCGATCGTCGCCGTCGCCGGAGCCGGCGCGGCCGCCACCGCCCTGACCGCCCCCGAGCCGCGGCCCGTCGCCGAGCGCTCGGGGCTGCCTCCCGCGACGACCCCGGTCACGCGGGGCGACCTCAGCGACAGCTCCCAGCAGGACGGCACGCTCGGCTACCTCGGCGAGCGGAAGATCAACGGCGGCGCGGCGGGGACCCTGAACTGGATCGCCCCGACCGGCTCCGTCGTGGAGCGGGACGAGCGGCTGTACGAGGTCGACGGCAGGCCCGTCCGGCTGATGTACGGCTCCGAGCCCATGTACCGGGCGCTGAAGGCGGGCGACGAGGGCAAGGACGTACGGCAGGTGGAGGAGAACCTCGCGGCCCTCGGGTACACCGGCTTCACCGTCGACGAGGAGTACACGGAGAAGACCGCCGCCGCCGTGAAGCGGTGGCAGAAGTCGCACGACCTGAAGCGGACCGGCACCCTCGGGCCCGACGCGATCGCCTTCGCGGGGAGCGCGGTGCGCGTGAAGGAGGCGGGCGCGGCCACCGGCGACCAGGTGGGGCCGGGGCGGCCGGTGCTCACCGTCAGCGGCTCGGAGCGGGTCGTGGGGTTCAAGCTGGCCGTCGCGGACGCGGGGCGGGCGAAGGCCGGCACGCGGGTCACCGTCGAGCTGCCGGACGGGACGCGGGCGCCGGGCAAGGTGTCCTCGGTCGGCAGGACCGCGTCGGCGGGCGACGATCCGCAGGACCGCACCCCGAAGATCGACATCACGGTCTCCTTCGACGACCCCGGGAAGATCAAGGGGGTCGACCAGTCGCCGGTCGTCGTGAACCTCACCGGCGAGACCCGCAGGAACGTTCTCTCGGTGCCCGTCAACGCGCTGCTCGCCCTGCCGGGCGGCGGCTTCGGCGTCCAGGTCGTGGAGAACGGCCGGGCCAGGGACGTCGAGGTCGAACTCGGCATGTTCGGACAGGGCCGGGTCGAGATCAGCGGCGGCGGGCTGCGCGAGGGCATGAAGGTCGGGGTGCCGTCCGCATGACGACGACCACCCCGAAGGACACGGGCGCCCCGGCGGCCACGGTCGTGCGCCTCTCCGGAGTCACCAAGGAGTACGCGGGCGGCGTGCGGGCCCTCGACGGGGTCGACCTGCACGTCCACCGGGAGGAACTCCTCGGGATCGTCGGCCCGTCCGGCTCCGGGAAGTCCACCCTGCTGCACATCGTCGGCACCCTGGACCGGCCCAGCGCCGGGACGGTGGAGATCGCCGGCCACGACGTGGCCGCGCTGACCGACCGCAGGCTGTCGGCGCTGCGCGCCCGGCACATCGGCTTCGTCTTCCAGGCCTTCCATCTGGTGCCCGGGGTCGGCGCGCTGGAGAACGTCGCCGAGGGGCTGCTGTACTCCGGGCTGCCCCGGGCCCGGCGGCGGGCGATGGCCGCGGAGGCGCTGGCGCGCGTGGGGCTCGCCGACCGGATGAAGCACCGGCCGCACGAGCTGTCCGGCGGGCAGAAACAGCGCGTCGCCATCGCGCGGGCGGTGGTCGGGGAGCCCGATCTGCTGCTCGCGGACGAGCCGACCGGGGCGCTGGACTCGGCGTCCGGCGAGGCGGTGATGGAGCTGCTGCACGAACTCAACGCGCAGGGCGCGACGATCGCGGTCATCACCCACGACACGGAGATCGCCGGGCGGCTGCCGCGCCAGGTCCGCATCCGGGACGGCCGGGTCGTGGCGGACACCTCGCTCGGGAAGGTCGCTGCCTGATGGCACGTACGGGAAGGGCGGAAAGAAGGGGCACGGGCGGCGACGGGTCCGGCGACGGGTCCGCGCGGAGGAAGGGGGCGCGGGGTGCGCGGGCGGGGCTGCGGGCCGCGCGGCTGGGGCCGCGGGACGTCCTGCACGTCGGCTCGGCCGGGCTGCGCAGCCGTCCCGTGCGCGTGGTGCTCTCGGCGCTCGGCATCGCGATCGGCATCGCCACGATGATCGCGGTGGTCGGCATCTCGGCTTCCAGCCAGGCGCAGTTGATGCGCCAGCTCGACGCGCTCGGCACCAACATGCTGGTCGCGAAGCCGGGCGAGGGCATGTTCAGCGGCGAGGAGGTGAAGCTGCCGAAGGACGCGGTGGGCATGGTCGGCCGGATCGACGGCGTCGAGGACGTCGGCGCGACCGCGGACCTCAAGCACTCCGTGCGGCGCTCGGAGAAGATCCCCGAGGGCGAGACCGGCGGCATCGCGGTGAAGGCGGCGACCGAGGGCATGCTGGACGTGCTGCGCGGCGGCACCGCCTCGGGCACCTGGCTGAACGCGGCCAACGGCCGCTATCCGTCCGTCGTCCTCGGCCATGTGGCGGCGGAGCGGCTCGGCATCGGCGAGCCGGGCCGGCAGGTCTGGATCGGCGACCGGTACTTCACCGTGGTCGGCATCCTCGACCCGCTGCCGCTGGCGCCGGAGATCGAGCGCTCGGCCCTGGTGGGCTGGGAGGGCGCGCAGCGGCTGCTCGGCTTCGACGGGCATCCGACGGCGGTGTACGAGCGGTCCACGGACGCGTCCGTACGCACCGTCCAGAGCCTGATCGCCTCGACGATCGACCCGCGGAACCCGCAGAACGTGGCGGTCGGGGACCCCTCCTCGGCCCTTCAGGCGAAGGCGGCGACCGAGGGCGCGTTCTCGTCGCTGCTGCTGGGGCTCGGCGGGATCGCGCTCCTGGTGGGCGGGGTCGGCGTCGCCAACACCATGATCATCTCGGTCCTGGAACGCCGCCACGAGATCGGCCTCCGGCGCTCGCTCGGCGCGACCCGGGGCCAGATCAGGATCCAGTTCGTGACGGAGTCCCTGATGCTGTCCGGCCTCGGCGGCCTCGCGGGCGTGGCCCTCGGCGGGGCGGCGACGGGCGTGTACGCGTCCACGGGCGGCCTCCCCTGGGTCGTCCCGCCCTGGGCCGTCGGCGGTGGCTTCGGCGCGACGCTGGTGATCGGCACGGTGGCCGGCCTCTACCCGGCGGTCCGGGCGTCGCGCCTGTCCCCCACGCTGGCGCTGCAGGCGTAGGGGCGAGGGCGACGAGGGCTGGGACGGGACGGGGACGGGGACTGGCACGACCGGGGGCCGTGGCGACTTCTCGCCACGGCCCCCTGCGTCGCCTGCGGCCGTGCTCCGGCCGTCCCGGCTATCCGGTGTAGTAGCCGGCGATGTCGGCCAGCAGGTCGACCGAGCCGGCGCGGTTGTAGAAACTGACCTTGCCGTTGACGACGGGGACGATCACCAGGTTGGGGATGGTGGTCCCGGCGGTGAAGTTGAGGTTCGAGGCGCTGGTGCGGGTCGTACCGTCCGGATACACCGACACGAAACCCGCCGCCGTCGGGGCGGTCGCGGTCACGTTCAGGACCACGGCCGTGACCCCGTCCGGGACACCGTTCCTGCCCGCCACCTGGAGGGTGACGGTCCGGTCCGCTCCCACCTTGGCCCGCGGGACCCCGAGCCCCGTCCGGGTGTCCATCAGCCGGGTCGGGGTGACCGGCTCGTACCCGGAGCCCGTGCCGTCGGTCGTGAAGTACCCGGCGACGTCGGCGAGGAGGTCGACCGAGCCCGCGCGGTTGTAGAAGCTGACCTTCCCGTTGACGACGGGGACGATCACCAGGTTGGGAATGGTGGTCCCGGCGGTGAAGTTCAGGTTCGACGCGCTCGTACGGGTCGTACCGTCCGGATACACCGACACGAAGCCCGCCGCCGTCGGGGCGGTCGCGGTCACGTTCAGGACCACGGCCGTCACCCCGCTCGCCGGAATTCCGGCCGCACCGGCCGCCTGAAGCGTGACCGTCCCACCGGGACCGACCTTCGCCTTCGGCACGCCGATCCCCGCCCGGGTGTCCATCAGCCGGGTCGGCGTGACCGGCTTGTACGTGGAGCCCGGCTCGGCGGTGGTGTAGTACCCGGCGACGTCGGCGAGGAGGTCGACGGAGCCCGCGCGGTTGTAGAAGCTCACCTTCCCGTTCACCACCGGCACGACGACCAGGTTCGGGATCGTCTGACCGGCCGAGAAGTTCAGGTTCGACGCGCTGGTGCGGGCCGTACCGGCCGGATACACCGACACGAAACCCGCCGCCGTCGGGGCGGTCGCCGTCACGTTCAGGACCACGGCCGTCACCCCGCTCGCCGGAATCCCGGCCACACCGGCCGCCTGGAGCGTGACCGTCCCACCGGGACCGACCTTCGCCTTCGGCACGCCGATCCCCACCCGGGTGTCCATCAGGCGCGTGGGGGTGAGGGGCTGGAACAGGCCGAGACCGGCGGTGCCGGGCTTGGTGACCGCGAACGTGCCGAGTGAGGTGACCCGCTGGGGACTGGAGGGACCGTGCACCGCCACCACGGACCAGGCCCCGACGGGGGCGCCGGTCAGGTCGAACTCGGCCGTCATCGAACGCCGGTCGGCCGAGACCGCGAGCGTCGTGCTCTCCACCGTCGTCCCGGACGGATGCGTGATCCGCAGCCGGTGTTCGGCCCGGAGGGCCGTCCCGGACACGGTGACCCGGGCCTTGGTCCCGGAGGCGGCGACCGCCGGCGTGAGGGCGGTGAAAGCCACCTCGTCCGCACCGCAGACGGGCTGGGCGCAGACCAACTCGGTGGAGTAGGCCGCACGGGAGCTCCACTCCGCCAGGCCGAGGACCATCACCGTGGGCTTCGGCCGGCGCGGGCCCGAGCCGACGGAGCAGTCGATCATCGTGCTGAAGTCGGTGCACTGGTCGACGGAGACGTCGAAGACGGAGAGGACAGCGCGCCGGCCTTCGGACTCGGTGTCCTCGATCACCGCGTCGAAGGCGTCGCCGGTGTACGTCGGCAGCGCCGCGCACACCGCGGTGTGCTCCTCGTCGAGGCGGCCGGCGAGGGGACCGTAGCCGTAGCTGATGTTCACCGGACGGGCGCACTCGGGCGCCGGGCCGTCGGGCGTGCGGATGCGCTGGACGTCGAGACGGAACGGGGCCGAGGCGTAGGAGCTGTTCGAGCGCGTGGTCACGATGGCCTGGTAGCGGGTCGCGCCCGACACCGCGCACTGGTCCCACGTGAGGTTGCAGGAGAGCTGGCCCTTCGGGCCGAAAACCGCGTGGTACGCGTCGTTGTGGCCGTCGCGCTCGTTGACGTACAGGACGTCGCGGGCGTCGTCCGTGGTCACCTGCCGGCAGACCGGGGCGCCCGGCCACGAGGAGAAGGTGCCGACCGCGGCCGGCCCGCCCACCGCCGTCGCCTTGCCGGTCTCACAGCCGCGGGCGGTCGCGGTCACGTCGCGTCGGACGAGGCCGAACGCGCCGGCCCCGCCGTGACCGGCGACGACGACGCTGTACGAGCGGCCCGCCGCCAGGTCGCACCGCGCCCAGTAGTTGCGGTAGTCCGGCTGGTCACAGACGTGCCGACCGGTGTCGTCGACCACCCAGAAGCGGACATTGGCGTCCTTGGCCCCGCTGATCCTCCGGGCCTGGACGATCTCCATCTCCGAGTGGTCGGAGGCCGGAATGCTCACGCAGTGCGCGAAGGCGCCGTCCGCCGTGCTGAAGCGGGCCTCGGCGGTGTCCGCCGTGAAGTCGCCGGCGGGGAACACCGGGCAGCCGCCGACCTCATCGACGCGCCGCAGGAAGAAGCCGTACGGGACGCCCGGCGTGATCGTCCCGTCCGAGGCGCGCACCTTCACGTGGTGCGGCCCGGCGCCGACCAGCTTGCAGGTCCCCGGGGCGTGGTAGGCCGGCTCGCAGAGCTTCGTGCCGGTCGCACCGTCGACGATCTCGATCGCGGGCACGGCCGAGCCCGCCATCCGGTCCTGCGGCATCGTGATCACGGCGCCCGCGGGGAACGGCAGGACAAAACAGTCGACCTCGTCCGCCGCTTCCAGGGTGCCCCTGTTGAGGCCCGCGACGGCGGCCGTACCGCACGTCTCGTCGGCCGGCGCGGCCGAGGCGACGGGCGCGGGCAGGAGCAGCGACAGCAACGCGGACAGGACGAGCAGGACGGTGGTGACGTACGCAGCCGGTCTCTTCGAGCCGGCGCGCGCGAGCACGCGGTATCGCACGATTCCCCCCCGGGAATTTCACTCCGAACCGGTCACTGACCGATCTGTCGCGATGATCGCACACGTGACCGACACACGCTCCGGCGTTGTCCACAGCCCGCCCCCGCGAGGGTTGGCCCTCACCTCTCCGTGGTCTCCAAGGCCGCCAGGTCCAGATACGCCGCCACCCGGGCCGCGACCGTTTCCGCGTAGACCTTGTCCTGACGCTCGAACGAGGGGCGGCAGGGCGAGCGGAGAAAGGTCGCCACTCCGACCGTGCGGCCGCGGCTGCGCAGGGGGAGGCAGAGGGCGTGGGCCGCGTCGCGGGGCCAGTGGCGTTCCGTCGCCCAGGCCGCGGCGGCCTCCGGGGGTGATGTGGGGGCCGAGGCGCGGATCGGGCCCTGGCGGGAGAGGGACTGGAGGGCGGGGTGGCCCGAGGGGTAGCGGAGCGGGATGCCGCCGCCCGTGACCGGGGCGACCGGGCCCGGGGCGCCCGCGGGGGTGGCCGCCGCGCGGGACAGGCGGCGCTCGCCCGCCGTGACGTCGACCAGCGCGTGGTCGGCGAAGCCCGCCAGGGCGAAGTCCAGGAGCACGGTCGCCGCCTCCATCGGGTCCTCGCACTCCGCCGCCGCCGCGCCCGCCCGGTGCAGCTGGCTGTAGCGGAACCGCAGCCGGTCGGCCTCCTGCTCCGCCAGCCGCTCCTCGGTCACGTCCTGGAACAGCCAGCCCACGCCGAGCGGCACCGGCTCCTCGGCCAGCGGTGACGAGAGCCGCACGAAGGCGTTGCGCCAGCACCGCCGGCGCTCGCCCTCCGCCGACCGCAGCGTCACCCACACCTCGGCGGCCGCCCGGGGCGCCCCCTCCGCCAGCACGTGCTGGAGCGCGCCCTCCAGCTCCTCCACGCCCTGGACGACCAGCTCGCCGAGCGGCCGCCCCAGCGGGGTCCGGGGGCCGACCCCCATCGCCCGGGCCGCGTGTCCGTTGACGACGGTCGGCCGCAGATCGACGTCGACCAGGACCACGCCCCAGGACGCGTCCTCGAACAGGGCCTCGCTGAGCGCGATCGACCGCTCCAGGTCGATCTGCGCGTGCACCTCGCTGAACGCGCAGTACACCCCGGCCGGCGACCCGTCCGCGCCGCGCACCCCCGCCGACTGGGTGCGGACGAGCACCCGGCCGCCGTCCTTGCGCAGTAACGCGAACTCGTGGACCTGGCGGCCCGGTGCCCCCATGGCCGTCATGAGCCGCGCGAGGGCTTCCGCCGCGTCCGCGCTGCGCGCCGCCCATCCCTCGAAGCCGCGCCGCCCGACGGCCTCCGCGGCCGACCAGCCGAGGATCCGCTCGGCCTCGCGGTTCCAGTGCGTGACGGTGCCGTCGGCGTCGAGGGCGCAGAGCGCCGCGTCCATCCCGTCCAGCAGCGCGGCGAGCAGATCCGCTCCGGGCCCCTGCCCGTCGGCCGCCCGTTCCGCGGTCTCGCTCGTGGAAGCACTCATCCCGAACCCCCTGGCAGGACGGTGTACGCGCGTGCATCCGCACGCCCCGGCCAATTCAACTGGAACGTGACGCAGGACACACCCCGTTCAACGAAAAAGTTGCGCCCCGGAAACGAACGGACACCGTGCGAGCTCGTGGGACCTCGCGCGAAAAAACACTTGAGCCCTCGCTCCGGGGTTCTTAAGGTGTGGGTACACGCGAAAGGAGGTGATCCGAAAAAATGGTTTCTTTTCGGACTCGTGAGGTGACTGCGGGCTAAGGCCTGTCGTCGCACTCTGTGCCTCGGCAGGTCAGCTGCCGAAAACCCCAGCAGTCACCCGACCCGTGGGCCGCCGGTAAGTCCGGCCGGCTCTCGTCCGAACTCGAGCGGACGGGACCAAGGCCCACGGGTCGTCCGCGTCCCAGGACGTGTGCGTACGGCAGAGCCCCCCGCGGAGAATCGCGGGGGCTCGGTCGTGGGGCCGTGGTGCGTCACCCTCACTCGTTCTCCTTGGGGATGTTCACCGCGCAGGTGGAGAAGGGCTCCTCCCGCACGCACTCGAAGAGCGCGCTCCACCGGCTGTCGGTGTCGGCGGCGCCCGCGGCCACCGTGTCCTCGCACGCCGGGTCGGTCAGACCCCACAGGGATCCGTCGGGCCAGCCGGCCTGGGCGGTCCGGTTCTGCACCGCGTCGAGGCAGGCGGTCGGCGCCTTCAGGCGCTTGAGCTCCTCGACGAGCGCCAGGTACTGCGGGTTCTGCGGCGCCGCGGCCTGTTCGTCCAGCGTCTTCTGCGCGTCGTCCTTCTGCTGCTGCGTCGCGTTCGGGTTGCCCACGACCACCAGCGCCTTGGCGACGTCCTCCATCTTCTTCTGGACCTTCTCCTTGTCCACCTTCTCCTTCGGAGCCGTCGCGGGCTTCTGGGTGGCCAGCACCCCGTCGCTGAGGAGCGTCAGGAACCGCATGAACTGCGCCTTCTCGGCGGGATTCTGGTTCGGGGCGTCCAGACTCTTCAGGCCCCCGCCGAGCGTGGCCGTCATCGCCCGGTAGAACTCCTTCTCGCCCGCGCTGAGTTTCGGGTCCCCGCTCAGCGCGCGTGCCTGGTTGAGCCCGGCCACCATCTTCTTGTAGGCGGCCAGCTCCGCCGGCGGCGTCTTCGGGTCCTGGATCTTCTTCAGCCCCGCGTTGAGCCCCTCCACGTACCGCTCGGCCGCCTGCTTCGCCTCCTTCGGCGTCGAAGGGTCGTCGATGTCCTTCAGGGCCTGGTCCAGCTGTTCCTTCTGCTTCGCCTTCTCCGCGGCCGGGAGCTTGTCCACCAGGGCCACGGTCTCCTGCCGCTCGGTGTTCGTGAGCTGCTGGAGCTGCTGCGGCTGCTGCTGACCCGGGTCCTCCTCCTCGGCGGGCGGGTCGGCGGGGTCCTCCTCGGCCGGCGGATCGGCCGGCTCCTGCGGCTCCTGCGGGGCGTCCGGCTCGGCCGGCGGATCCGCGGGCTCCTGAGGCTGCTGCGGGGCATCGGGCTCGGGCGGCGGATTGGGCGGATCGAGCACCGCGGCCGGTGTGCGCGGGGCGGCGTCGGGCGCGGCCGCGGCCGTGGCCACCCCCGCCGGTACGGCGAGCGCCGCGGCCAGACAGGATGCGCCGACCAGACGGGAGATCCGGCGCCGGGCGATGAGGGGCATGACGATTCCAGGTGCGTTCCGAGGTGCGTTCCGGGGGGTGTCGGCGTGCCCTTGCGGGCTCGGCCCGCCGAACGGGTCCGACCGTCGTACGGTCCGAGGTCCGACCGCCGTACGGTCCGAAGTCACCGGAGATCCACTGCTCAACGGTGTCCCACGCGTTCCACCCACCACTCTTCGCTTCCCCACCCCGTCCCGCAACTCGACGTCAGGGCGAGAGGCGCTCGATCCGCCAGCCCTCGCCGGTGCCGACGTACCGCAGACGGTCGTGCAGCCGGTTCTCGTGGCCCTGCCAGAACTCGACCGCCTCCGGCACGACCCGGAAGCCGCCCCATTCCGGCGGCACCGGCACCTGCTCGCGCTCCGGATAGCGGGCGGCCAACTCCTCGTACCGCGACAGCAGTTCCGCGCTCGACTCGATCACGGAGGACTGGCGGCTCGCCCAGGCGCCGAGCTGCGAGCCGTGCGGGCGGGTGCGGAAGTACGCCACCGTCTCGTCGCGGCCCGTGCGGGCCGCCCGGCCGGTCACGATGACCTGACGGGCCAGCGGATGCCAGGGGAAGAGCAGCGAGACGTACGGATTGGCGGCCAGCTCCTCGCCCTTGCGGGAGCCGTAGTTGGTGTAGAAGACGAAGCCCGCCTCGTCGAAGTGCTTCAGCAGCACCGTCCGCGACGACGGGCGGCCTTCGGGCGTGGCGGTGGAGACGACCATGGCGTTCGGCTCGTGGATCGCCGGACTCGTGGCGGTCTCCTTGAACCAGCGCGCGAACTGTTCGATCGGTTCGGGGGCGAGGTCGGCCGCGGAGATCCGCGGGGTCCGGTACTGCTCGCGCATGTCGGCGGGATCGAGAGCGTCGGTCACGGGGCCCATCCTGCCGTAGCGACGGAGTTTGCCCGGCACCACGGGACGCTAACCCTTCCTCGCCGGATCGGCGGAGTGTGCCGGATGTCACGCTTCCCCGCATCGTCGGAACCGTACAGACTCTTCGGCTGGATGACTGTTACTTCCGACCATGCCCGCCCCGACGGATGATTGATCATCGATAGAGGAGCCGCCTGATGTCCGACTTCGTACCCGGACTCGAAGGAGTCGTCGCGTTCGAGACGGAGATCGCCGAACCCGACAAGGAGGGCGGCGCCCTCCGGTACCGCGGCGTCGACATCGAGGATCTGGTCGGCCACGTCTCGTTCGGCAACGTCTGGGGCCTGCTGGTCGACGGGGCGTTCAACCCCGGTCTGCCGCCCGCCGAGCCTTTCCCGATCCCGGTGCACTCCGGCGACATCCGCGTCGACGTCCAGTCCGCGCTCGCCATGCTCGCCCCGGTGTGGGGGCTCAAGCCGCTGCTCGACATCGATGCCGAGCAGGCCCGCCAGGACCTCGCCCGGGCCGCCGTCATGGCGCTGTCGTACGTCGCCCAGTCGGCGCGCGGACAGGGCCTGCCGATGGTGCCGCAGAGCGAGATCGACAAGGCGCAGTCCGTCGTCGAGCGGTTCATGATCCGCTGGCGCGGCGAGCCGGACCCCAAGCACGTCCAGGCCGTCGACGCCTACTGGACGTCGGCCGCCGAGCACGGCATGAACGCCTCCACCTTCACCGCGCGCGTCATCGCCTCGACCGGCGCGGACGTGGCGGCGGCGCTGAGCGGCGCCGTGGGCGCCATGTCCGGGCCGCTGCACGGCGGAGCGCCGTCGCGTGTCCTCGGCATGATCGAGGAGATCGAGCGGACCGGCGACGCCACCGCGTACGTCAAGCAGGCCCTGGACAAGGGCGAGCGGCTGATGGGCTTCGGCCACCGCGTCTACCGCGCCGAGGACCCGCGCGCCCGCGTGCTGCGCCGCACGGCGCGCGAGCTGGCCGCGCCGCGCTTCGAGGTCGCCGAGGCGCTGGAGAAGGCGGCGCTCGAGGAGCTGCACAACCGCCGCCCGGACCGGGTCCTGGCGACGAACGTGGAGTTCTGGGCGGCGATCGTGCTCGACTTCGCCGAGGTCCCGGCGCACATGTTCACGTCGATGTTCACCTGCGCCCGTACGGCCGGCTGGTCGGCGCACATCCTGGAGCAGAAGCGGACCGGCCGCCTGGTGCGCCCGTCGGCGCGCTACACCGGCCCGGGCCAGCGCAACCCGCGCGAGATCGAGGGCTACGACGACATCGCGGGCTGATTCCCGCCGGTGAGCAGGCCCGCGTGGTGGCGGGCCGCCGCCAGCGGGTGGGCGCGCAGCTTGCCCTTGAGCTCATTGCGGCCGTACTCGGCGAACAGCGGGTTCGCCGGGTCGGCCGTGACACCGGGCGCCGACTCGGCGTAGGGGAACTCCAGCGGGCGGATGCGGGCGTCCAGGCGCGGGTTGTAGAAGAACGGGACGGAGAAGCGTTCCGTCGCACCGGGCGGGGAGACGACCCGGTGGTGGGTGGCGAGGAGGTAGCCGTTCGTCGCGACCTCGAGGAGCTCGCCGAGGTTGACGACGAAGGCGCCGGGCAGCGGCGGTACGTCGTGGAAGACGCCGTCCTCCCGCTCGACCTGGAGCCCGCCGACGTGGTCCTGCAGGAGCAGGGTGAGGAAGCCGTAGTCCTTGTGGGCGCCGACGCCCTGCCCGTCGCCGTCGGCGGCGGAGCCGGGGTAGCGCACCAGCTTGAGGTGCGGGTGGGCCTGGGCGCCGAAGATGTCGTCGTAGAAGCCTGCGGGCGCGCCGATGGAGACGAGCAGCTCGCGCAGCAGCCGCTCGGCGACCCCGCTGAGACGCTCGATCCAGTTCAGGGCGGCGAGGCGCAGCTCGGGGAGGGCGGCGGGCCACTGGTTGGGGCCCTGGAGCCACCAGTACGGGGCCTCGCCCGGGGCGGGGACGTGGGCGGGGCGTTCGGCGCCGATGTCGAGCTGGTCGCGCCAGTCGCGGGAGCCGCCGGTGCGTTCGTCGCCGATCCGGGTGTAGCCGCGGAAGTGCGGCGAGTACGTCGTGTCGATGGCGAACCGGTCGGCCTGCGGCAGCGTGAAGAAGGCCCGCATGGCGGCGGTGAGCGCCTGGGTCTCGGCCGGGGTGACGCCGTGCCCGACGAGCTGGAAGAAGCCGACGTCGTGGGCGGCGGAGTGGAGCTGCGCGTGGAGCAGCCGCCGGGCCTGCGGGCCGCGGTCGGCGGCGGCGAGGTCGACGATGGGGAGCTGGGAGCTGTAGGTCATGGTGTGCGTCCGCGTGGGGTGTACGGGGCCCGGCCGGGCGGGGTCTCCGCCGGGGTGACCGGGAGGGGTGGGCGTGCCGGGGTCAGACGGACGGCCGACAGCCCATGCTCGCGACGCGGAGGAAGTCCACGTGGCGGCGGCGTACGAGCGAAAGCATGCGACCAGCGTACTGCGGGGGCGCGGGGCTGTATGTGGCCGCCCTCACAGGGCTCGCCTCCTGCGAGGTCCCGTCAGCCCAGCGCCTCGTCCACCAGGCGGGCCCATTCCGCCACCACCCGTTCGCGGCGGGCGCGGTCGTCCGTGAGAAGGGTGGCGAGGCCGAGGCCGCGGGCCATGTCGAGGAGGCCCTGGACCGTCTCGCGGACGCCGGGGCGGGACTCGTCGGCGGCGAGGAGTTCGACCGCGATGCGGTGGGACTCGCGGCCCACGCGGGCCTCCAGGTCCGTGACGCGGGCGCGCAGCTGCTCCTCGTCGGAGGCGGCCACCCACAGGTGGAGGGCGGCGCGGAAGAGCGGGCCGGTGTAGAGGTCGACGAGGGCGGCGACCACCTCACGCCGGTCGCGGGCCGCGAGGGTGCGCAGGGCCTGGGAGCGTTCCTCGGCGACGTACTCGACGGCCGCCGTGAAGAGGTCCTCGCGGGTCGGGAAGTGGTGCTGGGCCGCGCCGCGCGAGACGCCCGCGCGTTCGGCGACGACGGAGACGGTGGAGCCCGCCCAGCCGTGTGCGGCCAGGCAGGACACCGCCGCCTCCAGGAGCCGCTGCCGGGTGGCCCGGCTGCGGTCCTGCTTGGGAGCGGTCACAACGCCCATTCGGGGTCCCGTCGTTCGAGGAAGGCCGTCATCCCTTCGCGCGCCTGGGCGGAGGCGAACAGCGAGGCGGAGCGCCGCACCAGCTCCTCCGCGTGCTGCTCGAAGGTCTCCAGGACTGTAGCCGTGACCAGGCGCTTGGACTCGGCCAGGCCCTGCGGCGAGCCCCTGCGCAGCCCGTCCAGGATCGGCTCGAGCTCCTCCTCGCCGGCCGTGACGAGGCCGATGCGGGCCGCCTCCGCCGCGCCGAAGCGCTCGCCCGTGAGGTAGTAGCGGGCCGCCGCCCGCGGCTCCAGCTTCGGCAGCAGCGTCAGCGAGATGACGGCGGGGGCCACCCCGATCCGCACCTCCGTCAGCGCGAAGTCCGCCTCCGGGGAGGCCACCACCAGGTCGCAGGCGCCCAGCAGCCCCAGGCCGCCCGCCCGGGCGTGTCCGCGCACCACGCCGACCACCGGTTTCGGCAGCTCGACGATCTGCCGCAGCAGCGACACGAAGGTGTAGGGGTTGGGCGGCGCCTTCAGGTCCGCTCCCGCGCTGAAGGTGGAGCCGGAGTGGGTCAGCACCACCGCCCGTACCCGCGGGTCCTTCCCGCACGCGGTCAGCGCCTCGGCCAGCTCGGCGACCAGCCCCGCGGAGAGCGCGTTGCGGTTTCCGGGCGAGTCCAGGGTCAGGGTGGTGATGCCGCGTTCCTCGACGGCGGAGACCAGCGTCATGAGCCTTCTCGCTCCCTCAACTCGCGGCGCAGGATCTTCCCCGACGCGGCCCGGGGGACCGTGTCGGTGAACTCCACCCGCCGGATCTTCTTGTACGGGGCAACCTGCCCCGCCACGAACGCGATGATGTCCTCGCCGGTCAGACCGGGCGCGTGCGGCTGCCGGACGACGTACGCCTTCGGGACCTCGTTGCCGTCCTCGTCCGGGACGCCGATCACCGCCGCGTCGGCGACGCCGTCGTGCGTGAGCAGCAGCGCCTCCAGCTCGGCCGGGGCGACCTGGAACCCCTTGTACTTGATGAGCTCCTTGACCCGGTCGACGACGAACAGCCAGCCGTCGGCGTCGACCCGGCCGACGTCGCCGGTGTGCACCCAGCCGTCGGCGTCGATCATGGCGGCGGTCGCGTCGGGGCGGCCCAGGTACCCCTTCATGACCTGCGGGCCCCGGATGGCGACCTCGCCCTCCGCGCCCGGCTCGGCGTCCCGCGCCGGGTCGTCGAGGGAGAGGATCCGCATCTCGGTGGAGGGCAGCAGCCTGCCGACCGCGCCGGGAGGAGGGTCCACGGCGTCGAGCGGGACGACGTGGGTGCCCGGGGACAGCTCCGTCATGCCGTACGCCTGCCGGACCGGGGGCAGCTTCAGCCGGGCCGAGCACGCTTCGGCGAGGGAGGCGTCGAGCGGTGCGGCGGCGCTGACCACGTACTCCAGGGAGGACAGGTCGTAGTCGGCGACGGCCGGGTGTTTGGCGAGGGCGAGGACGATCGGCGGGGCGACGTACAGCCCGTTGATGCGGTGCTTCTGGATCGCGGCGAGGAAGGTGTCGAGGTCGAAGCGGGGCAGCACGACGACGGTGGCGCCCTGCCGCAGCGGGGCGTTCATCAGGGCGGTCAGGCCGTAAATGTGGAAGAACGGCAGGACGGCGAGGATCCGGTCGCCGGGGCCCATAGGGACGAAGGGTTCGAGCTGGGCGAGGTTGGTGGCGATGGAGGTGTGGGTGAGCATCACCCCCTTGGGGACGCCGGTGGTGCCGGAGGAGTACGGCAGGGCGGCGACGTCCTCGTCGGGGTCGATGGCGACGTGCGGCTCGGGGGCGGTGGAGGCCAGGAACGACTGGAGGGAGCGGCAGTCCCCTGCGGTGTCGCAGACGAGGATCTCCTCGATCCCGCCCGCGAGTTCGGCGGCCCGGCGGGCGGGGCCGAGGAGCGGGGAGACGGTGACGATCCAGCGCGCGGAGGAGTCCCGGAGCTGCTTGGCGAACTCCTCCGGCGTGGACAGCGGATGGACGGTGGTGACGGACGCGCCGGCCCGGGTGGCGGCGTAGAACGCCACCGGGAACAGCACGGTGTTGGGGCTGTGCAGGGCGAGGACGTCGCCCTTGCGGACGCCCGCCTCGGCGAGCCCGGCGGCTATCCGCCGGTGGAAGGCGTCGACCTGGGCGTACGTGAGGGTCAGCTCGCCGGCCCCGTCGATCAGGGCCGGGGCGTCGCCGAACTCGGCCGCCCGGCCGAGGACGGCCTCGTGGATGGGGAGGGAGACGGCCGGGACGTCCGCGTACTCGCTGTGAAACACCATGCGTGCCCCCTGGAGTGGTGGAAGGTGGCGTCAGGATCGCGTGCGTCAGTACGACTTGGGGAGACCCAGGGACTGGTGGGACACGTAGTTCAGGATCATTTCCCGGCTGACGGGGGCGATCCGGGCCACGCGGGCCGCGGTGACGAGCTGGGCGAGGCCGAACTCTCGGGTGAGGCCGTTGCCGCCGAGGGTGTGGACGGCCTGGTCGACGGCCTTCACACAGGCCTCGCCGGCCGCGTACTTCGCCATGTTGGCGGCCTCGCCGGCCCCGATGTCGTCGCCCGCGTCGTACAGGACGGCGGCCTTCCGCATCATCAGCCGGGCCAGCTCCAGCTCGATGTGGGCCTGGGCGAGGGGGTGGGCGATGGCCTGGTGGGCGCCGATCGGCGCCTTCCAGACCTGGCGCTCCTTGGCGTAGGCGACCGCCTGGTCGAGGGCGTAGCGGCCCATGCCGATGGCGAAGGCGGCGGTCATGATCCGTTCGGGGTTGAGTCCGGCGAAGAGCTGGAGCAGGCCCGCGTCCTCGTCGCCGACGAGCGCGTCGGCGGGGAGGCGGACGTCGTCCAGGGTCAGCTCGAACTGCTTCTCCTGGGCGGCGAGCTCCATCTCGATGACCTGGCGGCCGAAGCCGGGCGCGTCGCGCGGCACGATGAAGAGGCAGGGCTTGAGATTGCCGGTGCGGGCGTCGGAGGTGCGGCTCACGACGAGGGTGGCGTCGGCGATGTCGACGCCGGAGACGAAGACCTTGCGGCCGTTGAGGGTCCAGCCGTCCTCGGTGCGGGTGGCGGTGGTGGTGATGCGGTGGGAGTTGGACCCGGCGTCGGGCTCGGTGATGCCGAAGGCCATCGTGCGGCTGCCGTCGGCGAGGCCCGGCAGCCAGGCGCGCTTCTGCTCCTCGGTGCCGAACCGGGCGATGACTGTGCCGCAGATCGCCGGGGACACGATCATCATCAGGAGGGGCGCGCCGGCCGCGCCCGCCTCCTCCAGGACGATGGAGAGTTCGGCGATGCCGCCGCCCCCGCCGCCGTACTCCTCGGGCAGGTTCACCCCGAGGTAGCCGAGCTTCCCGGCCTCGGCCCACAGCGCGGCCCGGTCGAAGCCGCGGCCGTGGCGGTGGCCCAGCGCGGAGACGGCGGAGCGCAGGGCGGTGTGCTCGGGGGGTTCGATGACGGTGCTCATACGGTCTGTTCCTCCTGTGCTTCGGTCTGTACGGAGTCCTGTACGACGGCGAGCAGGGCACCGACCTCGACCTGGCGGCCGGGGGCGGCGTGGAGCGCGGTGAGCGTGCCGGAGGCGGGGGCGGTGACGCGGTGCTCCATCTTCATGGCCTCCAGCCAGAGGAGCGGCTGACCGGCGGTGACCCGGTCGCCGACGGTGAGGCCGTCCGCGACCCGGACGACGGTGCCGGGCATGGGTGCGAGCAGCGAGCCGGGCGCGGTCTGCTCGCGGGGGTCGGGGAAGCGGGGGCGCGCGGTGAGCCGGTGGGGTCCGACGTGGACGGTGTCGCCGTACCGGGCGACGTCGAAGTCCCGGACGACTCCGCCGATGTCGAGCCGCACCCGGTGCGGGGTGGCGTGGACCGCGCGGACGCCCTCGGGGGCGGTGACCGTGTGGCCGCCGTCCCGGGTGGGCCGGTAGCGCACCTCGTGCGGGCCGTAGGTCCGGCTCTGGTCCTGGGCGCGGACGTTGCGCCAGCCGCCGCCGAACCGGCCGGGGCGGGCGGCCGCCTCGGCGAGCGCGGCGGCGACGGCGGCGTACGCCTCCCCGGGCGGGGCCTGGGTGAGGGCGTCGAGGTTCCGTTCGTAGAAGCCGGTGTCGAGCCGTTCCGGCGCCTGGAAGTCGGGGTGCCGCAGGGAGGCGGCGAGCAGGCCCCGGTTGGTGACGGGCCCGTGCACCCGGGCCGTCTCCAGGGCGTGCGCGAGTCGGCGGACGGCCTCGGCGCGGGTGGGGGCGTGGACGACGACCTTGGCGAGCATGGCGTCGTAGTGCACGCCGATGGTGTCGCCCGGGGCGTAGCCGGTGTCGACGCGCGTGCCCGGGGGGAACGCGAGCGCGTGCAGCGTGCCGGTCTGCGGGGTCCAGCCCGCCGCCGGGTCCTCGGCGTACAGCCGGGCCTCGATCGCGTGGCCGCGCGCGGGCGGGGCGTCTCCCGGGAGCGGGGCGCCCTCGGCGACGGCGATCTGGAGGGCGACGAGGTCGACGCCGTGGACCTCCTCCGTCACCGGGTGCTCCACCTGGAGGCGGGTGTTCATCTCCAGGAAGTGCGCCCGGCCGTCCGCGACCAGGAACTCGACCGTTCCCGCGCCCACATAGCCGACGGCCTTCGCCGCCCGGGCTGCCGTCTCCACCAGCGAGGCCTCCAGCGCCGGCGGCAGCCCGGGCGCCGGGGCCTCCTCGACGACCTTCTGGTGCCGGCGCTGCAGGGAGCAGTCGCGGGTCCCCAGGGTCCACACCGTGCCGTGCGTGTCGGCGAGGACCTGCACCTCGACGTGGCGGCCGTTCTCGACGTACGGCTCGACGAACACCTCGCCGTCGCCGAACGCGCTCGCCGCCTCGGCCGACGCGGCGGCCAGCGCGCCGGGCAGGTCGGCGAGGTCGCGGACGATCCGCATGCCCCGGCCGCCGCCGCCCGCCGCAGCCTTGACCAGGACCGGGAGGTCGGCCCCGGTGACGTCGTCGGCGGAGAGCGGGGCGATACCGAGGAGCTCCTTCGCCCGGATCTTCGACGCCATCGACTCGATCGCGGCCGGCGGGGGCCCGATCCAGACCAGGCCCGCGTCGAGGACCGCCCGCGCGAAGTCCGCGTTCTCCGACAGGAAGCCGTAGCCGGGGTGGACCGCGTCCGCGCCGGCCGCCAGCGCCGCCTTCACCACCAGGTCCCCGCGCAGATACGTCTCGGCGGGGGCCGCGCCGGGCAGCCGGACCGCCGCGTCGGCCTCGCGGACGTGCAGCGCGCCGGCGTCGGCGTCGGCGTACACCGCGACCGTCGCGATGCCCAGCTCCCGGCAGGTACGGAACACCCGGCAGGCGATCTCGCCCCGGTTCGCGACCAGTACCGACTGAATCATCGAAGCCTCACATTCGGAAGACGCCGAAGCCGCCGCGGGCGCCCTCGACCGGTGCCGTGTGGATCGCGGACAGGCACAGCCCGAGGACCGTGCGGGTGTCGCGGGGGTCGATGACGCCGTCGTCGTACAGCCGCCCGGACAGGAACATCGGCAGCGACTCCGACTCGATCTGCGCCTCGACCATCGCGCGCAGACCGGCGTCGGCCTCGTCGTCGTACGGCTGTCCCTTGGCGGCGGCCGACGCGCGGGCGACGATCGAGAGGACGCCGGCAAGCTGCTGCGGGCCCATGACGGCCGATTTGGCGCTCGGCCAGGCGAAGAGGAACCGCGGGTCGTAGGCCCTGCCGCACATGCCGTAGTGGCCGGCGCCGTAGGAGGCGCCCATCAGCACGGACAGGTGCGGGACCTTCGAGTTCGCCACCGCGTTGATCATCATCGCGCCGTGCTTGATGATGCCGCCCTGCTCGTACTCCTTGCCGACCATGTAGCCGGTGGTGTTGTGGAGGAAGACCAGCGGGATGTCCCGCTGGTTCGCCAACTGGATGAACTGCGCGGCCTTCTGCGACTCGGCGGAGAACAGGACGCCCCGGGCGTTGGCGAGGATGCCCACCGGATAGCCGTGCAGGGACGCCCAGCCGGTCACCAGGCTCTGTCCGTACAGCGGCTTGAACTCGTCGAAGTCGGAGCCGTCCACGATCCGGGCGATCACCTCGCGCGGGTCGAACGGCGTCTTCAGGTCCCCCGGCACGATCCCCAGCAGCTCGTCCGTGTCGTACGCCGGGGGTGCGGCGAGGGACGGATCGGGGTGCGCCTTGCGGTGGTTGAGGCGGGCGACGATCCGGCGCGCCTGGCGCAGCGCGTCCGCCTCGTCCACGGCGTAGTGGTCGGCGAGCCCCGACGTCCGGGCGTGCATCTCGGCGCCGCCGAGCGACTCGTCGTCGCTCTCCTCCCCCGTCGCCATCTTCACCAGCGGCGGGCCGCCGAGGAAGACCTTCGACCGCTCCTTGATCATCACGGTGTGGTCGGACATGCCGGGGACGTACGCGCCGCCGGCCGTCGAATTGCCGAAGACGACCGCGAGGGTGGGGATCCCGGCGGCCGACAGCTGGGTGATGTCCCGGAACAGCGCCCCGCCCGGGATGAAGATCTCCTTCTGGGAGGGCAGGTCCGCGCCGCCGGACTCGACGAGCGCGATGCACGGCAGCCGGTTGGCGTACGCGATCTCGTTGGCGCGCAGGGCCTTCTTCAGCGTCCACGGGTTGGAGGCCCCGCCGCGCACGGTGGGGTCGTTGGCGGTGATCAGGCACTCGACGCCCTCGACGACGCCGATGCCGGTGACGATCGAGGCGCCCACCGGATAGTCGCTGCCCCAGGCGGCGAGCGGCGACAGCTCCAGGAAGGGCGTGTCGGGGTCGACCAGCAGCTCGATCCGCTCGCGGGCGAGCATCTTGCCGCGCCGGCGGTGCCGTTGGACGTACTTCTCGCCGCCGCCCGCGAGCGCCGTGGCGTGCGCGGCGTCGAGGGCGGCCAGCTTGTCGAGCATGGCGGCGCGGTGGGCGGCGTAGTCGGATCCGTCCGTGTCGAGGGCGGAGGCGAGGACGGTCACAGCAGTTCCTCCGGAATGTCGAGGGCGCGGGCGCGGAGCCATTCGCCGAGGGCCTTGGCCTGGGGGTCGAAGCGGGCCTGGGAGGCGACGCCTTCGCCGAGGAGGCCGGTGACGACGAAGTTCACCGCGCGCAGGTTCGGCAGGTCGTGGCGGACGACGGGGAGCCCTGCGGTCTCCGGCAGCAGCGCACGGAACCGCTCGACGGTCAGGGTGTGGGCCAGCCAGCGCCAGGCCGCGTCGGTGCGCACCCACACCCCGACGTTGGCGTCGCCGCCCTTGTCGCCGCTGCGGGCGCCGGCGACGAGCCCGAACGGGGCGCGCCGCACCGGTCCCGGCGGCAGCGGCTCGGGGAGCGGCGGCGCGGGCAGCAGCTCCAGCTCCCGGGTCCGCGCGGGTACGGGGAGGGCGAGCCGGGTCCCGTCGGGCAGGACGGCGGTGTGCGGGACGTCGGCGGCGGGCACGTGGGCGGCCTCGAAGACGCCGTAGGGGGCGCCCTTGCCGGGCGGGGCGGTGACGTGGAAGCCGGGGTAGCTGGCGAGGGCGAGTTCGATGGCGGCGCCGGTGAGGGCGCGGCCGACCGGTTCGGGCGCGGGGTCCCGTGCGACGAGGCGGAGGAGGGCGCTCGCGGTCTCCTCGGTGGCGGCGTCGGGCCGGTCGGTGCGGGCGAGTTCCCAGCGGAGTTCGGCGGGCCGGGAGCCGGCGCGGTCGAGCGCGTCGTCGATCTGGTCCCGGACGAGGCGGGCCTTGGCGTCGATGTCGAGGCCGGTGAGGACGAAGACGACCTCGTTGCGGAAGCCGCCGAGGCGGGTGAGTCCGGTCTTGAGGGTGGGGGGCGGGGCCTCTCCGCGCACGCCGTCGATCGCGACCCGGTCGGGGCCGGCCTGGGTGAGCCGTACGGTGTCGAGGCGGGCGGTCGCGTCGGGTCCGGCGTAGCGGGCGCCGGAGGTCTCGTAGAGGAGCTGGGCGGTGACGGTGCCGATGTCGACGACGCCGCCGGTGCCGGGGTGCTTGGTGATGACGGAGCTGCCGTCGGCGTGGATCTCGGCGAGGGGGAAGCCGGGGCGGCGGACGTCGTGGCCGGCTTGCGCGAAGAAGGCGTAGTTGCCGCCGGTGGCCTGGGTGCCGCACTCCAGGACGTGTCCGGCGACGACGGCGCCCGCCAGCCTGTCGTGCCACCCGGGATCGTCCGGGCTCCAGCCGAACCGCCACTGGGCGGGTCCGGTGACGAGGGCGGCGTCGGTGACCCGGCCGGTGACGACGACGTCCGCGCCGGCCTCCAGGCAGGCGGCGATGCCCGCGCCGCCGAGGTAGGCGTTGGCGGTGAGGGCGCCGTCCGGGGGCGGGAGGAGGTCGCCTTCGACGTGGGCGATCCGGGCGGGGACGCCGAGGCGGGCGGCCAGGGCGCGCAGGGCGTCGGCGAGCCCCGCGGGGTGGAGGCCGCCGGCGTTGGCGACGATCCGCACCCCGCGCTCGTGGGCGAGGCCGAGGCCCTCCTCCATCTGGCGCAGGAAGGTTTTGGCGTAGCCGGCGGACGGGTCCTTGAGCCGGTCGCGGCCGAGGATGAGGAGGGTGAGTTCGGCGAGGTAGTCGCCGGTGAGGACGTCGAGTTCGCCGCCGGTGAGCATCTCGCGGACGGCGTCGAAGCGGTCGCCGTAGAAGCCGGAGGCGTTGCCGATTCGCAGGACGTCCATCAGGCGTCCCGGCGCGGGCGGCCGGGGCCCGCGGGGCCGGCGAAGGCCTGGGCGATGCGGAGCCACCGCTCGGCGTCGGCGCCCTCGGCGGTCAGGGCGGTGTCGTCGCGGTGGACCCGCTGGGTGACCAGGAGGCAGAAGTCGAGGGCGGGCCCGGTGATCCGCTGGGTGGCGTCCGGCGGGCCGTAGACCCACTCCTCGCCGTCGGGGGAGGTCAGTTCGACCCGGAACGGCTCGGCCGGCGCCGGGATGCCCCGCACCAGATAGGCGTAGTCGCGGGCCCTGAGGCCGATCCACGCCACGTGCCGCAGGCGGGCGGTCGGTTCGGGCACGACGCCGAGGGCGTCGGCGACGTCCCGGCCGTGCGCCCAGGTCTCCATGAGCCGCGCGGTTCCCATGGAGGTCGCGCTCATCGGCGGCCCGTACCAGGGGAACCGGGCGCCCGCCGGTGCGGCGCGCAGGGCCTCCTGGAGCCGTTCGCGGCCGTCGCGCCAGCGGTCGAGCAGCACGGCCGGCGGCAGCGCGGCGCCCTCGGCGGCCCCGTCGTCGACGAACCGGTCGGGCGCGGCCATCGCCTTCTCCGTCTCGGCGGCGAAGGCGTCGGGGTCGGTGACGGCGAGCAGGGCGGCCCGGTCGGTCCAGGCGAGATGGGCGATCTGATGGGCGACGGTCCAGCCGGGGGCGGGGGTGGGCGCGGCCCACCTCTCGTCGGCCGCCCCTCGGACGAGCCGGTCGACCTCCTCGCTCTCCTCACGCAGATCGTCGAGGACGACGGCGGGGTCGGACACGGTGCGCTCCCCTCGGGAAGGGTGGGACACGGGCGTGAACGGTGGGACACGGGCGTGCCGAGGAGCATGGCAGCGGGCAGAGAAACAATCAAGCATGCTTGCTTGGTTTATTCGGGTACAACCTTTCGAGCGGTCGGGCCGTCCAACTGTCGGTAAAGCGTGGGTGACGAGCGGGGGGACGGACGCATGAGGCGTGGTCCGGTACGGACGGCGACGGCCATCGGGGCGACGGCCCTGCTGCTGGGTTCGCTCACAGCGACGGCACGGGCCGCGGACGCGCCGGGCGGTGTCGACGTGAAGACGACCCTGACGACGGACGTCAAGGCCGTGGCTCCGGGACGGACGGTGATCGTCGCCGTCGGGGCCGACGTCGTGTCGGGGAGCCTGCCCGCACTGGGCGTGACGATCCCCCTGCCGCGCGGGGTCACGTACGTGGAATCCCTCAGCCACCCGGCGCGCTGCACGCCGACCCCGGACGGGCGCACCCTCGCCTGCCGGACCCGGGACTCCGAGCAGCAGGTCGGGGAGCAGGTGCGCCTGAAGCTCGGCAAGGACGTGCCGGCGGGCACCACGCTCGCCTTCACGGCCACCGCGGACCTCGGCGACGCGGTCGACACCAGGCCCGAGGACAACACCGCGACCGCGACGGTCGACGTCCGCACGGGCAATGACGTGGGCGTGGAGTGGAAGGCGCCGACCGGTTCCGTGCGGCCGGGCGAGAAGGTCCGGACCGAGCTGGTGGTGACCAACCACGGGCCCGGACGGATCGAGAGCTTCGTGGTGCACCTGTCCCTCTACGGCGACTACGGCGACTACTGGCCGGGGGGCTACGACAAGGCGTGCTGGGCCGACCCCGGCTCCCTCGTCTGCGACCTGTACGACGGCCTGGCCCCCGGCGAGAGCTACGCCCTCCCCTTCACCTGGACGTTCCCGCAGAAGGCCGCGGGGACGACCTTCCGCGTCCCGGCCGGGCTCTACCCGGCCGACATCCTCGACCCCGAGACCGCCAACGATGGCGACGACCTGGTGCTCCGGATCGCGAAGGGGCCGAAGCCCACCCCGACCCCCACCCCGACCACCACCCCGACGACCGGACCGCCGAGCCCGAAGCCCACCGCGACCCCGACGCCGACCGCGTCCACCACGGCCCCGGCCCCGTCCGCCACCCCGACGGGCGGCTCCGGTTCCGGTACCGGGGGCGAGCTGGCCGACACGGGCAGCGGGTCGACGGCCGCGGCCGCCGGCCTGGCCGGGGCGCTGATCCTCGCCGGAGGGCTCGCGTTGCTCGTGCGGCCCCGCAAGGTCAGCGGTCGGCCGCGCGCCTGACCTGGGTGCGGACCGCGCCCATGCTGGCCGCGATGACGAGCGCGATGGCCAGCGCGTCCGTCGGGGACAGCGCCTGACTCAGCACGAGGAAACCGGCGGTCGCCGCGATCGCCGGCTCCAGGCTCATCAGGATCGCGAAGGTGGGCGCGGGCAGACGGCGCAGCGCCAGCAGTTCGAGGGTGTACGGCAGGACGGAGGAGAGCAGGGCGACGGCGAGGCCCAGGCCGATCGTCGACGGCACGAGGAGCCGGTCACCCGCCTCCACGAGCCCGAGGGGCAGGCTGAGGACCGCGCCGAAGGCCATCGCGAGCGCGAGACCGTCCGCCTGCGGGAAGCGGCGGCCGGTACGGGCGCTGAAGACGATGTAGGTCGCCCACATCGCCCCGGCGGCGAGCGCGAACGCCGCGCCCACCGGATCGAGCCGGTCGAACCCGCCGCCCCCGAGCAGGACGACGCCGCCGAGGGCGAGCCCGGCCCACAGCAGGTTCACCAGCCGTCGGGAGGCCACCACGGACAGGACCAGCGGGCCGAGGACCTCCAGGGTGACGGCGGCGCCGAGCGGGATCCGGTCGGCCGCCTGGTAGAAGAGGACGTTCATGCCCGCCATGGCGGTGCCGAAGGCGACGACCGTGCCCCAGTCCGCGCGGCCGTAGCCGCGGACCTTCGGGCGGCAGACGACCAGCAGGACCACGGCGGCCAGGACCAGGCGCAGCGTGACCACACCGAGCGCGCCGGCCCGGGGCATCAGCAGGACCGCCAGGGCCGATCCGAACTGCACGGACAGACCGCCGGTGACGACCAGCGCCACGGGGCCGAGGCGGTTCGCGCGCCCGGTCCCCGCGGAGGCGGCCGCGGCCTCCGGCACGGAGACGGCGGCGATGTCCTTGACCGGGCTGTCCACCGGCTCACTCCCTTGCATGGTCCAACGTGCTGCACTTCCAGTCCAGGATAGTGCACTCGCCTCCCGGGCTCCGACTGCCACCGTACGAACCCCCGCGCCGCACCGGAAATGCCGATTGGGCTGCGGTTATGCTCGAAGGACATGGGCATCGAGCTGCGTCATCTCCGCTCCTTCCTCGCCATCGCCGAGGAGGGCAACGTGACGAGGGCCGCCGCCCGGCTCCACCTCACCCAACCGGCCGTCTCCCGCACGCTCGCCGCCCTGGAACGCCACCTCGGCGTCCGCCTCGTCGACCGCTCCACCCACCACCTCTCCCTCACCGCCGAGGGCCGCGCCTTCCACGACCGGGCCGCCGCGGCCGTCGCCGCCTTCGACACCGCCCTCGACCCGGAGCGCCTGCGCCACCGGCCGCTGCGCCTCGGCCACGCCTGGGCGGCCTTCGGTCCGTACACCACCCCGCTGCTCCGGCGCTGGCAGCACGAACACCCCGAGACCCCGCTCGAACTCCTCCGCGTCGACGACCGCACGGCCGGTCTCGTACGCGGCGAGGTGGACGCGGCCCTGCTGCGCGGACCGGTGGACGCGCCGGGCCTCGCCACGGAGGAGCTGATCACGGAGACCCGGATCGCCGCCCTCCCCGCGGACAGTCCGCTGGCGGACCGGACGACGGTGCTCCTCGCGGACCTCGCGTCCGAGACGGTCGTCCTCAACACCGTCTCCGGCACGACGACCCTCGACCTCTGGCCCGCCTCCCCCCGGCCGGCCGGCACGCTCACCGTCGCCAACACCGACGACTGGCTCACCGCGATCGCCGCGGGCCGGGGCGTCGGCGTCTCGGCCGCCTCCACCGCGGACATGCACCCGCACCCGGGCGTCGCCTACCGCCCCCTCACCGACGCGCCCGCCGTCCACACCGTCCTGGCGTGGCGCGACGCGGCCCCGCACCCGGCGACCGGGGCGCTGGTCGCCCTCGCCCGCGAGATCACCCGCACCTGAGCCCGCCACCGGGCCGCGAGCCCGGGGCCGTACGCCCAGGACCGGCTCACCAGGCCGGAACGGCTCCCCTAGACCGGCACTTGGTCCACCGTCGCGAACGGCGCCCCGTGGCCCGGCACGATCACGTCCGACGCCGCCATGACCCGCAGGCGCGAGGTGCGCAGCACGTCGCGGTCCGGGGCCACCGGGTCGTCCGCCGGGCCGTCCGGGCGCCACCACAGGTCTCCGACGAAGGCCACCACCCCGTCCGCCGTGCCCGCGAGGAGGGTGATGTCCTCGGCGCTGTGGCCGGGGGTGCGGATCAGGCGCAGGGAGCCGGTGAGTTCGTGGCCCTCCGCGTCCCGGTCGGTCCACTGGTCGTCGAGGTACTCCGCCTTGTGGTCGTGGACGCGGGCCCGGCCGAAGAGGCCGACGTTCATGGTGTTGTCGGGGTGGTGGTGGCTGAGCACGACGTCGGTGATGTCGTCCGGTCCCAGCCCCAGTCCGGCGAGCGGACCGAGGATGCGGTCCCGGTGCGCCACCATGCCCGGATCGACGATCACGTGCCGGTCGCCGTCCCGGACGTACGACACGGTGGCGGCGACGCCGGGGCCGGTGGAGGTGGTGTAACCGGTGGTCAGAACGGTGTAGCGGGCGCTGGTGCCGAGCGGGTTCTCTGTCATGCCCCCTACTCTCGTCGGCCCCCCGGACCGCCACGAGTGGCCGTACTGCCACCGATCGCGGGATTCCTGCCACGAGGGGCGCCCCGCGTGCCACACTCGCCGCATGAAGGTCACCGCGTGAAGGTCGCCGCCTACGCCCCGCCGCGCGTCGGCATGCTCGCCGCCGGTCTCGTCGCCGAGGTGTTCGCCGCCCGGGCCCCGGGCCTGCCTCTCTTCGACTTCGCGCTCTGCGCCGAACGGCCCGGGCAGGTCCCCACCGACGTCGGGGTGCCGCTCGCCGTGACGCACGGCCTCGACCGGATCGCCTCCGCCGATCTCGTACTCGCCCTGCCCTGGGCCGACTTCCGCACCCCGCCGCCCGATGCCGTGCTCGACGCGCTGCGGGCCGCCCACGCGCGCGGCGCGCTGGTCGGGGCGCACTGCGTGGGGACGTTCGCGCTGGCCGCCGCGGGGCTGCTCGACGGCCTGCGGGCCACCACGCACTGGCGGTTCGCCGAACTCCTCGCCCGCCGCCACCCGTCGCTCACCGTCGAGCCGGATGCCCTCTACGTCGACGAGGGCCGGATCCTCACCGGCGCGGGGGCCGCCGCCGGATTCGACCTCTGCCTGCACCTGCTGCGCCGCGAGTACGGCGCCGCCGCCGCCAACGCCGTCGCCCGCGACCTCGTCCTGCCGCCGCACCGCGACGGCGGTCAGGCGCAGTACCTGGCCGCGCCCGTCCCCGAGGACGGCGAGGACGAGCGGCTCGCCGACGTGCTGGCCTGGGCCCGCGCGCACCTCCACGAGCCGCTGCCGGTGGCGGAGTTGGCCCGGCGCGCGCTGATGAGCCGTCGCTCCTTCGCCCGCCGCTTCACGGCCGCGACGGGCACCACCCCGCACGCGTGGGTGCTGGGCCTGCGGCTGGCGCGGGCCGAGGAGCTGCTGGAGACCACGGAGCTGCCGGTCGAGGAGATCGCCCGGCGCGTCGGCTACGGCAGCGCGGCGGTCCTGCGCGAACAGTTCGTCCGCCGCCGCGGCGTCCCGCCCCGCAGCTACCGCCGTACGTTCAGCAGGATGGAGGCGGCCGGGCTCCCCGGCGGCGGCGCCTGAGCCGGCCGGCACGGCGGCGCGCGAGGCCCCGGAGCGGGCGGGCGAACGGGGTGTCGAGCAGGCGCGGGGCGGGGCACCCGGGGGGACGGGCAGGCGCCGCGAGGCGGCGACGGGCGCCCTGAGGGCGTGATTCGGCGGTCCCGGCCTGGTCAGGCCTCCCCCGCCCTGGGCTGGGTCCGAGCCCAACCGGCCGGCTCAGGCCTCCCCCGCCCTGGGCTGGGTCCGAGCCCAACCGGCCGGCTCAAGCATCCCCCGCCCTGGGCTGGGTCCGAGCCCAACCGGCCGGTTCAAGCCTCCCGGCCCTGGGCTGGGTCCGAGCCCAACCGGCCGGCTCAAGCATCCCGGCCCCGGGCCGAGTCCGTAAGGCCCCGGCCGGCCGACAAGGTCCGACCCCGGCCGGCTCAGGCCTCCCGGCCGTGGATCGCCTCCGCGAGGACCTCCGCCAGGTGCCGCCCCCGGCGCTCCGTCAGGTGCTCGATCTGCGTGCGGCAGGAGAAGCCGTCGGCGAGGACGACCGCCTCCTCGCCCGCCGCGCCGAGCGCGGGCAGGAGCTGGTCCTGCGCACAGGCCACCGACACGTCGTAGTGCCCGGGTTCAAAACCGAAGTTGCCCGCCAGGCCGCAGCAGCCGCCGCTCAGCGGGCCGCGCAGACCCGCGCGTTCCCGCAGCCGGCGCTCGGCCGCGTCGCCGAGGACGGCGTGCTGGTGGCAGTGCGTCTGCCCCACCGTCTCGCGGTCCAGGCGCGGCGGTCGCCATCCGGGCGCCAGCTCCTCCAGGCCCTGGGCGAAGGTCCGTACGGAGGAGGCCAGGCGGCGGGCCCGGGGGTCGTCGGGCAGGAGCTCCGGCAGATCGGTCGTCAGGGTGGCCGCGCAGGACGGTTCGAGGACCACGACCGGGCCCGTCGCGGCCTCCATGACGTCGAGCGTCCGGCGCATGACCGTGCGCGCCCGGTCGAGCTGGCCCGTGGAGACGTAGGTGAGCCCGCAGCACACCCGGCCCGGGGGCAGCCCGACGCGGACGCCCGCCGCCTCCAGGACCCGTACCGCCGCGCGTCCCACCTGGGGGGCGAGGTGGTTGGTGAAGGTGTCCGGCCACAACAGGGCGTCGGAGGGGGTCTCCAGGCGCGTGCCGAACCAGGAGACGAACGTCCGGGACGCGACGCGCGGGAAGGCGCGCTCCGGGGTGGTGCCGGCGAGACGGGCGGCGAAGGGCAGCGCGGCGCCGAGGTTCAGGGCCGGACCGAACCAGCGCAGCCACTGCGGAAGCCGGCCCATCGTGACGTGCGACCACGGCCGCCGCCTGCCCTCGTAGTGACGGTGGAGGAACTCCGCCTTGTACGCCGCCATGTCGATGCCCACCGGGCAGTCGCTCCGGCACCCCTTGCACGACAGGCACAGGTCGAGGGCCTCCAGGACCTCCTCCGAACGCCAGCCGTCCGTGACCACCTCGCCGAGGGCCATCTCGTGCAGCAGCCTCGCCCGGCCCCGGGTCGAGTGCCGCTCCTCCCCCGTCGCGCGGTACGACGGACACATCACGCCCGGCCCGGCGCTCGGCCCCGCCACCCGGCACTTGGCGACGCCGACGCACCGGACCGCCTCCGGGACGACCACCGGCAGCCCGGTGAAGCGCAGGTTCTCGTCCAGCCGGGCCGGCCGCACCAGCGTGCCCGGGTTCAGGCCGCCGTCCGGATCCCACAGGTCCTTGACCTCGCCGAAGAGGCGGACCAGACCGGGGCCGTACATCCTCGGCAGCAGTTCGGCCCGCGCCTGCCCGTCCCCGTGCTCCCCCGACAGCGAGCCGCCGTGCCCGACCACGAGGTCCGCCACCGCCTCCGAGAACTCCCGGAACCGCCCCACACCCCGCTCCGTCCACAGGTCGAAGTCGATGCGGACGTGGACGCAGCCGTCGCCGAAGTGCCCGTACGGCGTCCCGCGCAGCCCGTACTCCGCGAGCAGCGCCCGGAACGCGCGCAGATACGAGCCGAGGCGCGCGGGCGGCACCGCGCAGTCCTCCCACCCCGGCCAGGCCTCCGTCCCGTCGGGCATCCGGGTCGCCGTCCCGGCCGCGTCCTCGCGGATCCGCCACAGCGCCCGCCGGCCGGCCGGATCGGTCACCACCGCCGCGTCCAGGGCGTCCGCCGCCCGGACCAGCGCCCGCGCCGCCGGCTCCCCGTCCATCTCGACGAACAGCCACGCACCGCCGCGCGGCAGCCCCACCGCGCCCCGCACCAGATCGGCGGCCATCCCCTCCACCGTCAGCGGCCTGTGCGCGAGAAGCTCCACCGCCGCGTCGGCGGCCGCGCCCTCGTCCGGGTACCCGAGGACGGCGAGGACGGGCGAGGCCGGCGCCGCCACGAGCCGTACGGTCGCCTCCGTCAGCACCCCCAGCGTGCCCTCGCTCCCGCAGAACGACCGGGCCACGTCCGCGCCCCGCTCCGGCAGCAGGGCGTCGAGCGCGTAGCCGGAGATCCGGCGGGGCAGGCCGTCGGGGTACCCGGTCCGCAGCTCCGCCAGATGCCCGTCGACCAGCCTCCGCAGCCCGTCCGGCGCGCCCTGCCAGTCCCGGCCGGGGCGTAGCCGCGTCCCGCCGTAGGTGAGGACGTCGAGCCCCAGGACGTTGTCGGCGGTGGTCCCCCAGGCGACCGAGTGCGCCCCGCACGCGTTGTTGCCGATCATGCCGCCGAGCGTGCAGCGGCTGTGCGTGGACGGGTCGGGTCCGAAGGTCAGCCCGTGCGGGCGGGCAGCCTCCCGCAGCCGGTCCAGGACGAGCCCGGGCTGGACGACGGCCGTCCGCGCCTCGGGGTCCAGGGAGAGCAGCGCCCGCATGTGGCGGGTGAAGTCGAGGACGACGCCGGTGCCGGTCGCCTGCCCGGCGATCGAGGTCCCGCCGCCGCGCGCCACCACCGGCACCGCGAACTCCCGGCACACCGACAGGGCCGCCGCCACGTCCGCCGCGTCACGCGGGGCGACCACGCCGAGCGGCACCCGGCGGTAGTTGGACGCGTCCATGGTCATCAGGGCCCGTGCGGTGGTCCCGAAGTCGACGTCCCCGGCCACGGCGGCGCGGAGCGCCTCTTCCAGTCCCTCGTGTCGCTCGTCTTCTCCCACCCGGCCAGGATGGCCCACCGGGCGTCCCCTCCGCCGTCCCGGCGACCGTCCCCGCGAGCCGCCGCGACCGTCCCCACCGGCGCCTTGGCGACGTCTCACCGGCGTCCCGGCGGCCGTCTCATCCGGCGGACATCGTCTGACGCGGCCCTTCCGACCGGATACGCTCCGTCTCGTGGCTGAGATCCGGATTCCCGCTGACATCAAGCCCGCCGACGGCCGTTTCGGCGCGGGCCCCTCCAAGGTGCGTACGGAGGCGCTGGACGCCCTGGCCGCCACCGGCACCTCCCTCCTCGGCACGTCCCACCGCCAGGCCCCGGTCAAGAACCTGGTCGGCGAGGTACGTGCCGGAGTGCGTGACCTCTTCTCGCTGCCCGAGGGCTACGAGGTGATCCTGGGCAACGGCGGCTCGACCGCCTTCTGGGACATCGCGACCCACGGGCTGATCGAGTCGAAGTCGCAGCACCTCACCTTCGGCGAGTTCTCCTCCAAGTTCGCGAAGGCCGCCAAGCTGGCCCCCTGGCTGGCCGAGCCGACCGTGATCTCCTCCGACCCGGGCACCCACCCGGAGCCGCGGGCCGAGGCGGGCGTCGACGTCTACGCGTACACCCACAACGAGACCTCCACCGGTGTCGCGGCCCCGGTCAAGCGGGTCGCGGGCGCCGACGAGGGCGCGCTCGTCCTGGTCGACGCGACCTCCGGCGCGGGCGGCCTGCCGGTCGACATCACCGAGTCGGACGTCTACTACTTCGCCCCGCAGAAGTCCTTCGCCGCCGACGGCGGCCTGTGGCTGGCGGCGTTCTCCCCGGCCGCCCTGGAGCGCGCGAAGAAGATCCACGAGTCCGGCCGCCACATCCCGGAGTTCTTCTCCCTCCCGACGGCGATCGACAACTCGCTGAAGAACCAGACGTACAACACCCCGGCCCTCTCGACCCTCTTCCTGCTGAACGAGCAGCTGAAGTGGATCAACGGCCAGGGTGGCCTCGACTGGGCCGTGGCCCGTACGAAGCAGTCGTCGCAGGCGCTGTACGGCTGGGCCGAGGAGTCCAAGTACGCGACGCCGTTCGTCACGGACCCGGCCAAGCGCTCGCAGGTCATCGGCACGATCGACTTCGCCGACGACATCGACGCGGCGGCGGTCGCCAAGGCGCTGCGCGCCAACGGCATCGTGGACACCGAGCCGTACCGCAAGCTGGGCCGCAACCAGCTGCGCGTGGCGATGTTCCCGGCGGTCGACCCGGCGGACGTGCAGGCCCTGACGGCGTGCGTCGACTACGTGATCGAGAAGCTGTAGTCGTACCGAAGCAACCGAAGACGACGACGAGGGCCCGGCGGTGTGTCACCGCCGGGCCCTCGCCGTGCCCCGTCCCCCGTCGTCCCTCACCCGGTCCGCTCAGCCCGACTGGGCCTTCACGTGGTCGATCACCTCGTTGAACTCGACGGTCGGCGAGAACTCCACGACGTCGACGTCCTCCAGCGCTTCGGGCGCGTGCCCGGGACCCCAGTAGTAGGCCTGTCCCGCCTCGTAGGTCTCCTCGCCCGAGGCGGTCCGCATCCTGATCCGGCCCTTGAGCAGATAGCCCCAGTGGGGGCACTGGCAGAGGTCGTCTTCCAGCCCCTTGAGCGCCGGTCCCATGTCGGTGCCCTGGGGAAGGTGGATGAAGGCGACGGTCATGTCGCCTCCGGCCTCACGCATACGGAAGTCCAGTCCCCCGCCCTCCATGGCGACGGGGGTGTCCTCGCGAGTGAATCCGGTCATGGTTCCTCCACGCCTCTCACGACCGGCCCGGTCCCGGCGTCGGGTCCTCCGGTCTCCGACGACCGGTCTCCTTCCAGTCTCGACCCGGGGGCGCGCCGGGTCGACGCGGGCGCCTCGGCGGCTCTTCGCCGCCGGTCCTTCGGCGGTCGGCCCCGCCGTGGGCCGGGGGCGGTCAGCCCCGCCGCAGGAGGCGCTTTCCGCCGAGGACCAGGGCGGTGGCGAGACCGAGGACGATCACGCCCGTCGTGAAGTCGCCTTCCCCGCCCTCCTTGTCGTTCCCGGCGTTCCCGTCACCCCCGCCGCCCTTGCCGCCGTCCGACGGGGTCGACGGGCCCCCGGACGCCGAGGGGCTCCGGCCGCCGCCCGGCGCCTCCACCCGGACGACCCGGCTCTCCTTCCCCTCCGAGCCGAACATCAGCGCCGACCCGTCCTTCGTGTACGTGACCGACTCCGCCTGCCCCTGGAACGGCGCGCCCGCGGAGACGCCCTCCCCGGAGAGCCTGCCGTCCTTCCAGGCGTAGGCGCGGGCGGAGAAGTAGCCGCGCAGGACGAGCGTTCCGCCGTCCGGCGAGAAGGCGCCGTCCGTCACCCACGGCACCTCGCCGATCCGCCGGAAGACGTTCGTGCCGGACGACGAGAGCCGCTCGGGGCCGGCGTAGAGCCCGCCGCCGTCCTCATGCTTGCTGGCGATGTAGACCCGGCCGGTCTTCGGATGGACCATCAGCGCCTCGGCGTTGCGGGCGCCGTCGGCGTACGTCACGTCGTACTGCCTCGCCCGCACGGTCTGGTCCTCGAGGACCTTCGGCTCCGGGAAGCGGTAGATCCACACGTGGTCCCAGGAGCCGTCCAGGTTGTCGCCGATGTCGCCGACGTAGATGTCCCCGTCGGGGCCGACGGAGACGGCCTCCATGTCGCGGGGGGTGCCGACGCCCTTCATGGTGAGCGTGGCGACGGTCTCGCCGGTACGCGAGTCGATGCCGTAGATCAGCGGCGCGTCCTGGTCGTTGTGCGTCCAGTAGATCCCCGGGTGGGCCCGGCTGGCGGCCAGGCCGCTGGACTCGGCGATCCGGGCGTCCTTGATGGTGAAGTCCCGGTCGGCCTCGGCGGCCCCGGCCGGGCCGGCCGCGGCGAGCAGGAGGAGGGCCGCGGCACCGGAGGCGTACAGGAGCGAGCGCATGGACCCAAGCGTGCCACGTGCGGCCGCGGAGCCGGCCCGGTGCCGTGTCCGGGATCACGTCGCAGGCCGTCGCCACCGTCGGTGATGATGGTGACCATGCGTTTCATGTTCGTCGGTGACAGTTGCACGATCGGCAGTGCCGGCGACTGCACATGGCGCTACCGGATGTGGCAGCACCTGGAGTCCGGCCCGGGCGGTCCGTACGAGATCGTCGGACCGCGCACCGAGCTGTACGACAAGGACGCCGGCGGGCCCCTCTCGCACGCCTACGCCGACCCGGCCTTCCCCGCCGCCGCCCGGCGCCATCTGGCGGGCTGGGGCGAGGGCTGGCTGCACATGGCGCCGCTGATCGGCGAGGCGGTGACCGCCACGCGGGCGGACGTCCTGCTGGTCTTCCTCGGCCTGATAGACCTCGGCTTCTACACGAACAGCGACCAGACGGCCGACAACGTCCGCGCCTTCGTCGCCGCCGCCCGCGCGGCGAACCCGCACGTCCGGGCCGTCCTGATGCCCGTCATCCCCAACGTCCGCGCCACGTACGACGCGCCCTTCGCCGCCGAGTGCGCCCGTTTCAACGAGCTGCTCGCCAAGGCCGTCGCCGACCTGGACACGGCGGCCTCGCCGCTGCTGCTCGCCACCACCCCGGAGTCGTACGACCTCGGCACGGACACCTACGACGGCACCCACCCCGGCCCGACCGGCGAGCACAAGCTGGCGGGGGCCTTCGCGGACGCGATGCACCAGGCATGGGGGCTCGGCTCGCCGTACCGCCACGTCCACGGCCCCCGCGAGGCGACGGCCGCCGCGCTCTGAGCGGAGCCGTCCGACGGGCCGTGCGCCGGGCGTGCCGGGTTGTCAGTGGGCGGTCCAGCCACCGTCCACCGGCAGGACCGCACCGGTGAGATAGGACGCCGCCGGGCTCGCCAACAGCAGCGCGGCGCCGACGAGTTCGTCCGGTTCGGCCCAGCGCCCCATCGGGACCTGGTGGTCGAGGAAGTCCCGGACGCGCGGGTCGTCGTCGACGCCCTCGTTCAACGGTGTGCGGAAGGGGCCCGGGGCCAGCGCGTTGACGCAGACGCCGGTGCCCGCGAGTTCGACCCCGAGGCTGCGGGTGAGCTGGACCACCGCGCCCTTGGCGGCGGCGTAGCCCGCGCGGCCCGCGCCGCCGACGAGCCCCAGAGCGCTGGCGAGGGTGACGATGCGGCCGTACCCGGCCCGGCGCATCGTGGGCACGACGGCCTGGCAGGCGAGGAACGTTCCGACGACGTTGACGTCCAGACAGCGCCGCAGCGTGGCGGCGTCGAGCGTGTCGAGGGTGCCCCGGGCCTGGATCCCGGCGCTGGTGACGAGCACGTCCAGGCGGCCGTACCGGCCGACGACGTGCCGGGCGAGGTCGTGGACCGATCCGTCCTCGGTCACGTCGCAGGAGACCCCCTCGGCCGTACCGCCGGTCCGCGCGGCGATGCCGGCCGCGGCCCGCGCGCACGCCTCCGGGCGCCGGCCGGCCACCACCACCGCGGCTCCGGCGGACGCCAGACCGAGCGCGATGGCCCGGCCGAGCCCGCTCGACCCCCCGGTGACCAGCGCCACCTGCCCGGTCAGATCCGTCCCCGGGCCGGCCGGGCCCCCGGTCACGGTCCGACGGGGAGCAGGAGCCCGCCCGTGAGCCGGAGGAGTTCACCGGCGGTGGTGGGGAAGACCGTACGGGGAGTCCCGGCGGCGGCCCAGATCCGGGGGTGTTCGGTCAGGGCCGTGTCGACCACGGTGGGAAGCGTCCGGGGATGGCCGACCGGCGCCACGCCCCCGATCGCCTGCCCGGTGGCCTCGCGCACCTGTTCCGGGGTGGCGCGCCGGAGCCCGCCACGCCCCCACCGGGCGGCGAGGGCCGTGGTGTCCACCTGGTGCCGGCCGCTGGTCAGCACCAGGACGGGCTCGTCGTCGGAGAGGAAGACGAGGCTGTTGGCGATGGCGCCCACCTCGCACCCGAGAGCCGCGGCGGCCTCAGCGGCCGTGCGGGCGGACTCCGTCAGCTCGCGCACGCGGCCTTCGACGCCGGCCTCGGCGAGGGCGCGTGCCACCTCCCTGCTGCGCGCGGGGAGGGACGTGTGTTCCCGGGACTCCATGCCACTCCTTCGTACTGTGCCGACCGGCGCTACCGGCGCCCACCTGCGTTCCGTATACGGAACGTTCTGTTTGTGGAACGATAGACCTCTCGGAGGCGGGGATCAACCGGCCCCGGACGAGAAGGGGCACCATGGACCTGGCCGCCGAAGCGGGCCTGCGCGTACGGGAGTTGCGCGAGGCGCGGGGCATGTCGCTGTCCGAGCTGGCGCGCCGGTCCGGGGTCGGCAAGGGGACGCTGTCCGAGCTGGAGAGCGGGCGGCGCAATCCGACCCTGGAGACGCTCTACGCCCTGACGACGGCGCTCAAGGTGCCCCTGAGCACCGCCCTGCAGGGCCTCCCGTCCCCCGCCGAGATCTCCGGCGAGGCCGTGGACGCCGTCCTCGTCGAGCGGTTCGAGGCCGATGACTCGGTGACGGAGACCTACCGCATCCGCATCCGCTCCGGGGCGACGCAGGAGTCCGCCGCCCACTCCCCCGGCACCACGGAGCACCTCGTCGTCCTCGCCGGCATCGCGCGCGTCGGCGGGCTCGGGGACCCCGTCCTGATCGGCCCTGGGCAGCACGGCAGTTGGGCCGCCGACGTCCCTCACGTGTACCAGGCACCGGAGGGGGCCGTGGAGGCCCTGCTGATCGTGCGCCACCCGCGGTGACCGCCCGCCCGGAGGAGGTTTTCCGGTGTCGAAAACGGGGGATTGTCCCGCGGGGTTCACTCTGTCCATCGATGGGGAGTTCGCGCGTGCCCGAAGGGTCCGCGCGCGGGGGGAGGCACCATGGAGACTGTCGCGGCCTTGACCGTGCCGGCCGACGGCGACGGGCGCGGGCGATGAGCGATCCGGTGCTCGTGGGGGAGGTCCTGGCGGGGCTTGCCCCGATGGCCGGGGGCATCCCGGACCAGCGGAAGCCCGGCACCGCCGCGTGCTCCGGGTGCGGCGCGCGCGCCGCCTGGCACCGAACGACGCACGGCCGGTGGATCCTCATGGAGCCCGGCGAGTGGCCGATCGGTTCCGTCCCGGCCGGAAGGCGCTGGCGCGTCGCCGGCGACGGCACGGCCGTCGACCTGGGTCACGCCCAGCCCTCCGACACCTGCCGGATCAGCCACTTCGACGTCTGTCCGGACCGGCCGGCCCCCACCGACTCCCTCGCCCTGCTGGCCCGTCGGCGCGACCACGCCCGCCGCGCCGCCCGCTGACCGGCCGCCGCCGTCCCGTCGGCGCGGGGTGGCTCACGTCGCGCCCGTGAGGCGGTTCGCCAGCGTCGACAGGGTGTAGGCACCGATGCCGAGGACGACCTCCAGGGCGTTCTGCCGGTCGTAGCCGTGCCGGAGGAACAGGTCCAGCTCGTCGTAGCTCACCGCGCCCGACGAGGCGAGCACCGCATGGGTGAACTGCCGTATGGCCTCCAGCCGTTCGGGCTCCTCGGCCGGGCCGAGGGCGGCCAGCTTCTTCTCGTGCAGCGCGATGCAGAGGTGGCACTGGTTGCGGGTGGCGACCGTGAGGATGACCGTCTCGCGCGCGTGCGGGTCCAGGGTCGTGGACTCGAAGAGCGCGCTCAGCTTGAGGAAGCCGTCGAGAGCGTGCGGGGACTCGGCCATCCGGGCGACCGCCTGCGGAAGGTGACCCCATGCGGCGATCACGGACTCCATGGCGGGGCGGGCTGCGGCGGGGGCGGTCTCCAGGGTGTGGTCGGTGAACAAGGCGACTCCTGAGGCAGAGAGGGCGGGAGTAGAATCGACAACATGGTTGACCATGACGAGGAGAGAAACGTAAACCAGGTTGTCGAAGAGGGCAAGGGAGTTCCGGGGTTCGAGCTGCCCCTCCTCCTCTTCGCCGGCTTCCGCACGCTCATCGACCGCCTCCACGCCGAGCTGGCCCGCCAGGGCCACCCCGGCCTCCGCCCGGCGTACGGCTTCGCCCTGCAGGCCGTCGGCGCCCACGGAGCGACCGCCAGCGAGATCGGGCGGCGGCTCGGCGTCTCCAAACAGGCGGCGGGCAAGACCGTCGACCGGCTCGTCGACCTCGGCTACGCCCAGCGCACCGACGACCCCGCCGACGCCCGCCGCAAGCTCGTCCGGCTCACCCCGCGCGGCTTCGACGCCCTCGCCCGCTCGGCCGCGGTCTTCGACCGGCTGCGCACGGAATGGACCGACACCCTCGGCCCCGAGCGCGTACGGGACATGGAGACCGCCCTGCGGACCGTCGTACCGACGGAGACGGCGTACCGCCTCGATGCCACGAGCTGGCTCGGCGGCTCCTGACCGGGGACGCGCCACAGGGCACCCCGCAGGAGGTGCCCTGACGACCCCGGCAAGACACCCCCTACGCCGGACCCCTCCCGTACATCGCCGCGATCGACTGCGCCACGGCGTCACCGTTCCCGTCGCGGCCCGTCTCGTTCGCCCACAGGAACCAGGGGAACGTCTGGTGATGCAGGGTCACCTGGGACGGCTCCAGCAGGCCGCCCGTCCCCCGGTCCGTCCCGTCGCACGCCGTCGACGCGCCCGTCGCCGCGTACAGGTCGACGAAGCGGGCCTTGTGCTGCTTCGCCTTCGCCGCCATCAGCGTGTTCAGACGGGCCTGGACCGAGCCGTCGAGCAGCGGCCAGGCCGCCTCCGGGATGTCCGCCAACGGCCCGCCCGCCGCGCCCGTCAGTACTTTTTGGGGCTCGGTCCGCCTCCGGGCGCTCTGTGCGACTGTCGACGGTCGATCGTGCTCGCCCGCTCGTACCTCGCGGCCTGCGCGCGTTCTCCCTTTCGACAGCCGCGCGCCCTTCGGCTCACGGCACCGCCCGCGGTCCTCCGGGACCAGCCGCGGATAGCCCACCAGCACGACGTCGGCCGCCGGGGACTCGCTGGAGATCTCCGAGAACAGCTTGTCCAGGTCCTTGCCGGTCTCCGTGAAGCGCGCCTCCAGCCAGGCGGCGCCCGCGCCCCGCGCGAAGTACGCGGCGCAGTCGCCCGCCGGGGACGAGGCGTCCACGGGCGCGCCCGGGTGCAGCGCGCCCTCCGTGCCGCGCAGCCGCGCCGAGCACTGCTCGAGCACCTGCCCGACCCCCGCCGTCGCGGCGCCGAGCCCGACCACGACCAGCCGCGTCTCCTTCGTCAGGGCCCGCTTCTGGGGAACGGCCGCCAACCCGCCACCGAGGTCCTGCTCCTCCCAGACATGGTTCAGCCGCGCGCCCGCGCAGGACACGTCCGCCGTGATGTCGAGCAGGATCGACTGGTCGGCGAGCTGGTCCTCGATCACATCGGGCAGGTTCTCCCGGGCCCGTACGCACAGCAGCGCGCCGTCCTCGACGGGCGCGATGCCGTAGCTCCCGATCGACTCGTCCCCCAGGAAGACCGTCGGCACCCGCTCGGCGAGTCCCGGCGCCACCGCCCCCGACCCTCCGGGCCCCGGCACCCCCGGCCCGGGAGCCGCCGCACCTCCCCCCGCCGCCGCCACCAGCAACGCCACCGCCGCGCCCACCGCGCTCCTCAGCCCCATGCCCGCATTGAAGCGCCCCGGCCGGACCGACTCACCGCGCCGGGCCCCCGCCTCACCCGGAGGAGCGATACGACCGGAATCAAACCCTTGCTTCGAGCGCACTCCAACGCCTTGGCTGTACGTCCATGAAGTACACGCAGCTCGGACGCACCGGACTCAAGGTCAGCCGACTCGTCCTCGGCACGATGAACTTCGGCCCGCAGACCGACGAGGCCGACAGCCACGCGATCATGGACGCCGCGCTCGACGCGGGCATCAACTACGTCGACACCGCCAACGTCTACGGCTGGGGTGAGAACAAGGGCCGCACCGAGGAGATCATCGGGAGCTGGTTCGACCAGGGCGGCGGCCGCCGCGACCGGACCGTCCTCGCCACCAAGGTGTACGGCAACATGGCCGCCGACGGAGAGGTGTGGCCCAACCACGACCGGCTCTCCGCCGTGAACATCCGCCGCGCCGTCGAGGCCAGCCTCAGGCGGCTGCGGACCGACCACATCGACGTCTACCAGTTCCACCACATCGACCGCCGGACCCCCTTCGAGGAGATCTGGCAGGCCGTCGACGTGCTCGTCCAGCAGGGCAAGATCCTCTACGCCGGCTCCTCCAACTTCCCCGGCTACAAGATCGCCCAGGCCAACGAGGCCGCGGCCCGGCGCGGCACGCTCGGACTCGTCAGCGAGCAGTGCCTGTACAACCTCGCCGAGCGGCGCGCCGAGATGGAGGTCATCCCGGCCGCGCAGGAGTACGGCCTCGGGGTCATCCCCTGGTCGCCGCTGCACGGCGGTCTGCTCGGCGGCGTCCTCAAGAAGGAGAGCGAGGGCAGGCGGCGCGCCTCCGGGCGGTCTGCGGACGCGCTGGCCAGCACCTCCGTACGCGCGCAGGTGCAGGCGTACGAGGATCTGCTCGACAAGCACGGGATCGAGCCCGGCGAGGCGGCCCTGGCCTGGCTGCTCACCCGCCCCGGGGTGACCGGGCCGATCGTCGGCCCGCGCACGGCCGAGCAGCTCGGCAGCGCGCTGCGGGCCGTGGAGCTGGAGCTGTCGGAGGAGGTACTGGCCGGTCTCGACGAGATCTTCCCGGGGCCGGGGCCGTCCCCCGAGGCCTTCGCCTGGTGATCGGGCGCACGGGCCCCGCGCGGTGAGTCGCGGGCGTCCGTCGGGGGCGGCCGTGGCGGGCGTCCTCACGTGCGGCCGTGGCGTGCGGCCGGGTGCCTCACACGACGGACGCCACCGCGATGATCGCGAACATCAGGACAAGTACGCCGGCCATGATCCGGTTACGGGTTTTGGGGTCCACCCTTCGAGGTTAACCCGCGCCGCCCAGCGGCCAGGCGCCGACCGTCTCGTACGGCGGCCGTTCTCCCGGGACTCCGCCGCCCGGGAGGCGGCTGCGGACGAGGGCCAGCTCGGTGACCTGCCAGCGGCTGCCCTCGAAGGGGGCGAGCGCCGCGACGAACGGGCGCAGGTCCGTGTCCACGCGGGCGCGGGCGATCGTCAGATGGGCCTGGTAGCGGCGGTGCTCGTCCATCGCCACGCCCGCCCGGCGGGCGGCGGCGTCGGCGCGCTCGGCGAGCAGCCGGAGCTGGTCGAGGCCTCCCGCGGCCCCGACCCACAGGGCGCGCCGGCCGAAGCGGCCGCCGCCGTGGAGGCGGAGGGGGAAGGGCGCGGTGCGGTGGGCGGCGCGGGCGAGGCGGTCGTGGAGGTCGGGGAGCAGCTCCTCGTCGACCTCGCCCATGAAGGCGAGCGTGAAGTGCCAGCCGGGCCGGAAGGTCCAGCGCAGGTCGTCGGCGCCGGGCAGCCGGGTCAGGCGGTCGACCTCCCCGGCGAGTTCGTCGGCCTCTCTCCCGGGCGGCAGTACGGCAGCGAAGAGCCTCATGGGAGAAGTCTGGCAGTGGCGGGGGCGGGACGTCGCGACCCCGGCGGGGCCGGCCGGGCGCCCCTGTAACCTCGGCCCGATGGAGATCATCATCAGGAAGGGCGGGGCGGACGACATCCCCGCGATACTCGGGATGCTCGACAGCGCGGTCGCCTGGCTGAACGGCAAGGGGATCACCGACCAGTGGGGCACCGAGCCGTGGTCGGCGCGGCCGAAGGCGGTGCGCCAGGTCGAGGAGACCGTGATCGAGGGCAGCCCGTGGATCGCCGAGATCGACGGGGTCCCGGCGGGCACGCTCACGCTGACCCCGCATCCCGGCCCGCACGTCCCGCGGGTGGAGGAGCCGGAGCTGTACGTCCGGCTGCTGACGATCGACGGCCGCTTCCACGGCCGCGGCGTGGGCGCGGCGCTCCTGGCGCACGCGGCGGAGGAGACGCGCCGCCAGGGCCTGTCGCTGCTGCGGGTCGACTGCTTCGCGGGCAGCGGGGGCCGGCTGGTGGCGTACTACGAGGGCCAGGGCTTCACCCCGACGGACACGTTCACGGTCGGTGACTGGCGGGGGCAGATCCTGGAACGCCGGTTCTAAGGGGGTCCCCAGGCGGTGGGCCCGGGGCGCGGAGGGGGTTCCTCCGTGCCGCCGGGTCGCAGGATCCGCCCTAGGCCGCCGTGGCGAGCCGCTCGCGGCTCTCGCGGGCCACGAAGCGGACCTGCGGGTGGCCGTGGTGCCAGGCGAACGCCATCCGCAGGCCCCCGACCTTCGCGAGGACCAGGCCGATGACTCCGGCCGCCGTCAGGCTGACCAGGCCGCCGGTGGCGAAGCCGACGCGGGCGCCGTAGGTGTCGGTGATCCAGCCGAGCAGCGGGGCCCCGATGGGGGTGCCGCCGACGAAGACCATCAGGTAGAGGCTCATCACCCGGCCCCGCATGACGGGGTCGGTGGCCATCTGGACGGCCGAGTTCGCGGTGACGTTGATGGTCAGGCCGACCATGCCGATCGGGACGAGCAGCAGCGCGAAGAGCCAGAAGGAGGGCGAGAGGGCGGCCGCGATCTCCAGGAGCCCGAAGGCCACCGCCGCGACGACCACCATCCTGAGCCGTGAGCTGCCGCGCCGGGCGGCGAGCAGGGCGCCCGCGAGGGAGCCGGCCGCCATCAGCGTGTTGAGGAAGCCGTACGTCCCCGCGCCCACGTGGTAGACGTCGTCGGCGAAGGCGGTCAGCCAGATCGGGAAGTTGAAGCCGAAGGTGCCGACGAAGCCCACGAGGACGATCGGCCACATCAGGTCCGGCCGCCCGGCGACGTATCGCAGCCCTTCGCGCAGCTGTCCCTTGCCGCGGGGGACGCGCTCGACCTTGTGGAACTCGCTCGGGCGCATCAGCAGCAGGCCGGTGAGCGGGCCGAGGAAGAAGAGTCCGTTGAGCAGGAACGACCAGCCGCTGCCGACGGTGGCGATGAGCACACCGGCGACGGCGGGGCCGATCAGCCGGGCGGACTGGAAGTTGGCGGAGTTCAGCGAGACGGCGTTGCGCAGCTGGTCCGGGCCGACCATCTCGGAGACGAAGGACTGCCGGGTCGGGTTGTCGACGACGGTGACCATGCCGAGCAGGAAGGCGACGAGGTAGACGTGCCAGACCTGCACGTGGCCGGAGAGGGTCAGGGCGGCGAGCGCGAGTCCGCAGAGGCCGAGGGCGGCCTGGCTGAAGAGGAGGATGAGCCGCTTCGAGTACCGGTCGGCGATGACGCCGCCGTACAGGCCGAAGAGCAGCATCGGCAGGAACTGCAGCGCCGTGGTGATGCCGACGGCGGCGGCGGAGCCGGTGAGGCTGAGCACCAGCCAGTCCTGGGTGATCCGGGCCATCCACGTGCCGGTGTTGGAGACGATGGCGCCGGTGAAGAAGAGCCGGTAGTTCCGGATCCTGAGGGAGGAGAACGTCCCGCGGCCTCCGCGCGCGACGCGGTCGCCGTCGCGGTCGACGCTCTTGACGCCGTCGCGGGCGATGCTGTCGCGGTCACGGTCGACGCTCTCGACGCCGTCACGGTCGCGGTCGTCGCCGGCAGTGGGGCCGGCGGGGTTCCGGGGCCCCCGGGGGGTATCGGTGTGGGTGGGGTGGACGGGTGCGGAGTCTGCTCCGGGTCCCGTACTCAAAGCGCGTCGCCTCCTCGGCGTCGGTGGTGGGCGGTCGGGCGACTACCCCCGGGGAAGGGGCGTCATGTGGGCGAGCTTCTCCAGCACGGGGGCGGCGGCGCGCAGCCGGGCCCACTCGTCCTCGTCCAGGCCCTCGGCGAGGGTGGCCAGCCAGGCGTTCCGCTTGCGGCGGGACTCCTCGAGCATGGCCTCGGCCCGCTCGGTCTGGCTGACGACCTTCTGCCGACGGTCGTCGGGGTGCGGCTCGAGCCTGACCAGACCCTTGGCTTCGAGCAGCGCGACGATCCTGGTCATCGACGGCGGCTGGACGTGTTCCTTGCGGGCCAGCTCGCCGGGGGTGGCGGAGCCGCAGAGCGAGAGCGTGCCGAGCACCGACATCTCGGTCGGGCTCAGCGACTCGTCGACGCGCTGGTGCTTGAGGCGTCGGCTCAGCCGCATGACGGAGGAGCGGAGCGCGTTCACGGCCGCGACGTCGTCTGCGGTGCCGTGGGACAGGTCAGGCATGTTCTTTAGACTAACTCATTACCCTGGCTAAGTACCAATGGGAATGCCGAGTCTCACATTGCTCACCCGAACGAGTGAGATGCATCCGGAAAGTGACGCAGTGGGCCCGTCCGTGCCGCGACCCTGGCGGGCATGGGATCGACAGTGCTCAGCCTGCGCATCGACGGTGAGCTGCTCGACCGGCTCAAGGGGCATGCGGCCAAACGCGGAATGAGCGTCCAGGACTATGTGGTCCGGACGCTCATTCGCGACGACTTCGACGAGCGGTTCCAGACCGCCGTCGACGAGACGGAGAAGTTCTACGGGGTCACGCGGCCCACCTGAGGCCGCCACCGCCTGCGACCCGCGTCCCCGCGAGCCGCAGGGCGCCGGGGCCGCCGACGGTCACGTGAGGCCGAGCGCCGGCATCGCGTAGTAGAAGACGAAGACCGCCGACACGACGTACATCGCCACCGGGACCTCGCGGCCCCGACCGGCCGCGAGACGCAGCACGCTGAAGGCGATGAAGCCGATGCCGATGCCGTTCGTGATGGAGTACGTGAACGGCATCATCACCATGGCCAGGAACGCCGGGACGGCGATCGTGAAGTCGCTCCAGTCGATCTCCTTGACCGACCCGGCGAGGATCAGGAAGCCGACCGCGAGCAGCGCCGGCGTGGCCGCCTGGGACGGGACCATCGTCGCCAGCGGCGTGAGGAACAGCGCCACCGAGAACAGTCCGCCGGTGACCACCGACGCGAGACCCGTCCGGGCGCCCTCGCCGACACCGGCCGTGGACTCCACGAAGCAGGTGGTGGCGGAGGACGAGGTGGCGCCGCCGGAGGCGACCGCCAGGCCGTCCACGAGCAGCACCTTGTTGATGCCGGGGAAGTTGCCGTCCTCGTCCATCAGCTTGGCCTCGTCGCCGACGCCGAGGATGGTGCCCATGGCGTCGAAGAAGCAGGAGAGCAGGACGGTGAAGACGAAGAGGACGCCGGTCAGCATGCCGACCTTGTCGAAACCGCCGAAGAGGCTCACCTGGCCGACCAGACCGAAGTCGGGCGAGGCGACCGGGTTCCCGGGCCACGTCGGGGTGGTGAGGCCCCAGGACGGGACGGTGGCCACGGCGTTGATCACCATCGCGACGAGCGTCATGACGACGATGGAGATCAGGATGGCGCCGGGGACCTTGCGGATGATCAGCGCGAGGGTCAGCAGCGTGCCGAGGACGAAGACCAGCACCGGCCAGCCCGTGAGGTGACCGTCGCCGCCGAGCTGGAGCGGGACGGTGGTGTGGGCGGCGTCGGGGATGCGGGAGACGAAGCCCGCGTCGACGAGGCCGATCAGCATGATGAAGAGGCCGATGCCGATCGCGATGCCCTTGCGCAGACCCACCGGGACCGCGTTCATCACGCGCTCGCGCAGACCGGTCGCCACCAGCAGCATCACGACGATGCCGGCGAGGACGACCATGCCCATGGCGTCGGGCCAGGACATCCGGGGCGCGAGCTGGAGGGCGACGACCGTGTTGACGCCGAGACCGGCGGCGAGGGCGATCGGGACGTTGCCGATGACGCCCATGAGCAGGGTCGACAGGGCGGCCGTGAGGACGGTCGCGGTGACGAGCTGGCCGCCGTCGAGCTGGTGCCCGTACATGTCCTTGGCGCTGCCGAGGATGATCGGGTTCAGCACGATGATGTAGGCCATCGCGAAGAAGGTGGCCAAGCCGCCACGGATCTCGCGGGCGACGGTCGAGCCGCGCTCGGAGATCTTGAAGTAGCGGTCGAGGCCGGAGCGGGGACCCCGAGGGGTGCCGGGCTCGGGGGCGCCGGCCTGGGCGGCGGCCGTGGTGCTCATGGGGTTCCTCTACGGGGGCGATTTGGCGGTTCATACGAGAGAAACCCGCCAGAGGCAAACCGTTTCAGTATGAACACATGAGCGAGACACCGTCCATCTCCGCGCGTAGAACCTTGGGGCGGAACGGCGGAGCGGCCGAGGCACCGGCCCCGACGGGCCTCACACGGCCGCCGCCTAGACTGGCGGCATGGCGAAGTGGATCCCCAAGCACGAGGCACCCGACCCCCTGGAGGGGCCGGTCGTCGCCACCATCACCGGCGGCACGATCCTGTGGTTCGTCCTCTTCCTGGTGCAGGTCCCCTTCTACGGCTGGTTCGACGACCGGGACGCCGCCTGGTGGGTGTGGACCTGCCTGGCCGGCGCGGGGCTCGGCCTGATCGGCATCTGGTACGTCCGCAAGCGCGACGCGGCGATCAAGCGCTCGGAGGCGGCGGAGGCGGCGGCCGCCACAGGCGACCGACCGGACGAGCCGTAACCCGCAGCGGCCGACGCGTAGTACCCGTAACCCGCAGAGGCCGGCCCCGTAGTACCCCGGGACCATTCCCCTCCTCCCCCGGTCTGATCTTCGGTCGCCTCGACGGGTGAACGACCCCTTCCGGTCGTAACGTCGAAAACATGACTCAGCGGGCGAAGATCGATACGGACGGCGTCGAGAACACGGCGACCGAGCCACCCGTCGTCCACCGCATCGCCGGACTGACCTCCGCCGAGGTCGCCGAACGCGTCGCCCGCGGCGAGGTCAACGACGTACCCGTCCGCTCCAGCCGCTCCACCGCCGACATCGTCCGCGGCAACGTCTTCACCCGCTTCAACGCGATCATCGGCGTGCTGTGGGTGATCATGCTCTTCGTCGCGCCGATCCAGGACAGCCTCTTCGGCTTCGTGATCATCGCCAACACGGGCATCGGCATCATCCAGGAGCTGCGCGCCAAGAAGACCCTCGACGGGCTCGCCGTCATCGGCGAGGCGAAACCCACCGTCCGGCGCGACGGTGTCACCGGCGCCGTCTCCACCTCCGCGATCGTCCTGGGCGACCTGATCGAACTCGGGCCCGGCGACAAGGTCGTCGTCGACGGGGAGGTCGCGGAGGCCGACAGCCTGGAGATCGACGAGTCCCTGCTGACCGGCGAGGCCGACCCGGTCGTGAAGAAGCCGGGCGACCCGGTGATGTCCGGCTCGTTCGTCGTCGCGGGCGGCGGCGCGTTCACCGCCACCAAGGTGGGGCGCGAGGCGTACGCCGCCCAGCTCGCCGAGGAGGCGTCCCGCTTCACCCTCGTCCACTCCGAGCTGCGCTCCGGGATCTCCACCATCCTCAAGTACGTGACCTGGATGATGGTCCCGACCGCGATCGGGCTCGTCATCAGCCAGCTCGTCGTCAAGGACACCAACGTCAAGGACTCCGTCGCCCGGACCGTCGGCGGCATCGTCCCGATGATCCCCGAGGGGCTCGTCCTGCTCACCTCCGTCGCCTTCGCGATCGGGGTGATCCGGCTCGGCCGCAAGCAGTGCCTCGTGCAGGAACTGCCCGCCATCGAGGGCCTCGCCCGCGTCGACGTCGTCTGCCTCGACAAGACCGGCACCCTCACCGAGGGCGGCATGGACGTCACCGAGCTGCGCCCGCTGGGCGGCGCCGACGAGACGTACGTACGGAAGGTCCTCGGCGCCTTCGGCGAGTCCGACCCGCGCCCGAACGCCTCCCTCCAGGCCGTCATCGACGCCTATCCGGACACCGAGGAGTGGCGCTGCACCCAGGCGCTGCCCTTCTCCTCCGCCCGCAAGTACAGCGGAGCCGCCTTCAGCGAGGGCGACGGCGAGCACTCCGCCTGGCTGCTCGGGGCGCCCGACGTGCTCCTGCCGGCCGAGGACCCGGTGCTCGCCGACATCGACCGGCTCAACGAAGAGGGGCTGCGCGTCCTGCTCCTGGCGCGCACGGCCCGGGAGCTCGACGGACCCGACGTCGCCCGCGAGGCCCGGCCCACCGCCCTGGTCGTCCTCGAACAGCGGCTGCGGCCCGACGCGGCCGAGACCCTCGCCTACTTCGCCGACCAGGACGTCGCCGCCAAGGTCATCTCCGGCGACAACGCGGTCTCCGTCGGCGCCGTCGCCGGAAAACTCGGCCTGCCCGGCGCCGCGCACACCGTCGACGCCCGCCGGCTGCCCGCCGAGCGCGAGGAGATGGCGAAGGCCCTCGACGAGGGCGCCGTCTTCGGCCGGGTCACGCCGCAGCAGAAACGGGACATGGTCGGCGCCCTCCAGTCACACGGACACACGGTCGCCATGACCGGCGACGGCGTCAACGACGTCCTCGCGCTCAAGGACGCCGACATCGGCGTCTCCATGGGCGCGGGCTCGGAGGCGACCCGGGCCGTCGCCCAGATCGTGCTCCTGAACAACTCCTTCGCCACCCTGCCGTCGGTGGTGGCCGAGGGCCGCCGCGTCATCGGCAACATCACGCGCGTGGCGACCCTCTTCCTGACGAAGACCGTCTACTCCGTCCTCCTCGCCATCCTGGTCGTCTGCTCCCAGGTCGAGTACCCCTTCCTGCCGCGGCACCTGACCCTCCTGTCCACCCTCACCATCGGCGTCCCGGCCTTCTTCCTCGCCCTCGCCCCCAACAAGGAGCGCGCCAAGCCACACTTCGTGAAACGGGTGATGCGGTACGCGATCCCGGCCGGCATCATCGCGGCGGCGGCCACCTTCACGACGTACCTCCTCGCCCGCTCCCACTACTCCGGCCCGAACGCCCTGGACGCCGAGACGAGCGCCGCGACCCTGACCCTCTTCCTGGTCTCCATGTGGGTTCTCGCGATCATCGCCCGCCCCTACACCTGGTGGCGCCTCTGCCTGGTCGCCACGATGGGCGGCGGCTTCCTCCTGGTCCTCGTCATCCCCTGGCTCCAGGACTTCTTCGCCCTGAAACTCGTGGGCGTGACGATGCCGTGGACAGCGGTCGCGGTGGCGGCGACCGGCGCGGCGGTCCTGGAGTTCGCATGGCGCTGGGTGGACCGCAAGTTCCCGGCCTAGCCGGCTGGACCGCACGTTCCCGGCCTGGCGCCGGGGCTGTCGACGAACGAACACAAGGTCACCGACTCGCCCCGCCGGACGCGGGGCGCACAAAAGGAAAACGGGGGGTGCACGAGGTGCGCAGAGCGGGACGTTTCGGGCCGGTGGGCGGGGGGCTGGTCGCGGTGGGGGCGGTGGTCCTCGCGGCGGCGGGCTTCTGGTTCTTCGTCGCCCACTCCATGTCCGAGCAGATCGCGCCCAGCCGGGTGGGGATGCGGATCGACGGCGGCGAGGTCACCGTCAGGGCCGCCCAGTGCCCCCACGAGCGGGTGCTGCGGGTCGAGGTCCGGGACGACGCGTCCGAACGGCTCGTCTGGAACGCCGAGGGCCCGCGGACCGCACAGGGCCGCGGCGGACTGCTGGCCCTGTGGAAGGCGGACGACTACGAGAAGCCCGCCGCCGGACCGCGGCCCGCTGAGCTGCCCCGGCGACTCGACGTGCTCGTCGACTACTCCGACGGCGGCATCGGCGCCGTCTTCGACACCGCGGCCGTCCAGGCCGCCCGGATGCCCGCCGGGTCCTACTGGACCCCCGACGGCGTCCGCACGGCCCAGGAACTCGACCGCCTCGTCCCGTGCGACGGCGCGACGGCCGCCTCGCCGTAACGGCGACGAGGGGACGGGGGTGCACAAGGGGGGCGGGGGCCCCACGAGGGGGCGGGGGTCCACCACGCGGCGTTCCGGCCGCGCGCCGGGCAGAGGGGAAGCCCCCGGCGCGGCGCGCGGCCCGGAAGGCTCAGTCGAACCAGCGGTCCCGCGCCAGCTCCGCCGTGCGCGAGGGGTCCTCCAGGAGGGCCGCCACCTCGAAGCGGCGGGGCCACTGGCCCGCCGCCCAGGCGAGACCCGCGGCGACGCCCTCCAGGGTCGCGGCGTGGATGACGCCGTCCGGGGTGCGGCGCCAGTCCAGCTCCACGCCTCCGGCCAGCAGCTCCTCGTGCTCGACGTACGACTCCGGGGTCGCCGGACCGAGAAGGGCGTGCACCGACGGCGGGACGTCGTGCTCCTCGCCGACCGAGGTGACCTCCGCCTCCACCGTCTCACTCAGCCGCCGGACCTGGAACAGCTCCGCCAGGTCCGCCGCCCGCGACGGCGAGACCGGCAGCAGCGGCAGCTCCCCGACCAGCGGCAGCAGGTCGGGCGCGTCGGCGACCAGGGCCTCCGCCGCGTCCACCACCACCAGTTCGCCGTCCACCACCGCACGCAGCTCGTCCGGAAGCGTCACCTGGTCGGGGTCCAGGTCGGCGAGCGCCGTGTACAGCGCGTGCAGCTGCTCGCCCGTCACCTCCCGCTCCGGATCCGCCAGCCGCGCCAGCAGCTCCGCCGCACCGCCCGGCTCGTCCAGGAGCGCGGCGACCGACGTCCGGACCCCCAGCGCCCGCAGGACCTGCTCGTCGTCGAAGCCCGTCGCGTCGGCGGAGTCGTACAGGCCGGCGAGCAGCGGATCGGTGCCCGCCGCCCGCAGCCCGGCCGGCCGTCGGCCGTCCAGGACGGGGTGGTCGCGCAGCCACCACGCCGTGTACGACCGGACCGTCTCCGTCGTCCCGTCCGGCAGCAGCACCCGTACGGGCTGGGTGAGCGCGTCCCGCAGCGGCGGGCGCGCGAGCAGCGTCAGCGCCCGGGGCCACGCGTCGTCGTCGACCAGGTCGAGATCCCGTACGGCGACGATCTCGGTCGCCACCGGCGGCACCGGGGACTCCGGAAGCCGGTCCAGGACGTCCTCGCACCACACGTCGACCGCGTCCAGCAGCCCGGCGTCGTCCGGCTCCGCGAAATCGCCCTCGCGCGGCTCCAGTTCGTCCGGGTCCAGCACCAGGTCGGTGGCGCGGACCAGCGTGAAGTTCGCCAGCACCCCGCAGGCGGCCAGCGGCTGTTCGCCCCAGCGTTCCGCCAGCTCCGGGTCGCACAGGGCCAGTTCGTCCTCCCGCATCACCGCGGCGAACGGACTGCCCGGCAGCACCAGTTCACCGGCGGGCGACGGCTCCCCGTCCTCGTCCGGCAGCACCAGCGCGCCCAGCCACGGCTCGTCACCGGGCTCCAGCTCCGCGTCCCTGACCAGCGCGAGGACGGTCTCCGCCAACTCCTCCGCGTCCAGGGCGTCCTCGTCCCAGATCTCCCCGGCGTCCAGGGACGCGGCGACCGCCGCCCTGACCTGCGGGGTCGTCAGAATCGCCCGCGGCGTCGCGGGCAGGGCCCCCAGCTTCTCCAGAAGCGGGTGCGCCGCCTCCGGATGGGCCACCTTCAGGCCGAGCCGGGTGAGGTCGGCGGGCGTGCCGTCCTGCGGCAGCAGGACGTGCCGGGGCCCGATCGTCGTACGCGTCCGGCCCGCCGCCGCCCCCTCCGACTCGTCCTCCGGGTCACCGCCGAACGGCCCTCGACCGCCGAACGGCTCCCCGCCGCCCGATGCTCCCGCCAGCGGGACCGGGAGGCCGGTCAGCCGGTCCGGGTCCACGCCCGCGAGGGAGTCGTACAGCCGCCACCACCACGACGGCGCCCTGTCCACCCCCGCCAGCCGGTCGATCGCCTCGGTCAGCGGCACCCGGCCGACCCCGAGGGTCCGCAGCTCGGGCCGCCGCTCCAGACCGGCCGGCAGCAGCGCCGGGAAGACCTCCGCGAGCACGGCGACCGTCTCCGCCCCCGCGCCCTCCACGACCTCGGCCTCCAGCGGCCGCAGCGCGGGCAGCTCCTCCGTGGGCGCCGCGGGCGCCAGGAACGCCACGCGCGGCAGCCGCCGCAGGATCGCCGCCCGCAGCTCCCCGTCGAGGGCGCCCTTGCCGAGCGGCCCCGGCACGAGGTCGATCGCGGCGACCGTCACCGGCCGCCATGCGGCGAGGAGTTCGGCGTACGCGTCCGCCGCCCGCTCGACCAGGAAGTCGGTGAGCGGCCCGGGCGCCGGGTGGCGGCGGGCGGTGTCCAGCGGCAGCGACGCGATCAGCAGGGCGGGCAGGCCGAGCGGTTCGTCGGTGGGCGTCGGCGCGTGGACCACGGGCGCGGTACGGGGGAACCTCGGCGCCCCTTCCGCGTCCACCGGGACCGCCCAGGTCACCGACCAGTGCGGACGCAGCCGTTCCTCGACCGGCCGGCCCTTGAGGAGGGCGGGCTCCAGCGGCCCGCCGTGGCCGACGGTCCGCCAGCGACGGGTCTCCCCGGCGGCGCTGTCCTCGATGTGGACGTACCCCTCGTGCTCGGAACGCGTGAGCACCCGTACCCCCTCGGGGGTCTCCACGACGATCTCGGCGAGGCCGGGCAGGGTGAGGAGCAGGGCGTCGTCGATGGAGCCGAGGAGCCGCTCGGCGAGGTCGACGGCGGCGGAGTCGCGCAGCGGGAGCACGACGACGGTGTCGTAGCCGTCGGGCGCGGTGCCCTCGGCGGGCAGCGGGAGGCGCAACAGCGGCACATGGCCGTCGCGGCGGCGCAGTTCGTCCCCGAGGCCCGGGCTGTGCCGGGCGGCGTCGGCGGCCAGCTCGCGGGCCTCGGCGAGGGACCAGCGGACTCCGCCGTGACGGCCCAGGACGGCGGGTTCGTCGCTGACGGCGAGGACGGCAGCGAAGCCGACGCCGAAACGGCCGACGGCGGCGGTGTCGTTCTCCCGCTTGGCGGAGGCGCGCAGCGTCGACAGGGACTCGACACCGGTCGCGTCGAGCGGGGCGCCGGTGTTGGCGGCGGCCAGGAGCGCGGGGGCGTCGGGGCCGGCGGGGTGCAGGGTGAGCCGGAGGCGGCCGGTGACTCCGGCACGGCCGGCGGCGTCGGCGGCGTTCTGGGCGAGTTCGACGACGAGCCGGTCGCGGTAGCCGCCGAGGGCGAGGTCCTCCTCGGCGTTGGCGTCCTCCCGGAACCGGGCGGGCCCGGCCCCCCAGGCATCGAGCACGCCCCGCCGCAGCCGGGCGGTGCCGAAGGGGTCGGCTCCGTCGGTCGTCGTCCTGACGCTGACGCTCACGTCTGACTCCACTCTGCGGGGCGGGATGAAAGGGATGGGGCAGGGGCCCGAAGGTACCGCGCCCCACCCCCCTTCCACGCCCACGGGTCACCCCGTCGCGCCACACCCGGTACTCCCCCCACCGCCCGCCCGCGCAGGCCACGGGCCGCCGCCGCGCCCGTATGCGGCCGGCCGGCGCGTGCCCGGACGGCTCCACGGCCCGGAACGCCCGAGCCGTGCCCGTATGCGGCCGGCTGCGTACGGGACGACGTGGACCGCGCCCGCCTTCACCTCCGGCCCGGCACCCTCGGCCCCACGGTCCGCACGGGGGCGGGGTGCGGGGCCCAGAGCGTGGACGTACGGTGCCGTGGCCCGGGGCCGGAGCGTGGACGTACGGTGCCGTGGCCCCGGGGGTCGGAGCGTGGACGTGCGGTGCCGTGGCCCGGGGGCGCGGGGCGGTGCTCGGAGCGGACGCGCCCGCAGGGGCGCCGTCCCGTGTGCCCACACCCGTCCCGCCCAGCGGGACGATCGCCCACACGGGGACGGGCTGCGGGCGGGAAGCCCCTAGGAGTGGCTAGGAGTGGCCCAGGTCCTCCGACGTGCCGTCCGGCTCCGTCACCGACCCCGAGTCCTTCGCGGGCCGGAGCGGGAACTCGTCCATCGCCATCGAGTCGTGGACCGGCTCCGCCGGTCGCGGCGGCTTCGGCATGATCGCGGCCTCGGAGTGGCCACCACAGCCGTACGCGAACGAGACGACCCGGCCGTCCGCCGGGGAGAACTCGTTGGCGCACACCCCGAACGCCTGCTTCAGCGACCCCGCCAGCGGGACCAGGAACGCGCAGGACTCGCAGGACGCCGGCGCGGCCTGCGCCATCGGCGTCTTCGCGCCGAACGCCTCGTCCCAGCGGTCCGCCGCCACGTGCAGCCCGTACCGCGACAGGACCCGCGCCCTGCGCACGCCCAGCTCGTCGGCGACGGAGGCGATCGCACCGCGCGACGGCGTACGGGAGACGATCTCCGCGTCCTCGGCGTCGAGGTGGTCCGCCATCTCCTCCGAGAGCGGGGAGTTCGGCGGCGGGGCGTCCTCGCCGGTGTACCCGGGCTCCAGGCGCAGGTCGTCCTGCTCCGTCGGCAGCAGGTCGCCGGGGCCCATGTCGCCCGGGCGGAGCCGCTCGCTCCACGGCACCCACTCGGGCGCGAGGAGGGCGTCGCCGCCCGGCAGCAGGACGGTCTCGTCCAGGGTGACGTTCTTGGCCCGGGAGGCCCGGGCGACCGTCACCGCCCAGCGCCAGCCGCGGTAGCCGGGTTCCTTGCACTCGAAGAAGTGCGTGACGACCCGGTCGCCCTCGGCGACGACCTCCACATGCTCCCCGACGATTCCGGGGGCGGCGGCCTCCTCGGCGGCCTCCCTCGCGAGGCCTACCGCATCGGCGCACAGGCGGTCGGGGATACGCGGGGTACGCGGGGTACGGCTTCGCGTCGTCGCAGCACTCACAGGTCTCGCTTCTCTCCTACGCCGTCTCACGGGTGCGCCGGCCGAGGAGCGGGAGCGATATCACCGGGCGGCGGGCGGAGCGGACCAGAGGGCCGCATCGACGTCCGCACCCGACATGTCTCGCGTGTCTCGGGCACACCTATCGTCATCCATTCTGCGGGATGCCGAAGAGGCGCGCGGCCGAGAACTTCCGCCGGTGGCGCGCTACGCACGCTACCCCCTCCGCCGCCCGCCGCCCACCTGCCCGTCCCAAGTGGCCCGTATCGCGGACGCCACGAAGCGTCCGACGAGGGGCCGGGAGGCACGCGGACGGCCCCGGAAGATCGCCGAAGTACGGCCGTAGGGCCGCGCTTCGGTTCGTACGGCAGGGGCGTGGGGCACTATGACGGGGTGGCAGCCGCACGGTCGTCCGCACGATCCCACGATCATGCCGGGCCGCTCCGCAGAGCGGGCCGGTCGGTCGGGCGCGCCCTCCACCTGCCGTTCACCGGCACGGCGCGAGGGATCAGAAAGGCGACCCACGCGCACGGGGCCGGCGAATCCGGCCTCGGCAAGCTGATCGAGCTGCACGCCGTGAACGGCGCCGGCGACGTGATGATCACCGTGGCGCTCGCGTCCACGGTCTTCTTCTCCGTGCCGACTGACGAGGCGCGCGGCCGGGTCGCGCTCTACCTGGCGATCACGATGGCCCCGTTCACCCTGCTGGCCCCCGTCATCGGCCCGCTCCTCGACCGCATTCCGCACGGGCGGCGCGCCGCGATGGCCGGGGCGATGCTCACCCGCGCGGTCCTGGCCGTCACCATGTCCGCGGCGGTGGCCACCGGCGGCATCGAGCTGTACCCGGCGGCGCTGGGCGTCCTCGTGGCCTCCAAGGCGTACGGAGTGGTCCGCAGCGCGGTCGTGCCGCGCCTGCTCCCACCGGACTTCTCCCTGGTCAGAGCCAACTCCCGGGTCACCCTCGCGGGCCTCCTCGCCACCGGCGTCGCCGCGCCGATCGGGGCGGGGCTCCAGCAGATCGGCCCGCCCTGGCCGCTGTACGGCGCGTGCGCGCTGTTCCTGCTGGGGGCGTACTGGGCCTTCCGGATGCCGCACAAGGTCGACTCGGCGAAGGGCGAGCGCCGGGCGCACCTGCTGACGCACGGCGAGGAGAAGCCGAGCCTCCGGACCGTCGGCCCTGCGGTACTGCACGGCCTCCAGGCGAACGCGGCCCAGCGCGTGCTCTCCGGGTTCCTCATCTTCTTCCTGGCCTTCCTGCTGCGCGAGCACCCGCTGGGGGACCAGAGCGCGGCGGTCTCCCTGGCGATCGTGGGCGTGGCGGCGGGCGTGGGGAACGCCTGCGGCACGGCCGTCGGCTCGCTGCTGCGCGAACGCGGGCACGGACCGGAGGTGATCATCGCCACGATGATCACGATCGTGCTGACGGCGGCGATCTGCACGGCGGTTTTCTTCGGCGGGGTGATGGTGGCGGTCCTGGGGGCGGTGGCGGGGCTGACGCAGGCACTGTCGAAGCTGTCGCTCGACGCCCTGATCCAGCGGGACGTGCCGGAGGTGGTGCGGACGTCGGCGTTCGCCCGGTCGGAGACGCTGCTGCAGATGGCGTGGGTGGTGGGCGGCGCGATCGGCATCGCGCTGCCGCTCAACGGCACGCTGGGCATGTCGGTCGCGGCGGCCATCCTGGCCCTGGGCGCCCTCCTCGCGGTCCGCGGCCTCCTCCGGGCGGCCCGCCGCCCCCTGCCCCGCCAACGGCCCGCCTGAGGGCCACCAGCCGCCGCGAGGGGGCCAGGGCCGGTCCCTCACGGGAACGGCTCCGGGCCGCCGGAACGAGCACCGCGCGGGTACGGCTCCGGGCCGCCGGAACGGCTGCCCCGCGGGAGGGCTCCCGAGCCATGGGAACGAGCAGCGCGCGGATACGGGCCGGGTCGCGGGAACGAGCAGCGCGCGGATACGGGCCGGGGCCGGGCGGGGCCGAAAACGCGGCGCGCCGCACCCCCGCGTGGCGCAGCTCGACACGCCCGATAGCCTTCGGGCCATGACCGTTGCGTTCTTCACCGCCTCGCGCCGCCGGGCCGCCGTCGCCCTCGGGGCCGTCTCCGCCGGGCTCCTCTCCCTCTCCGCCTGCGACAAGCCGACTCCGCTCGCGACCCTGACGGTCGGAACCGACTCCGTCCACTCCGAGGCCGCCTGCTACAACAACGGCGACGCCATCAAGGAGTCGCAAGTCCAGCAGTGCCTCAACAAGAAGCCCGAGAAGACCCTCACGGTCGCCATGGACGACAAGATCCGGTTCGGCGTCGACCCCGAGGTCGCGGAAAAGGGCTGGACGATCTTCCTGGGCGGCCAGCAGGCCGAGCCGGAGCCGTACAAGAAGACGTACCGGACCATTCCGGCCAGCGCCTTCTTCTCCAGCCAGACCGGCGAGACCACGAACAAGTCGCAGGTCACGATCGTCGAGACCGACGGCAAGAAGCTGACCGGCATCTGGCACTTCGAGCTGAAGAAGGACGCCTGATCCGCCGGTGGTCCCGCGGATCCTGATCGTGACGGCCGTGGCGGCGGAGGCGGACTCCGTCGCCGACGGCCTCGCCTTCGGTGGTCCGGGCCCGGGTGAGCACCCGCTCCCGGGCGGCTTCGTGCTGCGCCGCCACACGGGAACGGCGCCGCGCCCCGACGCCCCCGCCGGGCCGCCCCGGGCCGACGGCCTCACCGCCCCCCGGCCCCAGACCCTGACCGAACCCAAGGCCGACGGCCTCGACGACCCTCGCGCCCAGGCCCTGACCGCCCTCCGGCCCCAGGCACTGGCCACCTCCCCGGCCGACGGCCTTCCCGGCCCCTCCGCCCCCGGCCCCTCCGCCCCGGTCCTCTTCGACGTCCTCGTCGGCGGCGTGGGGCCGGCGGCGGCCGCCGCCGCCACCGCGACCGCCCTCGCCTGGGCCTCGCTGGAGAACGCCGAGCGGCCCGCAGCCGCCTCCTCCCTCCCGTACGACCTCGTCGTCTCGGCCGGCATCGGGGGCGGCTTCCAGCCGGGCGCCCCGCTCGGTTCCGTCGTCGTCGCCGACGCGATCGTGGCGGCCGATCTCGGGGCCGGGACGCCGGACGGGTTCCTGCCGGTCGACGCGCTCGGCTTCGGCCGGTCCGCGCACCGCGTGCCGGAGGCGACCGCCCGGCGGATCTCCGCCGCGCTCGCCCGGGGCGGGCAGCACCACACCGTCGGGCCCGTCCTCACCGTCTCCACCGTCACCGGCACCGCCGCACGCGCCGCCGAGCTGGCGGAGCGTCACCCGGGCGCCGCCGCCGAGGCGATGGAGGGTTTCGGGGTGGCCGAGGCCGCCGCCGCGTACGGCGTGCCCGTGGCCGAGATCCGGGCGGTCTCCAACGCCGTCGGCCCCCGCGACCGGGCCGCCTGGCGGATCGGCGAGGCCCTGGACGCGCTGCGGACCACCTTCCAGCTGCTCAGCCACTCCGTCCTCGTGGAGCCCGCCCCATGACCCCCAAGCTCAAGATCGCGTACTCGCCGTGCCCGAACGACACGTTCGTCTTCGACGCCTGGGCCCACGGCCGCGTCCCTGACGCGCCGCGGCTCGACGTGACCTTCGCCGACATCGACCTCACCAACGGGTGGGCGGAGAGCGGCTCGTCCCCGTACGACGTCCTGAAGGTCTCGTACGCGGTGCTGCCGTGGGTCCTCGAGGAGTACGCGCTGCTGCCCTGCGGCGGCGCCCTGGGCCGCGGCTGCGGGCCGCTGGTCCTCACCCGGGAGCCGGGCGCGGGCGCCGACCTGGCGGGGAAGACGGTGGCGGTGCCGAGCGAGCGCTCGACGGCGTACCTGCTCTTCCGGCTGTGGGCGGCCGACGTCGTCCCGGGCGGCGTCGGGAACGTCGTCGTGATGCCGTTCCACGAGATCATGCCGGCCGTACGGGACGGGAAGGTCGACGCGGGGCTCGTCATCCACGAGGCGCGGTTCACCTACCGGAACTACGGCCTGCACGCCCTCGCCGACATGGGCGCGCACTGGGAGGACACCACCGGACTGCCCATCCCGCTCGGCGCGATCATCGCCAAGCGGGCCCTGGGCGCGGAGACGCTGCGACGGCTGGCGGACGCGGCCCGCGCGTCGGTGCGCATGGCCTGGGACGACCCGGTCGCCTCCCGCGCGTACGTCCTGGAGCACGCGCAGGAGATGGACCCGGCGGTGGCCGACCAGCACATCGGCCTGTACGTCAACGAGTTCACCGCGGACCTCGGCGAGCCGGGCTACGCCGCGGTCCGCGGCCTCCTCACCCGCGCGGCGGCCGAGGGCCTGGTCCCGCCGCTGGGCCCGGACGCGCTGGCGTTCCCCTAGGGGGCGTCGTGCCGACCCTGCGGGGTCGACAGGACATCCCCTGGCCGCCCGACCCCGCGGGTCCGCCTCCGCGCCTCACACGTCGAGCTGGTCCGCCACCGCCCGCAGCAGGCCGGCGATCTTCTTGCCCTGAACCTTGTCGGGGTAGCGGCCCCGCTCCAGCATCGGGGTGATGTTCTCCAGGAGCGTCGTCAGGTCCTGGACGATGGACGCCAGTTCGTCGGGCTTACGGCGCTGCGCCGCGGCGACGGACGGAGTCGGGTCGAGAACGGTCACGGAGAGCGCCTGATCGCCGCGCTGCCCGGCCACGACACCGAACTCCACGCGCTGCCCGGGCTTCAGGGCGTCGACTCCGGCAGGGAGCACCGACGAGTGGACGAAGACGTCGCCGCCGTCGTCGCGGGAGAGAAAGCCGAAGCCCTTCTCGCTGTTGAACCACTTGACCTTGCCGGTAGGCACGTCTGTCCTCGTCCTCGTACTCGATGGGTGCGCCGGGAAATCCGGCTCGGGATAGCAAGACAGCGGGTCACCCGACCCGCCGACTCCAAGGCTAATAGGCATCCGGCCGGTGACAAGACGTCGCCGGTCTGTTCCTCCGGCCGGGGAACTACCCTGGCCGAATGCGTAGTGAAACCCCTGCGGCCCCCTCGGGCGACAGTGCTCCCGGTGACGGACTCGTCCGGGCCGGGGCGATCGTGTTCATCGTCGGTGCGGTGGCCACGCTCGTCACGGTCGCGCCGCTGTTCCTGGGCACCGAACCGTTCCCGCCCGTCGCGTACGCCGTGTGCATGCTGATGGGCGTCGGGTTCCTGATCGCCGGAGCCGGGGTGCTGCGGTCGATCGCGGCGCAGCGGCGGCAGGCGCGGGGGGCGGCGGCCGCGGGCCGGTAGCGCGCGGTTCGGCGGCCGGCGTCAGGGGCGGTAGGTGCTCAGCCAGGCGCGGAAGTCCGTCAGGGCGGGCAGGACGACGTCCGCGCCCGCCGCGCGGAGTTCCGTCTCGTCGCACGGGCCCGTCGCCACGGCCACCGACAGGGCGCCCGCGGTCGCGGCGCCCCGGACGTCGCCGATGTGGTCGCCGACGTACACGCTCGCGCCGTGCTCGCGCAGCGCCTCCGCCTTGCCCTCGGCCCACAGGCCGCCGATGACGGCGTCCGGGTCGATGCCGAGGTGGGTGAGGTGGAGTTTGGCGTGGGCCTCGTTCTTGGCGGTGACGACGATCGCCCGGCCGCCCGCGTCGTGAACGGCTTGAATCGCATCCCTCGCGCCGGGGAGCGGGAGCGTCGGCTCGATGGCGTACGTGGGGTAGAGCGCGCGGTACTGCTCGACCCGCTGTTCGATCTCCTCCTCGGGGAACCAGTGCGCCAGCTCGTGCTGGAGCGGTGGTCCGAGCCGGGAGACCGCGAGGTCGGCGTCGATGGCGACACCGGATTCGGCGGAGAAGGCCTCGTACGCGGCCTTGATGCCGGGGCGGGAGTCGATGAGCGTCATGTCGAGGTCGAAGCCGACGGTGAGCGGGAGTCGTGACTGCGTCATGCGGCCCATTGTGCCCAGACGTTCGAATAGGTCGGCGGGGGCGGGCGGAGGCGGTGCGCAGGCCGGCCTCGGCGGCGGCCGGGGCCCACTAGGGCGTGTTTCGGAAGTAGCGTCGTCCGCCCGCAGGGCGGGGCTGGGGGCGTCTGGTGCGTGCGATCGCAAGGCGGAGGGTGGGGGCACCTCCCGCGCCGCCAGGCGCAGGGGGAGAGAGCGCAGCGGGCTGCGCCGACGACCGACAACGCAGCGTGGGGGCACCTTCCGTGCCCGAAGGGCTACGGGGGAGTGCGTGCCAGGCGTTCCCAGCCAGGCGGGACTTTCGAAACACGCCCTAGGGCCGGCCTCAGTGGCGGCGGGCGCGCCAGAGGAGGAAGAGGCACGAGGCGATCGCCGCCCCGCGCAGGACCCAGGGCCAGGTCTCCGAGAGCGCCGCGCCCATCGCCTCGCCGCCCTGGGCGATCGGGACGCCCCAGCGGCCCTCGACCCGGCCCCAGATCCACACCGCGCCCGCGGTGAGCGCGAGGGCCGGGAGGACGACGACGGCCCACTGGGTCTCGGCACGGGAGAGGCGGCGGGAGGCGTAGGCGAGGAGCCAGCCGCCCGCGAGGGCGACCAGGGAGCCGAAGACGGCGCCGCCGAGGAGCAGCAGTGCGGCCAGGACGAGCACCGGGCTGCCCAGGCGGAGGCGGCCGCCCGCGAGCGCCGGACCGGTGGCCTCGGCGGCCGGGTCGGCGGCTTCCACGACGGGTGCCACGGGAGCCCGGCGCCAGGGCCGGGCCAGGAGGAGGAGACGGCGGCGGCCGGACGGGGCCGCGGCCGGCGCCTCGGTGCCGTCCGTTCCCGCGTCCTCGTCCGCCTCGTCGTCGACCGGCGGTTTCAGGAGTTCCGGGATCTCCACCCCGCCCCGGAACCCCGGCACCAGCTCGTCGCCGGGCAGGGCCGTCGGACCCTTGGTGCTCCACCAGTCCGGTTCGGTGTCGGAGCTCCCGACCTCGTCCGTGCCGGCCAGATGGGGCGGGGTCGGCCATCGCTCCTCGCCGCGCGGCTTCGGCACCGCCCGCGCCTTGCCGGAAGGCGCGGCCTTCCGCGCCCCCGGCGTATCCCGGGTCGTTCCGGACGGCTCGGTCCCCTGGCGCCCCGGCGCGCTTCCGGTCGCCCGGTCCACGATCTCGTCCGGTGTGCCCAGCGCGGCGAGGATTCCACGGACCGCCCCCGGGTCGCCCTCGCCGCCCGTGGCGCGCCGACGGTCGATCTCGTTCCGGAGGGACGACACGAGCCGCATCCGTGACGCGGACGGAAGCTGCCGTTGCTGTGCCAGATCGCCGACCCGGCTCAGATAGTCGAAGACCAGCTGGTCGCTCTCGATCCCCACAATGCCCCTCCGCAGCCCGTAGGCCCCGACGTTAGCGCCTGCGCAGGGGCTAACGTGGGGCGGATGGGGATCGGTGAGCTCGATCGGGAGGCGCACGTGCCCGCAGAATCCAGTGCCGCCGCTGCGCCGCGCACGCTCGCGGAGGCGCTGCGCGCCCGGGGGGACGAAGGGCTCGCGGCGCTGTTGCGCGCGCGCCCTGACCTGCTCTCCCCGGTGCCCAACGATCTGACGCAGCTCGCCACCCGGGCCGGGACCCGCGCCTCCGTCGTCCGGGCGCTGGAGCGGCTGGACCGGTTCGCGCTGCAGACCGCCGAGGCGCTGGCGGTGGCGCCGGATCCGGCGCCCTGTTCCGTACTGCTCGCCCTGCTCAGCGGGGACGACGGGGACGCGGAGATCGAGGCGGCGCTGCCGCGCGCGGTCGGGGTGCTGCGCGAGCAGGCGCTGGTCTGGGGTGAGGACGAGCGGCTGCGGCTGGTGCGGACCGCCCGCGAGTTGCTGGCCCCGTCGCCGCAGCACCCGTCGCCGACGGGGCTGGGGCCGACGGTCGCCGAGGCCACGTCCGGGATGTCGCCGGGCCGGGTCCAGGAGATCATCGCGGCGGCCGGGCTGCCGGCGACGCACGACGCGGTGTCGGCGGTGGCCGCGCTGACGGAGCTGTTCACCGACCGGGACCGGATGGGCGCGCTGCTCGACACGGCGCCGTCGGACGCGCTGGCGGTCCTGGACCGGCTGGTGTGGGGCCCGCCGTACGGCGAGGTGTCGGCGAACCCGGCGCCGCCGGTGCGCTGGCTGCGGGACCGGGGCCTGCTGCTGCCGGTGTCGACGCGGACGGTCGTGCTGCCCCGGGAGGCGGCGCTGCACCTGCGGGGCGGTCGGGCGCACCGGGTGCCGGAGCCGCACCCTCCGGTGGTGTCGGTGGCGCGCGAGTACCGTCCCCAGGTGGTGGACAGCGCCGCGGCCGGCCAGGCGTACACCGCGCTGGCGACGGTCGAGGAGCTGCTGAAGAGCTGGGACCAGGGCGGTCCGGCCGTGCTGCGGGCGGGCGGTCTTTCGGTGCGCGACCTGAAGCGGACCGCCGCCGCGCTGGAGGTCACGGAGCAGGCCGCGGCCTTCTGGCTGGAGCTCTGCTACGGCGCGGGGCTGCTGGCCTCGGACGGCGAGGCGGACGAGCGGTACGCGCCCACGCCCGCCTACGACGACTGGCTGGACCTGCCGGCGGCCGAGCGCTGGGCCCGGCTCGTGTCGGTGTGGCTGACCGCGACCCGTACGTCCGGGCTGGTCGGCGGCCAGGACGCGAAGGGCCGCGCCCTCTCCGCGCTCGGTCCCGACCTGGACCGCGGGGCGGCGCCGGACGTGCGCCGACGGGTCCTCGCCCTCCAGGCCACCGTGGAGCCCGGGTCGGCCGCCGACCCGGAGACGCTGCTGGCCAGGCTGCGGTGGGAGCGTCCGCTGCGGTCGGCGGGCGCGGGGCCGGGGTCCGGCGCGGGTTCCGGGTCCGGGTCCGGGTCCCTTACGGGTCAGGGCTCGGGGTCCCCCGCGGGCCCCGGTAGGGCCGCCCACACCCCCGACCTCCGGTCCCGGATCGCGCTGTGGACCCTCGAAGAGGCCGAGATGCTCGGGATCACCGGCCGGGGGGCGCTCTCCTCGCCCGCCCGGGCGCTGCTCAACCTCCCCCTCGCGGAGGCGGCGCACGAGCCGGCGAGCGGCGGCGGGGTCGAACTGTCCGTGGCCGCCTCCCGCGCGGCGACCCTGCTCGCGCCGCTGCTCCCCGAGGCCGTCGACCACGTCCTGCTCCAGGCCGACCTCACCGCCGTCGCCCCCGGCCCCCTCCGCCGTCCGCTCGCCGACATGCTCTCGGTCCTCGCGGACGTCGAGTCGAAGGGTGGTGCGACGGTCTTCCGGTTCACCCCCGCCTCGGTCCGGCGCGCACTCGACGCCGGCCGCAGCGCGTCCGACCTGCACGACTTCCTGACCGCCCACTCCCGTACGCCGGTCCCGCAGCCCCTGGCGTACCTGATCGACGACGTGGCGCGCCGGCACGGCCATCTCCGCGTCGGGTCCGCGTCGGCGTACGTACGCTGCGACGACGACGCGCTCCTGGGCGAGATCATGGCCGACAAGCGGTCGGCGTCCCTGCGGCTGCGGCGGCTCGCGCCGACCGTCCTGGCCGCCCAGACGGACCCGGCGGCGCTGCTCGACGGGCTGCGGTCGATGGGGTACGCCCCCGCCGCGGAGTCCGCGGAGGGCGATGTCCTGATCACCCGCGCCGACGCCCACCGCACCCCCGCCAGGACCGCGCCCGTCCCGGTGCCGGACGGCCCGCCGGTGCCCGACGCGACCCTGCTGGGCGCGGCGGTCCGGGCGATCAGGGCCGGGGATCTCGCCTCCACGGCGGTGCGCAGGGAACGGCCCGAGGGCGCCCCCGGCCGCCCGGCGCCCACCGGCGGCGAACTGCCCCGCACCTCCCCCGCCGAGACCCTGGCCACCGTGCAGGCCGCGGCCATGACCGGCTCGGCGGTCTGGATCGGCTACGTCAACGCGGAGGGCGCCGCCAGCCAGCGGGTCATCGCCCCGGTCCGGGTGGAGGGCGGCTTCGTGACGGGGTACGACCACACGGCGGACGAAGTCCGCACGTACCCGCTGCACCGGATCACGGGGGTCGCGGAACTGGCGGAGGACCAGGTGTAGGCCGTGTGCCGGGGCCGGGGCAGCGGCCCGCGCCACCTGTCGCACCCCTCGACCGACCCGCCCGCGCCACCCGTCGCGCCCCCCGACCGGGCGGACATACCGCCGCATTTCCCCCAACACTCGGTAAAGTGGGTGCCTCACTGTCCCTGCGAGGGAAAGCGGTCGAGCATTGGTGTCGGCGCCGGCGGTCACAACGGAGAACGCTGCGGAACCCCTCGTTTCGCCGGTCAACTCGCACAACGAGTGGGACCCGCTGGAAGAGGTCGTGGTCGGCCGCCTGGAGGGCGCGGTCATCCCCCAGAGCCACCCGGTGGTGACCTGCAACATCCCGCCCTGGGCGGCGCGGTTGCAGCGCCTGGCGTCCGGCCGGCGGTATCCGCGCGCGCTGATCGAGGCGGCGCAGCAGGAGCTCGACGGGTTCATCGCCCTGCTGGAGTCGCTCGGTGTCACGGTCACCCGCCCGGACGCGGTCGACTACAAGCGGCGCTTCGGCACCCCGCACTGGTCCTCGCGCGGCTTCTGCAACACCTGCCCCCGCGACAGCATGCTCGTCATCGGCGACGAGGTCATCGAGACCCCGATGGCCTGGCCGTGCCGCTACTTCGAGACCCACTCCTACCGGGGGATCCTCAAGGACTACTTCCGGCGCGGCGCGCGCTGGACGTCCGCGCCGAGACCGCAGCTCACCGCCGAGCTGTTCGACGGGGACTTCCGCATCCCGGCGGCCGGCGAACCCATGCGGTACATCCTCACCGAATACGAGCCGGTCTTCGACGCGGCCGACTTCATGCGCGCCGGACGCGACCTGTTCGTCACCCGGAGCAACGTCACCAACCGCATGGGCATCGAGTGGCTGCGCCGGCACCTGGGGCCGGGGTACCGCATCCACGAGATCGAGAGCCGCTGCCGTACGCCCATGCACATCGACACGACGTTCGTGCTCCTGGCTCCGGGCAAGGTCATGGTCAACCCCGAGTACATCGACGTCGACCGCCTGCCGGACGTCCTGCGCTCCTGGGACGTGCTGCCCGCCCCCGACCCCGACCCGATCGACGAGCGCATGCTCAAGCTGACCTCGATGTGCGGGAAGTGGCTCAGCATGAACGTCCTCATGCTCGACGAGAAGCGGGTGATCGCGGAGCGGCACCACACCGGGATGCTGCGCGCCCTGGAGAAGTGGGGGTTCGAGCCGATCCCCTGCGACCTGCTCCACTACGCGCCCTTCGGCGGCTCCTTCCACTGCGCGACGCTCGACGTCCGGCGCCGCGGCGGACTCGACTCCTATCTCTCCTGAGCCGGTCGGGGCCCCGGGGCCCCGCCGCTCCCGGCTACGCGGTCCAGTTCCCCGTCAGCAGCAGGACGACCAGCACGGCCCAGCCCACGACGGTGAGCAGGACAGGAAAGGCGAGCGCGAGCGCGGCCCCCGAGACGCTGAGACCGATCCGGGACCGGCGCCGGCCGCGGGTACGGGCGAGGAACCAGGCCGGGAGGATCAGCGCCAGGGCCGCGACCAGGCTTCCGCCGAACGGGAAGGGGCCGGGGGCGAAGAGGTTGTCCTCCGCCGCCGCCAGGGCCGCGAGGGGCGGCGCCGCCACCGTCGCGCACAGCGGCGCCACCCACCACCGCGGGTCCGCCACGTCACCGCCGACGGCCGGGCCGGTCGGGAGACCACCCCAGCGGCCGCCCCACGAGCCGCTCCGGGCGCCCCCCGGGAAGGGCGCCGAGGAGCGGGGGGCGGCGGGCGGCGTCGGGCGCGTCCACGTGTCGTTCGTCATACCGCCCAGTCCACCGCCCGGGCCCCGCGGCGGGCACCGCGCACGTACTCATCCGGCGCGACCCCCGTACTCATCCGCGATGCGGGACACTGGGTGTTTGGCCGTCACCGGAACGGCACGGGAAGGACCTGATCAAGCGTGAACGGACCTCTGATCGTCCAGAGCGACAAGACGCTCCTCCTGGAGGTCGACCACGAGCAGGCGGACGCCTGCCGCCGTGCCATCGCGCCCTTCGCCGAGCTGGAGCGGGCGCCCGAGCACATCCACACCTACCGGGTGACCCCGCTCGGGCTGTGGAACGCCCGCGCCGCCGGTCACGACGCCGAGCAGGTCGTCGACGCGCTGGTGGAGTTCTCCCGCTATCCCGTCCCGCACGCCCTGCTCGTGGACATCGCCGAGACGATGGCCCGCTACGGCCGGCTCACCCTCTCCAAGCACCCCACGCACGGGCTCGTGCTGACCACCACCGACCGGCCCGTCCTGGAGGAGATCCTCCGCTCGAAGAAGGTGCAGCCGCTGGTCGGGACACGGATCGACCCCGACACAGTCGCCGTGCACCCCTCCGAGCGCGGGCAGATCAAGCAGACGCTGCTGAGGCTGGGCTGGCCCGCCGAGGACCTCGCCGGGTACGTGGACGGCGAGGCGCACCGGATCGATCTGGCCGAGGACGGCTGGGCCCTGCGCCCGTACCAGAAGCAGGCCGTCGAGGGTTTCTGGCACGGCGGCTCCGGTGTCGTCGTGCTGCCCTGCGGCGCGGGTAAGACGCTGGTCGGAGCCGGTGCGATGGCGCAGGCGAAGGCGACGACGCTGATCCTGGTCACCAACACCGTCTCCGCCCGGCAGTGGAAGCACGAGCTGGTGAAGCGGACCTCGCTGACCGAGGACGAGATCGGCGAGTACAGCGGGACGCGCAAGGAGATCCGGCCGGTCACCATCGCCACGTACCAGGTCCTCACGACCAAGCGGAAGGGCGTCTATCCGCACCTGGAGCTCTTCGACTCCCGGGACTGGGGCCTGATCGTCTACGACGAGGTGCACCTGCTGCCCGCGCCCGTCTTCAAGTTCACCGCCGACCTCCAGGCCCGGCGGCGGCTCGGACTCACGGCCACGCTGGTGCGCGAGGACGGGCGCGAGTCCGACGTCTTCTCGCTCATCGGGCCGAAGCGGTTCGACGCGCCGTGGAAGGAGATCGAGGCGCAGGGGTACATCGCGCCCGCCGACTGCGTCGAGGTCCGGGTCAACCTCACGGACGCGGAGCGGCTCGCGTACGCGACCGCCGAGACGGAGGAGAAGTACCGGTTCTGCGCCACGACGGCGACGAAGCGGAAGGTGACGGAGGCGCTGGTCAGGAAGTTCGCGGGCCAGCAGATCCTGGTCATCGGCCAGTACATCGACCAGCTGGACGAGCTGGGCGAGCATCTGGACGCGCCCGTCATCAAGGGCGAGACGTCCAACGCGCAGCGCGAGAAGCTGTTCGAGGCGTTCCGGCAGGGCGAGATCAGCGTGCTGGTGGTGTCGAAGGTGGCGAACTTCTCCATCGACCTGCCCGAGGCGACCGTCGCGATCCAGGTGTCGGGCACCTTCGGCTCCCGGCAGGAGGAGGCGCAGCGCCTGGGCCGGGTGCTGCGGCCGAAGGCCGACGGGCACCAGGCGCACTTCTACTCGGTGGTCGCGCGGGACACGATCGACCAGGACTTCGCGGCGCACCGGCAGCGGTTCCTGGCGGAGCAGGGGTACGCCTACCGGATCGTGGACGCGGACGAGCTGCTCGCGGGCGGCTGACACGCGTGGCGGGGGGCTGCGCCCCCGTCTCCGACTCGTGGCGGAGACGGGGGCGCGCCCCTGCCGAAGGCGCGCATCGCCCGGAGCGTGATGGACAGCGGGCGGGCGCGCGGGCGGGTGCGCGGGCGGGTGAAAAACCGTTCGCCGTCGCCTCGCGCGCGGGGCTACAATCGCCGACTTCCCCGCCTCCCTGAGTGGAGTGCCGCCGTCCGGCCGGAAACCGGCGGCCGCCCCGTCATGCCCGCATCTCCTGGAGGCACCGCCATGTCCGTTGCGGACGATCCGCTCGCGCGGGAGCGCGCCCATCTGACCGCGTCCCGCGCCGCGCTCCGCGCGATGCGCGAGGACGCCGAGTCCCTGGACATCAAGGACGTCACCGCGAACTGGGTGAATGCCGTCGTCCTGCAGGCGCAGATCGAGGATCGGATCAAGGCGCTCGCCGACCTCGCCCACACCCCGCTCTTCTTCGGCCGGCTCGACTACCTGCACACCACGCAGGAGGGCCAGCGCTTCTACATCGGCCGCCGGCACGTCCACGACGCCGGCGGCGACCCGATGGTGATCGACTGGCGCGCCCCCGTCTCCCAGCCGTTCTACCGCGCCTCGAAGAAGGACCCGCAGGACGTCGGGCTGCGGCGCCGGTTCGGCTACACCGGCGGCGACCTCACCGCGTACGAGGACGAACACCTCTCCGACCCCGACGAGCTGGAGCGCACCAGCAGGCTGCTCCAGGCGGAGATCGAGCGGCCCCGCGTGGGGCCGATGCGGGACATCGTCGCCACCATCCAGCCCGAGCAGGACGAGATCGTACGGTCCGGCCTGGCCGGCACCGTCTGCGTGCAGGGCGGCCCGGGCACCGGCAAGACCGCCGTGGGCCTGCACCGCGTCGCGTACCTCCTCTACGCGCACCGCGAGCGGCTGGCCCGTACCGGCACGCTGGTCATCGGGCCCAACCGGTCCTTCCTCCACTACATCGAGCAGGTGCTGCCCGCCCTCGGCGAGCTGGAGGTGCGGCAGGCGACGGTGGACGACCTCGTCGGGCACGTCGAGGTCCGGGGGACGGACGAGGCGGCGACGGCGGTCGTCAAGGGCGACGCCCGGATGGCGGAGGTCCTCGGGCGGGCGCTGAGGGCGCACGTCACGCTGCCGACGGAGCCGCTGATGGTGGTGCGCGGTTCGCGCCGGTGGCGGGTACCGGCATACGAACTGGAGGAGATCGTCCAGGAGTTGCGCGAGCGGGACATCCGTTACGGCGCGGCCCGTGACGCGCTGCCGCAGCGCATCGCCCACGCGGTGCTGGTCCGCATGGAGCAGGCGGGCGAGGCCCCGGACGACCGGGTGCAGGACGCGGTGGCGCGCGACGCGGCGGTGAAGGCGGTCGTGAAGGCGGTCTGGCCTGCGGTCGATCCGGCGAAGCTGGTCCTGCGGCTGCTGAGCGACGCCGACTTCCTCGCCGAGCACGCGGAGGGCCTGCTGACCGCCGACGAGCAGAAGCTGCTGCTCTGGGCGAAGCCCGCCCGGTCGGTGAAGTCGGCGAAGTGGTCGCCGGCGGACGCGGTCCTGATCGACGAGGCGAGGGACCTGGTGGAGCGGACCCATTCGCTCGGTCACGTGGTCCTCGACGAGGCCCAGGACCTGTCGCCGATGCAGTACCGGGCGGTGGGACGGCGGTGTTCGACCGGGTCGGCGACGATCCTGGGCGACCTCGCGCAGGGGACGACGCCGTGGGCGACGGCGAGCTGGGCGCAGGCGCTGGGGCACCTGGGCAAGCCGGAGGCCGTGGTGGAGGAGCTGACGGCGGGCTTCCGGGTGCCGCGCGAGGTCATCGCGTACGCCTCCCGGCTGCTGCCCCACATGTCGCCGGGGCTGGCGGCCGTGGAGTCGGTCCGGGAGAACCCCGGCTCGCTGACGATCCGGCGCGTCGACACCGGGGCGCTGGACGCGGAGGTGGTCGCGGCGTGCGTCGCGTCCCTCGGGCACGAGGGTTCGACCGGCCTGATCGCCGCCGACGCGCGGATCGCCCCGCTGGCGCGGGCGCTGACCGCCGCCGGTCTGGCGTACCTCTCCCCGGGCGAGGAGACGACGGCCGAGTCCCGGCTGACGCTGGTCCCGGCCTCGCTGGCGAAGGGCCTGGAGTACGACTACGTGGTCCTGGACGACCCGGCGGCGGTGGTGGACGGCGAACCGGACGAGCGGACGGGGCTGCGGCGGCTGTACGTGGCGCTGACGCGTGCGGTCTCGGGGCTCGCGGTGGTCCACGCGTCGCCGCTGCCGGAGCAGTTGAACCCGTAGCGTCCCGGGGGGCGCGTCAGGACCGGAGGAAGGCGCGTACCCCCTGGGAGACGCCGTCGTCGCCGAGCAGGGCGTTGTGGTCGAGGCAGCCGGCGGCGTGGTTGGCGGCTCCGGTGAGCGGGACGCTGTTGTCGGGGTTGACGACCTCGTCGCAGTTCGACCACCAGGTGGCGTAGCGGACGGCGCCGGGGGTCTCGTCGCCCTCGGCGAGCTTCTTCTGGACGTAGGAGCCCGGGGTCATGTCGCGGCAGGCCTGGTCCCACAGGGCGCAGGCCCAGGCGGTGGCGGTGCCGTGGTTGGGGCCGGCGAGCGAGACCCAGTGGGCGACGGAGGAGGCGCCGGCGGGGTCGAACTTCACGTACCAGCGGGTGACGAGGCTGCCGAAGGAGTGGGAGACGAGGTCGACGCGGGCGGCGCCGGTCCGCCGTCTGACGTCCTCGACGTAGGCGGCGAGTTCTCCGGCGACAGCCTCGTTCACGGAGCGGTGGGTGTCGTAGCCGAAGGAGAACAGCTCGGCATCGGTGTACGCAGGCCACCCCAGACGCCGGGGTCGGCGTTGTAGCCGTGGACGAGGACGACGGGGGTACGGGTGACGGCGGCGGCCTCCGCCCCGTCGGCGCGCGCGGTCGTGGCGGGGAGCAGGAGCGACGCGAGGACCGCCACGACCGCGAGGAGCGGGATGAGCAGGGCGCGGGGGACGGGCGGGATGAGCGGGACGCGCCTGCCGGGGAGCCTCAACACGCTTCCTCCTACGAGGTGTTACGCACGAGTAGTCAGGGGCATGGTGGGGCCTGCGGGCCATGATGACCAGCCTCGTGCACGAACCTCCCGTGGACCCGCGTGCAGGGCCGTCACGGGCCGGGACCTCACGGGCCCCGGGAGCTCACGGGCCGGGGCCTCAGGCGGGGGAGGTGAACTCGGGGAGCGCCTCGGTCCACGCGCGGTGGGCGACGGTGGCGAGGACGGGGTTGGTGTGCCGGTAGTGGTGCTCCGTCACCAGGCCCCAGGCGAGGGCCCAGCCCCGTCCCCGGGCCCAGGTCGCGTCGTCGACTTGGGCGGCCTCGCGGAGGAGCGGGCGGGTCTCGGCGGTGAGGAGCGTCCAGGCGGCCATCATGTCGACGGCCGGGTCGCCGGTGCCGACGCCGCCGAAGTCGATGACAGCGCCGAGCCGTCCGCCCCGGGTCAGCAGGTTGCCGGGCAGCAGGTCGCCGTGGACCCAGACGGGCGGCCCGTCCCACTGGGGCAGCCGCAGCACCGATTCCCAGGCCGCGGCCGCGGCGGGGCCGTCGACGGTTCCGTCGGCGCCGAGGTCGCGCAGGGCGGTGGCGAGGTGGCCGCCCGTCCACTCGGTGATGTGCCCGCCGCGGAAGGACCGGGGGCCGCCGGTGGCGTCCACACCGAACCGGCCCAACTCGACGGCCGCGTGGGCGAGGTCGACGACCGGCTCGTCGAAGCCGTCGGCGCCGTCGAGCCATGCGTACACCGACCAGGGTAGCCCGAAGCCCTCTCCGGGCGCCCCCTTGCCGACCGGCACGGGCACGGGCAGCGGAAGACGCGGGGCGAGGTAGGGCAGCCACCGCTGCTCGGTGACGACGGCCGCGGCGGTCTCGGCGCTCCTGGGCAGCCGCACCACCTTGTCGTCCCCGAGCCGGAACATCACGTTGTCGGTCCCGGCGGACGGCACCGCCCTGACCTCCAGCCCGCCCCACTGGGGAAACCGCGTCCCGACCAGGCGGGCGACGGCCTCGGCGTCGAGGACGGCTGCCGCGTCGGGGCGGGGGTCGGAAGGCGTACGGGGAGCGGGTGCCGGCATGTGCGGCAGGCTAGCGAGCAAACCCGTACGTAGGACACGGGATTTCGTCGGCGGCGGCACGAAGGCACGTGGTCGCGCCGCGCGTGCGCGCACGCGACCGGCGGCTCCAGTCGGCGGGGCGCGAGCGCCGGGCCGACCGGGCCCGCGTCTGCCTACCCGTCGATCGCCTCCCGCCACACCCGGACCGCGTCCGAGGAGACCGGGTGGGTCCAGCCGTGGGGGCGGGCCGCGCCGCCGATGTGGAAGGCGTCGAGGCCGGCGGCGCGGAGGGTGGGGAGGTGGTCGAGGCGGAGGCCGCCGCCGACGAGGATGCGGGGCTCGTAGCCCGGGCGGCCCGCGTGGGACGCCTCGGCGGTGAGGACCCGGAGGCCGTCGTCGACGCCCGTCGACGCGCCCGCGGTGAGGTAGGTGTCGAGGCCGGGCAGGTCCGCCAACTGCTTGCGCAGACCGTCGCGGTCGGCCGCCCGGTCGATGGCGCGGTGGAAGGTCCAGCGGCAGCCGTCCAGGACGGTGATCAGCCGCTCGACGGCCACCAGGTCCACCTCGCCGTCCGGCGTCAGGAAGCCCAGGACGAACTCCTCCGCCCCGGCCTCCCGCAGCTCCGACGCCCGGGCGACCAGCGCGTCCACGTCGCCCGCCGCGAAGCCGTCCGCCGCGCGGAGCATCACCCGCAGCGGGATGTCGACCGCGGCGCGGATCGCGGTGAAGCCGGCCAGGGTCGGGGTCAGCCCGTCCGCCGCCATGTCGGTGACCAGTTCGAGGCGGTCCGCCCCGCCGGCCTGGGCCGCTACCGCGTCCCCTTCGTCGAGGGCGATCACCTCAAGGACTGCTCGGTTGCTCATAGAGCCCCATCCTCCATGCGTGACGGCTATAGGTCTAGTCCAATGATCAGCCTAGCCGTGCGGGTGCTCTCCCGCATCGTGCGCCGCGCCGCCCGTCGGCGCCGACGCCTTCTCCGGCTGCCCGTGCCCGGCGCCCGCATGCACCGTGAAGGCCGCCGTGCGCACCTTCCCGCCGTGCTGGAAGTCGAGGAAGAGCCGGTACGCCCCGGGGCTCGGGGCGGTCGCCGTGAAGGAGACGTCCGGGCCGGGGCCGCCTTCGTTGGGGTGGACGTGCAGGTAGGCGAGGTCGCCGTCGCGGAGGGCGACGAGGTGGCCGTAGGCGCCGAGGTAGGGCTCGAGGTCGGTGACGGGCTTTCCGCCCCGGGTGACGGTGAGCTTCAGCTCGCCGGCCTTTCCGGGGGTGAGCGTTCCGCCCAGGGCGACCTGATAGCCGTCGACGGTCGCCGTCGGGGCGGCGGCCGGCAGCGGTCGGGGTGCGTACGCGCCGGGGACGGACAGGTCGACGCCCAGCGTCACGTTCTTCGCGCCCGCGGTGGCCGGCTTGAAGTCGGCGAAGGCCTTGTAGCCGCCCGCCGCGGGCAGGTCGACCGGGGTCGACCAGGTCCCGTCGGCCGCCCGCACCGGGTGCAGGTGGCGATAGACCGTCAGATCGCGCGAGGCGACGATGAAGTGCAGCTCCTTGCCGTGCTCGGTCTTGTACGCGGTGACCTTCCGGCCGTTCCCGTCCTTGACCGAGAACCGCAGCACGCTCTTGCCGGCGGCCGGCCTCGGCGTCTCCAGGGCGAGGGTGTAGCCGCCCTCCGAGACCTGGAGCCCGCCGGCCGCGGAAACGGCCGCCGGGGTGTCGGCGGAGCCCTCGCCGTGTCCGGCGTGCCCGTCCCCCGGCGTCCCCTCCCCCTCCCCGGGCGTGGCGGACGCGTGCTCGCCGTGGGCGGCCTTCGGCGGCTCGTCCACGGGGCCGACGCCCACGCCGACGCCGTAGGCGGTCCCGAAGGTCGCGGCGAGCGCGGCGGCATAGGCGGTGATCTTCACTCCGGTGTTCATGGCAGCTCTCCCGTACGTGGGTGACCGTCGCCGGTCCGCTTCTCTCCTGGCGCTACGCACTTCACGATACCCCTAGGGGGTATCAAGTCAAGCCGGGGAGACCGCTTGCGCCGAATACCACCGGGGGGTATACATGGAGCGAGAGTCCGATACCCCCAGAGGGTATCCGAGGTATCCGAAGTCCGCTTCACCGAACGAGGAGGAACCGATGTCTTCCTGCTGTACTCCGGACGGCAGCTGCTCGACGAACGCCGGCGAGGCGACCACCGCCGTCGCCGACGCCACGACCACGGTCTACGCCGTGACCGGCATGACCTGCGGTCACTGCAGGACCGCCATCACGACCTCCGTCGGCGCGCTGGACGGCGTCCTGTCCGTGGACGTCGACGTCGCCGGCGGCCGGGTGACCGTCACCACGGGCGGCGCGCCGGACGACGCCGCGATCGCCGCCGCGGTCGACGACGCCGGCTACGAGCTCACCGGCCGCGCCTGACCGGCAGCACCCAGCGCCACCACGGCCGCCGGGGCCCGTCCGTCCATGGGCCCCGGCCCCCGAGGCCCTGCCCGGAAGGTCCCGCCCGGCTGGGGGCGGACACCCGCCCCGGCGCCGCCGCCGGTGAACCGAGCCCCAAGAAAGAGGAGCCATGACCACGACCACTCCGGGCGCCGCCCAGGTCGAGCTCGCCATCGGCGGCATGACCTGCGCCTCGTGCGCGGCCCGCATCGAGAAGAAGCTCAACCGCATGGACGGGGTCGAGGCCACCGTCAACTACGCCACCGAGAAGGCGAAGGTCACCTTCGACGCGGACGCCGCCATCTCGGTCGCCGATCTGATCGCGACGGTCGAGGCCACCGGCTACACCGCCGAGGAGCCCGCCCCGCCCCGGTCCGCGTCGGCCGCGGACGGCGGCCCCTCCGACGAGGAGCGGGCCGACGAGGAGCTGCGGCCCCTGCGGCAGCGGCTGATCACCTCCGTCGCGCTCGCCGTCCCCGTCGTCGCGATGGCGATGATCCCGGCACTGCAGATCGAGTACTGGCAGTGGCTGAGCCTGACGCTCGCCGCCCCGGTCGTGGTCTACGCCGCCTGGCCGTTCCACCGGGCCGCCTGGACCAACGCCCGGCACGGCGCGGCCACGATGGACACGCTGATCTCGGTCGGCACGATCGCCGCGTTCCTCTGGTCGCTGTGGGCGCTGTTCTTCGGGACGGCCGGTACGCCCGGCATGACCCATCCCTTCGCGTTCACGATCGCCCGCACCGACGGCGCCGGGAACATCTATCTGGAGGCCGCGGCCGGCGTCACCGCCTTCATCCTGGCCGGCCGGTACTTCGAGGCCCGCTCCAAGCGCAAGGCGGGCGCCGCGCTCAAGGCGCTGATGCAGCTGGGCGCCAAGGAGGTCACGGTGCTGCGCGGCGGCGCGGAGGTCACCGTGCCCACCGCGGAGCTGCGGGCCGGGGACCGCTTCCTGGTCCGCCCCGGCGAGAAGATCGCCACCGACGGCACCGTCGTCGAGGGCTCCTCCGCCGTGGACGCCTCCATGCTCACCGGCGAGTCCGTACCGGTCGAGGTCGGGGTCGGCGACGCCGTCACCGGCGCCACCCTGAACGCCGGCGGCCGACTGGTCGTGGAGGCCACCCGGGTCGGCGCCGACACCCAGCTCGCCCGGATGGCGAAGCTGGTGGAGGACGCGCAGAACGGCAAGGCCGCCGCCCAGCGCCTGGCCGACCGGATCTCCGCCGTCTTCGTGCCGGTCGTCATCGCCCTGGCCCTCGGCACGCTCGGCTTCTGGCTCGGCTCCGGCTCCGGACTGACCGCCGCCTTCACCGCCGCCGTCGCCGTCCTGATCATCGCCTGCCCCTGCGCCCTCGGCCTGGCCACCCCGACCGCCCTCATGGTCGGCACCGGCCGCGGCGCCCAGCTCGGCATCCTCATCAAGGGCCCGGAAGTCCTGGAGACCACCCGCCGCGTCGACACCATCGTCCTCGACAAGACCGGCACCGTCACCACCGGCCGGATGACCCTCCTCGCCGTACACACCGCGGACGGCACCGACGAGACCGACGTCCTGCGCCTGGCCGGGGCTCTGGAGCACTCCTCGGAGCACCCGATCGCCCAGGCCGTCGCCGCCGGCGCCGCCGCCCGCGTCGGCACGCTCCCCACGCCCGAGGACTTCGCCAACGTCCCCGGTCTCGGCGTCCAGGGCGTCGTCGAGGGCCACGCCGTGCTCGTCGGACGCGAGAAGCTGCTCACCGAGTGGGCCATGGAGCTGCCGCAGGCGCTGAAGGCCGCCAAGGAGGACGCGGAGGACGCCGGGAGGACCGCCATCGCGGTGGCCTGGGACGGCGAGGCCCGGGCGGTCCTGGAGGTCGCCGACGCCGTCAAGGAGACCAGCGCCGAGGCCATCCGGCGGCTGCGCGCCCTCGGGCTCACCCCGATCCTGCTGACCGGTGACAACAAGGCCGTCGCCCGGTCCGTCGCCGCCGAGGTCGGCATCGACGAGGTCATCGCGGAGGTCATGCCGCAGGACAAGGTCGACGTGGTCAAGCGCCTGCAGGGCGAGGGGCGTTCGGTCGCCATGGTCGGCGACGGTGTCAACGACGCCGCCGCCCTCGCCCAGGCCGACCTCGGTCTGGCGATGGGCACCGGCACGGACGCCGCCATCGAGGCCGGCGACCTGACCCTCGTCCGCGGGGACCTGCGGGCCGCCGCCGACGCCATCCGGCTCTCCCGCAGGACCCTGGGCACCATCCGCTCCAACCTCTTCTGGGCCTTCGCCTACAACGTCGCCGCCCTGCCGCTCGCCGCGGCCGGACTGCTCAACCCGATGATCGCGGGCGCGGCCATGGCCTTCTCCTCGGTCTTCGTGGTCGGCAACAGCCTGCGCCTGCGCGGCTTCCGGGCCGCCGACCAGTGACCCGCGCCACCGCCCGCAACCGTCCGACGAGGAGGCCGCCGTGGCCGGTTACGTACAGCACAAGGAAGACGTCATCAGGCGTCTGAGGCGTATCGAGGGGCAGGTCAGGGGGGTGCAGCGGATGGTCGACGAGGACGTCTACTGCATCGACGTGCTGACCCAGGTCTCCGCGATCAACGCGGCGCTCCAGTCCTGTGCCGTGGCCCTGCTGGACGAACACCTCAGCTGCTGTGTCACCGAGGCGATCGCCCAGGGCGGCGACCAGGCGAAGGTGAAGGTGGGCGAGGCGTCGAAGGCGATCGCCCGGCTGATCAGGACGTAGCGGTCGGGAGGCTCAGGGGAGCCTCCCGACCGAGGCCCGGCCGCTCGCGCGTGGCGCTCAACCTCCCCTGCGCGAGGGGCAGTCGGCGGACAGCCGAAGGCTCAGACGGAGGCAGACTCCGAGCACTCGGCGGAGCAGCACCAGCTCCGCCGAACCGGGCAGTCCACGGCCGCAGACCGTCGCGCAGGGGTGGTTCCTCATGAGGGTCGACATCCCGCCATCCTACCCCCCGGGGGTATATCGACGCGGGGTGAGCGGCCCGTACGATGAGCCGCCCGACGGGGAGGGGATGCGCGTGCGCCGGCTGGGAGAGCTGGAGGCCGAGATCATGGACCGGCTGTGGGCCTGGCAACGGCCCGCCACGGTCCGCGAGATCGTGGACGACATAAATCTGGGGCGCCGGGTCGCCTACACGACGGTGATGACGGTGGCGGACATCCTCCACCGCAAGGGCTGGCTCCGCCGCGAGAAGGCCGGCCGGGCCTGGCTGTACGAACCGGTGCGCAGCCGCGAGGAGTACACCGCGGCCCTGATGCAGGACGCCCTCGGCGGCAGCGCGGACCGGCCGGCCGCGCTGCTGCGTTTCGTGGAGACCATCTCCGACGAGGACATGGCGGCTCTGGACGCGGCTCTGCGGGCCGCCCGGGGCGCGGGCCCCGGCGACGGGACGCCACCCTTGGGTCCGGGCGCGGCCGGACCGCACACCGCCGGTACGGACACCGCCGGTACGGACACCGTCGGACCGGGGACTCGCGGACCTGGCACCGCCCGCCCGCACCTCACCGGACCGGAGACCACTGGGCCCGGGACCAGCGGGCCTGACACCGTCGGGCCGGGGGCCGCCGCCGGAGCGGAGGGCGGGACGCCCGGGCCCTCGGCCCTTACGCCCGGGCCCTCCGGTCCTGCCCCGCAGAGCCCGGGCAGCCCGGGCGGCGCGCCCGGCCCCGCCTCCGGAGCGTCGGCGGCGGCCTTCCCGGCACCGGCCTCCCCGGCGCGGGGCGGTACGGCCGGACCGACGGCCCCCACCCCGCCTCCCCCGCCTGCCGCGCCCCCCGCGGCAGCCGGTCCCGCCGCACGCCGACGCGGCCGGGTCACCGGCCCCTGTCCGGACGGGGACGCCGCATGAACCACCACCTCCTGCCGCCGCTCGGGCTCGCCCTCTCCTCCGGGCTGCTGGTCCCCTGGCTGCTCGTGCGCGCCCGCTGGGTCCAGCAGGTGCCCCGCCTCGCCCTGGCGGTGTGGGCCGCGTGCGGCGCGGTGTTCGCCGCCTCAGCCGCCCTGCTCCCCGCCCACCTCGTCCTGCCGGCCGCGAGCAGCCACCGGCTGGGCGACCTCTACCTCTCCCTCCGCCTCCCGTCCCCCGGCTCCCTCCTCACCCTCTCCGGGCGGGAGTACCTCGCCCTCCTCCTGGGCCTGGCCGCGCTCGCCCTGCCCGCCGCCGGGTTCGTCCGGCAGCTGCTGCGGGCCCGGCGGGCACGGCGGCGGCACGCGGACGTGCTGCGGCTGGTCGGGCGGTACGACCCCGCACTGGGGGCGACCGTCCTGGACCACGCACGGCCGGCCGTCTACTGCCTGCCGGGGCGCTCGCGCCGGGTCGTCGTCTCCTCGGGGGCCGTGGCCAGGCTCACCACGCCCCAACTGGCGGCGGCGCTCGCCCACGAGCGGGCGCACATCGCCGGGCGCCACCACCTGCTCGTGGCGGCGGCCGAGGCGTTCGCGGCGGTGTTCCCGCGCCTCCCGCTCACCCGGTACGGCGGCACCGCCGTCCCCCTGCTGCTCGAAATGACCGCCGACGACCGGGCGTTGCGCCGCTGCACCCCCGACGCGCTGGCCACGGCCCTCTACGCGCTCGCCTCCGGCCAGGCACCCCGCGAGGCGTTCGCGGCGGGCGGGCCGTCGGCGGCGCTGCGGATGCGGCGCATCCTCACCCCGTACCGCGCCGGACATCCGGTGCTGCGCGGGCTGCTGACGATCGCCGCGGGCGGTCTCGCGGTGGCTCCGCTGATCGTCGCGTGCTGTTCCTTCCCCGCTTAATTGACTCGGTTCACTACGTAATTACTAAGTGAATTCGTAGATTTAACATCGGTCACACCGCTCGGAATTCCCGGCTATCGTGGGTACGTTGGCGTTCAGGCCGGGCACGTCGAAGGGTACGGACCAATGCAGCTGGCTGACGTGCGGATGGCTGCGGCCGCCGACGCGACGACGATATCCAGGCTGCTGGCGGACGTCATTCGGAGCAGCTACGACGGAATACTCGGCGAAATCCCCGCGCGCCGCCTGGTCTCCACGCAATGCGCACTTCCCCGTATCCGCGCGGAAATTGAAATTCCGGGTGGCGCGCCGGGCTGGCTCGGCTGGCTGGTCGCCGCCGGCCCGGACGGAACGGTCGTCGGCGCGGTCGCCGGCGGGGTCCCGGTGCCGGGCGAGGGCGAGCTGTACGCGCTGTGCGTCGCGCAGGACGCGCGACGGCGGGGAGCGGGCACCGCCCTCCTCGCCGCGGCGGCCGACCGGATGCGCGGCTTCGGCGCCCGCGAGATGCGCGTGACGCTGCCCGCGGCCGAGGACCCGGCCCTGCCGTTCTACGAGCACCAGGGCTTCGGCGCCCTCTCCCCCACCCGCTGGGTCCGCGACCTCTGAGCCCCCGCTCCCCCAAAGGTCCCAAGCGACCTCTGAGCCCCCCGCTCCCCCAAGGTCCCCAGCGACCTCTGCCCCCCGCTCCCCCAAGGGCCCCACGCGCCTTCGGCCGTTGGCCGTTGGCCGAAGTACGCCATCGCGTGTTCACGCCGCCCGATCCGCTGGATCCGGTACCCCCCGCCCCCGCAGGATTGATCCAGCGGCGCGGGCCCGGCGGCACGGGCGCCCCGCCCGGACGGCACGGACCCAGCGAGCCCCTGGAGGAGCGATGCACACACCGAGCGGCACTTCCCTGCCCGTCGTGCCCGCGGCGCTCGCCTCGGTCCTGCCGTCCCGATACGACCCGGCCACGGACGTCCCCGCCCCCGGCGCCGGCCTCCGCGTCACCGCCGACACCCTGCCCGGCCTGGAATCCGTGGCCCCCGCCGACGAGGACGCGGTCTGGCTCCACGACGCCCTGCTCGGCCCGCACAGCGCCGACATCGTCCGCTACCTCGCCCTCGCCCGGTCCACCGGCGGCCCCGTCCTCGACCTCGGATCCGGCGCCGGCCGGCTCGCCGTCCCCTTCGCCCGGCACGGCTTCGCCGTCGAGGCCGTCGACCGGGACGCCTCCGCGCTCGCCCGCCTCGGGACCTGGGCACGGCGCATCGGCCCCCAGGTCGCCGGGCTGATCGTCACCACCCGCGCCGACCTCACCACACTCCGCCTGCACGGGAGTTACCGGCTCGCCCTGCTCGCCGGCGCCATGGTGTCCGCCGTCCCCCCGAGAGCCCGCCCCGGTCTGCTGCGCGAGATCGCCTCGCACCTGGACACCGGCGGCGCCCTCGCCCTGGACTACACCTCCCACCTGCTGCCCGGACTGATCGCCGAACCCCGGCGCACCTGGGCCTTCCAGGTCCCCCGGTTCGACGGGATCGACGAATGGGTGGTGGCCCGGCAGGTCTTCGACACGGCCGCCATGAGCGAGCGGATCACCTACTACGCCTCCCGCACCGGCAAGCTCTCCACCGAACGGGCCGTCCTCACCACCGACAAGTGGATCGTCGACCCCGAGCGCCTCGCCGCCGAACTCCACTCCGCGGGCCTGCACATCGAAGGCCGGCGGCGCCACCGCATCGACGACCGCACCGAGAGCGTCCTCCTGGTCTGTCGCCCGGACGACTGACGGCGTGAGAAGGCAAGAGGTACGATGCCTACAAAAGTTTGAGCCGACCAGGCAGCGGGCGGGCGGAGAAAATGGCAGTCGCGGAAGAGCTGACGGGACGCGAGGCGGTGATCCAGCGCCTGCGCGACGTCGGCCTGCGGGTCACGGGCCCCCGCCTGGAGGTGCTCACGGTGCTCGCCGCGGGCGGCCATCTGGACGTGGAGGCGATCACCGCCACCGCCCGCGAGCGGCTCGGCACGCTCACCAGCCAGGCCGTGTACGAAATGCTGCGCCACTTCCAGGAGACCGGCCTCGTCGCGAAATTCGACCGGCCCGGCATGCCGGCCGTGTTCGAGATCGCGGGCGCCCCGCACCAGCACGCCCTCTGCGTGCACTGCGGCCGCGTCGAAAACGTCGACACCCCCGCCCCGCGACCGCCCCGGGGAGCCCTCCCCCAATGGCGCACGGACGACGCCGAGATCGTCTTCAAGGGCCTCTGCCCCGACTGCGCGGGAAGCGACGCCTTTTCTTCTTAGGGCTCGGTTCGCCTCCGGGGCCTGAGAGTCGGACTCACACGGCCTACGTGCTCGCTCCCTCGTTCCTCGGGAGCTGCGCGCGCTCGGCCGTGTTCCCCCGACGGCCCCTTCGGCTCACTCGCCAGAGGCACCCCAGGAGGAGGCGACGGCGCTCGGGCGGGGTCACCGGCTCACTCGCCAGAGGGCACCCGGGTTCGGCTCACGCGCCCCGGGGCGGCCCCGGCCGAGTGAGGCCGGGGGAACACCGTGCGTCGCGTTCGATTCTGTGGCAGGGTCTAGCGGGGCGATTCAGCGGGACCCGCGAAGGGTCCGAGGGGAGTCTGCTGCGCTGTGTCGAAAAACGCCACCGGGACGCGTACGGGAAGCGATCAGGCCCTCGCCGTCTACCTGGAACTCCGAACCCGCCCCGCCGCCGCCTTCGACGAGATCGCGGACGGACTCGCACTCTCCGCCGAGGACCGGGAGCGATGTCGTGGCGAACTCGCCACCCTCGGCCTGATCGAACAGCCCCCCACCGCGGCCGGCCCCCACACGCCCGCCGTCGTCGACCCCGACATCGCCCTCGTCCGCCTCCTGCAGTGCGAGCGCGAACGGCTGGAGAACCGGCTCGCCGAGACCAGCCGCGCCCAGAGCACCCTGGCGACCCTCGCCGGCCCCTTCCTGCGCGCCGGGACCGCCCCCGACTCCGAGGTCGCGGTCGAGATCGTCGCCGACCCCGACCGCGTCCGACACGAGCTGGCGGCCCTCACCGACACCGTGCGGTACGCCGTCCACTCCATGCACACCGGCTCCGTGCGGCGCGAGGACATGGGCGACGAGCTGGAGCGCGACCGCCACCGCCTCGCCCGCGGGGTACGCGTCCGCGCCATGTACAGCCGCCGGATCAGCTCCGTACCCGAGATGATCCAGCATTTGGAGGTCCGCAGCGCCCTCGGCGTGGAGATCCGGCTCTCGCCCGTCGTCCCGATGAACATGGTCCTCGCCGACGAGAACTTCGCGATGCTGCCCACCGACCCGCACGCGCCGGACTCCGCCACCATCCTCGCCCGCGGGCCGGGCCTGGTCCGGTCCTATCTCGCCCTGTACGACTACTGCTGGCACGCGGCCACCCGGTACGGCGACGAGGAGGCCCCCGAACGCGGCGGCGACGGGCTCTCCGAACAGCAGCGGGCCGCCCTCCACATGCTCGCCTCCGGCATCAAGGACGAACAGATCGCGAAGAACCTCGGAGTGTCCCTGCGGACCGTCAGCCGGCTGCTCTCCGAGGTGATGCACGAACTGGGCGCGGCGAGCCGCTTCGAAGCCGGGGTGAAGGCGGCCCGGCTCGGCCTCCTGGACGGCGAGGCGCGCGACCGGGAGGCGTGACCCCGGACGCGGAAAGGGAGGGGAGTGACCCACGACACATCAAAGATCGGCAGGACGGACACCCGACGAGCCGTATGACAAGGTGAGGCGGGGCGACTTGGATCTACGAGGGGGGTCACTTCGCCATGGTCTCGACGGGCGACGGCATCGGAGAGCACGTGACCGGTCCCGTCCTGACCCTCTATCAAGAGCTGCGCAGGCGGGGGATATCCAGCTTCGGCGAGGCGTACAGCGAGTTGAGACTGGCGCCGGAGGAGTACGAGCGATGTCGTGACGAACTAACCTCCCTGGGCCTGATCGTGCCGACGGGCCCCGCCCACGCCACCGTCGCCGCGCTCGCCGACGGCAGCTGGCGCCGCGAGACGGACATGGTCGCCGCGATCGACCCCGAGATCGCCCTGCTGCGGCTGCTCGAACGGGAGCGGGAACGGCTGCGCGAACACCTCGCCGAGGCCGACAAGGCGTACAGCACGCTGGAGACGCTGGCCGGCACCTTCCTGCGGGCGAGCGCGCTGACCCGCTCGGAGGCGGCCGTCGAGGCGTTGACCGACTACCGCCGCATCCAGCAGGCCATCGAGGACATCACCGACGTGATGCAGGAGAGCTCGGCCTCCCTTCACCCCGGCACGCCGGGCCGGCAGAACCCTGACAGCATGCTGGACCGCGACCGGCGCCAGATCGCCAACGGCGTGCGGGTGCGCGCCATCTACGGCCGGCAGGAGGCCGCCGAGCCGGAGATGGCCGCGTTCCTGGGCCGCCGCGCCGCGCTGGGGGTGGAGATCCGGCTCGCACCGGCCGTCCCCATGAACATGATCATCGCGGACCGGCAGTTCGCCCTGGTCCCCATCCGGCCCGAGGACCCCCGCGAGGGAGCGATCCTGGCGCGGGGCTCCGCGCTGGTCCGGCCGTACCTCAGCCTGTACGAGCACTGCTGGCACACGGCCACGCCGTACGGCACCGAGGTCGCGCCCGAGCGGGGCGGCGACGGACTGTCCGAGCAGCAGCGGGCGGCGCTGCAGATGCTCGCGTCGGGAATGAAGGACGAGAAGATCGCGCGGACGCTCGGGGTGTCCTTGCGGACGGTGAGCCGCATGATCTCCGAACTCATGCAGGAATTGGGCGCGTCGAGCCGATTCGAGGCCGGAGTGCGCGCCGTCCAGCTCGGCTGGCTGGACTGAGAAAACCGTCAGGCCCCGCAATCCCGATGCGATTGCGGGGCCTGACGATTTCCTGCGTCCTGCGTCCTACGGGACGCGGAGGCGCGTCGCCTCAGTCGATCGAGGGCGCGGGCGACGGCGGCGGGACCGGCCAGCCGTTGTCCTCCTGGCCGCCGGCGTTCTGCGAGACCGGGGCCGGGGCGGAGTCGGGGGCGGTGACCAGGGCGGCGCCACCGCCGACGGCCAGACACGCGGTCAGGGCGACGGCGAACCGGCGGGCGGCCGTGCGAATATCCGCGCCATGCGCAGCAGACATGATTCCTCCAGGAGTTGGAATGCGAATTCCGTCCTCCGGGGACCCGTGCCGCCGGGCGCTCCCTGAAGACATCTCCATTCTGGACCGCCCCCGGAATGCGATCCATAGATTCCCTCTGCGTGGACCCGCCATGGCGTGGATGCGTCATTACGCCATCGCGGCAACGGAATTGCCGGGTCCGGGACCGCTCATACTTTTGGTCGAACCAAAAGTAATGCTAGACTCGCACGACGGCCTTCTCGTTCCTCCAGGAGAGAGGGGCCGCCGGGGCAGGGGCGTGCCGCCGCCCTTGCCCCACCACGACGGCGTCCGCCCGCGCGGCGTCGTAGACCTCGATCGTGCGCGCGGCGGAGGCGTGCCAGCTCATCCCCCGGGCGTGCCGGACCGCCGCCTCCCCCATCGTCACCCGCGCCGCCGGATTCCCGGCCAGCCACAGCAGCCGGCGCGCGTACTCCACCGGGTCGTGGCCGCGCACCAGCAGTCCCGTCACCCCGTCCCACACCGCCGTCGGCAGCCCGCCGACCGCGGCCGCCAGCACCGGCGTCCCGCACGCCTGCGCCTCCAGCGCCACCAGACCGAAGGACTCGCTGCGCGACGGCACCACCAGCACGTCGGCCGCCCGGTACCAGTCCGCGAGCCGGTCCTGCGGTACGGGAGGACACGGCCGCAGCACGTCCGTCACGCCCCGTTCGCGCGCCAGTCGCCAGGCCGTGCCCTCCTGGCTCGCCCCCGAATGGCCGCCGATCACCGGAACGATCAGACGCCGGCGCAGCTCGGGTGCCATCAGCAGGAGTTCGGCGACCGCCCGGACCAGGACGTCGGGGCCCTTGAGGGGCTGGATGCGGCCGGCGTACAGCGGGACGAAGGCGTCGGCGGGCAGCCCGAGCCGGGCCCGCGCCGCCGCCCTGCCGTCCCCCGGCCCGAAGGTCCGCAGGTCCACCCCCGGCCGCACCACCTCCGTGCGCGGCGCCCGCGCCCCGTACAGCGACCGCAGCGCCTCGGCCTCGTCGGCCGTGTTGGCGATCAGCCGGTCGGCGGCGCCGACCACCTGGTGCTCGCCGCGGACGCGCAGCTCGGGCTCGGGGGTGTCGCCCGCCGCCAGGGCCGCGTTCTTCACCCGGGCCAGGGTGTGGGCGGTGTGCACCAGCGGTATCCGCCAGCCGGCGGAGGCGATGCGCCCGGCCTGGCCGGAGAGCCAGTAGTGGGAGTGGACCAGGTCGTAGCGGCGCTCCTCCTTGAGCAGGGCCAGCGAGAACGGCACGACCAGATCGGGCATCGCCTCTTTGGGCAGGGCCCGGCGGGGGCCCGCGTGCAGATGGCGGACCCGCACGCCCGGGGCCAGCTCGACCGAGGCGGGGACGGCCTCGCCGCGGCAGCGGGTGAACAGGTCGACCTCGGCGCCCTGTTCGGCGAGCGCCCGGGACAGCTCGACCATGTAGACGTTCATCCCGCCGGCGTCGCCGGTCCCGGGCTGGTGGAGCGGCGAGGTGTGGACGCTGAGCATGGCGACGCGCAGGGACACGTGGGGCTCCTGTGAGGGGCGGGCCACGTGTCCCTGCGTCGCGCGCACGGCCACGCGGCGAGTGGGTGGAACGGAGGCGGAGGCGGAAACGGGGATGCGGAACGGGTACGGGCGGCGGAACCGGCCGGTCAGAAGCCGAAGACCGGGCCCGAGGGCGGGGCGAGCCGGGTCCCCGGCAGCGGGGCGGTCAGGGCGTGCCAGTCGACCGGCCTGCCCGGCGCCGCCTGGAGCGCCCCCGCGAGCCGGTCGGCGCCCTCCGGCATCACCGGCCGCGCCCACGCGGACAGCGCCGACGCGAACGCCAACTGACCGGCGAGCGCCGGCAGGTGACGGCAGGCGGTGGTCGGCCGGCAGCGCTCGTGGGCGTTGACATGGCCGAAGTCGGCGACCGACCGGACCATCTCGTCGAGGACCGCGACCGCGCGGCGCGGGTCGAAGGCGTCGGGCCCGTAGGCGTCCCGCAGGTCGTCCACGGCCCGGTGCAGCCGACGCTCCAGGACCGCCCAGCCGGTTCCGCCGGGCAGCGCCTGCGGGGCCAGACCCGCGCACTCCTCGCGCACGGAGGCGAAGAGCCGCGCCAGCCAGCTGTTCCAGGACTCGTCCAGCTCCTGCCGGGCGGTGGCGAGCCGGTCGCGGGAGAAGACCGTGCGGCGACCGGTGGGGCGGGCCTGGAGCACATGCCGCCGCAGCGTGTCGGAGCCGTACTCGGTGAGCAGGTCGAGCGCCCAGACGTTGCCCTCCTGGACGCCCTCCTCGATGACGTACGACTCGTTGACGCAGAAGTCCTGCGGCAGCTTGACGTCCTGGGCGAGGAGCAGCACCGGCAGCAGCACCGCGTGGCAGAAGGCGTGCCCGAAGCCGCAGAAGTGGATGGCGCGGGCGGGCAGCGGGCCCTTGGTGTCGTAGCCGAACAGGTGCATCGCCGCGGCTTCGAAGCAGCCGTCGATGCGGTGGTCGGGGAAGCCCTCGACCGGCACCTCCAGGCCCCAGTCGGCCGGGTTGCCGACCGCGATGTCCGGCAGCCCGTCCTCGACGAGCGACTCGCACAGCGCGGCGAGCCGCGGCGGCAGCCCGGCGGTCGCCCAGTAGTCGGCCAGCGTCTCCCGGAACGGCTCCAGCGGTACGTACAGCCGGCGGCAGCGCTTGGGCAGCGCCAGGGTGTCGCACAGCGAGCAGCGCGGGGTGATCAGGTCGCCGCCGTCGTTGGGGCGGGCGCACTCGTGGCACATCCCGCCGTCGCTCGCCGCGCCGCAGTGCGGGCAGACGCCGGTGACGTGGGCGCCGTACAGCCAGCGCTCGCAGGGCTCGCAGTAGGGCAGCAGCCGGGTGCGCGGGGCGATGACGCCCTGGGCGTAGAGGCGGCTGAACAGTTCCTGGACCCAGCGGGTGTAGCCGCGGTCGCGGCGGGGGCGGACGATGTGGTCGAACTCCACGCCGGAGCGCAGCCAGTCGGCGGTGATCGCCGCGCGGTAGCCCTCGGCGACCTCCTCGGGCTTGCGGTGGTGGCGCAGCGCCCTGACCTCGACGGAGCTGGCGTGGTCGGCGGTGCCGGTGGTGAACCGGACGGCCTCGCCCTCGGCGCGCAGATAGCGGGTGAGGACGTCGGCGGCGACGTACGGCCCCGCGAGGTGGCCGATGTGCAGTTCGCCGTGGGTGGCAGGAGGGGTGGCGGTGATCCAGACGGGGGTGCTCATGGGGACCTCCTGAGCGTCAGCGAGGTTCGAAGTGGAAGCTGCGGATGAAGCAGTCACGCGGCTGTTCGACGGCATAGACGACGCATTCGAAAAGGGCCTGGGTGGTGAGCTTCTCGTCGGGCGCCATTCCGTCCGTACGCACTCCGTCCCATTCGGCGAAGCGCGGATCGGAGGTGGAGAAATCGGGAGGGTAGAGGGAGAAGACGCGGACACCCGAGGGGCGCAGCCGCCGGGCGAGGATGTCGGCGAATCCGGCCTGGGCGCTCTTCGCCGCCCAGAACGCCTCGTGGGCGGTGGCGGCCGAGGCGCCCTCGGCGTCCCGGACCGCGACCATGTTGACGATGTCGGGGCGCAGTGAGCCGCGCAGCAGCGGCAGGAAGTGCTTCACCATCAGGACGGTTCCGCCGGCGGTCGACTCGATCGTCTCCACGATCGCGTCGTCACTGGCCGCCTCCAGGTCCATGCCGTCGAGCCAGCGCGCCCCGTTGTTGACCAGCAGGTCGACGCGGTCGGTGTGCTCGCCGACCCGGGCGGCGAACTCCCGGATCTCGGCGGGCCGGCTCAGGTCGCAGCCGAAGGCGTGAATGCGGTCGCGGGCGGAGCCCATGACGTCGGTGCGGGTCCGCTCGGCGGCCTCGACGGTACGGGCCGAGACATAGACCTCGGCGCCGAGGTGTGCGAATCCGACGGCGAGCGCGCGGCCGAAATAGCGGGACGCTCCGGTCACGACGACACGCAGATTCTCGAATGTCATGCTCGTCTGCTCTCCCCTGCCGGACGGGCGAATGCGGTCGAATTCAGCGTGGCAGAGGAAAGGGAGCCCAACCCCGTTGTACGGGCTGCGCGTTCACGCCGTTGCGTGGATACGCCAGGGGATCCGGAGGCGGTCGACGACGGCCGCGCGCTTGTGGTGGACGGCGACGCGGCCGTCGTCGCAGGAGACGGTGACGGGCCCGCCGGGGGTGCGCACGGTGCCGCGCAGGGGCGGGACGACGGTCCCCCCGACGGACGCGGCGGCGGCGAGCGCGGCGGCTCCGGTGAGGGCGAGCCGGGGGTGCCAGCCGCCGACGGTGAGGGCGCGGACGGCCGTGCGGCCCGCGTCGTCCACGGCGAACGCGGCGATCTTCGGCAGTGCGGAGCCGGGCGGGTGCCCGAGGGCGCGGGCGGCGTGCGCCCGGAGCGCGAGGAGGCGGCGCCGGGTGCCGTCCCCGGCGCGGAAGAGGGCGTCGGCGGTGGGGGCGCCGAGGTGGGCGGCGTCGACGAAGACGTACGGATTGCCGTACCGGACCAGGGAGACGGGCAGCCCGCCGAGGACGTCGACGGGGCGCCCGGTGGGGAGGGTTCCGGGGGCGTCGGGGGGACGGAGGAAGCGGAGGGTGTAGGAGGCGGCGGGCGGGCCGGTGGGGCCGGCGGGCTCCGGGGTGCAGAGGAGGTCGTCGTCCGTCGTGACGGCGTGGACGGTGACGGGTCCGGGCCGGGCGGCCGCCACCACGCAGGCGAGCAGCGAGTGGCCGCAGCCGGTGCGGAAGTCGAACCCCCCGCCGGGCAGGGCCTGGACGAAGCGGTAGTCGAGGTCGTGGCCGGGGCGGGCGGACGGCCCGTACAGGGCGATCTTGTTCAGCCCGGCGTAGGGGGTCGCGGCCAGGGCCCGGCGCAGCGCGACCAGTTCGCCGCGCAGCGCCAGCGCGCCCGCCGGGAGGTGGGAGAGGCGTACGACCAGGGTGGGGCCCGGCGCGTCCTCGGCGCGGACGACGGTGGCGGCCACCCCGCCGCCCGCACCACCCGCGCCGCCGGCGCCCGTACGCCCGCTCGCGCCCGTACGCCCGCCCGCACCACCCCCGCCCGTACGCCCGCTCGCACCGCCCGCGCCCGTACGCCCGCCGCCGTCCGGTGTCACGCCGCGCAGCCCACCGGGATCCGCATGCCCTGGACGACGTCGCTCCACAGTTCGTGGACGGCGATGCCCCAGAGGGCCAGCGCGTCCTGCTGCGAGGGGCGTTCGAGCTGGCGGGCGAGGAGCCGGCCGACGCGGTCGGCGCGGAGCCTGCCGCCGAGGACGAGGCGGGCCGGGGAGAGGAGTTCGCGGACCGTGTCCAGGAGGGGGCTGCCGGGGGTGAGCAGGGCGGCGATCGGCAGTGTGAACGGCTGCTTGGGCCGGTTCAGGACCGCCGCGGGCAGCAGCTCCCGCCCCGCTTCGTACAGCGCTCGCTTGCCCCGCCGCGCCTCCGGCGGGAGCGAGCGCGCGTAGGAGACGACCGAGGGCTGGCAGAACGGCATGCGGGCCTCCACCGCCCACGCCATCGACAGGTGGTCCACGCGCCGCAAGTGGTACGCGGGCAGCCGCCACCGGGTCTCGAACGCCGTCATCGCCTCCAGCCGGCCGGCCCCGACCGCCTCGGCCGAGCGCAGCTCCTGCTCGATCCGGTCGGCCGCCGAGCCCCGCTCGGCGATGAACGCGCGGTACCCCGGCGTGTACAGGTGCTCGCGGAGCATCCGGGGGGCCGCCGACAGCGCGTCCGTGTACGCCCCCGCCCAGTCGGCGCCCGCCGGCGCGTCGAGCGCGGCGCGCATCCGGTCGTACCCCCCGAAGAGTTCGTCGGCGCCGTCGCCCGCGAGCGCGACGGTGAAGCCGCTCTGCCGTACGGCGCGGAACAGGGCGTACGTGGAGAGGGCGATGGGGTCGGCGTTGGGCTGGCCGAGGTGGCGGACCGTGCGGGTCAGGAGGGAGCCCAGCTCGTCGGGGTCGACGGCCACCTCGTGGTGCACGGTCCGGGCGCGGCGGGCGACGGAGCGGGCGTACGCGGACTCGGAGCCGGGCCATGTGCCGCGGTAGGTGAGGTGGAAGGTGTGGAGCGGCGGCGCGTCGGTCTCCCGGGCGTACTCGGCGGCGAGCGCGGTGACGAGCCCGGAGTCGAGGCCGCCGCTGGTGATCGCGCACACCGGCACCTCGGCGCGGACGAGCCGCCGCACCTCGCGCCGCAGCACGTCCTGCGCGTCGCCGGCCGACGCGTCCCCGGCCGGGGCGCGGTGCGGGGCGCGGCGGCGGACGAGGGGCGGGCGGCCGGGCCTGACGACGGCGGTCGCGCCGGGCGGCAGGACGTCGATGCCGTCGAGGGCGGTGCGGGCGGAGAAGGGCGTACGGGTGGCGAGGACGGTGTCCAGGGTGTCCTCGCGCGGGCTGATCCGTACGCCGTCGAAGGCGAGGAGCGCGGGGATCTCGGAGGCGAACCGGGTCGATCCGTCGGCCGGGTCGTGGTGGAGGTGCACCGGTTTCATGCCCATGTCGTCGACGGCGAGGAGGAGTCGGGGCCCGTGGCCGGTGCCGGTCCTGAGGTCGAGGACGGCGACGGCGAACATCCCGTCGAGGTGGTCGGCGAAGGCGGGGCCGTACTCGGCGTAGAGCGCGGGCAGGACGGTGCCGTCGCAGCGGTCGGGGAACCGGTGGCCGCGGGCGGCGAGGTGCCGGCGCAGCTCGGCGTGGTTGTAGATCTCGCCGTTGAGCACGGCGAGGATCCCGGGCAGGTGCGGCAGCCGGTAGGGCTGCCTCCCGCCGCGGGGATCGGTGACGGCGAGGCGGTCGCACCCCAGCGACCAGCCGGGCCCGCCGAGCACGTGGTGCTCGTCGGGGCCGCCGTGTCGCTGGCGGGCCGAGACCGCCGAGAGTTCGGCCGGCTCGGGGCGGGCCGCCCCGGCGGCGAAGGAGCCGAAAATCCTGCACATTGCCGGTCGCCCTCCGGTTCGTCTGCCGCGGCTCCGGCCGCCCGTCGTGGCCGCCGCGCGCTTCCTGACTCGGGTCACACATCCCATGACGTACTCAATGATTTGAATCTACCAACTTTTTGGGTGGCGCGTAAGTGCCATGTCCGGTTCACGCCACGACATGGCCTTGCGACGCCCCCGGCTCGGCAACACGCTTGCCCCATGGAGGACTTCGCGACCGACAGCAAAGACCGCAGCGCCCCCGCATCCCTGCTGGTGGTGGCCGCGCACCCGGACGACATCGAGTTCTGCGTCAGCGGCACGGTGATGCAGTGGATCGAACGCGGGACCCGCGTCACCTACTGCATCGTCACGGACGGCGGCGCCGGCGGATACGACGAGAAGCTCCCGCGCCAGGCCATGGCGGACCTGCGCCGCGCCGAACAGGTCCACTCAGCCAAGCTCAGCGGCGTCGCCGACGTCCGCTTCCTCGGCTACCCCGACAGCTTCGTGGAACCGACGGTGGAGCTCCGCCGCGACCTGTGCCGGGTCATCCGCGAGGTCCGCCCGCAGCGGGCCATCGTCCCCTCCCCCGAGATCAACTGGGCCCGCGTGGCCGACCTCCACCCCGACCACCGCGCCGTCGGCGACGCCTGCCTGCGCGCCGTCTACCCCGAGGCCCGCAACCCCTTCGCCCACCCCTCGCTGCTCCGGGACGAGGGCCTGGAGCCCTGGACCGTCCACGAGCTGTGGCTGATGACGGGCCCGACGCCCAATCAGTACGTGGACGTCACCCAGGTCTTCGACCGCAAGGCCGAGGCCCTGCGCATCCACACCTCCCAGACCGCGCACTTCGACGACCTGGCCGGACTGCTACGGGAGTGGCTGAGCGAGCACGCCACGGCGGGGGGCCTGCCGGCCGGCCGCATGGCGGAGGCGTTCCAGATCGTGCACATCGACTGACGGCCGCTCCCGGAGGGCGCCGGCAGGGGCCGGCGCCTACGATCGGCCCATGTCGAACCTCTCCCTGTGGTCACGGGACTCGGTCCTGTCGATCGGCTCCGTGGGCTCGGTGCTCTCCATCGGCTCGGTCGGCTCCGCCCTGTCCATCGGCTCGATCGGCTCCGCCGCCTCGGCCGCGTCCGTCGGATCCTGGCTGAGCGCCGGCTCCCTGCTCTCCGCCCGGTCCTGCTGGTCGGTCATGTCCTGGCGCTCCCGCCGGGGCGTGATGACGGCGGGAGCCCTCGCCGCCGCCCTCACGACAGCCGCCGTCCTGACCGCCGCGGGGGCCCGGGGACGGGGATGACCCCGAGAGGCCCCCGCGCCCTACGCCACCAGGTGCACCGCCAGGCCGGTGATCAGGGCGCTGGACACGAGGGCCGTGCCCAGGCGGCCCCGGGGGCCCGTCAGGGTGCGGCCGAGGAGGGCGCCGCCCGTGGCCAGGAGGAGTTGCCAGCTCGCGGAGGCGGCGAGGGCGGCGAGGACGAAGACGGTCCGGTCCAGCGGGGTCGCGGGTCCGGAAGGGCCGGTCGCCAGGATCAGGGCCACGAAGTAGATCACGGTCATCGGGTTCAGGACCGTGATGCCCAGGAACGTGAGGAAGGCCCGCCGCGGGGTGAGCGGGGTGGCGCCGTCGGCCCGCCGCGCGAGGGTCCGGGCGCGGTAGGCCCGTACCGCCGTCCAGGCCGCGCGGGCCGCGAGGCCCACCAGGACCACCGCCGAGACCCATCGCAGCGGCCCCATGACCGGGGCGAGGAGCGGGACGAGCGCCGAGCCGCCCACGACCGCGAGCAGGGCGTAGAGCCCGTCCGCCGCCGCGACGCCGAGGGCCGCGCCCGCGCCCGTACGCCAGCCGGTGCGGGCCGTGACCGCCACGAGATAGGCGCCGACCGCGCCGACCGGGATCGCGATGCCGTAGCCGGCCAGCAGGCCGGCCAGCAGCGCGGCCGTCACGCGACGGACGGGATCGCGCCTCCGGGGGAGCCGGGCTGCTGCTGTCGGCGGTAGGCCGAGCCGTCCTTCGTACGGGAGAGCAGGCCGCCGGTCACCAGATAACGGCGCAGGGCCGGGAAGTCGTCGTGGACGGTCGACAGCGCTTCGTTGACCTCGCGCTCGCTGTAGGTGCGGGCGGGCTCGAAGAGCGTCGCGGCCAGATGGGCGAGGAGCTGCTCCCGACGGGCCGGCCTGCGCGGGATCGCCTTCAGGCGTCCGTCCGTCGAGAAGAGGTCCGCCACCGGGCGGGGTTCGGCTGGGAGAGTCATACGCCGAACAGTGACGCGCGGCCCCGGGCCCGGGCAAAGCATTTTCGCGGGCCGGGCGGGCCGGGCGGCCGGGCGGCCGGCCCGCCCGGAGACACGCCCTAGCGGTAGATGCACAGCTCCCGCTCCGTCGCCCCCCACAGCTCGTACCGCGTCCGCACCAGAGGGCGGCCCGCGTACAGCCGGATCAAGGTCGCCGCGTCCCCCGTGAAGCGGGCCGGGGGGCGGCCGGGGGTCTCGTCGCCGAGGACGACCGGAGTCCCGCGGTCGTGGAGGGCAGCGACCAGGCGGGGTGTCTCGCGCCTGCGGCTGACCACCGCGAGCAGCGGGAGCGCCAGGTCCAGGCCCGCCGAGCCGCCGTACGCGCCGGGGACACCGAACGCCTCGCGGACGTCGCCCGCGTGCACCCACTCCCCCAGCGCCACCGCGTCCAGCAGTCCGTCCGTCGTCTTGGCGATCACCGGACCCGCCTCCGAGAAGCCGCGTTCCAGCTCGTCCAGGATCCGGCGGAGTGGCCAGGACTCGCGCTCGGCGACGTCCGCCGCGTTCGCGTCCGGCAGGAAGACGCCCTCCTCCAGCCGGCCCTCGACGATCCGGACCAGGGCCGCCCCGCAGTGGGCGATCACCTGCCGGGCCGTCCAGCCCGGGCACGCCGTCCGCAGTTCGAACGCCGCCTCCGGGGTCCGCCGCAGCAGCGGCATCAGCGCGTCCCGTTCCGTACGCAACAACCGGTCCGGGAGCCAGGGATCACGTACGTACGACATCAGTAGCGGTAGTGGTCCGGCTTGTACGGGCCCTCGACCTGGACGCCGATGTAGGCGGCCTGCTCGGGGCGCAGGGTCGTCAGCTTCACGCCGAGGGCGTCGAGGTGGAGGCGGGCGACCTTCTCGTCCAGGTGCTTGGGCAGGACGTAGACCTCGGTCGGGTACTCCTCCGGCTTGGTGAAGAGCTCGATCTGGGCCAGGGTCTGGTCCGCGAAGGAGTTCGACATCACGAACGACGGATGCCCGGTCGCGTTGCCCAGATTGAGCAGCCGGCCCTCGGAGAGCACGATCAGGACCTTGCCGTCGGGGAACGTCCAGGTGTGGACCTGCGGCTTGACCTCGTCCTTCACGACACCCGGAAGCTTGGCAAGCCCCGCCATGTCGATCTCGTTGTCGAAGTGACCGATGTTCCCCACGATGGCCTGGTGCTTCATCCGGGCCATGTCCGAGGCCATGATGATGTCCTTGTTGCCGGTCGTCGTGATGAAGATGTCCGCCGTCTCCACCACATCGTCCAGCGTGGCCACCTGATAGCCGTCCATCGCCGCCTGCAGCGCACAGATCGGGTCGATCTCCGTCACGATCACCCGCGCACCCTGACCACGCAGCGACTCCGCACAGCCCTTGCCCACATCGCCGTACCCGAACACGACCGCGGTCTTCCCGCCGATCAGCACGTCGGTGGCACGGTTGATGCCGTCGATCAGAGAGTGACGGCAACCGTACTTGTTGTCGAACTTCGACTTCGTCACCGCGTCGTTCACATTGATCGCCGGGAACAACAGCGTGCCCTCGGACATCATCTCGTACAGACGGTGGACACCCGTCGTCGTCTCCTCCGTCACGCCGCGGATCTCCGAGGCCATCGCCGTCCAGTCCAGTGTGGAGCGCCCCAACAGCTCCAGCACGACCCGCAGTTCGTCGTTGTCGGCCGTCGACGGGTCCGGGACCGCGCCCGCCTTCTCGAACTCGACGCCCTGGTGGACGAGGAGGGTGGCGTCGCCTCCGTCGTCCAGGATCATGTTCGGTCCCACGGCGTCCGGCCAGGTCAGCGCCTGCTCCGTACACCACCAGTACTCCTCCAGGGTCTCGCCCTTCCAGGCGAAGACCGGGATGCCGGCGGCGGCGATCGCCGCGGCCGCGTGGTCCTGGGTGGAGAAGATGTTGCAGGACACCCAGCGCACCCGCGCGCCGAGGGCGACCAGGGTCTCGATGAGGACGGCGGTCTGCACGGTCATGTGCAGCGAGCCGGTGATCCGGGCGCCGGCGAGGGGCTGCCGCTCGGCGTACTCGCGGCGGATCGCCATCAGGCCGGGCATCTCGTGCTCGGCGAGGGTGATCTCCTTGCGGCCGTACTCCGCCAGCGAGAGGTCGGCGACCTTGAAGTCGGTGAAGGCGTCAGACATGGGCAACGCTCCTTGCGTTCATGATGCTCCGGTGGATTTCCAGGGCCGCCGTCGACCTGTTCAGCGTGATGTAGTGCAGGCCCGGCGCCCCCTCGTCGAGCAGTCGCAGGCCCATCGCCGTCGCGTGCTCGACGCCGATCCGGTACGCGGCCGCCGGGTCGTCCCGGGCCGCCTCCAGGCGGTGGGCCAGCTCCTCGGGGAAGGCGGCGTCCGACAGCTCGGCGAAGCGGCGGATCTGGCGGACGTCCGTGGCCGGCATGATCTCCGGGATGATCGGGATGTCGCAGCCGGCCGCCGCGACCCGGTCCCGCAGCCGCAGATAGTCCGCCACGTCGAAGAACATCTGCGTGATGGCGTAGTCGGCGCCCGCCCGGCACTTGGCGACGAAGTGGGCGAGGTCGCTCCGCGGGCTCCCGGACCGTGGGTGGCCCTCGGGGAAGGCGGCCACCCCGATCCTGAAGTCGCCCAACGAACGGACCAGTTCGATCAGTTCGTAGGCGTACGTGAAGCCGTGCGGGTGCGGTGTCCAGGGGCCGCGCGGGTCGCCGGGAGGGTCGCCGCGGAGCACGAGGACGTCCCGTACCCCGGCGTCCGCGTAGGCGCCGATGACGGCCCGCAGCTCCGCCACCGAATGCCCGACCGCCGTCAGGTGGGCGACCGGCCGCAGGGTCGTCTCCGCCGCGATCCGCTGCGTGACCTCGACCGTCCGGTCGCGGGAGGACCCGCCCGCGCCGTACGTCACCGACACGAAGTCCGGGGCCAGGGCCTCGACGCGGCGGATCGCCTCCCACAGGGTCCGCTCGCCGCGGTCCGTCTTCGGCGGGAAGAACTCGAAGGAGAAGGTGGGGTTCACGGGCGCCGGCCTCCCGCGTTGAAGTAGCTCGCCTCGGGGTGGTGGACGACGATCGCGTCCGTCGACTGTTCGGGGTGGAGCTGGTACTCCTCGGACAGCTCGACGCCGATCCGCTCCGGCCGCAGCAGCGCGGCGATCTTCGCCCGGTCCTCCAGGTCGGGGCAGGCCGGGTAGCCGAGGGAGTACCGGCAGCCCTGGTACTCCGTCCGCAGCATCCCCTCGATGCCCGCGGGCTCCGAGGCGCCCGCGATGCCCCACTCGGCGCGGACGCGGGCGTGCCAGTACTCCGCGAGGGCCTCGGCGAGCTGCACCGACAGTCCGTGCAGCTCCAGGTAGTCGCGGTAGCGGTCCGCGGCGAAGAGCTTCGCGGTCTCCTCTCCGATCCGCGATCCGACGGTGACGACCTGGAGGGCGACGACGTCGACCTCGCCCGAGTCCTCGGCGCGGAAGAAGTCGGCCAGACAGAGGCGGCGGCCCCGCCGCTGGCGGGGGAAGGTGAAGCGGGTCCGCTCGCCTCCGTCCTCGTCCAGGACGATCAGGTCGTCGCCCTTGGACACACAGGGGAAGTAGCCGTGCACGACGGCCGCTTCGAGGAGCCGGTCCGTCTGGAGCCGGTCCAGCCAGCCGCGCAGCCGCGGCCGGCCCTCCGACTCGACGGTCCCGGCGTCCTTCAGGCCCCACTGGCCCTTGAAGAGGGCGCCCTCGTCGAGCCAGGAGGCGTACTCCTTGAGCTGGATGCCCTTGACGACCCGGGTGCCGAGGAACGGCGGTTCGGGGACGGGGTGGTCGGCGGCGACGTCCGATCGGCCGGCCGGCTCGGGCTCCCGTACGTCGAGGAGGGGCGTGTCCCGCTTCGGCACCCTGCGCTGCTTGCGCTCCGGCAGTACGGCCCCGGGGACGCCCCGCTTGACCGCCATGAGGGCGTCCATCAGGCGCAGGCCCTCGAAGGCGTCGCGGGCGTAGCGGACCTCGCCCTGGTAGATCTCGTGGAGGTCCTGTTCGACGTAGGCGCGGGTGAGGGCGGCGCCGCCGAGGATGACGGGGAAGTCGGCGGCCAGGCCGCGCTGGTTCAGCTCCTCCAGGTTCTCCTTCATGATCACCGTGGACTTGACCAGGAGGCCGGACATGCCGATGACGTCGGCGCGGTGTTCCCCGGCGGCGTCCAGGATCGCGGAGACGGGCTGCTTGATGCCGAGGTTGACGACGTTGTAGCCGTTGTTGGAGAGGATGATGTCGACGAGGTTCTTGCCGATGTCGTGGACGTCGCCGCGTACCGTCGCCAGCACGATGGTGCCCTTGCCGTCGGCGTCGGTCTTCTCCATGTGCGGCTCCAGGTAGGCCACCGCGGTCTTCATGACCTCGGCGGACTGGAGCACGAACGGCAGCTGCATCTGTCCGGAGCCGAACAGCTCGCCGACGACCTTCATGCCGTCGAGCAGCGTCTCGTTGACGATCTCGAGGGCCGGCTTGGCCTGGAGAGCTTCGTCGAGATCGGCCTCCAGGCCGTTCTTCTCGCCGTCGATGATCCGCCGCTTGAGGCGCTCCTCCAGCGGCAGCGCGAGCAGCTCGTCGGCCTTCCCGGCCCGCAGGGACTTCGCCGTCGCGCCCTCGAAGAGTTCGAGGAGGCGCTGGAGCGGGTCGTAGCCCTCCCTGCGCCGGTCGTGGATCAGATCGAGCGCCACCTCGACCTGTTCCGGCTCCAGCCGGGCGATCGGCAGGATCTTCGACGCGTGGACGATCGCCGAGTCGAGCCCGGCCTTCACGCACTCGTCGAGGAAGACCGAGTTCAGCACGATCCGGGCGGCCGGGTTCAGACCGAAGGAGATGTTCGACAGGCCCAGCGTCGTCTGCACGTCCGGGCGGCGCCGCTTCAGCTCCCGGATGGCCTCGATGGTGTGGACGCCGTCGCGCCGGGACTCCTCCTGCCCCGTGCAGATGGTGAACGTCAGGCAGTCGATGAGGATGTCCGACTCCCTGATGCCCCACCGCTCCGTCAGATCCGTGATGATCCGCTCCGCGATCGCGACCTTCGCCTCGACCGTGCGGGCCTGGCCCTCCTCGTCGATCGTGAGCGCCATCAGCGCGGCCCCGTGCTCCCGGACGAGCGCCGCGACCTTGGCGAACCGGGACTCCGGTCCGTCGCCGTCCTCGTAGTTCACCGAGTTGATCACCGCGCGGCCGCCGAGCTTCTCCAGGCCCGCCCGCAGCACCTCCACCTCCGTGGAGTCCAGCACGATCGGCAGCGTGGAGGCGGTCGCGAACCGGCCCGCCAGCTCCTCCATGTCCGCGACACCGTCGCGGCCGACGTAGTCCACGCACAGGTCCAGCATGTGCGCGCCCTCGCGGATCTGGTCGCGCGCCATCTCCACGCAGTCGTCCCAGCGGCCCTCCAGCATGGCCTCGCGGAACTTCCTCGACCCGTTCGCGTTCGTCCGCTCGCCGATCGCCAGGTACGCCGTGTCCTGCCGGAACGGCACATGGCCGTACAGCGAGGAGGCGCCGGCCTCCGCCTGGGGAGCCCGCGCCGTCACCGCCGCTCCCCGGACCCGCTCCACGACCGCCCGCAGGTGCTCCGGAGTCGTACCGCAGCAGCCGCCGACCAGCGACGGACCGTACTCCCGGACGAAGCTCTCCTGCGCGTCGGCCAGCTCGGCCGGGGAGAGGGGATAGTGCGCGCCGTCCTTGCCGAGGACCGGCAGGCCGGCGTTGGGCATGACGGACAGCGGGATACGGGAGTGCCGGGCCAGATAGCGCAAGTGCTCGGCCATCTCCGCAGGACCGGTCGCGCAGTTCAGGCCGATCACGTCGATGCCGAGCGGCTCCAGCGCCGTCAGCGCGGCGCCGATCTCCGAGCCCAGCAGCATCGTGCCCGTCGTCTCCACCGTCACCTGCACGATCAGCGGCAGGTCGTACCCGCACCACTCCAGGGCCTGCCGGGCGCCGACGACGGCCGCCTTCGTCTGCAGCAGGTCCTGCGAGGTCTCGATGAGCAGCGCGTCGGCGCCGCCCCGGACGAGCCCCTCCGCGTTCTGCCGGTACGCCTCCCGCAACGGCTCGTACCGGATGTGGCCCAGCGACGGCAGCTTTGTGCCCGGCCCCATGGAGCCGAGGACCCAGCGGGGGCGCCCGTCGACGGCCGTGTGGGCGTCCGCGGTGGTACGGGCGATCCGGGCGCCGGCCTCGGACAGCTCGTAGACCTGGTCCTCGATGCCGTACTCCGCGAGGGCGGCCAGGTTCGCGCCGAAGGTGTTGGTCTCGACGCAGTCCACGCCGACGGAGAAGTACGCGTCGTGGACGGAGGCGACGATGTCGGGGCGCGTGACGTTGAGGACCTCGTTGCAGCCCTCCAGGTTCCGGAAGTCGTCCATCGTCGGATCGGCGGCCTGGAGCATCGTGCCCATCGCCCCGTCGGCCACCACGACCCGGGTGGCGAGCTCGTCCCGCAGCGACCGTCTCATGACAACCCCGCAAGGTGGACGAGGAGTTCGGCCGTGCAGGCCGTGCCGTACGTCGTCCTGATCCGCTCCACGAGGTGGTCCCGGCGCAGCCGGTACTCCTGCGTCCCCACGGAGTCGAGGACCGTCGCGGCGACCGCGCAGCCCAGCCGCGCCGCGCACCACTCCGGCACGCCCCACAACGTCCCGGCGAGGAATCCGGCCCGGAACGCGTCCCCGACGCCGGTCGGATCGACGACCTCGGGCACCCGGACCGCCGGCACCGACAGCGGAGCTCGGCCCTCGCCCCGGACGCGGACCCCGGCCGCGCCGTGCGTGGTGACCCAGGCGCCGACGCGACGCAGCACCTCCGCCTCCGGCCACCCCGTCCTCTCCTGGAGCAGAGCCGTCTCGTACTCGTTGGTGAAGAGGAACCGGGCCCCGTCCACCAGCTCCCGCACCTCGTCCCGGCCGAGCCGCGCCAGCTGCTGCGACGGGTCGGCCGCGAACGGAATGCCCAGGTCACGGCAGGTGCGGGTGTGCCGCAGCATCGCCTCGGGGTCGTCCGGGGAGACCAGGACCAGCTCCAGCCGCCCCACCCGGGCGACGACGTCCCGCAGCTCGATCGCGCGGGCCTCCGCCATCGCCCCGGCGTAGAAGGTGGCGATCTGGTTCTGCTCCCGGTCGGTGGTGCACACGAACCGGGCGGTGTGCAGGGACGCGCTGACGCGCACCGCATCGGTGTCCACACCGTGGTCCTTCAGCCAGACGCGGTACGGATCGAAGTCGGCGCCGACCGCCCCCACCAGGACCGGGCGCAGGCCGAGCGTCCCGAGCCCGAAGGCGATGTTCGCTGCCACCCCGCCGCGCCGTACCTCCAGGTTGTCGGCGAGGAACGACAGGGAGACCCGGTCCAGACGGTCCGCCAGCAACTGCTCGGTGAACCGTCCGGGGAAGGTCATCAGATGGTCGGTCGCGATGGAACCCGTGACAGCGATACGCATGCTCAGACCCCTTCGTCCCGGCGCGCCGCCCTCTTCAGCGCGTCCACGCGGTCCGTGCGCTCCCAGGTGAACTCCGGCAGCTCGCGGCCGAAGTGGCCGTAGGCGGCGGTCCGGGCGTAGATCGGCCGCTTCAGGTCCAGGTCGCGGATGATCGCGGCCGGCCGCAGGTCGAAGACCTCGCGCACAGCCGCCTGGACGGCCTCGTCCGGGAGCGTGCCGGTGCCGAAGGTCTCGACGAAGAGACCGACCGGCTCGGCCTTGCCGATGGCGTACGCGACCTGGACCTCGCAGCGCGAGGCGAGGCCGGCCGCGACGACGTTCTTCGCGACCCAGCGCATCGCGTAGGCGGCCGAGCGGTCCACCTTCGACGGGTCCTTGCCGGAGAACGCGCCCCCGCCGTGCCGGGCCATGCCGCCGTACGTATCGATGATGATCTTCCGGCCGGTGAGTCCGGCATCGCCCATCGGGCCGCCGACCTCGAAACGGCCGGTCGGGTTCACCAGCAGGCGGTAGCCGTCCGATTCGAGGTTGACGCCCTCCTCGGCGAGCGCCTTCAGCTCCGCCTCGACCACGAACTCCCGGATGTCCGGAGTCAGCAGCCCCTCCACGCTGATGTCGGCCGCGTGCTGCGAGGAGACGACCACCGTGTCCAGCCGGACCGGCCGGTCACCCTCGTACTCGATGGTGACCTGCGTCTTGCCGTCCGGGCGCAGATACGGCACGGTCCCGTTCCTGCGGACCTCCGTCAGCCGGCGCGCGAGCCGGTGGGCCAGAGCGATCGGCAGCGGCATCAGCTCCGCCGTGTCGTCGCAGGCGTAGCCGAACATCAGCCCCTGGTCGCCGGCGCCCTGCGCGTCCAGCTCGTCCGAACCGCCCTCGACCCGCGACTCGTACGCCGTGTCCACACCCTGCGCGATGTCCGGGGACTGGGCGCCGATGGAGACCGACACCCCGCACGAGGCTCCGTCGAAGCCCTTGGCGGACGAGTCGTAGCCGATGTCGAGGACCGCCTCGCGCACCAGCCGCGCGATCGGCGCGTACGCGGTGGTGGTGACCTCGCCCGCCACGTGCACCTGGCCCGTGGTGATCAGGGTCTCCACCGCCACCCGCGAGGACGGGTCCTCGGCGAGCAGCGCGTCGAGGATCGTGTCGCTGATCCGGTCGGCGATCTTGTCGGGATGTCCCTCGGTCACCGACTCCGAGGTGAACAGGCGGCGGCTGCTCATGCCCGGCCCACCTCCGCACGGACCGGGGCGAAGAAGTGGGCGTCGATCGCGGCGAGCGTCCGGATGGAGTCGACCTCCAGGGTCTCCATCTGGATCGACCGGCCGCTCTCCTGCTCCAGCAGGAAGACGAACTCGACGAAGGACAGCGAGTCGATGAGCCGGTTCTCGATCAGGTCCAGGTCGGGCGCGATGTCCTCGCGCTCCGGGTGGCGGTCGAGGATCCAGCTCTTCACCTGCTGCAGGCCGTCGGCCATAATTGCTCTCCTTTGCGATGCCTGGTTGATCAGCTGCTGCTGTTCGGGACGGAAGGTGTGGGGGGCGCGACGATGATCGGGGCGGCCACCGCGACCGCGTAGTCCACGTCGTGGCTGATGGAGACGGTGATCTCGGTGATCCCGGACTCGGCGGCCATCTCGGCGGCCGAACGGTGCAGCTCCACCAGCGGCCAGCCGCCCTCGGAGCGCCGTACGACGATGTCCGGCCAGGGCAGGAACCTGCCCCGGACCCGGAGGGTCTTGAAAGCCGCCTCCTTGGCCGCGATCCGCCCGCACAGGCTCATGACGTCGAGCCCGGAGGCGGTACGGCAGTCGGCGAGTTCGCCGGGGGTGAGCATCCGCTCGAAAAACCGCTCGCCGTACTCGGCGAGGAGCCGGCGGACACGGATGACGGACACGATGTCCATGCCGAGGTTCGCCCAGCCCAGACCGCCCGCCGGCGGGGCGACGGGTCGGGCCGGCACGTCAGACCACCGGCCCGGCCGCCACGCTCGCGTCAACCCGCGTACGGGCGTTCGCGTCGAGGACCGCCTGCGTCGCCGCCGCCCAGTCGCCGTGGCGACGGGTCAGCGCGGACAGCCACCGCTCCAGACCGAACGCCACACAGCTCGTGAACGCCGGCCCGCCGCTCGACGCGAGCGAGATGTCGCAGCGTTCGCCGAAGAAGTTGCGGTGCGTGTTGACCGAGGCGATCGCCAGATCCTCGTAGAGGAACTCGTACTTCACCGGCGTCAGCCGCTGGAGCAGCGCCTTCGAACCGCCCTTGTCGAAGAACGGATCGCAGGCCGCCTCCCGGCGCAGCGGCAGCCCCAGCGCCCGGGCGAACGCCTCGATCCGGGCGGTGGACTCCGCCAGATGCGTCTCCGCGTGCTCACGGGCGCCGATGGCGACGATCTCCCGCATACGGAAACCCAGCTGCCGGCGCATGCCCTCGTAATGCGTCTCCTTGCGGAAACACCACGAACACACCGTCACCAACGTGTCGTCGGCGACGCTCCGCCCCTGATGGTCCAGGTAGACGGCGTAACAGGACGCCGAGGGCAGCCCGAGCGCGGCGGGTTCGAGCGCGTCGCACGGAAAGCAGCCGGTGTCCGAACAGAAGGCGGACGTCTCGCGGCGCTCCAGATCGAGCGGGGCGGCGACGACGGCCTGGTGCGGGAAGTTGTCGTAGTAGTCGAGCCGCGCCAGATCGGCGGTCGGCAGCAGCGGGGGCATGGTCATCGGGCGGGCGCCCGCCGCCACGCCCCAGCCCTCGAAGGTGTCGTCGAGAAGCCGCAGCAGAGCGGTCGCCTCGGGACCGAGGGACGGCAGGCCCCTCGTCTCCCCGGCACTCGCGGGGGTCGTCACGGTCATGGTGGTTTCACCTCTCGGGGTACGACGGTCCGGCGGCCGTCAGACGACGGGCAGGGTGTCGTCGGAGAAGATCCCGGTCTTCAGGAAGAAGGCGAGCGGCTTGCGGATCGCCTTGCGCTCGAAGGGACGGCGGCGCTCGTCGGCGACGAGGGCGTTCCGCAGGGCCAGCGGATCCGGGACGCCGGCGTCCCGGTACACGTGCGGGTTGTAGAGCGAGTTGATGCTGTAGACGACGTACCGCTTCAGGTACGCCTCCACCTCCGCGACCCGGGCGGCCGGCACCGCCTCCCGCATCCGGGTGAAGAGCAGCGAGACCAGCTCACGGCCGAAGGCGATGTGACGGGACTCGTCCTGGTGGTGGATGCGGTTGACCTCGCGGATGGTGTGGCACAGGGAATCGTCCTGCGCCATCCGCATGTTGTAGTGGTCGACCAGCTCCTCGAAGAACAGGATCCGGGCGAAGACCAGGAAGTTCTCCACCTCCGGCTCCCACGCGGAATCGGCCCGCATGGCCGTCGAGCCGTAGATCTTGTTGCCGTAGCGGCGGCAGAACTCGGCGAAGAACCACATGTGCTCGTTCTCCTCACCGATGAAGTGGTGGAAGAAGTCCGAGGGCACCTCGAAACCCGGCATGTGGATCCGGCCGACGACCTCGATCAGCAGCTCGCGGATGCCGTGCACGTTGAGGCTGTAGAAGTTGATCGACTCCCACTTCGACAGCCTCCGGATCGTCTCCTCACCCAGCTCGTCGAAGTGCGGAGTGCCGTAGACGGTGAGCAGCTCCGGCGTCATCCACAGCTGTTTCTCGTCCAACCGGTCGGGCCAGTCGAACTGCTGGTAGGGGTTGTAGTACTCCTCGATGGAGCGGGAGCTGAGCCGCTCCAGGACTTCCATGAAACGGTCGGTGACGGGCAAGGGGGCACTGACGCCCATATTCGGTCTCCTTCTTTCTTTGGGGCTCGGTTCGCCTCCGGGCGCTCTGTGCGACTGTCGACGGTCGATCGTGCTCGCCCGCTCGTTCCTCGCGGGCTGCGCGCGTTCTCCCTTTCGACAGCCGCGCGCCCTTCGGCTCACTCGCCCGAGGCGTACGGGGCGGGCGGCGGCAACCGTGGGGCGGGGTTCCGGTGCGTCAGGGACGGACCTCGTAGACGGCGTTGACCGGGGTCTCCGTCGCGCGGCGCCAGCGGGTGAAGCCGGCCTCCTCCGCGATGGCGCGGAACGCCTTCTCGCCGGAGTGGTTGCCGAGCGCGTGCGGGCCGCGCTGGGCCACCGCGACGGGCAGGCACATGACGGCCGACAGGGCCATGAACATGCGCGCGGCCGGCGTACGGGTGTCGATGTCGGCCGGGGAGACGTTCGACTCCACCAGCATCCAGGTGCCCTCGGCGTCCAGCGAGGTGCGGACGTGCCGGGCGGCCGCGACCGGGTCGCCCATGTCGTGCAGGGCGTTGAAGAAGGTGACCAGGTCGTAGCCGGTGCCGGGATAGTCGTCCGCCGACGCGACCTCGAAGACGACCCGGTCGGAGAGGCCGGACTCCTCGGCGAGCTGCCGGGCGAGGGAGACGGCCTCCTCGGAGTAGTCGAAGCCGTGGACGGTGGCCCGCGGGAACGCCTGGGCGATCAGCAGCGTCGTGTGCCCGACACCGCAGCCGACATCGGCGACCGTGCCGCCCGCGGCGAGCTTGTCGGTGACCCCGTGGAGCGCGGGCAGCCAGTCCGGGACCAGCTTGTGCTCGTAGGTGGGCTGGAAGAAGGAGCCCATCCCGGTGTCCAGGGCCGCGTCGTGCTCGGCCCAGCCGACGCCGTCCCCCGTGCGGTACGCCTCCACGAGCAGGTCCTCGGTCGCGTACAGCGCCTTCAGGGCCGTGAAGAACCCGGCGGCGAAGGTGACGGCCTTCGGGTCGGCCAGGACCTCGACGTGGTCGGCGGGCAGGGTGTACGTCGCCGCGCTCGGGTGGCGCTCGACGTAGCCGGCGGAGAGCTGGGCGTGCAGCCACTCCTCGATGTACCGCTCGTGGGTGCCGGTCTTCCCGGCGAGCTGTCCGGCGGTCAGCGGACCGTGCTCGGCGAGGCACCGGTACAGCCCGAGCCGCTCGCCGAGGGCGACGGTCAGACCGCGCACGGCGGCCCCGGCGTCGGTGATGACCTGCTGGTGGAACGCGTGGGCGCTCATGCGGTCCGCTCCTCGCCGTGGGTGGGGAGATCGCAGGTGAAGAGGAAGGACCGGGGCACGCGCGGCACCGTCCGGGGCGGGACGGGGTAGGGCCAGCGGTCGAAGTCGGCGCCCTCCTCACCGGGCTGCCTGACCTCGCGCACCTCCCAGCCGCAGGCGGCGAGCAGCGCCTCGGGCTCCTCGGTGCCGAAGAGCCACGGGTTGCCGTCCTCGCGCAGCGCGCTGAGGAACGGGCGGGACAGCGGGTTCTCCAGGGCGGCCTTGGAGATGACGTCGCCGAGCAGCACGGAGCCGGGCGCGGCGTGCGCGGAGAGCGTGGAGATCAGGGTCCGTACCGCCTCTTCCGGCAGGAAGAACAGCAGGCCCTCGACCACCCACAGGACGGGCTCGTCGCTCTTCCATCCGGCCTCCTTCAGGGGGCCGGTCCAGTCCTGGGTCAGGTCGACCGGCACGGTGATCCGGGTGCGGCCCGCGGGCGGCGCCTCGTCGGCCAGCATCGCGGCCTTGGCCTCCAGGAGGGCCGGGCGGTCGAGTTCGTAGACGGTGACGCCGTCGGGCCAGGGGAGGCGGAAGAAGCGGGTGTCCATGCCGGCGGCGAGGAAGACGACCTGGCGGATGCCGCGCTCCTCGACCGCCTTGACGATCGCCCGGTCCAGATAGGTGGTGCGGATGGCGAGGAACGGCACGGTGCCGGCCCCGGCGTAGCGCTCCAGCAGCTCGAAGCCGATCCGGTCGGCGACGGTGCGCGCGTAGGGATCGGCGAACAGCCGGTCCTCGCGCTCGGTCTCCAGGGCGCGCGCGGCGGCGGTCCACTGGGCGGTGCGGGATACGGCCTCCACAGGAGGTCCCCCTTCATTCGGTTGACGAAAGAGACGTGCGGCCGGCGGAGAGACGGACGGCCGTGTCCGGCCGGGGAGGGGTACCGGACGGGTCAGGCGCTCATGACCGGTGCGCAGTTCTTCGTACGGGCACACGCGACGGGGTCCTCGGCCGCGGGCATCGACGACAGATGGTCGGCGTCGGCGTCGGTGGGGCGCCGCCGGAAGATGCTGTGCAGGATCATGCTGAACACGGCCGTCCCGTCGGCGGCCACCAGCGTGCACCGCGGCTTGACGGTGCCGGTGGCGGGGTTGAACGGCGACGGAGTGGAGCCGAGGATCTCCACCCGGGCGGTGAGGACGTCCCCCGGGCGTACGGGGCGCAGATAGCGGACCTCGTCGATGCCGGGCGAGCCCGTGCAGGCGCTGTAGGCGAGCAGTCCGTCGACATAGCGCCGCATGAACATCGCCTGCGTGTGGAAACCGCTCGCGATCAGTCCGCCGAACGGCGAACGGGCCGCGAGATCGGGGTCCGTGTGGAAGGGCTGCGGGTCGAAGCGCCTGCCGAACTCCAGCACCTCCTCGGCGGTGACCGTGACGGTGCCCAGTTCATGGACGTCGCCGGGCCGGAAGTCCTCGAAGTAGCGCATCGCGCGGCCCCCTTGACCTGAAGGTGGTCGTTCCCAGTCGTTCCCTGGCATCACCCAATCTACGAATTGCTCATTTATTTTGTCAACCCAAAAGAAGACTTCTGTGGCCCCAACCGCCCGGCCGTTCACCGGTGTCGTCGCACAGGGCCCGCTCGACGTCGCTCCAGAGGTCCTCCACCCCCTCGATGCCGACGGACATCCGCACCAGGCCGGGCCCTATGCCCGCCGCGGCGAGGGCGTCCGCGTCCAGTTCGCGGTGGGAGGTGGACGCCGGGTGGGTCACCAGCGTCTCCACCCCGCCGAGGGAGAGCGCGAGCCGGGCGATCCGTACCCGCTCGATGAACGCCCGGCCCGCCTCCCGGCCGCCGGTGAGCTCGAAGGAGAGCATCCCGCCGCCCCCGGAGAGCACCGTGCGCGCGGTGGCGTACGACGGGTGGCCGGGCAGCCAGGGGTAGTGGACGGCCGCCACGTCCGCACGGGCGGCGAGCCGTTCGGCGAGGACGGCCGCGTTCGCGCAGTGCTCCCGTACCCGCAGGGGCAGCGTCGCCAGGCCGCGCAGGGTCAGCCAGGCGGCGAACGGGTCCGCGCAGGCGCCCAGTTCGACGGTGCGCGGCCAGACCGCGCGACGCAGCTCGTCGTCCGCGAAGACGGCGGCGCCGCCGAGGACGTCCGAGTGGCCGGAGAGGTACTTGGTGGTGGAGTGGACGACGATGTCGGCGCCGAGCTCCAACGGGCGGCAGAGCACGGGCGAGGCCAGGGAGTTGTCGACCACGCCGGTGACCCCGAGCCGGCGGGCGGCGGCCAACAGACCGGGCAGTTCGGGCACCCGGCCGGTGGGGTTGGCGATGGTCTCCAGCATCAGGAGCCGGGTGCGGGGCCGCCGCGCGGCCTCCTCGAACTCGGCGACGTCGTCGCCGGAGACGGCGGTGACCTCGATCCCGTACCGCTCGGCGAGGTCCGACAGGACCGCGTACGTCCCGCCGTACAGACAGCGCTGGGCGACGACGTGGTCACCGGGGCGCAGCAGGGCGAGCAGCACCCCGCTGATCGCGCCCATCCCGGACGCGAAGGCGAGGGCGGACGCGCCGCCTTCGAGACCGGCGAGGGTCTTCTCCAGGGCGCGTACGGTCGGGTTGCCGCGCCTGCCGTAGACGAACGGGCCGTCGGGGCCGGCCATGGCCTCGGCGAGCGCGTCGGCCGAGTCGAAGGCGAAGGCCGAGGACTGCACGAGGGGGACGGAGAGCGGGCGGCTGGCGGGGTCGGGCGGGTCGTCGACGACGTGGACGGCTCGGGTGCTGATGTCCATCTTCATTCCTCCCGGAGGGCGGACGTGAGGTACGGGCGTACGGCGGCGGACGGACGGAAAAGGGGTCGCCCGACGTCCGTCGTGGACATCGGGCGACCCCTGGGAGTGCAGGGCGGACGCCCCGCGTGGGTCACACGGAGGCCTTCTCGCCCTGTGGTGCGGGCGCGGCGACGGCGGAGGCGAGGGACGTGTCGGACTTCATGACGAGGAGGGTGACGACACCGCCGACGGCGGCGATGACCGCGGCGCCGATGAAGGCGGCGGAGAAGCCGTCGGTGAGGGCGGGCAGGTCGCCGAGCCTGTCGGCGCCCTGGGACATGGCGACGGCGGTCAGCGCGGCGAGACCGAGCGCGGAACCGACGTTGTAGGTGGTGTTGACGATGCCGGAGGCGAGGCCGGCCTGCTCCTGCGGGGCGCCGGACATGGCGGCGATCATCGCCGGGATGTAGGCGAGGGACATGCCGAGCGCGGCCACCAGGGAGGCGGGCAGGACGTCGACGAGGAAGGTGCCGGTCGGCGGGACGGCCGCCAGCCAGACCAGGCCGGCCGCGAGGACCAGCAGACCGCCGGCGATGAGCGGCTTGGCGCCGAACCGGCCCATGAGGCGGGCGGTGATGGCCGTCATGAAGATCATCAGCAGGACGGTCATGGGGAGCAGGGCGGCACCGGACTCGAAGGCGCCGTAGCCCAGGACCTGCTGGAGGTAGAGGTTGAGGAAGTACCACATGGGGATCCAGGCGGCGCCGAGCAGCGTCATGGCCAGGTTGGCCGAGCCCAGGCGCGGGACCCGCCACACGCTGAGCGGCATGAGCGGCTCGCGGACGGACTTCTGGATGACGAAGAAGAGGACGAGCAGCACGGCGGCGGCGGCCAGCTGGAGGACCGTGCCGGTGGAGCCCCAGCCGGTCTCGGGGGCGCGGACCACGGCGAAGACGGCGAGCGCGAGGCCGGCGGTGACGGCGACGGCGCCGAGGACGTCGACGGAGCCGCGGCGGGCGGCCACGTCGGGCAGCAGCCTGGTCGCGGCGAGGGTGGCGAGGCCGATCGGGATGTAGATGATGAAGACCCACTGCCAGCTCATCCACTCGGTGAAGACACCGCCGAGGAAGACGCCCGCGGTGCCGCCGGCGGGGGCGGCGGCGCCGTAGAGGGCCATCGCCTTGCCGAGCTCCTTCGGGTCGTGCATGAAGAGCATCATCAGGAGCGTCATGGCGGAGGGCGCGATGAGCGCCCCGCCGACGCCCTGGACGGCGCGGCCGACGATCTCCACCCAGGCGGTCTGCGCGGCGGCGGCGACGACCGAGCCGACGATCATGACGGCCCAGCCGGTGACGAAGATCCTGCGGGCTCCGACGAGGTCGGAGAGGCGGCCGCCGAGGAGCAGGAGCCCGCCGAAGACGATGACGTAGGCGTTGAAGATCCACTGGAGCTCGCTCTGCGAGAAGCCCAGGTCCTTCTGCATCTCGGGGAGGGCGACGCCGATGATCGACGTGTCCATGATGACCATGAACTGGGCGGCGGCGAGCACGACAAGTGCCCACCAACGCCGGGGATTGACGGTTGACATTGCCCTGCTCCTTCGCTCGCACATACCCCTAGGGGGTACCTTCGCGGAGTACCGTAGCATACCCGTGGGGGGTATGTCAGGGCGCTGCGGGAGCGCGGTCGGACGGCGCCCTTCCGTGCGGCGCGAGGCCGCCGGGCCGGTGGCGCGAGACGGCCTTGCGGGCAGGGGGAGGCGGCACAATGCCCGTATGACCGCCGAAGAAGAGCACGCCGAGCACGCCCCCGACCCCGAGCTGCTCCAGCGCTGGACCTCGACGCTGCGCGCGGCCCGGGCCGGCCGCGAAGGCCCCGACCCCCTCCCGTACGGCCTGAACCTGCTGGCCCGTTGGGCCGAGCCGCAGCGCGCGTACCACACGGTCGACCACCTGCGAGCGGTCCTCGACCGCATCGACGAACTCGCCGACCTGGGCGGAGAGGGCGGCGAACTCGAACTGGTCCGGCTGGCGGCCTGGTTCCACGACGCGGTCTACCGCCCGGACCGCTCCGAGAACGAGGAACGCTCGGCGGCCCTGGCCGAAAAGGCCCTCACGGAAGCCGGCCTCACCGCTCACGAGGTGGCGGAGGTAGCCCGCCTGGTACGCCTGACGATCACGCACGACCCGGCGGACGGCGACATCAACGGCGAACTCCTCTGCGACGCCGACCTCGCGATCCTGGCGAGCGCCCCGGATACCTACGCGGGGTATGCGAGGGCGGTCCGCACGGAGTACGCCTTCGTCCCGGACCCCGCCTTCCGCGAAGGCCGCGCAGCGGTCCTGCGCCACCTCCTCTCCCTCCCCCGCCTCTTCCGCACCCCGTACGGCGCGGCGGCCTGGGAGTCGAAGGCCCGGGCGAATTTGGAGGCGGAACTGAAGGAGCTGACGGAGGCCTGACGCCGGGGGCGATCGGCGCATCCCGACCGACGTCCGCCGCCCCCGGTGAAAAGCACTACGGCGTTGTCACAGCCCCCTGCTAGCCTCCAGCGGCTCGCATGATCACGAGCACACGAGACCAAGGGGAGGGGACGCATGTTCGGGAGGAAACGACCCGGGGGCAGACGCGCGGTGGTGACGGGGTGCTGCGTCGCGGCCGTCGTGGCGGCCGTGCCCGGCACGGCGCACGCGGCGGAGAACCTGCCGCCGAGGCAGCCGCTCGTCGCGGACCTGCAGAACGCGTTCCAGCCGTGCGCGACGGGCGACGAACCGACGTACGTCAGCGAGCGTCCCGTACTCACCGCGGTGCTGTACGACCCCGAAGAGGACAACCAGCCGAGCGATGCCAACAGGGTCAGCGGCGACTTCGAGGCCTGGTGGACGGATGCGGCCGGCGCCGAGCAGCGCCGGACGTTCAGCACCCCCGGCACGACCTCGGGCAGCAACCAGCGCTGGCAACTCCCGCAGGACATCCCGGCGGACACCGTCGTCTCCTGGCACGTCCGGGCCGACGACTCCACCGCCACCTCCGCGTGGAGCTCCGAGAACGGCGGCGCGGCCTGCCGGTTCGTGTACGACGACACGAGCCCGACGGCACCGGTCGTCACCTCGCCGGACTACGCCGCGGAAGAGTGGCAGGACGGCGTCGGCCGCTACGGCTCGTTCACGATGGACTCGGCGTCGCCGGACGTCGTCGCATACCGCTACAGCTTCATCGGCGGGCCGTACACGACGACCGTCAAGGCCGAGGAGCCGGGCGGACCCGCCACCATCCGTTTCCTGCCCACCACCGCCGCACCGAACGAACTGAGCGTGGAGGCGATCGACCGCGCGGGCCGCTCCAGCGGGACCACCACCTACTGGTTCCGCGTGAAATCCGGGCGCGCGCCCGTAGCCCACTGGCGACTGGCCGACGCGGCCGGGTCCACGACCGCCGCCGCCGAGACGGGCCCGGCCGCCACGGCCGGCCAGGGCGTGTCCTTCGGCGCCCCGGCGCCCGCCGGATCCGGCGTGTCCGCCACGGCCACGCTCGACGGCGGCCGTCACGGCCACCTCACCCCGGGCGTCCCGGCCGTCGACACCCGCAAGACCTTCGCCGTCGCCGCCTGGGTACGCCCCTCGCGGACCGACCGCGTGATGACGGTCGCGAGCCAGGACACCGGCAGCGGTGCCGGCTTCACCCTCGGCCTGCGCGGCCGGGCCTCCAACCCCACCTGGTCGTTCGCCGTCGGCGGCGCACAGATCACGGGCGGCGCCCCGGAGACCGGCGAGTGGGCCCACCTGCTGGGGCTGTACGACACCGAGACCGGCGAGGCGCAGCTCTACGTCAACGGCCACCCCGTCTCCACCCCCGCCCAGGCCGCTCCCGCGGCGGCGCCCGGAGCCTTCCAGATCGGCCGGGTCCAGGGCGCGGCGGTGTACAAGCACCGCTGGCACGGCCAGATCGGTGACGTACGGGCCTACGACCGGGTCGTCGTGCCGGCTGAGGTGACCGCACTGGCGTACCGCAAGCCGCAGCTCCTCGGCCACTGGTCCCTGGAGACCGCGACCGACGGCGCCAGCCCCGAGCAGCGGGGCGGCGCGCCGCTGCGCCTCGGCCAGGGAGCGACGATCCACCGCGGCCCCGACAACTCCTGCATCCCCGACCTCGACCCCGACTGCCCCTTCGTGCCGTACGCGCTGGTCGGCGACGGGAACCTGAAGCTCGACGGCGAAAGCGGGTACGCGGCCACCGACGGGCCGGTCGTGGACACCGGTGACAGCTTCACCATCGGGGCGGTGGTCCGCCTGTCTGACGTCGAGCCCGACCGTCCGATGACGGTGCTCTCCCAGGCCGGGAAGAACACCGACGCGTTCAAGGTGCGGTACGAGCCGGCCACGCGCGCCTGGCAGCTGGTCGTGCCGGTGAAGGACGAGGCGGGCGCCGCCGAGAAGGTGGTGTCCCGGATCTCGGGTTACCACGGCGAGCAGGACATGCCGTACCGCCTGGCCGTGGTCTACGACGACGCGACCGACACGATCAAGCTCTTCATGAACGGCTACACCAACGAGGAAGCCACGGCAGCCCTCCCCCAGGGCTGGCAGAGCACCGGCCCGCTCCAGGTGGGGCGCGGCACGACCGCCGACGGCTGGGGCGAGTACCTGCGCGGCGACATCGACGAGGTCCAGGCATACGCCGGCGCCCTCCGGGAGAAGGACATCGCCATGCTGGGGCACGGCGCCGCCCCTTGCCTGTGCTGAACCGCTGACCTCCGATCCTTCGAGGGCCGCCGGCCCCCGCCTGATGGCGGGGGCCGGCGGCCCTCTCTCGCTGCCCCCCGGGCCCCCGTCCACATGGCAAGACACCCCGCGCCCCAGGAATGACAGGCACAACCACCCCGTTGACACATGTCATGCCGTCTTCCTCCGCCGAGACCACGACACCGCCCGATCCCGACCCCGCCCCCACCGCCGCCGCCCCCGCGCGGATGCCCCTGGCCGTGTACATCCTCGGGCTGTCCGTCTTCGCGCTCGGGACGAGCGAGTTCATGCTGTCCGGGCTGCTGCCGCCCATCGCCGAGGACATGGGGGTCTCCATCCCCCGCGCCGGGCTGCTCATATCCGCCTTCGCCATCGGCATGGTCGTCGGCGCCCCGCTGCTCGCCGTCGCCACCCTGCGGCTGCCCCGCAAGACGACCCTCGTCGCCCTGATCACCCTCTTCGGCCTCGGCCAGGTCGCGGGCGCGCTGGCGCCGAGTTACGGCGTGCTCTTCGCCTCCCGGGTGGTGAGCGCCCTCGCCTGCGCCGGCTTCTGGGCCGTCGGGGCCGCCGTCGCCATCGCGATGGTGCCGGTCGGCTCCCGCGCCAAGGCGATGGCCGTCATGATCGGTGGTCTCTCGATCGCCAACGTCCTCGGCGTCCCGGCCGGCGCCTTCCTCGGCGAGCACCTCGGCTGGCGCGCCGCGTTCTGGGCGGTCGGCGCGGCCTCGGCCATCGCGCTCGTCGGCGTCGTGACCCGCATCCCGCACATCCCGCCGCCCGCGACACGGCCCCGGCTCAAGGGCGAGCTGGTCATCTACCGCGACCGCCAGGTCCTGCTCTCCGTCGTGGTCACCGCGCTCGCCGCCGGCGGCGTCTTCTGCGCGTTCTCGTACCTGGCGCCGGTGATCACGGACGTCGCCGGGATCGACGCCCGCTGGGTCTCCGCGATCCTCGGCCTCTTCGGCATCGGCGCCCTCATCGGCACGTACATCGGCGGCCGCGTCGCCGACGCGCACCTCTTCGGGGTGCTGCTCAGCGGCATCACCGCCTCCACGCTCTTCCTGGTCGCCCTGGCCCTCTTCGCCTCCAGCCCGGCCGCCACGATCGTGCTCGCCTTCCTGCTGGGCGTCTCCGCCTTCTACACCGCCCCGGCCCTCAACGCCCGCATGTTCAACCTGGCCGGCGCCGCCCCCACCCTCGCGGGCGCCACGACCACCGCCGCCTTCAACCTCGGCAACACCGGCGGCCCCTGGCTCGGCGGCACCGTCATCGACGCGGACCTCGGCTTCGCGGCGACGGCCTGGGCGGGCGCCGCGATGACCGTCGTGGCCCTGGCGGCGGTCACCCTCTCCCTGCGCCTGACCCGCCGCACCCCGGCCCCCGGCCACGTCGTCGCCTCCTCCGCCTCCCGGCCGGAGGCGACCATGGCCCGGGTGGACTGACTCCCGACCACCCCGCGACCCGCTCATGGGCGTGTGCGACGATCATGCGTCGTTCACACCCATGGGGGGTTCATGCCAAGGGCATCGGCGTCCGCGAGACGCCCCGTTTCCGCCGTCATCGTCTCTCTGCTCGCCGTCCTCGGGACGTTTCTCCTGCCGGCCGGGACCGCCTCCGCGCGGCCGGCGGCCGAAGAGTGCGTGCCCGTCGCCGAGGGCCGGCACGCGGGCGAGTTCACCACAGCCGGGCAGGCCCTCTGCCTGGAGCTGCCCAGCCCACAGGGCACCCGCATCGCGGCTCTGACCTCCCGCGGCGGCGCCGGCGTCCGTACCGCGGTCCAGGTCGTCGACGCCAACGGCACCGCCCAGTGCACGGAGAGCGCGCTCTCGTCCGGATCGTGCGCCCTGACCGGCACCGCGCCGTTCCGCGCCCAGGTCCGTGCCGTCGACGCCGCGGAGACCGGCGCGTACGGCGTCCACTTCGTCCGTACGGACGCCCCCCAGCCCGGTTGCCAGGTGCTGCCCGCCGGTACCTTCGCCGACGACTCCGCCGCTGTACGGATGGCCACCGGCGACGGTGTGTTCTCGCACTGCCTGACCATCCCGGCGGACGCCCACGCCGCCGCCGAGCTGTTCCGGTTCCGGTACGCCTTCCCGGACGACCGGGACCTCTTCCCGGACTACGCGATGCGGCTGATCGACACCGACGGCAACGGCGCGGAGTGCTACACACACCCGACGCCGGGCCAGCAGCTCCGCACCGATGTCCTCAGCAGCTGCTCGCTCGACCCGGGCAAGGTGTACACCCTGCTGCTGGAAGGCCAGGACGCGCCCGCCACACACACCGTCGTCCACCGCGACGTGAGCGCCACGGCGGAGGGCTGCGCCGGCTCCTCAGCGACCGCCATCGGGGCCCCGGCCGTCCAGGCCGCCTCGGGGGAGAACGGCACGCTGCGCTGCCACCGCGTCACGACGAACGCCGCGACGGACCGTCTCTCCATCGACGTGCGCGACGAGGAGAACAGCACCCACACCCTTGTCATGAACGCCGAGGGCCGCGTCACGTGCTGGTTCGAGACCCAGGCGTGTGTGGCCACCGGCTCCACCGGCTACCAGGTCGTCACCCAGGCACCGGAGGGCTGGTCCCTTCCCGAGTCGTACCGCCTCGACGCCTGGCGGACCTTCTCGTCCGCGGGTCTGGCTCCCGAGTGCCCCCGGGCCGGGGCCTTCGCCGCCGGCTGGGGGCCGGTGACCGGCGCCCTGTCGGAGGAGCGCACCGCGGCGTGCGTCGTGGTGCCCACCGTGGCCGGAGACCGCTTCACGGCCCGCGTCACGGCCACCGACGGCGGGACGTCTCCCGCGCGGCACACGCTGTACGGCAGTCAGGGCCAGCAGCGCAACCACGTGTCGGAGTACACGGCCGACGGCCAGACCCTCTTCGTCCTCTCCCTGCCGGACGGCACCGACCGGACCGCCTACCGCGCCGCCCTCACCTGCGTCGACGCACCCTGCGGCACAGAGAACCCGACCGTCGGCACGGTCACCCCCGGCACCGTCCCGAGCGGTACGGTCGCGACCCTCACCGTGCAGGGAACCGCGCTCAGCATGGGCAACACGGTCAAGCTGACCGGCGGCCCGGCACCGCTGACGGCCACCACCGTCTCGGTCTCCGATGACGCGCGGACCCTGAAGGCGACGGTCGACCTGCGCACGGCACCGGCCGGGACCTGGTCCCTCGGCGTCCTGGCGTACGGCAAGGAGTACGCGCGCGGCTCGCTGACGGTGACACCGGCCGCCACCGGGCACGGCACCTACAAGCCGGTCACCCCGACCCGGCTGATGGACACCCGCAGCGGCCTCGGCGTCCCCCAGGGCAAGGTCGGCCCGGGTGCCACCGTCACCCTCCAGGTGACGGGCAAGGCCGGCATCCCGGCCGCCGGCGTCACCGCCGTCGTCCTCAACGTCACGGCCACCGGCCCCACCTCCGCCGGCTTCGTCTCCGTCCACCCCGACGGCACCACCCGCACCAGCGCATCGAACCTCAACTTCACGGCCGGCCAGACCATCCCCAACCTGGTCGTCGTACCGGTGGTGAACGGCAGGGTCAGCTTCTACAACCGCGCCGGGTCGGTCGACCTCCTCGCGGACGTGGCGGGCTACTACACCACCGACGGGACCGGCTCCACGTACCGGCCGGTCACGCCCACCCGGCTGATGGACACCCGCGCCGGCCTCGGCGTCCCCAAGGCCAGGATCGGCCCGGCCGGTACGGTGACGCTCCAGGTGGCGGGGGTCTCCGGCATCCCGGCGGCCGGGGTCACCGCCGTCGTCCTCAACGTCACGGCCACCGGCCCTACGGCGACGAGCTTCGTCTCCGTGTACCCGAACGGCACCGCCCGCACGAGCGCGTCCAACCTCAACTTCACGGCCGGGAAGACGATCCCCAACCTGGTGGTCGTCCCCGTCGTGAACGGCAAGGTGAGCTTCTACAACCACTCCGGCTCCGTGGACCTGCTGGCCGACGTCGCCGGTTACTACACCACCGACGGCACCGGATCCACGTACAAGGCGGTCACGCCCACCCGGCTGATGGACACCCGCGCCGGCCTCGGCGTCCCCGCGGCCAAGGTCGGGCCCGGCGGCACGGTGAGCCTCCAGGTCGCGGGGAAGCCCGGCATCCCGGCCGCGGGGGTCACCGCCGTCGTCCTCAACGTCACGGCCACCGGCCCGACCTCGGCGAGCTTCGTGTCGGTGTACCCGGACGGGACGACCCGTACCAGCGCGTCGAACCTCAACTTCACCGCGGGCCAGACGATCCCCAACCTGGTGGTCGTGCCCGTCGTCAACGGAAAGGTCGCCTTCTACAACCGGGCGGGGTCGGTCGACCTCCTCGCCGACGTGGCCGGTTACTACACGTCGTAACGCGGGAGGTCCTCCCCCGGCGCCGGCCGGCCCTTCGGCCGGCGCAGGCCCGCCTCCGTGATCCGGCGGACGAGTTCCTTGGAACCGACCTCGATGGCGCCCGCCGCCACCGCATCGGCGTACCGGTCCGACGGGATGTCGTAGTGGTCGCGCTCGAAGGCGCGGGGCGGGGCGCCGATCGAGGCGGCGAAGGCGTGCAGCTCGTCATGCGAGACGTCGCTGACGAGGTGCGACCACATACGGCCGTGGCCAGGCCAGGTCGGCGGGTCGATGTAGAGGGCCACCTCAGCCACCCGCCGCCGGAGCCGGCACGCCGAGGGCCCCGACCCCCGCCGCACGGGCGCGGACGCGGACGCGGGTGCTCGTGGCCGCCGTCGTGCCGCCGGGGCCGCCGCATACGTCAGCCCGCCGACCCGGGCCACGCCCGCCTTGCCGCAGACCCAGTGCGGAGCCGCCGCTCACGTCAGCCCGCCGACCGGGGCCACGACCACGCCCGCCTTGCCGCAGACCCAGTGCGGGTCCGGCCCCAGCTCCGGCTCCACGTCCAGGGCGTGCGGGTCGCCCGAGGAGCAGACCGGGCAGATCGGCCAGCGGCCGTGCCGCTCCAGGATCGCGTCCTGCACGTCCTGGGCGACGAGCCCGGCGACGTACGTGATGCCCTCGGGCCACTGCTCCACCCACCACCGCCGGTGGGTCACCGCGTCCTCGACCATCGAGACCACCTCCGCCGCGGCGACCTCACGTGCCGCCAGATCGGCGAGAATCAGGGCGCGGGCCGTGTGCAGCGCCTGCTCCAGGCGGTCGATGTCGTCCATGGACTCATTGTCACCCCACACGCCCCGACGGCGAAGGTCCCTCCGCATCCGGACCGAGCAGGGTCTTGACGCTCCCCCGGACCGAAAATATCTTTCAGAGGTGACCAATGACGTGAAGGAAATTTTCAGCGGCGGCTCCGGGACAGCGCCCGCGCCCGGCAACGCCCCGCCCGCGCCCGCCGCTCTCGCGGCCAAGGTGCGGACCCTCGCGCCGTCCATGACCCGCTCCATGCAGCGGGTCGCCGAGGCCGTCGCCGGCGACCCGGCCGGCTGCGCCGCCCTCACGGTCACCGGCCTCGCCGAGCTCACCGGCACCAGCGAGGCCACCGTCGTGCGCACCGCCCGGCTCCTCGGCTACCCCGGCTACCGCGACCTGCGGCTCGCCCTCGCCGGCCTCGCCGCCCAGCAGCAGTCCGGACGCGCGCCCTCCGTCACCGCCGACATCACCGTCGACGATCCGGTGGCGGACGTCGTCGCCAAGCTCGCCTACGACGAGCAGCAGACGCTCGCGGACACCGCGGCCGGACTCGACACCGTCCAGCTCGGCGCGGCCGTCGCCGCCCTCGCCACCGCCCGCCGCATCGACATCTACGGCGTCGGCGCCTCCGGCCTCGTCGCCCAGGACCTCGGCCAGAAGCTCCTCCGGATCGGCCTGCTCGCCCACGCGCACAGCGACCCGCACCTCGCCGTCACCAACGCCGTGCAGCTGCGCTCGGGCGACGTCGCCCTCGCGATCACCCACTCCGGTTCCACTGGCGACGTCATCGAACCCCTCCGCGTCGCCTTCGACCACGGCGCCACCACCGTCGCGATCACCGGCCGCCCGGACGGGCCCGTCACGCAGTACGCCGACCACATACTCACGACCTCCACCGCCCGCGAGAGCGAACTGCGCCCCGCCGCCATGTCCTCGCGTACGAGCCAGCTCCTCGTCGTGGACTGCCTGTTCACCTGCGTCACCCAGCGGACCTACGAGACGGCGGCACCGGCGCTCGCGGCCTCGTACGAAGCCCTCGCCCACCGCCACTCCCCCCGCACCCGCTGACCCACCCCGGCCCCGCACCCCGCACCCCGCTGAACCATCCGCACCCCGCACCCCGCACCCGCTGATCGTCAACGACGACGACGCACCGAAAGAGCCCGCACGTGTCCTCTACGTACTCCGAACTGCGCGCCCAACTCGCCACCCTCGCCACCGAGGCGTTCCGCCCCGAGCTGTCGGAGATCGACCGGCTCCCCACCGCCGAGATCGCCGCGCTGATGAACCAGGAGGACCAGACCGTCCCCCTCGCGGTCGCCGCGCAGCTGCCGCGGATCGCCGACGCCATCGACGCCACCGCCGCCCGCATGGCCGACGGCGGCCGGCTGATCTACGCCGGAGCGGGGACCGCGGGCCGGCTGGGCGTCCTCGACGCCAGCGAGTGCCCGCCGACCTTCAACACCGACCCCGCCGAGGTCGTCGGACTGATCGCGGGCGGCCCCTCGGCGATGGTGAAGGCCGTGGAGGGCGCGGAGGACTCCCGCGAGCTGGCCGCCGAGGACCTGAACGCCCTCGGCCTCACCGCCCGCGACACCGTGGTCGGCGTCTCCGCCTCCGGCCGCACCCCCTACGCCATCGGCGCGGTCGCCCACGCCCGCGCGGCCGGCGCGCTGACCATCGGGCTGTCCTGCAACGCCGACAGCGAGCTGGCGGCCGCCGCCGAACACGGCATCGAGGTCGTCACCGGACCCGAACTCCTCACCGGCTCGACACGGTTGAAGGCCGGCACCGCCCAGAAGCTGGTCCTCAACATGATCTCGACGATCACGATGATCCGGCTCGGCAAGACGTACGGAAACCTCATGGTCGACGTCCGCGCGTCCAACGAGAAGCTGCGGGCCAGGTCGCGGCGGATCGTCGCCCTCGCCACCGGCGCGCCCGACGAGCAGATCGAGACCGCGCTCACCGCCGCGGACGGCGAGGTGAAGACGGCGATCCTGATGATCCTCGCCGACATCGACGCCCCCTCCGCCGCCCGCCGCCTCACGGCCTCCGCCGGCCATCTGCGCGCGGCCCTCTCCGCCCGCTGACGCACCGCCCCCACTCCCTCCCCGCGACGCACGGCCCCTCTCCGCACCGCCCTCCCCTCCCCCTCCCCACTCCCCCCACAGCAAGGCACGGCCCATGAGCACTGACGACAAGAACCGCGCCATCGCCGCCGCGATCCTCCCCCTCGTCGGCGGCGCACGGAACATCGACTCCGTGGCCCACTGCATGACCCGGCTGCGGCTCGGTCTGCGGGACCGCTCCCTCGTCCAGGACCAGGCCCTGCGGGCGCTGCCGTCCGTCCTGGGCGTGGTGGAGGACGACACGTACCAGATCGTCCTCGGGCCCGGCACGGTGGCGCGGGTGACACCCGTGTTCGAGGCGCTGGTCGCCGAGGCGGGCCCGGTCTCCGACGCGCCCGCCCCCGTCACCGCGGAGGGCGGAGGCACCGCCCCGGCCGGCACGGCGGACGGCCTCGCGGCGCAGGGCGCGGCGATCAAGGCGGCGCAGAAGGAGCGCAACGCCACCCCCTTCAAGCTCTTCCTCCGCCGGATCGCGAACATCTTCGTCCCGCTGATCCCCGCCCTCATCGGCTGCGGCATCATCGCCGGCCTCAACGGCCTGCTGGTGAACCTCGGCCTGCTCCCCGCCGTCACCCCCGCGCTCGCGGCGATGGCGAGCGGTTTCATGGCGCTGATCGCAGTCTTCGTCGGCTTCAACACGGCGAAGGAGTTCGGCGGTACGCCGATCCTCGGCGGCGCTGTCGCGGCCATCATCGTCTTCCCCGGCGTCGCGAAGATCGACGCGTTCGGCCAGACGCTGTCGCCGGGACAGGGCGGCGTCCTGGGCGCGCTGGGTGCGGCGGTGCTCGCCGTGTACGTCGAGAAATGGTGCCGCCGCTGGGTGCCGGAGGCGCTGGACGTGCTGGTCACGCCCACCCTCACGGTCCTCGTCTCCGGCCTCGCCACCCTCTACGGCCTGATGTTCGTGGCCGGGGAGATCTCGACCGCGATCGGCGACTTCGCCGACTGGCTCCTCGCCCACGCGGGCGCCGGGGCCGGGTTCGTCCTCGGCGGTCTCTTCCTCCCGCTGGTGATGCTGGGCCTGCACCAGGCGCTGATCCCGATCCACACCACGCTGATCGAGCAGCAGGGTTACACGGTCCTCCTCCCGATCCTCGCGATGGCGGGCGCGGGCCAGGCGGGCGCGGCGATGGCCGTGTACGTCAAGCTCCCCCGCAACGGCTCCCTGCGCCGCACGATCAAGTCGGCGCTCCCGGCGGGCTTCCTCGGCGTGGGCGAGCCGCTCATCTACGGCGTCTCCCTGCCGCTGGGCCGCCCGTTCGTCACGGCCTGCGTCGGCGGCGCGTTCGGCGGCGGCTTCGTCGGGCTCTTCAACATGCTGGGCGCCGAGGTCGGCTCCACGGCCATCGGCCCCTCCGGCTGGGCCCTCTTCCCGCTCCTCGACGGGGACAAGGGCCTGGGCGAGACGATCGCGATCTACGCGGGCGGGTTGCTGGTCGGTTATGTGGTGGGCTTCGTGGCGACGTACTTCTGGGGCTTCAGCCAGGCGCTTCTGGAGGAGTTCGACGTGGACACGGACGCTGCCGGAGTGGTCGCCTCCGGCAGCCCGAGGCCGTCGGCCGCTCCCGCACCGTCGGGACCGTCAGGCCCGTCCGAGCCCTCCGAACCCTCGGAACCGGCGAAGGTCTGACCCGTACGGCTGCGGCGCCCGCCGGCCCGTACGGCGAAGGTCTGACCCGTACGGCTGCGGCGCCCGTCAGCCCGGACGGTTCGCGCAGTACGTGTCCCGCGCGGGCCGTTCGCCCGACCTGAGGAACTCCGTCACCGCCCGGTCCCCGCACGCGTTGCCGTTCCCCAGGTACATCCCGTGCCCGCCCTGGTCCACGGTGACCAGCCTGGCCCGTTCGCCGAGGGCCGCCCGCATCCGCAGGCCGGCGGCGTACGGGGTCGACGGGTCGCGCAGGCTCTGGATCATCAGGATGTTCGACGGGCCCCGGTCGGTGATCCGGACCGGCTTCTCGGCCGGGGTTTTCCAGAAGGAGCAGGGCGTGATGTTCACGGGGAAGCCCGCCGTGAGCGGGTGGCGGGCGCGGTCGGCCGCGACGGCGCGCCGGTGGGCGGGGATCGAGCGCGGCCACGCGACGTCGTTGCACACGACGCCGATCATGATCGCCGCGTCCTCCTGGGACAGCGCCTCGGTGAGGTCGGGCGTCGGCGCCGGGGTACGGCCCGGGTCCCGGGCGTCCCGCACCAGCCGGGCGAACCCGGGGAAGGCGGCGTCGGCGTAGAGCGCGGACTGCAGGGCCTGCCGCAGCATGGTGCCGGTCAGCGGTACGCCGGGCTTCGTCGACTCCTTGGGCTCCCGGTCGAGCCGGTCCGCGAGCGCCAGGACCATCGGCCGCACGTCCTCGGCCCGTTCCGCGAGCCGGAGGCCCTGGGCCGCCCGGTCCGGGTGCGACGCCCAGGCGGCGAAGTCGGGGAACCGGTCGTCGGCACCCTGCGACATGAACGCGAGCCAGCCCCGGGCCACCCGCCGGGGGTCGGGGTCGCTGCTGCTGTCCAGGACCCAGCGGTCGGTGCGCCCCGGGAACCTCTGCGCGTACACCGCGCCCACGTACGTCCCGTAGGAGACTCCCCAGGCGGAGAGCTTCTCCTCCCCGAGCGCCTGGCGGAACCGGTCCAGGTCCCTCGCCTGGTTCGCCGTCGTCATGTTCGCGAGGACCTCGCCGCCGTTGCGTGTGCAGGCCTCCGCGGTTCGCCGGGAACGCGCGACGTTCGCGGCGATCCCCCCGTCGGCGGCCGGCCACGGCCGCAGGTTCACCAGTCGGCGGTCGTCCTCGTCGAGGCCGCAGCTCGCCCTCTCACTGCCGCCCACCCCGCGCGGGTCCATCGCCACCAGGTCGTACGTCCCGCCCAACTCCCCCCGCAGGGCCGCACCCTTCGCCGTCAGCCTGCCCACTCCGGAGCTGCCGGGGCCGCCGGGGATCACGACGAGCGTCCCGCGCCGCTCGTCCGGCCGGTCGCTCAGGATCCGGGACACGGCGATCGAGGTCCGGCGCCCACCGGGATCGGCGTAGTCCAGCGGCACGGAGAGGGTGGCGCACTCCTGCCCGAGCCCGTCGGGCCCACAGGGCGTCCAGTCGAGCCCACCACCGGGCTGCGCGGCCCGCGCCCCGGTGAGGGAGGCGGCCACGGCGGCGGCGGAGAGGGCGAGCACGAGGGTGTTGCGCGTCCAAGTCGTCATGCGTAGAGCCTGGTTGACGGCGGCTCACCGTCCCATCCGGCAGCCGGGAGGGTGGAGGGTGGGGTTTGCCCCCGTCGGAAGCCGCCGCCGCAGCCGACTGAATTTCCGCCCGCCGAGGCAACGCGCGGCCGCCCGCTCACGTCCCTGAAGGCGTGAACGCCTTCCTCGATCCGGACGAACCCGACACCGAAGAGCATGTGGCCGAGGGCCCGTTGTGGCGCCACGCCTGCTGGGCGGCGGGCGTCGCCGCCCTGGGGGTGGGCCTGGGGTGGTCGGGCTCCCTGTTCCGGCTCGGTCCGGAGGAGTACGGGCTGCCGCCCGCCGCCCCGGGGCCGGTCTGGGCGTACCTGGGCGTGTGGTTCCTGACGGCGGTGGCCTCGGCGGCCGTGCTGCGCGCCGCGGCCGCTCGGGTCCCCGTCTACGCCACCGGGCGGATCGTCGTCGGACTGGCCTTCCTGGGTACCCGCGTCTCCCTCGGCTGGCGTCCGGAGGCGGGCGCCCTGACGGCGATGGCCGTAGCGGCCCTGGCGGTCGCGGTCCTGTGGTCGGCGTTCGCGTTCCGGGGCCGGCGGGGCGCCGCGTCGGCATGATCCGGGAGCCGGGAGCGGAGGCAGGGGCCAAGGAACCCGGAGCCACCCGCCGCGAACCGCCGGCGGTCACCGGTCAGCCGGAAGCCGTCGCCGGCCCCAGCCGGTCAGCCGTCAACCGGAAGCCATCGCCGGTCCCAGCCGGTCAGCCGTCAACCGTCAGCCGGAAGCCGTCGCCGGTCCCAACCGGTCAGCCGTCAACCGGAAGCCGTCAGCCGTCGCCCGTCAGTCGTCAGCCGGGAGCCGTCGCCGTGCGGCGTCACATCGTGCCGAGGTACTCCGCCAGCCGGTCGTACTCCTCCTTGACCCCCGCCTCCATCCCCGTCGCGAGGGCCTGGTCCCGGACCTCCTTCGACGGCCAGACCGACGTGCTCGTCAGGGCGGTGCCCCCGGTCGGCGTCGCGTCGAAGGCCAGGGTGACGTGCACCGGCGGGCCCGGCATCAGCTCGAAGGTCTCGGTGTAGACGAGCCGCTCGTTCGGGACGATCTCTTCGTACTCCCCCGAGAAGACGATCTCCTGCCCGTCGGGGGACTCCTGTCCCCAGCGCCACGCCCCGCCGACCCGGAGGTCGATGTCGCAGACGGTCGTGGTGAGCGCCGCCACGCCGTACCACCGGCGCACGTGCTCCGGCCGCGTCCAGGCCTCCCAGACCCGTTCGGGCGGGGCCTCGAAGGTCCCGGTGATGACCAGCTCGCGGTCCGTCGGGGTCGTCAACAACGTGATCATGGTCCGCTCCCGCCGTGAGGGGTCCTCTCCCCAGCATCACCCCGAACGCCCGGCCGCGGCACCCCAGGCCGGGCGGCCGCCTCCGGCCCGAACCGCCCCCGCCCCCGTACCCCCGCCGTACCGCCGCCGTCGTACGGCCGGAGGGCCGCCGCGGCCCGGGAACGCCCGAGGGCGGCACCCCTGCTGGGGTACCGCCCTCGGTGAACAGCCGATCCGGGAGGATCAGAAGTCCATGTCACCGCCCGGCATGCCGCCCGGAGCGGCCGCGGAGGCCTTCTCCGGCTTGTCGGCGATGACGGCCTCGGTGGTCAGGAACAGCGCGGCGATGGAGGCCGCGTTCTGCAGCGCGGAGCGCGTGACCTTCGCCGGGTCGATGATGCCCTCGGCGATGAGGTCGACGTACTCGTTGGTCGCGGCGTTGAGGCCGTGGCCGACGGGCAGGTTGCGGACCTTCTCCGCCACGACGCCACCCTCGAGGCCGGCGTTGATGGCGATCTGCTTCAGCGGGGCCTCGAGGGCCAGCTTCACGATCGCGGCGCCCGTGGCCTCGTCGCCCGTGAGGTCGCCCTCGAGCTTCTCGAAGACCGAGGAGGCCTGGAGCAGGGCCACGCCACCACCGGCGACGATGCCCTCCTCGACGGCCGCCTTCGCGTTGCGAACGGCGTCCTCGATGCGGTGCTTGCGCTCCTTGAGCTCGACCTCGGTCGCGGCACCGGCCTTGATGACGGCCACGCCGCCGGCCAGCTTCGCGAGGCGCTCCTGGAGCTTCTCACGGTCGTAGTCCGAGTCGGAGTTCTCGATCTCGGCGCGGATCTGGTTCACGCGACCGGCGACCTGGTCGCTCTCGCCCGAACCGTCGACGATCGTGGTCTCGTCCTTGGTGATGACGACCTTGCGGGCGCGGCCGAGCAGGTCAAGGCCGGCGTTCTCCAGCTTGAGACCGACCTCCTCGGAGACGACGGTGCCGCCCGTGAGGATGGCGATGTCGTTCAGCATGGCCTTGCGGCGGTCGCCGAAGCCCGGGGCCTTGACGGCGACGGACTTGAAGGTGCCGCGGATCTTGTTGACGACCAGCGTGGACAGGGCCTCGCCCTCGACGTCCTCGGCGATGATCAGCAGCGGCTTGCCCGACTGCATGACCTTCTCCAGGAGCGGGAGCAGGTCCTTCACGGAGGAGATCTTGGAGTTGACGATCAGGATGTACGGGTCGTCCAGGGACGCCTCCATACGCTCCATGTCGGTGGCGAAGTACGCCGAGATGTAGCCCTTGTCGAAGCGCATACCCTCGGTGAGCTCCAGCTCCAGACCGAAGGTCTGGGACTCCTCGACGGTGATGACGCCTTCCTTGCCGACCTTGTCCATCGCCTCGGCGATGAGCTCGCCGATCTGGGTGTCGGCGGCGGAGATGGAGGCCGTGGAAGCGATCTGCTCCTTGGTCTCGACATCCTTCGCCTGCTCGAGCAGGGCGCCGGAGACGGCCTCGACGGCCTTCTCGATGCCGCGCTTGAGGGCCATCGGGTTGGCGCCGGCCGCGACGTTGCGCAGGCCCTCGCGGACGAGCGCCTGGGCGAGGACGGTCGCGGTGGTCGTACCGTCACCGGCGACGTCGTCCGTCTTCTTGGCGACTTCCTTGACCAGCTCGGCGCCGATCTTCTCGTACGGGTCCTCGAGCTCGATCTCCTTGGCGATGGACACACCATCGTTGGTGATCGTGGGGGCGCCCCACTTCTTCTCGAGGACGACGTTCCGGCCCTTGGGGCCAAGGGTGACCTTGACGGCGTCGGCGAGCTGGTTCATCCCGCGCTCGAGACCGCGCCGTGCCTCCTCGTCGAACGCGATGATCTTGGCCATGTGAAGTGGTCCTCCCGGACATGGGGTGGATAACGCTCCAGGACCGCGCCGACGCCCGCGACGGACGGCCTGCGGCTTCGGCGGTTCCTTGCCCCACCTGGCCACGGACCTCGTCTGCCCGATCCTCGTAAGCACTCTCACCTTCAGAGTGCTAACGCCAATGATTAGCACTCGACCCATGCGAGTGCAAGCGCCTCTCGGTGATCGGAACCCGACGGGCGAACGTGTCGGCACACGCACGAGGGGTCCGCATCCCGGTCAGGATGCGGACCCCTCGGCGCGAGAACGCGATGAGTGCGTGCGTGGTGGCCGATTCGCGCCGTGCTCAGACGGCGAGCTTGACCATGTCCGCCTGCGGACCCTTCTGGCCCTGCGAGATCTCGAACTCGACTCGCTGACCTTCTTCAAGGGTGCGGTAACCGTCCATCTGGATCGCGCTGTAGTGGACGAAAACATCCGCACCACCGTCGACCGCGATGAAGCCGTAGCCCTTCTCCGCGTTGAACCACTTGACGGTGCCCTGAGCCATGCCTAACTCCCCTATTACTGGCCCTTGCGCGGGACCGCACTTCGCGGCCCCGGGTCAGACCCTGCGCCGGAACGCGTCGACCGCGGCTGAATGTATCTGCCCAACTGCCCTCTGCAACAGGTCAATCGGACGAGAATTCTGGGCACGCCGGAAAGGAGAATTCAGGAGCATTCGCTGATTTACGGGGCAAGTCGGGCCCGTCAAAGTGCGCAGAAGGTACACAACACTCGAACACATTGGCTGCATCTTGTCGGGTGCGGGCGCATTCTCATATGCGTCCGGCACAGGCAGCGGAGGGGGCTTCCCCAACTCTACCCCGCTCAACCATGCAGAATTGCCCCCTCCGCTTCTGGAGCGGAGAGGGCAATTCGGTTACGCGGGGTAATGCGGAGCCTCAGCAGCCGCCGGCGACGGCCGGGATGATGGAGACGCCGGCGCCGTCGGGCGTCGCCGTCTCGAGACCCTGCTCGAAGCGGACGTCGTCGTCGTTGACGTAGACGTTGACGAAGCGGCGCAGCTTGCCCTGGTCGTCCAGGACGCGGGCGGCGATGCCGGTGTGGTTCTTCTCCAGGTCGGCGATGACCTCGGAGAGGGTCGTGCCCTCCGCCGGGACCTCGGCCTGACCGCCCGTGTAGGTACGGAGGATGGTGGGGATGCGGACCTTGACGCTCATGGAGTTGCTGCCTTCCGTGACGGGGGTGGTCAGTGGGCCAGGCCGGCGTCGCGGAACGCGTCCAGGCTGGGGCGGATGGTGGCGGTCGCCTGCGAGGTCTCGGCCACCGCGTCCAGGGTCTTCAGGCCGTCGCCGGTGTTCAGGACGACGGTCGTCAGGCTCGGGTCCAGCAGGCCGGCCTCGACGAGCTTCTTCGTCACGCCGACGGTGACGCCGCCCGCGGTCTCGGCGAAGATGCCCTCGGTCCGGGCGAGGAGCTTGATGGCCTCGACGACCTGCTCGTCGTCGACGTCCTCCACCGCGCCGCCGGTGCGCCGGGCGATGTCCAGGACGTAGGGGCCGTCGGCCGGGTTGCCGATCGCCAGGGACTTGGCGATGGTGTTCGGCTTCTGGGGCCGTACGACGTCGTGGCCGGCCTTGAAGGCCGTCGAGACCGGGGAGCAGCCCTCGGCCTGGGCGCCGAAGATCTTGTACGGCTTGTCCTCGACGAGACCGAGCTTGATCAGCTCCTGCAGACCCTTGTCGATCTTGGTGAGCTGGGAGCCGGAGGCGATCGGGATCACCAGCTGGTCGGGCAGGACCCAGCCGAGCTGCTCGCAGATCTCGTACGCCAGCGTCTTCGAGCCCTCGCCGTAGTACGGGCGCAGGTTGACGTTGACGAAGCCCCAGCCCTCGCCGAGCGGGTCGCCGATGAGCTCGGAGCAGAAGCGGTTGACGTCGTCGTAGTTGCCCTCGATGCCGACGAGCTCGCCGCCGTAGACGGCGGCCATGACGACCTTGCCCTGCTCCAGGTCGTGCGGGATGAACACGCAGGAGCGGAAGCCGGCGCGGGCGGCGGCGGCGCCCACGGCGCCGGCGAGGTTGCCGGTGGAGGAGCAGGAGAGGGTGGTGAAGCCGAAGGCGCGGGCGGCTTCGAGGGCCTGGGCGACGACGCGGTCCTTGAAGGAGTGCGTCGGGTTGCCGGAGTCGTCCTTGACGAAGAGCCTGCCCGGCTCGACGCCCAGCTCGCGGGCGAGGTTGTCGGCCTGGACGAGCTTGGTCCAGCCCGGGTTCAGGTTCGGCTTGTCGGCGACGTCGGCGGGGACCGGCAGCAGCGGGGCGTAGCGCCAGATGTTGGCGGGGCCGGCCTCGATCCGCTTGCGGAGCGCCTCGGGGTCGCCGGTGGGGAGGTCGTACGCGACCTCGAGCGGGCCGAAACAGAGCTCGCAGGCGAAGATCGGACCGAGGGCGAAGACTTCGCCGCATTCGCGACAGGAAAGCCCGGAAGCGGGACCGAGGTCGACCGAGTTCTGGGTGTTCGCGACAGTCTGTACAGCCATGGAGGGAGGCCCTTTCTCCTCATCTTTCCCATGGCGAATTTCGCCATGAGACGGATTTGGCACCTTCCCTAGCCGGGGACCTCGCGCTGGCGAGCGTACTGACCGACTGGAGGGTTGCCGGGGCTTCAACGGGCCGTTTCCCTCTGCCCCTCTGGATGAGCGGTATTCGGTTGTAGAACGCGGGTGGCACCCCGACATGCGTCGGGGATCCGCGTTGTTCAAGACTGTAACCGAAGGCATGGACGCTTGAGATGGTCGTCCGACCCGCGAGATGGAGATCACGTTGCTGGATGAAGTGGAGCGCTGGCTGGCCCGGCGGTCCTGGTCCGTCGCCGAGCGGCCGCTCGACCGGATCCTCGCGGCCAAGCGGGGGACCACCGTCAGCGTCGTGCTGCCCGCGCTCGACGAGGAGGCGACGGTCGGCGCGATCGTGTCCACGATCCGCCGCGAGCTGATGTCGGACGAGGTCCCGCTCGTCGACGAGCTGGTGGTGATCGACTCCGGTTCCGGTGACCGTACGGCCGAGGTCGCGGCGGCGGCCGGGGCCCGGGTCGTGGCGCGGGACGCGATCCTGCCGCGGATACCCGCCGTGCCCGGCAAGGGCGAGGTCCTGTGGCGCTCCCTGATGGTGACCCGCGGTGACGTCGTCTGCTTCGTCGACGCGGACCTGCGGGACTTCTCCGCCGACTTCGTCTCCGGGATCGTGGGCCCCCTCCTCACCGATCCCGGCGTCGACCTCGTCAAGGCGATGTACGACCGCCCGCTGGGCGGCGAGCCCGGCCAGGGCGGCCGGGTGACGGAGCTGGTGGCCCGGCCGCTGCTCAATCTGCACTGGCCGCAGCTGGCCGGTTTCGTCCAGCCCCTGGGCGGCGAGTACGCGGCCCGCCGCTCGCTCCTGGAGCGGCTGCCGTTCCCCGTCGGGTACGGAGTCGAGCTGGGCCTCCTCGTCGACGCGCTGCACACGGTGGGCCTGGACGCGCTCGCCCAGGTCGACGTGGGCGTCCGCAAGCACCGGCACCAGGACGGCCAGGCGCTGGGCCGGATGGCGGCGGCGATCTACCGGACCGCGCAGCTGCGGCTCTCGCGCGGCCACCTGGTGCGGCCCCGGCTGACCCAGTTCGAGCGGGACGAGACGGCGGGCGGCGGGGGCTTCACGCCGCGGACGTACGCGGTGGACACCGAGGAGCGGCCCCCGATGCGCGAGATCGCGGAGTACGCGCACCGCCGGGTGGCCTAAGGCGTGTCGGACGGGGCGTGTCCTCGGCCCTTCCGGCGCGTGGCGCATCCTCGAATGATGATGTTTTTTGCATACATTTCCGTTCTATGAGGTTCACCCATCGCAAGGGAGCGCTGCTCGGGGCCGCGGGGCTCCTCGCCGGCTCGCTGCCGCTCGTGGCGGCCGGCCCGGCCGCCACGGCCGTCCACGGCTCCGGCGCGGCACCGGAACCTGTCCCGGCGGCCGAGGTGCTGGATCGTGCCGAAACGCCGGGACGTGCGGAAGTGCCGGATCGGGCCGAAGTGCCGGATCGCGCCGAGGCGCTGGTGCGGGCCGAGGCGCTGGTGCGGGCCGAGGCGCTGGTGCGGGAGGCTGCCCGGCCGCCCGGGCTGCCGTCGCCGGAGGCGCGGCGTCCGGTCCCCGTGCCGCACGGCCCCGGCGTCTCGACGGCGCGGGCCGGCGACCACCGCACCGAGCGGCTGTGGCTGCTCGGCGGCCTCGCCCTGGCGCTCACGGCGACGGGTGTGGTGGCGACGGCCGCGCTGCGCGCCGCACGGGCCGTGCACGGCGCTCCCGGCGCGCGGGGCCCGCAGGACTCGCGTGGCCGGCGTGGCGACTGAGCGCCGTCGTTCGTATACGCACGTTTGAGCGTTTACGGGACGGGCTAGGTTCGCCACATGGCTTCTGTGCTGGTGGCTTCCAACCGTGGTCCGGTCTCGTACGCCGTGGCGGAGGACGGCTCTCTCGACGCCCGCCGGGGCGGTGGCGGGCTGGTCTCCGGGCTGAGCGCCGTCTCCTCCGAGGACAGCGTGTGGGTGTGCGCGGCGCTCGGCGACGGCGACCGGCAGGCGGTCCGGCGGGGGGTCTCCGAGCCGGGCGTGCGGATGCTCGACATCGACGCGGACGTGCACGCCGACGCGTACAACGGCATCGCGAACTCGGTGCTGTGGTTCGTCCACCACATGCTGTACCAGACGCCCGTGGAGCCGGTCTTCGACGCGGAGTTCCGCCGCCGCTGGGCGTCGTACGAGACGTACAACCGCGCCTTCGCGGAGGCCCTCGCGGCCGAGGCGGACCCGGGCGCCCTGGTCCTCGTGCAGGACTACCACCTGACGCTCGTCCCGGGCATGCTCCGCGAGGCGCGGCCCGATCTGCGGATCGGACACTTCTCGCACACCCCGTGGGCGCCGCCGGAGTACTTCCGGATGCTGCCCGACGACATCGCCGAGCAGGTGCTGCGCGGCATGCTCGGCGCGGACCGGCTCGGCTTCCTGACCCGGCGCTGGGCGGATGCCTTCGACGCCTGCTGTACGGCCCTGGTGGGCGGCACGGGCGGCACGGAGCTGGGGGTGCACGGCCTCGGCGCCGACGCGGACTTCCTGCGGGAGCGGTCGCGGCGGCCGGACGTGGAGGAGCGGCTGGCCGCGCTGCGGGAGCAGATCGGCGGGCCGGACCGGAAGGCGATCGTCCGGGTGGACCGGACGGAGCTGTCGAAGAACATCGTGCGGGGCCTCCTCGCCTACCGGGCCCTGCTGGAGGAGCGTCCGGAGTGGCGCGGCCGGGTGGTGCACGTGGCCTTCGCCTACCCCTCGCGCCAGGACTTGGTGGTCTACCGCGACTACACGGCGGAGGTGTCGCGGGTCGCGGAGGAGATCAACGCGGAGTACGGCACGGAGGACTGGACCCCGGTCCTGCTGCACGTGAACGACGACTTCGCGCGCTCGCTCGCCGCGTACCGCCTGGCGGACGTGGCGCTGGTCAACCCCATCCGGGACGGCATGAACCTGGTCGCCAAGGAGGTCCCGGTCGTCTCGGACGAGGGCTGCGCGCTGGTCCTGTCGCGGGAGGCGGGGGCGTTCGAGGAGCTGGGCGAGGACGCGGTCACGGTGAACCCGTACGACGTGACGGGCACGGCCCGGGCACTGCACGAGGCCCTGACGATGCCGGCCGCCGAGCGCGCCGAGCGCTCCAAGCGCCTGGCGGCCGCGGCGACGGCGCTGCCCCCGCAGCGCTGGTTCCTGGAGCAGCTGGAGGCGCTGCGCGAGGTCCGCTGACCTCCCACAGACCGCCCGGCCGAGCCTGGAGGGCCCCGGCCGGGCCGACCACCCGACCGCGTCACCGCGGCGGTACGCCGAGGGCGCCCCGGATGCTTCCGGGGGCGCCCTCGGCGTGCGGGGCGGGGGGCCGGTCAGCCGGTCTCCTGGACCGCCTTCGCCAGGGTGGTCAGGAACTCCACGACCGCCGCCGGGCCCGGGACCGAGAGGTCGGCGCGGTCGGAGAGTTCGGTGACCTCCGTCGAGCCGCTGCAGACCAGGAGGCCCGGGGTGCCGTTCGAGCGGAGCTTCTCCACGGCCGCGTAGGCCGGCAGGTCGCCCAGGTCGTCGCCCGCGTAGAGGACGGACCCGGCGCCCGACTCCCGTACGTACTCGGCCAGCGCCACGCCCTTGTCCATGCCCGGCGGGCGCAGTTCCAGGACCATGCGGCCGGGTTCGAGGACGAGGCCGTGGTGGGTGGCGAGGTCGCCGAGGGGGCCCTTGAGCGCCTCGAAGGCGCCCTGTGGGTCGGTTGCGCGGCGCGTGTGGACGGCGACCGCGCGGCCCTTCTCCTCGATCCAGGTGCCCGGCCAGGCGCCGACCCGGTCCAGGAAGCCGGGGAGTTCGGCGCGGACGGCGGCCACGCCGGGGTGCGGTTCGGCGGCCACGACCGTGCCGCTCACGGCGTCCCAGCGTTCGGCGCCGTAGTGGCCGAGGACGACGAGGCGTTCGAGGCCGGGGACGCCGGCGAAGCCGCCGTACCGTACCGCCACCCCCGCGGGCCGTCCGGTGACCACCACGACGGAGGCGATCCGGGGCGCCAGGGCGGCCAGGGCGGCGACGGCGCCGGGGTGGGCGCGCGCCTGTTCGGGGTCGGGGACGATCTCGGCGAGCGTCCCGTCGAAGTCGAGGGCGACGACGGCGCGCTCGGGCCGCGCGAGGAGCGCGGCCAGGCCGTCGCGGCCGGCGGACGTGGTCGGATGCGGAAGACTGACCATAGGACGACCCTACCGACGGAGCCTCAGCGGCGCTGCTCCTTCTCGGCACGGACCCGGCGCAGCCGGTTGACGGTCACGGGGTCGTGCGCGAGGGCGCGCGGGTCGTCGAGGAGGGCGTTGAGGAGCTGGTAGTAGCGGGTGGGCGAGAGGCCGAGCCGCTCGCGGACGGCCCGCTCCTTGGCGCCGGGGCCGGGCCAGGAGCGCCGCTCGACGGCGAGCACGGCCCGCTCCCGCTCCCCCAGCCCGCCGTCCGTACCGGAGCCGCCCGTACCGTCGGCGTCGCCGCCGCCCGTACCGTCGGCGTCGCCGCCGCCCGTACCGTCGGCGTCGCCGCCGCCCGTACCGGAGGCATCCGTACCGGCGGCGGGCTCGTCCGGCCCCGCCGGCTCCACATCGTTGGTCATACGACCCAACTTATTCCGCGCTCTCGGCCGCCGTCGCGTCCCGTGCGATCTTCCCGAGCACCTCGGACACCTTCGCGTCCGGCTCGACGGCCTTGCCGATGTTCCGCTTGACGTCGTCGCTGACCTGCGCCCAGGAGGTCTTGCCGACCGGCGGCAGCTGCGCGTTCGGCAGCTCCTTCAGGAAGGCGCGCAGGTTCTGGTGCTCCGGCTCCGCCTCCATCGTGGCGTAGGCGCTGACGGTCGGCGGCAGCAGGTCGTTGTCCCCGGCGAACTTCAGCACATTGGGGTCGCTGAAGACGAAGTCCAGGAAGGCGCCGATCTCCTTGCGGTGGCCGTTCTGCTTGAAGCCCATGATCCAGTCGGCGACGCCCATGGCCGACTTGGCCTTGCCGTCGACGCCGGGCAGCGCGACCTTGCCGACCTTCACGCCCCGCTTCTCGGCCTCCTGCATCAGCGAGGGGTGGCCGTTGAGCATGCCGACCTCGCCGCGCGAGAACGCGGCGAAGGCGTCCTTCCGGTTCAGCTTCCCCGGGGCGACGGGCCCGGTGAGGCCCTTGGCGACGAGGTTCTTCCTCAGCCACTCGAAGGTCGCCACGTTCGCGTCGGAGTCGATCTTGTAGCGGTCGGTGGCGTCGGTGTATCCGTCGCCGCCGCTGAGCAGCCACATCATCGTCTCGGCCTGCGCCTCCTCCGGGCCGAGCGGCAGGGCGAAGGGGTACGGGACGCCGTCGTCCTCCAGCTTCCCGGCGGCGGCGGCGAGCTCGGCCCAGGTCGTCGGGGCCTTGGTGACGCCCGCCTTGTCGAAGAGCTCCTCGTTGAAGAAGAGCAGCCGGGTGGAGGCGGCGAACGGCAGCCCGTACTGCGTGCCCTTCCGCTCGCCCGCCTCGGTCAGCGGGGCGAGGAAGTTGGCCTGGACGGGTATGGAGAGCAGTTCGTCGGCGGAGTACAGCTCGTCGGCGGCGGCGTAGTCGGCGTAGGCGCCGATCTGGGCGATGTCGGGGGCCTGGTCGGCCTTGACCATCTCGGCGACCTTCCGGTCGACGTCGTTCCACGACTCGATCCGGACGTCGATCTTCACACCGGGGTGCTCGGCCTCGTAGGCCGAGGCGAGGCCGTCCCAGTACTTCTTGGTGGTGTCACCACCGGTGAGGTCGTAGTCGGCGGCGACCACCGTGAGGGTGACGTCGCCGGCTTCCGCGCCGGTGAGGCCGCAGCCCGAGACCGCGACGGTCAGGCCCAGCGCGGCGATGGTCGCGGTCAGTCCAAGGAGTCGCCGCTGCACAGCGTTGTCCCACCCTCTGCTCGTCGTCGAGCTGTGATTTTCACAGGGAAGAAAGCATAAGGTCTACACCACTTGGGTATCGCTTCGGCATCGTCGGGGCCGGGCCTCCCGGACCCGCGAGCACGGCGGGGGTCCGGCGCACCACGGCCGACCGCCCCGCCCGATCATTTGTATGCCCACGCAACAATCCCGCTCAGTGGACTAGACCTTTCTGTGGTTCACGCGCGACACTGTCCCCCGTGAGACACGTCATCGCCCTGGATGTGGGCGGCACCGGCATGAAGGCCGCCCTCGTCGGGGCGGACGGCACCCTGCTCCACGAGGCCAGGCGCGCCACCGGACGCGAGCGCGGCCCCGAGGCGATCGTCGAGACGATCCTCGGGTTCGCCGCCGAGCTGCGGGACCTCGGTCGCGAGCGGTACGGAGAGGCCGCCTCGGCCGCGGGAGTCGCCGTCCCCGGCATCGTCGACGCCGACCGCGGCATCGCCGTCTACGCCGCCAACCTCGGCTGGCGGGACGTCCCGATGCGCGCCCTGCTCAGCGAGCGCCTCGACGGCATCCCCGTCGCCCTCGGCCACGACGTCCGCACCGGCGGCCTCGCCGAGGGCCGCATCGGGGCGGGCAACGGCGCCGACCGCTTCCTCTTCGTGCCCCTCGGCACCGGCATCGCCGGCGCCATCGGCATCGGCGACGCGATCGAGGCCGGCGCCCACGGCTACGCCGGCGAGATCGGCCACATCGTCGTCCGCCCCGGCGGCACCGACTGCGGCTGCGGCCAGCGCGGCTGCCTGGAGCGGTACGCCTCCGCCTCCGCCGTCTCCCTCGCCTGGGCCGAGGCCTCCGGCGACCCCGACGCGGACGCCGCCGACTGCGCGAAGGCCGTCGAGTCCGGCGACCCGGAGGCCGTACGGGTGTGGCAGGAGGCGGTCGACGCGCTCGCCGACGGCCTGGTCACCGCACTCACCCTGCTGGACCCCCGCACGCTCATCATCGGTGGCGGTCTGGCCGAGGCCGGGGAAACCTTGTTCACACCCCTCAGGGCCGCGGTGGAGGAACGGGTCACCTTCCAGAAACTGCCCGCCATCGTCCCGGCGGCCCTCGGGGACACCGCCGGATGCCTGGGCGCGGGCCTCCTCGCCTGGGACCTGCTCTCCCACGACACCCGCACCGACAACGAGTCCGACTCGGAGGTATCCGCCTGATGGCCGATCGCACAGTTCTCGCCGGCGCGCGCGTCGTGCTGCCGACCGGAATCGTCGAGAACGGACGCGTGGTCGTCGAGGGCCGCCGCCTCGCGGCGGTGGGTGCCCCCGGGGGCGCCTCCCAGGACGCGGGCCCCGGCGAGGCCCCCGCGGTCGACCTCTCCGGCCACTGGATCGTCCCGGGCTTCGTCGACATGCACAACCACGGCGGCGGCGGCGCCTCCTTCACCGCGGGCACGGTCGAGGACGTCCTCAGGGGCGTCCACACCCACCGCCTGCACGGCGCGACCACCGTCGTCGCGTCCTTCGTCACCGGCGACATGGACTTCCTCGCCCGCCGCGCGGGCCTCCTCTCCGAACTGGCCGAACAGGGCGAGATCGCCGGTCTCCACTTCGAGGGCCCGTTCATCTCCCCGTGCCGCAAGGGCGCCCACGACGAGACGCTGCTGCGCTATCCCGACCCGGCCGAGGTCCGCAGGCTGATCGACGCGGGGCGCGGCCAGGCCAAGATGGTCACGCTCGCCACGGAACTCCCCGGCGGCCTCGACTCCGTACGCCTGCTCGCGGAGCACGGCGTGATCGCCGCCATCGGCCACACGGACGCCACGTACGAGCAGACCGTCGAGGCGATCGACGCGGGCGCCACCGTCGCGACGCACCTCTACAACGCGATGCCGGCCCTTGGCCACCGCGCGCCGGGGCCGATCGCCGCGCTCCTGGAGGACGAGCGGATCACGGTCGAGCTGATCAACGACGGGACGCACCTGCACCCGGCCGCCCTGGAGTTGGCGTTCCGTCACGCGGGCCGGGACCGGGTCGCGTTCATCACGGACGCGATGGACGCGGCCGGCTTCGGGGACGGCCGCTACATGCTCGGCACGCTGGAGGTCGAGGTGAAGGACAGCGTGGCCCGGCTGGTCGAGGGCGACTCCATCGCCGGTTCGACCCTCACCCTGGACCGCGCGTTCAAGCGGGCGGTGACCGTCGACCGGCTGCCGGTCGAGTCCGTCGTCCGCGCCGTCTCCGTCAACCCGGCCCGGCTGCTCGGCGTCGACGACAGGGTCGGCTCCCTGGAGACCGGCAAGGACGCGGACCTCGTCGTCCTGGACGGGGAGTTCGAGCTCGTGGGCGTGATGCGCAAGGGCGCCTGGGTGGTGGAGCCGAAGCCAGCGTAGGACCGGCGACTCCGCGGTCGCCGGCCTGCTGTCGGGTCCGGTCGACGGCCTCTCCTGGCAGGAACGGAGAAGTGGGGGGGGGGGGGGGGGGGGGGGGGCGGCGGGGGGGGGGGGGCGGCGGCGGGGGGGCCGGGGGCCCCCCCCCCCCGCGGCGGGGTGGTGGTAAGAAACACAGAAAC
>NZ_JBVJGU010000002.1:26541-103503 GCF_055587165.1 Streptomyces sp. NPDC048353 | reverse complement strand
AGGCGGGTGCGGCCCGCGCCCCGCGGCGGCCGGGGCGGGGTGGGGGGGGGGGGCCGGGGCCCCGTGGGGGAGGGCCGGGGGGGGGGCCCCGGGCGGGGGGGGCGGGCCCCACTTCCGGTGATCGGGCCTCCGTCAGGCGGGCGGGCTCAGCCGCTCAGCTTCGTCTTGCTGATCTTCAGCCAGTCGAAGACCGCGTCGCACTGGTTGCCCTGCTCGCACGACAGCTTGATCGTGTTCGTGCCCTGCTTGAGCTTCACCGGCGCCCAGGTGGTCTGCCAGTTCTTCTCGAGGTTCGGGTCCGAGGAGGAGATGAAGTTCTTCAGCCCGATCGGCGAACCGTTGGGCTTGTCGTTGACGGAGAGGGTGGCGTTGGCGTCCTTCGCCGGGATCGCGTAGCGCACGTACAGGTAGTAGTCGCCGCGCTCGGCGATGTCGGCCTGCCAGGTCACGGACGACCCGACGGCGTTGAACCCGGTGACGTAGGCGCCGTCCGCGCCTTCGGCGCCCTTGATGTCCTTGGCCAGCACGGCCGAACCGCCGAGCTTGAGCGTGGCGGCGTCCTGCTTCGGCAGCTCGACGGGGGTCTCGTCGGCGCTGGGCTGCCCGCTGGGGGTCTCCTGGACCTGCGAGGAGCCGTCGGTGGGGGTGCCGCCCGCGTTGCCGCCCTTGTCGTCGCCGTTGTCGTTGTTGAGGACGGCGGCCGTGATTCCGATCACGACGACCGCGACGACCGCGATCGCGCCGATCAGCAGGCCCTTGGTGTTGGGGCCGCGGCCGCGTTGCTGCTGCATCGGCGTGGGGCGGGTGCGGTCCGCGCCGGGATAGCTTTCGGGCGCCGCGTACTGCGGGTTCGGCTGGCCGTACTGCTGCTGGCCGCCGTAGCTCTGCTGATGCGGCACATGGGCCTGTGCGGGGCCGCCGTACTGGCGCTCGCCGACCGTCCTGACCTGGTTGTACGAGGTTCTGGGGACGCCGGGCTGCGCGGCCGGGCCGGGGTAGCCGTAGCCACCGCCCTGGCCGGGGGGCTGGGCGCCCGCCGCCTGGCCGTCCGCGTACAGGTAGCCGAACGGATCGTCGTCCTCGGGCGTGTTCGCGCCGTCGTTACCGGCAGCCATCCCTGGTCACTCCTATCCATGCTCGCCAGCCGTCGCCGACCGGCCGAGCCTACCTCGAACGGGGAACGCTTCGGTCCGGTCCTTGACCGTGCGGAGCGTGACCGGCGGGTGACGGGGAGGGCTATCCGGCGCGGCGGTGGACCTTGGCGCGGGAGCGTTTTTCGATGTACATCCGCTGGTCGGCGGAGTTCAGGACCTCTTCGACGGTCATGCCGCATTCGGCCCAGCCGATGCCGAAGCTGGCGCCGACCCGGACGGCCCGGCCGTCGACGCGGATCGGCGGAATGATGGCGTTCCGGAGGCGTACGGCCAGGTCAGCGGCGTCGGCGGCGCCGAGGCCGTCGGCGAGGACGACGAATTCGTCACCCCCGAGCCGGGCGACGGTGTCTCCGTCGCGTACGCCGGTGGTGAGGCGGCGGGCGACTTCGATGAGGACGGCGTCGCCGGTGTGGTGTCCGAAGCGGTCGTTGATCGATTTGAAGCCGTCGAGGTCGCAGAAGAGGACGGCGAGGCCTTTGGTGCCGTCGTCGATGTCACCCCCGGTGGGTGCCACGGTGTGGACGTGATGGTCGTAGGGGCCGCCGGTGGCGGCGCCGGGGGCGGGGTCGAAGCCGAAGCCGTGTTCGTGGCCGTACGGGGAGTCGTATCCGCTGTCGGGGCCGTCGGCGGTCCGGGAGGTGTGGGGGCGTTCGCAGAGCCGGGCGCTGAGCCGGGAGCGCAGTTCGGCGCTGTTGGGGAGGCCGGTGAGGGCGTCGTGGGAGGCGCGGTGGGCGAGCTGGAGTTCGTGGCGCTTGCGTTCTTCGATGTCCTCGACGTGGGTGAGGAGGAAGCGGGGGCCGTCGGCGGTGTCGGCGACGACGGAGTTGCGGAGGGAGACCCAGACGTAGGTGCCGTCGCGGCGGGCGAGGCGGAGTTCGGCGCGGCCGCCTTCGGCGGAGGTGCGCAGCAGGGTTCCTATGTCCTCGGGGTGGACGAGGTCGGCGAAGGAGTAGCGGCGCATGACGGAGGCGGGGCGGCCGAGGAGGCGGCACAGGGCGTCGTTGGTGCGCAGGAGGCGGCCGTGCTGGTCGCCGCCCATTTCGGCGATGGCCATGCCGGAGGGGGCGTATTCGAAGGCTTGCCGGAACGACTCTTCGCTGGCGCGGAGGGCTTGCTGTTCGCGTTCGAGGCGGACGAGGGCGCGCTGCATGTTTGCTCTGAGGCGGGCGTTGCTGATCGCAATGGCCGATTGGGAGGCGTACATCTGGAGGGCTTCTTGGCCCCAGGGCCCGGGGTGTCGTCCGTTGCGCGGCCGGTCGACGGAGATCACGCCGAGGAGTTCGCGGCCGGAGCCGGAGGCGTACATGGGGGCGTAGAGCCGGTCGTGCGGGTGCCATTCGTCTTCGAAGCGGGGGGCGGGGCCTTCGGTGTGCCATTGGGGGACGTCGTCCTCGATGAGGACCCAGCCTTCGGTGTGCGGGATGAACCGCAGGTCGCCCCAGGCGACGCCCATGGAGAGGCGGCGTTCCCAGGAGGCGCGGGAGCCGACGCGGCCGGTGATGAGTGCTTCGGCGGCGGGGCTGCCGGCGAAGGCGGCGACGACGAGGTCTCCGTCGGGGCGTACGAGGTTGACGCAGGCCAGCTCATAGTTGAGGCCTGCGACGATGCCGTCGGCGACGGTTTGCAGGGTGTCCGCCAGGCTGCGGGCTGTGTTGAGGTCGGCCACGACCTGATGCAGCTGCCGCAGGGTCGCAAGACGGACGTACGGCTCCGACTCGGTCTCCATCGCTCGCTCTCCCCGAGACCTCGACAGCAACTCCAGGGTTCTCATCGGCTTCGTGCTGCACTGTCTCCGCCACTGAATCACAGCGAGCTGCACCGCCGGTACACAGGGTCAACAAATACTGCGGTCTGTGACTCAAGTCACAACTGTGTGTGAGGCGTTGCCTACTGCGGGAGAGAGCGCTCCCACGCTTTCTTGAACGCAAAGGGGGTGTTGTAGACCGGTGGTACGGGAGGCGGGAGGGCCGAGGGGGCGCCGGTCGGCGGGACTTTCCGGACACGACCTAGGACCGGCGGGGGTGGGCGGTCTGGTCCCCGGGCCCGATGTGGCGGCGGGTGGCTCCGGATTAGCGTGCGAGGGTGCTGCGAAAGAGCCTCACCCTCCCGTCCCCGGCGTCCCTCCCGTCCCCGCCGCCCCCGCCTCCCGTGTCGGATGCGGGCATCCCTCATGCTGAGGGGGTGAGCGACGACGAGTTCCGGGCGGCGATGTCCCGCCTCGCCGCGGGCGTGGTGCTGGTGACGGTCCACGACCCCGACGACGGCCCGCGCGGCGAGGACGTGGGGATGACGGCGACCGCGTTCATGTCGGTCTCGCTGGACCCGCCCCTGGTGCTGGTCAGCCTCCGCAACGGCTCCCGGATGGACGACCTGCTGGACGAGATCCCCGTCTGGGCGGTCTCGGTCCTCTCCGAGAGCCAGCGCCATGTCGCGGGCCGCTTCGCGATGAAGGGGCGGGTGAGCGACCGCCTCCTCTTCGAGGACGTGCCGTACACCCGCGGCGAGGAGAGCGGCGCCCCGCTGATCGGCGGCGCGCTGGCGACCCTGGAGTGCCGTACGGAGAGCCGCGTGATCGCCGGCGACCACACCCTGGTGATCGCCCGCGTCCTGACGGCCGCGTTCCCTTCGGGGGAGGGCTCACCCCTGACGTACTTCAAGGGGAAGTACCGCCACCTGGCCTGAGGGTGACGGCGACCGCCACCGCACCAGGCGCCCGCCACCACGCCCGGCGGCCGCACCCGGAGGCCGTCCCCCGCGGCCGGCCGGGGCTCAGCCCCAGTCGCGGCCCTGACGGCCGCGCTTCGTCTCCGCGCGCTGCTTCTTGACCCGCAGCCGGCGTTCGTTGATGCCCCGGGGGATCTTCGTCGCCCGGCGCGGCTTCGGCGGCGGGGCCGTGGCCTCGGCGAGGAGGGCGGTGAGGCGGACCGCTGCCGTCTCGCGGTTGCGCCACTGGGAGCGGTGCTCCGACGCCCGTACCGTCAGCACCCCGCCCACCAGGCGCGACGCCAGCCGTTCCAGGGCGCGCGCCTTCCACACCTCCGGCAGCGCGTCCGTGCGCTGAAGGTCGAAGCGGAGCTCCACCTGGGAGTCGCTGGTGTTGACGTGCTGTCCGCCCGGCCCGGACGAACGGGAGAAACGCCACATCAGCTCGGCCTCGGGAAGCGAGACGGAGCCGCGGATGACATACGGACCGGACATGCCCCCCATGTTCCCCGCAGCGGGCCCCGCACGTCATCCTGTTTTCGGCCCCCGGCTCCTCGGCCACCGGCTCCGGGCGGAACCGACGGGGCCCCGTCCGCGTTAATGCGTGTGACGACATCACGACGAAAGGGACTTCCCATGGCTGTAAGCCTGTCCAAGGGCGGCAACGTCTCCCTGACCAAGGAGGCCCCGGGCCTCACCGCCGTCACCGTGGGCCTCGGCTGGGACGTCCGTACGACCACCGGCACCGACTTCGACCTGGACGCCTCGGCCATCGGCGTCGACGCCGCCGGCAAGGTCGCCTCCGACGCGCACTTCGTCTTCTTCAACAACAAGGCGACCCCGGACCAGACCATCGTCCACACCGGTGACAACCGCACCGGCGAGGGCGGCGGCGACGACGAGCAGATCAACGTCAACCTCGCGGCCCTGCCCCCGAACGTCGACAAGATCGTCTTCCCGGTCTCCATCTACGACGCGGTCGGCCGCTCGCAGAACTTCGGCCAGGTCCGCAACGCCTACATCCGCATCCTCAACCAGGCCGGCGGCGCCGAGATCGCCCGCTACGACCTCTCCGAGGACGCCGCCACCGAGACCGCCATGGTCTTCGGCGAGCTGTACCGCAACGGCGCGGAGTGGAAGTTCCGCGCCGTCGGCCAGGGTTACGCCGCCGGCCTGGAGGGCATCGCCCGCGACTTCGGCGTCAACCTCTGACCGTCGCAGGCATCCGCCGCGACACCCTCACGGCGTCAAGGCCCCGGCTCCGGCCGGGGCCTTACCGTTTCCGCATGATCGTCGAGCCGTACGCCTCCACCGACCACGCCCTGCCCGGCCCGCTCCTCACCGAGCTGACCGAGCTGTACGCCTCCCACCGCGACTTCCACGCGATCACCGGCGACTTCCCGGACCCGGACGACATCCGGCCGGAGCAGGTCGCCGCCGCCCTCGCCGACGAACTCGCCGTCCCCGGCGCGGAGGTGCTCCTCGCCCGGTCCGAGGGCCGGCTGATCGGCGTGGCGGCGATCCTCGACCACCACCCGGACCCCGACGACCCGGATCCCTGGATCGGCCTGCTGATGGTCGACGCGCGCTCCCAGCGCTCCGGCCACGGCCGCGCGCTGGCCGGCACGCTCGAGGAGCGGTTCCGCTCCGAGGGCCGTACGGGAGTCAAGGTCGCGGTCCTGGAGAACAACCCGCGCGCCCTCGCCTTCTGGACCTCCCTCGGCTACGAGACGGCGGATCATCGCGCCGACCGGGAGAAGGGGCGGCCCTGCGTGGTGCTCCGCAAGGGGCTGTAGGCCGGAGGCGGGGGTGGTGTGCGGGGTGCTGCCGGGGGCGGTGCCCGGGCTCAGCGGGGGCGGTCCGGCTTGTCGTCCCCGTACAGCCACACGTCCCACAGCTCGCTCAGGTCCTCGCCCGCCACTTCCTCCACGTAGGCGGTGAAGTCCTCCGTGGAGGCGTTGCGGTGCCGGTACTTCGCGGGCCAGCCCGCCAGGATCTCGAAGAAGGTGTCGTCGCCGACCGTCTCCCGGATCTTGTGCAGCACCATCGCACCGCGCTGGTACACCGGCGGGTCGAAGAGGTTCTCCGCCGCCGGCGGTTCGGCCGGCGGGAAGGCCCAGTTGGCGTCCTCGGCGAAGGCCCGGTCGAAGCCGGTCCTGGCGGGGGTGTCCTCGAAGTCCTCGGCGTAGAGCCACTCCGCGTAGGTCGCGAAGCTCTCGTTGAGCCACATGTCCCGCCAGCTCGCGGGGGAGACCGAGTTGCCGAACCACTGGTGCGCCAGTTCGTGGACGAGGGTCGGGGCGTCGAAGGAGTCCTGCGGGAAGACGGGCCGGGTCTGCGTCTCCAGGGCGTAGTCGGCGTCCCCGGTCGGTTCGACGATCGCGCCGGCCGCGGAGAAGGGGTACGGCCCGAAGTTCTCCGCCTGCCACTCCAGCAGTTCGGGGATGCGGGCGAGGAGCGGGGCACCGGCATCGGCGACGGCCGGGTCTGCGGCGGTGAGGACGGCGACGCCGGAGGGGGTCTTGGCCGTGGTGACGCGGTAGCGGCCGATGGCCACCGTCGCCAGATAGCTCGCCATCGGCTCGGCGCTGTGCCAGACGGCGGTGGTCCGGCCGTTCGCGGTGCGCTCGCTGCGCAGGACGCCGTTGGAGACGGCGCGCAGCCCCTCGGGGACGGTGAGGGTGATGTCGTACGTCGCCTTGTCGGAGGGGTGGTGGTTGCCGGGGAACCAGGCCATGGAGCCGACCGGCTCGCCGAGCGCGAGCGCCCCGTCCTTCGTCTTCAGCCAGCCCTCGCCCGCCCCGTCCGCGTCGGTGATCTTCCGGGGGACGCCGGAGTAGGCGACGGTGGTCCGGAAGGTGCTGCCCCGGTCGATCTCCTCGCGGGGCCGGAGCGTGAGCTCGGTCCCGGCACGGTTGACGGCGGCCGGGGCCCCGTCGACGGTGGCGCGGCCGACGGTGAGCCCGTCGAGGTCGAGGTTGAAGGCGCTCAGGTCCTGGGTGGCACGGGCGACGATGTCGGCGGTGGCGTCGAGGCGGCCGGTGGCGGGGTCGTAGTCGAGGGCGAGGGCGTAGTGCGTGACGTCGTACCCGCCGTTGCCGAGCTTGGGGAAGTACGGGTCCCGTACCCCGGAGGCCCCGGGGCTCCCCCCGACCCCGCCGTCCTGCCCACCACTGCACCCGCCGGCCCCCACGAGGAGGACCAGCGCCGTGACGGCTGCGAGGACGACCCGGCTACGTGCTTCCACGGAACGATCTTAGGGCGTGTTCCGGGGCGTGGCCTGGGAGGGGCGGCGGGGCGGGGCGCCAGGAAGGGGGCCGGGTGGCCGCGCGGCGTGGTGACCGACGTACGGAACCGGGGGCGCCCGGGAGGGGCGGGCGGCCGCGCCCGGGGGGGCCGGGCGGCCTCGCCCGGGCGGCCCCGGTTCCGTGTCCGGGGGTTACTTGCCGAGGGCCTCCGCGCCCGCGCGGGCGAACTTCTCGTCCAGGTCGCCGCTGGGGGCGCCGGCCACGCCGATGCCCGCGATCGGGGCGCCCTTGGCGGTGACCGGGACACCGCCGCCGAGGAAGAGGGTGCCGGGGATGTCCTTCAGGTTCGGGGCCTGGGCGAGTCGGCCGGCGAGGACCGAGGTCGGGGCGTTCCAGGAGACCGCGGTGAACGCCTTGCGCTCGGCCGACTCGTAGGACTGCGGGCCCGCGCCGTCGCCGCGGAGGGTCACGAGGGTGTTGCCGTTGCGGTCCACGACCGCGACCGTCACGCGCTGGTTCTCGTCCTCGGCGGCGTCCAGGGTGGCCTGCGCCGCCTTGGTCGCGGCCTCGATCGTCAGGTGCGTGGACTGCTGGAGGTTCTTGTTCGCGGCGTCGGCCTTGGCCGCTGCGGCCGGGGCGGCGGCCGGGGCGGCGGCCGGGGCCGCCGGGGCGGAGGCGTTCGCGGAGACGGCGCCGAAGGTGCCGGCGGCGAGGGCGGCGGCCGCGGTGGCGCCGATGAGGATCTTCTTCACGGGGAACTCCTGGGATCGCTGCGTGAGTCGCTCTGCCCTCGATCCTCCGGCCGGAACCGGGCCGGTACGGTCGACGGAGCGGCTGCGTCCGCCACGCGGTACGGACGACACGCGGGTCAGCCGATCGGTTGATGCCCGTGTGGTCCCCCGGGGCCACCATGGATCCGTACACCCAGGTCAGGACAGGTACGACGGATGGAGAGGCGACGCACGTGAGGGAGCAGGACCCCGACGCCCGCTGGCTGGCGCGGGTCATGCACGTCGCCTTCTTCCTCCTCCTCGGCGCCTCCCTGGCCCGTTTCCTCCTGCGGCACCCGTGGGAGGACCGCGGCCCGTGGATCGTCGCCCTCTCCGCCGCGCTGGCCGTCCTCTACCTCCTGGACCGTGTCCCCGGCGCCCGCGCCACCCCCCGCCGGATCGCCTGGCTCTTCACGGTCGTCGCCGTCTGGATGCTCCTGGTCGTCCTCGCGCCGAGCTTCGCCTGGTGCGCCGTCCCGCTCTTCTACACCGGTCTGCGCACCCTCCCGCCGCGCGCCGCCCTCGTCCTGGTGGCGCTGCTGACCCTCTTCGTGGTGACCGCCCAGGTCCAGCTCGCGCACGGCGGCTGGGACCCGAACCTGATCATCGCGCCGCCGGCCGTCGCGGCCATCGCCACCGCCGTCTTCGTCCACGCGCAGCGCCAGGCGGACCGGCAGCGGGCCCTGATCGACGACCTCATCCGCACCCGGCGCGAACTCGCCGCCACCGAGCGGCGCGAGGGCACCCTCGCCGAACGCCAGCGGCTCTCCATGGAGATCCACGACACCCTCGCCCAGGGCCTGTCGAGCCAGCAGATGCTGCTCCAGGCCGCCGACCGCACCTGGGACGGCGACCCGTCGACCGCGCGCCGCCATGTCCGTACGGCCGAGTCCATCGCCGAGCGGAACCTCGCCGAGGCCCGCCGCTTCGTCCACGACCTCGCTCCGGCCGACCTCGCCGAGGGCGGCGGGCTCGAAGAGGCGCTGCGCACCCTCGCCGCCCGCGAATCCGCCGCGTTCCGCACCGACGGGACGCCGGTCCCGCTGCCCGACCGGGTGCAGTCGGCGCTGCTGCGGATCGCGCAGGGCGCCCTGGCCAACGTCCGCGAGCACGCCGCCGCCACCTCGGCCGCCGTGACCCTGACCTACCTCGACGATCAGGTCGTCCTCGACATCGCCGACGACGGGCGCGGCCTCGACCCGCGGCCGCCGGCCCGCGATCCGGGGGTGCGCGGCCACGGCCTGCCCGCCATGCGGGTGCGCGCCCAGCAGCTCGGCGGCACCCTCACCCTCGAGTCCACCCCCGGCGAGGGCACGGTGCTCTCCGTCGCGATTCCCCTGTCGACATCCCCGGAGGCCGGTTCATGACGGTACGCATCCTGCTCTGCGACGACCACGCCGTCGTCCGCGCCGGGCTGCTCGCCCTCCTCGGCAGTGCCCCCGACATCGAGGTCGTCGGGGAGGCCGGCAGCGGGGAGGAGGCCGTGGCGATGGCGGCGAAGCTCGCTCCCGACGTGGTCCTGATGGACCTCCAGCTCGGCCCCGGCATCGACGGCGTCGAGGCGACCCGCCGGATCGCCACGCCCGACGTCCACGTCCTGGTCCTCACCACCTACGACACCGACGCCGACATCACCCGCGCCATCGGGGCCGGCGCCACCGGTTACCTCCTGAAGGCCGAGCGGCCCGAGGAGCTGTTCGCGGCGATCCACTCCGCCGCCCAGGGCCGCACCACCCTCTCCCCGCCGGTCGCCAGCCGCGTCATGGACCGGATGCGCGGCGCGGCCGGGCCGACGCTGACCGACCGCGAGCGGGACATCCTCGGCCAGCTCGCCCACGGCCTGGGCAACCGCGAGATCGCCCGGGCGCTGTTCATCAGCGAGGCGACCGTGAAGACGCACCTGGGCCGGATCTACGCCAAGCTCGGCGTCGACACCCGGGCGGGCGCCGTCGCCGTCGCCAAGGAACAACGCCTGCTGCCCTGAGCCGCGCCTCCCCCGCCCCGCCCCCTCCCCCCTGCTACCCTGCGTCGCTGATTCATCACAAGGTGTCAGATATGTGGGAGCGCGTGTGAAGATCGCCTGCGTCGGCGGTGGCCCGGCCGGCCTGTACTTCTCGATCCTGATGAAGCGACAGGACCCGTCCCACGACATCACCGTCTACGAACGCAACCCGGCCGGCTCCACCTACGGCTGGGGCGTGACGTACTGGGCCGGGCTCCTCGACAAGCTCCGGGCCGGCGACCCGGAGTCCGCCGACGCCATCAGCGCCGCGTCCGTGCGCTGGACCGACGGCGTCGCGATCGTCCGCGACGAGCGGACCGTCCACCGCGGCGACGAGGGCTTCGGCATCGGCCGCCGCCGGATGCTCACCCTCCTGGCCGAGCGGGCCGAAGCGCTCGGCGTACGGGTGGAGTTCGAGCACGACATCACCGGCGCGGACTCCCCCGAACTCGCCGACGCCGACCTGGTCGTCGCCGCCGACGGGGTCAACAGCGTGCTGCGCGAGGCCCACGGCGACCACTTCGGCGCCGCGTTCGCCACCGGCCGCAACCGCTACATCTGGCTCGGCACCACCAAGGTCTTCGACTCCTTCAGCTTCGCGTTCAAGGAGACCGACCACGGCTGGATCTGGTGCTACGCCTACGGCTTCAGCGGCGAGCAGTCCACCTGCGTCGTCGAGTGCTCCCCCGAGACCTGGTCGGGCCTCGGGCTCGACACCCTGGGCGAGGCCGACAGCCTCCACCTGATGGAGAAGCTCTTCCACGACCTGCTCGACGGCCACGCGCTGATCGGCCGGGCCCAGGCCGACGACGCCGCCCAGTGGCTGAACTTCCGTACGCTCACCAACCGCGTCTGGCACCGCGGCAACCTCGTCCTCCTCGGCGACGCCGCCCACACCACCCACTACTCCATCGGCGCGGGCACCACCCTCGCCCTGGAGGACGCCCTCGCCCTCGCGGCCGCCCTGCGCGACCGGCAGGGCGCCGGGGGCCTGGACGGGGCGCTCACCCGCTACGCCCACCGGCGGCGGGCGGAGCTCCTGTCGGCCCAGAGCGCGGCCCGCTACAGCGCGCAGTGGTACGAGAACCTGCCCCGCTACATGCGGCTGGAGCCGGCGCAGATGTTCGCGCTCCTGGGCCAGCGCCACTCCCCGCTGCTCCCGTACATCCCGCCCCAGCTCTACTACCGGATCGACCGGGCCGCCGGACGCCTGGAGCCGCTGCGCCGCCTCAAGCGCTGGCTGGGCCCCCGCCTGGCCCGCACCCTCCACGCCCATACGCGCACGGGCGCCTGAGGGCGCCGGGGAGGGCGCCGGGGGGCGGGACGCCGGGCCCCGCCCCCTGGCCAAGCCCTCCCCCGCCCCCTGGCCATCGCCCCTGGCCCTGCCCCTGCCCCGTGCCGCGCGCTCCTGCGGCGTGCGACCATCGACCCGTGCTCGACATCGGCTACTCCCTCTCCCGTCGCTTCCCCGACCCCCCGCAGACCGACTACCGCCGCGCGGACGTCCACGCCCTGCGCCACGACCTCTTCTGCGGGGACGTCTACCTCGCCGACCCGAAGGCCGACCGGGAGCTGTCCACAGCCTGGGGATGGGTGCCGGTGCTCGACTTCGCCTGGGCGCTGTGCGACATCGTCGAGCAGCTCGACCGCGACCCGCGCGGCAACCGCGCCGCCCGCCCCCAGCACGCCGAGCTCGACTTCACCGAGTCGTCCGACCGCATGCTCTTCGAGCGCCGCTTCGGCTGGGTGGACGTCGAGGCCGACTGGATGCCCGGCGACGAGGCCCCCCTCACCTTCGGCCACCGCGAACTGCGCCGCGAGGCACGCGACTTCCTGCACGACCTGATCGCCGACCTCACCGACATGCACGAAGGCCTCGGCGACAACCCCGCGATCTGGGACCTCCAGGCACGCTTCCCCCGCGTTCCCTAGCCCCCGCACCCCGGCCCCCGGGCCCCCGGCTAGTCCTCCACCCGCACCCCCAACTGCGCGGCGAACACCGGCGCCAGGTCCAGCAGCTGGCCCGTCCCGATCACCGCGCCGGCCAGGGCGTCCACTCCGCGCGCGATCTCCAGGCGCTCCACGGTCCGCAGGTCCACGTCCTTCATCACCGCGCCGCCGAAGTCAGCGCCGGCCAGCACGCAGTCGCGGAACTCGACCCGCTCCAGCCGGGCGCCCCCGAAGTCCGGCTCGCCGAGGACGCACCCCTCGAAGAGGACGTCCTTCAGCTTCGCCATCCGCAGGTTCGGATAGTCGATCTTCCCTCCGCGCACCCACACCCGCTCCAGCACGGCCCCGTGCAGCTGCGTCCCGCCGAGCCGCGCGTCCCGCACCTCCACGTCCCGCAGCGTCGCCCCCGCGAGGTCCGTCCCCACCCCTCTGACCTCGCTCCACACACAGTCCAGGACCCGCGCCGACGTCAGCCGCGCCTCGTCCACCGCGCACTCCCGCAGCGCACAGTCCATGAACCGCGCGCCCGCCCCGTCCTGCCCCGCCAGGTCCAGGCCCCGGAACTCGAGGCCGTCATAGTCACCGTCCGGCTCCAGCCCTCCTTCGTACGCGGCGAGGGGCGGCAGCCGCACCTCCGGCCTGCGCACCGCCGCCACCGCCGCCTTCTTCCCGCTTCGTGTCGCCATGCCTTCATAGTGACGTGCGCCACTGACAACGCCCCGGATGTCACGAACCACGGCCCCCAGTCCGTCGCCTCCGTGAAACCGGATTCACCCCCACCACAGCACCACCAGGGAGAGGGACATGGCAGGCAGGCACATCAAGCGCATCACCGTCATCGGCGGGGGCTTCGCCGGCCTCACCGCGGCCGTCACCGCCGCCGAGGCCGGAGCGGAGGTCACCCTCCACGAAGCGCACGACACTCTCGGCGGCCGCGCCCGTACCGCCGAAGGCCCGTACCGCACCAACGAAGGACCCCACGCCCTCTACAGCGGCGGCCCCCACTGGACCTGGCTGAAGCAGCGCGGCCTGCTCGGCCCGCTCGCGCCGCTGCCGCCCCTCGAAGCCGCCCGGCTGCGCTTCCACCGCGACGGCGCCCTGCGCCGCGTCCCGCCCCTCGGCTTCCTGCGCCTCAGCCGCCGCAGGCCCGAAGAGGCCCCGGTCGACGTCGACTTCCTCACCTGGGCCACCCGCGTCGCCGGTCCGCGCGCCGCCCGCGCCGCCGCCGCGTACAGCGCGGTCGCCCTCTTCCACCACGACCCCGGCGCGCTCTCCGCCCGCTTCGTCCAGGAACGGCTCCGCCGGTCCACCGCCCTGCCGCCGGAGGCCCACTACCCGCGCGGCGGCTGGGGGCGGCTGATCGACCGGATGGCCGCGCACGCCCGTGACCTGGGGGTACGTGTCGAGACCGGGTCCCGTGTCGACGCGCCGCCGCTCACCGACGGGCCCGTCGTCGTCGCCACCTCCCTCGCCGCGGCTTCCCGCCTCCTCCAGGACCCCAGCCTGACCTGGGAGAGCGGCCGGACCGTCCTGCTGGACCTGGCGCTGCGCCGCCGCGCGGGCGACCCGTTCGTCATCTCCGACCTGGACGCCCCCGGCTGGATCGAGCGCTTCACCGCCCAGGACCCCACCCTCGCCCCGGCCGGCGAACAGCTCCTCCAGGCCCAGCTCCCCATCGGCCCGGGCGCCTCCAAGGCCGACGGCGTCGCCCACGCGGAACACCTGCTCGACCTGGGGTTCCCCGGCTGGCGGGACCGTACCGTCCACCGACGCGAGGCCGTCTCCACCGGCCGTACGGGAGCCGTCGACCGGCCCGGCACCACCTGGCGCGACCGGCCGGCGATCGACCGCGGCGACGGCGTCTACCTCGCCGGCGACCAGGTCGCCGCACCCGGCGTCCTCTCCGAGGTCTCCTTCACCAGCGCCGTCGAAGCGGTGTCCCTGGCCCTGCGCGCCACACCCCTTGACCTCAAGCGGACTTGAGGTTGAAAGCTGATGCCCGTCACCACGAACCACCCACGAACCACTGGTGCACCACTACGCATCCGACGGGGAGCCCGCCATGCACGCCATCCGCCTGCACGCCTTCGGCCCGGCCGAGAACCTCACCTACGAGAAGGTCCCGGACCCGGTCCCCGGCCCCGGCCAGGTCCGCGTCCGCGTCGCCGCGGCCGGCGTCCACCTCCTCGACACCGCCCTGCGCCTGGGCCTCAGCGGCCCCTTCCCGGCCCCCGCCGCCCTCCCCACCGTCCCGGGCCGCGAAGTCGCCGGCACCGTCGACGCCCTCGGCGAGGGCACCGACCCCAGCTGGCTCGGCAAGCGCGTCGTCACCCACCTCGGCCAGGGCCCCGGCGGCTACGCCGAACTCGCCGTCGCCGACGCCGGCCGGCTCCACGCCCTCCCCGACACCCTCGGCGAGGCCGAGGCCGTCGCCATGATCGGCACCGGCCGCACCACCTTCGGCATCCTCCAGTTCGCCGACCTCGGCCCCGACTCCCTCGCCGTCGTCCCCGCCGCCGCCGGGGGCATCGGCACCCTCCTCGTCCAGTACGCGAAGAACGCCGGCGCCACCGTCATCGGCCTGGCCGGCGGCCCCGAGAAGACCGCCCTGGTCGAGAAGAACGGCGCCGACCTCGCCGTCGACTACCTGCGGCCGGACTGGCCCACGACGGTCCGCGACTTCCTCGGCGACCGCGGGGCGACGGTCGTCTTCGACTCCGTCGGCGGCGCCACCGGCCGCGCCACCGTCGACCTGCTGGGCGAAGGCGGCCACCACGTCGTCTTCGGCTGGCACGGCACGGGCCCGCACGACGGCGAACCCCTCACCTTCACCGACGAGGAGCTCACCGCGCGCGGGATCACCTCCGAGAACGTGCTCGGCCCGGTCATGATCCGCAAGGCGGGCGGCGACATCCGCACCCTCGAACACGCCGCCCTCACCGCCGCCGCCGAAGGAACCCTCCGCCCCGCCGTCCACCGCTTCCCCCTCGCCGAGGCGTCCACGGCCCACCGGGCCCTGGAATCCCGCGGCACGATCGGCAAGGTCGTCCTGATCCCCTGACCCCGGGGCCGTGACGTAGCTGGAGGCGTACCGGAAGGCGGCCAACGGTGCTTGGTCTCCGACCGGTTCGCACCCGGCCGGACACCGTGCCGGACCCGACCCAGCCTTCGGCCCCAGCGCACCTATCCCAGGTACGGCGAGGACCGATGCTCCAGATAGTGCTGAATGCGCAACCGCTGCGTGTGGTGCATGGGCAGACCGGGGATTTGGTTCGGCTCCACGAACTGGAGTTCCGTGGACTCCTCCGAGATGGCAAGCGCACCCCCGACGACCCGAGCGGTGAAGCAGACATTGAACTGCCGGCGTACCTCCCCGTCGCTGTACGCGATCACATGCCGGGGGTCCGTGTAGGTGCCGACCAGACCCGTGATCTCCACGTCCAGCCCGGTCTCCTCCTTTGCTTCTCGAACAGCCGCACCTGGGAGAGAATCGCCCATCTCCATGCCGCCGCCCGGAAGCGCCCACAGGTCGTTGTCCCTCCGCCGCTGCAAGAGGATGCGGCCCGCAGAGTCGGCAACGATGACAGAGGCCGCCACCACCAGGCTGTCCGGCTCCGGCGCGTTCGGGTCGTCGTAGAACTCGTTTCGTGCCACGGGGCCTACCTTTCCACCGGTTGCGCCGTCTCCCAGACGGCGTCAAAGCTGCCCACGTACGTGTCGAACAATCCACCCCGGCCGTTCCGCCGGAGGTGCCACACAGGCGCCCCATATGCGTTCACGCTCCACACGTGGGCGTTCACCAGCATCTGATCATCCGCACGGTAGATGCTGTTGTAGAGCGTCGTCCCGTGCGTCCGCAGCTCCACCCCCGGCGCCCCGAGCAGGGGACGGTAATGCTCCAGGGCATTCCGACACCGGGACTCGATGCCGTGCCCGAATCGCTCTTCCTGCCCACGCTGTCGCACGTTGACGCTGTCGGCGTCGCCGATCGCGATGCGTACCGAGCAACCCCCGGCGGCGCGCTCCCGCAGCAGTTCGTTGAAACGGGGGTACGCCTCGTGGAGGAAAACGGCGGCGTAGACCAGCACGTCGATCCGCTTGTGGCCCTGAGTCATCAGGTCGCCAAAGGCGGAAACGGGAAGGTCGGCGCGCTGATCGTAGAGCGCCACCAGTTCAGGACTGACTGCTCGGGCCGCGCGGGCTTGCCGGAGGGCGGGCCACAGTGCGTACACGTCTTCTCTCAGTGCCTCAGCGGCTTTCGTTGCCGTCGCCCGCCTTGGGGTTCGCCCCAAGTTCACCCACCGCTCCACGGATTTTGGATCAACTTCAGCGGCGGTGGCCAGGTCGGTACAAGTCCAGCCCGCGGAAGCCAAGGCAGCTCTCAACCGCTCGTTCGGCATCGCCAGTTCCACCCATCTCTCAGGACGTCGTGAGGGACGTTTTACCGCCCGTGGGACGTCCTTAAGTGGGAAACGTACGAGGTTCCAACGTCCCAGTGATCAGAGCGAAGCTCAGGTCACGAAACGAGGGGATGGTGAGACGTGGCCGAGGAGCGGAGGCCGACCACCAGTCGGTACGCGGTGGACCGTAACGGGACGCTGGGTCGGGTGGACCGAGAGTACGAGGGAAGTGTGTTCCTGCGTCCGCCGGGAGGCGGCCGGGAGTGGGCAGTCCCGGTGGATGAGCTGCGGGCCCCGACGGCGCAGGAGTTGGACCAGGTCCGCGTCTTCACCACGCCGGTGTCGGCAGTGGAGACGTGACGGTCCGGATGGTGCACAGGGACCCCACGATGTTCGCTCGGACCTTTGAAGGACGTGGCCCTGGCTGTGGCGGTCTCCGCGCGGTGACTTGGTCGCGGCGGCGCCCTCCAACGACGACGGTGGGGGACTGCACAACACGTCCAAGAACCGCCGGAGGGAACGTCCGCCCCGGGGTGGGACGGCCTCCCACTGGTCGCCCGGAGCGGACACAGCCCGAGCCGACGGGGCTCGGGCTGGTTTTTCATAACCGAGAGGAGCACGGCATGGGATGGGGAACGGGTAAGGGCGGGAGCGGAGGCAACGGGCAGCACTCGGGAAACAAGGACCCGGGCACGTCCAAGCTGTCGTCGGACACGGCCAAGCCGAAGGATCCGCCGAAGCACAAGAAGGACTAGCACCGGTGACGACACCCGACCTGTCGGCGTCCGAGCAGATCGCCATCCGCGACCTGCTCGGCGCGGTGAACAACGCGCTGGAGACGCCGTTGGCTCCCGAATGGGAGCGGGCGGCCTGGGCGGTACCCCGCCACCACTTCCTCCCGACGCGCATCTACCTGGGAGGGGACTTGACCCCGCACACCCGTACGGATGCACCCGACACGTGGCTACGGGCCGCATACGCCGCCGACTCCGTGGTGACCCAGGTCAACGACGGCCGCGACCCCGGCGACGGAGAACGCTGGGCGTCGTCGTCCGCGTCGGACCCTTCCATCGTGTTCCGGATGCTCGACATGCTGCAGGTGGCCGACGGTCACCACGTCCTGGAGATCGGCACCGGGACCGGATGGAACGCGGGTCTCCTGGCCCACCGCGTGGGCTCGGAGAACGTCACCACGGTGGAGGTGGACCCGGTCCTTGCCACGGACGCGGACAGGCGTCTGCGGAAGCTGGGCTTGGAGCCGGAGGTCGTCTCCGGGGACGGCGCCCGGGGTCACGCGTCCTCCGGGCCGTACGACCGGGTGGAGGCCACCTGTTCGGTGCGGTCCGTCCCCCGGGCGTGGGTGGAACAGACCCGGCCCGGCGGGGTCGTCCTCACGCCCTGGGAGACGCCCTGGCTGTGCTACGGCCTGTTGCGCCTGAAGGTGGGCGGGCACGGCGACGCGTCGGGACGGTTCTTTCCCCACTCCGCGTTCATGCTCATGCGGAACCAGCGCACGGATCTGCGGATCTACCGAGACGTGGTCCGCGACGACCACCAGCCGGAGGAGTCCCGGACCACGTTGTCCCCGTGGACTGTCACGGGTGATGACCTGGCGGCCCAGTTCGCCATCGGCCTCCAGCTCCGTGACGTGTGGTGGACCTGGCACGACGACCCCGACGTGGACGGGGTGGCCTCCAGGCTCTGGGTCGCGACGACCGACGCCGCGTCCTGGGCTGCCGTCGACTGGGACGGGAAGTCGGACGACCGGTTCACGGTGTGGCAGTACGGCCCCCGCCGCCTCTGGAACGAGGTGGAGGCGGCCCACGCATGGTGGACCCACGCCGGCCGACCCGGACCCGAACGGTTCGGACTGGACACCGCCCCGGGTGCCCGTGAGTGGGTCTGGCTCGACGCGCCGGACCGCCTGATCCCGACGACCGGCTGACCGCAGCTGACCGCACCATGCCCGGCCCGGCCGCCCCCTCGCCCGCCCGGAGCGCCCGGGCAGGCGTCCGGCCCGGCCGCCCGCCTCCCCGTCGCAGGCGCCCCGGCAGGCGCCCGGTGGCTACTCCGCGCCGCCCAGCCCCCGCAGCGCCTCACCCGTCAGCCGGTACACCGTCCAGTCGTCCTGCGGCTGCGCCCCCACCGACTCGTAGAAGTCGATCGACGGCGTGTTCCAGTTCAGGACCGCCCACTCCAGGCGCTCGTAGCCCCGCTCCACGCAGATCCGCGCCAGCTCCGCCAGCAGCGCCTTCCCGAAGCCGCCGCCGCGGCTCGACGGGCGGACGTACAGGTCCTCCAGGTGGATGCCGTGGACGCCGTGCCACGTCGAGAAGTTCAGGAACCACAGCGCGAAGCCCACCGGCTCGCCCGCCGGCGTCTCCGCCAGGTGGGCGAAGGCGGCCGGGTGCGGGCCGAAGAGGGCGTCGTGGAGGGAGTCCGGCGTCGCGCGCACCTCGTGCAGCGACTTCTCGTACTCCGCGAGCTCGCGGATCATCGTGTGGATCACCGGGACATCGGCAGGCGTGGCGGTACGGATCATGCGACCAGCCTGCACACGCTCAGCCGCCCGGGGCCAGCAGTGTCCGCGCGATGGACACCTGGTCCGGATCGAGCGCCGGCTCGCCGTCCGCCACGTCCCACAGGGCGTTCTGCAGCACCCGGCCCAGCGTCCACGCCCGCGCCCGTCCCCGGTCCAGGCCCAGCCGCTCCGTCAGCAGGTCGAACCGCCACCGCGTCCCCGCCGACGGATCCGCCTCCCACAGGTCCGTCAGGGCCGGAAGCAGCTCGAACCCCGGGTCCCCCGCCAGCGGCTTCGGGTCGATCGCCAGCCACGGCTCCCGCTCCGCCGCCAGGATGTTGTCGTAGTGGAGATCCCAGTGCAGCAGCCGGTCCCCCGGCTCCCCCAGCACCTCCCGCACCGCCGCCGCGCAGTCCCGCACCAGCGCCGCGTCCTCCGGCCCCAGCCGGGCCGCCGCCTCCGGGGCCGCCGCCACCATCCGGGCCGCGATCTCCCCCAGGCCCCGCAGCCCCTCGGGCGCCGGGACCGCCACCAGCCGGGCCAGCAGACCCGCGAGAACGCCCACCGCGCCCCGTACGTCCCCGGACGCGGACAGGTGCCGGCCCTCGTCCAGCCGCTCCAGCAGCATCGTGCCCGTCCCGGGGTCCTCCGCCAGCAGCCGCACCGCCCCCGACCCGTCCCAGGCCCGCAGCGCCACCGGCTCGCCCGCGGACTCCTCGTCGAGCAGCTGCAGCTTCAGCGCCGCGGGCGTACCGTCCGAGACACGGGTCACCGGCAGCACCCACGACGCCACCCCGTACATCGAAGGCCCCGTCAGCCGCAGCCCCCACCGGTCCAGGAACTCCGCCGCCCGCCCCGGCAACGCCGCGACGAAAGCCCGCCCCGCCTCCCCGTTGAACCGGATCTGCGACGCCACCAACTCCTCGGGAACACGCATCACACCCCGATGCTAGACACCCGCCCCCGCCCCCCACCCCTCAACACCCGTCCGCCCCGGCACTCCAGTACCCTCCCGCCCACCAACCCCAGAGGCCCCACAGGGACAGAGGACACCATGAGCAGCACGGTCAACGGCGGCATATCGTTCTGGTACGCGCAGGAGGGCACCCCCGCCCCCCGCGAACCGCTGCCCGGCGACACCACCGCCGACGTCTGCATCGTCGGCGGCGGCTACACCGGCCTCTGGACCGCCTACTACCTCAAGAAGGCCGTCCCCTTCCTCGACATCACCGTCCTCGAAGCCTCGTTCTGCGGCTACGGCGCCTCCGGGCGCAACGGCGGCTGGCTCTACAACGGCATCGCCGGGCGCGACCGCTACGCCGCGCTCCACGGCCACGAGGCCGCCGTCCGCCTCCAGCAGGCGATGAACGACACCGTCACCGAGGTCGTCCGCGTCGCCGCCGAGGAGGGCATCGACGCCGACATCCATCAGGGCGGCGTCCTCGAGATCGCCCACACCCCCGCCCAGGTCGCCCGCCTGAAGGCCTTCCACGCCCGGGAGATCGCCTTCGGCGAGAAGGACCGCGAACTCTACGGAGCCCGCAGGACCGCCGACCGCATCCGTGTCACCGGCGCCGTCGGCTCCTCCTGGACCCCCCACGGCGCCCGGCTCCACCCCGCGAAGCTCGTCAAGGGCCTCGCCGACACCGTCGAGGCGCTCGGCGTCACCCTCCACGAGTCGACGCCCGTCACCGAGATCAAGCCCAAGCACGCCGTCACCCCGTACGGCACCGTCCGCGCCCCGTACATCCTGCGCTGCACCGAGGGCTTCACCGCCTCGCTCGCCGGACAGCGCCGGGCCTGGCTGCCCATGAACTCCTCGATGATCGCCACCGAGCCCCTCACCGACGCCCAGTGGGACACCATCGGCTGGAACGGCCTGGAGACCCTCGGCGACATGGCCCACGCCTACATGTACGCCCAGCGCACCGCCGACGGCCGCATCGCGCTCGGCGGCCGCGGAGTCCCCTACCGCTACGGCTCCAGGACCGACAACGACGGCCGCACCCAGCCGCAGACCGTCGAGGCCCTCCGCGACATCCTCGTCCGCTTCTTCCCCACCCTCGCCGGCATCGGCATCGACCACGCCTGGTCCGGCGTCCTCGGCGTCCCCCGCGACTGGTGCGCCACCGTCACCCTCGACCGCACCACAGGCCTCGGCTGGGCCGGCGGTTACGTCGGCTCCGGCGTCGCCACCAGCAACCTCGCCGCCCGCACCCTCCGCGACCTCATCCAGCAGGACTCGGGCCAGTCCGGCCCCACCGACCTCACCGCGCTCCCCTGGGTCGGCCACAAGGTCCGCAGGTGGGAACCGGAGCCGCTGCGCTGGCTCGGTGTCCAGGCGATGTACGCGGCCTACCGCGAGGCGGACCGCCGGGAACGCACCACCCACCGCGCGGAGACCTCCCGCATCGCCCGTCTCGCCGACCGGCTCTCCGGCCGCTGACCCGCGCCGGCCCGACCGCGGAGCCCGGCACGCCGAAGGCCCCGGACCTCCCCCAGGCCCGGGGCCCCCGCCCGTGACCACTCCCCCTACTCCACCTCGATACCGAAGTCACCCACCAGCTCCGCCAACCCGCCGCGGTAGCCCTTGCCACCCAGGACGAAGTCCCAGTCGCCCCCGGTCCGCCGCCGGAACGACCCCAGGACGAGCGCGGTCTCCCCCGCCCGGCCGTCCGACACGTCGAGCCGGTCCAACTCGGCGCCCGACCCGTCCCGCAGCCGGATCCCCGCGTCCGCGAACCCCGCCAGATCCGCGTCCGGGTTCACCTCCGGATCGACGGCCGCCACCAGCACCAGCCGGTCCGCCCGGGCGGGCAGGGCGTCGAACCCCACCCGGACGGCAGCCTTGTCGCCCCAGAGAGCGGGGACCATCCGCACCGCGCCCTCCGGCGTCGAGGCGTTGTTGAAGAAGACGAAGTGCTCCTCCCCCAGCACCCTGCCGCCCTCGCACACCAACGCGCACACGTCCAGGGCGACCGACCCCGACCACACCATCCCCAGCACGTTGGCGTCCTCGTCGTCCCCGGGCGGAACGGGCGCCACGGCCACCAGCGTCGGCGCCTCCGACGACGCCCCCGTCCCCAACCGCCCCCGCAGACCGTGTTGGTGCAGCAGGTCCACCAGCTCCGCGCCCGAGATCAGCGTCAGCGGCTTGCCGTTGGCGAAGGCGTACGACCCCGGCCCGAACCCGGACGTCGTCACCAGCACCCCCTTGTTGGCGCCCGCCCCCTGCACCGTCCCGTACAGATCGCGCACCGCGCTCGGCGGCACCGTGTTCCGGTACCGCTTCGCCTGCACGATGATCGACCCGCCGCTGATCGGATCCGGATCCAGCGCCTCCACGTCGACACCGCCGTCGTTGGACCGGCGCGTCGTCACCGCCTGCAGCCCCCGCGCCCGGAACAGCTCGGCCACCAGACCCTCGAACGCGATCGGGTCCATCGCCAGCAGATCCGGCTCCTCGCCCTCGCCGTGCAGCTGCACGCCCGAACCGACCTGCTCCGGCACCGCCAGCGGCTGCACCACCACCCGCTCGTCCGGCTTCGTCGACAGCCGGCCCGACAGCGCCCCCGTCAGACAGTCCACCGCGCTGACCAGCTCCAGGTTCAGCCCGTCGAAGACCGTCCGCTCCACCCGCGCCGAGGCCAGACAGAGCCGGGCGGCCAGCCCCGTCGCCGGATCCACCCCGTCCACGAAACCGTTCAGCGCCACGCTCCGCAGCACCCCGAACCGGTCGGCGGCGAACAGCTCCCGCACCGCGAGCAGCACGCTCTGCGCCACCACGTCCCGGTACAGCGCCCGCCGCTGCGTCACCGGCCGCGGGACCTCCTTCTCCTGGTCCGTGCTGGGCAGGTACTTGACCCCCTTGGCCTCCGGCACCACGTCGAACCCCGGCAGGTCCCAGTCCAGGACCAGGCCCCGGCCCGCACGGTCGTACGCGGCGGACACCTGCCGCGGAAACCCCTCCGGCCACGCCGTCGACGCGTACAGCACGGCCGAGAAGAACTCCACCACCGTCTCCGGATCGCCGTCCCGCAGCGACTCCACCATCCCGGCGATCCCGCTGTTGTGCGCCCGGATCTCCGCCAGCCGCTCCGCGGCCCACGCGTCGTACTGCGCCCGGTAGGCGGCCAGCTGCTGCTGCCGCCGCGCCTCCGCCCCCTGCGCCGCGTACCAGTCCCGCTCGAACCGCGCCCGGGCCTCCTGCTCCGCCTGCGCCCGTCCGGACGCCGTCCAGCCGCCCTGCGCCTGGTAGTGCCGCTGGTCCGGCATCGCCACCGGCTGCCCGAGCGGCCCCGGAGCGAACGGCTCGACCTCCTCGGGCCGCCGCATCGCCTCCGCCCCGAACGCCGGCGCCCCGCACCCCCGCGCCAGCAGCCCCGACAACAGCTCGACCCGTTCGTCCAACTCCCGCGTCCGCCGCAGCGCGTCCGCGTCACGGTGCTGCCGGTACGCGGCCCGCTGCTCCCGCTGCATCCGCGCCACATCCCGCTCGTGCGCCCGCTGCGCCCGCTCCGCGTCCCGCTGCTGCCGCACCACCGCCTGCAGCTGCCCCTCCCGCTCCCGCTGCGCCACCCGCTGCGCCTCGGCCCAAGCCCCGATCAACCCACTGGAACGCCGGCTCATCCGCCGTACCCCTCCCCGGAAACACCCCACTCGTGCGTCTACGCCCCCGTAACGCACAAGTGTCCCGGACCAGAGCGGTCCGGGACACAGGAATCGTGGAGCCCCCTGTCGGATTCGAACCGACGACCTACGCATTACAAGTGCGGCGCTCTGGCCGGGCTGAGCTAAGGGGGCATCGCCCGCGGCGATGCTCACGCGCGAGGCTCCCCCACTCTACACAGCGCCACGAACGGCCAGGGGACGAATTCCCCCGCCTCCCGCTACTGACAGACCGGACATCGCCAAGGTAGCGTCACCCCCAGTTCACTCCGGTGGACTACACCACATCCTTCCTTTACAACGGATCGTCCGGCACGTTCCTGCCGGTGAAGGGACACATCACCATGGCCTCCGTCACGTTCGACAAGGCGACCCGGCTCTACCCGGGGTCCGACAAGCCCGCCGTCGACCAGCTCGAGATCGAGATCGAGGACGGCGAGTTCCTCGTCCTCGTCGGCCCCTCCGGCTGTGGCAAGTCGACCTCCCTGCGCATGCTGGCCGGTCTGGAGGACGTCAACGGCGGCGCCATCCGCATCGGCGACCGCGACGTCACGCACCTGCCGCCCAAGGACCGGGACATCGCCATGGTGTTCCAGAACTACGCGCTCTACCCGCACATGACCGTCGCCGACAACATGGGCTTCGCCCTGAAGATCGCCGGCGTCAACAAGAGCGAGATCCGCGCCAAGGTCGAAGAGGCCGCGAAGATCCTCGACCTCACCCCGTACCTGGACCGCAAGCCGAAGGCGCTCTCCGGCGGTCAGCGCCAGCGCGTCGCCATGGGCCGTGCCATCGTGCGCGAGCCGCAGGTGTTCCTCATGGACGAGCCGCTGTCGAACCTCGACGCCAAGCTCCGCGTCTCCACCCGTACGCAGATCGCGTCGCTCCAGCGCCGCCTCGGCATCACCACGGTGTACGTCACCCACGACCAGGTCGAGGCGCTCACCATGGGCGACCGGGTGGCGGTCCTCAAGGACGGTCTGCTTCAGCAGGTCGACTCGCCGCGCAACATGTACGACCGGCCCGCGAACCTCTTCGTCGCCGGCTTCATCGGCTCCCCCGCCATGAACCTGGTCGAGGTGCCGATCACCGAGGGCGGCGTGAAGTTCGGCAACAGCATCGTCCCGGTCTCCCGCGACGCGCTGTCCGCCGCCTCCGCCCGGGGGGACCAGACGGTGACGGTCGGCATCCGCCCCGAGCACTTCGACGTCTCGGGCGCCACCAGCAAGGAGGGCCTGGCCGTCTCCGTGAACGTGGTCGAGGAGCTCGGCGCCGACGGTTACGTCTACGGCTCCGCCCGCGTCGGCAGCGAGGACAAGGACCTGGTGGTCCGCGTCGGCGGCCGCGCGGTGCCGGAGAAGGGCTCCACCCTGCACGTCGTGCCGCGCGCCGACGAGCTGCACGTCTTCTCGACGTCGACGGGCGAGCGCCTCTCCGGCTGACCCGCCCCCGAAGCAGTGCGAACGGCCCCGCGTCCGAGTCGGACGCGGGGCCGTTCGCGTACCTCGGGGGCGCTCCGGGACGCTGTCGACAAATACCCCGGCAGACCCGTCAATTCGGACAGGATCCACGGCCCGGCGTCAACACGGGATTCGAAAAGACGCCTCGAACCATCCCTCGCGAGAGTGACTAAATGTCGCCATATCTGTACGGACCGCTACGCTCGCCTGCGTGACGCACACTGCCCGCCGTATCGGCCGCTCTCTCGCCCTCGTCCTGCCCGTCGTCCTGGTGCTCTCCGGCACGCTCGCGGTGTCCGCCGTTCCGTGGGCCGGCCAGGGCTCCGGGACCCAGATGCTGACCGCATCCTCCAAGGACGTCTCCGCCCCCGCCAAGTCCCGCGCCCCGCAGGATATTCTCCGCGACCGGCTCCTCGCAGAGCTTCAGGAGAAGGACCCCGGGACGGCCCTCACCCACCTGCAGCGCGAGGTCGAGAACCGCCCCTCGCTCGCCAAGCACTGCGTGTCGATCGCCCGCGCCCTCGGCCGTGCCGCCGTGCAGTACTACGGCCCCACGCGCGCCCAGTCCTACTCCCGTCCGGTCTGCGACACCTCCTTCGCGACGGGCGTGATGTACGCGAGCTGAACCGTCCACGCCGACAGCGGTTCAGCCTCACGAGGTACGCATATCGTTCCGGTATGCACACCACCCCGACGCAGGCCGTGGTCCTGGCGGGCGGCCAGGGCTCGCGCCTTCGCCCCTACACCGATGACCGCCCCAAGCCGATGGTCGAGATCCCGGGCACCGGGACCCCGATCATCGGCCATCAGCTTTCCTGGCTCGCCGACGAGGGCGTGACCGATGTCGTCGTCTCGTGCGGCCATCTCGCCGAGGTGCTCCAGGAGTGGCTGGCCTCCGCCGTCCTCCCCCTGCGCGTGACGACGGTCGTGGAGACGGAGCCGCTGGGCCGCGGCGGCGGACTGAAGTACGCGGCCGCGCGCCTGCCCGAGCCCGACCAGCCCTGGTACGCCACCAACGGCGACATCTGGACCCGCTTCTCCCTGCGGGAGATGGCCGAGTTCCATGCCGAGCGGGACGCCACCGCCACCCTCGCCCTCGCCCGCCCCCGGATCCCGTGGGGCGCCGTCGAGACCGACGCGTTCGGGCACATCACCGACTTCATCGAGTCGCCGCCGTCGCCGTATCTGATCAACGCGGGGGTGTACGTCTTCTCCGCGGCCTTCACCGACCTCCTGCCGGAGCTCGGCGACCACGAGCGGACGACGTTCCCCCGGCTGGCCCGTGAGCGGCGCCTGGCGGGCTTCCCGCTGCCCCAGGGGGCGTACTGGCGGGCCATCGACACGGCGAAGGACCTGACCGAGGCGGCGAAGGAACTGTCGGCTCACGGGGCCTGACAGCCGCTCGTACGACTCCCTCGTACGCCGTTCTCGTAGGACCTCGTACGGCCTCTCGTACGCCACCGCCCGGCGGGTACGCGAAGGGCGGCACCGCGGATGCGCGGTGCCGCCCTTCGTCGTCCGGCGGGCCGGGGTGCGGGCCGGGGGTCAGCCCAGCAGGCCGCCGATGGGGTTGCGGTTCCCGCCGCCGGTCGAGCCGCCGTCCGTGCTGCCGCCGTCGCCACCGCCGCCCGAGCCGCCGCTGTTGCCACCGCCGCTGCCGCCACTGCTGGTGGGGCCGGAGCCGGTGGACGGCGGGGGCGCGGGCTTGGATTGCGTCGGGGAGCTGTCGGTGCCGCGGGTGGCGGTGGGCCGGCTCTCCTCGATGCGGCCGGTCTCCCGCACGGTCTCGGTCGGAGCGGCGCTCTCCTCGTCCTCGCGCTCGCCGCTCGCGCCGGCGGTCTCCGACGGCTTGGGGCGGACGGAGGCGGAGGTGGAGGGGGTGCGCTCGCCGGGCTCCTGCGGGAGGGGCTGGCCGGGGAGGTGGTTGATCGGGTCGTCGTTCGGGCCGGGCACGGTGACCATGTCGGTGGAGCGGACGGCTCCGCCGAGCATGGAGCCGGTGAGGAGCGTGAGGCCGACGACGACGGCGGTGACGACGGCGCCCCGGCGCAGGACGCGGCGGCGCAGGTCCCAGAGTGCGGAGCGGGGCCCGAGGGTGCGCCAGGCTTCGCCGGCGAGGCGTCCGTCGATGGAGTAGACGGGGGCGCCGGCGATGACGAGGGGCGACCAGGCGGCGAGGAAGATGATGTCCGGGGCGTCGTAGACGGGGACGCTCTTCCAGCTGACGGTGAGGATCAGGGCCGCGGAGAGCAGGGCGCCGAAGACGGCGGCGACGCGCTGCCAGAGCCCGAGAACGGTCAGGACGCCGACGACGACCTGGAGGAAGGCGACGGTCAGGCCGGCGCCGACGGGGTGCTGGAGGGCGAAGTCCCGCAGGGGTTCGGCGAGGGCCCAGGGGTGCAGCGAGTTGAGCCACTTGACCATGGAGCCGCGCTCGCCGCCGTCGAAGTAGACGGGGTCGCAGAGCTTGCCCATGCCGGCGTAGATGGAGATGAAGCCGAGGAAGACGCGGAGCGGGAGGAGGACGACGCCGAGGTTCATGCGGCGCCCGGGGTAATAGGCGTGCCGGACGGTCTCGGCGCCGTGCCGGTGGGAGCGGGCGCGCTCCGTGTCGGTGTCGTCGGCCTCCGGGCCCTCGTCGCCGTAGGCGGGGCGGTACGGCGGGGAGTACGCGTCGTCCTGCGGCGGGTCGTAGGCCCCTTCGGCGCGCCGCATGGGCGGCAGCAGCGGGGGTGCGTCGCCGGTGATCACCGGTGTCGGCATGGTGTCGTCGATGCGCGGGATGGCCTGGGTGGCGCCCGCCTGGTGGGTCGCGGGCGGCTCCAGCGTGGAGACGGAGGACTCGCGCATGGCCTGGAGGAGTCCGGTCGCGCCGGGGTCGCCCGGTGCGGACTTCCCGGTCCAGACGACGGGGCGGCGGCGGCCCGCCGCGCCGGCGGCCGCGCCCGCGGCCGCTCCGGCTCCGCCGAGTACGGAGAGGCGGGGGGCGACGGCGAACTTCGGCTGCTGGGCGGTCGGCGCGAGCCGCACACGGAAGCTGGCGTGGTTCACGATGACCTGCGCGGGGTCGGAATCCACTTTGACCATGCTCAGCGCGGGCTGATCGTCGAACCCCGGCCGGGGCGTTCTGGTGTCCACACTCATCTAACCGAGTGACGCGGGATAAGGACACTGCCTTGACGGGCAGTGAATGTCCGAGACCCGTCAAGATCGCCCGTGCGGGGAAAGGGCCCAGCTCAGCGAGGTGGACCCTTTCCCGGAGTACGCCGAACGAGGGGGCGTACGGAGTGTCGGCGCGCGCGCCGCGGGGCGGCTCACCCGGCGCGAAGCGCCGTCAGCGGGTGCGGCGGCGCGCGACCTCGTAGAGGACGATGCCCGCGGCGACGCCGGCGTTCAGCGACTCGGCGCCGCCGGGCATCGAGATGCGGACGCGGTAGTCGCAGGTCTCGCCGACGAGACGGCCGAGGCCCTTGCCCTCGCTGCCGATGACGATGACGACGGGGCCGTCGAGCGCTTCCAGGTCCTCGACGGTGTGCTCGCCGTCGGCGGCGAGGCCGACGACCGTGAGGCCCTCCTTCTGGAAGCCCTCCAGGGCGCGCGTCAGGTTGGTGACGCGGGAGACCGGGGTGCGGGCGGCGGTGCCGGCCGAGGACTTCCAGGCGCCGGCGGTCATGCCGGCGGCGCGGCGCTCGGGGACGACGACGCCGTGGCCGCCGAAGGCGGAGACGGAGCGGACGATCGCGCCGAGGTTGCGGGGGTCGGTGACGCCGTCGAGGGCGACGATCAGCGGGTCCTCGTGGGCGTCGTAGGCGGCCGCGGTGAGGTCCTCGGGGTGGGCGTACTCGTAGGGCGGGACCTGGAGGACGAGGCCCTGATGGTTCAGGCCGTTCGTCATCCGGTCGAGCTCCTGGCGCGGGGCCTCCATCAGGTTGATGTTGCCGCGCTCGCCGGCGAGCTTGAGGACGTCGCGGACGCGCTCGTCGTTGTCGATGAACTGCTGGACGTAGAGCGTGGTGGCGGGGACGCCGTCGCGCAGCGCCTCGAAGACCGGGTTACGGCCGACGACCATCTCCGAGGTGCCCTTGGGGCCGCCTCGGCGCGGGGCGGGGCGCCGGGTGGCGGCCTGCCTCGCCTGGGCGTTGGCGACGCGGTTCTTCTTGTGACCCTTGCGGGCGGAGGCGGGCGGCGTGGGGCCCTTGCCCTCGAGGCCCTTGCGCCGCTGGCCACCGCTGCCGACCGTCGCACCCTTCTTGTTGGACGTGCGACGGTTCCTGCGCTGGCTGTTCCCGGCCATGACTACCTATTCCTCGGTGTTGCGTGCATAAGTCTGTAGGTGAAGTGTGCCGCCCGGTGGCCCGGGCGGCACGTCTTCAGCGGTTGCCGAGCGTCCAGCGGGGGCCCTCGGGGCTGTCCTCGACGGCGAGGCCGGACTGGGTGAGCTGGTCGCGGATCGCGTCCGCGGTGGCCCAGTCCTTGCGCTCGCGGGCCGATTCGCGCTGCTGGAGCACGACGCGTACGAGTGTGTCGACGACGCCGTGGAGGTCCTCGCCGCGGTCGGCCTCGCCGGCCCAGTGCGGGTCGAGCGGGTCGAGTCCGAGGACGCCGAGCATGGCGCGTACCTCGGCGAGGCGGGCGATGGCCTCGTCCTTGTCGTCGGCGGCCAGGGCGCTGTTGCCCTGCCGGACGGTGGTGTGGATGATCGCGAGCGCCTGCGGGACGCCCAGGTCGTCGTCCATGGCCTCGGCGAAGGCGAGGGGCACGTCCGGGGCGGGCGGGACGGTCTTGCCGGCCTTCTCGGTGACGCGCTGGACGAAGCCCTCGATCCGCGCGAACGCGGCCTCGGCCTCGCGCAGGGCGTCCTCGCTGTACTCGATCATCGAGCGGTAGTGCGGGGTGCCGAGGTAGTAGCGCAGGACGATGGGGCGCCAGTGCTTGACCATCTCGGAGACGAGGACGGAGTTGCCGAGGGACTTCGACATCTTCTCGCCGCTCATGGTGACCCAGGCGTTGTGCACCCAGTACGAGGCGAAGTCGTCGCCGTAGGCCTTGGCCTGGGCGATCTCGTTCTCGTGGTGCGGGAAGATCAGGTCGAGGCCGCCGCCGTGGATGTCGAAGGCGGAGCCCAGGTACTTGTGCGCCATCGCCGAGCACTCCAGGTGCCAGCCGGGGCGGCCGCGGCCCCACGGCGTCTCCCAGTCGGGCTCGCCGGGCTTGGTCGCCTTCCACATGGCGAAGTCGCGCGGGTCGCGCTTGCCGGTGATGCCGTCCTCGGCGGGCTGGCGCAGGTCGTCGATGTCCTGGTTGGACAGGGCGAGGTAGCCGGGGAAGGAGCGCACGTCGAAGTAGACGCTGCCGTCGGCCTCGTAGGCGTGCCCGCGCTCGATGAGGCCGCGCATCATCTCGACCATCTCGGTGATGTGACCGGTGGCGCGGGGTTCGTACGTCGGCGGGAGGCAACCGAGGGCGTCATAGCCGGAGTTGAAGGCGCGCTCGTTGTCGTAGCCGATGGACCACCAGGGGCGGCCCTGGTCGACCGCCTTGGCGATGATCTTGTCGTCGATGTCGGTGACGTTGCGGATGAACGTGACGTCGTACCCGCGGTACTCGAACCAGCGGCGCATGATGTCGAAGTTCAGCCCCGACCGGATGTGGCCGATGTGCGGGGCGGCCTGCACGGTGGCACCGCAGAGGTAGATCGAGACACAGCCCGGTGTGAGCGGGGTGAAATCACGGATCTGCCGGGCGCTGGTGTCGTACAGGCGAATAGTCACCACTCCAGGGTAGTGGCCGTGTGGTAGTGCCCCGCGACCGATTGCCGGTCGCGGGGCACGAATTTTCCGTACGGGGACGGGGCGGCGGGCCCGTCCCGTCAGGGGGCGCGGTAGACGAGGGCCGTCGCGATCGCGGCCAGGCCCTCGGCTCGGCCGGTGAGGCCGAGGCCGTCGGTGGTGGTGCCGGAGACGGAGACGGGCGCGCCGGCCGCCGCGCTCAGCGCCTTCTGCGCCTCGTCGCGGCGCTTGCCGACCTTGGGGCGGACGCCGATGACCTGGACGGCGACGTTACCGATCTCGTACCCCTCGGCCCGGACGATCCGGGCGGCCTCGGCGAGGAGGGTGACGCCGGAGGCGCCGGACCACTCGGGGCGGGAGGTGCCGAAGTGGGCGCCGAGGTCGCCGATGCCGGCGGCGGAGAAGAGGGCGTCGCAGGCGGCGTGGGCGGCGACATCGCCGTCGGAGTGGCCGGCGAGGCCGTAGCCGTCGTTCTCGGGCCCGTCCCAGAGCAGACCGGCGCACCACAGCTCACGGCCCTGTTCGAAGGCGTGGACGTCGGTGCCGATACCGGTCCTGGGGACCAGGGGAAGCTCAGAAGCCATCGTTGGCCCTCCTGCGGGCGAGTACGGCCTCGGCGAGGACGAGGTCGAGGGGGCGGGTCACCTTGAACGCCTCCTCGTGGCCGGGGACGACGACGACCGGCGCGCCGAGGCGTTCGACCATGCCGGCGTCGTCGGTGGCGCCGTCGCCGGTGAGGGCGATGGTGGCGTGCGCGTTGACGAGGGTGTCGTGGTCGAAGCCCTGCGGTGTCTGGACGGCGCGGAGCCGGGAGCGCTCGGGGGTGGCGACGACCTGTTCGGGCCGGCCCTTCTCCGCGGCGGGCTCGACCTCCTTGACGGTGTCCGCGAGGGGCAGCGCGGGGACGACGGCGACGGCGCCGTCGCGGACGGCCTCGATGACCGCGTCGACGGTGTCGACGGGGACGAGGGGGCGGGCCGCGTCGTGGACGAGGACCGTGGTGATGCCCTCGGGGAGTGCTTCGAGACCGAGCCGCACGGATTCCTGGCGGGTCTCCCCGCCGGGGACGACGAGGTAGTCGGTGCGCTCGGGGAGGGCGTGGGTGTCGAGGAGGTTCTTGACCTCGGGGGCGCCGTCGGAGGGGGCGACCACGACGACGAGGGAGACCGCGCGGGAGGCGGCCATCGCGCGGACGGCGTGGATGAGGATGGGGGTGCCGTTCAGCGCCCGGAGCGCCTTGGGGGCGCCCGGGCCGAGCCGTACGCCCCGGCCGGCCGCGGGGATCACCACGGCGGTACGGACAGGACGCGCTGGGTCTGTCATTGGTTGCACTCCGGCAGGTTTGTTTCCTCGGCCGACATGGGTATGGCCTCACCGTGCCGGACGCGACGCCTTGACCGGGCCCTTTCCGTGACGACGGTCGGGGGCGTATCGCGGCGGGCACAGGGGATGTGGCGCGAGGGGACCAAGGGGACAGGGACTGCGGGGCTTTTTTCCGTGAACGACCGCGCGGTGCCGGGAGCCTTCCCCGGGCGCCGTGCGGTGCCGTGCGGCCAGGGCCGCGACGCCGGTCGGACGTCGGTCGGGAGTCCACGGACGTGGGGTGGTTCGGTGCAGTGATGCTGGGGCAGGTCAGGTGCGGGAGATGGACATGCCGCAGCGCCCGGCGACGGCACTGTGATCTTCACAGCACGTCATCGGGCACCGCGGCATCGCTGCTCAGGACGCGAGGACCTCGTCGAGGAGAGCCTCGGCCTTGTCCTCGTTCGTGTTCTCCGCGAGAGCAAGCTCGCTCACCAGGATCTGCCGAGCCTTGGCGAGCATGCGCTTCTCACCTGCGGAAAGCCCGCGCTCGCGCTCCCGGCGCCACAGGTCGCGCACTACTTCGGCGACCTTGATGACATCGCCGGAGGCGAGCTTCTCGAGATTTGCCTTGTAGCGTCGGGACCAGTTCGTGGGCTCTTCGGCGTACGGCGCGCGCAGCACCTCGAAGACCCGGTCCAGCCCATCCTGACCGACCACGTCGCGAACTCCGACGAACTCCGCATTGTCCGCCGGCACACGAACCGTCAGGTCGCCCTGGGCGACCTTGAGCACCAAGTAGGTCTTGTCCACGCCTTTGATCTGGCGAGTTTCGATGGCCTCGATCAGCGCGGCCCCGTGATGGGGATAGACCACGGTGTCGCCAACCTTGAACGTCATGTGACAGGTACCCCTTCCGTGGCTATCCAGGGTAACACGGATACGGCTTCTTCTGAATGGCGTTTTCGCAGGTCAGGGCATATCTCGGGGCTTGACAACAGCAACACGAACGTGCTGCGACGGGCTTCCGGAAGGGGGTATTCGCAGGTCGGAGCCGCTGCGCGGACGGAGGGATACGCGGACGTTACACCCATCCGGGGCCGGACGAAGAAGGTGCGATGTCCCGGTTTGTCGGGTTCGGCGCGCCCCTCTTCGCGTACTCCGTTCGAGGATCGGTCACTCGTACGGATGCATCCCGGCGCGAATCCCGAATTGATCACCGCGAGACCGCCCGTCGCTTTTCCGCGGGGAGGCTCACGGAATACGCGGCCCGCCCTCGAATTGATCACGACGGTTATGTGAACGGCGGGTCAATGGGCCGTGATCCGGCCGTGGCGCGAAACATCGGGAGCGGCGGAGCCGGGAGTGTCGCGCGCGCCGTCCCCCGCCTCCGGCGCGCGGACGGAGCGCACCGGAGCGCCGAAGGGGCGGGTCGGGTGCGGGACGGAGAGTGCGGCTCGGTAACCTGAGCGCGCTGACGCACCATGAGTTCACCCGTGGCCGGTTGTTCCACGTTCGACCCCAGCCGGCCTGTCCCTCGCCCGTCCGTACGCCTAGGAGATGCCGCCGCCGTGAGCCGCAGCCTTCGACGCGGCGCCCTCGCCGCCACCGCCATCGTGTTCTCGATCGCCTCGCTGTCCGCATGTGGCGCGGGGAACAACGCGCAGACGCTCGGCGTCCGGCCGGACAACGCCGCCGTCTCGGTGGACGACGTCAAGATCCAGAACGCGCTCGTGATCACCCAGCCGGACGCCGCCGTGAAGGGCCCGGCCGTCGTCTCGGCCACGGTCTTCAACAACGGCACCACGCCCCAGACGCTCGACGCGATCACTCTGCCCGGCACCAACGCGACGGTGACGCTGAAGCCCGCCCAGGGCACCGGCCCGATCACCGTCCCCGCGCTGGGCTCGGTCATCATCGGCGGCAAGGGCAACGCCTCCGCCACGATCGAGACCGGCCACGAGGCCGCGAAGAACGGCAACGCGCAGGACGTCGTCTTCAAGCTGAGCAAGACCGGTGACGTGGGCCTGGAGGCCTTCGTCGTCCCGGCGACCAGCTACTTCAAGGAGTTCGGCCCGGTCGAGGTCCCGAAGCCGCCGGGCACCTCCCCGTCGCCGTCGGCCACGCCGACGGGCGAGGCGGAGCACGGGGGCGAGGCGGAGCACGAGGCCGGTCACTGACGGCCCGTACACGGCCGTACGGGCCCGCCGGGACCGTACCCAGGCATGGGAAAAGGGGCGCCCCGTTCGGGGCGCCCCTTCTCCGCGTCACGGGCTCCGGTCGGCCCGGCGGTCCGCCTACGGCTCGAACTTGTAGCCCAGGCCGCGCACCGTCACCAGATAGCGCGGCGCGCCCGGGTCGGGCTCGATCTTGGCGCGCAGGCGCTTGACGTGGACGTCGAGGGTCTTGGTGTCGCCGACGTAGTCCGCGCCCCAGACCCGGTCGATCAGCTGCATCCGGGTCAGGACGCGGCCGGCGTTGCGCAGGAGCATCTCCAGCAGGTCGAACTCCTTCAGCGGGAGGTCGACCTTGCCGCCCGCGACCGTGACGACGTGGCGGTCCACGTCCATGCGGACCGGGCCGGCCTCCAGCGCCGCCGGCGTGACCTCCTCCGGCTCGCCGCGGCGGCGCAGGACCGCCCGGATGCGGGCGACCAGCTCGCGCGAGGAGAAGGGCTTGGTCACGTAGTCGTCGGCTCCTATCTCCAGGCCGACGACCTTGTCGATCTCGCTGTCCTTGGCCGTCACCATGATGACCGGGACGTTGGACCGGCCGCGCAGCTGGCGGCAGACCTCGGTGCCCGGCAGCCCGGGCAGCATCAGGTCGAGGAGCACGAGGTCCGCTCCGTTGCGCTCGAACTCGTCGAGGCCGTCGGGCCCGGTCGCGGCGACCGCGACCTCGAAGCCTTCCTTGCGGAGCATGTACGACAGGGCGTCGCTGAAGGATTCCTCATCCTCGACGACGAGCACTCGGGTCACGGAAGGACCTCCGGGGCAGGTTCGGTCATGAGATCGGGGGTGGGAGAGACGGAGGGGGAGCCGTGCGAGCGGCGGTCCCGTACGGCACCCGCCTCGGGCAGCCGCAGGGTGAAGGTGGAACCCTGGCCTTCGGTGCTCCACACGGAGACCTCCCCGCCGTGCGAGGCGGCCACGTGCTTGACGATGGCCAGGCCGAGACCCGTACCGCCGGTGGCGCGGGAACGGGCCGGGTCGACGCGGTAGAAGCGCTCGAAGATGCGCTCCTTGTCCTTGTCGGGGATGCCGATGCCCTGGTCGGTGACGGCTATCTCGATGAGGTCGCCGCCGGGCGCGGTGATCTTGCGGGCCGCGATGCCGACGCGGGTGCGTGCCGGCGAGTAGTTGACGGCGTTCTCGACGAGGTTGCCGAGGGCGGCGGCGAGCTGGCCGCGGCTGCCCCAGACGAACAGGTCGGCGGAGCCGCCCTCCCGTCGCCCACCACCACCCTGTTCGGGCCCTTCGGGCAGCCACACGTTCGAAGCCATGGTGATCTGCTTGGTGGTGGCGGTGTGCCGGGAACGGTCGATGGCCTCGGCGACCAGCTCGTCGACGCGCACCGGCTCGGAGTCCTCCAGCGGGTCGTCGTTCTGCACCCGGGAGAGGTCGATGAGCTCCTGGACGAGGTTGGTGAGGCGGGTCGCCTCGATCTGCATGCGGCCGGCGAAACGGGTGACCGCCTCGGGGTCGTCCGAGGCGTCCATGACGGCCTCGGAGAGCAGCGAGAGCGCGCCGGTGGGCGTCTTGAGCTCGTGGCTCACGTTGGCGACGAAGTCGCGGCGTACCGCCTCGATGCGGCGCGCCTCGGTGAGGTCCTCGACCAGGAGGAGCACCAGGCGGGAGCCGAGCGGTGCGACGCGGGCGGAGACGGCGAGGGCTTCGCCGCGCCCGGTGCCGCGCCGGGGCAGGTCCAGCTCCACCTGCCGTATCTCTCCGTCGCGGCGGGTGTCGCGGGCCATGTTGAGCATCGGCTCGACGGCCAGCTTCCCGCCGCGGACCAGGCCGAGGGCGTACGCCGCCGAGCTGGCCTTGACGACCGAGTCGCTCTCGTCGAGGACGACCGCGGAGGAGCGCAGGACGGACAGGACGGTGTCGACGCCGGGCGGGAGCACGGCGTCGGTGTGCAGGGAGGTACGGGTGGGTCGCGCCTGGTCGCGTTCGCTCCAGCGGAACGCCAGCATGGCGATCACGCCGGTGCACACCCCGGCGATCGCTGCCAATGCGGCGACTGCCGCGTTCACGTCCATGCCATCAAGGTTATGCGGGGCGGAGGACACTCTCCCAGCCGTGCGAGTGGCTGCTCGAACAGTCGTCGCCCAGAGTTCACCATGGGGACGGCGCCGGTTCATTTGCCCCCAGCGGTGCGCCGGCGTGCGTCGCCCAGAGTTCACCGAGGGGAAAGAGTCGGTTCATGTGAGCGGGAGGAACCCGACGCGTACGGGTCCGAACGTGGCAGCGTGGGGGTCCGAGCCCCACCCGGACCCCGGACGCTTGTGAGAGAGGGACATCGATGCGGGACGCGTACCACGAGGAACTTGACTCGATCGGCGAGGGCCTGGTCGAGATGGCCCGGCTCGTCGGATCGGCGGTCGGACGCGCCACGACGGCGATGCTCGACGCGGATCTGAAGCTGGCGGAGAGCGTGATCGCGGCCGACCAGAAGGTCGACGATCTGCAGCACGACCTGGAGGCCCGGGCGATAGCACTGCTCGCCCGGCAGCAGCCGGTGGCGACGGACCTGCGGATCGTCGTGACCTCGCTGCGGATGAGCGCCGACCTGGAGCGGTCGGGCGACCTGGCGCAGCACGTGGCGAAGCTGGCGCGGCTGCGGTTCCCGGACACGGCCGTGCCGCGGGACCTGCACGCCACGATCCTGCAGATGGGGCAGCTGGCGCAGCGCCTGATGGCGAAGGCGGCGGAGGTCATCATCACGAAGGACGTCGACCTGGCGCTCCAGCTGGAGCAGGACGACGACGAGATGGACCTGCTGCACCGGACGCTCTTCCAGCACCTGATGGACGACCGGTGGAAGCACGGCATCGAGACGGCGGTGGACGTGACGCTGCTCGGCCGGTACTACGAGCGGTTCGCGGACCACGCGGTGTCCGTGGCGAAGCGGGTCGTGTACCTGGTGACGGGCGAGCACGCGGACGAGCTGCAGCAGTCGGACGCGCCGGTCGAGGGCGCGTAAGCCCTCCGGGGGCGGCGGTCGCACTCCTGTGCGCCGTTGATGCGCCCGGCACGGCGGGCGTGCAATGGGAAAGGGCGACGGACGCCTTCGCCTTCGCCTGCCAGGAGGTACCCATGGCCGACACCGCCACCACCGACCCCCAGCCGGAGCCCGCACACGCCCCACTCCACCTCCCCGTCCTCGGCGCCTGCGGCTGCGGCCCCGGCTGCGGCTGCGGCTGCCAGTCGGGGGCACCGTGCCAGTGCGGGGGGTGAAGGGCTGAGGGGGTAGGGGGTTCGGGGGGCCTGCGGGGGGGCTTTCTGGGGGGGCGGGGGCCCTTCGGGGGGCGGGGTCAGAGGTCCAGGACGCCGACGGTCTGGTCACCGCTGGTCTCGCCCGTCGGCACGAAACCCAGACCGAGATAGAACCCCCCGGGCCCCCGCGCGCCGGGCTCCCAGGTGACGTACAGCCGACGTGACCCTCGGCGGACGAGTTCCCGGCGGACGGCCTCGACCGCGAAACGGCCGTACCCCCGGCCCTGCCGCTCGGCAGCGATGGTGAGCCGCCAGAGACCGCTGCGGCGTTCCCCCGGGTTCTTCTCCGGCGCCCACTCGATGTCGATGAACGCCATCAGGAAACCGACCGGCTCGTCCCCGTCGAAGATCAGCCGCGGCCAGGCGACATCCCCGAACGCGTACGCCTCAGCCAGCGAAGTCGCCACCGACGCGACGTTCCCCTCTTGGTGCGGATGCACGCGCAGCGCGAGAGCGGCGTCGATGGTGGCGGGGGTGATCTTCTCCAACCGGAGCGTGGCGGCAGACATGACCCGGACGCTACCGACCCCGGGCTCACCGCGCCCGCGCGTTTACGGCCCGCGGCGGCCCGTGCCATGATCCGCACGTGGTGACGATCCCCGGCTACGAAGGCGGCCCCCTGGCCGACGGGCGCGCCCACCTCGCCGATCCGCTGTTCTGGCCGGTGCACTTCGGGACGTCCCTGAGGGGCGAAGACGCGCAACGGGCCGCGTTCGGGGCCGACTGGGACGCGGCCATGGAGCTGTACCACCGGCTCTCGGCCGAGACCGCGTGGCCGGTGTTCGAGGTGCCGCTGGGTTCCGGTCACACCGTGCACGTCGTGTACCGCAACCACGACGGCGAACGGGGCGTGGACTACCTGGTCCACCACCCGACGTGGCCCGCGGCGGAGATCCTGGCCATGGACGACGGCCACTTCATGGGCCCCGGCCTGTCCTGGCCGGAGCTGTCCTCCGCCGCCCGCCGGCCGGGACCGCACGGCGTCACCGACGCCGACACCCGCCTCCTGCTGCTCTTTCCCGCCCTCGGCGACGCACACGTACCCGACGCCGCGGCCGGCCTCCTCACCACGGCCCTGGCCGCCCTCACCGTCATCGAAGACCCCGCCGAGGTGGCGAAGGCCCTCCTCCAAAACCAGGGCCAATGGGAAGCCGCCCACTGGACCACCCTCGACGGAACCTGGATCAACGACGGCGGCCACTCCTACCGCAACCCCGCCCAGCCCTTCGCCTGGCCGGCATCCCGCCTGACGGAGATCAGCCGGGCACTGAACCACGGCGCGCAGCCCCGGACATGACGAAGCCCCTTGCCCGCCGAGAGACGGCGGGCAAGGGGCTTCCCCACAGGTCAGAGGTAAAAGCGGGCGGCGCGCCGGGCAGTCGGGAGCGCGCCCGAAAAGCCGTGGCTGTCGTCATTCAGGGCGCATACGCTCCCCGTCACCGAGGAAGCGGGGGGCGATGAGGGGCGGAGACGTGGCCGAGTACTTCATGTTGGTCTGCGACGAGCCGTCGTATGCCGTCGTGCTCCTCGACTGCGGGGCCCGCGAGACGGACGTGGTCCGGGCCGTGCGCGAAGTGACGGGGCTGAGCCTCTGGCACAGCAAGGTGCTGATGCGGCGGGCACCGGTCGCTGTCCTCGAGGAGCGGCCCCAGGACCTGGCCGACGACGCTGTCGCCGTTCTCAGGAGGGCCGGCGCCCGGGCCGAAGCGAGGCGGGAGCCGGAGCCCGGGCATCATGCGGCCCCACCGCCCTGACGAGCCCGCAGGCGGCCCCAGCCCACGAAAAAGCCCCTACCCGCTGAAAACCAGCAGGCAGGGGGCTCTCTCGTAGGTCAGGGCTACTTCTTGCCCTGGTTCTTCACGGCCTCGATCGCCGCCGCCGCAGCAGCCGGGTCCAGGTACGTGCCGCCCGGGTTGAGGGGCTTGAAGGTCTCGTCCAGCTCGTAGCTGAGCGGGATGCCCGTCGGGATGTTCAGGCCCGCGATCGCCTCGTCCGAGATGCCGTCGAGGTGCTTGACCAGGGCGCGCAGGCTGTTGCCGTGCGCGGCGATCAGGACCGTGCGGCCGGTCAGGAGGTCCGGGACGATGCCGTCGTACCAGTACGGCAGCATGCGGTCCACGACGTCCTTCAGGCACTCCGTGCGGGGGCGGAGCTCCGGCGGGATCGTGGCGTAGCGCGCGTCGTCCGACTGGGAGAACTCCGTGCCGTCCTCGAGCGCCGGCGGCGGGGTGTCGTACGAGCGGCGCCAGAGCATGAACTGCTCCTCGCCGAACTCCGCGAGCGTCTGCGCCTTGTCCTTGCCCTGGAGCGCGCCGTAGTGCCGCTCGTTCAGGCGCCAGGAGCGGTGGACCGGGATCCAGTGGCGGTCCGCGGCCTCCAGCGCGAGCTGCGCCGTGCGGATGGCGCGCTTCTGGAGGGAGGTGTGCAGTACGTCGGGCAGCAGGCCGGCGTCCTTGAGCAGCTCACCGCCGCGGACCGCCTCCTTCTCGCCCTTCTCCGTGAGGTTGACGTCCACCCAGCCGGTGAACAGATTCTTCGCGTTCCACTCGCTCTCGCCGTGGCGGAGGAGGATCAGCTTGTACGGTGCGTCGGCCATGCGCACGAGCCTAATCGACGCCCGACGCTCGACGCCCCCGGCAATTCGCTGGCGTCCGACACATGAGATGCGTAAGTTTCGGATTCGCCAAGAGGGACTTACAGACGCCAGGGGGCCGGCCACACATGTCCATCGATTCGCTCAGACGATCAGCGCGCGCGACGGTCTCCGGGCTCCCCGGCGGATTCTGGTGGCTCTGGCTCTCCACCCTCGTCAACCGCACCGGCGCCTTCGTCCTCACCTTCCTCTCCCTCTATCTCGTCCACGAGCTCGGCCACTCGGCCTGGTTCGCCGGTCTCGTCGTCGCGCTGCACGGCCTCGGCGGAGTCGCCGGTTCCCCGCTCGGCGGCATGCTCACCGACCGGTGGGGCCGACGGCCCACCATGGTCACCATGCACCTGGCGGGCGCGGCCTGCGCCGCCGCCCTCGCGTTCGTCAGCAGCGCCTGGGCCGTCGCCACCGTCGTCCTGCTCATGGGCGTCGCCATGCAGGGCGTCCGGCCGTCGATCAACGCCACCATCGCCGACATGGTCCCCGAGAACGACCTGCGCCGGGCCTACGCGCTCAACTACTGGGCGCTCAATCTGGGCTTCGCCATCGCCGCCCTGGGCGGCGGCGCCGCGGTCTTCCTCGGCTACCGCACCCTGTTCGTCGTCGACGCCGTCGCCACCGTCCTGTGCGCCCTGATCGTCTTCCTCCGGCTGCCGGAGACCCGCCCCGAGGCCCGGCGCGACACCGCGGGCCAGGTCGTCGAGGAGCAGCGTCTGAGCGTGCTCGACGTGCTGCGCGACGCGCCCTTCCGCACGCTCGTCCTCCTCAACCTCCTCGTCTGCCTCGTCTTCACCGCCCCTTGGATCGGTCTGCCGCTGTCCATGACCGCCCAGGGCCTCTCCCCCGCCTCGTACGGCGCGGTCATCGCCGTCAACGGCGTGGTCATCGTCGGTTTCCAGCTGCTGGTCAACAAGGTGACCGACAAGCGCTCGCCGACGATGCTCCTCACCGTCTCCTCGCTGCTCTTCGCCGTGGGTACGGGAGCGACCGCCCTGGCCGGGTCGCCCGTCGTCTTCGCCGCCACCGTCGTCATCTGGACCATCGGCGAGATGATCCACGTCCCCACCAACGCCGCCGCCACCGCCCGGCTCGCCCCGGAGCACGCCCGGGGCCGCTATCAGGGCGTGATGGGCATGTCCTGGGCCGTCGCCGGGTTCGTCGCGCCGATCCTGGCCGGCTGGGTCGTGGACGGGCCGGGACCCGACGTGCTGTGGGTGGCATGTGCGGTCATCGGGTCGGTCGCCGCCCTCGGCTACGCCACTCGCCTGCGCACGGCCCTCAGCGAGGACGAGCCGGCCGTGCCGGAGGCCCTGCCGGACCCGGTGCGCGATGCCCTGCCGGACCCCGTGCGGGCTGCCGTGCCGGACCCCGTACCGGCGGAAGCCCCCGCCCCGCTTCCCGCCGTGGCGGCCGGGCCGGCCCCGGGGGAGATCCGGGTGGTGGCCCGGGACCCGGACGTGACCGGTGACCTCCCGCCCCGCCCCGGTGACCTCCCCGACCAGAAGCCCGCCGTCAGCGCCTGACCCGGATCGCCCGTTGGGCCTCGTACAGGTTCCGGGGGCGCACCGCCCCCGGGTCCCCGTACGCCTCCACGCGCGCGTGGAGCTCGCCCGTGAAGTCCGGCACGTCGATCTGGTCGAACTCCCGGACCTCGCTGATGCCGGCGGTCACGCTGTACGGAGCGACGGTGTCGATCCTGACGAGTCCCGCCCGCCCGTTGGTGACCGTCACGTTCCAGTGCGCGAACCGGGCCCCGTACAGCGGCCCGGCCGACGCGTCGCCGCCGTGACGGCCGTCGTTCTCGACCGTGATCTCGGTCCGTACGTTGGCGAAGGGCATGCCCCGGTGCGTGTCGAAGGTGCCCGTCTCCATCAGGCCCCGTGACCAGACGTTGTGGCTGGACAGGCCCTCCACGTTGATGCCGTGCAGCTGGGTCCCGGCCGGCGCCGGCACCGTACGGGCCGCGATGCGGAAGTCCGCCACGAGGTTGTCGTGCGCTCCCTCCCGGCAGAAGTACGGGTGGTGGGAGCCGCGGCCCTCCACGCGCGTGTGGCGCAGGGTGCAGGCGGAGGCGGCGACCAGCCCGAAGCCGTTGTCGACGTGCCGGACGACGACGTCGTCGGCCCAGCAGTCGTACGCGCACTGGAAGGTGACGCCGTTGTAGCCGCGGTCCAGAAGGTGCGGGGCCTGGGGCGTCTCGACCGCCTCCAGGGTCAGCCCCTCCACCCCCGCGTCGGTCAGCGGCTCGGCGAGGGTGGTCAGCCGGGGGTCCCACTCCGGGCGCACGTCGAGGGGCAGGGGCCGCTCGAACGTGACCTTCCGGCCCCGTACGGACGCGATCCGCACCGGCCACTCGTACGGGACGTAGCTCGTCAGCTTGGTCTTGTCGTCCCAGGTGTACGCCTCCGGTCCCGGCCCGCCGCCCGCCATGTGCTCCAGGAGCGTGTGCCCGGCGTCGTCGGAGAGGCGGAGGAGAACGATCCGCCCCGGGTGGAGGGCCGACGGGTCGTCGACCGTCACCGTCCAGTCGCCGCGGCGGGCCGGGCGGACGGCCGAAAGGGTGCTCCACTCGTCGCGCCTGTTGCCCGTCCAGCCCTCGAACGGCCAGGTGCGGGCCCTGATCGCGGCGACGAGGGAGGCGTGGCGGGCGCGCGGGCTGAGCCATATCAGTCCGCCGGCCCAGGACCAGGAGGACTTGTCGCCGCCGTAGCGGGAGCCGTAGGGGCCGATCAGCTCGGTGAGGTGCCGGGTCGCCAGCAGTCTCGTCCGCCCCGAGCCGGCGCCGCGGAGGACGACACCGCTGTGGCCGATGTGGATCAGCCCGTCGATCCGGTACGTCCCCGGCGGGACGACCACCGTGCCGCCGCCGCGCTCCCCGGCGTGCGCGAGGGCGCGGTTGATGGCGGGCGCCGAGTCCGTGGAGCCGTCGGGGGTGGCGCCGAAGGCGCGGACATCGGCGACGATCCGCGGCCGGGCGAGACGGACGGCGCCCCGGCGGGCGCCGGCGCGGCCCACGTAGGGGATCTGGGGGTGCGTGTAGGGGGCGGCCGCGTACTCCTCCCAGAGGGAGGGCCGCAAGGGAGCCCGGAGGGGCGGCGTCCGGGGGGAGGAGGAAGCGGGGGCGGGAGCGGGGGCGAACCCCGTGCCCGTGCTCACGGCGGCCGCCGCCACCGCCACCGCGCCGCCCACGAACCGTCGCCTGCCGAGTGCTGCCATACCCCGAGCCCCTTTCACATACATGAACGGTGTTCATATCTGCGCCGAGCGTGAGCATGGCACGGCCAGGGCAGGGCACGGAAGGGGTGGTGCGGGAACAGCGAGAGGGGACGGAGGGTCAGTCCGTCGGGCGCTGGGTCAGGTTCGTGAACGCGTCCAGGTTCCGGGTGGACTCGCCACGCGACACCCGCCACTCGTACTCGCGCCGGATCGCGCTCGCGAAGCCCAGCTCCAGCAGCGTGTTGAAGGACCCGTCGGCCGCTTCGAGGACCGAGCCGAGCAGCCGGTCCAGCTCCTCCGGGGTGACGGCGGCCAGCGGCAGCTTGCCGGTCAGATAGATGTCCCCGAGACGGTCGATCGCGTAACTCACGCCGTACAGCTTGAGGTTGCGCTCCAGCAGCCAGCGGTGGACGCCCGTCGCGTTCTCGTCGGGGTGACGGATGACGAAGGCGTTGAGGGAGAGGGAGTGGCGGCCGACGCGCAGGGAGAGGGTCGTGAAGAGCTTGCGGGTGCCCGGCAGTTTGACCACGTACGAACCGGGTTCGGGTGATTCCCACTCCAGTTCGGCGTCCTTGAGGGTGTCCTCGATGACCTGCTGGGCGCGTGCGACGTCAGCCATGGTGCGAGCGTACGCGACGGCGGTTCTCGCGCATCCGCTGCTCGCGCGCCCTCTGGTCGCGCATCCGGTGCTCGTGCATCGCCGCCGTGTAGACGTCCGCCGTGCCTGACGCCGCCGTCTCCCAGCCGAAGGACCCGGCGTGCCGGGCGGCCGCCGCGCCCATCCGGGCGGACAGGTCCGGGTCGTCCAGGAACCGGCCCAGCGCGCGGGCGTAGTCGGCCGGGTCGTGGCCCTGCACGAGGTAGCCGGTGACGTCGTCGCGCACCGCGACCGGAAGGCCGCCGACCGCGGCCGCGACGACGGGCGTGCCGGCCGCCTGCGCCTCGATGGCGACCAGGCCGAAGGACTCGCTGTACGAGGGCATGACCAGGACCGAGGCCGCGCGGAACCAGTCCGCGAGCCGATCCTGGCCGACCGGCGGGTGGAAGCGGACGACGTCGCCGATGCCGAGCCGGGCGGCCAGCTTCTGCAGGCCCTCCGGCTTGGCCAGACCGCTGCCGCTCGGGCCGCCGACCACCGGCACCACCATGCGGGTGCGCAGCGACGGGTCACGTTCGAGCAGCAGGGCCGCCGCCCGCAGGAGGATGTCCGGGGCCTTGAGGGGCTGGATCCGGCCCGCGAAGACCGGGATGAACGCGTCGGCGGGGAGGCCGAGCCGGGCCCGGGCGGCGGCGCGGCCGTCCGCCGGGCGGAAGTGGTCGAGGTTCACGCCGGGGTGGACGACGGCGACCTTGCCGGGGTCGGCTTCGTAGAAGCGGACGAGCTCGTCGGCCTCCTCGGCGGTGTTGGCGATCAGCCGGTCGGCGGCGGAGACGATCTGGGTCTCGCCGATCACGCGGGCGGCGGGCTCGGGGGTGTCGCCCTCGGCGAGCGCCGCGTTCTTGACCTTGGCCATCGTGTGCATCGCGTGCACGAGCGGGACGCCCCACCGCTCGGCGGCGAGCCAGCCGACGTGGCCGGAGAGCCAGTAGTGGGAGTGGACCAGGTCGTAGTGGCCCGGGCGGTGGCCCGCCCACGCCTGCATGACGCCGTGCGTGAAGGCGCACAGCTGGGCCGGCAGCTCCTCCTTGGCCAGGCCCTCGTACGGGCCGGCGTCCACGTGCCGTACGAGCACACCGGGCGCGAGCTCGACCACGGGAGGCAGGCCCCCGGTGGTGGCGCGGGTGAAGATCTCGACCTCGATGTTGATCGCGGCGAGGCGCTTGGCCAGCTCGACGATGTAGACGTTCATGCCGCCTGCGTCGCCGGTCCCCGGCTGGTGGAGGGGCGAGGTGTGGACGCTGAGCATGGCCACCCGGCGAGGGGTGCGGTGACGGCCGGGGAGCCGGAGCCTGGACGGTGTCGCCAGGGAGCCGGCGAGCCGGGACACGTACTGGCTCACGTCGACGGTCCTTCCGCTCGGAGGGAGGGCAGGGCTTGCTGCAGCGGTCAGCGGGGGCGCCGCGAGCGCGCCCCCGGAGCACCGTGCGGGTACGGGCACGGCGAACCGGACGGCCTACGTCGCCCTCCAGGCGGCACAACACCGGAATTCCGCCATCCATTTCCGTTTTGCCAATTCATTGCCCGGCCGGTTCGTCGGCGGGGGGCGGGGGCGGGGCGGGTGAGGCGAATGGGGCGTGGGGGTGGGGTCCGGCGCACCGCTTACGCTCGTTCCATGGCCCCGCGCACCCCCCTGACCCCCAGCTCCGCCCGGGGGCGCACACCTCTCTCCCCGCCCGCCGGGGCCCGGCCGGTCGGCACGGCGACCCGCGGCACCACCAACCCCAACCGGCTCCGCCGCATGGACCGCTGGATCGCCGCCGTCCACGGCCCGGCGCTGCGCCGGTCGCCCGTCCCGCCCGTCGCCGTCGACCTCGGGTACGGAGCCGCCCCCTGGACGGCCGTCGAGCTGCTCGGCCGGCTGCGGACCGCCGATCCGCGCACCGAGGTCGTCGGCATCGAGATCGAACCGTCCCGGGTCGCGGCCGCCCGCCCGTACGAGCGCGAGGGCCTGACCTTCCGGCACGGCGGCTTCGAGGTCCCGGTGCCGGGCGAGGTCTCGCTGATCCGGGCCGCGAACGTGCTGCGCCAGTACGACGAGGGCGAGGTCGCCGCGGTGTGGGCGCGCCTGTGCGCGCGGCTCGGCCCCGGGGGGCTGCTCGTGGAGGGGACGTGCGACGAGATCGGGCGGCGGCACGTCTGGGTGGCGCTCGACCGGTCCGGGCCGCGCACCGTGACCTTCGCGACCCGGCTCGGTTCGCTGGAGCGGCCGTCGGACCTCGCGGAGCGGCTGCCGAAGGCCCTCATCCACCGCAATGTGCCGGGCGAGCCGGTGCACGCCTTCCTGCGCGACTTCGATCGGGCGTGGGCGGCGGCGGCTCCGTACGCCTCGCTCGGCGCGCGGCAGCGCTGGATCCGGGCGGTACGCGACCTGGCGGCGGACTGGCCCCTGACGGACGGCCACGGGCGGTGGCGGCAGGGAGAGGTGACGGTGCGCTGGGAGGCGCTGGCTCCGGCCTCCTGAGCGCCCCGCCCCCCGCCGTACGCCCCCCTCCCCCGCCCGCCGGGTTCGCGGGGCGGCCCCGTGACCGGGCCCCGCGCGCGTCGTTCTCGTCACATCCCGTCGAATTTCCGGTGCCGACGGAACGCGACACGCCGTGCACTCGTCCCTGGTCGGGGGACGTGACCCGACAAGCCCGGGTTTCCCCTGTCGTTTTCCCGTTTCGCATGGCACTATCGCCAAGGTCACCGACAAGTTACTGACGGTAAATCAGATGCGGGATGCAAGGCCGTCCAAGGGGGAGATAAGTGAACCGACGCCGCCGTGCCACCACCGCGATCACCGTGGTCTGCGCCCTGACGGTGCTGGCTTCACCCGCGCTGACCCTGTCCGCGTCGGCCGCGCCGCTGCCGCCGGGGGCGCCCGCCGGGCCGAAGAAGACCCTCGAAGAGGTCCGCAAGGAGATAGACGGCCTGTACCGCCAGGCCGCCGTCGCCACCGACGCGTACAACCTCGCCGAGGAGCAGACGAAGGAACAGTCCGCCGAGATCGTGAAGCTGGCCCGGATGATCGTGGCCGGCCGCGAGAAGATCGACCGGCTCAAGGCCCAGGCGGGCGCGGCGGCCCGCGCCCAGTACCGCAACGGCGGCCTCCCCGACGGCGCGCAGTTCGTCCTCACCGACGACCCGCAGCTCTTCCTCGACCACGCCGGCCGGCTCAAGCAGGGCCACAAGGCCACCAGCGACCTCCTCGGCGAAATGAACCGCACGCAGACGGAGTTGACGGTCTACGCCCGGGACGCGGGGACCAACTGGACCAAGCTGGAGGCCAACCGCGTCAAGCAGGCCAAGGCGAAGAAGGAGATCGACGCCAAGATCGCCGCGGCCCGCAAGCTGGAGTCCGAGCTGGAGGCCGAGGAGCGGGCGCGGCTGCTGCGCCTGGAGGAGCAGGAGCGCCACCGGGCGCAGTCCGCCTGGCTGGACACCGGCGTCCTCAAGGGGCTCGACGGGACGGCGACCGCCCGCGGCAAGGCGGCGGTCACGTTCGCGACGGCGCAGATCGGCAAGCCGTACGTCTGGGGCGCGGAGGGGCCGGGGTCGTTCGACTGCTCCGGACTGACCCAGAGCGCCTGGGGCGCGGCGGGCCGGAACATCCCGCGCACCTCGCAGGAGCAGTGGCGGCTGCTGCCGCGCGTGGACATCAAGGACATGCGGCCGGGCGACCTGATCGTCTACTTCAAGGACGCCAGCCACATCGGGATGTACATCGGCGACGGCGCGATGGTGCACGCCCCGCGTCCGGGCCGGAACGTGACGATCGCGGGAGCGGGCTCGATGGAGATCCTGGGAGTCGTCCGGCCGGAGTGACGGACCGGACCCGCGGGGGCGTCGCTGTGACCACGGTCTGCGGACCGCCCGTGGCGCCGGCTCGCGGAACGAGGGCTTCCAAGCCCGTCGGCGCGTGATGTTCGTCATGGCCCGACGGGCGACAACCTCCCCATGCGCGGCATATGCCAACCTCGCTTCCGTGCTCGTGCCGTGATCACCATTCCGTTGTCCGGCGGGGTGGCGCTATGGTCCCCGTCTGGCGGGACGTCGTTCGTCGTCGCGCCGCGCCCTCGGGGGGAGGGAAGGAAACAAAGCCGATGCCCGTACCCGTACCGCGTCAGAGAACCGTCTCTGCTGCGGCGCCAGGCGCTGTCACCGCTGCCGCCGGTACCGCCGGTGCCCCCGGCGGCACGCCCGCCACCGTCGCCACGGCGACGACCGGCACCGATCTGACCCTGCTGGTCGTCGAGGACGACCCGGCGGGGGCCCTCGCCGTACCCGAAATGCTCGACGCCGACGGCACCCGCGTCCGGATCCGTACCGCCCGCAACCTCACCGAGGCCGAGCGGCTGCTCACCGACGACGTGCACTGCGTCCTGGTCGACCTGGCCCTCCCCGGGCCCCGGGCGGCCGCCGACGACCCGCTGGCGCCGCTGCGGCACGTCCTGCGGCTCGCACCGCGGCACGCCGTCCTGGCGCTGGCCGCCTCGGCCGACGCGGAGCTGGCGGCGGAGGCGGTACGCGTCGGGGCGCAGGACCACCTCTTCCGCGAGGAGCTGGACGGGCGGCTGCTGAGCCGGGCGATCCGGTACGCGGTCGAGCGCAAGCGGGCCGACGCGGTCCAGGTGAAGCTGGCCGAGTCGCGGCTGCGGGCCCAGGAGAACGCCCGCCTGGAGCGCGGGCTGCTGCCCACCCCCCTGCTGGAGGGCTCGGACCTGCGGTTCGCGGCCCGGTACCGCCCCGGCCGCTCGCGCGCGCTGCTCGGCGGCGACTTCTACGACACCGTCCGCACCCCGGACGGCACGGTCCACGCCATGATCGGCGACGTCTGCGGGCACGGCCCGGACGAGGCGGCGCTCGGCGTGGAGCTGCGCATCGCGTGGCGGGCGCTGACCCTCGCCGGTCTGTGCGGGGACGAGCTCCTGTCGACGCTGCAGCAGGTTCTGGAGCACGAGCGGGAGAGCGAGGAGATCTTCGCGACGCTCTGCACGGTCGACATCGCGCCGGACGGGCGCCGGGCCGGCCTCTGCCTGGCCGGGCACCCCTCGCCGCTGATCGCCCGGGCGGGGGCCGCGGCGCGGCTCCTGCCGTACGAGGACAGCGGCCCGGCCCTCGGCCTGCTGCCCCGCGCCCGCTGGCCGCGCCGCCAGGTGGAGCTGGGCGGGACGTGGAGTCTGCTGATGTACACGGACGGGCTGATCGAGGGCCGCTCGGCGGGCCCGGACTCGCCGCGGCTCGGCCAGGACGGGATGGTCGCGATGATCAACCGGCAGCTGGCGGAGGGCCTGCGGGGCGAGGAGCTGCTGGAGGCGGCGGTGACGGAGGTCAGGTCGCTGAACGGCGGCGAGCTGACGGACGACGTGGCGGTCCTGGCACTGGAAAGGGCCCGGGGCTGAAGCCCGGGCCCTCACCGTACGGATCCCGCTCGCGCTGCTCGTACGGCGCGTGCGGTACGTCCGGCAGCTGGCGACCGACCGCCGTTGTACGGGCCGCCGTTGTAGGCCGCCGCTAGCGGCCGCCGTTGTACGGGCCGTAGGGCCCGTCGCTGCTGGAGCCGCCGCGACGGCCGCCGCCGCCCGAGATCTGCCGGATGGCGGGCCGGACGTCGACCATGAAGACGATGGCCGCGATCAGGCCGGCGATCTGCAGGAAGAGCATCGGCAGCAGCAGGTTCAGGGCGAGGTTGATGCCCAGGAGGATCAGCCAGAACTTCTTGGTCTGCTTGTCGGCCGCGCGGTAGGCGTCCTCGCGCGCCATCGCCGCGAAGACGAGCGCGGTGATGGCGAAGCCGATGAAGACCAGGCCGATCACCAGCCAGATGATGGAGTCGAATCCCGCGCGCAACATGCGTAGCACCGCCTCGTGAGTGGATGGAGCGCCTCGCGGCCAACGTACCCGGTCCAACGCCCCGGGCACCCCGATTGGTGCCCGGGCTTCGATGAACGGTCGGGGTCAGAGCTCCGTCGCGTCCGCGGTCTTCTTGGCGGCGGGCTTGCGGACGGCGGGCTTGCGGGCGGCCTTGGACTCGTCGGCGCCGGCCGTGGCCTCGGTCGTCTCCGCCTGCGCGGCCTTCTGCTCCCGCGCCTTCTCCGCGTCCGTCTTCGAGTCCGGCTCGACGGCGATGGCGATCTCGGTGATCTCCTCGGCGGCCTCACCGCGCCAGGCGCGCACGGTCTCCTCGCCGTGGGCGGCGACCTCCTCGTACTTCTCCCGCGCCTTGACGGCGTACTCGGCGGCGACGCCGACGGAGCGGAGGGCGAAGTCCTGGGCGGTCTCGCCCAGCTTCTTCAGGTCGGTGTCGAAGGTGCCGACGACCTCGGCGAGCTTCGACTGCACCGTGGACTGCGCCTCCTTGGCCCGCTCCGAGACCTTCTCCTGCACGGCCTTGGTGTCCGTCTTGCGTACGGCGTCGAACCGCGCGGGGGCCTCGGCGGCGATCTGCTCGATCAGCCCGGGGACCTTCCTGGCCTGCTGGACGGCGAGATCGGCGGTACCGGCGGCGAAGTAGAGGGGGGTACGCAGTTCTTCGATGATGGCCATGGTTGTGGTCCTCCCGGACGTCACGTACTGGTTCGAGGGTCGTTCGAGGATCGTTCGGCATCCACGTCGGCACCCGCGTCGGCGTCGGCACCCGTGTCCGCACCGGAGGCGGCCGCGCCTTCCGCGGCGCTCTCGGCGGCGTTCTCGGCTGCGTTCTCCTTGCGGAAGGAGTCGTAGATCTGGAGCAGCACCTGCTTCTGCCGCTCGTTGATCGAGGGATCGGCCAGTATGACGGCGCGCGTCTCCAGCTCGTCCCGCTCCTTCTCGTCGAGGATCCCGGCGCGCACGTACAGCGTCTCGGCGGAGATCCGCAGCGCCTTCGCGACCTGCTGCAGCACCTCGGCGCTGGGTTTGCGCAGCCCGCGCTCGATCTGGCTGAGGTACGGGTTCGACACCCCGGCGGCATCGGCGAGCTGCCGCAGGGACAGCTGCGCGGTGCGCCGCTGCTCGCGGAGGTACTCGCCAAGATTGCCGACGTTGAGTGATGCCATGCTGCGACCCTGCCAGCTCCTGCTAACTATTGCAAGCACTCGCTTGCAAGTGTGTCGCACCGCACGCACCGACTCGGCCCGGTCGGGTCACCCGCCCCCCGCCCCGCCGTCGATCAGGACCGCGACCCCGTCGAGGAGCCGGGCCAGGCCGAAGCGGAATTCGTAGTCCGGCTCGTCCGGTTCGTCGAGCACTCCCGAGTCCAGCATCCGCGCCACCGCCGGGAAGCGGGCCGGGTCGGCGAGGCGGCGCAGGGTCGCGGCGTAGCGGACCATCACGACGGGCGCCTCCTCACCGCTCGCGTCGATCGCGGCGGCGAGGTCGGCCAGCATCAGGGCGTCGCTCTTCACGAAGCCGCTCACCAGCAGGATCACCGAGATCTTGGCGCCCTCGTCGAGGCCGGTGCCGCCGAGGGCGACCATGGCCCGCTCCCACCAGGCGACGGTGTGGGGCGTCGCGGGCGGGCCCGTGAGGGGGACGCGGACCATCCAGAGGTGGCGGCGGTAGATCTCGCGCATCGCCCACGCCCACGCCTCCATCGCCTCCCGCCACGGCGCGCCCGGCGCGAACATCTCCGGCGGGGCGCCCGTCGCCGCGTCCTGCATCAGGACGTACAGCTCGCTCTTCGCGCCGACGTAGCGGTAGAGCGACATCGGGGAGACGCCCAGCTCCTTCGCGATCCGCCCCATGGAGACGGCGTCCAGCCCCTCCGCCTCGGCGATGCCCACGGCCGCGGCGACGATCCGGTCCAGGGTCAGCCCGGGCTTGGGGCCCTTGGCGGGCCGCTCCCGCAGGCCCCAGGCGGCCTCGATGCTCGCGGGCAGGAACGTGCCGCCCCCGCCGTTGTCGTCCGCCATCGGTCGCCGCCTCCATGGATCGCGTTCGCCCTGCGCGCTTGACGACCATCCTAGTAATGCGTAACCCTTACACAGTAACGCGTAGACCATACGCAGTACGTACTGCGTGCCGGCCCGGGCCTCGACGACCCGCGTCCGGACGCGGTACGAGTCCCCGCTCACCGAGCAGGAGCCGCCATGCAGCCCACCGCGCCACCCGCCCACCACGCCCATGCCACGGCAGCCGGCCCCGCCCCCGCGATCGAGGCCGTCGGCCTCCGCAAGGCCTATGGAGCCGTCACCGTCCTCGACTCCCTCGACCTCCGCGTCGACCGGGGCTCCGTCTTCGCCCTCCTCGGCCCCAACGGCGCGGGGAAGACCACCACCGTCCGCATCCTCGCCACGCTCACCCCGCCCGACGCCGGCCACGCGCGCGTGGCCGGGCTCGACGTGGTCCGGGAGCGCTCCGCCGTCCGCCGGGCCATCAGCCTCACCGGGCAGTTCGCCGCCGTCGACGCCATGCAGACCGGCGCCGAGAACCTCCGCATGGCCGCCCGGCTCAGCGGACTGTCCCGCCGGGACGCCGCCCGGCGCGCCGCCGAGCTCCTGGACCGCTTCGGCCTCACCGACGCGGGCGGCCGCCTGACCAGGACGTACTCCGGCGGCATGCGCCGGCGCCTCGACCTCGCCGCCGGATTGGTCCGCGCGCCCGAGGTGATGTTCCTCGATGAGCCCACCACCGGCCTCGACCCCCGCAGCCGCCAGGACCTCTGGGAGGTCGTCCGCGACCTGACGGCCGGCGGCACGACCGTCTTCCTCACCACCCAGTACCTGGAGGAGGCCGACCGCCTCGCCGACCGGATCGCCGTCATGAACTCCGGGCGGATCGTCGCGGAGGGCACCGCCGACGCGCTCAAGTCACGCGTCGCGGGCCACCGGCTCGACCTCGTCCTCGCCGACGAGGCCGCCTACCTCCGGCTGACCGGCCGCGCGGTCCACCGCTCCCCGGAGACGCGCACCCTCGGGATCCCCACCGACGGCAGCGCCGCCCACGTCCGGGCCCTGCTCGACGAACTCGACCCGGAGCGCCGGGACATCCTCCGCTTCACCCTGCACACCGCGACCCTCGACGACGTCTTCCTGACCCTCACCGGAACCGACGCCGCCACCGCAACCCAGGCCCCCGCCGGCGAGCCCACCACCCCGGCACCCGCCGACCGCGACCCTCAGGAGCCCGCCCATGTCTGACGCGCTGACCACCGCGAGCGTCCTGACCGGCCGCGGCATCCGCCTCAGCCGCCGCAACCTGGACGCCGTCATCACCTCCATGCTGCTGCCGGTGATGCTGATGCTGATCTTCGTCTACTTCTTCGGCGGAGCCATCGACACCGGGACGCGGTACGTGACCTACGTCGTCCCCGGCGTCCTCCTCCTCTGCGCCGGATTCGGCTCCGCGAGCACCGCCGTCAGCGTCAGCGAGGACATGAAGGGCGGGATCATCGACCGGTTCCGCTCGCTCGACATCGGCGGCACCCCCATCCTCGCCGGACATGTCGGCGCCAGCGTGGCCCGCAACCTCCTCGCCACCGTCCTCGTCTTCGGCGTCGCCTTCCTGATCGGCTTCCGCCCCTCGGCGAGCGCCTCCGGCTGGCTCGCGGCCCTCGGCCTGCTCGTCGCCTTCATCACCGCCGTGTCGTGGCTGTCGGCGGCGGCCGGGCTGCTCGCCAGAACACCGGAGGCGGCCGGCGGGTTCACCTTCCTGATGATGTTCCTGCCGTACCCGAGCAGTGCGTTCGTGCCGATCGACACCATGCCCACCTGGCTGCACGGCTTCGCCGCACACCAGCCGGTGACCCCGGTCATCGAGTCCCTGCGCGGGCTGCTCCTGGACCAGCCGGTGGGCAACACCCCCTGGATCGCCCTCGCCTGGTGCGCCGGGCTGTTCGCCCTGGCGGTGGCGGCGTCGGAGAGCCTGTTCCGGCTGCGTACGAGGTGACGGCCCCGTCGCGTCCCCGCCCGGGCGGCCCGGGCGTCGGGACACGTCGGCGTCAGAACACGTCAGAACACGTCAGAACACGTCGGGGCACCAGGGGCGGCGCGGGCTCCGCAGCAGGTGGTCGGCGAGGGCGGCGGCGCCCGGGGTGACCTCCTCCACGCGGCCCAGGGACGCGAGCCGTACGACCGACTCGTCTCCGAGCGAGAGGGTGCCCAACTCCGCGACGTCGAGGGCGAGATCGGCGGACTCGGTGGTACGGGTGCAGGCCGCGCCGTCCGGGGAGGCGTCGAGGCGGTAGCGGCCGCCGGCCGGCCCGTCGGCGTCGCGCACGTCGAGGACGAGTCCGCCCGAGGTGCCGTACGTACGGCCCTCCAGGACCTTGGCGACGTCCAGGACCCGGACCCACAGCATGTCGGCGTGGGTGGTGACGCGGGCGGCCCGCGGGTCCGGGAGCAGCAGCGGCAGGAGGTCGTCGGGGGCGCGATGGCCGGAGGTGACGGTGGTGACCCAGTCCAGGGAGCACAGGAACGTCCACAGCGCGCGTTCGGCGGCCGGGGTGACGGCGATCAGGTCGCGGACGGCGGCGGTGTTGAGGGGCTGCTTGCCGTCCTCCCACTTGTCGTCGCAGGTGTAGGCGGCGTAGCCCTGCGGAGTTCCGTCCTCGTCGCGGTAGACGGCGTAGAACGGCTCGGTCCAGGGCGTGGTGTGGTGCCCGAGGCCGGTGCCGAGGTCCCAGCCGCGGGCGTCGCGGCCGACGATCCCGGCGCGGGCGGCGGCCAGACGGCGGTGCAGTCCGGGGCCGGTCCTCCGGATCTCCTCGCCGTCCGCGAAGTCGATCCGTCCGCCGTCCTCGGGACGGCCGGAGCGGCGTGGGTCGAGGCCGGCGCGGCGGACGTCGACGGTCCACTGGGTGGTCCAGGTGGCCGGGCCGAAGCCGTACCGTCCGTAGATCGGGTACTCGGCGGCGATCAGGGTGGCGACGGCGTCGCCGCGCTCCGTCGCGGCGGCGAGGTCGGCCGCCATCATGCGCCGGAGCAGGCCCCGGCGGCGGTGGGTCGCGGAGACGGTGACGTTGGAGACGGCGTCGGCGACGAGCGTGCCGCCGCCGACCGTCGACAGCTCCTGGGTGAAGGACCGGAAGGTGGCGACGGCCCGGCCCCGGTCGAAGACGCCGAGGGTACGGGCCAGGTCGATGTGCGGGAGCCGGTCGGCGACCTCGGCGTCGGAGACGACGGGGGGCAGCAGGAAGCCGGCGCGGGCCGCCCGCAGCCATTCGGCGTACTCGGACTCGGCGACGGGGCGCACTTCGAGGACCATGCCCCGAGGCTATGCGGGGCCTCTGGGCGCCGCACGCGAGTTTCCGCCCGGCCGGAAGGCCCGGGTCCGGCCCCTCAGATCAGCAGGTCGTCGACCTGGGCCTCGCCCTCCCGGTACCGCCGGGCGATCTCCGCGCTGCAGTCGTCGGCGGTGCGCTGGAGCTGCTGCCGGCGCTGCGAGACCTGCTGTTCGTAGCCCGCGAGCCGGCCCATCGCCGTGTGCAGTTCGTCGTCCGTACGCGCGCAGAGGTCCGACAGCTCGACCTCGGACAGCATCTCGTTGGCGAGCCGCCGGTACTCCTCGCTCCGCGGCGTCGACAGCGTCACGTGCCGCGCCGAGGTCCGCAGCCGCGAGGGCGCGTCCGCGAGGATCTCCGAGAGCCGGTCCAGGACCGGCGCCTCCGGGTCGGTACGCCGGGCCAGCTCGGCCCGGAGGATGTCGATCCGGCCCTGCAGCATCCGCCGGACGTAGCTGAGGTCGGCCTCGTCGCCCTGCGCGTCCCGGCGCAGGGCGCGCAGCTCGGGCAGCCGGAGGGCGGCGATGTCCGGCTGTGGCGGTGGTGGCAGCGACGGAGCCGCCGTGCGCTGTGTCGGTGGACGTACGGCCGCGCCGACTCGGGTCAGCGGTACGGGACCGGACGGCGTCTGCCCGGCGCCATGTGCACTCATGTGAATCGTCCCCTCGACCGGTGCGGAGCCGCACCGCCTGACACGCATCGTGCCACCCCCGCACGGGTGTGTGCAGGCGCTCTGCACCCGTTCAGCCCCAGATGCGTCGGTCTGTAGGTTGGTCCGTATGCGTGCAGTGGTGCAGAGAGTGGACGGCGCGAGCGTCGTCGTCGCAGGAGAGACGGTCGGCGGGATCGCCGGCGAAGGGCTGTGTGTGCTGGTGGGAGTGACCCACGACGACACACCGGAGAAGGCCGCCCAGTTGGCCAGGAAGCTGTGGTCCGTCCGGATCCTGGAGGACGAGAAATCCTGTTCGGACGTGAATGCGCCCTTGTTGGTGATTTCTCAGTTCACCCTCTACGGGGACGCGCGGAAGGGTCGCCGGCCCACGTGGAACGCCGCCGCGCCCGGGCCGGTCGCCGAACCGCTCGTCGACGAGGTGGTGGCGCGGCTGCGCGAGCTGGGGGCGACGGTGGAGACGGGCCGGTTCGGAGCGGAGATGCGCGTCTCGCTCACGAACCACGGCCCGTTCACCCTCCTGATCGAGGTCTGAGCGCCGGGCCCCGAGGGCGCTCGGGGCCCCGCGGGCCGTTCGCGGCCCTTGCCGGCTCGACGCGACGGCCCTTACGGCTCGACGCGACGGCCTTTACGGCTCGACGACCGTCTCCTGGGCGGCCGCCGTGTCGCCGGCGAGCAGCTCCGCGTCCACCGGCACGTTCCGCTTCAGCATCGCCAGGGCGATCGGCCCCAGCTCGTGGTGGCGCGCCGAGGTGGTGATGAAGCCGAGCTGGCGGCCCTCGGCGCCGTCCGCGGCGAGCCGGATCGGGGTGCCGTGACCGGGCAGGTGGACCTCGCTGCCGTCGAGGTGCAGGAAGACGAGCCGCCGCGGCGGCTTCCCCAGGTTGTGGACGCGCGCCACCGTCTCCTGGCCGCGGTAGCAGCCCTTCTGGAGGTGCACGGCGCTGCCGATCCAGCCCAGCTCGTGCGGGATGGTCCGGTGGTCGGTCTCGAAGCCGAGCCGGGGCCGGTGCGTCTCGACCCGCAGCGCCTCGTACGCGAAGATCCCGGCGGCGGGGCCGTGCGCGGTGCCGAAGGCCTCCAGCTCCGCGCGGGGCAGGAACAGGTCGCGGCCGTGCGGGGTCTCCCGTACGACCACGCCGTCGGGCACCTCGGCGATGGAGCCGGCGGGCAGGTGGACGAGGGCGACGTCCGCCGTGCGGTCGGTGACCTCGACCCGGTAGAAGAACTTCATCGACTCCAGATAGGCGATGAGGTCCTCCTGCGTGCCGGGCTCGACGTGCGCCCAGGTGGTCTCGCCGTCGTCGACGAGGTAGAGGGCGTGCTCGATGTGGCCGTTGGCGGAGAGGATCAGCGCCTCGGTGGCCTGGCCGACCGGCAGCTCGGAGACGTGCTGGGTGAGCAGCAGGTGCAGCCAGCTCAGCCGGTCGTCCCCGGTGACGGTGACGACACCGCGGTGCGAGAGATCGACGAAGCCGGTGCCGCCGGCGAGGGCGCGCTGCTCGCGGAACAGGTCGCCGTAGTGCGCGGCGACGCCTTCGTCACGGCCTTCGGCGGGGACGGCGCCGGGCAGGGAGAGCAGGGGGCTGTGCGTGGAATGACGCTGCATGGGGACCAGCCTACGACCGCGCGGCCTCGTCCTTGTTCGAACAGTCCGCACAGCGGCCGAAGATCGCGAAATGCTTGAGGTCCGTGTCGAAGCCGAACGTCTCGCGGAGCTTGCCGGTGAACTCGGCGGCGATGTCGACATCCGCCTCGATGACGTCCGTACAGTCACGGCACACCAGGTGGAGGTGGTGGTGCCGGTCGGCGAGGTGGTACGTCGGGGCGCCGTGGCCCAGATGGGCGTGGCTGACCAGGCCCAGCTCCTCCAGCAGCTCCAGCGTGCGGTAGACGGTGGAGATGTTGACGCCGGACGCGGTCTTGCGGACCTCGCCGAGGATGTCGTCGGGCGTCGCGTGTTCGAGCGTGTCGACGGCCTCCAGGACAAGCTGGCGCTGGGGCGTCAGCCGGTAGCCGCGCTGCCGCAGGTCGCTCTTCCAGTCGGTGCTCACCACGCCCCCAGTGTAGGAGGGCGTGGCGGCATCCCGAGGGGTTCGGCGGACCTACTTGAAAAAGGCGATGCCGTCGTCCGGCAGGTCGCCGAGGCCGCGGGCCATCTCCGCGACCTCTTCCGGGGACACGACCTTCTTCAGGTGCGCCGACATGTACGGCCGCAGCGGGACCTCGGGGGTGGCCTTCTCGCCCACCCACATCAGGTCGCCCTTGACGTAGCCGTAGAGCCGCTTGCCACCGCTGTACGCGCCGGCGGCGGCGGTACGGGCGACGGCGTCGGTCACGAGGTCGATCTGCGGCTTCTGGTCGGCGAGCTCGCCGTACCAGATCTCGACGATGCCCTGGTCACGGACCATGACGATCTCGACCTTGCGGTCCTTGTCGATCCGCCAGTAGCCGCTCTCGCTCTCCAGCGGGCGGACCTTGTTGCCTTCGTTGTCCAGGACCCAGGAGTGGGAGACGTACTCGAGGAAGTCCCGGCCGTCGTGGCTGAACGTCACGGACTGACCGAAGTTGCACTTCTCGGCGCCGGGGAAGTCGGAGACGCCCGCGCCTTGCCACGTCCCGAGGAGGAACGCGAGGGGGACGAGGTCCGGGTTGAGGTCGGACGGGATTTCGATCATGAGCAGCTCTGTCGATCTGTAGGGGGATTAACGCTGGCCCTGGTACAGCTTCTTCACGGCCAGGCCGGTGAAGGCGAGGACGCCGACGCAGACCAGGATCAGCAGGGCTTCGAAGAAGATGATCACAGGTGCTCCTCGAATGAGCGATGAAGGCGGAACGGGCCGGACCCCAGCTTAGTGGCCTGGCGCCCGGCCCTCTCTGTGAGGTGGCTCAAGCCCCCTCGATGTCCCCGGCCCGCTATCCCAGGAGCTGGTTCTGCAGGGCGACGGTCTGCTGGAACGGGACGGTGAGCGCCTCGCCCTTGCGGGTCTGGGTGATCAGGGCGACGGTGTCGCCGGCCTGGACGTAGGCCCAGCGGGTCTGCTCGGTGTCCGCCGGGAGCTCGACGTACGTGTAGACGGCGGTGTACGGCACGTGGATGTCGGCCGCGATGTCGCTGGACATCCGGACGCCCTCGACGCCCGCGAGGAGCGGGCCGTCCATCGAGCCCGCCTTCAACGCGTCGTCCTTGAATGCCTCCGCGGAGGCCACCGAGGTGAACCGGAGCAGGTGGATCCGGGTGGCGGTGCCGTCCGGCGTCGTCCAGCCGCGCGCCGCGATGTGGCGCAGGGCCGAGTCGGCCAGGCTCTCCTTGAGCTCCGTCCGGTCGTCCGCGCGGTACATCGAGAGGTACTGATCCACGGTGACCCAGCCGCCGTCCCGTCCGGGCTCGACCGTGGCGCCGACGGGGGCGGGCAGGACGAGATCGCGCAGGGCGGCGTGGTGGACCTCGCCGTCGTTGCCGGTGGTGAAGGGGCGCGGGGAGCCTTCCGGGAGCGCCGGGAGGGTGAGCCGGGGGTACTCCCAGCGACCGTCGCTCTCGGTGGCGAGGCCGGGGACGTCGGTGCGCTCCATCGAGGCGATGCCGTAGGCGGTCCCGGCGCCGAGCCCACCGCAGACGAGTACGGCGGCGGTCCAGCGGGCGACGGCCCACAGCACGCGCCGCGAGGCCTTGGCGGGGGCCGGTGGCTCGGCGGGCGCCTCGGCCGTCTGAGGCACGGCGGGCGCCTCGGGCGCGGGGGGCACGGCGGCATCCTCCGCGGCCTCGGAAGTCACGGGCGCCTCGCGAGTCACGGGCGCCTCGGGGGCCTCCGTCTCGGCCTGCGGCGTCGCCTCCCCGACCGTCTCCGGAGCCGCCTCCGCGCCTGCCGTAGCGGCCTCGGGCCGTACCGTCTCCGTCACCGTCGCTGCCTTCTGCTCGGTCGTCATACGTACTCCCCCGGGGACTTGATGTGGTCGAGCTGCTGCTTGGTCAGCCGCGCAACAGCCGACTTCGCGAACGGCCTGACCCCGGTGGCCCTGACCGTGACCAGCACTTCGGAGTCGTAGGCGACGCAGACCATGCCGTCCAGCAGCTTCTCCCGCTCGGCCTTGGTGCCCTCCTTGCTCTGCGGCATCCCGTAGCAGACCGCGTTCCTGTGGCCGGTGATCTTCGGGCCCTTGGGGAACTTCAGGAAGTCGGCGACCTCCTTCCGCAGTTCGAACATCTCGCGGATCCGCTTCTTGTCCTTCATCCGCGTGATGTGGACGTTCATCACGATGCCGCTCATCTCGGCCGCGAACGAGCGGACGGCGATCCCCTGGATGCCCAGCCGGTCGACCCGCTTCTCGTACTCGCGGCGCTTCTTGCCGGAGAGGCCCTTGCCCTCCTGCTTCACCAGGGCGGTCGCCTCCTTCTCGCCCAGCTCGCCGTCGTTCCCGTACGACTCGATGTCGGGCCCGAGCACATAGCCTTCCGGCACGGGCAGCAGAAGCTTGCTGAGCGGTGTGGACGTCTTGCCGCGCAGGGCGTACTCCGCCGGGTCCGGCTGTGCGGACGACGTGCCCCGCTCCCAGGCCACGGTCGGCGCGGAGCGGTCCGCGGAGGCGACCGTGACACCCGTGTAGGTGACGCCGCCGCCGATCGCGCCCAGGACGAGCACGCAGGGCAGGACGACGGTCAGCAGCGTGCGCCCGCGCCCGCGCCCCCTCGGCTCCGCCGGTGGCACGGTCTCGGGGGACACCTCATCCGCATCGGTCACGGTGGTCTTGCCGTCCTCACTCACAGGCGCCCCAGCTGGCGTTCGGCCACGGAGCTGATGTCCTTCTGGCTGATCTTCTTCGTGTCGACCATGAAGATCTCCACGGCGACGTCCCCGCGGTAGAAGCTGGCGCTGGCGCTGTAGAGGTCCAGGTAGCCCGCCTCCTTCCGCACCCCGTGGACATAGGTGCGGCCGTTGGTGGAGCCCTTGAGCTCCTCGCCCCCGTCGCTGTCCTCGGCCTGGTACTCCTGCTGGTCCTCCACGCGGTCCCGCGCTCCGAGGTTGTCGCTGGAGCGGTACTGGACCAGCCGGATCTCCGTCGTCCGGTGCTCTCCCGTCCGCCACGACGCGGTGGCGACCCGGCGGATCCCGGCCTCCACCTGATACGCGAACGCCGCGCCGGGATCGTCGAACGAGTCGGCGTACTCGCCGACGTCCGACCAGCCGTCCTCACTCGAGAAGTCCGTGTCCTTCGCCCCCGCGGGCTTGGGCAGCAGCAGTTTGCGCAGGTCGCCCCGGGCTTTGGCGCTCCGGTCCTCCGCCGCGGACAGCGGCTTCGGCTCCTGGCCCTTCGGCAGCGGCTTCGCCGGGTAGGCGAGGTCGAGCTGGTTCAGCGCCGGCAGCGGTGTCGGCTCGCGCTCGGCCTGGATGCCGTATCCGACCGCGGTACCGCCCACGAGACCGAGGACGGCCGCGACGGCGATCAGCCCGATGGTCCGGGCGCCCCGCCGCCGCGGTGCCGGCGCCGGCTCCGGGGCGGTTTCCGGCGCTTCCTCCGGCGGAGGAGGCGACAGCGGATCCGGGGTGTTTCCTTCGACGTTCAAAAAGTCCCCCCACGAGACCTGAAGCGCGGATTCCGTAACCCGCGCACCCAACTGACACGTGAGTCATGCATGGGGTTGCAGCGGTTCGCATTACAGTTCGGTATATGGCGAAGAAGCTCGTGATCAAGGTGACCGCAGGGGCCGACGCCCCCGAACGCTGCTCGCAGGCCTTCACCGTGGCGGCCGTCGCCGTGGCCAGCGGGGTCGAGGTGTCGCTCTGGCTGACGGGCGAGTCGTCGTGGTTCGCGCTCCCGGGGCGCGCGGCCGAGTTCGAGCTGCCGCACGCGGCTCCGCTGCCCGATCTGATCGACTCGATCCTGGCGGCCGGCCGCATCACGCTGTGCACGCAGTGCGCGGCACGTCGCGAGATCACGGAGAAGGACGTCCTGGAGGGCGTACGGATCGCCGGCGCGCAGGTCTTCGTCCAGGAGGCCATGACCGACGGCACCCAGGCGCTCGTCTACTGATCCCCGGTCGCCGGCCGGTCGTCCGGCCGGCTCCCTCTCACCGCCCCCGGCGCTTCTTGCCGTCGAGTTCGTCCCACCACTCGTCCGACTTCGGGTCGCCCGAGGGATCGTCCCACCACCGGTCCTCGGGTCCCCGCCGGTTCGCGACCACCGCGGCGACCGGCGGGAGGACCATGGCGACCACGCACATGCCGACGGCGACGGGCATCGAGAACAGCCGCACCACGGCCCAGGCGCCCACGAAGAGCGCCAGGCAGATGCCCATCATCCAGAAGTAGACATGCCGCCGGCGTGCGTACATGCCTCCAGCGTACGACCGGGATCCGCCGCCGGGCAGACCGAAGGGCCGTGCCTCAAATCCCGGGAATGGCGTCCAACCCCCCAGGAGGCACGGCCCTTCGGCCGGTTCGCGTCGCGTCGGTCAGACCGCGATGGCGACCTCGGCGAGGCCGCCGTGCTGCGCCACGACCTGACGGTCGGCGGTGCCGCCGGGGATCAGGGCACGGACGGTCCAGGTGCCCTCGGCCGCGTAGAAACGGAACTGGCCGGTGGCGGAGGTCGGGACCTCGGCCGTGAACTCGCCGGTCGAGTCCAGGAGGCGGACGTAACCGGTGACGGGCTGGCCGTCCTTGGTCACGAAGCCCTGGATGGTGGTCTCACCGGGCTTGATCGTCGAGGCGTCGGGGCCGCCGGGCTGCGCTCCACACATGTCTGTTCTGTCCTTACGGTCGAGGGGTCCGGAGAGGGAGGAGGTCCGGGGTCCTACTTGTTGGCGCCGAGCTCGATCGGCACGCCGACGAGGGAGCCGTACTCGGTCCACGAGCCGTCGTAGTTCTTGACGTTCTCGACGCCGAGCAGCTCGTGCAGCACGAACCAGGTGAGCGCGGAGCGCTCACCGATGCGGCAGTACGCGATGGTGTCCTTCGCCAGGTCGACCTGCTCGGCCTCGTAGAGGGCCTTGAGCTCGTCGTCCGACTTGAAGGTGCCGTCGTCGTTGGCGTTCTTCGACCACGGGATGTTGCGGGCGCTCGGCACGTGGCCGGGGCGCTGCGACTGCTCCTGCGGGAGGTGCGCCGGGGCGAGCAGCTTGCCGGAGAACTCGTCGGGCGAGCGGACGTCGACGAGGTTCTGGGCGCCGATCGCGGACACGACGTCGTCGCGGAAGGCGCGGATCGAGGCGTCCTGGGCCTTGGCCTTGTACGTGGTGGCCGGGCGGGCGGGCACGTCGGAGCCGTCGACGAGGTCGCGGGAGTCGAGCTCCCACTTCTTGCGGCCGCCGTCGAGGAGCTTCACGTCCTGGTGGCCGTACAGCTTGAAGTACCAGTAGGCGTAGGAGGCGAACCAGTTGTTGTTGCCGCCGTAGAGGACGACCGTGGTGTCGTTCGCGATGCCCTTGGCCGAGAGGAGCTTCTCGAAGCCCTCCTGGTCGATGAAGTCGCGGCGGACCGGGTCCTGCAGGTCCTGGGTCCAGTCGATCCGGATCGCGTTGCGGATGTGGTTCTTCTCGTAGGCCGAGGTGTCCTCGTCGACCTCGACGATCGCGACCTGGGGGTTGTCGAGGTTCGCCTCGACCCAGTCGGCGTCTACCAGGACGTCGCTGCGGCTCATGCTGTTCTCCTCCGGGGCAGTGTTCGGCGGTGTGGCGCAGGTGGTGCGGGTACGCGGCATCGCGTGCGTACGGCTACACAGGGGCCCCGACCGTGCGGGGGCGCGGGGCCTGGGGAATGCGGGGCGCGGAGGCTCCGCTCAGACGGGGCGACAGAGCATGGCGGCGACGCGGCACAGGTCTACTGCCCGCCGCTTCGTGAGATCCGCCTGTCGCTTCATGCCCACGATCGTAGGGACGGACGGGCGGCCGTGTCACCGGTGTGTCGTATTTTGAGACGCGATCGTCCGAGATACGAGACGGGCTGCGGGCGCGCCGGGGCTCGGGACCTCTCCGCGCGGGGGCGTCGGGGCGCTGTATCTACGGTTCGGACAGCGCCGTCTCACCATGTGGCCGAGAAGGCGCGGGGGCGGTCCGGGGGCGGGCTTCGGTGGCCGGAAACGTCCGCCCGGGCCTCCGCGTCGCCCGGGCCGTCGCGAGGGGGCGTCAGCCCGAGAGGGCCACGTCCTTGCCGTTCACGGCGATCGCGACGCCGTCCTCGCGCGCCTCGACCTTCTCCAGCTTCATGCCCTGCGGCAGACCGCCGATCGTGCGGTCGAAATCGGTGCGCTTCCGGATCAGGCCCTCGATGCCGGGGATGCCCTCGCCGGGCACCTCGTCCGCGCGGACCCGGATCGTGTCGCCGCCGGTCACCGTCACCGTGGAGAGCACGCTGCGGGTGACCTTCCGGCCGAGGATCTCGATGCCGCCGGTGACCTTCACCTTGCCGTCACCGCCGTAGGCGACGGTCACGTCGCTGTCGGAGGCGGCGGTCAGGTCGGCGTAGGAGATCAGCGCGGTGCCGGTGGCGCTGCCCGCGCGGGCGCTCGCGTAGTCCTCGGTCACCGTCACGTCGTGGAGGGCGGCGGACAGCTCGCTGATCCGTATCCGGCGCTCGCCGGCCGTCGCCTGGACGCCGGTCAGCTTCACGTCGACGTCGTCGAGGCGCTTGTCCATGAGCTGTGTCAGGAACGGGAAGCCCTTGATGTCGACCTCGGTCGAGCCGGCCCTGGCCGGTCCGAGCCGCACCCGGTCGGCGGCCTCCGACTCGGCGTAGGAGACGGCGAGCCGGTCCACACCGACGAAGAGGCCGCCCAGTACGACGGCCGTGATCAGCAGTACGCGCAGTGCTCGCATGGCCCGTACATCCCCCCAAAGTCTCCGGCCCCCCGACACGTTGATCGACGTGTCGGGGGGCCGGTTGGTTCCCGGAGGCAGCTGCGACGGGCGTCACGCCAGGGCGCGGCCCAGCAGGTAGACGGCGGGAGCGGCGGCGGCAAGCGGCAGCGCGACACCGGCCGTCATGTGGACGAAGCGGGAGGGATAGTCGTAGGCCGCGGCCCGCAGGCCGACCAGCGCGCAGACCCCGGCGCCCAGGCCGAGGAGCGCTCCGGAGGAGCCCAGGTCGGTGACCCCGCCGGCCGCGATCCCGGCGCCCACCGCGGCGAGCAGGGCCACGACGACCGAGACGGGCCCGGGGAGCGACAGGGCGCGGGTGAGGGTGGCGATGGCGACCGCGATCCCGCCGACGACGACGGCGTCGGGGTCGGCTCCGAGATGCCCGGCGGCCACGATCGTCAGGGCGGCGGAGGCGACGGTCGCCATCAGGCCGTACATCCGCTCGTCCGCGTCGGCGCGGCTGCGCAGCTGCAGGACGAGGGTCAGCAGCACCCAGACGCCGAGCGTGCCGATGATCGCGGCGGGGGCGTGCTCCCGGCCGGCGGCGAGCAGCGCGATGTCGGCGGTGACGCCGCCGAGGAAGGCGAGGGCGATGCCCTGGCGGGCCGGCCACATGCCGTTGAGCCGGAACCAGCCGGCGGCGGTGACGGCCTGCAGCAGGACGAGCGGTACGAGCAGGGCGTACGGGCCGACGGCCGCTCCGGCGGCGAGCAGGCCGCCGAGGACGGCGGTGAGCGCGGCGGGCCGCATCCCGGGATCGATGATCGGCGACCGGCCCTCGGCGCGGGCGCGCTGGGCGTCGGTGATCCGGGTGTCGCCGCCGGTGGTCGGCGTGGAGTACCCCGGCTCGGCCACGGACGCGGACGCGGACACGGCTGCGGACGGGTCCGGTGCCTGGGGCTCGTGGTGCTGCGGGGGCGTCGGGGGCTGCGGTTCGTAGCCGGACGGGCCCTGCGGAGGCGGGTACGCGGTGTCGTGAGCGGCCGGCTGCGGCGCGGCGGGCTGCGGCCGGACGGTCGGCTGGTACTGCGTGTCCCAGGTCTGGCCCTCCCACGTCTGGGTGACCCCGGGGTCCTGCGGACCGTGCGCCTGGGGGGCGTAGGGGTCCTGGGCGTGCCGCGGCTGCCCGTACGGCTGCTGCTCGCCGCCCGCCGGGGGGTACCCCTGCTGTGCGTGGGCCTGCTGCCCGTATCCGGGCTGCTGCCCGTACACCTGCTGCTGGCCGTACTGCTCTCCGTACGCCCGCTGGTCGTACCCGGGCTGCTGCCCGGGCGCCTGGGGCGCCGCCGGGCGCGCGGCGTACGGGTCGGCGTACGGGTCGTACGGCGGCTGGTACGACGGGTCGTACGGATGCTGCTGATCGCTGCTCATGCTGTGGGGTTCACCCTCCTGCGAACGGCGGGAGCACCTCGACCGTGCCGCCCTCGGCCAGCCGTACGGTCTCATGCGCACGGGTCCCGACGGGGTCGCCGTCGATGAGGAACGAACACCGCTGGAGGACGCGGACGAGCTCGCCCGGGTGCCTCTCGCGGGCCGCGTCGAGGGCCTCCGCCAGGTTCTCGGCGGTGTACGGCTCCTCGGCGATACCGGCGGCGGCCTTGGCCGCGGCCCAGTAGCGGATGGTTCCCGCTGCCATAGCGGCGCTCCCTTCGTTCGTGTGCGCGCCGCTCCCCATGATGGGCTATGCGCGCGTGAGCCAGTCCCCCAGACGGCGCAGCAGCTCGTCGCCGGCCGCGTTCTCGGCGTGGCCCATGCCCCGCTCCAGCCACAGCTCGGCCGGCCCGGCCGCCGCCAGCATCCGCGGATGGTCGAGGGGGAAGTACGGGTCGCGGTCGCCGTGCACGATCAGCAGCGGCGTCGGCGCGATCAGCGGGACGGCCTCCACCGGGGAGAGCGGCACCGGGTCCCAGTCCCGGTGGTGGATCCGGGTACGGAGGCCGAGGCGGCCGACCAGACGGCCCGCCCGCCGGGTGATCACCCAGTGGACCCGGCGCATCGACGGCGTCCCCCGGTAGTACCAACGGGCCGGAGCGCTCACGGCGGCGACCGCGTCCGCGTACGCCCCGGGGCGCTGCCGCGCGCCCCCGGCGTACCCCCTGCCGTCCCGCGCGCGCTCCCCGCCCTTCTCCGGGCTCCCGCCCTCCTCCGGCTCCCCGGCGCCCGGCGCGCGGTCCCCGGCCGGCCGCTCGAGGGCGGCATGGCGCAGGACCACCGACCCGCCCATGGAGAAGCCGACGGTCGCCACGCGCGCGTGGCCCAGCTCCCGCGCCCAGCGGACCGCCGCCGAGAGGTCCAGGACCTCCCGGTCCCCGACGGTGGAGCGGCCCCCGGACCTGCCGTGACCGCGGAAGGAGAAGGTGACCACCGCCGCCCGCTCGGCGAGGACCCGGGACGCCCGCCGTACCGCCGGCCGGTCCACCGAACCGGTGAAACCGTGCGCCACGACGACAGCCGTTGCGGCACCGCCCGTTTCGGTGACACTTGCCGTACACGGTTCGTAAACCGCCTCGATACGGACACCGTCGTCCGTGAGGAGAGTGGCGCGCCGAGGGCCGTACGTGATCGAGGAAACATCCACCATGTGAAATCGGCCCTCTGCCTCGGAACTCATGTGGGCTATTGTGCTCGGCAGAGGATCCGGGCGACGCAGCCCCCGGGTCCTTTTGTCTTTTCCGCCCGGTGTTACGGCCGGGTGAACAAAAGCTCTCAGGGCGCGAGAGAGCCGCGTGACCGCAGTGGTGTGACCAGCAGTGCGTAAGTGCCGCAGAACGTCCTCGCAGGGACCGAGGAGGAACCGACGTTATGGGCGAGCGAACGAAGCACGACCGACCGACGACCGAGTGGGGGCACCCCCTGCCCGGGCGCAGCGAAGAGCTGGAGGGCGGGAGGCGATGAGCTCACTGCTGCTCCTGACCAACGCCCTCCAGCCGTCGACCGAGGTGCTCCCCGCACTCGGCCTGCTGCTGCACAACGTGCGGGTGGCCCCGGCGGAGGGCCCCGCGCTCGTCGACACCCCCGGTGCCGACGTCATCCTCGTCGACGGCCGGCGCGACCTCCCGCAGGTCCGCAGCCTGTGCCAGCTCCTCCGTTCCACCGGCCCCGGCTGTCCGCTGATCCTCGTCGTCACGGAGGGCGGCCTCGCGGCCGTCACCGCCGACTGGGGCATCGACGACGTGCTCCTCGACACCGCGGGCCCGGCCGAGGTCGAGGCCCGGCTGCGCCTCGCCATGGGCCGCCAGCAGATCGTCGCCGACGACTCCCCGATGGAGATCCGCAACGGCGACCTCTCCGTGGACGAGGCGACCTACAGCGCCAAGCTCAAGGGCCGCGTCCTCGACCTCACCTTCAAGGAGTTCGAGCTCCTGAAGTACCTCGCCCAGCACCCGGGCCGGGTCTTCACCCGCGCCCAGCTCCTCCAGGAGGTGTGGGGGTACGACTACTTCGGCGGCACCCGGACGGTCGACGTCCACGTCCGGCGGCTGCGGGCGAAGCTCGGCCCCGAGCACGAGTCGCTGATCGGCACCGTCCGGAATGTGGGATACCGCTTCGTCACGCCGGAGAAGGTGGAGCGCGCGGCCGAGGAGGCACGGGCGAAGGAGGAGGCGCGGGCGAAGGACGACCGCGCCAAGGGCACGGCCCGCTCCGTCACCCCGACGGCGGAACCGGCCGACGTGGCGCACGCCACAGTCCGCCCTGCCAATGGCTAGGTCCCCCCGCGTAGACTGCCGCGCGTGGCCAAGGTGACGCGGGATGACGTAGCGCGACTGGCGGGTACTTCGACCGCGGTCGTGAGTTACGTCATCAACAACGGACCCCGGCCGGTCGCCCCGGCCACGCGCGAGCGTGTCCTCGCCGCCATCAAGGAGCTGGGCTACCGCCCCGACCGGGTGGCCCAGGCGATGGCCTCCCGCCGCACCGACCTCATAGGCATGATCGTCCCCGACGCGCGGCAGCCGTTCTTCGCGGAGATGGCGCACGCGGTCGAACAGGCCGCGGCCGAGCGCGGGAAGATGGTCCTCGTCGGCAACTCGGACTACCGCGACGAGCGCGAGGTCCACTACCTCCGGGCCTTCCTCGGCATGCGGGTCTCCGGTCTGATCCTGGTCAGCCAGGGCATGAGCGAGCGGGCCGCCAGCGAGATCGAGGCGTGGGACGCACGCGTGGTGCTGCTGCACGAGCGGCCCGAGGCACTCGACGACGTCGCCGTCGTCACGGACGACATCGGCGGCGCCCAGCTCGCCACCCGGCACCTCCTGGAGCACGGGCACCCGTACGTCGCCTGCCTCGGCGGCGTCCCCAACACCCCGGCCGTCGGCGACCCGGTCGCGGACCACGAGGAGGGCTGGCGGCGCGCGATGCTGGAGGCCGGCCGCTCGATCGAGGGCCGGCTCTTCCAGGCCCCGTACAACCGCTACGACGCCTACCGGATCGCGCTCGAGATCCTCTCAGGACCCGAGCGGCCGCCGGCCATCTTCTGCTCCACCGACGACCAGGCCTTCGGCGTGCTGCGGGCCGCCCGCGAGCTGCGGATCGACGTGCCCGGCGAGCTGGCCGTGGCGGGCTTCGACGACGTGAAGGAAGCGGCGCTCACCGATCCGCCGCTGACGACCATCTCCTCCGACCGCCCGGCGATGGCCCGGGCGGCGGTCGACCTGGTCCTCGACGACTCGCTGCGGGTGGCGGGGTCGAAGCGCGAGCGGGTGAAGCAGTTCCCCTCCGCGCTGATCGTCCGCCGCTCCTGCGGCTGCGGATAACCGCCCGCCGCACCTGCGGATAACCGCTCGCCATCCCGTCGCACCGCGGGCCGGGCCGCCTTTATATCGGGCATACGCACTTCTGCCGGGCTTCTCAGGCGTTCCTCAGGGGCCTCTCATCTGTCGATCCGAGAGTCGTCCCCATGACGGACTCTTCCCAGCAGCAGCCGCAGCAGCCGTACTTCCCGCCGCAGCCCCCGCACCCGCCGTACGACCCGGCGTACGACCGTACGTACGGCACGGCGTACGAGGCGGCGGCGCCGGGTCACGGCGGGCCGGTCGTCACCGAGCCGGGCACGACGGTCTGGCCGGGCGGTGGCCACGGCGGACACGGCGGTCAGGTGCCCCCGCCGGCCGGCCCTCCCGTCGCCCTGGCCGCGCCCGCGCCCGTCCCGGCCGCCCGGCCGCACCGCCGCGCCAGGCGCGGCGTGGGCCTGATGGCCGCCGTGGCGATCGCCGCGGCCGCGATCGGCGGCGGCGCGGCGACCCTGGTCCAGCAGCTCACCGCGGACGGCGCCCCGACGGCCGGCTCCGGCGTCAGCGGCACCAACGTGTCCGCGAGCGACAAGGGCACGGTCGCCGGCGTCGCCAAGGCCGTCTCCCCTTCCATCGTGGAGATCTCCGCGACCTCCGCCGCCGGCAAGTCCACCGGCTCCGGCGTGATCATCACCGGCGACGGCGAGATCGTCACCAACAACCACGTCATCTCCGGCGCCACCCAGCTGTCCGTGCGCCTCTCCGACGGCAGGACCTACGCCGCCGAGGTCGTCGGCACGGCCCCCGACAAGGACCTGGCGCTGATCAAGCTGAAGGGCGCCTCCGGCCTGAAGGCGGCCACCCTGGGCGACTCCGACGACGTCAAGGTCGGCGACGAGGTCGTCGCGATCGGCTCGCCCGAGGGCCTGACCGGCACGGTCACCAGCGGCATCGTGTCGGCCCTCGACCGCGACGTGACCGTCGCCAAGGACGAAGGCGGCCAGGGGCAGGGGCAGCAGCAGTACGACCCCCGGCAGGGCTGGCCCTTCGAGTTCGGCGGCCGGGAGTTCAACGGCGACACCGGCTCGTCCAAGACGACCTACAAGGCGATCCAGACCGACGCCTCGCTCAACCCCGGGAACTCCGGCGGCGCGCTGATCGACATGAACGGCCGGATCATCGGCATCAACTCGGCCATGTACTCCCCCAGCGCCGCCACCGGCTCCGCGGCCGGCAGCGTCGGCCTCGGATTCGCCATCCCGGTCGACACCCTGAAGGCCGACCTGGACGGCCTGCGCTCCGGCGGCGGCAACTGAACGGGGGCCCGGGCGAGCCGTGCGACGCTGGGGTCATGACAGGTCCGGTGAATGAAGGCGGCCGCATCCTCATCGTCGACGACGAGCCCGCCGTACGGGAAGCCCTGCGGCGCAGCCTCGCCTTCGAGGGGTACGGGACCGAGGAGGCCGTCGACGGGTTCGACGCCCTCGCGAAGATGGGGACGTACGCCCCCGATCTCGTCGTCCTCGACATCCAGATGCCCCGCATGGACGGCCTGACGGCGGCCCGCCGCATCCGCTCCTCCGGCTCCACCGTCCCGATCCTCATGCTGACGGCCCGCGACACGGTCGGCGACCGGGTCACCGGGCTCGACGCGGGCGCGGACGACTACCTGGTGAAACCCTTCGAGCTGGACGAGCTCTTCGCCAGGATCCGGGCCCTGCTGCGCCGCAGCTCGTACGCCGCGACGGCGGCCGGGGCCGCGGAACCGGCGGGCGACGTGCTGTCCTTCGGCGACCTGCGGATGGACCTGGCGACGCGGGAGGTGACCCGTGCCGGCCGGCCGGTGGAGCTGACCCGGACGGAGTTCACGCTCCTGGAGATGTTCCTCGCCCACCCGCGCCAGGTGCTGACCCGGGAGCAGATCCTGAAGGCGGTCTGGGGCTTCGACTTCGAGCCCAGCTCGAACTCGCTGGACGTGTACGTGATGTACCTGCGGCGCAAGACGGAGGCGGGCGGCGAACCGCGTCTGGTGCACACCGTGCGGGGCGTGGGCTATGTGCTGCGCGGCGGAGGACCGGAGTGAGCGGTCCGGTCGCCTGGTTCCGGTCGCGTCCGCTGCGGTCCCGGCTGGCGCTGCTCACGGCGCTGGCGGTGGCCCTCGCGGTGGCCGCGGTGTCGGCGGCGTGCTGGTTCGTGACCCGCGCGCAGCTGGAGGCGGAGATGGACTCGTCGCTGCGCGACAGCAGGCTGGACGAGCGCTCGGTGGGCAGTCTGATCCTCAACTGCGCCCAGAGCCGGGACACGGTCGTCCCGGCGACCGGCTCGGCGTACACCTGGCAGATCGTGCTGGCCGACGGCAAGGTCTGTACGTACGGCTCCTCGCCGATCCCCGTCCAGCCGGGCGATCTCGCGGTGGCGCGGGGCGAGGCGGCCTACGCGCTGCACACGACGAAGGCCGACAACGGCGTCGAGATGCGCGTCCACACCTATCCGCAGGACCCGCTGCGGGGCGGGATCGGCATCAGCATCGCCCGGCCGCTGGCGGAGATCGACAACTCGATGTCCACGCTCGGCTGGGTACTGCTCCTGGTCTCCGGGATCGGGGTGGTCGGCGCGGGCGCGGCCGGGCTGTGGGTGGCGCGGGCCGGGCTGAAGCCGGTGGACCGGCTGACGGAGGCCGTCGAGCACGTGGCGCGGACGGAGGACCTGACGGTCCGCATCCCCGTCGAGGGCGAGGACGAGGTGGCCCGGCTGTCGCGCTCCTTCAACGCGATGACGGCGGCGCTGGCCACCTCGCGGGACCTGCAGGCGCAGTTGATCGCCGACGCGGGCCACGAGCTGCGCACCCCGCTGACCTCGCTGCGGACCAACATCGAGCTGCTGGTCCGCAGCGAGCAGACGGGCCGTGCGCTGCCCGCGGCGGACCGGGCCGCGCTGATGGCCTCGGTGAAGGCGCAGATGACGGAGCTGGCCGCGCTCATCGGCGACCTGCAGGAGCTGGCCCGTCCGGAGGCGGTGGAGCGGGGGCCGCTGGAGGTGGTGCCGCTGCACGGCATTCTGCGCTCGGCGCTCGACCGGGCCCGGCTGCGGGGGCCGGAGCTGACCTTCCGTACCGACCTGGCGCCCTGGTACGTACGGGCGGAGCCGGCGGCGCTGGAGCGGGCCCTGGTGAACGTCCTGGACAACGCGGTGAAGTTCTCGCCGCCGCGGGGCGTGGTGGAGGTGAGCCTGATGCGGGGCGAGCTGACGGTCCGCGACCACGGGCCGGGCATCCCGGCCGAGGAGCTGCCCCACGTCTTCGACCGCTTCTGGCGTTCGCCGTCGGCGCGCAGCCTGCCCGGTTCGGGCCTGGGGCTGTCGATCGTGGCCCGTACGGTCCAGCAGGCGGGCGGCACGGTGACGTTGACGCCGGCGGAGGGCGGGGGCACGGCGGCGGTGATCAGCCTGCCGGGCGCGCCGACTCCCCCGCCGGACGGGTCAGTTGTGCCGGATGAGGGATTCGACGAGTCCTGAGCGGGTGGCGGGGAAGTCCAGCGGGACGATGCCGAGGCCCTTCCAGCCGGTGGCTTCCGCGCCGTCGAGGAAGGCGTGGACCCGGGGGTTGAGGCGGTCGGAGTTCCAGCGGGGCGGGAGATAGGCCGAGGTCGAGACGTAGTTGAGGAAGAGCTTGCCCGGCTGGCCGGCGGCCTTGCGGAAGTGGGACTCGATCTTCGGGTACTTGGCGCCCGGCTCGGCCATGTAGTCGTCCTGGATGTCGAAGAGCGCGCCGTCGCCGTAGCGGACTCCGGGCAGGCCGGCGTTGTCGGCGAGCAGGACGACCCGGCCGCGGGCCTCGCCGAGGGCGGGGATCCCGGCGCCGATGCGGAAGAGGGAGCGCCAGCCGCGCACGTCGAGGTAGTCGTCGAAGATCTGCCGGAAGGTGGCGTCGGAGTCCTCGGAGTACTCCTGTTTGACGCGCATGAGGACGGTCTCGGAGGGGTGGGCGGCGAGGAAGGCGCGGCAGGCGACGAGGACGTCGCCGAACATCATGTTCTGGTAGGCGGCGCCGTGGTGGATGGCGAAGGAGCCCCCGGTGACCCGGCAGCGGATGTCCAGGAAGCGGATTCCGCTGTCCAGCTGCTGGGCGATGGTGGTGTTCTGGCAGGCGGCCCAGAGACCGCCGAACCGGGCGCCGGAGTCGTGGGTGCCGGGGATGGTGAGCTTCTGGAGCGGGGTGGGGTCGCCGTGGCCCGCCATCCAGTCCTGCGTCCCGAGGACACGGGAGCGCGCCCGGGCGGGCGGGGCTCCGATGAGGACGGTGGCGGTGGTCGCCGCGGCTCCCGCGAGAAAGCTTCGTCGGTCCATGGCACGCGAGTATGACGGGTACGCGTCAAACAACGCCAGAGAGAGGAGGCGGCCCGTCGAAACGGGCCGCCTCGTCCGCGGGTCCTACTGGACGACCGTGATCCGGTCCGCCGCCGGCACCGGCAGCGGGGAGGCGGCCGTCGAGTGGGCCGCCAGGTAGGCGTTGAAGAGGTCCAGGTCCGACGCGCCGACCAGCTTGTTCGTGCCGGCCGCCAGGGCCGGGAAGCCGTCGCCGCCGCCCGCGAGGAACTCGTTCATCGCGACCCGGTAGGTCTTCGCCGGGTCGATCGCCACGCCGTTCAGCTTGACCGAGCCGTCCACGACGCGGTCCGCGCCGCTCTTGGTCATGTCCAGCGTGTAGGTCAGGCCCCTGGAGACCTGCAGAATCTTGACCGAGGTCGCGTTCGCGCCACTGACCTGCTGCTTCAGCGCGGCCAGCAGGTTCGCGCCGGAGAGGTCCACGACGTTCATCATGTTGGTGAACGGCTGCACGGTGAAGGCCTCCCCGTACGTCACCACCCCGTCGCCCTCGGCGCCGGACGCCTTGTGCACCAGGTCCGCGCGGATACCGCCCGGGTTCATCAGGGCCAGCTGCGCGCCGCCCTTGTCCGCCGGGGCGAGGCCCTCCAGCTGGGCGTCGGCGATCAGGTCGCCGAGCGGCTTCTCGTACGCGGTCGAGCCGCGGCCGTTGATGTCGGCGGCGATCCAGCCCTGCGGCCGGTTCGCGACCGGGGCGGCCAGCGTGTTCCAGTCGCCGATCAGCTTGGTCATGTCCCCGGCCTTGGGCACGTCACGGGTGACGACGTGGTTGGCCGACGCGACCGTCGTCCGGACGATGTCCTTGGTGCGGCGGTCGTAGGTGAGCGTGGTGTCCGTGTACAGCTTTCCGAACGAGGACGCCGAGGTGACCAGACGCGGCTTGCCGGCCGGGTCCGGGACGGTGCACACGTACGCCTGGTGCGTGTGGCCGGTGACCAGCGCGTCGACCTGCGGGGTCACGTTCTTGGCGATCTCGGTGATCGGACCGGAGATGCCGTCGCCCGGGCCGGGGCTGTCGCAGTCGTAGTTGTACGCGGCCGAGGCGGGCGCGCCGCCCTCGTGGACCAGGGCGACGATGGACTTGACGCCCTTGCGCTCCAGGATCTTGGCGTACTTGTTGATCGTCTCGACCTCGTCGCCGAACTTCAGGCCCTTGACGCCCTCGGCGGTGACGATGTTCGGGGTGCCCTCCAGGGTCACGCCGATGAAGCCGATCCTGACGCCGTTCCGCTCCCAGACGAAGTACGGGTCGAGCAGCGGCTTCCCCGTCTTCTCCTTCGTCACGTTGGCGGCGAGGTACGGGAAGTCGGCGCCACGGAACTTCTTGCCCGGCGCGGCACAGCCGGAGACCGGGTGACAGCCGCCGTTCTGCATCCGGGCCAGCTCGCGCGCGCCCTCGTCGAACTCGTGGTTGCCCACCGAGGTGACGTCGAGGTCCATCTTGTTCAGCGCCTCGATGGTCGGCTCGTCGTGGAAGAGCCCCGAGAGCAGCGGCGAGCCGCCGATCATGTCACCCGCCGCGGCGGTGATGGAGTAACGATTCCCCTGACGCGCCTGGCGCAGGTGCGTGGCGAGGTACTCCACGCCGCCCGCGTCGATCTTCGAGGTGGTCCCGTCCTCGTGGAGGTGGGTGACCTGGCCGGAGGAGCCGGCCGGCGGCTCCAGATTGCCGTGCAGGTCGTTGAAGGAGAGCAGCTGGACATCGACGGTCCGGCCCCAGCCGTGGCCGTACGACCGGTCCCGGTCCTGGGCCGCACCGGCCGGCATCGCGGCCACCAGCGCGCCGACGGTGGCAAGTCCCGCACCGGCGGCGAGAATCCGCCGCCTCGCCCTGTTCTTCTTCGGTGTCGCTGACATCGCTCCCCTTGGTTCCTGTGAGTCAGTCTGCCGCGCAGCCTAGAGTCAACGCGCGTAGCGCAACAGGGGGTAGTGGGTTACGACTCGGTTGATTCCGTAGGCTCGCACCATGACTTCTGACGTGGCGCCGGCCCTCGAACCCGGCCGGCAGATCCATACCCTCGACGAGCTCTCCCCCGGGCAGGTCCAGGACGTGTTCGCCCTGCTGGAAGCCGCTGAGCACTCGGACGGCATGCACGCCGTGTCCGAGCAGGGGCGGCTGTACCTGCGCCGCGGCAGCCGCGAGGGCGTGCGGCACTTCCTGCTCACGGTCGGCCCCCACCTCTACGGCTACGCCCAGCTGGAGGACACCGACCCGGTGGAGGCCCCGGCGGCCGAGCTGGTCGTCCACCCCTCGCACCGCGGCCGCGGGCACGGCCGGGCGCTCGGCACGGCGCTGCTGGCCGCCTCGGGGAAGCGGCTGCGGGTGTGGGCGCACGGCGGGAAGTCGGCCGCGCGGCACCTGGCCCAGGTCCTCGGCCTGACCCTCTTCAGGGAACTGCGCCAGCTCCGCCGGCCCTTGGTGCCGCTCGACATCCCCGAGCCGGTGCTGCCCGAGGGCGTCACCGTCCGGACGTTCGTCCCCGGCCAGGACGACGCGGCCTGGCTGGCGGCGAACGCGGCCGCCTTCGCCCACCACCCCGAGCAGGGCTCGCTCACCCAGCGCGACCTGGACGACCGGATCGCCGAGCCCTGGTTCGACCCGAAGGGCTTCTTCCTCGCGGAGAAGGAGGGCCGGCTGATCGGCTTCCACTGGACGAAGGTGCACGCCGAGGAGCAGCTCGGCGAGGTGTACGTGGTCGGCATCCTGCCGGACGCCCAGGGCGGCGGCCTCGGCAAGGCGCTCACCGCGATCGGACTGCGGCACCTCGCGGCGCAGACCCTGCCGACGGCGATGCTCTACGTGGACGCCGACAACACGGCGGCCGTGACGGTGTACGAACGGCTGGGCTTCGTCACACACGAGGTGGACCTGATGTACCGCACGGAGTCCTGAGGGCCGGGGCCCGCCGGGTCCCCCCGAAACCCCGCCGAACAGGGGGCGGTTGACCTCCGCGCGCGGGGCGGGCCGGGGCGGGCGGGCAGTGGCGGGGCGGACCGTGGCGGGGCGGGGCAGAACCATACGTCCGGTCCGGCGCCGGGCGGGCCGGGCCCTGGCGGGGCGGGGGGGGGGGGGGGGGGGGGGGGGGGGCCCCCCCCCCCCCCCCCCCCCCCCCCCCCCCCCCCCCCCCCCCCCCCCCCCCCACCCCCACCCCCCCCG